>NZ_JBNHGX010000001.1:0-1151882 GCF_059091705.1 Arthrobacter sp. Ha26
CGAGATCTGCGGTCTGACCGGCGGCGGCTGCTATCAGGGATTCCAGGGCGGGACCATCCACTACGCCCCCGGCGTCGGCGCCTACGCCACCTGGGGCGGCATCCGAACAGCCTGGGGCACCCTCGGGTACGAAAACGGCAAACTCGGTTACCCCGTCACCAACGAGATCTGCGGTCTGACCGGCGGCGGCTGCTATCAGGGATTCCAGGGCGGGACCATCCACTACGCCCCCGGCGTCGGCGCCTACGCCACCTGGGGCCCCATCCGAACAGCCTGGGGCACCCTCGGGTACGAAAACGGCAAACTCGGTTACCCCGTCACCAACGAAACCAGTCCTCTGCCGGACGGAAGCGTCAGCCAAAGGTTCCAAAATGGCACCATTACCTGGTCGCCAGTAAATGGTGCTGCAATCACGCCATAACAGGTCACGGCATTCCCCAGGCGTCTGGCCTGCCCCGCACCCCAAAATATAGCCAGTTCGACCCCGGAGGCGGCTTTCTGGCTACAGCAATGTCAAGTCCTGGTCGTTGACACCTTTCCTCCGCCGGGCAGTTGGACGAGCAGGTGCTCACGGCCCACGAGACGGAGCTGCCTCGAGATGATCGCGCTCATACGCATTGCGCCCCAGCGCAAGCAGCATCGGGGGGAGCTCATGGCCCTCAGGGTCGACTGCATGGGATCAAACAGTGAACTTGGGACTACTAGCCAGCAAGCGGCGAGGAGTACTAAGAATGAGGGAGGTTTCGTGCGAACGATCGAATTCCAGTACCGTTATAGCGGATGCCGCCAAGCAACTACCGCGGCCGCTGCCCCGAGAAACCCGTTAGGGGCATGGACGCCTCTCGTCGCCCAGTACAAGGAACGTCGCTATGACAACAGATCAAAAGCCATGCGTCTCGGTCGTGGTACCCACGATCAGCCTCGATCATTGGCTTGATCTGGCGTTGGACTCCCTACTCAGCCAGACCGAAGTGAAACTCCAACTCATTGTAATCTTTGACGGGATTAGGGAGCACGGAGACCGCCCGTGGATGGATGATCCACGAGTAACCATCCTGAAAAATCCGACTCGTCTAGGCGTTGGAGCTACACTTCGTAAGGCGATGGCCGAAGCGAATAGTGAGTTTGTTGCTCGCTTAGATTCAGATGATATTGCGAAGCCGGGCAGGCTCCTCCGGCAGGCAAATTTCTTGAAAGAGCATCCCGATACCGTGGCCGTAACCGCGGGGACTGAGTTGATCGATGGTGCAGGAGTGGCAATCGGCAAAATGCATTTTCGCCCTGACGCCGACGTCCGGTCCCAACTCCTCCTGCAAAACGTAGTTGTCCAGTCTGCTGTGATGTTCCGGCTCGACGACTATCATCTCGTCGGAGGCTACGAGCCATTGCCACAAATGGAGGACTATCTACTATGGCTTCGGCTAGCGCAGCGCGGAAAGATCACGCTTTTGCCAGATCTTCTCACGCAATATCGCGTTCACCAGGGGCAGCTTAGCCGAGGCGCCAAACCATACGGTACTCATATTTCCAAGGTTCTCGCCGAGCGGCGAAATCTGCGAAAGGCGCTCGGAGTGCCTATGCCGGTCGCTATTGCTAAAGATGTCATTTGGATTGGTGCCCAGTACCTCCGCTACTACGTCACTAATCCCGTTCGAAGAGTTTCGGCACGGGTCCTCGTTAAATGATCAGGGGCACCATATGGCTCACCCTTGCACTGGCGTCTAGAAGTCTTGGCCAAGCTGGGCTTTTGATTGTCTTTGCCAGGCTCGGATCACCGGAAACGCTGGGCAGCTACTCGCTGGCGCTGGCCGTTACCGCCCCGATCTTTGTTCTTTGTGAGTTCGGTTTACGCACTGTTTACCTGACACATCACGGGAGCCAGCCCTTCAGAGCCTACCTTCAAGTGCGCCTGATCACCTTGGCTCTAGCGATATTTTTGACGGCAATGATCGGGGTCCTTTTCGTTCCGGAGTCGACCGCGGTCCTCGTGTTGGTGAGCCTGCTGCGCGCGGCAGACTCCGTAGCCGAACTTTACTCTGCGCCACTTCAGCGTTACGGCGAGTTACCCACGATACTCAAGGCATTCAGCGCGAACGCCCTTCTGACCATCGGTGTTGGAATCGCAGTACTCGTGACCTTCCACGACTTGTATGTGGTCATAGGAGCGCTGATAGTGGTGTCAACAGCGACGACCCTGTTTCTCATGAAGCGACCAGCCCATGCGCTGCTGTTAAGACGAGAACAAACGTCAGCCAGCGCCCAGGGGCGGTGGGATCATCACAGCGTAGTGATCAGAGCTGGCCTTCCCACTGGTATTTCCTGGGGCCTATTGTCCCTGTTGTCATCAATTCCCCAATATTTTCTTGCCGCGTATTTCTCGGAAGTAGAAGTTGGGCAATTCGCGGTAATACTTTATGTCGTCGTCGTTGTTGAGATCTTTTTGAATGCGGTCAGCCAGTCCTGGATTCCGAAGGCAAAACAGTTGCTTTCCGACTCGCCGTCTTTTCCTATGGCAGTGCTAACGACAGCACTACTTTGGACTGCCGCATTTATTCCGCTGTCGGCCGTGATTTGCGCTATCGCCTATGTTATTCTGCCGATCATCTTGGGCCCAACCTATCAACTTACGTGGCCAGAAATTATTCCCCTGTTCGGATCCTTGGCAGTTCTTCCACTCGTGTTTTTCTCCGCCATGGCGCTAAACGTGGCCAACAGTTATGTCAAAGCGCTCTGCACGAGCGTCGTTTCGGTAATCGTAGCTACGGTAATAGCGTACGTATCAATACCAAGCAGTGAAGTCGCCGGTGCTCTTTGGGTCAGTTTTGCTGCACTAGTCAGCAGAGGTCTCCTCTCTATGGCTGCTCTCTATCTGGCACCTCCCAGCGACTACCAACTTTGACGATTGCTAAGTTCCAGAGTCAACATCTGCTCCATGCCTTCGTAGGGCTTTCCGCGGATGAGGCTCGGGACTACTCATTAGAGGACTCAAGCGACGGCCAACAGATCAACCCACTAAAGGGCTATTCACTATGGAGTTGTGGACCCGGTTGGTCTGGCTCCTTGATGGACGTGGCGGCCTCGGCTTGCTGGATGCAGGATGGTCTGGTGAGGCGGGTCTGACTCTCGGCTCTTCTGACGTCACCCCCTGGTGATTGTCCTTCCCGTGACCTGTCGGCCGACCTGGCTCATTTTCGAAGTGCAGCCCGGCAGGCCGTCATGTCCTGATAGGAGTCTGGCGAGTCCCCGATAGTGAACTAACTGACGCCCACCGAGCTGCGCACCCAACAACGAGGAAGGGCGCAGTTTCCATGGTGAACGAGAAGCAAATCAGGGTCTACGGCGGAATCGACACGCATGCCGACACGCATCACATCGCCGTTATCGACGCTGCAGGACAACGGCTGGCAGATGTGGAGGTGCCCACCACCGCTGCTGGTTACCACGCGGCATTACGGTTCCTGAGAACGTGGCCGGCCTTGGTGAGCGTCGGTATCGAGTGCACCGGCTCCTACGGGGCCTCGGTCACCCGTGTCGTCCGCGAGGCCGGTATTGAGGTGTTCGAAGTCAACCGGCCCAACCGATTCGATCGTAGGCTCCGGGGCAAGACTGACGTCTTCGATGCTTACTCGGCCGCCGAAGCAGTGCTGTCGGGGCGCGCAACGGCTGCACCAAAAGGTGGTGACGGCCTCGTGGAGTCTCTGCGGGTATTACGCACGTCAAGGTCCTCAGCATTGACGGCCAGGACCGCCACGATCAACCAGATCAAGGGCATGTTGATCGCAGCACCCGAACATCTTCGGGCCCGATACCGCGGCCTGCCAAACACCAAACTGATCGCCGCATTGGCGACAACGAGACCAACGAAAACGCCCGTCACCGCGGCCGAGGCCACGGCCTACAGCCTGCGCCTTCTCGCGCGGCGCTGGCTGGATCTGACCGAGCAAATCCAGGACCTGACCAGGCACCTGAAACGGCTGCTCGAGGACCACGCACCAGCCCTGATGGGCGTGTTCGGCTGCGGACCAGACACCACCGCCCAACTGCTGATCACCGCCGGAGACAACCCCGAAAGGCTCCGTTGCGAAGCTGCATTCGCTGCACTGACCGGCGTGAGCCCGATTCCGGCGTCATCGGGAAAAACGAACCGTCACCGACTAAACCGAGCCGGTGACCGCCAAGCGAATTCGGCGCTCTATCACATCGTCATTGTGCGGCTGCGCTACGACCAAACAACCCGAGACTATGCTGCTCGAAGGACCGCCGAGGGCAAAACGAAAATGGAAATCGTTCGCTGCCTCAAACGCTACCTCGTCCGCCAGCTCTACCCCCTCATCGTCCAAACACTGCAGGAGCCAACCGAGACATCAACTCTTGAAATCAGTCAATAGGAGTGTCACGGTTCATGGGGAAATGGTTCCCGGGTTTGAGTGGCGTGCCGCCGTCCGGACGGCACTTCTCAAGAGAATAACCGATTTGTAGTTGGCCGCGTTGCGGTACCCAGGAGCCGTGCGTTTGATGTTCGTGATGGCGGTGTTGTTGGCTTCGACCTTGCCGGTCGTGGCGCCGGTGACGATGAGCACCTCTCTTTCCACCATGTGCAAACGGTGCGGTAGAGCCTGTTGGTCTCCGGCCGGGCTGCTTTCTTCACGAGTTCCTCGAGTTCGTTTTTCGCCGCGGCGGCGTCGTCCAGGGAGCCGATGCGCGCAGCAGGCGCCCGGAGCTGTTCCTTGATGTTCCACGCGGCTTGGAGGGTGCCGGTCGGATCATCGACGGCGAAGACTTCCTCGAGCCGTCGTCACGGCCTGGGCCCACCGCATGCTCCTGTTTGCGCGGCGGCGGCATACTCAGCTGCCGGGCAGCCACCCGGCTCGATCGACCGCGGTGCGGGGCAGCCACATCCGCAACGCTTTTCGGAATGTCGCCGAGGGATCGATCGCCACGACCTGCACGGCCAGCCGCCATTCCAGCGGCCGGGCGAACAGCCAGTCCCCAACACTTTTGTGGTCCCGGCCGTCCACCACGCCCAGCACCTGTCCGGTGTCCAAATCCACGATGGTTGTCATCCACGGCTCGAACCTGGTCCATGCCTTCGTTCCCGGGGCCTGGAAGTAGCCCACCGACCGGAACCGGTGTTCGTCGATGCCTAGCATCCGCGGGCTGAGCTTGTCCATGTCCGGCAGCCGCAGCAGGCAGGCCTCGGTCACTGCGGCCCGGACCATCTACCAGGACACCGCAAAGCCGGCAGCTGTCTCCGACACCGCCCTGCCGGAACGGACGACCGCATCCACGAGCTGGTCCCGAAGTCTGCTCATGGACCGCGCACGGCGCGGCACCTGCGGCGTGGATTCAAAGAACGAGAGCCCGTCGCAGGCCCGTTCCTCGCAATACAGCGGTACTTGGACCAGAGCACCTCCAGCGACCCGGCCACGGGAATGTCGCGGAGCCGCTGAAGCCGCCGCTCCTTCCGCCGCCTGGCGATGACCCCACAGCTCGGGCAGCCTGGTGGCTGCTCCGTTTCAACGATGACCTGCCGCCGGCCGGCATTGATGGTGGTGGAAATGACGCGGTAGTCGGGCCGGTTGAAAAGGATGGTGGCAGCGTCGGCTGCGACCCCGGTAGGCTCGATCACGGCTCGTGGTCCTGTTCCAGGTTGAATGCTTAGACACACTCATCCCAGCAGGGCCACGGGTCCCCTTGTCTTCAACGACACGAACTCAATTCCCCACCAACCGCGAAGAGCCCTGTTGACGGCCGGCATCTCAGCAGACGATTCCCCGGGAACCATGAACGGCCGCTAAGGATGCCGCTGGTCACCGGGTCCCTCGCCGACGCCGCGGCCGCGAAAGACCAGCTGCAGGCATTCGTGAGGCGAGCCGCGCAGCCCGAAACGAACCGGCTTTGGCGCCATATCTGCCGCTGGTGGAAAGAGATCGAAGTGCGCGTTATCACCGGCGCCACAATAGCGAAAGTCGAAGCCAACACCGCGATGAAACGCCTAAAAGAATAGGCCGGGGATTCACCAACGCACGGAACTACAAAACGCGCATCCTCTGGGAAAGTGCTGCCAGAACAGCGGCATGAACGCCCGTCACGGCAAAATATTCATCACGATCCGCGAAGAGCCACTAAAGGCGATCAGCAGTCGTGTCAGTGAACTTCGCTGTTTCATCGAGGATTTGTACATACTGACGCGAGCGAGTCGACCAATCGAAGGACATCGTAAGTTTATTATCGACTATTTGACGGGCTGATGCTAGCACGCGCCGGCTCGTGTCGATCCACGCCGCAGGGGAAGAGTCCATCACGATAGTAACTGGAGCCCCCTCTTCAGCCAGATAAAGTGCAGCGGCAACAGGCGTGCTTATGACCGCGGCGCCTGAAGTAACGGCCTCCAAAAGCGTGGTCTGAAAGCCTTCGGCCAGAACGGTGGGATTCAACAAGACCGCATTAGCCAATATCGGCTGAATCTCATGTTTCTGCAAGTATCCATGGATCTTTACTCGATCTTTGATTGACGAAGATTTAGCAGCAATCTCAAGCAACGGACGTTGTGCACCGTCCCCAATGAAGTGAACCTCAAGGTCCGGAAACTCTTCCGTAAGAGCTTCCGCCACGGACAGACATATCTGCCACCCTTTGCCATCGACGAGACGCCCGAGAAAGACTATTTTCTCAGATTGGGGTGCTGTAGCATAGCCCTGGACTTTGAATACAGCGGTATCAATGGCATTGAAGAACACGGTGCTTTTGACCTGAGCAAGAGAGTCCACGAATTGCTGAGCTGCAGATGAAATCGCCAGGACTTTTGATGCGTGACGAAGAATGTATCTTCCCAATGTCCGATCAACCACACGACTGGCATATGCGATCGCTTTTGGGACACCCCGAACATGATCTGACCCGTGTTCAGTATGGATGACGGGAAGGCCGAGCTTTCGGCCCACCCGGACTCCAAGAAACGACATGGGGAAAAACCTTGTATGGGTCGATACGCTGGTTACCCCACGTTGCTGTAATTCCCGTCGCAGTTTCCTCGAAGTGCCAGGCAGAGGAATCGACAAGACGCCGCCGATCATCGCGCTGCCTGAGTATCTCACCACATCAACGCCGTGATAAAGACCCGAAGGAATATCATTATCCAACGTCAGAACAGTGACACCCAGCCCCAATTCTTTCAGGCTCACCGCTAGGTGCGAGACATGTGATTCTAGACCGCCAACCTTAGGCGGGAAATTATTCACAACAAACGCAACGTGATGCCGACCGCCTGGTACCGCGAGTGCGGACATTTTTTTACCTTTATTATATGCTTTGGTCTTCAATCAAGCCTCTTCCTGGTTTTCACGGAACACTGGCGATACATGACCAGGGATCTCGCCGCTCTCCCGAGACAAAGACTCAACTCGGAAGCGAAGTAACGCTACTTCTTCCGCGAGCACGCGCGTTTGATCTTCAGCTTTCGTAACCGCCAGGGACAAGTGGAGGCAGACGCCCATTAGTAAGAGAATCGATAGCGTGAATAATAGATTCGCAGGAACTTGGACACCAAGGAGACGGCTTGCTAGTTCCAGCAGTTGAGGGAAGCCGGCCAAAAGGAGAATGGCAGCTCCGATTATGAGCCAAAGTACGGCGAACTTTTCTCTTAGGTGCTTCCGTCTCGATAGTTCAACCACTGCGGTGACAAAAATGAGTGCCACAATGAACGCTGATACGGTGTTCACTTGTACGACTCCTGGTTCTTAGCTGACGCGGACTTCCGCCGCATAAGTGCAAAGAGCAATGCTAGAAAGGATCTGGCGAGGTAAACTGCGGCTTTGAAAGGATCGTGACTGGGTACCCCTCCCTGGCGCTTGCGCATTTCCACCGGCACCTGCGTTACGGTGCAACCCGACCTCAGCGCCACCACAAGTGAATCTATGGTGTCTCCAAGATATTCGGCTGGATAATGGTCAAGGTATTGCGCCATAGCTCTTGCGTTAGCCGCTCTGAACCCCGAAGTCACGTCAGTCAGCCGAACGCGAGCCAGCCTAGATATCGTGGCTGCTAGAAACCTCATCGCCCACTTTCGTGGGCCGCGTACCTCATAATCGCCCTTATCTGCGAAGCGAGCCCCGATGGATATATCAGCCTGCCGTAGCCCCGCCAAAACTCGACCGATATCTCGCGGATCATGTTGACCGTCAGCATCGACTTGGATCACGGAGCTATATCTATGCGCGACCGCAAATTTGAAGCCAGCCCGCATCGCACCACCCACCCCGAGGTTAAACGGAAGAATGAGTACCTGCGCCCCTGCCAATCTTGCTTCCAGAGCAGTTTGATCCTGAGATCCATCATCGATCACAAGAATATCCAACCCGGGATTCCATTTTACGATTTCGCGAACGGTGTCACCTACCGACGCAGATTCATTCCAAGCGGGAGTTATTACCAACGCATCGCTTCTGTTAGAGGTATTCATACGTATTCACTTCTGTCATCGGTAAACCTTGCTCCAAGTATTTCATGTCTGTGGCGCCTAAGTCCGCCCGAGTCGTGCTATCCCGAATACTTTGATTCAAATGGCGTTGCAGGGAGCCTTCGGGCCCATCGCCCCTCCGGCTTTCCCCTGTCGCAGCGAGTAACTCCACCAGCGTCCTCTCTGACACGGCTCGACAGCGGTCCATCCTTAGACTGGCCTGCCACGGGAGAACCACCGGTCCGATCCCGACTCCCCCGGATCCTGGATCAATTCTTCCGCTCGTGGACCACTTAAGTTGTGCGCAACCCTTGTACAGGGGATACATCTGGCGATGATGTTGCCCGAGGGGGTGCTGTGTTCAGGCCGCCCGTCGACCCCAGATTCTGCGAAGAGGTAACAGCGTCTGAGGCTGAACATGCCGGGAACAACCCCTTGATAGCGATAAATCTACCGACAACTTGGGCCTACTTAGTTTACACGAATGTGCTTCAACGGAAGAAGGCACTCACTGCGCATGGCATCTGGCGCTCTCTTTGGAGGTTGTTTCGAACCGTTATTCCAACGCGTCAACCAAGTTCGCTCCCAATGTTCCGAGACGGGGCTCATTCGTGCGGCTGCTCCGTAGCAGTCATAAACCACTTCGAGTCGCAGCCGACCGAGATCGAGACCTATTCAACAAGACTCTCATGGTCCATCGTGATGCTGCGACTGTACGGTCTTAAAAACCGTCCTCGGTCAGTATCGGGTGTGCAGCAAGCAATCCATCCATGGGCGAGCATCAGGACCGCCGGAAGCGGCACTGTTTTCCTACATAGAAAGTGGCACCAACGGAGCACGCCTAGAGTGGTCGAGGCCGTTGCAAATCGCATAGTCCGGTATCCTCGAAGAAGTGCCCGGTGGTTCCGCAGCGGGTTGTCAGGTTGTACCCGGAGGAAACCAATGACCGCACCAGCGGTGCCAGTCGCCGACCTACATTCAGCCCCTACGGGCGCTAACACCGAACGCAAGGTTAGCCAGGTCCATGCCCTAACCGGCGTGCGTGCTTTGGCCGCTCTTTGGGTCGTCCTCTTCCATATCCGTGGGAACATAGCAAGTGAATTCCCTTGGCTGGACAAGCTAGTAGGGCCAGTCTTAGCCCACGGCGAACTCGGAGTGGATCTCTTTTTCGCGTTGAGCGGCTATGTCTTGGCGTTGAACTACGGCGAGCGGATGGGCTTGCAATTCGACAGATCGTCAGCGCTCAGGTTCTGGTGGGCACGGTTGGCGCGAGTCTGGCCCGCCTACGCATTTATGCTGGCTTTTGCCGCAATATGGCATGGCTTGCTGATTGTGCGCCACGCTGCGGACCCTGTAGCCGTGCGGGACTACAGCATCGGTAGCTTTTTGCGTCAGCTGACTTTGGTGGTTCAGTGGACGGAGCCAGACTTCGAGCGATTGACTTGGAACGGCGCCGCGTGGTCGGTTTCTGCCGAAGCTTTCGTATATATGCTGTTCCCGGTCATCGCGCTTCTGTTGTTTCGGCTGAATCTAGCCCTCAGCACCAGAGCGTTGATTGCCTCGGCTGCTGTCGCACTCTTGCCCGTTGTTTTCTTTTCGTTTGCGCTGGGTCTTTACGCTCCATGGATGTGGGTACTGCGACTTTTATGTGCCTTCGTCGCCGGTGCAGTAACCTTCTACGTCCTTGAGCGCATTCCACGAACCATACGAAATCGCAGGCTTGCCAGCTACGCAGTTCCTTTTATTCTGGTACTGGTCATCCTGGGCTGCTACCTTTTTACCCTTCCCGCGTTCTCGCGATTTAGCGGCCTAATAATTCCCCTGCTAGTGGTATTCGTAGGGGTGCTAGGCATGGCGGATAGGCATGTTGCTAAGGCGTTGGGAAGTCGCTTCTTTGTCATAGGCGGAATGGCCTCATACAGCGTCTACCTGGTCCATATGCCCATTATCGAAGTTGTCTGGTTTATGCAGGGCCGGTTTCCTGGAATCCTGGGGACTGGATCTATGGGCGCTCGGGTTGTCTTCACACTTATTCCATTCGTTGTCGCAGCACTTGGGTATATGCTCTGGCGATATATCGAAGAGCCGGCACGGCGAAAAATGCGTGTGATGTCCACAAAGGGCTTACCCGAACGTGCTGTAGATGACCCATCGCTCAAATAGCGACCTCGCCGCTCGCACGAAATATACGCGTTTACTGGAACATGAGTCAGGGTGGAAGCAGCTTGTACCAAGAGCTTGCAGCCATAGGTCCGATTGATCCAGGCGTGACCGGTAAAAGCTTTGGAAAAAGAATCTTGTGTCCTTTGTTTCGACGTCCGCGGCGAGCCTAATGGTTTGTATTTGCTGTTAGCTTCTCGACAGAAGGTTCTCTCGCCTCTGTGTGTTGATACTAATTTGACACGAGGTTGCGCTTCTTGTTTGCTCTCCGTGCGTGCGTCACAGAACACACGGAGAGCAAATGGGACCAAACCCACAGCCCGAACAAGAAAGAATTGAAACTGATGACTTGGTTTTCGGTCCTGCCAGCCATCTCTGTCTGCATTCTAGTGATGTTCCTGCCGGGGGCTCTAATGCTTTCCGCCCTCGGACAAACTGGTAGCGTACGCTGGGCAGCCGCCCCTCTTATGACGGCCGCTTTAGTGGGAGTTTCGGGCATGGCTGCGGGGGCGCTGAGCCTCCCTTGGAACATCGGCACGCTTGCCGTATTTTCCCTTTTTTTGGCTGCCTGTTTTTGGTTTCTCGCCCGAAAGTTCAATCCGGGCGTCTCTCTTTTTGCAAAACCCGATTCCTGGCGTCCCAATATCGGAACGGTATTAGGAATTATCCTCGGGGTTTCAGTACAAAGCGCCATTCTCATCCGCGCGTTTGTTTTTCCCGAGAGCATCGCACAGCGCTTTGATAATGTCTTTCACCTAAATGGGATACGGTGGATACTTGATACTCAAAACGCTTCTTCATTAACGCTGAACCGTATGAGTGGTGTGGATGGACCTGTTGCGCTGTACCCCGCAGTATGGCACAGCATCGGCGCCCTAGTAGTTCAGCTTTCATCTATCTCTGTTCCAGCGGCAGCGAACGTGCTGAACCTAGTCATCGGAGGACTCATTTGGCCAGTTGGTTGCGTCTTTTTGGCGCGAACAATTCTCGGTCCTGGCTTAGCTCACCAGTTAGTGGCAGGAGCGGGTGCAGCTAGTTTCGCGGCATTCCCGTTAGCCCTACTTGATTTTGGCCCTCTATATCCAAATATCTTATCCTACAGCTTGGTACCGGTGGCGTTGGGAGTATTATTCCCTTTAGCTGTTAGGCGCGCCTTAAAACCCATGGAATGGTTCCATGCAGCGTTCCGCGTTGGCGCGATCCCGATTGCTCTTATGTTTTCCCAGCCCAACGGACTCGTTTCCCTGCTCGTCATTGTCCTACCACTCCTGATTTCGCAATGGGCGGCAGGGCTGCAGCGTCTGATGTCTCATCCTACGAAGGCGGCATCGGTCCTCAAGCATTGGGGGTTATTGGCAGCTGCAGGAGTTGTTTTCCTGACGCTGTGGAACTTCCTCAGACCAAACGACACTACGGGCGGCTGGCCACCGATTCAACCCACGGGAGCTGCCTTGGGAGAGTCGCTCATCAATGGCCCAATGGGCAGATTGCCAGCGTGGATAATGACTCTGCTGATCCTGGTTGGACTGGCAGTAGCGCTGCAGACCCCAAAGGTGCGATGGGTTGCTGGTTCATACGTTGTGGGGACAGCGCTTTTCGTGGTAGCCGCCTCGGCCCCCACCGGTGCAATTCGTTCTTGGTTCACAGGTGGCTGGTATAACGACAGCTATAGGCTCGCAGCGCTGTTGCCTTTGATCGGGGTGCTCATAGCGGCCATAGGTGCCGATGGTCTAGCACGCACGGCCAGAACCCTCGCACAGCACGTATCCATCAACCCAATTCGGAGACGTGAGCGTTTAGCGACTGGTGTTTACCTACTTTCTTCGGTTTTTCTCGTGAGTGCGGTCTTACTGGGAATCAAATATGGAGGCGTCCCGCCGGCACTGCGCAGCGCCTCCGAAGCCTACACCGAGGGACCGGACAGTCAGCTATTGTCTTCGGACGAGTACGATCTGCTGCGTCGGCTTCCTCAGGAGGTACCGAAGGATTCCGTAGTAGCAGTTAATCCGTGGAACGGCGGTGCGCTGGCGTACGCCGTATCCGGTACTCATGTTACCCTTCACCACCTAATCACCGAACTTAGCGCGGACGTACACGCGATCAACCAAGGTATCAATGTCGGCTTCCCGGGATCGGCTTCTTGTGCTGCCGCAAAAAATCTGAACGTTCAATATGTATTGGACTTTGGAGACAAAGTGTTTTTGGACTCTACCGAAAGCCAAGAATTTGAGGGGTTGCGAGCTGACCGCGGTTCTACTTTGAGCCTAGTGGACGCTCAAGGTTCGGCAAAGCTACTTAAAATTACCGGTTGCTGACTAGTTCAACCTGCAAACAGGGCAAGCTCCACGGCAATTCGGCAAGCGAGGTTGAGAATGTGAAGAGGCAGCGATCAATTCATCAGGCACCAGTACGTGACAAAACTTGCGATGCTAACCTGAACCGATGAGTGAAAACCTCTACCTTGTGGCATCCGGTGGAAACCCCAACTATGGTGATGAACTAATCGTCGCTTCATGGCTAACGTTTCTGGCTTCAGTTCGGCCGGAGGCAACTGTTTGGCTGGATACCCCTGAACCCGGTACGGCCACCTCCCTATTTTGTGGCATCCACCCCAAGCTTAGATCCACTGACACGCTCTGGCGCTCCTGCATGGAGGCCCCAGACCAGTCGGCTGCAGGTGTGTGGAAATATGTTAAGAATCTGGTCGACCACGGTGGACGTCCGGTGTCCGAAGTCGGGCTGGCAGCTCTCGGAGCCGCAACGTCCTTGCACCTCCTTGGTGGAGGCTACGTCAACGGAGTCTGGCCGGATCACGTTGGATTGGTCTCGGGTCTACTTGCAGCACGTAACTTGAACGGCGCGCGGCTGTTCGGCACCGGGCTTGGGCTCCTCCCTATGCCGGACAACCGCATTCAGCTAAAGGAGGCGTTCAACAGCTTCGCCAGTGTCAGCGTTCGCGATGGGGGCAGCGCGGAGGAAATCGGTCTCGATCTTGGGTTGGATGACGTTTTCCTGGGCTTGCCCACTGAACTGAAGCGCAGCCGCACCCGTAAGGCATCCCACTCAGCCAAAGACGTAATGCTGTGCATCCAGAGCGACATGACGGACGAGGCCGATTTTCATCTGCTGGGGAGCCGGCTGCGGGGAGTTATCCACCAAGCTTTAGCGAGTGGGCTAACGGTGGGCTACGTTGAGGCCATCCCGGGGTCTGACCGTCGCATGTTTGAGGAGTTGAAAGACCTGATTCCTGAACAGAACTTCGTCCCGTTTCTTGAGGTCTGGAAGCACGGTTTGCCGGTTCGAACGGGCCAACGGTGGTACACAACGCGCTTTCATCCGCACTTGGTGGCAGCCGCTGCCGGAGCGTCTGGTGTCGCCATCGGAATTCGAAATGGCTACTACGACGTTAAGCATCAATCGCTTCTCGATCTAGGCACTGGATGGACTTACTCGTATGCCGGATCAAACAGTAAGCTGCCGGAGCCAACGGGCAGCCTTCACTTCCGGACTACGGCCCTGGACCTCACAGCACGAAAACGAGCCGAGGCACTGCTGCTCTACCCGGTGTCGTGAAATCTGTTGGCATACAGAACAGCCGCACTTTCCGCGAGGGAAAGCGCGGCTGCCGCGCAGGACCCTAACTTAGGCGACGCTTCTCACTTGTTTTGGTGATGGGTTGAACTTCACGCCTTCGAGGATTTTTCCGGCCACAGCCAGCTGGAGGCGTCGGCCCACCCGTCCCCGCCGCATCCAGACGTAGGTGCTCACGACGAAGCGAAGCCAGTCCAGCTTGTTGTCGTGGTGCCAGCGGTAGGAAGACTCGTTACGGGCGCCGTAGAAGAATTTCCAGGCATTGCTGGCGTTGAGGTCCCCGAAATTCACTCCCCGGTTGTCGGGCATGTCGTGAGTAACCACGCTGTCCAGAACCTGGACCCCGGGACCTTCAGCACTGATGCGCAGCGTGTACTCCATGTCATCGAACCAAATGAAATACTCCACCAAAGGCAGGCCAAATCTGGCAATCGATCGCCGGGGAATTAAGACGGATACGAAGGAACAGTTGGTGATGACAACCGTATTTTGGCCCTTGGCAATCAAGCGGCCCCAATCCCAAGCAGTTCCCGGATTGTTCATCTCACAGATGGTCCCATCGGTAAAGCGAACCAGCGAGCAACTATAGGGGACGGGGCGTCCCAGCTCCGTTTCGGCAGCCGCGTGACCAGTTAACAACGTCCCAAGAGCGTCCGGCTCCGTATAACAGTCGTCATCCATGATCCAGACCCAGTCGGCTCCGCGCTCGTAGGCCCTCTCCATGCCAGCCGCGAACCCACCGGCACCCCCCGTGTTCCTTTCCAGGCGGACAATCTCAACGCGGGGATCATCCTCATAAGCCGCTAAGAGATTCGGGGTTGTATCCGTGCTGGCGTTATCGATGACAACCAGCATGTCCACACGTCGCGACTGCGCCAGTATCGAGTCCAGGACCCGGCCGAGCTTGTCGACCCTGTTGTAAGTAACAACCACGGCGGCAACTTTGTCGGTCATGCTTTCCATCCTTCATAAAGTGCCTTTGTCCACCCACGTGCGTCAGGAAGCTCTTTTAAGGCTTTGATCTTTCCCTGCTGCTCGGCGATGATGTCCATCCGGAGGGATTCTGAGGACATCACCTCCTGTGTCAGCTTCACGGCTTCGCTGACGAAGGCGAATGGCTGACGGGGAAGTAGGGCGCGGCCCGCGACGAGAGAGGCCTGCGACCCGACATCCGTGGACACTACGGCAACATTCATCGCCGTAGCCTCAAATGTAGTCAGGGTGAGTCCCTCGTTATCGGAGGAAACAACCAAGAGGTCAGCCTGGGAAAGCGTGTCACTGACCGGCTGCGGTGGACGGCGGAGTTCCACGCTTCCGGACAGGCCGTAGTGGGCAACCAGCTTCTCTGTCTCCTCCAAGAGGGCGCCGTCACCGTGAACAATGAACTTGACCTCGCGCGTGGCCTTCTTCTTAAGTGCTTTAGCGTAACGCAGGAACAAATATGGCCGCTTCTGCTGGCTCAGCCGACCGACGAAGGCGATTGTGAAAGGTCGGCCGGAGTCAATGGACGGGGAGGCTGCAGCTGGCGCGAAGTCATCGGACAGGCCGTACAGTGGTGCCAAGGCCACGCGGGTTTTTGGCACGTCCCGCAGTAGAGCGAGGTAGTCCCGCAACTGCGGCGAAATTACGTGGTGGATGTCGATCACGTTCGAAAGCTTCACGGAAACTTCCACAAAGCCGCCAGTGCGCCACTCGAGAATGTGGAGGGTGTCGACAATGGGAATCGAAGAATCGAAGGCCTTCAACCACGGCAAGCGATGGTACAACCAGTTGTTGTGGTGAACATGGATGCCTCGAACTGAAAACTCTGAAAGAAGGGCGAGGAGCAAATCCGCTTCTTCACCCTGGGGCAACGGAAAACTCATAGGTAGTACTAGTGCACCGTCCAGCTCAGGCCGGTCTATCCATGGGTGAGCTGAGTCTTTGTCGGTCAGCACGATGGGCAGAAATCCAGCCTCTTTGGCGACTGCAATGGACTCAAGCGCCCATCGCTCGGCGCCACCCATTTCCAGCCAGTGCAGGCCGAAAAGTATCGCCGGCGTCCCTTTGGTGTGCCGTACTTCCGCTACCGAGGACGAGAATTGGGGGGCCGCCATTCGCTGGAAAGGACGCCTCGGTACAACGCGTTTTTCGTAGACATCGGTGAGGCCCTGCCGCAAAGCGTCAAAAACTATGGGGGCCCCGAACCGGACACGCTTGAAAATTTTGCCCTTGAGGCCCGCCCGGTCATAGTAGCTCGTCCCACCTTCCGCACCTTCACCTCCCACATCAATGACGAGCGGCATAAAGACAGGCTCCTGGGAGGCGTCACCTGTGCGATGGCTCCGTACTGTCAGGGAGCAGACCGCAACACGGTCGGCTTTCCATTCCAAGCGGTGGCAGGACTGGTCGGTCAGCCTTGGATACTCCCCCTGAGGGGAGCGAAGCACCACAACTTTGAATTCCCTGCCGGGATGGACCAGGGAGTGGTAGTTTAGAGCGCCTGTAAGCAATCCAATCTCACGTTGGCTGAGGCGCCCCTCGCCCCCGGCCAGGCCGCTTTCACCGCCGTCGATAATGTCGAAAAGCATTCGTGCTCGTGTCATGGGTCCTTCCGGTATCACCAAATCGATCGTTACAGCTACCACTAGTTCTCCCGCAACAGCCGGACGGCTTCAGCGATCGGACCATCTGCGACCTTCTGGCCATGGCGCAAGACCACGCCCCGGTCACACACTCTGCTGACCATATCCAGGTCATGGCTGACAACCACAAGCGTCGTACCGGACGAGCGCAGTTCCTGCACACGGGCGAGGCACTTCTTCTGGAAAGGTTCGTCGCCAACCGAGAGAATCTCATCGATGAGAAAAACATCCGGCCTTGTATGGACGGCCACGGAAAATGCCAGCCGCAGGAACATCCCGGAGGAATAGAATTTGACTTCGGTATCGATGAATTTGCCGATCTCGGAGAATTCAACTATCTCGTCAAATCGATCGGTCGTTTCTTGTTCCGTCATACCGAGGATCACACCGTTGAGGTACACGTTTTCGCGCCCCGTGAGGTCGGGGTGGAATCCGGCACCCACTTCGATGAGTCCCGCAACTTTGCCTCGGGTCCTTACCCGCCCGGTGTCCGAACCCATCACACCCGATATCAGCTTCAGCAAAGTGGATTTCCCAGAGCCGTTGTAACCGAGCAATGCAACCGATTCTCCAGCATTCACTGTGAGGTCGACGCCATCCAGTGCCATGAACGTAGAGGACAAATCCCCTCTACGCCCTTTGAAGAGCCATACGACCGTTTCCTTTAAGGAACGGGTATGACGAAGGTTGAATCGCTTGGAGACGTTCTCGACGACGATTGCTTCATTTCCCACTACAGCTCCTGCGCAAATCTGCCCTCAAGGCGACGAAATACAGTTTGGCCCAAAATCAAGAAAAACACTGAAATAACCAATCCGACGGGGAGCCACAAGGAAATGAGGTGCTCGGGAAGCGGAGCGCTTTCAGGGGCTTTCTGCACGGCAGCGGTGGGGAACCAAAAAGCGGCGTGGAATAATTCGACTGCAATAGTCATGGGATTCAGCTGATAGAAAAAGTAAAACGTCTCGCCCAAGCTGTCCCTTACTAAATACCAGGCATAAAGAACTGGGGACAACCATGTCGCCATCATCAACATGAGGTCGACAATGTTCTCCGAGTCACGAAACATCACGTTTGCAGCAGCAAACAGAAGGCCCAGCCCAAGACCGAGAGCTGTCACGATTACAAATGCTCCGACCGCGCCCAGCAGCTGAACTAACGACGGAGCCCAACCGAAGAACAGGCAGGCCACCAAGAGAATCAACAGCTGAGGAAGGAAGTGCACTACCGCCACCCACACGGACGCTACTGGGAAGAGTTCCCGGGGCAGGAAGATCTTCTTGACCAAAGCACCGTTGGCAACTATCGACCGCGTGGCTTGCCCAAAGGCTTCAGAAAAAAAGTTCACGAGGATTATTCCCGAAAACATGTAAATCACGAAATTAGGCTGTTTATTCAGTCCCAAGAAGACCCCGAGGGCAAAGTAGAAAACCACAAACTGAACAGCAGGTTTGACGTAGCTCCACAGCAGCCCAAGTACAGAGCTCCGATAACGAACCTTTAGCTCTTTACGGACAATCAGCTGTAAAAGTTCGCGATGCCGCAGAACATCAATGAGTCCGCCACCCTTGTCAGGCGGCGTTAAGGTTGCGGCGCTCATGCGTCCACGCCTCCACTTTCCAGCTTTACGCCGCTTTGATAGTGTGGCCGGATCTTGTTGTCGAACATGCTCAGCGCGGCCCCGATGGCCATGTGCATGTCCAGGTATTTGTAGGTGCCCAGGCGCCCGCCGAACAGGACGTCTTTTTCAGCGGCGGCGAGGTCGCGGTACTTGAGCAGGCGTTCCCGGTCTGCTGAAGTGTTGACCGGGTAGTAGGGCTCGTCGCCCTTCTCGGCGAACCGGGAGAACTCGCGCATGATGACCGTCTTCTCGGTCTGGTAGTCACGCTCGGGGTGAAAGTGCCGTGGCTCGATCACGCGGGTGTAGGGGATGTCGGCGTCGTTGTAGTTCACCACAGACGTGCCCTGGAAGTCACCGACCTCCAGAACCTCTTCTTCGAAGTCAATGGTGCGCCAGGACAAGTCACCTTCGGCATACTCGAAGTAGCGGTCGACGGGCCCCGTGTAGACGACGGGTATATTCCCGACAACTTTGTTTTTGCTGTATTCATGCGACTCGTCGAAGAAGTCCGTGTTCAGCCGCACCTCGATGTTGGGATGCTCAGCCATCTTTTCAATCCAAGCCGTGTAGCCGTTGGTGGGGAGGCCCTCGTACTTGTCATTGAAGTACCGGTTGTCGTAGTTGTAGCGCACGGGCAACCGCGAGATGATGCCGGCTGGCAGGTCCTTGGGATCCGTCTGCCACTGCTTGCCGGTGTAGTGCTTAATGAAGGCCTCGTACAGGGGGCGGCCGATCAGCTGAATGCCCTTGTCGTTAAGGTTTTGGGGATCGGTTCCTGCGAGCTCGCCGGCCTGCTCCTGGATGAGGTCCCTCGCCTGCCCTGGCGTGAGATTGGCCCGGAAGAACTGGTTGATGGTCGCCAGGTTGATCGGCAGGGAGTAGACCTCGCCCTTGTGCACCCCGTAGACCTTGTGCACATAGTTGGTGAAGGTGGTGAACCTGTTGACGTACTCCCACACCCGTTCATTGGATGTGTGGAAAAGGTGGGCGCCGTACCGGTGGATCTCAATACCGGTCTGCTCTTCCTTTTCGCTGTAGGCATTGCCGCCGATGTGGTGGCGGCGGTCGAGGACAACCACCTTCAAGCCGAGCTCAGTAGCGGCCTGTTCTGCGATTGTCAGGCCAAAAAAGCCGGACCCTACGATGACAAGGTCAGCGGTCACAAAATCTCCTGGTTTGAATGCGGGCAGCGCAATGGTGCGCATTGTCTGCTGCTCTAGCCTACCCGAGGCACCACCGCCCACGTCGAATCACGAGCACTGGCACGGTGGATCCACACGAACATCAGCGATCCGAATCAAGCCCCGACGGAGATTGTCCACATACAGAAATTCGTCCGAGCCCCGCCCGCTCCTGCTGGCTACCGTGGGGTCAAAGGCGTAAGGATCTGTACCGATGAAATTGCATTGCACTCTCGTCCGCAGCCCAGGGGCCGGGCAGCAGGACGCACCTCTGGAACTCACTATCCTGGCTCCCGAAGGCACCGCTGGCGCCGACATTCAAACGCAACTGATTCGCCGCTTCGGCACCGGACCCGTCTCAATCGGCGGCAAAGATCTGCGTTCCCTCACTGTGGGGACTGTGCCCCTGGTTAACGGGGCCGTCCTCGTGGATGGGGACCCGCATCAGCGAGCGCGAAAACTACGACGGCGGGCGCCCACTGACGATGCCCGCCTTGCCCTTGCTGTCCACAGTGGCGTCGGCGCCGGCACGCTGGTGCCTCTGCGCCGAGGTTCATACACCCTGGGCAGGAGCGGGACCCGAATTGCGATCCCCGATCCGGAGCTCTCCAGGGAACACGCACGCATTGAGGTCACTGAAACAGACATCATGATCATCGATCTGGACAGCGCGAACGGCATCCACGTCGACGGCCAGAGGGTCCGAAACGCCGTCATCTCAACGGACTCCGTCATCCGCTGCGGGAACACAACAATGTCGTTGGTTCTGATGGACCCACCGCCAGGAGCTCTTGCCGGTGCCGGTACCTCAACGCAACTGCCCCTAACCGTCGCTGGTCGCGCGGAGCCAGGAAACCGGGCCATGCTGTTCCTGACGGCGGCTCTTCCACTGTTGATCGGTGTGGGGCTTGCCGTGCTCACGGGCATGTGGATGTTCCTCGCCTTTTCGGCGGTCTCGGCGGTATCCGTCCTGGTACCCCTCGCCACGGGCCGCCGCCAACGCCGCTACCTTGCCAGAGCTGTTGCGGCCGCCGTGGATGAAGACAGGGAACGACGACGGCGGGCCGGACCGTCGTTGGCGCGCCTGGTGCTGGCCGCCCGACAAGGCAGCCAACAGCAGACCGGCCCGCCATATCATGCTCCCGATAGTGCCCCTGACGGGAGCGGAGTTTGGCTGCGGCTGGGCCAGGCCCCACAATCGGCGAACGTGAAGATTGAGCCGGCCAACGCGTCCGTCAGCATTCCGTCCGCGGGCACAGTCCCCGTGGCTTTGGATCCAGGAATCCCCAAGACCAATTTCCGCGGACCGCAGGGCGTGACTGACGGCTTGGTCCGTTCCCTCGTGATGCAGCTGGCGGGCTACCCCAGGGCCCGCGATACCCGCATGCTCATCGTGGGTGAGGCGGAGCGCCTTCCCCTGGGCGCACGGTACCTCCCGGGCACCACTCTCACGGCATCCCGCAACGAAGCGCACCGGCTCCTGCGGGAGGGCTTCGGAGACAGCCGTCACCACGGCGTCCTCCTGCTCCTGGGCACATCATCAAGTGAGGACGACGACGTCACGGCGGCAATGGCCGAAGGGCTCGGTTGGCAGGTCCTTCAGTTCGCGTCGGCTGGCAGCGGAAGTGACGGCCACTGCGAAGTGCGGCTCTCCGAACGGACGTCCAGGTTTCGGTGCCCCACAGGGGATATTGTCTTCGTGCCGGACCTGGCCCCGGAATCGGTCTTCACTAATTTCTGCCGAAGCCTTGCCCAACAACCGGAGTTGCTTGGCAACGTACTCGCGAATGTCCCCGGTTCCTGCTCACTCCAGGACGTACTGCCGCTCTCCCCGGACAGTGTTGCTGCGCGATGGCAGGCGAGCGCCCGCAGCCATGGCCTAACCGTTCCCTTGGGAATCAGCGCTACCGGGACCCGCAGCCTAGACCTTCAGGCAGACGGCCCCCATCTGCTCGTGGCGGGCACCACGGGCTCAGGCAAGTCCGAATTGCTCCGCACCCTCACCCTCGCTTTGGCCCTCACCCATCCGCCGAACCGGGTGAACTTCCTTTTTGTGGATTTCAAGGGCGGCTCCGGGCTCGGACCGTTGACGGAACTGGTCCATTGCGTCGGGTTGCTCACGGACCTGTCCACCTACCAGCTCGAACGCACCCTGGCCTCACTCAGGGCCGAGATCAGGCTGCGCGAGGAAGCCTTGGCAGCCGCACGGGTACCGGATCTCGACGCCTACAACACCGTTGAGGCGTGCCGCAGCCTTCCACTCCCCCATCTCGTCATCGTCATCGATGAATTCAGGATGCTCGTTGATGATGCACCGGAGGCACTTCGGGAATTGATGCGGATTGCAGCGATCGGCCGCTCGCTGGGGATCCACCTCGTTATGGCGACTCAACGGCCCCAAGGAGCCGTCACCGCGGACATCAGAGCCAATGTCACGTCCAGCATTGCCCTCAGGGTCCAATCCGACATGGAGTCCTGCGACATCATCAACACCAGGGATGCAGCCGGAATAGGCGTCGGCACTCCTGGCAGGGCCTTCCTGGCCCGTGGAACGGAAGCTCCGCAGGAATTTCAGACAGCATCAATAGGTACGGCTCCGGCCGGCTCGGGTCACGCGCAGACCATCAGGGTGCAACTCGCCATTGACTGCCTGTCCCGTGTTGGCAACGACGCCGGAGATGGAGAGAGCGGGGACCAGCAACCGGCCGGACAGCAAACACCGACCGAGGCTGCCCACCCTCTGGTGTCGATGGTGCAGGATCTGTGGCACGGGCAGAATGGGCGGGCACCGCGCTTGCCAGTGGCCGCTCCCCTGCCAACGAAGCTTGGGGGCACGGTCAAAAAGACCCCGCAAATGTCGCCGGGCAGCAGCAGCGAATGGCCCATCGAACTGGGCCTGATGGACCTGCCGGAACAGCAAAAAGTGGTGCCCCTGGCGTGGAGGCCAGCCAAGCACAGCCACCTGGCCCTGGTGGGAGGTCCAGTTTCCGGTGCAGTGGAGGCCCTTGAATTCGCAGTCGGCGAGATGCTCCTCAATCCTGTGGAAACGCACGGCTACCTGCTGGACGCAGGCGGCACTTTAGGTGGCTTTTCCGGCTCCGGACTCATCGGCGCGCATGTCGGCCCCCATGAGCTGAGGCGTGCCGTACGCGTGCTGGAGCGACTGAAACAGGAGATGGCTTGCAGGCTGAGTCAGGGCGGAATGGCGGGCGAAGTGCCTCTGCTACTGGCCATCTCCGGCTGGGGATCCTGGATCTCCGCGTTCCGGGCAGGCCCCTTGGCTTGGGCTGAAGACGTCATCCAGGACCTTGTCCGCGACGGGAGCCGCGCAGGCATCGTGGTGTTGATCGCGGGTGACCGTGAACTCGTCAGTTCGCGGGCGTTTGCTGCACTTCCCAACCGGCTCTATTTCCCCGCCGGATCCAATCCTGACAGCCGAATAGCGTGGCCCCCCATGCCGGAAACAGCTGACGGTAAGGGCCGCGCCGTAGCGTTCGGTCCCGTATCCAACGGCGGACCGGCAGTTTGCCAGGTCCGCAGCCCGGAACCGCAAACTTCAGCGGACTCAAGCCAGCCTTCCCGGAACGCCCCGAAACAACAGCCCTTCAGGGTTGAGCCGCTCCCCTTGCTGATACCAGCCAACGGGATCAGTTCGGCCACAGCCCAAAGCGCCGCAGCTGACTCCCTCAACACTCCCCGTTCACGCAGAACCTCAGCAGACTCCAGCCGGTCCGGCAGCAGGGAGCACCATTTGCTGGTTGGGATAGGCGGTGACGAGCTCGGGCCGGCGCTTATCAAGGTACGGGACGGTGGCGTGCTAACAGTCCTGGGCGGACCTGGCTCCGGGAAAACCAACTTCCTGCGGGCACTGCCCCTGATGAATCCGGCAGCAGGGCCATGGCTCCGATCCGACGACGACAGAGACCCCGGTGGCTTCTGGCAGCAGACTCTGGCCAAGGCAGCAGCGGGCCGTATTCAACGCGGGGCGATGGCACTCGTGGACGATGCCGACCTCATCTCCCCCGAGGCCCTGCAGCACCTGTCGGAATTGAACGCGATGGGCTACGGCGTGATCCTCACAGCCAGCTACAACCCCTTGCTCGTGCAGCGCGTGCCCTTGGTCGTGAAGTCCCGCGCGTCCGGCACAGGAGTGCTGTTGGCCCCCCGTTCATTGTCGGATGCCGACTTGTTCGGAGTCAGGTGCGATATCGAGGCCCACCCGCCGCCCGGCAGGGGCGTGCTGATCTCCCAGTGCGTGGCAGGGACGGTCCAAGTCGGCTGGGCTGAAATTAACCAGCAATAGAAGAAACCCACGACAGGCCGGAACCACACCGAACGCAGGCGCCCGGAACCCGACAGTGCCTGGACCCCGCACCCGTAAAGGCGCGGCGACCAGCCGGTCAGAGAGCCGGTGTCGCACTCCCCGTGCGCGAGGCGAACCTGATGACCTTGTTCTGGAACAACAGCACAATCGCCGTGGCTGCCGGTACCAGCATCGCAAGCCCAGGCAGCGGAAGGCCGGCGCCCAGTGTAGGAAAGCCGATGGTGAGGACGAACAGTTGCGCCACCAACGCAGCCGCCCTGGTCCAGCGGTAACCCCGGTAGAGAAACAGCGAAACGGCGTACAACCAGGCCGAGAATGCCAGCAGCAGTCCAAGCGTGAAGAGGGCGCCCCAGAACGAAAGGACCGGGCTTCCGGAAACAAGCTGGTAGCCGTACCAGGCGGCAGCAGCCAACAGGGCACTTGCCTCCGCTGAAACGATCACGGCCACCACAAGTACAGCGGGCGGTCGGGCCGGTCGGGCCCCGTCCGAAGACCCATCGGGCCCGGACCCTGCTGGGGGCGTCTGCGGGTCTGTCGGGTTCTCCGGAGCTCTTGACACACTGGCACCCTACCGGACATAGTCGGACAGTGGTGAGGCCCAGTACCGCCACTGTGATGTATCGCTCAGCGTTCCGGGGATTTCAAGCCTTATTACCCCTTGTTTACACAGCGTTAACATGACAGGCTTGACTCAGATGACCAACGGGGCCCTGCCGGGCCCCTTTCCTTTGTAGCTACTAGTGAATAATTTCACAAAGGGCACTTCCCAGAAATGGAGCAACTGATCAGCATGGATTGGCGTAACCGCGCAGCGTGCCTCGAAAAGGACCCGGAACTGTTTTTCCCCGTGGGAAACACAGGCCCGGCGCTCCTGCAGATCGAGGAAGCCAAAAGCGTCTGCCGCCGGTGTCCGGTAGTGGACACGTGCCTGCAGTGGGCTCTCGAGTCGGGCCAGGACGCCGGCGTATGGGGCGGCATGAGCGAAGACGAGCGCCGCGCCCTGAAGCGCCGCGCAGCCCGTGCCCGGCGGGCCTCCTGACGTTCAAAACCCGAACGGCTGGCTGACGAACCAAGAAAGGCCCTGGCCGCAACCCACACAGGTTGCCGCCAGGGCCTTTTCTTGTTCCTGCTACTTGCTTGGAAGGATAAGCCGGATCTGGACGGCGGTGCCACCGCCCTCACGCGGGAGCCACTGAATGCTCCCCCCAAGCTCACTGGTCACCAGCGTGCGGACAATCTGCAGGCCAAGGCCCTCGACGTGGGGGGTGTCAGGCAGGCCCACACCGTCGTCGGCAATGGTTACCGTGAGCTCCTCGCCGTCGTCCCCTTCGGAGCGGTCCGCCAGGAGCCAGACTGTTCCCGCCCGCCCCTCAAGGCCGTGCTCCACGGCGTTGGTGACGAGTTCGTTGATCACCAGAGCCAGCGGAGTGGCGAAATCACTTGGCAGCTCACCAAACATGCCCGAACGTTCCGTCCGGACCTGCTGCGACGGGGAGGCTACTTCCGCCGAAAGCCGGAACTGCCGGCCGATAAGCTCGTCAAAATCAACACTCTGCGTCAGGCCCTGAGAGAGGGTTTCATGAACCAGCGCGATGGTTGCCACCCGGCGCATCGCCTGCTCCAGCCCCTGCTTCGCCTCGTCGCTCACCATCCGCCGGGACTGCATGCGCAACAGTGCGGCAACCGTCTGCAGGTTGTTCTTGACGCGGTGGTGGATCTCACGGATGGTCGCATCCTTGGTCACGAGTTCCATCTCGCGGCGGCGGAGTTCCGATACGTCGCGACACAGGACCAGGGCGCCGAAGCGCTGCTGCTCATCGCGCAGCGGAATGGCCCGCAGTGACAGGCTCACACCGCGGGACTCGATCTCACTGCGCCACGGCATCCGGCCGGTCACCACCAGGGGAAGCGTTTCGTCCACCATCCGCCGGTCCTTCAGCAGGCTTGCCGTAACTTCGGCCAGCGAGCGGCCCTCCAGCGATTCCCCGTCACCGAGGCGGCGGAAAGCGGACACGCCGTTGGGGCTCGCGTACTGCACGATGCCCTCGGCATCCAACCGAATCAGGCCATCCCCTACACGCGGTGCGCCGCGGCGGGAACCCGTGGGTGAGGCGAAGTCCGGCCACAACCCCAGCGTGCCCATTCGCAGCAAATCGTAGGCGCACTGCCGATACGTCAGCTCCAGCCTGGAGGGCATGCGGGAACTCGAAAGGTCCATGTGGGTGGTGACAACGGCGAGCGTGCGGCCATTGCGGACCATGGGAACGGCCTCCACCCGAAGGGCCATGTCGCTGCTCCAGTTGGTTTCGCTGGACCGCTCGATGGAACGGCTGTTCCAGGCCTTGTCCACCAGCGGCTGGAGATCTGAGCGAATCGGGTCCCCTACGAAGTCGCCATGGAACACCGTATGGGTGGTGGATGGCCGGACGTGCGCCAGTGCCACATATCCGTGGTCCGGGTGGGGGAACCAGAGTGCCAGGTCGGCGAATGCCAGGTCCGCAACCATCTGCCAGTCCCCCACCAGGAGGTGCAGCCATTCGGCATCGCCCGGCCCGAAATCAGCGTGTTCCCTGATGGGGTCCGTAAAGATTGCCACTGCACCTCCATTTGCGACGCCGCACCTGCTAGCGTCGGACGATTGACCTCAAGAGCCTCAATGCTACCGACAGTGACGCCATATCGTCGGCCTCGAGCGCGTTGACCTCATCGAACATGCTCTTCGCCCGGCCCAACTGCTCCGCGTTCTGCGCTTCCCAATCCTTGAGCCGCGCCTCCGGTGAGTCGGCAGCAGCGGTGGCGTCCAGCACCGCCGTCGTCATATCCGACACCGTGGAGTACAGGTCATCACGCAAGGCTGCCCGGGCCAGCGCCTGCCACCGGTCCTGCCGCGGCAGGCTGCTGATCCGTTCCAGGAGGGAATCCGCGTGGAAGCGGTTGAACACGGTGTAGTACACAGCAGCGATCTCCTCCACCGGATCCTTGCGGCCCCGGGCGATCTTCGCAATGTCCAGCAGGACAAAGCTCTCAAAGAGCTCCGCCCACCGCAGCGCCAGCCGCTCAGGAAGCTCCCACTCGCGAGCCTTTTCCAGCCAGCCGGCAACCCTGTCCCGGTCGTCGCCGCGCAGGTAGTCCAGCAGGCGGGCCCGCATCGGGTCCACGAGGGGCTTGAATTCTTCCACGACCTCGGCGATGGGCCGGCTGACGCTGCCTTGGCCCAACAACCACCGGACAGCCCGGTCAAGCAGCCGCCGGATATCCAGGTGGACGGTGCTCCAGTGTTCAGTGGGGAACGACGCCGGCAGGCTGTTCAGCTCCTCGACCATCGCATCGAGCTCGTAAACCTCGCGGAGGGCGACGAAGGCCTTGGCTACGGCAACTTCGGAAGCTGAAGTCTCCTCCATGGTCCGGAACGCGAAGGTGATGCCCCCGAGGTTGATCATGTCGTTGGCCACCACGGTGGCGATGATTTCGCGCCGCAGGGGATGGGTGTCCAGCTCCGCATCGAAGCGTTCCCGCAGCTGCTGCGGGAAGTAGGCGCGCAGCGTCTTCCTGAACCACGGGTCATCAGCCAGGTCGCTGTCCCGCAGAGCCGTCGCCAATTCGATCTTGGCGTAGGCGGCCAGCACTGACAGCTCCGGCGAGGTCAGCCCCTGGCCCTGCTGCAGCCGCTCCTGCAGCTCGGCCGTGGTAGGCAGCGCCTCCAGTTCCCGGTTCAGGTCGGCCTTCTTCTCCAGCCAGTCCATCAGCCGCTCGTAGCTCGGGCTCCACTCGGCCACGCGGGTACGGTCGTTCAGCAGCAGGATGTTCTGGTCGATGTTGTCCTCAAGGACCAGGCGGCCCACCTCATCGGTCATCGAGGCGAGGAAACCGGGGCGCTCTTCCGCGGACAGCTTCCCGGCAGCCACCATACGGTCCACGAAGATCTTGATGTTCACCTCGTGGTCCGAGCAGTCAACGCCGGCAGAGTTATCGATCGCATCAGTATTAAGGATGACGCCCTGGAGTGCTGCCTCAATACGGCCGCGCTGCGTCATGCCGAGGTTACCGCCTTCGCCCACCACCTTGACGCGCAGGTCCTTGCCGTCAACGCGGATCGCATCGTTGGCCTTGTCCCCCACTGACGCGTTGGACTCGGTGCTCGCCTTGACGTAGGTTCCGATGCCGCCGTTGTAGAGCAGGTCGGCCGGGGCCAGCAGAATGGCGCGCAGGAGTTCGGGCGGACTGAGTTCGGTGGTGTCCGAGGGAAGTCCGAGGGCCGCCCGCACCTGAACGGACACTGGAATCGACTTCGCCTGCCGCGGGAACACACCACCGCCCTCGCTGATGAGGGACTTGTTGTAGTCGTCCCACGAAGACCGCGGCAGTTCGAACAGCCGCTGCCGCTCCACGAACGTGGTCTCCCCGTCCGGATTGGGGTCGAGGAAGATGTGGCGGTGGTCAAACGCCGCGATCAGCCGGATGTGGCGCGAAAGGAGCATGCCGTTGCCGAACACGTCGCCGGACATGTCCCCCACGCCCACCACGCTGAACGGCTGGGTCTGGGTGTCGAGGTCGAGCTCGCTGAAGTGGCGCTTCACTGATTCCCACGCACCCCGGGCCGTGATACCCATGGCCTTGTGGTCGTAGCCCACCGAGCCGCCGGACGCGAAGGCATCCCCCAGCCAGAACCCGTATTCCGCGGCCAGCCCGTTCGCGATGTCGGAGAAGGTTGCGGTGCCCTTGTCGGCCGCCACCACGAGGTAGGAATCGTCGCCGTCGTGCCGTACGACGTCCGACGGCGGCACGAGCCGCTCGCCGTCGCCCTCCGTCAGGAGGTTGTCCGTGAGGTCAAGCAGTCCGCGGATAAAGGTCTTGTAGCTTTCGATGCCTTCAGCCATCCAGGCGGACCGGTCCAGGGTGGGGTCCGGGAGCTGCTTGGCGAAGAAACCGCCCTTGGCGCCGGTGGGGACAATGACGGCGTTCTTTACCGTCTGCGCCTTCACCAGGCCCAGGACTTCGGTGCGGAAATCCTCACGCCGGTCGGACCAGCGCAGGCCGCCGCGGGCCACCTTGCCGAACCGAAGGTGGACGCCCTCGACGCGGGGCGCGTAGACCCAGATCTCGAACATGGGGCGCGGGAAGGGCAGTCCCCTAATCTTCGCCGGATCCAGCTTGAAGCTCAGGTGCGGCTTGTACTGGTAGAAGTTGGTCCGGAGCGTGGATTCGATCAGGTTGAGGAAGGTCCGCAGCACCCGGTCGGCATCCAGGGTGGCCACTTTTTCAATGGCCTCTGCCAGTTCTTCACGCACGGAAGCCTGGGCTTCAACCCGCTGGCCTTCGCTTAGTGAAGGATCGAAGCGGGCGGCGAAAAGCGCGCTGAGGCCCCTGGTGACATCCGGGTTCGCGAGCAGGGTGTCCGCCATAAAACCGAAGGAGTTGGTGTTGCCCATCTGGCGCATGTACCGGGCGTAGGCACGCAGCACAGTGATTTGGCGCCACTGGAGCCCCTCCCGGAGGACCAGCCTGTCAAAGGCGTCGGATTCTGCAGCCCCGGTTACTGCGGCACCAAAGGATTCAGCCAGCAGTTCGTTCGTGGCCATCGGATCGACACCCGCCGGGTACTTCAAGCCAAGGTCGTACAGGAAAAAGTCCCGGCGATCAGCAGTCTCGATCTCGAAGGGGCGCTCGTCGAGCACCTCCAGGCCAAGGTTGTGGAAGAAGGGAAGGATCTGGCTCAGGCTCTTCGGCTCCAGCATGTAGAGCTTGACGCGGGCGTCCTCCTCCAGCGTTGCCCCCGCCCCTTCCGGGAGGTAGACGTGGACGCCGGGGCGTTCCTGCTTTGCACCCGCGGTCCGCTCTGCGGCCGCCCCGTATTTTTCGAAGCGGGCTATGTCCTCAAGGGCGTCCTCGACTTCGTAATCCACCCGGTAGCTTGCGGGGAAGGCTTCGGACCAGATGGCTGCCAATTCCTTGGCCTCGCTAACGTCCCGGCCTTCGCGCAGGACCTCGGCGATGCCTTCGCTCCAGGAGCGGGCGGCCAGCACCAGCCGCTTCTCCAGTTCCTCACTGTTGACATGGCTGACGTCGGCACCCTTGGGCAGCCGGATCCGGAAGAAGAGCCTGGCGAGGGCGGACTCCGTCATCCGCGCTTCATAGTCGATGGACACGGCTTGGAAGGTTTCGCGCAGTTCCTGCTCAATGCGGAGCCGGACATTGGTGGTGTAACGGTCCCGGGGAAGGTAGACAACCGCGGACATAAAGCGGCCGTAGATGTCAGGGCGCAGGAAAAGCCGGGTGCGCCGGCGTTCCTGCAGCTTCTGGATACCCATGGCGGTGGCGGCGAGGTCCGGGACCTCGATCTGGAAGAGTTCATCCCTGGGGTAGGTCTCCAGGATGCCCAGGAGGTCCTTACCCGAATGCGAGTCCGGCGGGAACCCTGCGCCGTTCAGGACGGCGTCGACTTTTTCCCGGACGATAGGGATCTCGCGAACCGAACCGGTGTACGCACTGGTGGCGAAGAGGCCGATAAAGCGCTGCTCCCCGTTGACGTTGCCCGCGGCGTCGAAACTCTTGATCCCGATGTAGTCGAGGTACGCAGACCGGTGGACGGTGGAGCGGGAGTTGGCCTTCGTGATAACCAGTGCCCGCTTTTCGCGTGCTTTCTTCCGGCCGGTGTCCGTAAGGTGCTGGATGTGGGGCGAGTCCGCAGCCGCCCGCAGCAGTCCCAGGCCGCTGTCTTCGCGAAGTTCCAGGACGTCTTCACCGCCCACGTTGACCAGGTCGTATTCGCGGTAGCCAAGGAAAGTAAAGTTGCCGTTGTCAAGCCAGTGCAAGAGGTCCTGGGCCTGCCGCAGCTCAGCAATCTGCGCCGGGTTGGCCACCTTGTCCAGGTTCTCCGCGATCTCCAGCGCCTTTTGGCGCATCCTGGGCCAGTCTTCGACGGCGGCCCTCACATCATTAAGAACCCTCCGCAGCCCTTCCAGGAGCGAAGCTTTGGCTTCGTCCGAGACGCGGTTGATCTCGACAGCGATCCACGACTCCATGTACGAGGCGTTGTCACCCTGGGCAATGAGGTGGGACAGGCTGGGCATGGCAGCGGTGTCGCCGCTGGAGATGCCAATATGGGAAGGCACCTTGTTGACCTTCACCAGGGCGCCGGTGTCTTTGTTGCGTGCGGCAACGAACAGCGGGTGGACCACCAGCCTGATGGCCGCGTGCTGGCGGACCAATTCTGCGTTGACGGAATCCACGAGGAAGGGCATGTCGTCGGTGACCACGAAGACCACACTGCTGTCTTCCTCATCAATGATGGAGATGTTCGCCTGGCCGGGTTTCCTGACAGAAGCGACGCTGCGGTGCCCTTCCGCCCTGGCGGCCAGCAGGTCCTCGGGGTAAGTCCGGGCGTCCTCTTCGGCCAGGTGCTCATAGTAGTCCCCGAGAAAACCTTCACGGCCTTCCATGGATAGGGGCTGATCCTCCACGCTGGATCCAGACGACATCTACAAACGCCTCCATCAGAAGTTCTGGCTGCATCGTCGCAGCTCTTACGGCGAGCCTAGTCTTTTAGTTTCCGCCTTGCTGTGGAAGAAAATACAAAGGTTTTCGATTTTTGCTGGGCGGGTGCACAAACGAGTCGGGCGATCGCGCGACGGAGGGGTGAATCTGGTGTCGACTCCAGCAGCAGCGAGCCTCCAAGCAGCGCGGCGTCTGCCGCCGCTGGGTCGTGGGGCAGGAAGGCTTTGAGGTCCGAGGCCAGACCATAACGGGCCCAGGCGTCCTGCAGTTGGCGCTCCGGCCCCCTGCCTACGGATGAGGAGCGGACCTTGTTCATAACGACGATGGGTGCGGCCTGCGGCACCACCGCCTCAAGCTCGGTGAGACCGCGGACGAGCCGTGGCACTCCGACAGGATCTGCGGCTCCGACCGCGTAGACCGTGTCCGCGAGCTCAAGGGACCGCAAGGTGGCGGCATTGCGCCGCGGTGCCATGGTGTCAAAACTGAGTTCCTCATCAGCTTCGAGGCAGAAACCGGTGTCCACCACAACCACCTCGGCAATCTGCCGGGCGCGCTCGAGCACCAGGGCAAGGGCCGGCGCCCGGAGTTCGGTCCAGCGATCGGCGCGGGTGATCCCCGTGAGCACACGGAAAGAGCCCAGTTTTGTTGCTACGGGAATGGCCACCTTCTTCAAGGCCTCGGTATTCAGCAGGCCCTGGTCGGCGAGCCTGCACGCCTGGGCGAGACCGGCGGATTCATCCATAAGACCGAGCACTGCGGCTATGCTCGCCCCATAGCTGTCGGCGTCCACGAGAAGGACGGACTTTCCTTCGGCGGCAAGTTCGCCGGCAATATTGGCTGCCAGGGTTGTCCGGCCCGGTGATCCTGCCGGACCCCAGACCGCAATGATTTGCCCGGGCCCGGTCTCCTCGGGACCCGCCCCGGCGTCCACTGCAACGGGGATAAGGGCAGCGCCCGGATCGGCAGGGGCGCTGCGGTGCGCTCCGCGGGGTCCGCTTCCGGTGAGCAGGGCCACCGCCTCGGCGATCCTGTCCGATAACACGGCCGATTCCACCCCAGTCAGGGCGCAGGCCACTCCTATGGCCCGCAGCCTGGCCGCTTCATCAGCCGAGTCGGTCAGGGCGATCACGGCTACACCCACGGCACCAAGCCGGTCCACGAGCGAGGCCGTGAGGTCCTCCGAGCCATCAGCCACCACCGCAGCCCGCGCCAATCCGCTCTGGCAGGCCGCTAACAGTTCCGCGAGTTCAGTGCATCTCCGTACTACTGTTACCGGTCCGTGCAGGCGTTCCAGCCCGCCGACCAGGTCCTCGCGGCTCTGCCCGACGGTGACGACGGGAATGCTCATCGAAGGCCGCCCCCTGGATTCCAGACCACGGAGATTTTCGCTTCATTGGCCTGCGCACCCAGGAGAGCAGGCATCTGGGCGTCTTCGACGAGCACCATCAGGACGGTGGTGCGGGACGAGCCGAGTGCAGTGGTACCTTCGGCGACCTCCGCGATCTCTGCGCCAGGAAGCAGGAGTTTGGGTTCACTGAACCCATTTCGCGCATCGGGCTGGGCCACCCAGACGTCCACCCGGGCACCCGGGACCGCCTGGGACGGCAGGGTCTCTTCGATGGCCAGGGCAACGGGCTTGCGGTCGAGTTGATCCACTGTCCCCAGGCTTGCCCGCGGAACGAGCTGGTCTTTGGCGATCCTTTGCACCGCAACAACACCTTCGGGCAGCCCCGCTTCAGCGGTAATGTACTGCGATTCCGTCTCGCCGAGCCTGACTTTGGCCCGGATGACGTTCTCGGAAGTGAGCTTTTCGCCCACTGCAATACCGTCCCTGGCCGCATAGACCTCGGTAGTCCGGTCCGCGCTGCCCACCAGGAAAACGACTCCCGCCACGGATGCCAACACCAGTAGGACACCTACCAGCAGGCGGGGATCCTTCCAGGAAGGCCGTTGCAGCCGGGCCGCCGTGGCAGATGACTCAGGAACCATTACCTTTTCCCCCCAATGTGCACGCGGATTGCACGGTGTGCTCCGACTTCCCCCATTGTTGCGGCAGCGGCCAGGGAACAAAAGTCCTAAGTTCAAACATGGTCAAATTGTGGATAACACCGGCAAGACGCACCTACTGGTGGCAAAATGGGTGCATGCCCAGGTTTCTTACGCTCGCAGATGTCGCGGAACAGCTCCAGATCAATTCTCCGGCTGCCTATGCCCTGGTCCGTAGCGGTGAACTCAAGGCTATTCAGGTCGGTGGCCGCGGCCAGTGGCGGGTGGAGGAAAAAATGCTTGAGCAGTACATTGAGGAACGCTACGCCGAGGCGAGCCGCATGATCCAGGAGTCCAAGTCAAAGTCCGTCTGACTCCAGGTCCACGGGAACGTGCAGCCGTTGGCTCAAGCTCACTCGGCCGTCCGGCGTGACCTGATAGCCGCCAAGGCAGTAAAGGGAATAGTCGCTACCTGGCTTAACTGACCGCTGCGCCGTACCTCGCCGGGAGTAAGCACGGCAAGGTCCAGGTAATCCTTTCCCACGCGGTCTATAACGCCAGCCATCCGCACAGACCCCGCAGCATTACCGACGAGGACTGAGAGCTCCGCCCGGTCCCTCGCCAGTCCGCGCAAGGAATGGGCAAGCCCCAACCGCCTGCGGACGGACGATGTTTCCGCGGCAGAAAGCCTGCCCAATCCCACGTACCGTCCAGCGGCAGCATAGGGAATAAGTACCTGCTGCTGTTCTTCATGCAGGACCAGGGCGTCCCCGCCGACGTGCATCAGCGTGCCCGAAAATGACTCGCCTACCGAAAGATGTACGGTGAGCCGGCACCCCAACACTCCGCGCAGCCGGTCCACGAGCTCGAGGGCCACCATCTCTGTCCTGGCCCGCTCATTGATTTCCGCGTCAAGGGCCAGCCGGTCAGCCTCCGTGAATTGGCTTTCCAGGTCATTAAAGAGTGCATCCCACCGCATTCGGCCAGCGTAGGGTGCCCGTCGCCGCCCGGTCAACAGCACAAACTTTCTCTCTCCATCGTCTGGACAAACGTCGAGAGAAAGGAGCAAACTGAAGCGAGCTATATCAAACAGCATCAAACTGCGCCAAAAGGGGATACGCATGAGCGGGCAGAGTGGACCCAAACCATGGACGGATGCCATCTGTGCCGCGGCAATACTGCTGCTTGGCGTGCTTCTCTGGCTCGTCGGAACCGGTCTGCTGGAGCAATGGCAGCACTCCTCGGTACGTCACCAGGGGCTCCGTGCAGAGGACCTCCTGGGGGCAGGCGCAGCGATCAGTGGAGCGGTCCTGGTGGGCTGGTGGTCTCTGTCCCTGCTTCTGGCCGGAGCCACCACCATCCTGTACCGGTTGGGAAAAGAACGCGCCGCAGCAGTAACGCTCAGGTTGTCGCCGGCCTTCATGCGCCGGCTTGTGCTGGCCGCCGTGTCGGTCCAGCTTGCGGCCGGGCCGGCCGCGCAGGCGGATGCGACAATTCCCGGACCGGAGTGGGCGCCCACACAAGAGCAATTTATCTCCGCGCCCTCATATCCCGGAAGCGGCTCTCCCTCGTCAGCCCCGGCAGATTCCGAAAGCTACGCCGGCCGCACCGTGACCCATCCGCCGCTTGAAGAAGCTGTGAAGGACAACGCCCATCCTCCCTCCGCCATCGCGCCGGGCTGGCAACCTGTTGCCCCCGTCGCTGGTCCAGGGCTGCTCACGGCACCCGCGATACGCACCGCCAAGGACGCGGGAACCGAAGCCGCAACCGTGACGGTCCTTGCCGGAGACACGCTGTGGGACATCGCAGCAGCCGCATTGGGGCCAGGAGCAAATGACGCGGAGATCGCCATGCAGTGGCCCCGGTGGTACGAGGCCAACCGGGCCATCATCGGCCAGAGCCCGGATGTGCTGCTTCCGGGACAGATTCTTCAGCCGCCGTCCGCGGCATAACCATCCACACGGCCCCACATCCCGGCCGCTACCTAAGGGGAAATCAATGACTGCAGTGACACCGATCCGGGCCGGGCAACGATCCGGCAACGCAGGGAGCCCGCCGCCCCGCAATGGCCTGCCCGCTTCCGCCAGGACCGGAACGCCACCTCCACCTGGAATCCCTGCCGGCTTGCGGCCGGTTGATGAGCTGTCCGAGGTGCGGGCAATCACCCGCGGCACTGTTCAGGCCGCAATGGAAGTGCTCGCCGGTATCCGCCCCGTCCACCAGTTGGCCCGCCGGCTCGATCCGCAATGCCTTTCGGCTCTGCAGCACCGTGCCTGCCTGATACGGCGCGAAGTTGCCCGGACGAACAATCCCGCATTGGCACGGCTGCACAGGAATTCCATTGTCCGCTCGGTTCGTGTATGTGAGGTGGCTGCCGGAATCTATGAGGCCAGTGCCGTGGTGGTGGACGATGTCCGTGCCCGGGCGGTGGCGGTCCGGCTGGAACGTAGCAAGCAGGTATGGCGGGTCACCCAGCTTGTTATTGGCTGAGGGACAGGCATCCCGGGAGCCATGGAAGGAACCGGTAAAACTGGAGCAGGGCCGGGACATGTATTCCCGGCCCTGCTCCCTGTTCTTACCTGTTCTCCCGCGGGCCGATCCCGCGGTCAGCGCTTCTTTTTCTTTGCCGGACGCTTGGCGGCGTCCTGGGCTGCCGCCTTGGCCGGGTTCCCCGACCGTCCCGAAGAACGGGTTTCCACCCGGGTCTGCGTACCGCCGTCCTCGCGGGGGGCCGTGTACTGCAGCTGGGCAGGCTGCGCCGGCGCTTCCAGGCCGGCGGCGCGAACCTGGGGCTCGACGTGCTCAGTGTGCCCGCCCTGGTCGTCGGCAACCACCACGTCCTGGGCAGGGGTGACTTCCACCTCAAGGTTGAAGAGGAACCCTACGCTTTCCTCGCGGATGGCCTCCATCATGGTCTGGAACATCGCGAAGCCCTCACGCTGGTACTCAACGAGCGGATCGCGCTGGGCCATGGCACGCAGGCCGATGCCTTCCTTGAGGTAGTCCATCTCGAAGAGGTGTTCCTGCCATTTGCGCCCAATCACGGACAGGACAACCCGCCGTTCCAGCTCCCGCATGCTCTCGGAGCCGATTGCCTCTTCCCTGGCCTGATAGACCAGGCGGGCATCGGACAGCAGCTCTTCCTTCAACATTTCGACGGTGAGCCTGGACTTTCCGCCGGCTTCGTCAATGATCTCCTCCGGGGTGACACTGACCGGGTACAGGGTCTTGAGGTTGGTCCAGAGCTGGTGGAAGTCCCAGTCATCCCCGTTGCCCTCCGCGGTCGCAGCGTCGATGAGCGCTGTGATGGTGTCCTCCACAAAAAACTGTACTTTTTCGTGCAGGTCGTCGCCCTCAAGGATCCGGCGGCGGTCACCGTAAATGGCCTCTCGCTGGCGGTTGAGGACGTCGTCGTACTTCAGGACGTTCTTCCGCTGCTCGGCGTTGCGGCCCTCCACCTGGCCCTGCGCGGAGGCGATCGCGCGGGAGACAAGCTTTGATTCCAGGGCGACATCGTCCGGCACCGAGCTGTTCATCAGGCGTTCGGCTGCACCCGAGTTGAAGAGGCGCATGAGGTCGTCGGTGAGCGAGAGGTAGAACCGGGATTCGCCCGGGTCACCCTGGCGACCGGAACGGCCACGGAGCTGGTTGTCGATGCGCCGTGATTCGTGCCGTTCGGTACCCAGCACGTACAGGCCGCCCAGGTTCAGTACTTCCTCATGTTCGTCCTTGACGGCCTGTTTTGCGGCTTCGAGGGCTTGTGGCCAGGCGGACTCGTACTCCTCCGAGTTCCGTTCCGGATCCAGGCCGCGCTTCGCCAACTCGGCCACGGCAGTGAATTCGGCGTTGCCGCCGAGCATGATGTCGGTTCCGCGGCCGGCCATATTGGTGGCGACGGTGACGGCGCCCTTGCGGCCCGCCTGGGCCACGATGGCCGCTTCCCGTGCATGGTTCTTCGCGTTCAAGACCTCGTGGCGGACACCTTCCTTGGCCAGGAGCCGGGACAGGTATTCGCTCTTCTCCACGCTGGTGGTACCCACCAGCACCGGCTGCCCTTTTTCGTGACGCTCGGCAATGTCCTTGACGACGGCGTCGAACTTCACGGTCTCGTTCTTGAAAACAAGGTCCGACTGGTCCACACGCTGCATATCCCGGTTGGTGGGAATGGGCACCACACCGAGCTTGTACGTGCTCATGAATTCCGCTGCCTCGGTCTCGGCAGTACCGGTCATGCCGGAAAGCTTGTGGTACATGCGGAAGTAGTTCTGCAGCGTGACCGTGGCCAGTGTCTGGTTCTCGGCCTTGATCTCAACGCCTTCTTTGGCCTCGATCGCCTGGTGCATGCCCTCGTTGTAGCGGCGGCCAGCCAGGATGCGGCCGGTATGTTCGTCGACGATGAGCACCTCGCCGTCCAGGATGACGTAGTCCTTGTCCCGCTTAAAGAGCTCCTTGGCCTTGATGGCGTTGTTGAGGAACCCGATCAGGGGCGTGTTGGCGGATTCGTACAGGTTCTGGATCCCGAGGTAGTCCTCAACCTTTTCGATGCCGCTTTCCAGGACCCCGACGGTGCGCTTCTTCTCGTCAACCTCGTAATCCTTCTCTGGCTGGAGCCGAAGGACCACCTTGGCGAATTCGCTGTACCAGCGGTTAGTGTCCCCCTGGGCCGGACCGGAAATAATCAGCGGTGTACGGGCCTCATCAATGAGGATGGAGTCCACTTCGTCCACAATGGCGAAGTTGTGCCCGCGCTGGACGAGTTCGGCTTTGTCCCAGGCCATGTTGTCGCGGAGGTAGTCGAAACCGAATTCGTTGTTGGTTCCGTAGGTGATGTCCGCGGCGTACTGCTGTCGCCGGACGGTGGGATCCTGGTTCGAAAGGATGCAGCCACTGGTGAGGCCAAGAAAACGGTATACACGGCCCATCAGGTCGGACTGGTACTCGGCCAGGTAGTCGTTCACCGTGACGACGTGAACACCCTTGCCGGTCAGGGCATTGAGGTAGGCGGGAGCAGTTGCCACCAGGGTCTTGCCTTCACCGGTCTTCATTTCCGCGATGTTGCCCAGATGCAACGCAGCGCCGCCCATCAACTGGACGTCGAAGTGGCGCATCCCCAAGGTGCGTGAGGATGCTTCCCGGACCGCGGCAAAGGCCTCCGGAAGCAGGTCGTCAAGCTTCTCGCCGTCCTGGTGGCGTTCGCGCAGCCTGTCCGTTTCCTCGCGCAGTTCGGCATCCGTGAAAGTCTTGAACGAATCTTCCAGGGCATTGATGGAGTCGGCATAATTCCGCAGTTGCCGGAGGGTTTTTTTGTCACCCGTGCGGAGAAGTTTTTCGATAAGTGTTGCCACGTGAAGATGCTCCCAGTCGTTGCCGCCGAATTCTGGCGTTTTTAGTCTACGGGAGAGACACAGGCCCGGTACTTGTTTTTCCCTCAGAGCAGAGAGCGGCCCCTGCAGGAAACCTCCTGCGCCAGTTCCCTGGCAAGATCGCCCCGGGGACAGACTTCCACCCCGGTCAGCCCCAGCCAGTCCGCCATCAACCGCAGCTCGGCGGCGAGTTCGACGGCGGTGTCCAGCGGGGCGCCAGGCTCGGCAAATGCCGACCGGACCAGCAGTTTCCCGCCTGCGCGGTCGGCCTTCAGGTCTACCCGCGCCACGATCCGATCACGCAGGAGGAAAGGAAGGACGTAGTAGCCGTACCGCCTCTTATGTTCCGGTGTATAGATTTCGATCCGGTAATGGAAGCCGAACAGTTCCTCGAGTCGGCGCCGTTCAAAGACCAGCGAGTCGAAGGGGCTCAGCAGTGCCCGGCCGGTTGCACTTCGCGGCAGCCTGGCCTCTGAGTGGAGGAACACTTCCCGGTTCCAGCCCGCGACAGTCACCGGTTTTAGTCTGCCGGAAGCCACGAGGTGCTCCACTGATGCCGCCGCGGCCTTGATGGGGGTTCGGAAGTAATCGGCGAAACAGCGCACTGTGCCAATGCCGTGTGCTTGCGCGGCGGCGTCAATGAGCCGGTGCAGGGCCCCTGCGGCATCATCCTGCCCTGGTTCCACTTCGGGCAGATCCGGGAGCACCTTGGTGGTGAGCGCGTACCTCCTTTCAAACTGCTCGGTCCTGGAAGCCGCCGAAACAACGCCCTCCTCGAAAAGGTGCTCCAGTACCCTCTTGACCGCACTCCAGTTCCAGCCCCAGTTGGCGTTCTGCTTTTCTTCGACATGGCCTATGCGGTCTGCGATTTGGGCGGCAGTCAGGGGCCGTGCCGTTGCCAGCGTTTCCAGGATCCGGGCGGAGATGGTGGCCCGCACGGCCGGGTCCATGCTGTGGGCGCCAACCCAGTTGCGCTTCTGCCACAGGCGGAGGTCGGGGAAGTGTTCGGGCCGGATGAAGCTGGCTTCGTGCGCCCAGTACTCCACCATGCGCCGCGGGTGCGTGCCGGACATCCGCTGGAGGATGCTGCGGTCGTAGTTTCCGAGCCGGGAGAAAAATGGGAGGAAGTGGCTCCGGGCGAGGACATTGACGGAATCAATCTGGACAAGCTGGAGCCGGGCAAAGGTCCGGCCCACCGTCCGTGATGTCACGGGTCCGGCAGGCCGTCCTTTGTCGAGTCCCTGTGCTGCCAAAGCGATCCGCCGGGCCTGGTCCAGGCTCAGCGTCGCCACATCAGTCCTCTCTGTGGATGGTGTTTACCACCCTAGGCGTTGGCTGCTGCATCGTCAGAACGGTACGCGAGAATTTTTTCTTCCACCACGGTGTCACCCGGCTCGCATTCGTGGTCCAGGGTGATGACTCCGTAGGTCCAGCCGCGGCGCCGGTATACGACGGACGGCGTATTCGTGGCCTTATCCACGAAAAGGTAGAAATCATGGCCTACAAGTTCCATGTTATCCACGGCGTCGTCGAGCGAAAGCGAGGCGGCCGGGAAGACCTTGCGCCGGATCAGGACCGGTGAACTGCCGGCCGGGATGTCGTTATCGACATCGTAGGGAGACTTCTCCGCGGGCGCCGGGGCAGCTTCACTGCGGTGGCTCGCCTCGACATATATGGGTTCGTGGGCGCTGGCGGGTTCCAGTGTGGCGGTAGCTTCACGGACAGCTTTGGGGGTGTGGCGTCCGTGGTGGACTTTCTTGCGGTCCTTGGCGCGGCGGAGCCGCTCGAGCAGCTTGTTGTAGGCGAGGTCGAATGCAGCGAACTTGTCAGCGGCGCTTGCCTCGGCACGGATCACCGGCCCCCTGCCCAGTACTGTTACCTCAACAGTCAGCTGGTCGCCGGTCTGCCGTGAGTTGGTCTCCTTTGAAACTTTTGCATCGACGCGCTGGACCTTGTCCCCCAGCGACTCAATCTTTGAGATCTTCTCCCCGGCATATTCGCGGAACCGGTCTGAGACTGTCAGATTTCGTCCGCTGATCATAAACTCCATGGTGCCCTCCAAATGACTTCGGTGACACGACGGCAGCACTTCGCTGGGCCGATCTGTTTGACAGTCAAGCCCCTTCCCGAGCCGCCATCGACAGGTACATTCTGTTCTTGGTACCCACCACCGACGTTAGTTCATAGCCATCGGTTATTCATCCTTTCGTGGTTTATTTTTTTCTAAGTCATGCCCCTGGCCGCGGGCTTCAGCGGGTTGTGTGCCTGCGCCTGCAGAGTCCGGCGGGCGTGTCGCGGCGAGGACCACTGCGCCCGCCACGACGGCCCCCGCGAGGTGCAGTGCCCGCGCGGCTTCGGAGAGCGTCGCGCCCGTGGTGAGGACGTCGTCGACAATGACGCAGCGGTGGCCGGCCACCTGGTCCCGCCCCCGCCGCTGGACGCGCATGGACCCCCGTACCCGCCTGGCCCGGCCTCCGCGGTCGAGGCCTTTTTGGCCTCCGGGCAGTTGCAGGATGCCGGATCTGTTCTTTTCCAGCACGTCCCGCACGGGAAATTCCGGCAACTGCCGTAACACCTTCCGCAAAAGCAGGTGGACAGGGCTGAAGCCTCGCTTCATAAAGGCCGCGTTGCTGGTGGGGACGGGAACCAAAACCGTACCCGCTGTCCCGCCGGTGGCCGCTCGGATGGCACCGGCGAGCGCCCCGCCCAGGCTGTTGCCGAGCTGGTGCTGGCCGTGCCGTTTAAAGGACAGCAGGGCCTGCGCCAACTCCTCCCGGTAAACGCCTGCTGCCACTACCGGCAACAGCATGGCCCCGCCGACGTCCATCAGGGCGGGGGCGCCTTTTTCAGCCCGGAAGGGTTCCCGTGTCAGCTGGCGGACATGACGGTCGCAAGGGATGCACAGTGCCCGGTCCTCGGCCCCGCAACACACACAGTCCACCGGCACCGCAAGGGCGAGGAGATCCCCGGCTGCACCTGACGCCTGATCCACCAGGCGCAGCAAGGCGCTGCGGTAATCCGACCGGTGCCGGGCAGGCCGCTCAGCGGACGGGTTGAGGTCCGGATCAAGCCTGGCATTCCGGGACGCCCCGGACGGCATCGTGGATTTGCTGCTCACTGGTCAAGCATCTGCCCCGCTGCCCCCTGAGGGACGGACGCCACTGGCCTATGTGGACAGGATCCGGAAACAACCCCAGGTTCAGCCCGGGAAGGCAGGATCGAGGGGGCCTTTGATCTGCGGGGACCAGCCGTTGCCAAGCCGTTGGAAGACTCCCTCCGCGGATTGGGCGTAGATCTCCTCGGGGCCGTTGCCGGCGCTGAGGGCCACGAGCCCCGGCCAAGGGGCCAGCTGCTGCGGCTGGCCTGACGTGAGCGAGAGCAGCTCGGGGGTCACGTTCGAACCGGCGGCCCCCTTCATCACGGCAACGGTGGTGTCGCTGACCCATACGCCCTGGTCCGGGCCGCTTTCGGTGGCCAGGGTGACCGGTTGCGTAAGCTCGCGGGGCGTCCCGTCACCGCCCCGGATGATACCCGTGACCTGCACCCGGGTCTTGCCGTTTTGTTCGGAAATTACCAGCGCACGTACACCCTCGTGCGAGATCCGGAACTCCTTGACCGTCCGTCCGGACAGCCATGCCGGCGTCAGTGTGACCGAGGGGACGTTTGCGCCCTCAGCCACTCCAGTGGGGCGGTAGGCAACAACTTCGGTTTCTCCGGACGCACCGGGCCCCGCCGACCACAGCCAGTTATTGGGGCCGAAGGACGGCCGGGTCAGGGTGCTTCGCGTGATAAGCGCCCTGGCGGGCTGGCCGGGATTGATGCTGTAGAGGGTGGTGCGGCCTTCATTCAGGAACGCCGCCGTCTGTGACACCGGCGACTCCGCCGGGAACCGTGGTGTCAGCGAGGAGACCGGCTGCATATCCGGCAGCGGGGAAACCCTGTTGTTCTCATAGCGGACCAGTTCGTTGCCGCTCACGGCAATCTGGCGCGACGGTACGCTCTTGTCCACTACCGGCGGCAGGACCGAGCCGTTGTCCTCGACCCGGACCAGGTCCTGGTTGGCGCGGAGCTCAACGTTGACCACGTCCGGCTGGCTGCGGAAGGTCAAGGTCAGCTGCATTTGCATCCTCAGCCGGTCCTCGGGCGACGTCTCGGTAAGTTCCTTGGCGGTCAGGTCCACCTGCGCTGCCCCCGAGACAACGGGCACCGACTCGCGGGCCAGCTTGATCCCCGAGGGGAAGGCACTTGCAACGGCGCCCCGCAGGTACGGCGCGGGCCCCGCGAGCAGTGCACTGGTCATGGCCTTGACAGTCTTGTTCTTAATGAACCAGCGAACGTCGGGCACTGCATAAGTGAACGTCGGATCGTAAAAGTAGATGGGGTAGGCCCCGTAGATCACCTTGAAGGTTTCTTCGGCGATGGCTGTTCCATCGGGCAAGGCCGAAATCCGCCATTCGCCGTCCACCTGGGTGACTGTGACAGGGATTTTTTCGATGGTCCCTTCCGGTGACTGGGTTGCGATCCCGTCCGCGTCCACCGTATAGGCGACGTCGAGTTCGTAGTTGTAGACATTCTCGGTTTCACCGGGCACAACCCTGGCTTCCCGGTAAACGAGGGCGCGCTGGTCCGGTTTCCAGGAGACGGAGGAGGCCTGGGTCAGGTACTGGCGTGCGACGGCGTAATCGTCCTCGTAGCCGCTTCCGGCCCGGTAGAAGTAGTCGATGATGGTTTCCGCTGAAGCGCCCGGCTGGGGCGCTGCCGGCAGGAACACCGGTGCGCTGAGGTTGCCGGCGCTGCTCTCGCTGCTTTTGCCCACCGGTCCGGACGTGGGAATCCGCGCGCACCCGGCCAGCACAACCAGCAGGAACACCAACAGGGAAACTGCCGCCCTGGTTCCGGGAGCGGTGCGGCCGGTCATGGAGTCTCCTTTGCGGCAGCCGCCGGGGCAAGCGGAGTGCCGGCCTCAAAGACCAGCATGTTCCTGTTATCTGTTGCCCCAGGGATGGTGATGTCCTCCGGTTCGAGCTGCACGGGCGATTTGTCGATCTCTTCGCCCTGGCGCAGGGGCAGCGTCAGCCGGAAGTTGGCACCGCTGCCCTTCTTGCCCCACGCCTGCAGCCACCCGTTGTGGAGCTTGGTGTCCTCCATGGCGATGGACAGTCCAAGGCCGCTGCCGCCGGTGGTGCGGGCGCGGGCCGGGTCTGCCCGCCAGAACCTGTCAAAGACACGCGCCGCTTCGGCCGGCGCCATGCCTATCCCCTGGTCCCGGACAGCAATTCCGACGGCGGTTTGGCTGGCTGCCACTGTGACGGTTACCGGCTTGCCTTCGCCGTGTTCAACGGCATTGAGGATGAGGTTCCGCAGGATGCGGTCGATCCTGCGGGCGTCCATTTCCACAACGATGGCGCCCGCGGGGGCGCTGAGGATGATTTCAGAGCCGTATTCGGCGGCGACCGGCGAGGCGCCTTCGATCACGTGGGCCACCACCTGCAGGATGTCCTCCGGCTCGGCGTCGAGCACCGCAACGCCGGCGTCGAAGCGGGAAATCTCCAGCAGGTCCGACAGCAGGGACTGGAACCGCTCCACCTGGTTGTAGAGCAGTTCTGCCGAGCGCTTGTTGATGGGGTCGAAGTCCTCCCGGGCGTCGTAGAGCACTTCGGCGGCCATCCGGACGGTGGTCAACGGTGTCCGGAGTTCATGCGAGACGTCGGAGACGAAGCGCTGCTGCATTTGGGACAGCGTAGCCAGCTGGGTGATTTGCTCCTGGAGGCTGGCCGCCATGTGGTTGAAGGAGGCCCCCAGCCGTGCCACCTCGTCTTCACCGCGGACCACCATCCGCTCCTGCAGCTGGCCGGCCGCGAGCTTTTCGGAGACCATCGCGGCGTGGCTGACCGGGCTGACCACGTTGCGGGTGACGTACCAGGCGATGGCGCCGATCATCAGGACCAGCACGGCCCCGCCGGCCCACAGTACGCTTTGAATTTCGTCCAGGGTCTGCTGGGCGGTGTTGAGGTCGTAGATCAGGTACAGCTCATAAACGGTGCCGTTAAAGGTCACCTTGTTGCCCACTGCGATGCCGGGGCGGTCCTCGGTGCCTACGGGGATGACGGTTGAGGCCCAATACTGGTCTTTCCCGGACTCCTGGACGGCCTTGCGCAGTTCCGGCGGGATGACACTGACGGTCAGCTGGTCCGAGGCGCGTGATTCCACCCACCGGTTCCGCGGTTTGGTCTGTTCGGGCATCGCCTCAAAGACGTACCTGCGCTGGATCACGGAACCGCGGCCCTCCACCGCGTTCAGGGTGTCGTACACCAGGGTGATCACGCTGGACTGGTCGGTGACCTGCGCGCCGTCGAACGTGTCCTGGACCTGCTTGACGTTATAGCGCGTCTCCGACTCCGCCTGGGTCAGCCGCTCCTGGAAGAGGTTATTGGCGATCTGGTTTGAAAGATACGCGCCCACCACGGCAAAGGAAGTGATGGCCAGGAGCAGCGTGGTCAGGACGGTGCGGAACTGCAACGACCGGCGCCACCGCTGCTGCAGTGCCCGCCCGATGTACCTCAGGGCAGGAAGGAATTTTCGGAACCCTGTACGCACCAGCCGGGCAACGCGCAGGCTGACAATCAGGGCGCGCCGCTGCCAGATCCTGGCCTGGAACCAAAGCCGGTGAAGGGCTGAAGTGCGGGCAGCGGTGTGTTCCGGGGCATTGTGGTGCCCGGTCCCGTGGGGCACGGGTTCGGCAGAACTTCCCGTGGCGGGCTTGTTTGCAGCTCCCCCCGGGGGAACTGCGGGGTCAGGCCCCTGCTTTGTAGCCGACACCACGCACCGTCAGGACAACTTCCGGAGCTTCCGGGTCCTGCTCGATTTTGGACCGGAGCCGCTGGACATGGACATTAACCAGCCGCGTATCGGCAGCATGGCGGTAGCCCCAGACCTGTTCGAGCAGCAACTCCCGGGTGAACACCTGCCACGGTTTGCGGGCGAGGGCCACCAGGAGGTCGAATTCCAGGGGGGTCAGGGAAATCCTCTCGTTGCCCCGGCTCACCGTGTGGCCGGCGACGTCGATGGTGATGTCCGCGATCTTGAGGGTTTCGGGGGCCTTCTGGTCGCCGGGCCGAAGCCGGGCGCGGACGCGCGCCACGAGTTCGGCCGGTTTGAACGGCTTGGGCACGTAGTCGTCGGCGCCTGATTCAAGCCCGCGGACGACGTCGGACGTGTCCGACTTGGCGGTGAGCATCACGATGGGCACATCTGATTCGGAACGGATCTGCCGGCAGACCTCGATGCCGTCCACACCGGGAAGCATAAGGTCCAGCAGGACAAGGTCCGGCCTCGATGAACGGAAAACGTCCAGGGCCTTGGCGCCGTCGGCGCAGAAGACTGGTTCGAAGCCGTCATTGCGAAGCACAATTCCGATCATTTCGGCCAGCGCTTCGTCATCGTCTACCACCAGAATGCGTGCCTTCATAGTTATATATTCCCTTATCGGGCATGCTTTGTCCTGTTCAGGGGCCTTGCGGCATGGCGGAACGCTAGGTAGCCGTGCCCGCGGAACTATAGGCTGGGAGCATTGCCGGACGTTTCCGGTGCCCACCGTTCCGACGCGGCCCGGGCCTGGCTGCGAGGCACTGGTACAGGGGGAAGGAAACACGGGTGTCAGAACAGGATCCGGGCATGCAGCCGCCCCAGGGCGGGGGCGTGCCGCCACCCCGGCCTGGCCAACAGCCCCAGTGGGGCCAGCAGCCCCAATGGGGCCAGCAGCCCCAGTGGGGCCAACAGCCTGAATGGGGCCAGCAGCCCCAGTGGGGCGGGCCGCCTGCCTGGGGCCAGCCGCAAGGCCAGCAGCACTGGGGTCCGCCGCAGCCTCCATACCCGGGGTACCCCTACGGCCAGCCCCGCTACATGGCCCCGCCCAAACCGGGGATCGTCCCGCTTCGCCCCCTGATGTTCGGTGAGATCCTAGATGGCTCCTTCCAAACAATCCGGCGAAATGCCAAAGCCATGCTCGGCGCTTCCCTCCTCGCCCAGTCGCTCGGCGCCATCCTTGCAGCTGTGGTTACGGCGGTGACCGCAACATCCATGGTTTCCATCGAAAACTGGGCAGAAAGCGCAAGCCCGGCCGACCTCGCCTCATTGGGCCTGGGCTTCGCAGGTGCCGTCCTGGTGGTTGGTGTGCTTACCCTCTTTATCTCGGCCGTCCTCCAAGGAGCCATGGTGGTGCCCGTGGCGCGGTCCATCCTCAACCGCCCCACGGGTTTCCGGCAGATGTGGACCCTGGCACGCTCCCGGGCCTGGACGCTGGTCCGCCTGGCCGCGCTGATGATGCTGGCCGCCCTGCTCGCGTTCCTGCTTTTCGCGGGCCTGGCCGTCGCGGTGACCTCCACTGTGGAAGGCGCCGGGGTCCTGCTCCTCATTCCCGTGATTCCCGCTGTTGTTGCACTGCTTGTGTGGATCTATATCAAGCTGATGGTGGCGCCTGCCGCCGTCGTCATCGAAGAACTGGGCGCGCTGTCTGCCTTGCGCCGCTCGTGGTCGCTGACCCGTGCCAACTGGTGGCGGCTCCTCGGCATCACCCTGGTGGTGGGCATCATGGTGGGCATCATCGGGCAGGTGGTCATGATCCCGGTGAGCCTGCTGCCCACATTCCTCTCCGGTTTCCTGTCGCCGCATGCAGGCAGTGAGCAGGAGATCACGGTGGCGGTTGCCGTAGGGGTGGCCACCGTCATCGTGGGCGCGGTGGTGGGAGCAGTGGGGTACGCCTTCCAGACCTCCGTGATGGCCTTGATCTACATGGACCTCCGGATGCGCAAGGACGGCCTGGACATCGCACTGCTGCACCAGCTGGAAACCGGGGCGGATCCGGAGGGCATACCGGGCCGCGGGATGAGCGCCCCCAGGCATGGACCTGTTCCCGGCACCGGCCAGCCCGGGATGTGGCCGGATGTCCGCTGAACCTCCTGTTCTGCCAGGAGCGGAGGAAGCCCGCCGTTGGGCCGCCGAGGAACTGGCCAAATCCGAATACCGGGATGCCGAACCTGGCTGGCTCGCATCGCTGTGGCGCAGCTTCCTGGACTGGCTCCAGTCCCTGGACGGACCGCCGGGGGCCGACGCGCCAGTGCCGAGCCCTGTCATCGGAATCGTCATCGCCGTGGTCATCGCCATCGCCGTCATCCTGGCCCGGCCCCGGCTGAACCCGAAGGCGCGGCAGGCCAAGGAAATTTTCGACGCTGACAGCGAGCTCGCTGCCCCGGACTACCGCCAGCGCGCAAGCGCTGCGGCCGCGGCCGGGAAGTGGGGGGACGCCGTCGTCGACCGCTTCCGTGCCCTGGTACGTTCGGCGGAAGACCGCGTTGTGCTGGATCCCCAGCCGGGCCGGACCGCCGACGAAGCCGCCCTCGCCCTGTCCCGGCCCTTCCCTGCCGAAGCAGCGCGCCTGGATCAGGCCGCCAGGACCTTCGACGCCGTCCGCTACGGAAACTGGACGGCCGGGAGCCACGAGTACGAGGCCATATGCAGGCTGGACACGGATCTTGAGGCCGCCAGGCCCGTCTGGCCCGGCGCCGCGCCAGAGGATGATTCAGCCCGGCCGGATACGGCGGTGCTGCCATGACCGGGGTGCTCCAGGAAGCAGCCGGGCAGGAGGACGGAGCCAACAGGAACACCAGTCCAGGCCCGCGGGCAGCGTCCGGCGTGAATTTCTTTCGGCGCCACCGCGGCACAGCAGCCCTTGCCGCCGTGGTGGCCGCGGCGTTGGGCATGCTCATCTGGGGGCAATTGGCGCCGAAGGGCGACGGTATTCCCTTGTCCATCCGCAATCCCGGTCCGGAGGGGGCCCGGGCGGTGACCGAAATCCTGGGCCGCCACGGGGTAACGGTCCACGACGCCGCAAACTTCGAAGAGGCCATGGCCTCGTTGGAGGACAGCGACTCCCCCACTCTCCTGCTCTACGACCGGAACGGGTACCTGGACGAGGCCCGGCTCCCCGAACTGGCAGGCGCGGCCGGACGGGTAGTGGTGGTTTCGCCCAGGCTGCGTACTCTGACCGCGCTGGACGAGGGAATCAGGCAAGCGGGCGTGGTGCCGGAGTCGGCCCGCATGCTCGAGCCCGGTTGTTCCCTCCCGGATGCCGAAGCTGCCGGCCAGGTCACCGGGGAGTCGGGCTTCGTGTACGACGGCGGGACGTCCTGTTACCGGCCCGCCGGCTCTGCCGCCGGGCTGCTTGCCGTCAGCGGTGACGGCCACGTGACGGTGCTGGGCAGTACCGCTGTCCTTAGCAATGGCAAGCTCGACGATCTGGGGAACGCCGCACTGGCCATCCGTACCCTTGGCAGCTCGCCGGACCTCGTGTGGTACCTGCCATCCTTGGAAGACCTGGACACCACGGGTTCCCCGCAAACACTCAATGAGCTCGCACCGGACTGGTCACGCTTTGTGGGGCCGTGGCTTGCCCTGGTGGCGCTGGCGGCCATTGTGTGGCGGGGGCGCCGGCACGGACCGCTGGTGTTCGAGCCGCTGCCTGTGGTGGTCAAGGCGGTGGAAACAGCGGAAGGAAGAGCCCGCCTGTACCAGGATGCGCGCGCGGTGGAGCAGGCCCGGGACAACCTCCGGGCCGGGACCCTGGTACGGCTCGCCAGGAATATGCGCGTTGGTCCGGCCGCCACCGCGGATGACGTTGCGGAAGCGGTGGCCCGGTTCCTGGCCCGGCCCTCCCCGGACATCAAGCAGATCCTGAATGAACATCCCCGCACCGAGGCACGGCTCGTGGCCTGGGCGCAGGAACTGAACACCCTAGAGAAAGAGGTCAGTAGCCGATGAGCGAACAAGGCAGCGGCCCCCGGGTCCTTGATTCCACTGGACATGATTCCGCCGGGCATGGTTCCGCCGGGCAGAATGCGGACGGAAACGCTTCGGCGCGGCAGGCCCTGCTGGATGTCCGCAACGAGGTGGCAAAGGCCGTAGTTGGGCAGGACTCTACGGTCACCGGCCTGCTGATCGCCCTGCTCTCGCAGGGGCATGTGCTGCTGGAAGGTGTGCCCGGCGTGGCCAAGACCCTCCTGGTGCGTGCACTGTCCGCGGCATTGAGCCTCGACACCAAACGGGTGCAGTTCACCCCCGACCTGATGCCGGGGGACGTCACGGGGTCTCTGGTCTACGACTCGCACACTTCTGAATTTTCGTTCCGGGAGGGCCCGGTGTTCACCAATCTCCTGCTGGCTGACGAGATCAACCGGACCCCACCCAAGACGCAGGCCTCTCTGCTTGAGGCGATGGAGGAACGGCAGGTCTCCGTGGACGGCGCCTCCCGTCCCCTGCCTTCCCCGTTCCTGGTGGCCGCCACCCAGAACCCGGTGGAGTACGAGGGAACCTACCCCCTCCCCGAGGCACAGCTGGACCGGTTCCTGCTCAAGCTGACCATGCCGCTGCCGGAACGGCGTGACGAGATAGAGGTCATCCGGCGGCACGCAGCGGGCTTTGATCCCCGCGACCTTGCCGGGGCGGGTGTCCGCGCCGTGGCGGGGACGGCTGATCTGGAGCGGGCGCGGCAGGCGGTGGGCACTGTGGTGGTGGAGGCCGAAATTATCGCCTACATCGTGGACCTGGTGCGGGCTACGCGTTCCGCGCCGTCGTTCCAGCTTGGCGTTTCGCCCCGCGGAGCAACGGCACTGCTGAACACGTCCCGCGCCTGGGCCTGGCTGTCGGGGAGGAGCTACGTCACCCCTGACGACGTCAAAGCCCTGGCGCTGCCCTGCCTCCGGCACAGGGTGACGCTGCAGCCGGAAGCGCAGATGGACGGGGTCCGGGTGGATGACGTGCTGGGCAGCATCCTGGCGTCCGTTCCCGTACCCCGCTGATGGCCATTTCCGGACGGTTTGTCTTACTGGTGCTGGTGGGCCTGGTGCCGGTCCTGGTGCTGCCCGGCTGGGGAACGGTCTTCCTTGTCGCGGTCAGCCTGGCGGCCGTGGCAGCCCTTGACCTTGCCTTGGCCAGCTCGCCGCGTCGGATCCATATCGTGCGCCGGGATCCCGGCAACGTGACACTGCACGGGACGGCAGAGTCCGTGCTCACTGTCACCAACGACGGCGGCCGGCGCCTCCGCGGAACCGTCCGGGATGCCTGGCAGCCCTCCGCCGGAGCCAGGAATCCGGTGCAGGACCTTGACGTTCCGGCCGGCGAAAGCCGGCGGGCCAGAGTACGCCTTCACCCCATCCGTCGGGGAGACCTCAAGGCACCCCACGTCACCGTTCGCAGCTTCGGACCGCTGCTGCTCGCTGCCCGCCAGCGGACCATCGACTGCCCCGGGCTGCTCCGGGTACTGCCCCCCTTCCACTCCAGGCGGCACCTGCCCTCCAAGCTCCGCAAGCTGCGCGAACTGGACGGTAGGGCCGCAGTGCAGATCAGGGGTGCCGGCACGGAGTTCGATTCCCTTCGTGATTACGTTCCCGGTGACGACGTCCGGTCCATCGACTGGCGGGCAACAGCCCGGCGGTCTGCGGTGGTGGTGCGGACCTGGCGGCCGGAACGCGACCGCCGGGTGGTGATGGTCCTGGATACATCCCGGACTTCCGCCGCGAGGATAGGGGACGAGCCCCGCCTGGACACCGGCATGGAGGCCGCCCTGCTGCTCGGCGTCCTCGCCGAGCGGGGCGGGGACCGCGTGGACTTCCTGGCCTTCGACCGGCGGACCCGGGCCCGGGCCGGATCCGCCGGGCAGGGAAACCTCCTTGGCCAGCTGGTCCAGGCGATGGCCCCGCTGGAACCCGAACTCATCGAACTGGACTGGTCTGCCATCCCGGCCCAGGTCCGTGCCGTATCCGCCCACCGGTCCCTGGTGGTGCTGCTGACCTCACTGGAAGGCGGGGCGCCGGAGGAAGGCCTGATCCCTACTGCAGTGCAGCTGGCCCGGCAGCATGTTGTGGTGGTGGCAACTGTCCGGGATCCCCAGTTCGGCCTGATGCTGCAGGAACGGGACAATGCGGCCGGAGTCTTCCGGGCGGCCGCCGCGGAGCGCGCCCTCCTGCAGCAGGCAGCAGTGACGGCAGAGCTCCGTCAGCACGGTGTTGAGGTGGTGGACGCCGAGCCACAGGAGCTGCCGCCCCGGCTGGCCGACACGTACATCAGGCTTAAGGCGGCAGGTAGATTGTGAAGGTCCAGGCGATCCGTCCGCATCAGGAGGAAGTCTTTATGAGCGTTCCCATCTACCAGCAGGCCCTCGGACCGGACTACAGCCGGCTCCAGCCCGAACTGCAGGAGTACTTCGCGCTGGCGCCCGGCTCAGGCCAGTACGGTGTGGGCGAGGGGACCTTCGATGTGGTGGGCTGCCGGCAGGACTGGCTGCGTCCCCTGCTGCGGCTCACCGGCGGGGAGCAGGCGTTCTTCCCAGAGTACGGGGAGAACGTTCCGTTCCGGATAGAAAACTACGCGCATCAGGATCCGTTTGGCCGCTCCAGCCTGACTGCCCGGCGCGAGATCCGGTTTCCTGGCCGGACGCGGATTTTCCAGGACACCACGAGCTTGACTACGCGCAACGGAGCTCCCCAGCTGGTTGACTATGTGGGCCGGTACCGGCGGCTGGTGACAGACCTGAACCTGGGCGTTACGGCGGAAGGACGGCTCCGCGGTGTGTCGGAAGCCTCGCGGCTGTTTCTTGGCCCCCTCCGCATCCCACTGCCCGCCGCCCTGGATGCCAAAGCCTACGCCGAGCAGTGGTGGGACCCCGACGAAGGGAGCAACGGCAGGCACCGGATCCAAGTCAAGGTCATCCAGCCCCAGGTCGGCCTCGTCCTGGTTTACGCCGGCAGCTTCGACTACCGGCTGCGCCCGTACACCGGCCGAAGCTCCGCGCAGAGCTTCCTGCCGCAGTACGCGCACCCGGACCGCTGGGAAAACCGGGTGTAAGGTCCTAGCCCTGCGCCGCCTGGTTCAGCCCGTCCGCTACCTGCGTCAGCCGGCCGAGGACCGCCGTCGCCTCTGCGGGTGTCCGGTCCGCAAGTCCCGCCGAAGGTGTAACCCGCACGGCGCTTAGCCCATCCGGGGACAGGCCCAGCTGCCGCCACGGACGCCACACCGCCTCCACGCAGTCAGAGACTTTGGGCAGGGAGCCCCCCGCAACGTCCAGCGCGCCGATCCACAGCCGCTTGCCCGCCTCGGCGGCTCCCGCCAACTGCTCCCACTGCCGGGAGGTCAGCGCCCTCAGCGGAACCGCAATACCATCCGCTCCGGCGGCCAGGATCTGATCGAACGGTGCCTCGACTTCGGGAACGGAGATCACGATCTCCGCAGCACCGGCCGAACGTAATCCGTCCAGCACCACCCGCCAGGATTCCCGCGCCTCGGAGGCCGGGACTGCCCGCAGGGTTCGGTACCCGCTGGACGTGGGAATGGTGCCGGCCAGTACCGCCGAGACATCGGGCTCATCCACCTGGACCACCAGGCGGGCACCGGGAACGGCAGCCGCCACACGGGAGAGGTAGTTTCCTACTCCGGCCGCGAGGGAGGCGGCCAGGTCCCGCCGGGCACCATAGTCGATCAATGCGCGCTCGCCGTTATGCAGGTGAAGCCCGGCCGCCAGGCTGAGCGGCCCCACCAGCTGCACTTTGACCTCTTCAGCGGGCTTATCCTCGGCACCGGCCACATCGGCGAGGATGTTGATGTCCGTGGCGAGGGCGGAGGCAGCACGCCGGGAGTCCTTGCCGGGCCGGTCCACCAGGCGCCAGCCGTAGGGTTGGACGTCCACGGCAAGTTCTTCCAGCATGGTGGCCGTGCGTCCCAGGGCGTCTGAACCAACACCCCGGTCCGGCAGTTCGGCAAGGAACGGAAGGTGCGGGCTGCCCAGCTCGCCCCGGATGATTTTGGCTGCCTCCACGGGGTCCTCCCCCGGCCAGGGGCCCAGGGCCGTGGCCGTTACCTCCCGCGGCGGTGCCTCCTTGGCGCCGGTGGCCGCGCCCGGCTCGTGCCGCTCGCCCCTCACGCGAGGGCTGATGCCTGCGGGTGCTGGCCCGAGGCGGCTTCGTGGTCTTCGGCGATCGCCTCGTGATGCCGGATGACCTCACCGATGATGAAATTCAGGAACTTTTCCGCGAAGGCAGGATCGAGGTGTGCGTCTTCGGCCAGCCTGCGGAGCCTGGCGATCTGTGCTGCTTCGCGGCCGGGGTCGCCGGCGGGCAGCCGGTGGGCGGCCTTGAGGAAACCCACTTTTTGGGTTGCCTTGAAGCGCTCTGCCAGGAGATACACCAGCGTGGCGTCAATGTTGTCGATGCTGGAACGGATGGACAGCAGTTCAGCCATCACCGAGTTGTCCACCTGCCCGGCCAGTGAGCTGGCCGAGGGATCGTAGTCATCGGAGTCAGGAGCGTGAAGGTTGTGCTGCGTCATGCTTCAAGTCTATGGGCAGCCGCGGGAATCGACCGGCTGTTAAGCGCCGGTGCCGGCGTTACGCCGGCACCGGCGCCTGACGGATGCGGAGCGTCAGATGCCCAGCAATGCCTTGTTTTCTTCCCGCCGCCGCGCTTGTTCCTGCGGGTCCGGAACGGGCAGGGATGCGATGAGCCGCCGCGTGTAGTCGTGCTTGGGACTCCCCATGACCTGGCTGCCGATGCCCTGTTCCACCAGCTTGCCCTTGTACAGCACCCCCACCCACTGGGACAGGATGTCCACCACCGCCAGGTCGTGGCTGATGAAAAGGCACGCGAAGCCGAACTCCTGCTGGATGTCCCTGAACAACTCCAAAACCTTCGCTTGCACTGAAACGTCCAGTGCCGACGTCGGCTCGTCAGCGATCAGCAGCCGCGGATTGAGGCTTAACGCCCGTGCCAACGAGGCCCGTTGGCGCTGCCCGCCGGAGAGTTCGTGCGGGAAGCGTCCCGCGTACGACGCCGGCAGCTGGACTGATTCGAGCAGCTCACCCACACGCTTGCGCGTCTGTGCCGGGCTAGGCTTCGTGTGGATGATCATGGGTTCGGCGATGCAATCCCCGATGGTCAGTTGCGGGTTAAAGGAGGCTGCCGGGTCCTGGAACACAAAGCCAATGTCCTTCCGGAGCGGCTTGAAGGTCCGCTCCCGGAGGTTAAGCATTTCGTACCCCAGTACCTTGAGGCTGCCGCCGGTGGTCCTGTTCAAGCCGGCGATGGCCCGTCCGATGGTGGTTTTTCCGGAGCCTGATTCCCCCACCAACCCGAACACCTCCCCCCGGGAGAGGGTGAAACTCACCCCGTCAACAGCCTTGAACGCCGGAGTTCCAAGCCTGCCCGGATATTCGATGGTCAGGTTGTTGGCTTCCACCAGGAGTTCCTCGTCCTGGCGGGCCCGGCTGGTCAGTCCCTCGGAGGCCGAATTGTGCCCCAAGTGGGGCACCGCGGCGAGGAGTTTCCGGGTGTAGTCCTGCCGCGGTTCGGCAAACAGCGTATGGGCCGGAGCCTCCTCAACAACATCACCCTGGTACATCACCACCACGCGGTCGGCGAGGTCCGCCACAACGCCCATGTTATGCGTGATCAGCACAATGGACGTGCCGTACTTGGCGCGCAGGTCCCGGAGCAGTTCCAGGATCTCGGCCTGGACAGTGACATCAAGGGCGGTAGTGGGTTCATCGGCCACAATCAGTCCAGGGTTCAGGGCCAGCGCCGCCGCGATCACTACGCGCTGCTTCTGGCCGCCGGAGAACTGGTGCGGGTAGTAGTTGACGCGGCGCTCCGGATCGGGGATGCCTACTTTGCGAAGGGCATCAATGGCGCGGGACTTCGCCTCCTTGGCCGAAACCCTTTTTCCGCCGTCACTGCCGGCATGGGCCCTGATGCCTTCGGCGATCTGCCACCCCACCGTGAATACCGGATTCAACGCCGTCGAAGGCTCCTGGAAAACCATGGCAACGTCACGCCCCCGGATCTGGCGGAGGCGCGCGGCGCTGACGCTGATGACGTTGGCACCGTTGATCAGCACGGTGCCCGAGCTGGTGGCGGTTTCGGGAAGCAGACCCAGGATGGTTTTGGCGGTGACCGTTTTGCCGGACCCCGACTCCCCCACGATCGCCAGCGCTTCGCCCTTCCTGACCTCGAGGCTGACATCCTTCACTGCCTGGACATCACCGGCGTCGGTAGCGAAGGTCACCTTAAGGTGGTCGATGTCCAGTACCGGCTGGCCCGCACCGGCTTGCCGGCCGGGTGAGGGATCGATATTGATGGTCATGAGTTCCTCACTTCTGCTTCGATGGCCGCCGTGCCCGCAGGAACCGGGGAGCTGCCGCCGCCGGCGCGTGCGCGGCCGCGTAGCCGGGGGTCGTTCAGGTCGTTGATGCTCTCGCCCACCAGTGTCAGTCCGAGGACTGTCCAGACGATCGCAAGGCCGGGGAACAAGCCAGTCCACCAGATCCCTGAGGTGGTGTCCGCAAGCGCCTTGTTGAGGTCGAAACCCCACTCCGCGGCGGAGCTTGGTTCGATGCCGAACCCCAGGAAGCCCAGTCCAGCCAGGGTCAGGATGGCCTCGGACGCGTTGAGCGTAAAGATCAGGGGCAGCGTCCGGGTGGCATTGCGGTAGATGTGCCTGCTCATGATGCGGATGTTCGAGGCGCCCACCACCTTGGCCGACTCGACGAAGGGTTCCGCCTTTAGCCTGATGGTCTCGGCCCGGGTCACCCGGAAATACTGCGGGATGAACACCACCGTGATGGAGATGGCGGCCGCCAGAATCCCGCCCAGCAGGCTGGACTGGCCGCCGCTGATGACGATTGCCATGACGATGGCAACGAGCAGTGAGGGGAAGGCGTAGATGGCGTCCGCCACCACTACCAGGATGCGGTCCAGCCACCCGCCGATGTAACCACTCAGCAGGCCCAGGATGACACCGGCGAAGATGGAGAGGACCACGGCCACGATGATGACCAGCAGCGCGGTCTGGGTACCCCAGATGACGCGGGACAGGACATCATAGCCGCCAACGGTGGTGCCGAGCAGGTGCTTGCCGCCTGGTGCCTGCTGGGTGGGAAAGCTGCCATCGGCGTCGGAGAGTTGCGCGAACCCGTAGGGGGCGATCAATGGCGCGGCGATCGCTGTCAGCAGGAAGATGCCGGTCAGCAGGAGTCCCATGACCAGCATGGTGCGCTGGAGTCCTACGCTTTTCCCGAAATGCGAAATAACCGGCAGGCGCCGGTAGAAGGGGGCCCGTGGGTTGGCTACGGGCTCGATGGCCAAATCGGTGCTCATGTCAGTACCTCACGCGCGGATCGATCAGCGCGGCAACGATGTCCACGATGAAGTTGGTGACGGCGACAATAACGGCCAGCAGTACCACGATGCCCTGGACCGCCACGAAGTCCCGTGCGGTCAGGTAATTGGCCAGCTGGAATCCGAGCCCTTTCCATTCGAAGGTCTTTTCGGTCAGGACGGCACCGCCAAGCATCACTGCTATCTGCAGGCCCATCACGGTGATGATGGGAATCAGGGCCGGCTTGTAGGCGTGCTTGGTCACGAGCCGGAACTCACTGACCCCGCGTGACCGGCCGGCCTCGACGTAGTCCTTGCCGAGCGTCCCGATGACGTTGGTACGCACCAGCCGAAGGAAGATGCCTGCCGTGAGAAGTCCCAGGGCAAGGGCCGGCAGCACGGCATGTGCCAGCACGTCATTGAGGGCGGCCATGTTCCCGCTGCGCAACGCGTCGAGCCAGTAGATGCCCGTCGGCGCCTGCAGTGCTGTCAAGGCCAGTTCGCTGCTTGTTTTTGCCCTGCCGGCCACGGGAAGCCAGCCAAGCCAGACTGAGAAAACCAGCTTCAGCAGCAGGCCAGCGAAGAAGACCGGGGTGGCGTAGCAGAGGATTGCGAAGACCCTCAGCAGCGCGTCGGGAACGTGGTCGCGCCGGTGGGCGGCAAACATACCCAGCGGGATGCCCACCAGCAACGCGACGATGAGCGCGTTAATTGTCAGCTCCAGCGTCGCGGATCCGTAGGTGGTCAGCATCTCGGTCACCTTGCGGTTGTCCGACAACGTGGTGCCGAAATTGCCGGTGGCAAGCTGGCCCAAATACTCGAAGTACTGAACGAACAGCGGCCGGTCATAGCCGGCGGCATGGATTCGTTCCTGCAACTGCTCCGGGGGAAGCCTGCCGCCCATAGCCGCGGTAATGGGGTCACCGGTGATCCGCATGAGGAAGAACACCATCGTGACGAGGATGAAGATGGTCGGAAAGATCAGCAGGAAGCGGACAAGAATGTACTGGCCCAGCCCTCCACCTGCCGTCTTCTTCTTGGACGGAAGGAGCCCGTCGGCGTCGCTTGGCGGCGCGTCAATCAATGTTGTCATCGGTACCTGAATTCGTGGGTGACCGGGAGCCAGCAGTTCCCCTGTGCTGGCTGCTGACCGGCAAAAGGCGGGACGCCTGAGCGGCGTCCCGCCTCCGGCTGGTCAAAGCCCGATGGGGTGAACTGGGCTACTTGGAAAAGACGCCAAGCCGCGTCTTGAAGGAGGGATCAAGGGTCTTCTCGACGCCCTTGACATCCGCTCCGGCCACCAAGAGCTGCGCACCCTGGAGCAGCGGCAGCGTGGAAAGGTCCTTGGCCACCGCGGTCTGGGCATCACCGATCAGCTTCTGGCGTTCTGTCTTGTCCGGAGTCACCAACTGCTTCTTGATCAGGTCCGTGACGGCGGGGTTCTCATAGTGGTTCTTCAGGAAGTTGCCGGGGATGAAGAACTGTGTGAGGTAGTTGTCCGCGTCGGAGTAGTCCGGGAACCAGCCCAGCTGGTAGACCGGGTAGGCGTCTGCGGTGCGGGCCTTGGAGTAGGTCACCCACTCGGTGGACTGGAGGTCGACCGTGAACAGGCCGGACTTTTCCAGCTGGTCCTTGACCATGGCGTATTCATCGCCCGAGGACTTGCCATAGTGGTCCGGGTTGTACTGGAGCTTCAGGTTGACCGGTCCGGAAATTCCGGCGTCAGCGAAAGCCTTCTTGGCTTTGTCCAGGCTTGGCTTGCCGCTGCCATCACCGTACATGTCCTTCAGTGGCTTGGCCGCACCCGGGAGGCCGTCAGGAATCACCGAGTAGGCCGGGACATAAGTTCCCTTATACACCTGATCGGAGATGGCCTGCCGGTCCACGATGTTGGCCATCGCCTGGCGGACGGCCAACGCCTTCGCGGGGTCGGCCTCGGGAGTCTTGGCACCAAACGGCATGGTGTCGAAATTGAACACGATGTACCGAAGCTCACCACCCGGGCCCTTGTACACCTTGACCTTGGAATCCTTTTCCAGGTCCGCGGCATCGGTGGCCGTGAGGCTGCGCCCGGCAACGTCGATGTTCCCTCCCTGGACGTCAAGCTTCAGGTTGTTCGAATCGGCGTAGTACTTGATGACTGCACTGTCATTGGCCGGCTTGCCCAGCAGGCCGTTGTAGTCCGGATTGGCCTTGAGGCTGACCAGTTCATTCTTCTTGTACGAGTCAATGGTGTAGGGGCCGGCAAACGGCTTGCCGGCAACGATGTCCTCATCGGACATGACCTTTTCTGCGGGAAAGACTTCCTCGTCCACGATCGGCCCTGTGTTCGTACCAAGGACGCTGGGGAACACTTGGTCGTTGCCGTCCTTGAGGGTGAACACCACCGTGGTGTCGTCCTTGGCTTCCACTGCTTTCAGGTTGGACAAGAGGGAAGCGGGACCGTTCGGGTCCGCGATCTTGACCACACGGTCATAGGAGAACTTGACGTCCGAGGCAGTCAGCGCGTGGCCGTTGGCAAACTTCAGGTTCGGCTTGAGTTTCACGGTGAACTCGGTGGGGGCCGTGAATGAAGCGGATTCGGAGATGTCGGGGCTGGATTCAGCCGAACCGGGTTTTGAGTTCATCAGGAACGGGTAGACCTGGTTCATCACCAGGAAGGAACCGGCGTCATAGGAACCGGCCGGATCGAGCGTGACCACCTTGTCAGTCGTTCCGAAGGTGATGGCGCCGCCCGCTGCGTCGCCGGTCGAGGTTCCGCCTCCGCCTGACGGGCCCGTGCAGGCAGTCAGTGCGAGCGCGGAAATGCCTGCCAGCGCGATGGCGCCGTGCAGTACCTTGTTGCTCTTTGTCATCTGTGAACTTTCTGTTCGATGAGTACGCCCGGCGCCCGCAGGGGTGCATGTGGCCTTTGCGTCGGCGGGCAGTGCTGATCCCTTGATTCAATCAGAGAGTCAACCCTCAGAGCGGCCCATTTTGTGAGTTGAGACACAAAATTTACCTGATTGATCCGGGGCTCTCATTTGCCGGCGGCACAACGAACAAAGCCGCCCCGGCAAGGCCGGGGCGGTGTTGAAATCTGCAGGCCTAGAGTGCTGCGCGCTGCAGGGAACGGGCGGCGTCGATGGTCGCCTGGCCCAGGACCCTGCTGCCCTGGTAGAGGACAACCGTCTGGCCAGGTGCCACCCCGCGCAACGGGGTGACAAGCGTGACGACCAGCTGGGCGCCGTCTGATCCGTCGCGTTCCATGCGTGCTGTGGCCGGGACGGGGTCGCCGTGCGCCCGGACCTGGGCGTGGCACTCAAACTCTTCGCCGGTTTCCACTTCGTCGATGGGCAGTCCCGCCCAGGACACCTTGATGCCGCGGATTTCATCAATCGCGAGCAGCGCCTCCGGCCCCACCACCACCTTGTTCTCCTTGGGCCGGATTTCCAGGACAAAGCGCGGCTTTCCGTCGGCAGCCGGCGTCCCTAGCTTCAGTCCGCGCCGCTGCCCCACGGTGAAGGCGTTGGCGCCCGGGTGCTCCCCTACCTTTGCGCCGGTTTCGTCCACGATGTCGCCGGTGGCCATGTCGATTTTCTCTGCGAGCCAGCCGGCGGTGTCGCCGTCGGGGATGAAGCAGATGTCGTGGCTGTCCGGCTTGTTGGCCACGGACAGTCCGCGGCGCTCGGCTTCTGCACGCACTTCAGCCTTGGATGGTGTGTCGGCCAGCGGGAACATGGAGTGCTTCAGCTGCTCGTGGGTCAGGACACCAAGGACGTAGCTCTGGTCCTTGGCCCAGTCAGCGGCGCGGTGGAGTTCGGGGTTACCGTCGGCGTCCTCGATGACCTTGGCGTAGTGTCCGGTGCAGACGGCATCAAATCCCAGCGCGATGGCCTTTTCCAGCAGCGCGGCGAACTTGATCCGCTCATTGCACCGCATGCACGGGTTTGGCGTCCGGCCGGCCGCGTATTCATCAATGAAGTCCTGGACGACGTCTTCCTTGAAGCGTTCGGAAAAGTCCCACACATAGTAAGGAATGCCCAGGACGTCGCAAGCCCGCCAGGCATCGCGGGAGTCTTCGATGGTGCAGCAGCCCCGGCTTCCCGTGCGTAGAGTCCCGGGCATGCGGGACAGCGCCAGGTGGACACCGACGACGTCGTGCCCCGCCTCGACGGCGCGGGCGGCGGCAACGGCGGAGTCAACTCCGCCGCTCATGGCTGCTAGAACTCGCATGGTGGCTTTCTGTCAGGTGGTACCGGCTCTTGGCCGGTGATGGCTGCCGGTGCTGTTTCAAAGTGGTGTGGGGAGACATCCAGGCTCCCGGAAACGATCTTCGCCTATCCATTCTACGGCCTGCCGCAAGGGCAGCCTCAGCGGCCGCCCAAACCCTGCCGGGCAACGGTGCCGGCGGTCTGGATGGAGGATTCATGGCCGGCCATTCCAGCCTGCCGCGCCCTGGCGTAAGCGGCCGGGAGGGCCGCGAGCAGCGCATCGACGTCCTTGTCGGTGGAGGAGTGCCCCAAGGTGAAGCGCTGGGCCCCTCGGGCCGTTTCCTCGTCCAGCCCCATGGCGAGCAGCACATGGGAGGGCCGGGGCACCCCCGCGGTGCAGGCTGACCCCGTTGAGGATTCCACTCCCGCCAGGTCCAGCAGGAAAAGCAGGGAATCCCCCTCGCAGCCGGGGAAGGTGAAGTGGGCATTGCCGGGGAGACGGCCGTTCCCGGGCGCGCCGCGCAGGACCGCTTCCGGCACCCGCTGCCGGACGCCGTCGACCAGCCGGTCGCGGAGGGCGGCAATCCGGACAGATTCAGCTTGCAGGTTGGCCACAGCATTCTCCGCGGCCGCAGCAAAAGCGGCGATCGAGGCGGTGTCCAGCGTGCCGGAGCGGACGTCGCGCTCCTGCCCGCCGCCATGCTGGACCGGGGTGAGTTTTACCGCCCTGCCCAGCAAGAGCGCTCCCACCCCCACGGGACCACCGATCTTGTGCCCGGAGATGGACATGGCGTCCAGCCCGGACGCTTTGAAATCGACAGGCACCGAACCGAACGCCTGTACTGCATCGGAGTGGACGGGAACACCGGCCGCGTGCGCCAATTCCACAATGCGGTGGATGGGCTGGATGGTCCCCACTTCATTGTTGGCCCACATCACGGTGAGCAAGGCAATGGAGTCTGCGTCACGGGCAAGTTCCGCTTCCAGGAACGCCAGGTCCACCACGCCGTTGCTGTCCACGGGGAGCCAGGTGACCTCGGCACCTTCGTGCCGCTCCAGCCACTCCACGGTGTCCATCACTGCATGGTGTTCGACGGCGGAACAGAGGATGCGCCGCCGGCCCGGCCTTTCGCCCTCGCGGGACCAATACAGTCCCTTGACTGCCAGGTTGTCAGCTTCAGTGCCGCCGGAGGTGAAGATCACTTCTGAGGGGTGGGCGCCGGCTGCTGCAGCGAGTGCCTCCCGGGCATCTTCCACGGCCCGCCGGGCACGGCGGCCCGAACCATGGAGGGATGACGGGTTGCCGGTGCGGGCGAGTTCACGCGTCAGGGCAGCCAGGGCCTCCGGAGAAAGCGGTGTGGTGGCGGCATGATCGAGGTAAACGGGCACCCTTATATTCTAGCGGCGGCGCCCTCGCCGTTCAGTTGGGCGGTGTGATCCGTGCACAACAGTGGCCGGGCATGCTGGCCGGCACCACCCTGCCGGCGGATGCGTCGAGGCGGTCCGCTGCTCCCTGCAGAAACGCCCCGTTCATGGTGCACACCACCCCGGGATGTTTGTCCGAAAGCCGGTGGAAAGGGCAGTTGGGCAGCAGGAAGCCACCGTCACCGTCCGGTTGGGGCCGGTAGCCCGCCTGGACCAGGAAGTCCTCAAGATTCTCGGCTGCATCCGCCATGGCGGCGCCCAACCGGAAGGACTCCGCAGGCAGGGTATCCGCGATGGGCTCGCCCACCGCTGTGGATTTTTCAATGGCTGCGGCCATCAGCTCCCCGGCCAGGTCATAGTTCCGGTCCGGTACGGTCGCGCCAATCTCGCCGGCAACAGGACGGTACATCTTGGCCGGGCGGCCCGAGCCGGGGCCGCCTTTTCCTGCCGGTTTATGGAACTCGACCGCCAGCAGGCCGTCCTGAACCAGGCGGTCCAGGTGGAAGGAAACGGTGCTGCGGGGAATTCCTGTGCGCTGGGCAACGTCGTCCCGGCCCAGCGCACCCGGGGATGACGCCACCACTTCAAAAAGCTGCCGGCGCTTCTCATCGCCCAGGGAGGCGAGGGCTGCCATGCGGTTCGCCCAGGAAAGTCTGGCCATTGCTCCACCAATCCAAAGTCAAGATGTATTGATTATAGACGTTGATGATTTCTAAAATTGGAGAACCTACTTTTAGAAGGAGCCTGTTGTGAAAACCACCCCAGCACTGCGAACCCATACCGTCAGCACCATGGAGCCGGCCAGGCAGGCCTTCCTGTTGCTGCGTACTATCTTCACCGTCGCGCCGATCATTTTTGGGCTCGATAAGTTCACGAACATCCTGACGGACTGGACCATGTACCTGGCACCGCAGGCCACGGCGGTGGTGCCCCTGCCTGCCCAGACCTTTATGTACGTGGTGGGCGTGGTGGAAGTCATCGCCGGTATCGCCGTCGCAGTCCGGCCGCGGTTCGGCTCACTCCTGGTGGCAGCGTGGTTGTTCGGCATCATCATCAACCTCCTGCTCCTGGGCGCATTCTTCGACGTGGCCCTGCGCGACTTTGGCCTGCTGGTCGGCGCCCTTGCGCTCAACCGGCTCTCCCAGCAGGCTGCCCGGCCTTCCGGGAACTAGGCCGACGGAGGCAGGACGGGCAGGAACCGGAGGGCGTCGGCCCTGGCCGCGGCCAGAGCCGACGCATCCGGGCATGAAACAGAAACGTAGACCGATGACCCCGACCTAGCGAAGAGCCGGGCCAGCACGGCAGTGGCCCTGCCGCCTGGCGCCGCTTCTTCAAGGACCAGCACCTCCACTGCATGGCCGGGAGCGGACCCCTCACCGCCCCACTGCAGCATGGCGGTTTTCAGGTACTCAGGGAGGATGGTGGGGTCAAGGTATTGAAAAAGCGCAATCGTTGACTCGCGGTCATCACCACGCGCCAGCACCGCTTGGTTGGCCCGGACCTTTGCGGCAACCAGGCATCCGTCAGCCTTAAGGTACTGGCTTTCACCCGCTACTTTGTCCTTCACCATCTTCCATCCAGGGGCATCCTTCAGTCCGTCGGCGATGCCCACCGGTACTCCTTGAGCGAGGATGCCGCCGGACGCGAACGGCAGGTCTTGCGCTGCTACCGCCTCTGCGTCGTGGCCAGGTGTGATGGTAGGGGTGGCGAGGACAGAGGCGGTTTCCACCGGCCGGGGCGCCGAAGGGTCGGGAACGCCAACGCTGCAGCCCGCGGTCAGGATGGAAGCCAGAACTGCAGCGGCAAGCGGCAACCACCCCGGCCGGCCCCGCCCGGCCAGTGCCGCCGTCGTCGGCTTTCCCATATCAGCCCCCATATGTGTCCTTGACCTGCCATTCCTTGCCTGCCGCCGCCGCAGCCGGCCTTCACGAGTCTAAACTCCGCCGAATCCCGGCGGAGCCGGGAACCACGCACCTCGGCACGGACGTTGAACGGTCAACGGCCGATAAGCTGGCCGGACCAGGCCGCCCTCCGCGGACCGGCCGCTTCAACACGAAGGACGAGTGCTTGACCGAGAGCAGCTCCCATTACCAGGTGCTTCGCGTGGCCGTCACCGCCACGGAGAAGGAAATCAAGGTGGCCTACCGACGCGCCGCCCGCTTGGCCCACCCGGACCACGGCGGGGATCCTGCCGCCTTCCGCCGGGTCACCAGCGCCTACGAAACCCTGATCGATCCGCAGCGCAGGAAAGCATACGACCGCTCCTACGCCGCGGGTACGGCCAATGCACCTGACGCGGAACCCCATTTTGACGCCCCGCCGGCGGGCAGCAGGGCTTCGGCCACCGTCCACAAGACAGCCCGTACGCGGAACACAGCCGGCGATCAACCGGTCTACCTTCCGCCTTACGGCGGCGACGGCGACGTACCCCTGATTCCGTTGGCGCAGGCCAGCCAGCAGGTCCACGGCATGCCGCGGAAACGCGGGATATTCGGCGCTGAAGCGCGGATCCAGCGGGAGATGCGGACAGTCCAGCTTCTGACCCGCCAGGTGCTGCCGGCCATCCCGGCGGCGCGCCTGATCAACGGGCTTCAGTCGCCGGCGGACAACAGCCACATCGACCACGCCGTGCTGTCCGGATACCGGCTTGCCCTGATTGGTTCCATGCTGCTGCCGAAAGGTGCGTACGCGTGGGACGGCAGGACCCTGAACCACGGCGGGCGCTCCATCCCGCCGCCGCAGCTGGCCCACATCGTCCGCGCGCTGCAGGACATCTTCCCGGAACTGAACGTCACGGGCTGGACAGTTGTCCACAGCCCGGGCGGCAACCTGCACGAGCCGGTGATCGACAACCACACCCGGTCCTCCGGAGCGCTGGAAACGGTCCGGATCGTCAACGCCGCGGGCATGGTGCGGGGAGTGAAGGAGTTCCTGGCCTCCGGACCGGCTCCCAACACGGTCAACGTCCCGGTCCTCGCAAGGTTGCTGCGCGGCATGCACTGACCGCGTTGACTAGGATGGGATGGTGTTCCGCATCCTCTTCCACGAACCCGAAATCCCCGGCAATACCGGCAACGCCATCCGGTTGGCAGCCATTACGGGCGCCGAGCTGCATCTGGTGGAGCCCCTGGGGTTCGACTTCTCCGACGCGAAGCTCCGCCGGGCGGGGCTGGATTACCATGACCTCGCCGTCGTCACAGTGCATCAGAGCATCGAGGACGCCTGGCAGCACCTCAAGCCTGAGCGGGTTTATGCCTATACATCGGACGGAACAGCCAGCTACACGGACATCGCCTACCAGCCCGGCGATGTGCTGATGTTCGGGAGGGAATCCGTTGGCCTGCCCCCCCAGCTGAAAACCGATCCCCACGTCACCGCGACCGTCCGCCTGCCCATGCTGCCGGCGCTGCGCTCCCTCAACCTGGCCAACGCCGCCTCGATCGCGGTTTATGAGGCCTGGCGCCAACAGGGCTTCGCAGGCGCACGGACCTAGAACCCCGCCCGAAGGCCTGCGGCGTGCACGCGCACCCGCCGGGCCGGCCGGGCCAGCCGGCAATCGGAGCGACCCAAGCAGGCCGGCCATGAGCTGCCGAAACAATTTTCCGCCCTGCCCCATCCGCGCCCGCGGCTGCGCCGAATCCCTCCTGAGAACAGTTCATAGCGATCAAGGAGCGGCAGGTGACACTTCTCCGTGCAGGCTCCAGGACAGGCCGGGGCATCTCCGGCAGCACTGCTGAGGATTCACCTCCCGGAGACTTATGCTTGGTAGTGATGGATACTCCCAACGCGCCTCACTACGAGGCCCCGGCTGCGGTGACAGACCCGCCGGCCGAGCTCAGTAAACGCCTTGCTGCCCTTCTGGGACAGATTTCCCAGGGTGACCAGGCAGCCTTTGCGGAGTTCTACCAGTTAACGTCCCGCCGGGTTTACGGCATGGCGCGCCGGGTCCTTATTGATGCCGAGCTAAGCGAGGACACCACCCAGGAGGTCTTCCTGCAGGTCTGGCAAAACGCAGGCCGGTTCGATCCTGCTGCCGGAAGCCCGCTTTCCTGGCTGATGACCATTTCCCACCGGCGGGCTGTGGACCGGGTCAGATCCGCGCAGTCCTCCACAGACCGGGAAGCCCGTTACGGCGCCAGCACCCAGGACATCGACCACGACACCGTCTCGGATGAAGTAGGCAGCAGGCTCGAAGCCGAGGCCGTGGTCCGGTGCCTGGGAACGCTGACCGAGACGCAACAGGAATCTGTCCGGCTTGCCTACCACGGTGGCCTCACATACCGGGAAGTCGCGGAACAGCTCAATGCCGCGGTTCCCACCATCAAGTCCCGCATCCGCGACGGACTGATCCGCTTGAAGACCTGTTTGGGGGTGAGTTGAAATGACAGAAATGAACCATGGACGGGCCGGCCGTTCCGGCGCCTTCGGTGATACCGTCTCAGCTGACCTCGCCTCCGGCCGGGCCATTGACCTGGCCGAACTCTATGCCCTGGATGCTGTCACGGACGAGGAACGCCGGGCCATTGACGAGTACATTTCATCCGCTCCGGCAGCCGAGCAGGCTTCATTCTTCGAGCGCGTGCGCCAGTCCAGGGAAACCCTCACCCGGACCTTCAAAGCCGAGGAAGAACCCCCTGCCGATCTTTTCGACCGCATCGTCGGCCAACTGCCGGCCCAGCTGCCGGCGCAGGAGGGACCCGGCCCGGTCGCTTCCGTTGGCCAAACGGGCGGTGACAAACTGCGTGGCGACGAACCGGGCGGCGACGAGCTTGCGAAGGCCCGGCAGCGCCGGGCCGAACGGCGGCGTCCCGCCGGCACACGTCGCTGGCTCATGGGAATTGCGGCCGCGGCGGCGATCGCCCTGGGCGGCGTCGGCGTCGGATCCTACCTCGCGGACCAGAACGATCCGCTGAACCAGGTGGTCCGGGCAGGAGACCTGCGGGAAGCATCGGTCAACGTGGCCGGCGGAGGTACCGCAACCGTCCTGATTTCTTCCTCGGAGGACGCTGCCGTTGTCAAGATGAACGGCGTTCCTGCCCCGCCGGAAGGCAAGGTATACCAGATGTGGCTGATCCCGAAGGACGGTTCCGCCCCTGTTTCCCAGGGCCTGATGGACGCCGAGGCACTCTCCAAGCCCGCAGTGGTGGAGGGCATCGCTTCCGCCGCGGCGCTAGGGATCACCGTTGAGCCGGCAGGCGGCTCCACGTCCCCCACGCTGCCCACCGTCGCCGCTGCTCCCCTCGGCGCCTAGCAGCGCCCTTCAGCCGGGCAAAGAAGGACGCCCCGCAGTCTTCCGGAGGGAAGGTCGCGGGGCGTCCTGGTTGGCAGCCGGCTCAGAAACCGGCGATGGTTCCTGGGCCGTTAACGGCCACTACATGGAACGCTTCGGCACTGCGGCCCGCCGCTAATCCCGCACGTTCCGCGTTGTGGTGCATCCCCCGGCGCACCGTTGCTTCCATGGCCTCCACGTCAGGGTGCTGGCTAACGTGGACGTGGATGGCCTTCAGCTTGGCCTCCACGTGTTCGGTCACATCAACAAAATGGTTTTCCCGCTCGTCCGGCCCGGCGTAGAGCCACAGCCACGGGAGTTTGTAGGCCGCCAGCCCGGCTTCTGCCAGTTCCGGGTAGGCGAACGGGTTTTCCACCGCCGGGTAGACGGCCCGCGTCACGGCTTCCCCCACAGCAAGATGGTCCGGATGGCTTTTTTGGATCCGCTGCCAGTTCCGTTCCGGGTGCATGGCCAGTACGACGTCGGGACGCAGCTCGCGGATGAGCTTCACTACGCCGCGCATCACCTCGTGCGAAGGTTCGAGGTAGCCGTCACGCTGATGGAGGTAGTGGATGTCGGACACTCCCACCAGCTCCGCAGCGCGACGCTGTTCGGCGTCGCGCATGGCGATGATATTCGCGCGGTGGGCGGGATCGAAGCCGCCCGCGTCGCCGTCGGTCATGATGCAGTAGCTGACCTGGACGCCGGCGGCTGTCCAGGCGGCAATGGTGCCGGCAGCACCGAAGTCAATGTCATCCGGGTGGGCCGCAAAACAGAGCACCCGTTCAATCCGGTGCGTGGCCGGGTTGAACGGGCTCTGTGCCTGGCTGGCTGAGTCAGTCAATCATCAGCCTTTGCGCTTCTTGATCTCTGCGGTGGCCTGCGGCAGGACGTCGAAGAGGTCTCCGACGATGCCGAAGTCCGCGATCTCGAAGACCGGTGATTCGGCGTCCTTGTTTACCGCCACAATGACCTTCGCCGTCTGCATCCCGGCCTTTTGCTGGATGGCCCCGGAGATGCCTGCGGAAATGTAGAGCTGCGGTGAGACGGTCTTGCCCGTCTGGCCCACCTGGGCATCGTGGCTGATCCAGCCCGCGTCAGTGGCTGCGCGCGATGCGCCCACGGCCGCTCCGAGGGCGTCCGCGAGTTCCTCCACGGGGCCGAAGTCGCCATCCAGTCCGCGCCCCCCGGCCACCACGATGCGGGCGTCGGTGAGGTCCGGGCGGCCGCTGGCCACCTTCTGCTCGCGGGCGGTGATCCGGGCAGCCTGCGTTGTGCTGCCGGCCGGAACCTCAACAGTGACGGTTTCCGGCGTACTGGGTGCGGCAGCGGGCTCGGGGACAACGTTGTTGGCTTTGACGGTGAACACCGAAACGGGGGTGCTTGCCTTGCAGGACGTGTTGTAGGAACCGGCAAGAACCGACTTGTGTGCCGTACCGTCCGCGTCCACGCCCACGACGTCGGTGATGACTCCGGCATTGAGGCGGATTCCCAGGCGGGCGGCGATTTCCTTGCCCTCCGGTGAGTTGTCGAGCAGGACGGTGGTGGCACCTGTGCTCTCCACGGCGGCAGCGAGGTAGGCGGCCTTGGGCGCCACAAGGTAATCGTCCAGGTCCTGTGCAGAGGGTTGGAGAACCGTGCTGACGCCGTATTCTGCGAACGTGGAAGAAACGCTGCTGTGCAGTTCCCCGTTCAAGGCCACAACGCTCTCGCCGAGGGAACGGGCCAGGGTCAGCAGCTCAAGGCTGCTCTTCTTCAGCGCCTCGCCGGGGTTGTCGATGAAAACAAGTACTTTTGCCATGTCGGTAATCCCTCTCAGAGCAGCTTCTGGGCGGCCAGGAAGTCAACCAGCTTGATGCCGGCGTCGCCTTCGTCCGTGATGATGGTGCCGGCGCTCCGCGGCGGACGCTCTTCTGCCCTGGTGACCGTGGTCCAGGAGCCGGAGTGTCCCACCTGCGCGGCGTCCAGCCCGATGTCGGCAAGGGACAGGGTGGTGATGCTCTTGCGCTTGGCAGCGATGATGCCCTTGAAGTTGGGGTACCGGGGCTCGTTGATCTGGTCGGTCACGGAAACCACCGCGGGCAGGGTGGCCTCCACCGTTTCCGAGGTTGTGTCCGCATCCCGTCGCGCTACAAGGCGCGCGCCGTCCACGTCCAGGGAAGAGGCGAACGTGATCTGGGGAAGGCCGAGGCGCTCCGCCAGCTGCGCGGGCACCAGGGAGGTTTCGCCGTCGGTGGAGGCCATACCGGTGATGATCAGGTCCACGGGTCCGTCCTGGGCCAGGCGCTGGACGGCCGCCGCCAGTGCGAGTGATGTGGCCGCAGCGTCCGAGCCTGCCAGCGCGTCATCCGTCAGGTGCACGCCCTCGGTGGCACCCATCTGCAGGGACTTCTTCACGGCGTTCACGGCACCGGCAGGTCCCATGCTCAGGGCGATGACCTGGTTGCCGGCCTTGCTGCCGCCACGGGCTTCGGCCAGCTGCAGTGCGGCCTCCAGCGCGTATTCGTCCAGCTCGGAAAGGATGCTTTCGTCACGGTCCGTCGTGTAGCGCTCCCCGTTGAGGTGACGGTCGAACTGGGCGTCCGGTACATGCTTGACCAGGACGATGATCTTCAATGTCTTCTCCACTGTATCGACAGCAGCCTTCCATGCTTGTGGACAGCCAGCCGGGTAAGGTCATGGCCGCGGGATGCCCGGCGTACGGGTAGCTCCTAGCTAACCATATCGACGCCGGGCACCGCCCTCTTCCATTACGCCAGTGTCAGCACTTTTACGACGCCGGCGGGAGGCACAGCAGCGGCGCCTCCCATCCAGGTGGGAAGCGCCGCCGTCGAACTTTCCTTAACGTTCCTGCGGCACCGCGGTGCCGCTGCTAGCTTGCGGTGCCAAGCGTGACGTCGAGTATTTGTTCGGCACCGTTGCGCAACACGGTGATCTTCACCGCGGAGCCCGCGGGCTGTTCCCGGACAGCGGCCGTCAGCTGCTCCGGTTCACCGATGGCGAGGTCGTTGAACTTCGTGATTACGTCCCCCACTTTGATCCCTGCCTTCCCGGCCGCCGAGTTTGCTTCAACGGTGGCTACCTCCGCACCAACGGAGAATTCGGAGGCGGCACTGGAAGCGGCCTTCTTTTTGACGCTGACGCCCAGTTGGCCGTGCGAGGCCTTGCCGGTGTCGATGATTTCCTGGGCGACCCGCTTGGCGTGGTTGATGGGGATGCTGAAGCCCACGCCGATGTTGCCGCTGGAGGAGGATGAGGAACCTGACCCGGCGGAAGCGATAGCCACGTTGACGCCGATGATCTCACCGCTGCTGTTCACCAGGGCACCGCCGGAGTTGCCGGGGTTGATCGCGGCGTCGGTCTGGATCACGTTGATGGAAATCTCACCCTTGCCCGTTGTCTGCTGGCTTTGGCCACCGCCGGGAGGTGCGAACTGGAAGCCCTGGTCGCCGCCCTCCGCGTTGTCCCCTTCCTCAGGAGCTGCGGAGGAGGCAACGCTGATGGTCCGGTTGAGCGTGGAGACAATGCCATCCGTAACAGTCCCGGTCAGGCCCAACGGAGAACCGATGGCGATCGCGGTGTCCCCTACGTTGAGCTTGCCGGAGTCACCCAGGGTGGCAGGCGTGAGTCCGGAAGCGTTGTCCACCTTGATGACTGCAAGATCGGACAACGGGTCCGTGCCCACCAGCTTGGCGGTGAGTACCTTGCCGTCGCTGGTGCGGACTTCGAGGGACGCGTTGGCTGTCTGGCCGTCCAGCGTGACCACGTGCGTATTGGTGAGGATGTGGCCCTGGTCATCCAGGACGATGCCGGAACCCGTGCCGCCGGAGCCGCCGCTTGTGGCGCTGATGGTCACCACACTGGGCGACGCCTTCACAGCCGCCGCCGTGATGGCGTTGACGTTGTCCTTGTTGTTGACGATCACCGTGCCTGGCTGGCTGTTGCTGCTGGTGGTTGCAGAGGAACCGGCGTTGTCGAACAGGTCGTCGGAGGCGACGGTGGCTACTCCCCCGCCCACCAGGCCGGCGGCAAGGATGCTGGCAACCAGGGTTCCGACGCCGAATGACGCCTTCTTGCGCGGGGCGTCCTTGGGATTGTGGACCAGGCCCACCGGGCCACCCGCAGCCGCGTGCTGGGTGTTGTGCTGGCCCTGGCCGGCGTAGCCGTGATGGTTCTGGCCGTCGTTCGGTCCGCTATTTCCCTGGTTGTGGCTTGCCGGGTTGTCGCCCTGTCCACCGGAGGCTTCCTGCCCGTAAAACGGCTGCCGCTGCGGATATGGCTGGCGTTGGGGATATGCCGGGCGCGCTCCGGGCAGTTCCTGCGTGGGGTGCTCCGGGGAGTGCGCCTCATCGCGTCCTGCAGGGTCCGGCCGTTGCGTGGAATCAAGGCGCTCGGTGGGGTACTGACGTGGACTCGACGCTCCGTTGCCCGCGGCCGACGGGATGGAGGTCCCCGTGTCATCTGCTTGGTGAACCTCAGGATTGTGCCCGGGCTGTGGGGACTGCTGCCAGGGATCCGGCCGGCCAGGACCCCGGTTCTCGGGACCGGCGCCGGGGGTTGGGTTCTCAGTCATGGGACTTCCTTTCATCCTCGTCTGCATTAACTATGGACCGACTCCCTGTAACAAGCTCGGATGTTTGCTGAGAGCTTGCTGAATCGCTGTTGGGTGGGTTTTCCGGCGCTGGCGGCGTTTCGCTGGTGGCATATTCAGCTCAATGGACGGCCTTCGGGGTGCACCATAGAATCAAAGATGATTGCCACAGCGACCTGCGGCTTTACACCATGCGTGGGGGCGCTGCTGCATTCTGAGACGACCGGTTCGTCCCGAATCGGTGTCAAGCGTGCTGAAGGGTTGCACATGCGGTCAAAGTTCAAACGTATTCTCGCCGTGATCGGCCTTGCCGGGCTGCTGGCGGTACCCGCCGGTGCGGCTTGGGCCGAGGATCCGGTCACCATCCCATCCGGCCAGAACATCGTGGATAACGCGAATGTCCTCGGAAGCCGCAAGGGCGAAGTCCAGGAAGCAATTCAAAAGCTCCTCAAGGACGACAAATACAATCTCTACGTGGTGACTGTGGACACGTTCACCAACCCGACGGTTCCGGCAGAATGGGCAGCCGCCGTCGCGACGAAGAAGGGCATGGGCAGGTCCGACGCCATCCTCGCGATAGCCAAAGACGACGGCAAATTCAGCTTTGTCCTGAACTCGGCCAGCCCCATCAAATCCAAGCAGGGCGCCATAAGCCAAAACGCGGTTACGGCCAACCTGGCCGGAGGAAACCCCGATTTCGCCCAGGCAGCAATTGACACGGCAGCAGCCATCGGTGATGCCGCCAGCGGAGGAAGCGGAAACGTGCCTTCCGGTGAAGGAGCCGGAGCAGCCGTCCTTGTTGGGACTGGCGTAGTGGCTGCAGGTGGCGCCGGCGCCTACCTGTACTTCCGCAACCGGAGGAAGAAGGCTGCCGAAGCCCAGTCATCCAGCGCAAGCTACGGCCCGCAGGGTGGCGAGGTGGACCCGTTGGCGTCCCTCAGCGTGGAGGAGCTGCGCCGCAAGAGCGGGTCGCTGCTCATCGAAGCGGACGACGCCATTAAGTCCAGCGAACAGGAACTGATGTTCGCCCAGGCACAGTACGGTGATTCCGCCGTCGGCAATTTCACCAAGGCCCTGGATGAAGCCAAGGCCCACATGACGGAGTCCTTCAAGCTGCAGCAGCAGCTGGACGACCACATTCCGGATACCGAAGAGCAGCAGCGCACCTGGCTGGGCGAGATCATCCGCCGCTCCGAGGCCGCGCTGGCCTCGCTGCAGGAGCAGAAGGCAGACTTCGATTCCCTGCGCGAACTGGAGAAGAACGCGCCGCAGGCACTGGCACGCGTCAATGCCGGCGCCCGTGAAGCGGACGCGAAGATCTCCAGCGCAGAGGCGTCCCTCACTGCCCTGCGTGCCAAGTATGCCGAGAGTGCGCTTGCCCAGGTCTCGGACAACATCCTGCAGGCCAAGGAGCGCCTCGCTTTCGTCCAGAATGCCTCAGTCACCGCTGAGCAGAAGCTGGGTGAGGGCGAAGGAAGCATGGCGGCAGTGGCAGTCCGGGCAGCGGAAGAGAGCCTGCACCAGACGAACGTACTCCTGGATGCCATTTCCAAGGTCTCGTCCAGCCTTGACGAGGCCCGCAACGGCCTTGAGTCCGCGGTGGTGGACACCTCGCAGGACCTTGCCCAGGCGCGTGCCATGATCCAGTCCGGCGCCCATCCCGAACTGGCGGGCCCCGTGGCCGGCGTGGAAGCGACGCTCGCCCAGGTCAAGTCAGACATCCAGGGCGGGAAGATCGATCCCATCGCAACCCTGCAGCGGGTGGAGACCGCCCACCAGTCCCTGGACCAGTCCCTGAGCGGAATCCGCGACCAGCAGGAGCAGTCACGCCGGGCGCAAGCGTCGCTGCAGCAGACCATCATGTCCGCCCAGGCTCAAATCAGCGCCACCTCCGACTACATCACCGCCCGGCGCGGCGGTGTGGGAACCGAGGCCCGTACCAGGTTGGCGGAGTCCCAGCGGAACCTGGACTATGCGCTGTCCATCGCACGCACCGATCCGGTCACCGCCTTGACCTATGCGCAGCAAGCACACGCGCTCGCTGCCCAGGCAGCCCAGCTGGCGCAGGCCGACGTTGACCATTTCGACGGCTACGCCAACCAAGGCTACGGCCGGGGCGGAATGTTTGGCGGAGGCGGCGGAGGCGGACTCGGCGGCGCCATCCTTGGCGGCATCCTGATTAACTCCATCCTCAACGGAGGCGGTGGCGGCGGCTGGGGCGGCGGCCACAGCGACGGCGGCGGCTGGGGCGGCGGCGATTTCGGCGGTGGCGGCGATTTTGGTGGCGGAGACTTCGGCGGGGGCGACTCCGGAAGTTTCTAAAGGCCGCACCCTAGGTTTTCGAGGTCGAACCGCAAAGGCTCGAGAACGACACAGGCAACACACAACTGTTCACTGATTTCAGTGGTCATGACAGAGCAGGACGAAAGGTAGCACCATGGTTAAGCAGTCCATTTTCGGCCGTATCGCGCAGCTGGCAAAGGCAAACATCAACTCCTTGCTGGACAACGCCGAGGACCCGCAGAAAATGCTGGACCAGATGGTCCGGGACTACACCAACAACATTGCTGAGGCGGAGTCCGCCGTAGCACAGACCATCGGCAACCTCCGCATGCTCGAGGACGACTACAACGAGGACGTCAAGAACTCCCGCGACTGGGGCAACAAGGCCCTGGCCGCATCCCGCAAGGCGGACGAGTACCGCGCCAGCGGCAACGCGTCCGACGCCGAGAAGTTCGACAACCTGGCCAAGGTTGCACTCCAGCGCCAGATGTCGGCCGAGAACGAAGCCAAGGGCGCGGAGCCTGCCATCGCTTCCCAGCGTGAAGTGGTGGACAAGCTCAAGACCGGGCTGGACCAGATGAAGGGCAAGCTGAACCAGCTCACCAGCAAGCGCAACGAACTGGTGGCCCGTTCAAAGACCGCCGCGGCCCAGTCCCAGGTACACGATGCCATCAAGAGCATCGATATCATGGACCCCACCAGCGAGGTAGGCCGCTTCGAAGAGAAGATCCGCCGGGAAGAGGCCCGGGTCCGCGGGCAGCAGGAACTCACCGAGTCCAGCCTGGACGCGCAGTTCAACCAGCTGGAAGATCTCGGGGAGCAGGTGGAGATTGAGGCCCGCCTGGCTGCCCTGAAGTCCGGCGGCACCGCGAAGCCGGCCCTCGGTGCAGGCGCCACTGATAGCGCAGAGTCCACCGTGAACGAAGCCGATTTCGACAAGCTCTGACAGGTTCAGGAGACCTCCGCGCTCGAGGCGCCCGGAACTCCTATGACTGCTGAAAAGGCCGGGGCCTGGCGCCCCGGTCTTTCTGTTGTTGCTGGTGTGTAGCGTGGTGGGATGGCTTCCTCCGATGCAACGTCCCTCGTGTGGCTGCGCGATGACCTCCGCCTGGACGACAACCCTGCCCTGTTCGAGGCGGCGGCGCTTGGCCTGCCCCTGACCGTCGTCTACGTTTTGGACGAAGAATCTGCCGGCGTCAGGCCGTTGGGGGGAGCAACCCGGTGGTGGCTGCATCATTCCCTTACGGCACTTGCCTCAGCTATGGAAGCCAACGGCTCCCGCTTGCTCCTTCGCCGTGGTCCGGCCGCGGATATCATCAAGGACCTCGCCGCCGAAACCGGCGCGGTCCACCTGTTCTGGAACCGGCGCTACGGACTGCCGGAGCGGACGGTGGATGAGGAGATCAAGGACTGGGCCGCCCGCAACGGCATGCAGGCTTCGAGTTACCAAGCGCACCTCCTGTTCGAGCCATGGACAGTCCGTACCGGGGCCGGCGGCCCCTACAAGGTCTTTACGCCCTTCTGGCGGGCGTGCCTTGCCGGGACTGATGTGCGCGATCCCTTGCAGCCGCCGCGGAAATTGCCCCCTCCAGCCGCTGGGAAGGGAGGCGCGTTGCCAACAGGCGACCGCCTGGACAGCTGGAACCTGCTGCCGCACTCCCCCGACTGGAGCATAGGCCTGGCCGAGACGTGGGAGCCGGGAGAGGAAGGCGCTAAGCGTCGCCTCGCTGACTTCCTGGATGGGCCTGCAGAAGAGTACGGAACGGGCCGCAATGCGCCCGGGGTGGAAGGCACCAGCCGCTTGTCGCCCCACCTGCGCTTCGGTGAGATCAGTCCCTTCCGCGTGTGGCGGGAGATCCGGCGGCACTTCCCGCACCAGGTACCGGCCGACGTCGGGATCTTCCGTTCCGAGCTTGGCTGGCGGGAATTCTGCTGGCACCTGCTCTATACCAACCCTGATCTGGCCACCCGCAACTACCGGCCGGAGTTTGACCGGTTCGAGTGGCAGCCGCTCAACCGGAGCGAGCTGGAGGCCTGGCAACAGGGCCGGACCGGGTATCCGTTCGTTGATGCCGGGATGCGGCAGCTGTGGCAAACGGGCTGGATGCACAACCGGGTGCGGATGGCGGCTGCGTCATTCCTGGTCAAGAATCTCCTGGCCGACTGGCGCATCGGCGAGGAGTGGTTCTGGGACACGCTCGTAGACGCGGACGCCGCCAGCAACCCGGCAAACTGGCAGTGGGTGGCGGGATCGGGAGCGGACGCCTCCCCCTACTACCGGATCTTCAACCCGGTGACGCAGAGCAAGAAGTTCGATTCCGCGGGCCACTACCTGCGCCGCTTCATTCCGGAACTGGCAGACCTCGACGGGAAGGCCATCCACGAACCGTGGAAAGCCGGAGACGCGCCTGGCTACCCCGGACCGCTGGTGGGGCTGCCAGAGTCCAGGGAACGGGCCCTGGAAGCCTACGGCCGGCTCAAAGAACAGGCACCCGAAGGCACCTGAGCCAGCTACCGCCGTCGTACTTTAGCGGCTGACCTTGCCCATCAGGGAGGCGACCGGCCGCAGGAAGATGGGACGGGCCAGGAACCATGCGGCTGCCATAACCGCCACAGAGGCGAGGAACACCCAGAACCCAAACCAGCCGTCGCCGTCCCGGACGCCGTACATGTGGTTGAGGTTGCGCAGGGCGCCGGTAGCAAGCACCAGGAAGACGTGCACCACAATGAAGGCCACAAAGTAGATCATCACCGGGAAGTGGACAGCACGGGCCCATTCGATGGGGTAAGCCTTGTTCAGGCCGGCCGCCTTCTTGGGCCACGCGGAGGACATGCGCAGGCCCGTGATGAAGGCCAGCGGTGCCGCGATGAAAACCGTGAGGAAGTACGTGAGGAGCTGGAGGGCGTTGTAGTTGATCCAGCCGTTCTCCGTAGGCCAGTCCAGCGACGCGTACTGGAGCGCTGCCGAGAGCGCGTTGGGGAAGACGTCCCAGCTGGTGGGAACGATCCGCATCCACTGCCCGGTGGCGAACAGCAGGACGGCGAACACCAGGCCGTTCAGGATCCACAGCGCGTCCAGCGTGAGGTGGAACCACAGCTCAAGGCTGATCTTGGTGGGCGGGTTCCTGGTTTTGATCAGGCCCTTGTTGTTCCGGGTCCAGTGGCCGCTTGGGCGGGTGGTGGTACGCACCTGCCAGCCGGTCCGGATGATGAGGAGCAGGAAGAATGCGTTCAGGAAGTGCTGCCACGCCAACCAGGCCGGAAACCCTTCCGGGGCCCCGGCCGGAAGCTCGGAATGGCCCGGGTAGTCGGTTACGAAGGAAGCGACGGCGGGCAGTCCCACGAGCCACTTGGCGATCAGCACCACCAGGACCAGCGCCACGAGGACGGCCGGCACACCCCAATAGAGACGGGACCGCTTGCCCGCGGCAGTGCCGGGCTTCTTCGTGGGTGTGGACATCGAGCAACATTCCTCTCGAGAATGACGTGGTGCTTACGATCTGTGAGGCTCTGCGAAAGAGAATACTAGGAACTGCCTGCATTCAAGGAAAAAGAAGACCCCGTCCGGCTGGTGTGCCGGTCGGGGTCTTCACATAAGTTGCGGGGACAGGATTTGAACCTGTGACCTCTGGGTTATGAGCCCAGCGAGCTACCGAACTGCTCCACCCCGCGTCGCAGAATCAACACTACCCTATTTCGGCGGCGGGTTTTTCCACCCGGCTCTTTTCCGCCTGGCAACGCCCCATCACCTCCCGCCGTCGCCCCGGATACGCCCCATCACGTCCCGCCCCATTTTGGCACCACCCCATCCCGTCCCGAGGTGTCCAACGGCGGCTGCCATGTGCAGGGCGCGACATTTCCCCTAGGGCCCCCGGAGGTGATGGCGGATTCCCCGGTGTGATGCAGGAGGTGATGGCGCATTGTCCCAGGGAACTTAACAAAAAGATCCGGACACTGTTTCCAGTGTCCGGATCTTTTTCCAGTTGCGGGGACAGGATTTGAACCTGTGACCTCTGGGTTATGAGCCCAGCGAGCTACCGAACTGCTCCACCCCGCGTCGCAAGAACTACTTTACCGGGAGGTGAACAGCAGGCCAAATCAGGAAGCAGTGATCTCTGTCTCGCCCGCGGCATCCACGCTGCAAGGAGCGGGTGCCGCGGGCGCCGTCGAGATCATTGACAGAGCATCAGCTGCTGGGTGAGGGCGACGCCGCGGCTTCCGGAGTTGCCGTGGATGCAGGGGCCGGAGTGGCCTCGGGCGCGGCGACAGGGATTTTCGCCTCAGCCTTGGTGGCCTTGTCCAAGGCGGCTGAGAGCCGCTTCTGCGCCTCACCGTAGGCCGCGAAATCGCCGCTCGCCAGTGCTGCCTGGCCAGCCTTGATTGCATTGTTGGCCTCATCCAGTGCCGCCTTCAGCTCAGCCTTGGCATCCGCTCCTGCCGGTGTGGCCGGTGCACCCGGTTCAGCGGGCGTCTGGCCGTTGTTGTCCGAGTCGCCGGCAGCTGCACCGGAATCACCTCCGAAGAGCTGCTTCAGGGCTTCATCAAGGGTGGGGGCAAAACCAACCTTGTCGCCGAAGGCCACCAGGACGCGCTGCAGTGTGGGGTAGGACGTCTCACCGGTGGACTTCAGGTAGACGGGCTGGACATAAAGGATGCCGCCGCCCACCGGAAGGGTCAGCAGGTTGCCGTTGAGCACGTCCGAGGCGCCCTGGCGGAGCAGGTTGAGGGCCTGGGACACGGTGGGATCCGAATTGAATTTGTTCTGCGCCTGGCCCGGGCCCGGCACCTGGATCTCGGGCGGGATCTGCAGCAGCCGCAGTTTGCCGTAACTGTCGGCCTTAACACCCGCCTGGTTGCCGGCGTCCGAATCGGCGGCCAGGAAGCCATAGAGGACGTTACGGGCGTTCCCGTTGACGATCTGTGGAATGTACGACGAGGTCAGCTGGAAGGCGGGCTTGTCCTGGTCCGGCATCTGCAGCGACATGTAGAACGGCGGCTGCTTGACGTCGGTGTCCACGGTGGGATCCGCGGGCACGCTCCAGGCGTCATTGGTCTTGTAGAAGCTGGAGGGGTCCGTGACGTGGTACTGCCCCAGGAGCTGGCGCTGGACTTTGAACAGGTCCTCGGGATAGCGGACGTGGCTCATGACGTCGCCGGACATCTCCGAGTACGGCTTCAGCGACGAGGGAAAGACCTTTTGCCAGGACTTCAGCAGCGGGTCCTGGTCATCCCAGGCGTACAGGGTGACCGAACCGTCATAGGCGTCCACGGTGGCTTTGACCGAGTTCCGGATGTAGTTCACCGTGCTGTTGGGCAGCGCCACCGCGCGTCCCGACGTGGTCTGGGTGTCCGCGGTGGCGTTGGACAGCTGCTCCTGCTGCGAGTACGGGTAGTACTGGCTGGTGGTGTAGCCGTCCACAATCCACTTCACCCGTCCGTCCACTACGGCAGGGTAGGCGTTGCCGTCCACGGTCAGGTAAGGGGCAACCTTCTCCACGCGCTCACGGGGATTACGGTCGTACAGGATCTGGGATTCCGGGTTGACACCGTCCGAGAGCAGCAAGTCCGAGGACTGGAACTTGATGGAGTAGAGCACGCGGTTGAAGAAAGTCCCCACGTTGGGTCCGCCGTTGCCTTCGAAGGTGTACTGGGTCTCCCCCTCCCCTTCGCGGCCAGAGGGCCTGTCCTGCTCACGGGCACGGGCGCCATCGGGCGCACCAACGATGGAGTATTCCGGCGATGACTCACCGAAGTAGATCCGGGGCTGGTAGGTCGAATCGTCACCCAGCACACCTGTTGACGGAATACCCGACTGGAGGAAGTCCGGCTTGCCGTCCACGGTGAACTTGTTGCCCTTGGCTGCCACCACGCCGTACCCGTGGGTGTACACCACGTGCTGGTTCAGCCAGCCCTGCTGGTTGGTGGCCACGTTGGTGGGGTTCAGCTCGCGGACAGCGATCACGGTGTCCTGGATCTTGCCGTCCACTTCGTAGCGGTCCACGTTGAGGGCTTCCGGGAACTGGTAGTACGGACGGTACTGTTCCAGCTGGGAGAAAGCATCCGAGATCAGGTTCGGATCCAGCAGGCGGATGTTTGCGGTGGTCTGCGCGTCCGGGGCGAGCGCGCCTGTGCTGGCGGTGTTGGTGGCGTCATAGCGGTTCACCTGGATGGCATCGAGGCCATAGGCTTTGCGCGTGTTGTCGATGTTGCGCTGGATGAATTCCTTTTCCAGTGTCTCTTCTGACGGCCGTACCTGGAACTGCTGGATCACCCAGGGGTACACGCCGCCCGCAAGGATGGACGTGATGACCAGCATCGCCGTTCCGATCACGGGCAGGCGCCAGCGGCCGATGACCGCGGCCGCAATGAAGAGGATGGCAACCAGCGCGGCTGCCACCGCCAGGATGGCCTTGGTGGGGATAACGGCGTTGACGTCCGTGTAGAGGGCGCCGGCCCAGCGGCCGTTGTTGCTCTGCACGGCGGAGTAACGGTCCAGCCAGAAGTTGATGCCCAGGAGCACCAGGAACGCGGCGCCCGTGACGGCGATGTGGATCTGGGCAGCGCGGCTGGTGAAGACGCCGCGCTCCATGAGCCGGATACTGCCGTACAGGTAGTGGGTGAGGATTCCGGCGATACCGGCGATGACCACCACGCTGATGAGGAACCCGGTGACGAACCCGAGGAACGGCAGTGTCATCAGGTAGAAGCTGATGTCCAGGTGGAATTGCGGATCCTGCTGGCCGAACTGCTCCTGGTTAAAGAAGAGGAGGACCTTCTGCCACTGGCTCGCGGCCGCGCTGCCGGCGAACAATCCGAAGAGGACGGGCAGGCCCACCATCACCACACGGCGGACCGGTTCCAGCTGTGCCTGGTACCGGTTGAGGTTGTCGCGGATTTCAGAGTCCGGCGCGTACACCGGGCGGGACTGGTAGGCGATGCGGATGGCGAAGAAGACGGCGAGGAACATTACGGCGAATCCGGCGACGAAGATGCCGATCCTGGCCAGGTTCTCAGTGACGAACACTTCGATGAAGCCGAGCTGGCGGTACCAGAGGACATCTGTCCAGACGTTTGCGAAGAAGATGAAGCCCACAACCACCAGGGCGACAACGATCAGGGTGGGCGTCAGCGCGCCGCGTCTTGAAGGGGGTTTACCTGTGGACATGGTGCTGGCGGGTCGGGACAAACTCGGTACCTCATAGCTGGTCGGTCAGAATATTCGAAGCGTGCGTGCGAGCGACGTCCTTACCGGTCAAACGCTGGTTTAGCCGTCATATTTGCCACGAGTGGCGGTAAAGCTTAGTTCCTGCCCAGTCTAGTTGGTTGTGCATGCAGGGAGGCCGGACGTGTCCGTGCCGGAACCGGCAAGCTCGACGGCGTCGCGGGCCTCTGCGAGGTTCCCCACCTTGACCACCTGCAGGCCGTCCGGGACATGGCCCGCCACTTCCCCGCAGTTCGCGGCCGGGGCAAGGAACAAGGTGGCTCCCGCTGCGCGGGCCCCCTGCATTTTCTGTCCGATGCCTCCGATGGGCCCGACCTTGCCGTCTGGGGAGATGGTTCCGGTCCCGGCGATGTGCTTGCCGCCGGTCAGATCGCCAGGGGTGACGGTATCGATGATGCCCAGCGAGAACATGAGCCCGGCGCTGGGTCCGCCCACTTTGTCCAGCGAGATCTTCACGTCAAAGGGAAAATTGAACAGGTATTTGAGCATCACGCCGAGAATAAAGCGTCCCTCGCCGTTGTCCTTGGGCGTAATGGCCTGGCTCAGTTCCTGGCCGTCCCGCTCCACCACTACGGTGGCCTGGGCGCCTTTTCCGGCCGCCAGTTCCTCCTGGATAACGGCCAGGGAGGTGATCTCCTTGCCGTTGATCGTTTTGAGGATGTCCCCCGGCTCAATCTTTCCGGCCGCGGCGGAACCCTCGGAGAGGCCCGCCGCCTGAAGCTGCTGGCCGAACGGGATATCCAGCTCGCTCAGGGCTGAGGCCACCGCGTTTTCCTGGGATGTAGCCATGGCAACAGTTCCCTGTTCGTTGGCCTCTTCCTTTGTGGTTCCGGCGGGGTAGATCAACTCCTCCGGGTAAACAGCCTTCGTGCCGTCAAGCCAGGCAGAAAAAGCACCAAGGATGCTCATCGGGCCATTGGGGCCTCCGGCCATATAGACCGTGGTCAGGTCAAGGTTTCCCGCTGCCGGGTATGTTTCCGTTCCGGTGACGCTGATGACCGGGCTTCCCTGGCTTTGGCCCAAGGTATTGAATGTAGGGCCGGGCGATTCAACAACATAGGGCACCGGCAACGTGCCTACCGCGATTCCCAACCCCAACGCGGCAACGCCGGCCACCATCATGGCGGATACCTTCGGGTTGCGGCGGTCCGGTCCGGTCCAGTCCTGTTCCGTGTGCCTGGACGGCGGGCCGGTAGTCGCGCTCACATCTGCAGTGGCGGCGTCGAACTCTTCCGTTTCCGCATGCCAGGGGCCGGACCGGGGCTGGGCGGCGTGATCCTCGGAGGGGTGGCCGCCACGGGTTGTAGTCACCGGACCAACACTACGCGGTGCCCGGCAGCTCCGTTTCTTTGCCTACAGCGAACGGCCACGCACCGCGGCAGACAGCCGACCGGCACCGGGGTACCGTGAAGGTTGAGCACCAGCCATACCGACGATCGGCGGGATCATGACTTCCAACCCACTCAATCCGTCCAACGGCGACGACACCCCCAAAGACCCGTTGACCGAGATGCTGCAAAACCTCATGGGGGGCAAGGGGATGGAGAATTTCGACCCCGCCGAACTCGCCAAAGCAGCCGGGCTGCCCAACGACCCGAACCTGCTCGCCCAGATGTTCTCCCAGGTGCAGGCCATGATGAGCGCCCCGTCCGAGGGGCCCGTGAACTGGCAGCTGGCCCACGAGAATGCCCGGCGGGTAGCAGCGGCAAACGCTGATCCGTCAGTCACCTCGCAGCAGTCCCGCGAGGTGGACGAAGCGCTGCGGCTCGCTGAACTGTGGCTTGACCCTGTCACTGACCTTCCCGCCACCGGCCTGATTGGGCGGGCATGGTCCCGGGCGGAGTGGGTCGAGGCCACGCTGGGCACCTGGAAGAGGCTCACGGAGCCGGTGGCGAACAGCATCGCCAATGCGCTCTCCTCCGCCATGACGGAGCAGATGCCCGAAGAGATGAAGTCGATGATGGGCGGGGCATCGTCCATGCTCCAGAACATGGGCGGCGCTATTTTCGGCATGCAACTGGGCCAGGCCATCGGCGCCCTCTCCCAGGACGTAGTCAGTTCAACGGACATCGGCGTGCCCCTGGCCGATCTTGAGATGGCACTGCTGCCCGTCAACATCGCCGCCTTCGGTGAAGGGTTGTCCCTGCCCGAAAACGACATCCGGCTGTTCCTCGCTGTGCGGGAAGCTGCCCACGCCAGGCTCTTCGTCCAGGTTCCCTGGCTGCGGGGCCACCTGCTGGGCGCCATCGAGGCCTACGCCCGCGGCATCCACATTGACACTTCCCGCATTGAAGAACTGGCAAGGGACCTGGATCCGAGCAATCCCGAGGGCATCCAGGAAGCCTTGTCGCAGGGCGTTTTTATGCCCCAGCGCACGCCGGCACAGGACCAGGCGCTGGAGAAACTGGAGACGGCGCTTGCCCTCGTGGAGGGCTGGGTGGACGAGCTCACAGCCGCTGCCACCGAGAAGATGCTGCCCTCCGCAGGCGCGCTGCGGGAAACGGTGCGGCGCCGCCGCGCCACCGGTGGGCCGGCAGAGCACGCCTTCGCCGCCTTGGTGGGGCTGGAACTGCGTCCCCGCCGGCTGCGGGATGCCGCAACGCTTTGGGCAACCTTGAAGGAAGAACGCGGCATCGAAGGCCGCGACGCGATCTGGCATCACCCCGATCTGCTCCCCACCGCCGAGGACCTGGACGATCCCAAGGGCTTCAGCGGACGCCGCAAGCTGGCCGAGGCCAGTGACAGCGAGGTGGACGACGCCCTGCAGAAGTTGCTGAGCGGCGGGTTTGACCAGACCCCGCCGGCCGGGACAGAAGAGCCCGACGGCGGACCCGCCGGCGGAGGCCAGGCTGACGGCGGCGGCGCGGACGATGGCGGGCAGGCCGGCCAGGAGGGTCCGGGCAACGGGCCGAAAGGCTAAGCCGGCCTGTTTCGGCGCCTGCCGGGCCTAGTCGGCGTCGGCCAGCCAGGGTTCCTCCGGCCAGGGTTCCTGCCCTGGCCGGTGAGCGGAACCGGACGTGTCCTGCCCTCCACCGTCTTTGAGGCCGCGGGACATGGCATACGACACGCCTTCCAGGAAGGCCTTCGCCCGCGCCGTCTCCGGGTAGGCCTCGAGCAGCTTCCAGAAGGCGGCGTTGTGCCGCGCCACCAGGAGGTGGGCGAGCTCATGGAGCAGCACATAATCGATGACCCACTGCGGCATGGGCCGGAGCTTGTCTGAAAGACGGATGGTGCCTTCAGCCGGGGTGGCCGAACCCCACCGCGAGTTCTGGTTGCTGACCCAGCGCACCGATGCCGGGGCGGCCCGCCCGCCGAGGTACCGTTCTGAGAGCTGGGCGGCGTGGGCGGCCAGGGCGGCGTCGGAAGCGGGGCGTTTCCGCCCGGAAGCGGCGCGCCGTTCCCCCTGCTTGTGCAGCTTGGCCAGCATCCGGTGAACCCATTCCTTTTCCTGGGCCGCCGTGAAGCGCGCCGGAATGGCCACCACGGCCGTCCCGTTCTCCCAGAACGCGGCCACTGTCCTGGTCCGGCGGGCCGAGCGCCGGACCTCCACGGGAGCGCCGTCCGCGCTTGTGATCACAGCGAGGTGCTTTCGACCAGTACCCGGAGGACGTCTTCGCCGTAGCGTTCCAGCTTGGAGGGTCCCACGCCGGCGAGTGCGGCAAGTTCCTCCAGTGAGGAAGGCTTTGCTTCGGCAATCGCTGTCAGCGTGGCGTCCGTGAACACTACGAAGGCGGGCACGTCGGCGGACAAGGCGGTCTCCCGGCGCCAGGTCCGCAGCGCGTCGAAGGTCTGTTCCTCATAGCTCGGTGGGCAGGAGTTGCAGCGCCCCACCTTGCGTTCAGCTCCCGTACTCAGCATGCTCCCGCAGACCCTGCACACGGCCGGGACAGCAGCCTTGCGGCGCGGAGCCGGGCCCTTTCCGCGTGCGTTTGAAGCGGCAACGGAGTCAGGGCGCAGTCCGTCCAGGAACCTTGAGGGTTTGCGGTTGGCCCGGCCGCCGGGAGTTCGGGCGGTGGACCAGGACAGGGAGAGGTGTTCGCGGGCCCGGGTGATGCCCACATACAGGAGCCGCCGTTCCTCGTCCACTGTTTCGGGGGAGTCCGCGAAGGAGATGGGCATCAACCCTTCACTGAGCCCCACCAGGAACACCGCATCCCACTCCAGTCCTTTCGCGGCGTGCAGGGACGCCAAGGTAACTCCCTGCACCGTGGGTGCGTGCTGGGCCAGCGAGCGTTCTTGGAGTTCGTTCACGAAGTCAGCCAGGCCAAACTCCGGGCCGCGGGACTGGACGAGTTCATCGGCCAGGGCCACCAGCGCCGCCAAGGATTCCCAGCGTTCGCGCAGGGCACCGCCGTTGTGTGGTGGGGCGTCGGTGTAACCGAGGGACGCCACAATGTCCCGGACCAGCTGACCGAGCGGTTCCGCTGATTCGGCGGAGATGGCCCTGGTGGCTGCCCGCAACTGGAGGATGGCGTCGCGTACCTCCTTGCGGGCAAAGAACCGCTCTCCTCCGCGCAGCTGGTAGCCGATGCCGGCGGCGGCGAGGGCCTGTTCGTAGGCTTCGGACTGTCCGTTGGTGCGGAAGAGGACCGCCACCTCACTGGCCGGGGTGCCGCCGTCGAGCAATGCCTTGATTTTCTGCGCCACGGTGGCGGCTTCCGCTTCGTCATCGGTGCATTCGGTGAACTGCGGAGCGGGCCCGGCCGGGCGCTGGGCCACAAGCTGCAGCGGAGCAGCCCACGCGGCGTCCGCTGCCGGCCCGCCGCTGCGCCTCCCGGCGAGGAGGTCGTTGGCGAGCTTCACCACCTGCGGAGTGGAGCGGTAGTCCCGGATCAGCTTCACCACGTTGGCCTGGGGGTAGCGGGCCTTGAATTTCAGGAGGTGCTTTGGGGAGGCACCGGTGAACGAGTAAATCGTCTGGCTGGCGTCTCCCACGACGCACAGCTCGTCCCGGCCGCCCAGCCATAGCTCGAGGAGCCGCTGCTGCAGTGGGGAGACGTCCTGGTACTCGTCCACCACAAAGTGCCGGTACTGCTCACGGACGGTGGCGGCCACCTTCTCGTCCTCCTGCAGGATGCCCACGGTAATCAGCAGGACGTCCTCGAAGTCGATGACATTGCGGTCCGTCTTGACGTCCTCATAGGACTGGAAAACCCTGGCGACGGCGGTGAGGTCAAACCCGCCCGGCGTGCCCCTGTCCTGGGCATTCTCGAGGTAGTTGGCCGGAGTGAGCATGGACACTTTGGCCCACTCAATTTCCGAGGCAAGATCGCGGATGGAGGCCCGGTCCGTGCTCAACCGCAGCCGCCGGGCGGCTTCGGCGAGCATCTGGGCCTTGTGGTCCAGCAGGTTGGGCAGTGTCCCGCCTACGGCCTGCGGCCAGAAGAACTGGAGTTGGCGCAGAGCCGCGGCGTGGAATGTGCGGGCCTGGACGTTGCCTGCGCCGAGGTCGCGCAGGCGGCTGCGCATCTCTGCGGCCGCGCGGGCGGTGAATGTCACGGCCAGCAGCCGCTGGGGTGTGTAAACCCCTGAGTGCACGCCGTACGCGATGCGGTGGGTGATGGCGCGGGTCTTGCCGGTTCCGGCGCCGGCGAGGACGCACAGCGGCCCGTTGAGGGTGCTCGCCACCTCGCGCTGCTCGGCGTCCAGGCCTCCGAGGATGCGGTCCTCCAGGGATGCTGCGCCGTCAAAATTCTGTGTAGTCACTTTGCTGCTTTTTCGTCTCGACTACCGCGTGCTGGAGTCTGGTGGATAAGGCTTCAGCCGGCGGTACGGTCTTCAATCCGTCCGCCGAACCAATGCTCGATGAGGGAACGGGCAATCGACAGCCTGCTGGAAATGGTGATCTCGCCGGCGAGCACGGACTCCTGGAGTTCCTCCCGGGTGAACCAACGCGCCCTGGTGACCTCCACGCCGTCGGGCGTTGCCTCGGCGTCTTCGGTGATGGCGGTAAATCCAAGCATAAGGGAGGCCGGGAAGGGCCACGACTGCGAGCCGAGGTACTGGCAGGCCGTAACCCTGACCCCCACTTCCTCGTAAATCTCCCGGACCACGGCCTGTTCCAACGACTCCCCCGGTTCCACGAAGCCGGCAAGGGTGGAGTAGTTCTTTGCATCACGTGCTCCCCCGCCGCCCAGGAGCAGGCGGCCGTCCGGACCCACAACGGTGACGATGATTGCGGGATCGGTGCGCGGGTAGTGCTCCGAGGCATCGACCGGGCACCTGCGCACCCAGCCCCCGGCCTCAACGTTTGTGGGCGATCCGCAGCGCGGGCAGTGCGTGTGGGTGGAATGCCAGTTGGCGATGGCGCTGGCCTCGACGAAGAGGGCTGTGTGGGTAGGGGTGAGCGCGGCGGCAACCTCGCGGAACCCCGCCCAGGAAGCATCCCGGGGAATTCCCGCCGTTCCCGGGTCTACGGCTTCGGGCAGGATGAACAGCAGCAGCTCGGTTCCAGGAGGAAGGTCCGAATCAGGCAGGGCGGAGCCGAGGTAGACCGTCAGCTGGGGGGCTGCATCCGCGGTGGCCAGTGCAGCATGCAGTTCACGCGCGTTCAGCATGTACAGCCCGCTACCCTGAACAAGGCCCTGCCGCCCGGAGAGGATTACAGCCAGGGTGTCCGTGGCGGCGAGGAGTTCCTCCACCATTCCCGGCTGAGCCCGGGCTACCGATCCGCGGTCAACAAGCGCCGGTGGCACCGGCAGGACTGTGTCCATCAGGTGGTTCGCCGGCAACCGGGCAGCACTGCCTTGGTGGACCGGTGTTGCAGACTCCGCGTGGCTCATGTGTCAACCGTACTGACTGGGCCTGACAAATTGGTATTCAGGGTGGGTCCCGGTTGCTTCCGGCGTGCCGGCCTCCCCTGTTTTGGACCTTATCTGAAGACTCGCCGTCCTTGGACCGGTGTCTTGGACTTGACGCAATCTACCGTGGAACGGTGAGAAGAAAACCGATTGAACTGGCAGCCGTTGCAACCGCGGCAGTCCCCGGACTGACCCCAACGGCTGTTAGTTCTGCCCCGGACGACCCCGCCGATTTTGACTCTGCCCTGCTGCTCGATTCCGAAGGCAAGCGCTGGCGCGTCCGCTCACCCCGGCATGCGGAAGCGAGCGCGCGGCTGGAAACCGAATTCCTCGTGCTGAGGGCCTTTGCTCCGGCCATCCGCGCCGAGCTTCCCTTCCTCATGCCCACGGTCGCGGGCAGCGTCCGGCTGGGGACCCTGAGCACGTTCGTGTATTCGCACCTTGCCGGAAGCACCCGCAGCGTCGAGGAACTCACCGCCGGACCGGATGCCCTGGCACGTGAAATCGGTGTTGCCCTGGCCGCGATCCATGACCTGCCCCGTGCGCTGGTCAGCAACGCGGACCTGCCCAGCTATACACCGAACGAATTCCGGCAGCGCCGGCTGAACGAACTGGACCAGGCAGCCACCACCGGAAAGATCCCGCCTGCCCTGCTGCTGCGCTGGGAACATGCCCTCGAAGACGTGTCGCTTTGGCGCTTCAACCCCAGCGTGGTGCACGGCGACCTGCACGAAGACAACCTCCTGGTGGAGGGCCAGCGGGTCACCGCGGTGACGGGCTGGACCGACTTGAGGATTGGTGACCCGGCTGACGATTTTGCCTGGCTCGTGGCATCCAATGAGCAGGACTTTGTGGACGCAGTGCTGGATGCCTACACGGCCAGCCGCAGGGATGCTCCTGACAACCACCTTCTCCGCAGGGCAGCATTGTCCGCCGAGTTCGCCCTGGCCCAGTACCTGGTGAAGGGGATCGCCTCGGATGACAGCGGCATGGTTTCCGAGGCGGAGGACATGCTCGCGACCCTCGCCGCTGACATCGAGGAGCACGGCGGGCAGCCGATCAGCGTTGAACCTCAGCGTTCAGCGGCTGCGGCCGGCCAGGAGTCGGTTGTCAGGGCGGCCGACGCCGGCACAACGGGTTCCGTGCCGCCGGTTACCGTAGTGCCAGTGCCCGTCCCGGCCCCGGTCCAGCCGGCGGTCCACGTCACCCCCATCCCGGTGGAAGTAGCGGCCGGCGCCGGCAGCCCAGCTGCACCTGGAGAGGGAGAAGCTGTGACAGACAGCACCCGCGACCAGGACAGGGAGAATCCAGGCACCAAAGGTAGTGACACGGCGGGGCCGGACGACACGTCCACCGCAGCCATCACCATCATCGACGTCACGAAGAACCAGGGCAGCTCCTAAGTACCGCGTCCCTGCCTGCCCAGGGCAGCGCTGACAATCGCCTCCAGTTCGTGGGCTGTTCCAAGATCGTGCGGGCGCACCACCTCGTTGTCAGCGACATAGAAAAAGGCTGCACGCACGTCTTCCAGCGGTACGTCCCTCAGCCGCGCCCAGGCCAGCCGGTACACGGCAAGCTGCACGGCTTTGGTTCGCAGTGCGGCGGCGGAAGGCCGCCGTCCGGTCTTCCAGTCCACCAGGTCCCAGCGGCCGTCGGCGTCCCTGAAGACGGCATCGATGCGCCCACGCACCACAACATCGCCCACCCGCGTCTCCACCGGCACTTCGACGAACGCCGGTGACCTGTGTGCCCAGGGGGAGGCTTTGAAGGTTGCCACCATAGCGTCAAGGTCATAGGCGGCATCAATGTGGTCATCCGAACCGGGAGCTTCCCCCAGGTCAAGCATGCCCGCAGCGCCGAAGTACTCCTCCACCCAGGCGTGGAAGGCGGTACCCTTCCGTGCTGACATGCCCGGTTCCCGTGGAACGGGCCTGCGGAGCCTTCCCACCACTGCTGTCGGGTCCTCGCGAAGTTCCACCAGCGTGGATGCGGAGATGTGGCCGGGAAGGTGCACATCCCGGCCCGCGGACCGCCTGGACCGGCGTTCCAGCAGCAGCGCCGCTTCCCTGGCCCACCCCCCGGCCACCCCGTAAAGCTGCTTGCCGTCCGCCGCGTCCCCGCCGGGAGCTCCTGCCTGCGGCAGGGCCGCAAGGGGTTCCCGTCCCTGCTTGTCCAGCTCGGCAAGCACCTTGGCCGCGGCGGCTTCCATGGCCTGCCGGCGCCCGGCGGACAGGCGCAGCCGGTTCCCGGTGCGGGGATCAACCGGCCCTTCGAGCGGATCATAGGGCCACGCGGCAACTTCCGTCTCCACGGTGAGCGGACTGGACTCCGGGAGGGAAGCCTCGTCCCGGGAGGCCGGATGAACCACAGCGGCCCGAGGCTTCCCGTCCGCCGCGTTGGCCAGTGGTTCGAGCTCGGCGAGGAACGGCGACATGTCTGCGCGTCCTGCCCGGGATCCGACCCAGGCTGAGCTTGACACCCACAGCACGTGTTTTGCCCTGGTGTACGCCACGTAGGCCAGGCGGCGTTCCTCCGACTCACCGTGGGCCTGGACGGCCGCCTTGAAGTCCTTTTCCGCGTCCAGCCAGCCTTTCTGGTCCGGCTGGTCGAGGTCCCACTGCGGAAGGTCTGCACGGTCACCACGCAGCGGCCAGGGCAGGGCCGCCGAGCCACTGCTCCAGCGGGAGTCCCTGTCGCTCGGGAAGGCCCCCGCATTGAGCCCGGGCACAAAAACAACATCCCATTCCAGACCCTTGGAAGCGTGGACTGTCAGGAGTTGCACCGCTTCCCGGTTGACGTCAGAGGCCGGCGCTTCCAAACCGTTTTCCTCTGCAGCCGCGGCCTCCAGCCAGGACAGGAAAGCGAGGATGTCCACCCGCTGGGATGTCCGCAGGAACCCGGCGGCAGCGTCCTGGAAGGCGTCGAGGTTGCGGCGCGCCTGATGGATGCTGATACCCGGCCGTGCCGCCACCTCGATGTCCAACAGCATGGCCCGCTCTACTTCACCCAGAAGCGTGGTGAGGTCATCGCCGAGATAGCCCCGGAGCTGCCGCAACTCGGCTGACAGCCGGGCAAGCCTGCTGCTGGCAGCGGCGCTGAGTGACCGGCCGTTGGCGGACGTCCAGCCCTCCCGCGGCAGCCAGTCCAGGGCTTCCACCAGGCTGGCACCGTCCGTCAGGTCCCCTTCAAGGACTGTTTCGGTGCCGCCATCAAGCTGCTCGTCCACGGAGGGCCCGGCATCACCCGCCTGGCCGGCAGCCTGCCCGCGGCGGCGGGCCAAATGGTTTGACCAGTCGCGCAGGGCCATCAGGTCCGCCGGGCCGATCCGCCAGCGGGCACCGGCGAGCAGCCGCATCAGCGAGTCGGAGCGGCCCGGATCTGCAAGGACCCGCAGGGTTGCCACGAGGTCCACGATCTCCGGGGTGTCCAGGAGTCCGCCAAGCCCGACGATTTCGTACGGGATGCCGCGCGCTTCAAACTGGCGCCGCACTGTTTCCATCTGGGCACGGCGCCGGCACAGGACAGCGATGGCAGGAGGTACCGGGGTGCCGTCCGGCTTCAGCTCAAAGTCGGTTACCCGGAACTTCACGACGTCGTCAGCCAGGGCGGCCGCCTCGTCCACATCCGTGCCGAAGCGGCCCAGGACCACTGTGCCTTCGACGGCATACGGGCTGGGCTGCAGGGGCGGAACGTCCGCCGCCGCAGGCGGGCCTCCAGGCACGTTGCCGGCACCGGCTGGTCCCTGTGCGGCGGCTGCCTTCCCCAGGGACTCGGACATCACGTTGGCGGCTGCCAGGATGGACCGCCCGTTCCGCCAGGCGGTGGTCAGGTAGGACGTAGGCGCCGGAGCCCGGTTCCCCGGTGAATCGGGCGGACCGGTGCGCACGGGGAACTCGCGGACGAAGTGGAATAGCTGCCCGGCGGACGCGCCGCGGAAACCGTAAATGGACTGGTTTGGATCGCCCACCGCTGTCACTGCATGTCCACCGCCGAACAGCCGCGAGAACAGCACCAGCTGGGCATAGGAGGTGTCCTGGAATTCATCGAGCAGCACCACTTTGTAGCGCTGCCGCTCCATCTCCGCGGCCAGCGGAACATCCTGCGCCACCTTGGCGGCGAGCGCCACCAGGTCCCCGAAGTCAAGGGCACCCCGGGCCCGCTTGGCTGTCGCGTAGCGGCCAACCATGTCTGCCACGCTGGCCCGGGTGCGCAGCATCCCGGCAAGCTCGGCTGCTGCCTGGGGAGGGTTCTTCTTTTTGTCCGCCATGTACGGCAGGGACTCGAACTCGGAAAGGCGGGCCATCAGCCAGGCTTCCACATCCTCCGGCTCCTGGAGGTGCTCCGCGCATTCCCCCGCGAGCTGGATCACGGCCTTCACCAGGGTGGACTTTGCGGCGCGGAAGTGCGCATATTCGCCGTCGTAGGCTTCCACCACTTCGCTGGCCAACTGCCAGGCCTGGGCGCCGCCCAGAAGGACCACGTCCCGTTCCACGCCGAGCCTCAGCCCGTAGTCGGACACGATGCCGCTGGCGAAGGAGTGATAGGTGGATACCTTGGGTTCAAGCGAGTCGCTGGAGACCGGTTCCTCCGGAAACAGCCCGCGGCCGCCGTCCTGGCCAGCCAACCGTTGCAGGGAAGCAAGCTTTGCCCGGATCCGTGACGCCAGTTCCCCGGCCGCCTTCCGGGTGAACGTGACACCCAGGACTTCTTCCGGCCGCACCCAGCCGTTGGCCACGAGCCAGACCACGCGGTCGGCCATGGTGGCTGTTTTGCCCGAACCTGCGCCGGCGATGACCAACCGGGGCGCCAGCGGCGAACTGATGATGGCGGACTGTTCCGGAGTGGGCACGTTCTTCTCCCCCAGCAGCCGGGAGAGTTCCTCAGGGGTGAACCGTGCTTCGGGCACAGCGGGCCCTCCAAAGCCTAAGCCGGACATCATTCCGTGACCTGCCTTCCGCGGACGCACAAGGGGCACACTTCCGGCAGCCGGCAGCCATGGCCGCCGTGGCTCCCCTTCGAAGGGTCGTGCCGTGCCTCGAACTCGCTGCCGCCCATGAGGGCAGCGGCCTCCGTCACCATATCCATGGCCCAGTTCTCCTGCGGATCAAGCGGTTCCTGTTGCTGGATGCCCGGATTCTTGGTCCCCGTCCCCAGCTGCGCCAGCACGGCCCCGCCCGGAAGACAGGGAGGGCTGCCATCTCCGCCATTGAAGCCCCCTGCAAGGACTGCGGCCTGGTACGCGCCCAGTTGCGGATGCGTGGACAGTTCCGCCTTACCCGGCTGGCGCTTGCCCGTTTTGAGGTCCACAATGACCAACCTGCCCTCGGAATCGATCTCCAAGCGGTCCACCTGTCCGCGAAGGACCGCCGCGCGGGCCGGCCCATCATCTACGGCCACGTCCGGGAGGGCCACGTCAAAGTCCTGTTCCACGCCCAGGAGGCTCCTGCCCTCACTGCGCATGACCAGCACGTACTGGGCAAGCTTGCGCACCATCGCCTCAGCGCGTTGGTAGTCCAGCCGGCCCTCCCAGTTGTCCTTCATACCCAAGGCAGGCCAGCGGCGGACCAGTTCGGCCACGTATTCCGACCCCGACGCGTCGGGAAGTTCCTGTGCGATGGCATGGACCAGCGTGCCCAGGCTCCTGGCGAAATCGGTGGCCGGTTCACCGCCGGCTGCCTGGACGAACCAGTCAAGGGGAGACTTCTGGACCGTCTCCACTTTGGACGGTGACACAAAGACAGTTCCGCCAGGGGGCACCACAGCCGCGGAGGACGTTAACGGCGGCAGCGCCCACCAGCTGTCCGGATGCGCCCCCGCCACAGGCGGCTGGGCAGCCGCGAGCCTGGCAAGAACCTTCACAGCCTCATGGGCCTCAGCCTCGTGCTGTCCGTCCAGCTGGGCATACTGCCGGAGTTCGGCCACGAGTGCGCGGAGGGTCATGGGGCGTTCCACCGGTGTAAAGGCCCTGCCTTCCTGGCCGGGATCCAGCGGCGCCACATAGTCCAGGAACGAGGAGGGCTGATCGTCCTCGGAGGAGACGGCGGTGCAGATCAGGAGTTCGCGGGCCCGTGACACCGCGGTGGAAAAGCTGCGGAGTTCGTCGTAGCGGATATCACGGAGCCGGCTGAGCGGGTCCCGCTGCAGCGCGTAGTCAACCCCGTGCTCCACCGCATCCGCAAAGAGCGTGCTGCCCAGAAGTTCGCCGCGGAGCCGGGTATTGGGCCACACACCTTCCTGGAGACCCGCTACCAGGACCACCGGCCATTCCCGCCCTGCCGCACTGGCGGGGGTCATCAGTTCCACGGCGTCGTCCACCTGGGCCCGGGCGGCCAGCGTGTCCATGGGCAGCTCCTGGTTCAGCAGGTACTCCAGGAACTGCTCCGGCCCGGCCCCGGGCACCTGGTCCACGTAACGCTCGGCCGTATGGAACAGCGCCATCATGGCATCGAGGTCGCGGTCCGCCCGGGCTCCGTGCGGGCCGCCGGCGAGCGCTGTCTCTGTCCACGAAGCGGCGAGGCCGGTGGAGTGCCATAGCGCCCAAAGCACGGACTCGGCATTGGCGCCGGGCTCGACGGCGGCCTGCCGCCCGGCTTGGATCATCCTGGCCGTGCGGCGGGCAGCCCTGCCCTCCATGCCAAGCGTGGACAAGGCTCCCGGTTCAAGGAGGGCTTCGACGAGCAGGGCGTCGCTGGTGCGTCCGCCTCCGCCGAGCAATTCTTCGCGCCTCAGCGATTGCCGCAGCCGGCGCAGCTCGATGGAGGTGGCGCCGCCGATCCGCGAGGTCAGGAGGGATACCGCCGTTTCCGGGGTCAGCAGGGCAGGATCAAGGGCGACGGCGAACGCATCCAGCAGGGGGCGAACAGCCACCTCATCGCGGACGGCGGATTCGGCAACGGGAACACGCACGGGAATCCCCTGGCCGGACAAATAGCGCTGCAGTTCGCTGACCTGCGCCCCGTTCCGGACTATCACTGCCATCTCGGACAGCTCCCGGCCGCGGTTGATGTGCTGGTCAAGGATCCTCTGGGCAACGTAGCGCAGTTCGTGGACGGCGGACGGCACCAGGTGGGCTTCCACCGCTCCCCCCGGCTGGTCGCCCAGCGGCTCCAGCTGCCGCGCCAACTGCCCGCCGGCCCGCTGGGAGATTCGGCCCGCAACTCCCAGCCACGCTTTCGCCAGCTCCGGCGCGTGCCGGTGCGCATACCGCAGGGGGCGTTCCAGGACAGTGGCAGCTGGAGAAAGCAGCCGCGGAAGTTCTGCCACCAGGTCCGGCCGGGCCCCCCGGAACCCCTGGACTACCGTGTCCGGCGATGACGCCACATAGCAGTCCTTCCCGCGGGCGATGTCCGCCATGAGCTCAAAGACGGCAGGGTTGGCTTCCTGGACGTCGTCCACGACGATCAGCTGCAGGCGCGCGCGTTCGGCAGCGAGGAAACCAGGGGCGTCCTGGAAAACCTGTCGGGCGGCGGTGATGATCCCGGCGGGGTCAAAGGCCTCGGGCATCCGAAGGTCCAGGACGTCACGGTATTCCACATACAGTGCCGCGGCGGCCGTCCAGTCCGGCCTGCCGCACAACCGGCCGAATCCGGCGAGGTCTGCGGCCGTCATTCCCGACTCGATGACCCGGTCGAAGAGTTGGCGGACCTCGTGGCGGAACCCGCGGGTCTCCAGTGCCCCTGCAAGATCTTCGGGCCACGGCAGCTCCAGTCCCGGCATGCGGTGGCCTTCGAGAAGTTCCTTGATGATGAGGTCCTGCTCCGGCCCGGAGAGAAGCCGGGGCGGCCTGGGAAGGGGCAGTACCCCCTCGGCCTTGGCCCGCCGGATCACGTCAAAGGCGTAGGATGCCCAGGTGCGCGCGGGAGTGGTGCTGAGGCTTCGGTCCAGCCTGGCCGTGAACCGGTCCCGCAGGGAATCCGCCGCGAGCCTGCTGGGGGCCAGGATCAGCACGCGTTCAGGGTCTACTCCGTCGCGGAAGACCCGGTTGACCGCCGCTTCAATCAGGACCGTGGTTTTGCCCGTTCCCGGCGCTCCGGGGACGAGGACGGGGCCGGATCCCTGCACGGCGTCAACGGCTGCCCGTTGATCGGGCGACAGTGACGGGGCTTCGGCGTGGAAACTCCGCGGCGGCAGCAACCTGAGCCCGGCAAAGCCGGACCCGGCCTGATGCCCCGCCTCATCCTGCCCTGCACGATCCTTCCCCGCGCGATCCTGCCCTGTGCCGGAAAGCAAGGCGCCGTCGTCGTACAGTGCTCCAGTCGTGGCATCAAACCCGGAGCCGGGATCTGCGGGCCCGCGGTACTCGTCGCGTGGACCTGTGAAGGGGACTGTTATTGTCACGCCGACATTCCATCATCAGCCACCGACAATTTCCGGAGCCCACGCTCCAGTTCCGCCGCAATCAGATCTATCTGCCCGAAATCTTCAGGTCCGGGCGCCCACCGGGCGGCCCGGAGGTCCACACGCCAAGAGCCCTCCCCCGTCCGCAGGTAGTCCTGGTGGGCACCGAGGAGCGCTGTTCCTTCCTGGCGGTAGTGACGGAACGCTTCCGCTTCATGCCCCTCGGGTGCATGCCCGCTCGCTTTGAGGATCCGCCACCAGGGAACGCCGCTGCCATAGCGGCTCATCACTGTGCCGACCTGCCTGGGCCCGCCTGACCCCAGGAGTTCGGCGACGTCGCCGTAGGAGACTGCGGACCCTGGCGGAACCAGCCGTACGATGGCCAATACCGCCTCCACATACTCAATCCGCATTGATCCAATGTAGCCGCAGTGGCGCTCCCGGGAATTGTCGGTGGCCCCCGTTAGCGTTGAATCATGAGTACCTGGAACACCCTTCCCCGCGCAGCCTTCGACCTCGAAACAACCGGCCGCAACTCGCGTGCTGCCCGGATTGTCACCGCATCTGTCACCGTGGTGGACCACAAGGGAGACGTGGTCACCGAGCATGAATGGCTCGCCGATCCGGGGGTCGAAATTCCAACGGAAGCCAGCGATGTGCATGGCATCACCACCGAACATGCCAGGCGTGACGGCAGGCCGGCGCGGGAAGTCACACAGGAGCTGGCGGCAGTACTGCAGGGACTGTTCGACGACGGCGTTCCCGTCATTGCGTTCAACGCCAGCTATGACTTCACGGTGCTGGCCGCCGAATCGGCCCGCTACGGGGTGCCGCAACTTACCCGCTTCCCCGTCCTGGACCCGTACATCATGAATAAGCAGGTGGATCGGTACCGCAAGGGCAAGCGCACCCTTACGGCCTTGTGCGAGGAGTACGGCGTGGTCCTGGACAACGCCCACACCTCTGCCGCCGACGCTTTGGCTACCTTGCGGGTTTTGGACGCGATGGCCGGCAAGTTCCCCAAGCTGAGCATGCCGGCCAGCCAGCTTCACCAGTTGCAGGTGGACTGGGCCGGAAACCAGGCTGCGGATTTCCAGGGCTACCTGCGCAAAACCAAGCCCGCTGCGGTCATCGAAGGTGACTGGCCGGTGCTTCCGCCGCAGGACGCCAGCACCGGGGGTTTCTAGCCCAAAAAGGGCTTAGCGTCTTCGAGACGTATTTCACAGTCATATCGCTTCATAAGCCAGCTTGCTTTTGGCCACCCAGGATTCGCCGCGTCCCGACTCAGCCCTGCAGTTTTACGGTGCACCAGTCAGCACCCCGAACATTCTTCGACGAATGGGCCAAAGCGTCCGCGGTCCTTCGGGATCAGGGCCGGAACGGCCGAAGTGAGACAATAAAGTTTTGCGGTCACCCCTGCCCTGGCCCTGCTTGACCAGCACCAGGCAGGTGCCAGGCGCCACCAGCGCAGCCTTGCGGCCCGGTTGACTTATGACTCAATGAAAGTGACACCCTGATGAAAATCAAAGCGATGAAGTGGTTGACTACCGCTCCCGTGGCAATCGCCCTGGCGGTTTCCCTTGCAGCGTGCGGCTCAGGATCGGCCGAGCCGAGCGGAACCCCCACCGACGCCCTCGCCGGCAGCGACCAGCAGACGCTGGACAAGTACACCACCGCGGACGTCACCCCGATCGACAAGATCGACAAGACCAAACTTGGGCTGAACACTGAAGGCAAGCTCGAGGTGGGCACCCTCTCGGACGCCCCGCCGAACATCTTCATTGACCCCTCAGGCAAGTTCACGGGCTACGACAACGAACTGCTGCGCGCCATCGCCGGCAAGCTGGGCCTTGAGGTCGAATTCGTCGCCACGGACTTCTCCGCGCTGCTCTCCCAGGTCCAGACCAGGCAGTTCGACGTCGGGTCCTCCTCCATCTCCACCACCGATGCGCGCCGCCAGAACGTCGGTTTCACCAACGGTTACGACTTCGGCTTCATGGCAGTTGTCGCCAAGACCGACAGCGGCATTAAGGGCTTTGACGACCTCAAGGGCGATCTCCGCATCGGCGTGGTCCAGGGCACGGTCCAGGATGACTACGTCACCAACACCCTGAAGCTCGAGCCCATCCGCTTCCCGGACTACGCCACCGTTTACGCCAACGTGCGCAACGGCCAGGTGGACGCCTGGGTTGCCCCGTCGCAGCAGGCCACCGGCCAGGTCAAGGAAGGCGACGGCACCGCCATCGTGGAATCCGTCGTCAACACGCAGAACTTCACTGCCTACGCCGTGGCCAAGGACAACCAGCCCCTGATCGACGCGCTGAACTCCGGCCTGGATGCCGTGATCGCTGACGGAACCTGGACCAAGCTGACCAAGGAATGGTACCCGGACCGTGAAATGCCCACCGACTGGAAGCCGGGCAGCAAGGCCGCCACGGTTCCCCAGAGCTGATTGAGCCGGGACGTACATGGATCTCCTGGATCAACTGGCTGACACCTTCTTCAACTGGCAGGAAATGGCGAAGGTCATTCCCGCCCTGCTCACGGTGGGCTTGCCCAACACCCTGATACTGGCAGTCTCCTCCGGCGTCCTGGGATCCCTGCTGGGGCTGGGACTCGCCATGATGGGGATCTCCCGCAGCGCGGGGGCCCGCTGGGTGGCGCGCATTTACACCGACATCTTCCGCGGCCTCCCGGCCATCCTGGTGATCCTGGTCATCGGCATCGGGCTCAGCCCCATTGCCCGGGAAATCACCGGATCCCGGAACCCGTACCCGCTGGGCATCCTGGCCCTGACGCTGATCGCGGCCGCCTATATCGGTGAGATCTTCCGCTCCGGCATCCAGAGCGTGGAGAAGGGTCAGCTGGAGGCATCACGGGCGCTGGGATTCAGCTACGGCAGTTCGATGCGCCTTGTTGTGGTGCCGCAGGGCATCCGGCGGGTCCTTCCCGCGCTGGTGAACCAGTTCATCTCGCTGCTGAAGGATTCCTCGCTGGTGTTTATGCTCGGCCTCGCCGCCTCGGACCGGGAAATTTTCCGGATCGGCAACGATGCCATGGCGAACACCGGGAACCTCTCACCACTGGTGGCCGCCGGGGTGCTGTACCTGATCCTGACCGTCCCGCTCACCCACTTCGTGAACTTCATCGACCACCGCCTGCGTACCGGCAAGCCGGAAAAGAAGGAACCGGATGAGCTGGCAGCACCTATCGGCAAGGGGGCACAGGCATGACGGAATTCGCTTCCGGAACCCTGACCGGCAAGAACCTGCACCTCTCGTTCGGCCACAACCACGTTCTCCGCGGCATTGACCTGCATGTGGAGAAGGGCACCACTGCCTCGGTGATCGGCCCGTCCGGCTCCGGCAAGTCCACGCTCCTGCGGGTGATGAACCGGCTGATTGAACCGGACCAGGGCGACATCCTCCTCGATGGCCGGTCTGTTCTGAAGGACAACCCGGACGAGCTCCGGCAGCGCATCGGCATGGTGTTCCAGCAGTTCAACCTGTTCCCCCACAAGACGGTGGTGGACAACGTGTCCTTGGCGCTGCGGAAGCTGCGCAAGCTGCCCAAGGACAAGGCCCGCGCCGAAGCCTTGGAGCAACTGGACCTCGTGGGCCTGAAGCACAAGGCCGACGTCCGCCCGGCCAACCTCTCCGGCGGCCAGCAGCAGCGCGTGGCCATCGCCCGCGCGTTGGCCATGAAGCCTGAAGTGATGTTCTTTGACGAGGCCACGTCCGCACTTGACCCTGAACTGGTCAAGGGTGTCCTGGCGCTGATGACGGACCTCGCAAAGGGCGGCATGACCATGGTGGTGGTGACCCATGAAATGGGCTTCTCCCGCAATGTGTCGGACACCGTGACGTTTATGGACGCCGGCGTGGTGGTGGAGTCGGGTCCCCCCGAGAAGATCTTCAGTGCCCCGGAAACCGAGCGGCTGAGAGGCTTCCTCTCGGACGTCCTGTAACTCTGAAGCACAAAAAGTAAATCCCCGGCTGCAGCGCGCAGCCGGGGATTTCTTTATGTCCGGGCGTCTAGCCCTGGGCTGCTGCTGCCGCCTTGGCCGCCGCCGGAAAGGCGTCGAATATCCGGTTCATGGCGGCGTCGTCGTGCGCGGCCGACAGGAACCAGGCTTCGAAGACCGACGGCGGCAGGTAGACGCCGGATTCCAGCATGGAGTGGAAGAACGGGGCGTAGCGGAAGGCTTCCTGCGCCTGGGCGTCTGCGTAGTTGTGGACTCCGTGTGCAGAGGTACCGAAAGCGACCGAGAACAGGTTCCCGGCAAACTGGATGGAGTGGTCCACGCCGGCAGCATCCAAAGCACTGGACAGCGCCGAGGACAATTCCAGCGAACGGACGTCGATGAAGGAGTAGACATCCCGGGTGGCGTGGGTCAGCGTGGCCACGCCGGCGGCCATCGCCACCGGGTTTCCGGACAGCGTGCCTGCCTGGTACACGGGTCCGGTGGGGGCCAGGTGGTCCATCACGTCGGCACGTCCGCCGAGCGCCGCCGTCGGCATTCCTCCGCCGATGACCTTGCCGAAGGTGAGCAGGTCCGGCGTCCACGGCTCGGCTGCGTCCGGCGCACCGCCGGTGAGGCCCCAGTACCCGGAGTAGCCGGTGCGGAAGCCGGTAAGGACCTCGTCCACGATCAGCAGCGCCCCATGCTCGCGGGTGATCCGGGACAGGCCGAGGTTGAAGCCTTCTTCCGGGGTTACCACGCCCATGTTGGCCGGTGCCGCCTCCGTGATGACGGCAGCGATGTTGGGTCCGTGGGTGGCGAACGCTTCCTTGACGGCGGCGAGATCGTTGTACGGCAGCACCAGGGTTTCGGCGGCCGTGGCTTCGGTGACGCCGGCGGAGCCGGGCAGGGCAAGCGTTGCCACGCCCGAGCCCGCGGCGGCCAGCAGTCCGTCCAGGTGGCCGTGGTAGCAGCCGGCGAACTTGATGATGAGGTTGCGGCCGGTGAAGCCGCGGGCCAGCCGGACAGCCGTCATGGTGGCTTCGGTGCCGGTGGAGACCATCCGGAGGCGTTCGACGGCGGGCACGCGTTCCTTGACGATTTCCGCCAGGTTGGCCTCGTCCGGGGTGGATGCCCCGAAGGACAGGCCGCGGTCCACGGCAGCGTGAACGGCCTCCAGTACCGCGGGATGTGCGTGGCCGAGCAGCGCCGGACCCCAGGAGCAGACCAGGTCCACATATTCCTTGCCGTCGGCATCCGTCAGGTACGGGCCCTTGGCGGAAACCATAAAGCGCGGCGTTCCGCCCACGGACCCGAAGGCCCGCACCGGTGAGTTGACCCCGCCCGGCATCAGCTGGCGGGCGCGGTCGAAAAGTGCCTCGTTGCGAGGATTGCTGGAAGTCATGGTTCCTATTCTCTCAGGTAGCCTGCCGGTCATGAGGCGGCCAGCAGTTCAGCCACCCGGGGCGCCACCGCCGTACCCAGCAGCTCGATGGAGCGCATCATCGCCGAGTGCGGCAGCGGGCCGTTGCTGTATTTGAAGTCGAAGCGGTCCACGCCAAGGTTCTGCTTAAGCTGGACAATTTTTTGCGCCACCGTTTCCGGCGACCCGACATAGAGCGCACCCTCCGGAGCGCACAGCGCGTCAAACTCTCCGCGTCCGGCAGGCCCCCACCCACGCTCGGCACCGATCTTGTTCCGCAGCTTCAGCCAGTGCGGGAAAAGCTCCTCGCGGGCCTGCTCGTCGGTTGCAGCCACGTGCCCTGGCGAATGCGTGGCAACCTGCTGCATCGGGTGCCCGTACTTGCCCATGGCTTCCCGGTACAGGTCCACCAGCGGACGGAAACTGCGCGGCTGTCCGCCGATAATCGCGAAAATGATCGGATAACCGTATTGTGCGCACCGGAGCACGGATTCAGGGGTGCCGCCCACGCCGATCCAGGCGGGCAGCAGGTGGTGTTCCAAGGGTGGGTAGACGCTCAGGCCGGCGAGGGCGGGCCGGGTCCGGCCTTCCCAGTGCACCGGCTTCTGCGCCCGCACCTTGTTGAACAGCTCGAGCTTCTCTTCAAACAGGAGCTCGTAGTCGGCAAGATCGAGCCCGAACAGCGGGAAGGATTCGATGAAGGACCCGCGGCCCAGCATCACCTCAGCCCTGCCGTTCGAAAGTGCGTCCACGGTGGAGAACCGCTGGAACACCCGGATGGGATCGTCAGAGCTGAGCACGGTGACGGCGGAACCGAGGCGGATGCGGGTGGTGCGGGCCGCGGCAGCTGCGAGGAAAACCTCGGGCGCGGATACCGCATAGTCCTTGCGGTGGTGCTCCCCCACACCGAAGGCATGAAGTCCGACGGCGTCTGCCAGCTCCGCCTGCTCCAGCAACTGGCGCAGCACCCGGGCGTGCGGCTGCGGGCTGCCGTCCGGGTTCTCGCCGACGTCGCCGAAAGTGTTCAGGCCCAGCAGGATCCGTTGCGGGCCCACCGGCGCGGTGGGAATCGGCGGGACCTCAGTCATCAGGACTCCTTCAGCCAGTGGGCGAGCTCGGCGGCCCAATATGTCAGGACCATGTTGGCTCCGGCGCGGCGGATACCGAGCACCGATTCGGTGATGGCGGCGCGGCGGTCGATCCAGCCGTTGGCGGCGGCGGCCTCGATCATCGCGTACTCCCCCGAGATCTGGTAGGCGGCCACCGGGACCGGACTCATGGCTGCCACGTCGGCAAGGATATCCAGGTAGCTCATGGCGGGCTTCACCATCACCACGTCCGCGCCTTCGGCGAGATCCAGCTCCACCTCGCGGAGCGCTTCGGTCCGGTTGCCGGCGTCCATCTGGTAGGTCCGCCGGTCACCCTTGAGCTGCGAGTCCACGGCTTCACGGAACGGGCCGTAGAAGGCCGACGCGTACTTGGCGGCGTAGGCGATCACCGAAGTGTTGGTATGGCCGGCCTGGTCCAGGGCTGCGCGGATGGCGGCGACCTGGCCGTCCATCATTCCGGAGGGGCCCAGCATGTGGGCTCCGGCGTCGGCCTGCGCCACTGCCATCCGGGCGTAAATCTCCACGGTGCGGTCGTTGTCCACGTAGCCGTCGGCGTCCAGCACGCCGCAGTGTCCGTGATCGGTGAATTCGTCCAGGCACACGTCACTCATGACCACCAGGTCATCGCCCACCTCCGCCCGGACATCCCGGATGGCCTTGTTCAGGACTCCTTCGGGATCCAGCGAGGCGGTCCCCTCCGCGTCGCGGTTTTCCGGGATACCGAACAGCATGATACCGCCAAGGCCCAGCTCAACGGCTTCCGCGGCGGCCCGCTTCAACGTGTCGGTGGTGTGCTGGACAACGCCGGGCATCGAGGTGATCTGGTTCGGCTCGGCCAGGCCTTCGCGGATGAAGGCGGGAAGGATCAGTTCGGCCGGCGCCAGCCGCGTTTCAGCGGTGAGCCGCCGCATGGCGGCAGTGGTGCGCAGGCGGCGGGGACGTTGGCTCGGAAATGTCATGTTCGAGGTCCTTCACGTTGTCTCTGGAATGTGTTCGTACCCGCTGGCGGTCCTGCTGCAACTCCTGCGGCGCCGCCCCGACCCGTCACCCCGGCGCGAGCGCCGCTTCGACGGCGGCTACCAGTCCCTGGGGCGTCGGCTCTGTGGCGATTGCTGCCACGGTGAGGCCGAGGGCAGAAGCCTGTTCCGCCGTCGGCCGTCCAATTGCCACCAGGCGGCACCCGTGCAGGGGCGAAAGGGCATGGATCCGCCTCACGGCGCTGGGCGAGGCCGCCACCACCGCATCAATCCGTCCGGCGGCGATTTCCGCGGCGGCAGCTTCCGGCGCCAGCAGGACGTACGACGGCGACGCGTGGCCGGGTGCCGCATCCTCGGCGGGGATGGCGAGCCGGCGCTCCGGTGCCGCGGGGTAGTCGACTGTCCGGTAGGCGGTGACTGCCGTGACGAGGCTGCCTGCCGCCCTCAACCCCTCGGCGAGCCGTGCCGGCGCAATGTCTGCCTGGGGCAGCAGGACTTTTCCGGCAGCGGCCGGCCACACTTCCAGAAGGCCCGCGGCGGACTGTTCCTGTCCGGGCGTGAGCTCCACCGGCAGGCCGGCGGTCTCCAGCAGCTTCCGCGAGGCCGGTCCCACCGCCGCGATCCGGGTGCCGGCGGGGATCCACTGCCGCAGGCTGAGGCCGCGTTCGGCTGCCTTGGCCAGGAGCACATGGACTGTGGTGGCGCTGGTGACGACCAGCCAGTCGTAGGCGCCGGCGCCGAGCGCATCGCAGGCCACATCCAAGGAATGCTGGTCCGCGGCGCGTTCGAAGTCGATCAGCGGCAGCAGCAATGCCTGTGCGCCGGCCTCCCTAAGGGCCGCGACCAGTGGCAGCGAGCGTTCAGGGCTGCGGGTTACCAGGACCCGGGCACCGTTCAGCGGCTGGCCGCCGGGCCCCGTCCCTGTGCCCGGCCCGGTCCCTGATCCGGTTCCGCCCGCGGCTGCGCTGGACGTCATGCTTAACAGCCCTTCGGAACGCGGCTTGGGGGCGGGGCGGGAAGGCAGTCCCATGGCCGGATCAGGAAGCCTGCAGGTCGGCGATGTCGGCGGCACCGGCGGCCAGGAGGACCTCGGCAAGTTCGATGCCCAGCAGGGTGGCTCCGACCTCCGTAAGGCCATCCGTTGCCCGCTTGTCCCGCACTGAAGCGGTGCCGTCCACGGCGCACACCACGGCGTCGAGGTGGAGCATGCTGCCCTTCCGGTAGGCGTAGGCGCCCACCGGTGCGGCGCAACCGGCTTCAAGACGGGCCAGCAGGGCCCGTTCGGCGGTGACAGCCAGCCGGGTGTCCGGGTCATCAAGGGCGGCCAGCGCCTGGGCCAGGACTTCCTTTGACCCTTCCGTGGTTCCTGGCCGCGGCGGTGCGTCCGCGGTACGGCATTCGATGGCGAGTGAGCCCTGACCGGCGGCGGGGAGCATCACGTCCGTGTCGAGGAACTCGCTGACGGCGTCCAGCCGGCCGATCCGTTCCAGCCCGGCCGCGGCCAGGACCACGGCGTCGAGGTCGCAGGATTTCCCGGGAACCACCTGATCCGTGGCATTGCCCGGCAGCCCGGGGACCCGGCCCAGCCGGGTGTCCACGTTACCGCGGATATCGATGATCTCCAGGTCAGGCCGGGCGGTGCGGAGCTGCGCTGCCCGCCGGGGCGACCCGGTTCCCACGGTGGCGCCGTGCGGCAGGTCGTCCAGCTTGAGTCCGTCACGGGCGCAGAGGACGTCACGGACGTCCACCCGCCGCGGCGTGGCGGCCAGGCTGAGCCCTACGGCAGGGCCTGTGGGCAGGTCCTTCAGCGAGTGGACGGCGACATCGCACTCATGGCGCAGCAGCGCATCACGCAGCGCGGCGACAAAAACGCCCGTGCCCCCCATCTGCGACAACGAACCGGTGAGGACGTCGCCGTCGGTCCTGATATGGACGAGCTCCACCGGGAAGCCTCCGACGGCGGCGAGCTGATCGGCTGTTTGCTGGGTCTGGGTGAGCGCGAGCTTGCTGGCGCGGGTTCCGATGCGGACGGTCACGGCTGCGCCGCTCCCCCGGCAGCATTGGCGGCGGCTGCGCCGGACTGTTCAGCGGTGTCCTGGACCGTAACGTCCGGGTAGGGATCGTGGCCTGTGCCCACGGTGGTGTCGGCCCCGGCAATGGTGGGCTTTTCGCCGCGGAAGTTGGCGCAGCATCCCGGCCGGCACACGTCGTACCAGGGACCAAGGGCCGTCGCGGCGGGACGGTCGCTGATGTTGTTGGCCACGGTCCGCTCGGAGATCAGGTCCACCAGGCCGTTGACGAACTTCCGGTGCGTACCGGGGGTCGGCACGCGGGTGGCGGCCAGTCCAAGGTTGGCGCAGGTTTCCAGGGCTTCGGTGTCCAGGTCCCAGACCACTTCCATGTGGTCGCTGACAAACCCGAGCGGCACAATAACAATGCCCTTCACTCCCTGGCCCGCCAGCTCCTCGATGGCATCGTTAATGTCCGGCTCCAGCCACGGCACATGGGGGGCGCCGGACCGGGACTGGTACACCAGGGACCACGGGGCGGTGAGGCCCGACTCATCTTCCACGCGCTTGATGACGGCGGCCGCGGTGGCCAGGTGCTGGGCCACGTAGGCTGAGCCCTCTTCGAATTCGCGGGGTTCACCTTCTGACCTGCCCGCAGCTTCGGCGTCCCGGGTGGGGATGGAATGCGTGGCGAACAGGATCTGGACCGGGGCGTCCGGGGTGCCGGCAGCGGCGAGCTGCGCGCGGACATCAGCCAGGCCTGCAGCGGTCCCTTCGATAAAGGGTTCCACGAAGCCCGGGTGGTCAAAGTACTGGCGCACCTTGTCCACCTCGAGCCGGCCGTCCAGGCCGGTTTCCGTCAGGGCCATGCCGATGTCTTCGCGGTACTGGCGGCAGCTGGAGTAGCAGGAGTAGGCACTGGTGGTGAGCATCAGCAGGCGGCGGTGGCCGGCGTCGTACGCTTCCTGGAGGGTCTGCGGGATGTACGGGGCCCAGTTCCGGTTGCCCCACAGCACGGGCAGGTCGATGCCGCGGGCGGACAATTCGGCCTCGAGGGCCGCCTTGAGTTCGCGGTTCTGCTGGTTGATGGGGCTGATGCCGCCGTTGGCGCGGTAGTGGTGCGAGACCTCTTCAAGGCGCTCGTCCGGGATGCCGCGGCCTCGGGTGACGTTGCGGAGGAACGGGATGACGTCCTCCTGACCCTCCGGTCCGCCGAAGGAGGCCAGCAGGACGGCGTCGTAGTTCTTTGGTGCCATGCGGCCCGCCTCGGTGACGGGATTGACGGCGGCCTGGTTGGCCGGGTCCCTGGCTTCGAGCGGGCTCATGCCAGCACCTCGGCAACTTCGTCTGCGCTGATCCGGCGTCCCGTGTAGAAGGGGATCTCCTCGCGGACGTGGTTGCGGGCTTCGGTGGCGCGCAGGTGTCGCATCAGGTCCACCAGGTCCACAAGTTCGGGTGCCTCCAGGCCAAGGATCCATTCCCAGTCGCCCAGGGCGAAGGAGGAAACGGTGTTGGAGATGACCTGCGGGAAGTCGCGGCCCAGCAGTCCGTGGTCGCGAAGCATCTTTCCGCGCTCGGCCTCGGGCAGGATGTACCACTCGTAGGAGCGGACGAACGGGTAGACGCACAGCCACTCCGCCGGCTCCACCCCCCGGGAGTAAGCGGGAGTGTGGTTCTTGGCGAACTCCGCCTCGCGGTGCACACCCATGGCCGACCAGACAATCTCGGTTCCGGCAAAAAGCGTGCTGCGGCGGATGTCGCGGATGGCCTGCTGCAGGGCTTCCGGCTTGGGCCCGTGGAGCCACACCATCACATCGGCGTCAGCCCGCATGGCTGAGACGTCATAGCTGCCGCGGTGTGTCACGCCGGCCTGCGCGAGCCGGTCCAGCAGGGCCTCGAAATCGGCGGCAGCGCCAGCGCTGCGGATCAGGGTTTCGGAGCGCTTGAAGACCGTCCAAAGGGTGAAGAACTGCTCAGCTGATTCTTCGGTTTTAGTGACAGATTCGGCAGAAGTGTGGCTCATGGTTACAAGTTTGCCCCTTCGTACCCGCCAAGTCGAAACCGGCGAGTTCTACAAGCCGTAGAAGTAGTCAATGTCACACTGGGGCCCGCTTTGCGGCGGCCAATGCGCCCGGTCTAGGGATTCCGCAGGCGGAAAAAGACCAGTCCCGCTGCTCCGGCCATTCCCACCAGCCCGGACCCCAGCCACACCAGGGCGCTTTTTGGCTCTGCCTGGTGATTCAGCTCAGCGCTGCTCCGCACGCTGTTGACCCGGGTGCCGCCGCCGTAGGAGGGGACCCACTCCTGATTCGCCTGCGGCACCGCATAAGGCGATGCGTATGGGGCTTGTCCCGTGGCAGCGGCCGCACCCGGTGCCGCGTGTGCAGTGGCGCCAGTTCCGGCCTGGGCTTCCGCGGTGTCCGCCATTGCTCCGGCCAGCGCAGACTGCGGGGCCGTGGCACCGTCGGGACTCACGGCCGACTCAGGGGAAGGGACGCCGGCAACCCCGGCCGCAGCAGGCGGGATTTCTCCAGCCGGGACCCCCTCCGCAGAAGACGCCGGGGCCGGGGCGGAGGACGCAGGAGACGTTCCCAGTGAGTCGGTGGCGGAGCCTGCAGGAGCAGACGTTGCAGGACGGGTTGCTGCCGGAGTGGTTTGTGCCGGAGCGCTGGAGCCTGTGGTGCCGGCCGAGGGAACAGGGGACGGCGCCGCGGTGCTTGCAGGCGCTGGCGTCGCTCCGGGCGCCCGGGTGGCGGCAATGGCCGGCACAAGAGCGGAAGGGACGGCTGTGACGGAAACAGAAGCAGTGGCAGACGGACTGGCCCCGGCCCCACCTTTGGGAACGGGATAGGGGTTCTTCCGGCGGTCCTGTCCGGCCGCCTCCCCGCCTGCGGCGGCAAGCTGCCCGTTCAAGGAGGCCACCACCGGGAGGGATGCGGTGTCCACGGCCGGGGCCGCGGGGTCGCCGGGGTCAGCCGTTCCTTCCTTGGCTTGGGACGCCGGGACGCCTGTAGTTAGGACCAGTACCGCTCCGATTGCCGCGGCTGCAGCGCCGCGCCGGATTCCCCCATGGATACCAGTCCGGGACATTGAAAGCTCGGACCTGTGTTGAACCATAGTCATCGACCCTAGCCATGCCGCCGGCAGAATTGAAAGCTGGTGAAGCCGGGAATGGGCGCCCTGGGCAGGACTCATTCGGCAGTGCTGCCGCGCTGACCAGTAAGGATGTTCAGCCGGCCAGCTTCCGGATCTGTTCCTGTGTGTCGGACACCACGGCGGCGAGTCCGTTGCCTGCCACCCAGCCGCCCACCACGGCGAGGCCGCCGGACGCGCTGCAGGCTTCCCGGATTGCGGTTACCCGTGCACGGTGTCCGACGGCGGCAAACGGCAGGGATCCGGGCCACCGGACAACGTCCCAGTCCACAACATCCTGCCGGCTGATGCCAACGCCCAGCAGGACGGAGGCATCGCGCAGCGACGCGGCCAGGAGCTCACCGTCGGTATCGGGTCCGGCGGGCTGGTTGCCTCCATCGTCAATGCGTCCGTAGGAGAGCCGGACCACATGCCTTCCCGGGCCGGCGGCTGCGGCCAGCCAGTCCCATTTGCCCGTCGCATGGGTTAGGGCCTTCGCCCGGATGCCGGGGGTTTGCGGCGCCACCAGGACGCCTGTGCCGCGCGGGCGGCGGTCCAATTCGGGTTTGTCCAGTACCAGGGTGACAAGCTGCACGTCCGGGCCGGAGCCCGGCTGCCTGCCCGCGATCCCCGGGACCGCGTCCTCCAGCAGCCCTACGGCGGCCGGGCCGTCCACGGCAGCTACCAGCAGGCCGCCGTCGTACGTTTTTCCGGCCGTGCCGACGCGCCACCCTTCGGGCGTCCGCTCCACCGCGGCGGCGCGGGTTCCGGACAGGAGCGTGACGCCCCGGTTGCGGAGGTCGCTGACCAGCGCGCCCACCAATGTATGCATGCCGCCTTCAAGGCCGGCGACGGCGGAGCCGGCCTTGGCAGGTCGGGCGCTGTTGCGCCGCTGCGCAGCAACGGAGGCGGCCAGGGAGCCGTGCTTGCGGAGTCCTGCACGGAGTCCTGGCGCCACCATGTCGACGTCGAGAAGGGAAGGGTCTGCTGAGTGGACGCCTCCCACCACCGGCTCCACCAGACGCTCCAGGACGCGGGCGCCCATCCTTGCCCGGACGAGGGCGGCCACGCTGACCAGGTCGCCACCCGCACCTACCGAGGCGGGCAGGATCCTGTCCAGCGAGGCGCGCAGCGAGCCAAGCAGTCCCAGCGAGCGGCGCACTTCGGGGTCCCAGGGGTTGGCCGGGATCCCCAGCACACCTGTTTTGGGAAGTTCGCGCGGTCCCTCCGGGAGCTGCACCCAGGCTCCGCCGGACCGGGGCTGGACAATCCTGCCGGACAGGCCCAGCTCGCCGGCCAGGGCGGCGACGGCGTCGGAGCGGGTGGCAAAGGACTCCGCCCCGCTGTCCAGGGTGAGGCCGGCAACCACGTGGCTGCCCACGCATCCGCCCCACTCCTGGCCCGCTTCCAGGACTGTTACCTGGTGTCCGGCAGCAGCCAGTTCCCGGGCGGACAGGAGTCCGGAGATCCCTCCGCCCAGCACCAGGGCGGTTACTGCCCCGGCCCGGTTGGTCTCCACGTTTTACTCCGGGGAGATGGAGTGGATGAGTTCCACAAGCCGGGTCAGGACGGCAGGGTCGGTTTCAGGAGGGACGCCGTGACCGAGGTTAAGGACATGGCCCGGTGCTGTTGCGCCGGCCCTGATGACATCGCGGACGTGGGCCTCAAGTACTTCCCAGGGGGCCGGGAGCAAAGCGGGGTCAATGTTTCCCTGGAGCGGGACGGACCCACCCAGGCGGCGGTTGGCTTCATCCAGCGGAAGCCGGTAGTCCACACCCACGACGTCCACGCCCACGTCACGCATGGCCACCAGGAGCTCGGAAGTGCCGGTGCCGAAGTGGATCAGCGGTGCGCCATGGTGCCGCACGTGGTCAAGGGCGCGCGAGGACGCCGGTGCCACAAATTTTGTGTAGTCGGCCAGCCCCAGGGAACCTGCCCAGGAGTCGAAGAGCTGGGCCGCAGAGGCGCCGGCCTCGAGCTGGGCCTGCAGGAACAGACCGGAAGCGTCGGCGGCCCAGTTGGCCAGCGCGCCCCACGTCTCGGGATCGGCGTGCATCATGGTCCGCGGGCCGAGGTGGTCGCGCGAGGGCTTGCCTTCCACCATGTAGGCCGCCAAAGTGAAGGGTGCGCCGGCAAAGCCGATCAGGGGTGTCTTGCCAAGCTCTGCCACCGTAAGGCGCACAGCTTCCCGGATGGGCTCCAGGGCCTCCCACGTCAGCTGCGGCAGGGCCGCCACGTCGGCCGCGGTCCGCACCGGCCTGTCCAGGACGGGCCCCACGCCCGGCACGATGTCCACGCCTACGCCGGCCAGTTTCAGGGGGATAACGATGTCGGAGAAGAAGATGCCGGCATCGACGTCGTGGCGCCGCACGGGCTGGAGCGTGATCTCCGAGGCCAGCTCGGGCCGGAGGCAGGAGTCCAGCATGGCGATGCCCTCACGGACCTTGAGGTACTCGGGAAGGGAGCGCCCGGCCTGCCGCATGAACCACACGGGGCGCCGGGACGGCTTGCCGCCCCGGTAGGCCGTAATCAGCGGCGAGTCGGCGGTGCGGCCATCCACGAGCGGATGGTCTGCAGCGAGGGCGCCGGCAGCGGACATGGCAGGGCTGGAAGTCATGCCTCTGATTGTGCCCAAAAACGGCAGTAAAAGATAACGACAGCCTGTCATGCCAGGGCCTCCCGGCAGTCCAGTGTCAGGAATCACAGAGAGCGGCCGCCGCTGCCGGGGACGACAGTTGTTCTACCGGGGAACGAAAAAGCTATGATTGACCTGCTGTGGTTCTTTTCTCATTGGTGGCAACACACGCCGACATCGATCTTGAGACCGTTGCTCAACTGAGCAACGGTGCTTCGGAGATCGCCACATCCGCCCTGTCCGGGTCGCCGGCGGTGACGGGTGCGGTTGTCCTTGCCACCTGCAACCGGTACGAAATCTACGGCGAGGCCCCGCATCCGGATGACGTTGAGGCTGCCCGCGCCGCCCTCGTTGCGCAGATCAGCGAAGCCAGCGGACTCAGCGAACCGCTCGTTTCCCGCTCCTTCAGCACCCGGACCGGACCTGAAGTCACCCAGCACCTTTTCGCCGTCAGCGCGGGACTGGACTCGGCCGTCGTCGGGGAACGCGAGATCGCCGGGCAGGTCCGGCGGGCGCTGATCACCGCGCAGCACGAAGGCACTGCCAGCTCCGGCCTCGTCCGGCTGTTCCAGGCCGCGTCCAAGACGGCCAAGGACGTGGGAGCCCAGACCGCCCTCGGGTCCCGGGGCCTGTCCATCGTCTCGGTCGCCCTGGACCTTGCCACGGATCTTTCCGAAAACCCTGACTGGTCCACCAAGAAAGTAGTGGTTTTCGGGACCGGTGCCTATGCCGGCGCCACCATGGCGCTGCTGCGTGAACGCGGCTGCACCGACGTTTCAGTCTTCTCCTCCTCCGGCCGCGCCGAAGGCTTCGTGGCCACCCGCGGCGGAACCGCCCTGGACGCCGACTCGCTGCGCCCGGCCGTGGCTGCCGCGGACGTGATGATCGGCTGCAGCGGGTCTGACACCCGCGTTGAGGCCGACGAACTGGCCCTGGTCCGCGCGGATTCCCCACAGCCGCTGATCGCCATTGACCTTGCCCTCACCCACGACTTTGATCCCGGCGTCGGCGAGCTGGACGGTGTGGAGCTGCTGACCCTTGAATCCGTGCGCCTGGCGGCCCCGCAGGAACAGGCTGAATCCCTGGCCCAGGCCAGCGGCATCGTCAGCGGCGCTGCCAAGGCGTTCGAACAGGAGCGGGAGGCCCGGTCCGTGGACTCCGCCATTGTTGCCCTGCGCCGGCACACCATGAACGTGCTGGACGCGGAGATGGAAAAAGTCCGTGCCCGGCACGGCTGCACCGCTGCTGCCGAAGAAGTGGAGTTTGCACTCCGCCGCATGGTCAAGCAGCTGCTCCACGTCCCCACCGTCCGCGCCCGCGAGCTGGCCGCCAACGGCCAGCAGGACGAGTACGTGGCCGCCTTGGAGGCCCTCTACGGCATCACCGTTGAGCAGCCCGCCGCCCGCGCCGTCCCGCAGGCGGAGTGCCCGGTGGACCACAGCGACCGCGAAACGGCCTGACCCGCGCCGCCGCGCCCAGCACCTCCTGCCCTACCCCAAGCCGACGCCCCATCACCTCCTGCCCTACCCCAAGCCGACGCCCCATCACCTCCTGCCCTACCCCAAGCCGACGCCCCATCACTTTCTTCAGAGAAGTGATGGCGCGTTGCGTGAAAGCCTGCAGGAAGTGGTGGCGCGTCCTGGCCGTGGGGTCAGTAGACGGGCTTGTGGGGTTCCACTTCACGCACCCAGGCGAGGATGCCGCCGTCGAGGTGGCTGACCCGCTGGTAGCCTGCCTGCTGCGCGGCAGCCAGCACGTTGGCTGAGCGGGTACCGCCCTTGCAGAGGAACACAATGTCCCTGTCCTGCGGCAGTTCATTCCACGCCTCGCCGGCAAGGATCCGTCCCTGCGGGATCAGCTTTGCCCCGTCAATCCGGACGATGTCGTATTCACCGGTTTCCCGCACATCCACCAGCTCAAAGTCTTTCAGTCCTGCCTTCCGTGACGCGAGCATAGTGGCCAGCTGCGTTGCGGTGACCGTGTGTTCGTTGTCTGACGGTGCAGCCGGAGCGATGCCGCAGAAGGCCTCGTAGTCGGTCAGCTCGGTAATGGGAGCCGCTGCCGGGTCCTTCGAGACCCGGATCTCGCGCCAGCTTCCGCCCAGTGCGTCAAACAGGGCCACGCGGCCCAGCAGGGAACGTCCGACGCCGGTGATCAGCTTGACTGCCTCGGTCACCATCAGCGACCCCACGGCCGCACAGAGCATGCCGAACACCCCGCCCTCGCCGCAGGACGGCACGGAGCCGGCGGGCGGCGCCTCCGGGTAGAGGTCCCGGTAGGTGGGGCCGTGCTTCTCCCAGAAGACACTGACCTGGCCGTCAAACCGGAAGATGGAACCCCAGACGTAGGGTTTGCCGAGGATGGCGGCAGCATCGTTCACCAGGTAGCGGGTGGCGAAATTGTCCGCGCCGTCCAGGATCAGGTCATAGCCGGCAAACAGGTCCAGGGCATTCGTGGCATCCAGCCGGACGTTGTGCAGCCGGACGTCCACCAGGGGGTTGAGCGCGGCAATGGCGTCGCGTGCAGACTCGATCTTCGGCCGGCCGACGTCGGCAACGCCGTGGATGACCTGGCGCTGCAGGTTGCTGAGGTCAACGGCGTCGTCGTCGATGATGCCGAGCGTTCCCACGCCCGCGGCCGCAAGGTACAGCAGCGCGGGCGACCCCAGCCCGCCGGCGCCGATGACCAGCACCTTGGCGTTCTTGAGCCGCCGCTGGCCCACGGCCCCGATTTCCGGAATGATGAGGTGCCGCGAGTAGCGTTCCACCTCGTCGGCAGTGAGCTCACCCGCCGGTTCAACCAGCGGATCCAGTGAAACTGTTGAAACATTTGCGGTAAATGTCGAAGCCATACTTCAATGTATGCCCCCGGATACCGCCGGGTCATATTACCCCGAAGTAGAGTGGGGGTAACTGCAAGGGAAAGAAGGACAACTGTGGTCCACGAAGCACGGGCCGGCCGGCCGTCCGCAGCCGAACCGCAAACGGCGCCACGCCCCACCGGGCAACGGTCCGCCAGGCTTCCCAGGGACGAGAGAAGAGCACAGCTCCTTTCCGCAGCACAGGAAGTTTTTGTGGCCAACGGGTACCACGGCGCGGCCATGGACGAGATCGCCGAGACGGCCCGCGTCAGCAAACCCGTCCTCTACCAGCACTTTCCGTCAAAGCGGGAGCTGTACCTCGCCCTGCTGGAAAGCCACCTGGCATCCCTCACCGAGCTGATGCTGGGGGCGTTGAACTCCACTACGGACAACGACGAACGCGTGCAGGCCGTCATGCGCGCCTATTTCCAGTTCATCGCCAACGATGACCAGGCCCACCGGCTCGTTTTCGAGTCGGATCTCATCAATGATCCCGATGTCAGCTCCCGGCTGGAAACCTTCAACCGGACCTTCGCCGATGCGATTGCCCGCGTCATCGCCGAAGACACCAAGCTCCCCCATCTGGAAGCCGAGCTGTTGGCCCGCGGACTTGCCGGCATGGCCCATGTGAGCGCACGGTATTGGCTCGAAACGCACGGCACCCTGGACCTCAATGTGGCCAGCGACCTCATCTACCGTTTAGCTTGGCGCGGAATCTCTCGCTTCCCCAAAGAGTCCTAGACTACAAATAAGACATAACGACAGATACGTGAATTGGCTGGGAGGCCCCCTGTGGAAATAAAGATCGGCGTTCAAAACGTTGGCCGCGAGATTGTGCTGGAGTCGAACCAGGATGCAGACTCGGTGGCCAAGGTAGTCGAGGAAGCCATCAGCAACGGCGGCGAGCTCCGACTGAAGGATGACAAGGGACGCCTGATCATTGTGCCCGGGAAGGCACTGGCCTATGTGGAGATCGGCGCTGAGGAAGTCCGCCGCGTGGGCTTCGGCCAGTTCTAGTCCCGGCCCTTCACGGGTGTTAGGAGGAGAGCCATGCTTTCACTGACCATCGTGGTGCTGGTGACGGCCGCCGCAGGTCTCATCGTCTGGGCCAATGACAAACGCCATACGAAATACGGCGTCGTCCTGCCGGCCGGTGTTGCTGTGGCTGTGGGAGCGTTGAGCTGGATCATCCTGATGGCCGCAGGCTTTGGATACCGTCCCGGGCTCACATGGATGCCGTGGGTCCTGCCCATGGTGCTGGGAACGGCTGCGGCCGTGGCGGCAGTGGTCTACCTGGGCCGCACCCGTGCCAGGCAGGACCTGGAACGGCTCACCGCAGCACTGAAGCTCTAGCCGGAAAACAGCATCAAGAACGTTCCGTGACCACTGCCCTTGGGCGGTGGTCACGGCCGGTTAAGCCCCGGCTGGATGTTTTGCCGGCTCCGCGGCCGCGTGGACCGCGGCGGCCGCTTCACTCACCGCCTCAGCGGCTCCGACGTCGCGGGCGGTGACCTCTCCCCCGGCATCGTGTGACGTGTAGCGGAGGAATACCCGGTTGTACCGCCAGTCCAGGTCCGGGTGGTGGTTTTGTTCCTCCGCGAGGCGGCCGACGGCGGCAATCAGCTCGAGCGCGGCAGCGGACGTCGGCATTTTGTACACGGTCAAAAGGGCGCCCTCGTGGTAGCGCCAGTCGGGCAGGACGGCCAGCGCGTCCTCAAGCCGTTCGGGGGAAAGAACATCGTTGGCGGCCATGACTGCTCCTCTTCTGCCGTGCCCGGCCCGGGCTGGCATCGGGCTCCGGAAGGCTAGAGGAACTCGGCCCGGCCTTCCATGGCGGATGACGCCAGTGCATGTTCGCGGCGCGGTATCCTGCCGGCCGCTTTCGCCAGCCTACCGGCGATGACCGCGTGTTTGAAGGCCTCCCCCATCAGTGCAGGGTTTTGCGCGCGGGTAACCGCCGTGGCCAGCAGCACGGCGTCGCAGCCCAGCTCCATGGCCAGGGCCGCGTCCGAGGCAGTGCCGATTCCCGCGTCCAGCACCACCGGTACCGACGCCCGGGACACAATCAGTTCGATGTTGTGCGGGTTCAGGATGCCAAGCCCGGTACCGATGGGCGCGCCGAGCGGCATGACCGCCGTGGCACCGAGGTTCTCGAGTCGGAGGGCCAGGACCGGGTCATCGTTGGTATAGGCGAAAACCTTGAAGCCCCTGTTGACGAGCTGCTCGGTCGCGTCCACCAGTTCGACGGCGTCCGGCAGGAGGGTGTGTTCGTCGGCGATGACTTCCAGCTTCACCCAGTCCGTTTCCAGCGCCTCGCGGGCCAATTCCGCCGTCAGCACGGCGTCCCGGGCCGTGAAGCAGCCGGCGGTGTTGGGCAGCACGCGGATGTTGTGGTCCACGAGCAGCTGGAACAGTGAGCCTGTTTCCGCCGTCGAGTAGCGCCGCATGGCCACGGTGGTCAGGCTGGTGCCGGAGGCCACGAGTGCCGCACCGAGCCCATCGAGGCTTGGGGCGCCGCCGGTGCCCATGATGAGCCGGGATTCCAGTTCCACGCCGTCAATGACCAGCGGATCCTGCAGCGCCGAGGGGGCTCCGGTGATGATGGTTTCGCTCATGGGTCAGCCTCCCTGCACAGCCGTGACGAGTTCAACTTCGTCGCCATCCGCGAGCGCAGTTGCGAACCACTGGCTGCGCGGCACCACCTGGGAATTGTGGGCCACTGCCACCCCGAGTTTCTGCCCGTCTGTGGCCTGGCCGTCCGGACCGAGGGGCCGTCCGGTGACCTGGCTGACGAGCAGTGTGATGGATGCACCGTCCGGCACGGGGTGCCGGGTTCCGTTCAAGGTGATGTTCATACTGTTTCCTTTGTGCGCGGTTGGCGGCTGCTGGTTGCGGGGCGGCTGGTGGGGGCGCCGGCCGTTGCGGGGCCGGAAAAGCGGGAGGGGCTGAAGGACGCCCAGCGGGAGTCCTCGCGGCCATCCAGGAGGTCCCGGCAAATGGCGGCTGCCGCCGGCGTCAGGAGGACGCCGTGGCGGAAGAATCCGGTGGCGATGAGGAGGCCGGGAACCTGGCCGCCCTCGCCTGCCCCACCGCCGGCGGCCGTGACACGGCCCAGCAGCGGTGCATTATCGGGCGTTGCGGGGCGCGCGCGGGCCGTGCACTCCAGGAGTTCCAGTTCGGCGACGGCGGGAAGCAGCACCTGGGCGTCGCGAAGGAGCTGGTACACGCCCCCGGCGGACACCGCGCCCGCGGAGGACGGCGCGTCTTCGCGCTGGGTTGCCCCGATCACCACGGTGCCGTCCCGGCGGGGAACGATATATACCGGGACGCCGCGCACCAGTCCCCGCACGGTGGACGCGACCAGCGGCCGCAGATGCGGCGGCACTGCGAGTCGCAGGATGTCCCCATGGACGGGCCGCAGCGGAAGGTGCAGGCCTTCCGGCAGTGATCCCAGTTCTGCTGCCTGAAGCCCGTTGGCCACCACCGTTTCTCCGGCCCGCACGGTTCCCCCGCCAGCAAGGTGGACGCCGGCAACGGCACCGTCCTGCCACAACAGCGCGGTTGCTTTATCCGGCACGGCGTAACCGTCGACGGCGGCCGCTACTGCTACGACCCCGCCGCCAGTCCCGCTGTGGTCGCCTGCGTTCGGGCAATCATGGTCGGCGAGCGCGCGCCGCAGGCACTCCACCAGCAGCCTCGGATCCACTTGGTGGTCGGCCGGGGTATCCAGGGCGCAGGCGATGGCCGGGCTGAGCAGTGCCTCTTTCACGCGGGCTTCGCGGACAGTGAGGGGCTCAACCGTGAGGCCGTTGGCCTGTTGCGCGGCCCGCAGGTCCATCAATGCCCTGCGGTCGGCGGCGTCGGCACCCACGGCGAGGGTCGGCGTCGTGATGTATCCCGGATCCGCGCCTGACGCGGCGCGAAGGCCGGCCACAAAAGCGGGCCAGCGGGACGATGCGTCCAGCATCAGCTCGAGGAGGTCCTCCTCCTGATAGTGCAGTTCGCTGACCGGGGCAAGCATCCCGGCGGCCGCCCAGCTGGCCCCGGAACCGGGCGCGTCATCGATGAGCACTACCGAGCGCCCCGAGCGTTTCGCCTCCCAGGCGATGCCGTGGCCGATCACTCCGCCGCCGATCACTGCAACGTCGGCTTGAATGGTGTATCCGGGCGTGGATGCTGGTTCCGTTGCCCGGGGCTTTGATGGTGCGCTCATGTGTCTCCTTCCCTACGCCGGTATTAGCCGGATCAGGTCAAGCGGTCGGCTCTGACGCCCTCTCAGCCCGGCGCTTTGTGACAGCTGCCGCGGGCTCCCGCAGTACGAGGCCAGTGTAGAGGAACTAGGCTTGCCCCCATGAATGTGTCCCACACTCCAGCCGCCGGCACCGATGTCCTCAGCACCACCAAAATCAGCAACGGCCTCAGCACCGCGCGCCTGTACCTCTGCACGGATGCCCGGAAGGACCGCGGGGATTTCGGGCAGTTCGTGGATGCTGCCTTCACCGGTGGTGTGGACATCATCCAGCTCCGGGACAAAACCATCGAGGCCGCCGAAGAGCTGGAACTCCTGGCCGTGCTGAAGGAAACGGCGGAGCGGCACGGGCGCCTGTGGGCGGTCAATGACCGGGCCGATATCGCCGTGCTGTCCGGTGCGCCCGTGTTCCATATCGGCCAGAAGGACCTTCCCCTGGCGGCTGCCCGCACCTTGCTTAACGGCAATGCGGCCATCGGCCTGTCCAGCCATGCCCCGGAGCAGGTGGCCGCCGCCCTTGCTGCCGCAGCCGGCCCGGCGGGGCTGGATTACTTCTGTGTCGGCCCGGTATGGGCAACGCCCACCAAGCCGGGCCGGGCGGCCGTGGGGCTCGACCTGGTGAAATATGCAGCGGAAGCGTCCCGGACAGCCGGGCAGGACGGACCGTCCGACGGCGGAGTCCCCTGGTTTGCGATTGGCGGCATTGACCACGGCAACGTGGAGCAGGTAGTGGAAGCGGGTGCCCGAAGGATCGTGGTGGTCCGGGCCATCACCGAGGCGGACGATCCTGCTGCTGCCGCTGCATCACTCCTCGCCGCTTTGGACGCCCGCCGTTCCTGATCATTCGCGCCGTTAACACTCCGGCGTGCCGGCGCCGGTTGCCTTGCCTTTCCTGGCGCGTTTAACGCCGCCCCGCACGGGCCCGGTCCCTGCAATATCGCCGGAATTCGGGCTAGGCTGGCTTTCGTGTCACACCATCGGCTGGCTCCCAACGTCCACGAGCACAACAACGCGCTCGAGGCGGCGCTCGGTGCGCTGCGGACCGAACTGGAGCTGCCCGGCGCCTACCCCGATGCTGCTGTTGCCGACGCCAAAGCAGCCGTGGAATCGCTGCAGCTGCCCGCCTACGATCTGACCGCCGTCGAGTTCATCACCATCGATCCGGCGTCCTCCACGGACCTGGACCAGGCCCTGTTCATCGAGCCCGACGGCGACGGGTACCACGTGCTGTACGCCATCGCCGATGTGCCCGCGTTCGTGACCCCCGGGGGCCCGTTGGACGCGGAGACCCGGCGCCGCGGACAAACGTTCTACGCCCCCGACGGCCGGATCCCCCTGCACCCGGAAATCATCAGTGAACAGGCCGGCAGCCTCCTTCCTGGCCAGGACTGCTCGGCGTTCGTCTGGGATTTCCGCCTCGACAACGCCGCCGAAATCACGGCCGTCGGTGTCAGGCGGGCCCGGATGCGCAGCCGCGCAAAGCTCAGCTACAAGGGCGCCCAGGCGGATCTCGACACCGGCACTGCCTCGCCGGTACTGCGGCTCCTGAAGGAGGTGGGGATAAAGCGCGTGGAGCTGGAGCGGGCCCGCGGCGGCGCCAGCTTGAACATGCCTGACCAGGAGATCGTCCAGCTTCCCGACGGCGGCTACCGGATTGCCGCCGCCCCGCAGCTGCCGGTGGAGGACTGGAACGCGCAGATATCCCTGATGACCGGAATGGCCGCGGCCCGGCTCATGCTCACGGGCCAGGTGGGTATCCTGCGCACCATGCCGTTCCCGGATGATCGCTCCCTTAACCATTTCCGGCTTCAGACCGAAGCCCTGGGCAAGCCATGGGACGGAGAAGTCAGCTACGGCGAATACCTGCGAAGCCTGGACCCTACCGATCCCCGTCAGCTGGCCATCATGCACTCGGCCGGCATGCTGTTCCGCGGTGCCGCCTACACAGCTTTTGACGGATCCGTGCCGGAGGCGGCTGTCCAGTCGGCCATCGGCGCCGCCTATGCGCACACCACTGCCCCGCTGCGCCGCCTTGTGGACCGCTTTGTCCTGGTCATCTGCGAGGCCTTAAGCAACGGTGGGAACGTGCCGGAGTGGGCACGGGAAGCCCTGCCAACATTGCCGGAGATCATGGCCGGATCCGATCAGCTGGCCTCGCGCATGGAGCGCATGGCGCTGGACACGGTGGAGGCCGCCCTGCTGGTCAACCATATTGGCCAGGAGTTCGACGCGATCGTTATTTCCGGGTCCAAGCCCCAGAAGGACAACGGGAAGAACGGGAACGGCAACGGAAAGAACGGCAACGGCAACGGGAACGGCGGTTGGGGGACCATCCAGATCGCGGACCCCGCCGTCACCGCCCGCTGCGCCGGCGAACTCGAGTCCGGAACCAAGGTCCGGGTCCGCCTGCTCTCCTCGGATATCGCAACGCGGGAAGTCCATTTCGAGCTGGTCCAGTAGCGGCGCCGAGGGCCGGTGGAAGGGCGAAAGCCGGTATTTGGGCTTCCTGCGGCTAGACTGAAGAAGTAGAAATGGATGCCCGGTCGTTGATTTCCTTGATTTGAAACCAACAAGCCCGCCCCTACGCGATCTTGAGATGTACCCGCTGGTCACCAGTGCCAGCATTTAGATAGCCCGCGATCGGCTTCCACTGGAATTGCTTGCGCGCCCGAGCGTGCTCCGGAACAGCCTTACGGCAGACCCGTTGAGCAGGCAGCGCCAACGCCCAAATGAATAAGGAAACTCACCAGTGAGTGAATTGCATACCCACCAACTTCTGACCGACGAGTCCGGCACCGAAACCCTCGAGCCGGAAGAGACCATCATCTCGGACGAGAAGCCGCATGAGATCGCGGAAAAGTCCTTCGCCGACTACAACGTGCGCGCCGATATCGTTGAGTCCCTGGCCGACGCCGGCATCACCCACCCCTTCCCCATCCAGGCAATGACCCTTCCGGTGGCCCTGTCCGGCCACGACATCATCGGCCAGGCCAAGACCGGTACCGGTAAAACCCTCGGATTCGGCATCCCCGCCCTCCAGCGCGTGGTGGGCCAGGACGATCCCGGCTACGAAAAGCTCGCCGTCCCCGGTGCCCCGCAGGCCCTGGTTATCGTTCCCACCCGCGAACTCGCGGTGCAGGTGGCCAATGACCTGCAGACCGCGTCGCGGAAGCGCAACGCCCGTATCGCCACAATCTATGGCGGCCGGGCCTATGAGCCGCAGGTGGAAGCGCTGAAGAACGGCGTCGAGGTGGTGGTGGGCACCCCGGGCCGTCTCATCGACCTCTTCAAGCAAAAGCACCTGAGCCTGAAGAATGTCAAGATCGTCATCCTGGACGAGGCCGATGAGATGCTGGACCTCGGGTTCCTGCCCGACGTCGAGACCCTCATTGCGGCCACGCCTGCCGTGCGCCAGACCCTGCTCTTCTCCGCCACCATGCCCGGACCCGTCATCGCCATGGCGCGCCGCTACATGACCCAGCCCACGCACATCCGGGCCGCGGACCCCGAGGATGAGGGCCTGACCAAGCGCGACATCCGCCAGCTGATCTACCGTGCCCACAGCATGGACAAGATCGAGGTGGTGGCGCGCATCCTGCAGGCCAAGGGCCGCGGACGCACCATCATCTTCACCAAGACCAAGCGCACTGCCGCCAAGGTTGCGGAGGAACTGGTGGACCGCGGCTTCGCGGCAGCCGCCATTCACGGCGACCTCGGCCAGGGCGCCCGCGAGCAGGCACTTCGGGCCTTCCGCAACAACAAGGTGGACGTCCTCGTGGCAACGGACGTGGCCGCCCGCGGCATCGACGTTGAAGATGTCACCCACGTCATCAACTACCAGTGCGTCGAAGACGAGAAGATCTACCTGCACCGCGTGGGCCGCACCGGCCGCGCCGGGAACAAGGGCACCGCAGTCACATTCGTGGATTGGGATGACATGCCGCGCTGGGGCCTGATCAACAAGGCGTTGGGCCTGAGCGTGCCCGAGCCGGTGGAGACATACTCGTCCTCTCCGCACCTCTACGAAGACCTCGACATCCCCGAGGGAACCAAGGGACGCCTGCCGCGCGACAAGCGCACCTTGGCCGGGGTTGACGCCGAGGTACTTGAGGACCTGGGGGAAACCGGCAAGAAGAACGCCCGCGGCAGCCGTGACGCAGGCCGCTCCCGTGAGGGTGACGGCCGCGGCCGCGAAAGCCGTGGCGGAAACCGCGACGGCGGACGCAGCGGCGGTAACGCCGGCCGCACCGGTGAGCGCCGCCGTCGTACACCTGACGCAGCTGCAGGCCCCGCCGCTGCCGGTGAGGCCCCTGCCGCGACCGAAACGGAGCAGCCCTCACGCACCCGCCGGCCGCGCACCCGCACCCGCCGCCGCAACGGCGAGGTAGTGGCCGGCGGCGAATCTGCCGCTCAGCCCGGCAGCACCGAGGCCTAACACCCTTCATGACTGACCCTGCCTGGGCGCCGGACGGCAGCAGCCTGGTGGTTCACGCGGACAACGCGGAGTTCCTCCCCACGCTGCCGGACGGCGCCTTCACCCTGATCTACGTGGATCCGCCGTTCAATACCGGCCGTCCACAGCAGCGCCAACAGACCACCATGGTGGCCAACGCGGAAGGTACCGGCGACCGCCTCGGTTTCAAGGGGCGCTCCTACGACACCATCAAGGGCGCGCTGCACCGCTACGACGACGCGTTCAGCGATTACTGGTCCTTCCTTGAGCCGCGGCTCGTTGAGGCGTGGCGGCTGCTGGCCGAGGACGGCACGCTGTACCTGCACCTGGACTACCGTGAGGTGCACTATGCCAAGGTGATGCTGGATTCCATCTTCGGCCGCGAGTGCTTCTTGAACGAGATCATCTGGGCGTACGATTACGGGGCCCGCGCAAAGAACCGGTGGCCCACCAAACACGACAACATCCTCGTGTACGTCAAGAACCCGGCAAAGTACCATTTCGACAGTGCAGAGGTGGACCGTGAGCCCTACATGGCGCCCGGTCTGGTGACCCCGGCCAAACGCGAACTGGGAAAGCTTCCCACCGATGTCTGGTGGCACACCATCGTCTCCCCCACCGGCAAGGAAAAAACCGGCTATCCCACGCAGAAGCCGGAGGGCCTGGTCCGCCGTGTGGTGGCAGCCTCAAGCCGGCCGGGCGACTGGTGCCTGGACTTCTTCGCCGGCTCAGGCACCTTGGGCGCCGTCTCGGCCAAGCTCGGGCGGAAGTTTGTGTGCGTGGACCAGAACCAGCCTGCCATCGACATCATGGCCAAGCGGCTGGGTGCCCACGCCGAGTTCACGTCCTACCCAGTTAACTGACTGGGAGGGCGGGGTCAGGGGCGGACGACGGCGGTCCCGGTTCCGAGTTCCTCGATCCGGGCCAGGACTTCAGGCGCGGTGACATTCTCGCCGAGCAGGTTCGGTTTGCCCGTCCCGTGGTAGTCCGAGGACCCGGTGATCAGCAGGTCATGCTTCGCGGCGAGCCGGCGCAGGAACCCGCGGCCTTCCTCCGGGTTGTCGCGGTGGTTGACCTCCAACCCGGCCAGCCCGGCGTCGATCATCTCCTGGTAGACGCGCTCGCCCACGATCCGGCCCCGGGACGAGGCCACGGGGTGGGCAAACACCGGGACGCCTCCGGCGGCGCGGACGAGTTCCACGGCGGTGGCAGGGTCCGGTGCGTAATGCTGGATGAAGTAGCGGGACCGGGAGGTGAGGATGGAGGAAAACGCCTCGGATCGGTCCTCCACCACACCGGCCGCCACCAGGGCATCGGCAATGTGCGGGCGGCCCAGCGTGGCGCCGGGTGCCACGTGGTGGATGACGTCGTCCCAGGTGAGCGGGTAATCCTCCGCCAGCAGGGTGACCATCCGCTCCGCGCGGGTCAGCCGGGCATCCTTGGCCTTGGTGATTTCCTCCAGCAGCCCCGAATGTTCGGGATCATGCAGGTAACTCAAAAGGTGGACACTGATCCCCTGCTCCGTTCGGCACGAAACCTCCATCCCGGGCACCAGGGCGACACCATGCTCCACCGCTGCAGCGGCTGCCTCCGCCCAGCCCGAAGTGGAATCATGGTCGGTCAGCGCCACCACGTCCAGCCCGGCGCGGGCAGCGGATGCCATCACGTCGGCAGGTTTTTCCGTACCGTCGGAAACGTTGGAGTGGGCATGCAGGTCAATCCTCACCTTCCCAGCCTAGTAGACAGCGCATCCCCCGTTCATGCAGGTATTCGCACAAGGCTTCATGCTGGTGAGACGATGGTGCCGTGAACGTTGCCGATAACACCCCCGATTCTGCTTCCCAGCCCCTGGAAGAGCGCGTCAACAACCGCTCCCAGCGGCCCAGTTCCGACGCCTTCAAAGCCTTTATGGCCAGCAACTGGGCGCCCGCGAACCAGGCGCTCCCCCCGCGCGACGCGGTGGCCGATTACGCCGCGACCCGGCGCAAGGCCATCTCAGGCCTGTTCAAAGGTGAACGCCTGGTCATCCCCGCCGGGCCATTGAAGGTCCGCTCCAACGACTGCGACTACCGTTTCCGCCCCTACTCGGGCTTCGCCCACCTCACCGGGCTCGGCCTTGACCACGAGCCGGACGCCGTCCTGATCCTCGAGCCGGTGGAGGAGGGAAAGGGCGACGACGGCGGGAACCACCGTGCCACGCTGTACTTCCGGCCCCTGGCCGGGCGGGACACGGAACAGTTCTACGCTGATTCCAGGTCCGGGGAGTTCTGGATCGGCGCGCGCCCCACGCTGGCCGAATTCGAGGCCCGCCTGGGCCTGCCCACGGCACACATTGATCAGCTCGAAACCGCCATCACCAAGGACGTGGGTGCGCCCGAGATCGGGGGCATCTCCATCCGCCTGGTCCGCAAGGTGGACGAGAACATCGACGCCCTGGTGGACACGGCCCGGTACAACACCGCCAAGGACCCGGACAACCTGGACCTCGGCGTCTTCGATGCCCTGGACGAGAAGCTCAGCGAAGCCCTCTCGGAGCTGCGCCTGCTCAAGGATGCGTGGGAGATCGAGCAGATGCAACAGGCCGTCGCCGCCACGGTGGAGGGGTTCGAAGAGGTAGTGAAGGCCCTCCCGCGCGCGCTGACACACGCCCGCGGCGAACGGGTGGTGGAGGGCGCATTCTTCGCCCGCGCCCGCGAAGTGGGCAATGAACTGGGTTATGACACCATCGCAGCTTCAGGCAACAACGCCACCGTCCTGCACTGGACGCGCAACACGGGCAGGATCAACGCCGGCGAGCTTCTGCTGCTGGACGCCGGAGTGGAAGCCGACTCTCTGTACACGGCGGACATCACCCGGACCCTGCCCGCCACCGGGGTGTTCAGTGACATCCAGCGCAAGGTATATGAAGCTGTCCTGGATGCCGCGGACGCCGGATTCGCCGCGGCCCAGCCGGGAACCCGGTTCCGCGACATCCACACGGCCGCCACTACCGTCCTTGCCGAGCGGCTGGCCGAGTGGGGCCTCCTGCCGGTCAGTGTGGAGGAGGCCATCAGCCCTGAAGGACAGCAGCACCGCCGGTGGATGCCGCACGGCACCAGCCATCACCTGGGCCTCGATGTCCACGACTGCGCGCAGGCCAAGCGGGACCTCTACCTGGACGGCATCCTGACCGAAGGGATGGTCTTCACCATCGAACCGGGCCTGTACTTCAAGGAGGAGGACCTCGCCATCCCGGCGGAGTACCGCGGCATCGGCGTGCGGATCGAGGACGACATCCTGATGACGGCCGAAGGTCCGGTCAACCTGAGCGCTGCCTTGCCACGGAAGGTTGAGGACGTGGAGAACTGGATGGCGGGCATCTACCGCGAAGCCGGGGAAACACACTAAAAACGGTTGAAAAGCGAAAGCGGAGCCATCCGGAGATCCCTCCGGGTGGCCCCGCTTTTGGTTTCTGCGAAGGGGCTACTGCCGCGGTTCGCCCGACGGGCGCTGCTCATCCGTGGGGCGCTGCTCATCCATGGGGCGCTGCTCCGCCTGGGCACCCGCGTCGGGACCGTTCTGCGGCAGCCGGATGCCATACTGGGGCCGGCCGTCGGGCAGGTCGGGGTAACGCACCGCCCGTGCCGGCGAGGGCGGCGCCTCCTGCGCGCCGCTTTCGTGCTGCTGACCAGCGGCCTGCTGTCCGGCAGGCTGCTGTCCGGCGGGCGCCCCATAAGCGGTATCCTCCTGCCCGGAGTTGGCTGGTGACTGGCCGTAGGGATCGTTCCAGCCGGAGGGGCGGGCAGGGCCCTGGCCCGGCTGCTGGTAGGACTGGTTGTGGTAGTCCCGCTGTGTGTAGGGGCCGTTGCCGGCGGCGGCATCCGAACGCGTCATGGGCAACTGCTGCAGGAGCCTGCGGGCCTCGTGTGCGGCCTCGGGCGAGACGATCACGTCGTAGCTGGTGGCCACCACCTGGCTGGTGGAGGTGAAGTCGCGCTTTCCCCGCTGCATCGCATAGGTGACAATGCCGAACAGCATAAAGAACGCCGCACCCATCAACACCGACGTCAGGATGGAGAAGTACCCCGGCGACGGCGCAAAGAAGGAGAGCATGACACCCACGAACAGGCCAAACCACATACCGCTGAGCGCGCCGGACAGGGCAACCCGGGGATAGCTCAGGCGTCCCGTAACCCGCTCCACCATCTTCAGTTCGTTCCCCACGATGGACACCATCTGTACGGGGAACTGCTGGTCCGCGAGGTAGTCCACCGCCTTCTGGGCGTCCAGGTAAGAGGTGTAGGAGCCAACCGTGTCGCCGGTGGGAACGGCCCTGGCGTCGTCCATGCCGTTGGGGCCGCCGGCCTTGGGAGCACCAAATATGTTTGCCATAGTCCCATTCTTGCCCATATGCATGTGTGCTGCCTGTAAATTCAGCTAAAAGAGAGCAGACTCGGTAGCCTGTACAAGTGAGCACAACACCTACCCGCGTCTTCGTGGCGCGCCTGCTGGGACTCGACGTCTTCGACCCCTTGGGCGACCGGCTGGGCCGGTTGCGTGACGTTGTTGTGCTGTCCCGCGGGACGCAGGGAGCCCCGCACGTGGTGGGCATCGTGGTGGAAGTTCCCGGAAAAAAGCGCGTCTTTGTGCCCATGACACGGATTACCTCCATCGACCAGACGCAGATCATCTGCACCGGCCTGGTCAACCTTCGCCGCTTTGAACAGCGCGGCGCGGAAACGCTGGTGGTGGCGGAAATGTTCGACCGCCGCGTCACGCTCCGGGACGGCAGCGGCGACGCCACCATCGAGGACATCGCCATGGACCAGAGCCGCTCCCGCGACTGGTTCGTCAGCAAGCTTTTTGTCCGGCGCGGCCATTCCCTCTCCCCGCTGAGCCGCCTGCGCCGCAACGAAACCCTCATCATTGACTGGTCGGACGCCCTGCAGGGCCCGCGCACCGAGCCGCAGGCCGCAACCCAGTTCGTTGCGAACCACGAGGACCTCAAGCCCGCCGACTTCGCCGAAGCGCTGCAGGAGATGAGCGACAAACGCCGTTTCGAGGTGGCCAGCGAGCTCCAGGACGAACGCCTGGCCGACGTCCTGCAGGAGCTTCCCGAGGATGACCAGGTGGAGATCCTCTCTGCCCTGGACGTCCAGCGTGCCGCTGACGTGCTGGAGGAGATGGACCCCGACGACGCCGCCGACCTCCTCGGCGAGCTTCCCTCCGCCCAGGCCGAAGAGCTGCTCCAGCTGATGGAACCCGAGGGCGCGGAGGACGTGCGGCGCCTCCTGGAATACGACGAAGACACCGCGGGCGGCCTGATGACGCCTGTTCCGGTGATCCTGCCGCCCGAAGCCACGGTTGCCGAGGCGCTGGCCCATGTGCGGCGGGAGGAACTTTCCCCTGCCCTGGCCTCCTCCATATTCATCGCCAGGCCGCCGTTGGAGACGCCCACCGGCCGGTTCCTGGGCGTGGTGCACATCCAGCAGCTCCTCCGCTTCCCGCCGTTCGAATCGCTTGGCAACCTCGTGGACAAGAACCTGGAGCCGTTGTCCGACCAGGCCCACATCAGTGAAGTGGCGCGGACCCTGGCTACCTACAACCTGAACTCCCTTCCGGTGGTCAACGACGCCGGCCGGCTTGTGGGGGCGGTGACCGTCGATGACGTACTGGATCATCTGTTGCCCGATGACTGGCGCGCCCACGATGGCGAAGCCCCGATAAGAAGGCTCGGTGGCCGCATTGGCTGACATCACTGCTCCCAAGAACCCCGGACAGCGCCCCTCCTCCAAGCCGGCCTCGATGGGCAGCCTTGATACGCCGCTGAGCGGCCGGCAGCGGATGCTGCCCAAGCTCTCACCGGACCCGGACGCGTTCGGCCACGCCACTGAGGGCTTTGCCCGGTTTATGGGCACTCCGCAATTCCTGGTCTACATGACGGTGTTCGTCGTCATTTGGCTGGCCTGGAACACCTGGGCCCCGCTGGAATGGCAGTTCGACTCACGGGACCTCGGCTTCACGCTGCTGACCCTGATGCTGTCATTGCAAGCGTCTTACGCGGCACCCCTGCTGCTGCTGGCCCAGAACCGCCAGGACGACCGCGACCGCGTCTCGTTGCAGCAGGACCGCCAGCGCGCCGAACGCAACCTTTCCGATACTGAATACCTGACGCGGGAGCTCGCGTCGCTGCGTATCGCCCTGCGGGAAGTCGCAACCCGTGACTATGTCCGCGCCGAGTTGCGCTCGCTTCTGGAAGACATGCTCGAAGCCCAGGAAGAGCTCCGGACCCACGATCCGGCCGGCCAGGGGCAGCACGAATCCCCGCGCGACAAGGTGCGGGAAAAACTCAAGGAACAGCGCGAACGGCAGCGGAACCCCCGCACCCAGCAGATTCCCCGGCTCAAACCGGGCCATTCAACCCAGGAACGTTAATTGAGCGCACCTCCCGCCAGCCCCTCCGCCGAGGCAATCAACTCCGCCCTGGCCACGGTCATCGATCCCGAACTCCGCCGTCCCATCACCGAACTGGGCATGGTGGAGTCGGTGGGGATTTCCGACGACGGCCGGGTCACCCTCGCGGTCCTGCTCACCATCGCCGGCTGCCCGCTGCGGGACACCATCACCGCCGACGCCACCACGGCGCTGCTGGCAGTTCCCGGAGTGGCCGCCGTCGACGTGGAGCTTAAGGTGATGACCCAGGAACAGCGGGACGCCCTCAAGGAGCTGCTCCGAGGCGCCGGTGGCCAGCGCGGGATTCCCTTCAACCAGCCCGACTCCCTGACGAAGGTCTACGCCGTTGCCAGCGGCAAGGGCGGCGTGGGAAAGTCCTCCGTGACCGTCAACCTGGCCTGCGCCCTGGCGGCACAGGGGCTGCGGGTGGGAATCGTGGATGCGGACGTCTACGGTTTCTCGGTTCCGGCGTTGATGGGGATCACCCAGGCCCCCACCCGGGTGGACGACATGATCCTTCCGCCCGTTGCCTACGGCGTCAAGGTGATCTCCATCGGGATGTTCGTCAGCGGCAACCAGCCGGTGGCCTGGCGCGGTCCCATGCTCCACCGCGCCTTGGAGCAGTTCCTGACCGACGTGTACTTCGGTGACCTCGACGCACTGTTCCTGGACCTGCCGCCGGGCACCGGAGACATTGCGATCTCCGTGGCCCAGCTGCTGCCCAAGGCTGAGATCCTGGTGGTCACCACCCCGCAGGCAGCCGCGGCGGACGTCGCTGAACGGGCCGGTGCCATCGCCACCCAGACCGGGCAGAAGGTGGCCGGCGTCATCGAGAACATGTCCTACCTGGAAATGCCCGACGGCGGCAGGATGGATTTGTTCGGCAGCGGCGGCGGGATGGTGCTGGCAGAGCGCTTGACGGCGACGGTGGGTGAAGAGGTTCCGCTGCTGGGGCAGATCCCGCTGGACATCAAGCTGCGGGAGGGCGGCGACGCTGGGGCACCGATCGTCCTGGGACAGGCAGGCACTCCAGCAGCCGAGGCGCTTACGGGTATTGCCGGCCGGCTGGCTGCCAGGCCCCGCGGACTGGCCGGAATGAAGCTGGGGCTGCAGCCGCGCTGACCAGGCTGCCCAGGATTCCCGGGCTGGCCCCTTAGGTGGCTTCCGTATCGTAGGGCGCGGCCTCGCCCGGCGGAAGAGACTGCACTACGCGCACGGGCCGCTGGGGAGCAGCGGTATCCGCGCCAGCCACGGCAGCCGCGCCGGCGACAGCCGCAACGGCGGCCGGCGCGCCGGAGCTGACGGGCTTGGGGTCGTCGTCCAGAAGCGCTTCCTTGATAATGCGCCGGGGATCGTACTGGCGGGGATCGTACTTCTTCCAGTCGACATCATCGATGTCGATCCCCACTTCTTCCTTGATCTGTTCACGTGCACCGGATGCCATCCGGCGCACTTCCTTCACCAGGTTGGCCAGTTTCTGCGTGTATTCGGGCAGCCGCTGGGGGCCGATCACGAGCACGCCAATGATCAGCAGAAGAAAGAACTCCGGGCCGTTGATTCCAAACACTTTAGGAAGATTACCCTTTCCGGGCTGCCAGTGACGATTCCCGTCCGGGGGCGGCGAAAACTGTCCGCTTTACTGGGTAAAAAGGGCCACGATCTTATTCAGTCCGCGTTGCAGCCGGGTTGCCGGCGGCTCTCCGCCCTGCGTTGGCGGATCGTTCACGGCTTCCGCGAAAACACCTTCCGCTGCCCTCTCGCTGAGGCCTTGCAGGATAGGCACGGCGTCGTCGGCCTGGTCAGCGGGCAGGTTGGACTCGTAGGTGAAAGCCCGGCCCGGCAGCCGGTACGTGGCAGCCCAGGGGGAGGAAGTGAGGACCTGCAACCGTTCCCCGCCCGCCTCAGAGGACAGGTCCGTATCCGGCCCGGTATGGCGTTCGGTCACGGTGGCATAATGCGTCCCGTCCGAAAGCTTCAGTTCGACGGCGGGCCCGCCCTCGAGCACCAGAGCCTTGGCAGACTCCAGGTGGAATCCCATTGCCTGAAGTTCCGGGCAAACCCAGCCCTCCGAACGCAGGGCCGCCAAGCGCTCGGGGCCCAGTGTCCTGCCGTCGGCGGGCGTCTGCGAGGAAACATGCGAGAGGGTTGCGCCTGCCGCCGACCCCTCCGTCCCGGCCGCGTCGCCGGCAACCGCGAAGGCGCCGGCCGCGAGAACCCCCGCTGCTGCAACAGTGCTTCCGGCGGACATCGCCAGAATCCGGACCGCTGCCCGGGGCGCCTGGCGATGGTTCTCTGAAAGCGGCGGCTCGGCCGCCAACTCCTGGGTCCTCGCCAGAAGACGGGCAGTCAGGTCGTCACTTGCCGGCGGGATGGGGGCCTCCCGCAGCCGCTCCAGGTACTGGCGTTCCCGGCGGATGGCGGAGGCGCATTCGTGGCACGTCTGGATGTGGCTGGCGGTGCGCTGGTGCCTGCGGCCGAGCGGAAACTGGTGACTCATACGCCGTTCAGAGGATGCCGGCGATGCGCGGCAGCGACAGCTTGGGCCGGGACTGCTGCGGACGCGGATCGCGGTGGGCCAGCTTCTCGCGAAGCATGGTCCGGCCCCGGTGGATCCGTGAACGGACCGTACCGAGCTTGACGCCCAGGGCCTCGGCCACTTCGTCGTAGGACAGGCCTTCAAGGTCGCACAGGACCACGGCCGCCCGGAAGTCCGGCGGGAGTTCCTCAAGCGCTGCCTGGACATCGAGGTCCAGGTTGTTCAGCTCAAAGCTTTGTTCCGGCCCGGGTTCGCGTCCGGGGATCCTCGACTCGGCGTCCTCGGCCAGGGCATCGAAGCGGATACGGGTTTTCCGGCGCGCCTGGTCCAGGAACAGGTTGGTGGTGATGCGGTGCAGCCAGCCGTCAAGGGTTCCGGGCTTGAAGTTCTCCAGCGACCGGAAGACGCGGACGAATACCTCCTGGGTAAGGTCTTCGGCGTCGAACTTGTTGCCTGTCAGGCGGTACGCCAGGCGGTAGACCTTGGCGGAGTGGTTGGTCACCACCTCTTCCCAAGTGGGACGGACCCACTCGGCCTCGGGATTATTTGCTGCAGGGACAGGTGCCACGACTGATGATGACATCGTCCACTCCCCTCGTGGAATGCTAACGCCCGGATACTGTTGACATCTCTGATTCGGCGCCGACCACCCTATGGATGAGCGGATACTCATCATTTCAAATTTGGCTGGGAATTTCCTGACTGCCGGAGGACTTCAGCCGTAGGCGCAACAGCCCGCCTTCCGGGTTGCCGGCACCGGACACAGTAGGCTGTAGAGGACACTCCCCCTCCCGCCCAGAAAGCGAATATCCATGAGCGCCGACAAGTCCAGCAGCTGGTCCTATGCAGAAGATCTGCCCGCTGAGGACGAGGTTATGCTTCGGGCCCGGGAGCGCTCCTTTGAACTTGGCGTAACCCCCATCGGGCCCGGCGTGGGAGCCGTCCTGACGGTCCTGGCCGCGGCATCCAAGGCGCAGACCGCCGTCGAAATCGGAACCGGCGCCGGCGTCTCGGGCGTCTGCCTGCTCCGCGGCCTGGGTCCGCAGGCCGTCCTCACCACCATTGATGTGGACGTCGAGCATCTCAAAGCCGCCCGTGAGGCATTCTCGGAGGCGGGAAGCCCCGCCAACCGGACCCGCACCATCTCCGGACGTGCCGGCGACGTCCTGCCGCGCCTCACTGACGGTGCCTATGACCTGGTGTTCATCGACGCTGACAAGCCGGGGCTTCCGGGGTATGTGGAGCAGGCCATCAGGCTCCTGAAGCCTGCCGGGCTGCTGATCCTCAACGATGCCCTGGACAAGGACAAGGTAGCCAACCCTGCCGGCCGCGAGGCTACCACCGTGGTGCTGCGCCAGGTGGGCAAGACCATCCGCGACGACGAGAGGCTGGCGTCAGCCATGCTCCCCACCGGTGACGGGTTGCTGGTAGCGGTCAAAAAATAGGACAGGGTCCGCAGCCTTTTCCAGCCTGCGGACCCTGTCCCGCACGATTATTCGGTGACGCCGACCAGGCATTCCCGAAGGTTGGCCGCTTCGGCAGCATTCAGTTCGACCACCAGGCGCCCGCCGCCTTCGAGCGGGACGCGCATGATCAGGCTGCGGCCCTCCTTGGTGACTTCCATTGGGCCGTCGCCGGTGCGTGGTTTCATAGCCGCCATGAGGAATTCCCCTCCATTTAGTCCCAGGACTGATCAGCCCGGGCGGGCTGTGTCCGCATGTAGATCAAGCTGCCATGACGGAGTGGATGGTCACCGCCAGGGCCGCGCGTATTCTGAATGCTTATTGTCCTTGCTTACCTTCCATTATCGCGGAATTACCCGCGCGTAGCTAATCGATGGACATTTCCGGTGGGGCACAATTCGGACCCTGACCTGCACGGAAGCCCAAAAACCTAGGGCGGATAATCACCGCCGCCGGGAAGCTGCGCCCACGCCCACAGCCACACGATCCAGACGATCTGCAACAGCAGGAACATCACCGCAACCGTCCCCCGGTAGGCCCTGGAGCGGGACAGCAGTGCAGCTCCGAGCGCCAGCGGAAAAAGCGGGAGCAGCATACGGAAAGTACTGGTCTGCGGGTGGAGGAATGCCACCAGGTAGCCCATATAGCAGGCACACCACAGGCGGAGTTCGACGCCGAGACGCACCACCGGGGGCAGGCAGAGCATCGCAGCGAACAGGGCCACGAAAACGAACGGCGCCAGGATTCCCAGCACGGGGCCGAAGAGGTCCACGCCGGTATCGAACCACGGCTTGAAGGGGACAAGGTCATCCCCGCGCCATACGGTTTCGGTCTTTGTATAGGCCTGGATATCCCCCGTGGCCGCCCATGCAGCTGCGGGCCAGGCAAGGGCTGAGGCACCGGCCACCGCAGTCAGCGTGGTGAGTGACGCAAGGTCAGCCCTGGTGTGGAACCCCGGTTCGCTGCGGCGCACACGCTGCACCAGGCGCATCAACAACAAGATCCCCAGCATGGCCGCGAAGGGAACGCCAACCGGCCGTGAAAGGCACAGCAGCACCACCACCGGGATGGCCCATAAATACTGCCGCCGGATCACCAGCAGCAGCGCCGCCGCGAGCAACAGCAATGACAGCGGTTCAGCGTAGGGCACCTGGAGCACTGCGGACACCGGGAACGTGGCGAAGAAAGCCACCGCCCACAGAGCCGTCCCAGGGGCGGCTTTCTGCCGGAACAGCACGTACGCCAGCAGGGCGGCGCCAAGGCCGGACAGCATGGCGATGATGGTCAGCGAAGCAGCGGGACTGAACCCCGACAGCCTGCTGAGCCCGCCGGCCAGGGACGGGAACAAGGGATAGAACGCCCAGGTGTTCTCCTGCACGTTGCCGGCGGCATCAACCGGAAGGGTGGCGGGGTAGCCGCCCTCGATCACCCTCGCATACCAGCGGGCGTCCCAGATGTTGATGAAGTTCCAGTAGTCGGGCTTGGGTGGGAACCAGGGGTTGGGTCCCTGGTGGAGGGCCGCGGCCATAAAAATGCCGGCGCTGACCAGCCGCGCGGCCACATAGATGGCAGACACCTGCAGCCACCATGGCCAGCCTTGGACGGCGGAACGGCAGCGGAGCAACAGGGCCTGGAGGGAGGCCCCAACTCCCGTTCCGCGGCGGGTGGCGGTACTCACGTCAGGTCCTCCCCCGAGGCCGGTTCCCTGCTGCCGGGTACGCGCACCTCCGGGCCGGCGTCCGCCCGCGGTCCAGGCTGCAGTTCCGCCTGCTTCTCCACCCGCACTTCAGGGGCAGGGGAAGGTTCGAGACGCTCAAGGGCCTCCAGCCGTGCCTTCAGCACCTCCACCTGGTGGCGGCTGGCAGCCAACTGGTCCCGCAGCTCATCGAGTACCTGGTCCACCTGGTCCATCCGGTAGCCCCGCAGGCCCAGGGAAAAGCGGATGCTGTCCACGTCCCGGGATTCGGCATTGGGCGGCAGCAGGACCGGCGGCAGGTTGGCCGGCGGCTCCTCAAAGCCGGCGTCGAGCAGGGACGGCAGCGTGCGGCCGCGTTGCTTGCCCCCGCGGCCCCCGACACTCGCCCACAGGACGGCCCCGATCAGCAGCACGGCGAGGAAGACCAGAAAAAAACTCACCCTCCCATCGTGCCAGACCTGGCGGCCGCGGCTACTCCGGGCGCTGCTCGCCGTTCAGTGAAGGGGTGATTGCCACATGGAGCACGCGGTCCACCGCTTCCGCCGGGTCATCCACCACCTGGATCAGGTCCAGGTCCTTCGCGGAGACCATGCCCTCAGCCACCAGGGTTCCCTTGATCCACTCGATCATGGGACCCCAGAAGTCCACCCCGAGCAGCACAATCGGGAAGGAAGTCACCTTGCGGGTCTGCACCAGGACCATGGCCTCGAAGAGTTCATCCAGGGTGCCCAGGCCACCGGGCAGCACGATGAATCCCTGGGCGTACTTCACGAACATCGTTTTGCGGGCAAAGAAGTACCGGAAGTTGATGCCCAGGTCCACCCACTGGTTCAGGCCCTGCTCAAATGGCAGCTCGATGCCCAGACCCACGGACACGCCATTGCCTTCAACGGTGCCGCGGTTGGCCGCTTCCATGGAGCCGGGGCCGCCTCCGGTAATCACTGCAACGCCGGCTTCGGCCAGCTTCCGGCCCACCTGGACGCCCATCTCGTAATAGGGGCTGCCGGGTTTTGTCCGGGCAGAACCGAAGACGCTCACCGCGGGACCGAGGTCGGCCAGTGCCCCGAAGCCCTCCACGAACTCGCTTTGGATCCTCATGACCCGCCACGGATCGGTGTGCACAAACTGCCCGGGCCCTTTGGTATCAAGCAGATGCTGGTCCGACATTTCCACTGCCGCCTGTTTGCGGCGAAGCTCAAGGGGCCCCTTACGGCGCGGCTGGGCGTTTTTGGCGGGATCTGCGTTGATGCTCATTCCCCTAGGCTAACCTGCCGGTGCGAGGTATCTCTTGAATCACGATCCGCAGGAACCTGGGGTGATTCCCGTCATAAGCGGCCGTTGTTCGCTAGATTCTTCCTATGACTACTCATGTGCCCGGCGATGCCCTCGTCTCCCTGAACGCCGTAAATAAGCATTACGGCCAGCTGCACGTTCTGAAGGACATCAATCTGCAGGTCCGCAAGGGCGAGGTTGTTGTGGTCATCGGGCCTTCGGGTTCCGGTAAGTCCACCTTGTGCCGCGCCATCAACCGTCTTGAAACCATCGAAGGCGGCACCATCAGCATCGATGGAAAGGTCCTTCCCGAGGAAGGCAAGGAACTCGCGCAGCTCCGCGCCGACGTCGGGATGGTCTTTCAGTCGTTCAACCTCTTCGCGCACAAGACCATCCTCGAAAACGTCACCCTGGGCCCCATCAAGGTCAAGGGTGTCGCGAAGGCGGCTGCGGACAAGGACGCCATGGCGCTCCTTGAACGCGTCGGCGTGGGACACCAGGCCCCCAAGCTGCCGGCGCAGCTGTCCGGCGGCCAGCAGCAGCGCGTTGCCATTGCCCGCGCCCTTGCCATGAAACCCAAGGTGATGCTGTTCGACGAGCCCACCTCGGCGCTGGACCCCGAAATGATCAACGAGGTCCTGGACGTTATGGTCCAGCTTGCCAAGGAGGGCATGACCATGATTGTGGTCACCCACGAAATGGGCTTCGCCCGCAAGGCCGCGGACCGCGTTGTCTTTATGGCGGACGGCCAGATCGTCGAGGACGCCACCCCCGAGGAGTTCTTCACCAATCCCAAGAGCGATCGCGCCAAGGATTTCCTCTCCAAGCTCCTCACCCACTGAATCACCTACGAACAAACACTCCCAGTTCGCACCCAGGCCGTGACCCACGGCCACCAATGAAAGGAATGTCATGAAGGCATTTTTGACCCGGCGGAAGTCATTCGTCGTGGCGGCCACCGCTGCCCTCGCCCTCTCCCTGAGCGCCTGCGGCGGAGGTGACGCCGGATCGTCCAGCAACCCCAGCCCGGTCGAGAAGCCCTCTTTCGCCGCCGGCACCACGATGGAAAAGCTCTCCACCGCCGGCACCATCAAGATCGGCACCAAGTACGACCAGCCGCTCTTCGGCCAGGTTGGCCTGGACGGCAAGCCTGTCGGCTTCGACGTTGAAATCGGCAAGCTGATCGCCGCCAAGCTGGGCATCCCGGCTGACAAGATCGAGTGGTCCGAGACCGTCTCAGCCAACCGTGAACCGTTCATCGAACAGGGCAAGGTTGACCTGGTCATCGCCACCTACACCATCAACGACAAGCGCAAGCAGGTGGTCGATTTCGCCGGCCCGTACTACGAAGCCGGCCAGGCACTGATGGTGAACAAGGACAACGACTCCATCAAGAAGCCCGAAGACGTCAAGGGCAAGAAGGTCTGCTCCGTTACGGGTTCCACCCCGGCTGCGACCATCGTGGACAAGTACGGTGCAGAGCTCGTTCCCGCCGCCACCTACTCCGCCTGCCTGGAACCGCTGCGCAACAAGCAGGTTGAAGCGGTCACCACGGACAACGTGATCCTCGCCGGCTTCGTGGACAAGGAACCGGACGCCTTCAAGCTCGCCTCGGACGAGACCTTCACCAAGGAGCCCTACGGCATCGGCCTGAAGAAGGGCGACACCGAGTTCCGGAACTGGATCAACGACCAGCTGGAGGCATTCGAGAAGGACGGCTCCTACAAGAAGGCCTGGGAAGCTACCGCAGGTTCAGTCATCAAGACTGCCCCTGATCTGCCCGAACTCAACCGTTACTAGGTAACGCCAGCGGTTGTCGGGGCCCCTCGGGGCCCCGACAACCGCCGCCTTCGCCCCGTCCACGCCCACAGCCAAAGGATCCAATGGACGTCATTCTTGAAAACCTGCCCCTGTACTGGAACGGTTTTCTCCGCACACTTTTCCTTTCCGTCGTTTCCGGGGTGATCGCGCTGGTGCTTGGCACCCTGCTTGCGGCAGCGAGAGTTTCCCCTGTTGCAGCACTCCGCGGTTTCAGCACTGTCTACGTTGAAGTTCTCCGGAACACCCCGCTGACCATCGCCTTCTTCTTCGCAGCCATTGTCCTCCCCCGGCTCGGAGTGAAGTTCGAGCAGTTCGAAGTAGCGGCAATCATTGCCCTTAGTACCTACACCGCAGCGTTCATCGCCGAAGCTGTCCGCTCAGGTGTCAACAGCGTTCCCGTGGGCCAGGCCGAAGCCGCCCGCAGTATCGGCATGAACTTCGGGCAGGTCCTGAACCTCATCATCCTCCCGCAGGCCCTGCGGACGGTGATCCCGCCGCTGATCAACATCCTGATCGCCCTGGTAAAGAACTCCTCCGTGGCTGGCGCGTTCTTCGTCCTCGAATTGTTCGGCTACGGCCGGCAGCTGGCCAACGCCAATGGTGACGCCGTGATCCCCGTCCTGCTGGGCGTTGCGTTCTTCTATCTGCTCCTCACCGTTCCGCTGGGCATCCTGGCCAGCACGGTGGAACGAAAGGTGGCGATTGCCCGATGAGCTCGGTACTCTACGATGTTCCCGGCCCCAAGGCCCGGCGCATATCCCTGATCGGTTCCATAGTCGGTTCACTGCTGATCCTGGGCCTGCTCGCCTGGATCATCATGACCCTCGCCCAGCAGGGCATTTTTGAGGGCCGGCGGTGGCAGATCTTTACCCGGGGCGACGTCTGGATGTTGCTGGGCAACGGCCTGGGCGCAACCCTCAGCGCCGCTGCCCTGGCCGCCGTGATCGCCTTCCCGCTGGGACTTGCGCTCTGCCTGCTGCGCATCTCCGATGCCGCGTTCATCCGCATTCCCACGCGGGTAGTGCTGGAATTCCTCCGCGGCATGCCCGTGGTCCTGATGATGCTGTTCGTCCTGCTGGGCTTTGGCACTTCGCCGTTCATCGCCGTCGTGACCGGCCTGGTGCTCTACAACTCGGCAGTGTTCGCCGAGATCATCCGTGCCGGCATCCAGTCGTTGCCCAAGGGCCAGCGCGAAGCGGGCCTGGCCATTGGCCTCACCAGCTTCAAGTCCCGCATGCTGATCGAACTGCCGCAGGCAATCCGGCGCATGATGCCTTCACTGGTGGCGCAGATGGTGGTGCTCCTCAAGGACACCTCGCTGGGTTACATCGTGGCGTACGGCGAGCTCCTGCGCGCCGTGCAGGTGATGGCGGACTTCCTGGGCACCCAGTTCCTGTTCCCCATCTTCTTTGTGGCGGCAGCGATCTACATCGCCATCAACATTGCCGTTTCCCGCATCGCGGTGTGGATCGAACGCCGCGGCTCCAAGAAGGCGGCAGGCGGGGTGGCCAAGGCCGAAACCGAAAAGGCCGAGGCCCCGGTTCCCTAACTGGCCGAACAGCAATGGCCCGGACCGCACCCTTTGGGGTTCAGCGGTCCGGGCCATCGCCGTTTAAAGCCCGTGAGCGTCAGCCTGCCAGCCAGTCCTGCAGCGCCTGCAAACACTTCCGGATGGCGTCCGCATCCACGTGCTCGTTGTCCTTATGCGCCAGAAGTGGATCACCGGGCCCGAAGTTCACCGCGGGGATTCCCAACTCACTGAAGCGCGCGACGTCGGTCCAACCGTATTTGGGCTTCGGCTCTGCTCCCACGGCGGCCACGAAGGAAGCGGCTGCGGGGTGCTGGAGTCCGGGGCGGGCCCCGGCCGCAGCGTCGGTGCGGACAACGTCAAACCCTTCAAGCAGTTCGCGCACCACGGCCTCGGCCTGGTCCGGCGTCTTGTCCGGGGCGAAGCGGTAATTGATCTCCACCACGCACCGGTCCGGGATAACATTGCCGGCAGTTCCACCGTTAATCCGCACCGCGTTCAGGCTTTCGCGGTAGTCCAGGCCGTCCACGTTGACGGTCAGGGGTTCGTAGGCAGCCAGCCTGGCCAGGATCGGCGCCGCCGCGTGGATGGCATTGCTGCCCATCCAGGCGCGGGCGGAATGGGCAGACTCCCCCACCGTTGTTGCTTCGAACCGGCTCGTGCCGTTGCACCCGCCCTCCACCGTGCCGTGCGTGGGTTCGAGCAGGATGGCGAAGTCGCCCTTGAGCAGGTCGCCGTGGTTGCGGACCAGCCGGCCCAGGCCGCTCTTCACGGCCTCTACTTCCTCATGGTCGTAGAAAACAAAGGTGATGTCGCGCTGGGGCGACGCCCCGCCGTCGAACATTGTGGCCGCGAGGGCGAGCTGCACGGCGACGCCGCCCTTCATGTCGGTGGCGCCCCGGCCGTACAGGACACCCTCCCCGGGAACACCGGACTCCCAGCTGGACGGAACAGTCCCCTGGGATCCCTCGGCCAGAGGCAGCGGGACGGTGTCCAGGTGTCCTGCCAGGATGACCCGTTCGGGATTGCCCAGTTCGGTGCGGGCAATGATGGCGTCGCCGTCCCGGACGATGTGCAGTTCCGGGATGGTGCGGAGGGCGGCTTCGACGACGTCGGCAAGTTCCGTTTCGTTGCCGGACACGCTGTTGATGTCCATGATGGCAGCGGTCAGGAGCGCGACGTCCTGGCGGAGGTCAAGGGGGAGGAGGGAAGATTCCGGGGCGGTTTCGGCAGTCACGAAGCCAGTCTAGTTCGGAGCAGGTCCCCGCCCGTCGATAGACTAGGGCAATGACTGAGACTGCTTCCTCCGCTGTGCCCGAAACCCAAACCGATTCCGTCGAAGAACGCTCCGCCTACGGCTTCGGAGTAGCCACCATCGCCTCCGGCAACGGTGACGCCACCGTGCTGGACGTCTGGTTCCCGGCACCGGCACTGGGCGTCGCCGCCGAACACCTGCGCTCAGCGGAAAACGCGGACGAGGCACTCACCCGCATCGCCGAATCCGGCACGGACGAGGACCGCGGGACCGAACAGAAGGTGGTTTTTGTCCAGATCAACCTGGATGAGGCACCGGCCGACACCGCTGACGCCTACCTGCGCCTGCACCTGCTCTCGCACCGCCTGGTCCGGCCCAACACCATCAACCTCGACGGCATTTTCGGCAAGCTGCCCAACGTCGTGTGGACCAACTTCGGTCCCGCAGCCGTAGAGGGCTTCGAACTGACCCGCGCCCGCCTCCGGCGCCGCGGCGCCGTGACCGTTTACGGCATCGACAAGTTCCCGCGGATGGTGGACTACGTTGTGCCCACAGGCGTCAGGATTGCCGACGCCGACCGGGTCCGCCTGGGTGCACACCTGGCCGAAGGCACCACCGTGATGCACGAAGGCTTCGTGAACTTCAACGCAGGAACCCTGGGTACCTCCATGGTGGAGGGACGGATTTCTGCCGGCGTGGTGACCGGTGACGGCAGCGATGTGGGCGGCGGCGCTTCCATCATGGGCACCCTGTCCGGCGGCGGCAAAGAGAAGATCACCATCGGTGAGCGGGTCCTGCTCGGCGCCAACTCCGGTGTAGGCATCAGCATCGGCGACGATTCAGTGGTGGAAGCCGGCCTGTACGTGACGGCGGGAACCCGTGTGCGCGTGCCGGGCCCCAAGGACGAGGTGGGCGAGGACACCACCAAGATCGTCAAGGCCGCAGAACTCTCGGGTGTGCCCAACCTGCTGTTCCGCCGGAACTCCACCAACGGCGCAGTGGAGGTCCTTCCCCGTGCCGGACAGACCGTGGAACTGAACGACGCCCTGCACGCCAACTGATCCTGCATGGCACGAAGACGCGGCCTGCGCCGCCTCCTGGTGCTGCTGCTGACGCTTGCACTCGTGGCCGGCGGCGTCTATGCGGCAGTGTTTTTTGTGCAGCGCTCCGAGACCCTTGTCTCGGAGCGCTGCACCGCCGTCGTTAATGGCCAGTCGGCTGAACTTGCACCCGACCAGGCCGTCTACGCTTCGCTCATCACTGCCGTGGCAGTCCAGCGCGGGCTTCCGCCCCGGGCCGCGACCATAGCTTTGGCCACGGCCATGCAGGAGTCCAAGCTCCGCAACATCGAGCATGGGGACCAGGCCGGCCCGGACTCGCGCGGGCTGTTCCAGCAGCGTCCTTCACAGGGCTGGGGAACCGAAGAACAGATCATGGATCCCTTCTACGCCACCAACGCCTTTTACAACGCACTGGTCAAGATCCCCGGCTACGAGTCCATGGAGATTACGGAAGCGGCGCAGCGGGTACAGCGCTCTGCCTTCCCCACCGCCTATGCCCAGCACGAGCAAATGGGACGCTTTTTTGCTTCCGGGCTCTCCGGGCAGACACCCGAAGCTGTTCAATGCACGCTCCGCGCGGCAGGTGCCGCCGGTGATCCGGCCGCCGTCTCTGACCAGCTTGTGCAGGCGTACGGCCTCCCGGGTTCGGCCGTTGACAGCCAGACGCTGGTAGTGGAAGCAAACGGAACCCAAGCGTGGTCAGTGGCCCAGTGGGCTGTAGCCAACGCCAAGACGCTGGACGTCACACGGGTAGAGGTTGCGGGGCGAAGCTGGACCCGCACCGGGCGGGACGGCTGGCAGGAATCGACGGCGCCGGATGGCCAGGTGCGGATCACAGTGTCACCGATCGACACCTGAGGCCAGGTCCTGCCCTGTCCCAGGGACGGGTAGTTCTAGACGAGGATTTCCACCACAGGCTGGACATAGCTGCGGAACAGCTCCGGCTGGCCCATCAGCTGGTGGCTCATGATGATCTTGTCCGGTTCGAGGTACCAGGCCCGTTGCTCATTCAGGGGCAGTTCGATGATGGTGAGCTTGAAATCGCGTGCATCGCGTCCCACCTCCATCAGCCGGTCGTCCACCAGTTCCTCCAGCAATTGGTCCGCACCGCTGGCAGCGCGCTCAGCTTCGAGTTCGGCGTACTCGCTCCGGCGCTCCCGCGCCCAGGTGAGCGCCGAGCCAAAGTGTGCCTGAAGTACCCGCTGCAGGGCGGGGGAATTTCCGAAGGCAGCGAACTCGGGCGGAGACAGTTCCGGCGACGTCTGCGGGTATGCCTTCAGCAACTGTTCCCACCATGCCTCCCACTCGGTCTTGAGTACGCTCAAACCGCCAACATCGGCGGTGAGGTGGGAATGGTCTGCAGGATGGATTTTGGGTGCTGCATGGGAAAGTGCCGGACGGCCCGCGCCGTCGAGTCCGGCGGCATCACGGATATACAGGGCGATCATCATGGGTCCGGAAGTGTCGGTGGTGATCTGCCACCCGGAACCTGTCTTTTGCTGCATCCGAGGTCCTTCCCTGGCGCGCTCCTGCCGAGTCTTGTGATCCGGTTTACGCCCCCGGCTATCAGTCTATTCCCCCGTGCTGCGGACGTTAACGAAATTCACCCCGCCAAACCGTCGAGGTGGCGGTCCAGGACATCGGTGCACATCCGTGCTGTCATCCAGGCCGGCTGAAGGAGTGCATGCATGCACAGGCCGTCCAGGGTGGCGAGAAGTCTCTCCGCCTCGACCACCAGCGCTTCCTCGGGTTCATCCGCCGGGACCAGCGTTGTGATCACCCGGCCCATAACGGCCGCCACCTCCCGGTGGCTGCGGTCCGCCTCCGCTGCCAGGAACGGCCTGATCCTGGCCGCGTTGCGGAACGCCATCCAGGCACAGGCCTCCACGGCCCGCTGTTCGTCCAGCGGCAAGAGTTCACCCAACAGTGTTAAAACAGCCTCCCGTCCTTCCGGACTTTCCGGCGGGTGCCCCTGCAGTTCCTTCAGCGCCCGGTCCAGGCGGGCCACGATACTGTCCACAACCGTAGCGAAGGAGAAGGTGAGCAGTTCCTCACTGCCGGCGAAGTAGTGCCGCACGGAACCGACAGCGAGCCCTGCTTCGTCAGCCACTTCCCGCAGCGAGGCCTGTTCCAGTCCGTCGACGGCGATGATCCGCCAGACCGCTTCCACCACTTCCTGCCGCCGGGCTCCGGCATGAACAATTTTAGGCACCCCTCTTATTTAGCACACCTGCGCTCAATCGCATCGCTCGCCTGGCATTGCGTCCGGGAAGCGCCGTCATTCCGGTCCGGGATCCGGGCGGCACCGGCGGGACGGGCAACAGTTGGGATAGCGTTGGGAGCATGAAAATTTTGGTTACAGGGGGTACCGGGTACATCGGTTCCCACACTGTTTTGTCCCTGCAGGAGGCCGGCCACGACGTGCTGGTAATCGACAACCTGGTCAACTCCAGCGAGGAGTCCCTCCGCCGGGTCGCCGAGCTCACGGGGAAAACAGCCCAGTTCCACCACGTGGACCTGGTGGACGAAGCCGCCGTCGAACGCGTTTTCGCAGAAAACGAAGTCGACGCCGTCATCCACTTCGCCGGGCTCAAAGCTGTGGGCGAATCAGTCCAGGAACCGCTGAAGTACTACTACAACAACCTCGTGGGTACCCTGAACCTGATCCGCGCAATGGACCGGAACGACGTCCGCTCCATTGTCTTCAGCTCCTCCGCAACCGTTTACGGCGAGCACAACCCCATCCCCTACGTGGAGAAGATGGAAATCGGCGCCAACAACCCCTACGGCCGGACCAAGGAGCAGATCGAGGACATCCTCTCGGACCTTGGCTCAGCAGACCCCCGGTGGCACATCGCCCTGCTGCGCTACTTCAACCCGGTGGGCGCCCACCCCTCGGGCCGGATCGGCGAAGACCCGCAGGGCATCCCCAACAACCTCGTCCCCTTCATCGCCCAGGTGGCCGTGGGCCGGCGGGAAAAGCTGATGGTCTTCGGCGGCGACTACGACACCCCCGACGGAACCTGCCTCCGGGACTACATCCACGTCACCGACCTCGCCGAAGGCCACCTCGCCGCGCTGAACCACATCGCGGACCGCACCGGGGTGTTCCGCTGGAATCTCGGCTCGGGTACCGGCTCTTCCGTCCTGGAAGTCCTGCACTCCTTCGAAAAAGCGGTCGGCAAACCCATCCCCTACGAAATCACGGCCCGCCGGGCCGGCGATTTGCCCGCGTTCTGGGCCGACGCCACGTCAGCCCTCGCCGACCTTAGCTGGTCCACCACTAAAACCATCGACCAGATGTGCGAGGACCACTGGCGCTGGCAAAAGAACAACCCCAACGGCTACAACTCCTAGCCCGCCAACACGAAAACGGCCGCCCACCTTCGAAAAGGTGGGCGGCCGTCGTCGTATGGCCACGCCGGCGAGGGGCCCGGACCGGGCCTTCCAGCCTTGAAAGCCGGTGGGGATCAGCGGGCGGGGTAGTCCCGCTCGGGCTCGCCGATGTAGAGCTGGCGGGGGCGGCCGATCTTGGTGTTCGGGTCGCTGATCATCTCGCGCCACTGGGCAATCCAGCCGGGGAGGCGGCCGATGGCGAAGAGCACCGTGAACATCTTCTCCGGGAAGCCCATGGCCTTGTAGATGAGGCCGGTGTAGAAGTCGACGTTCGGGTAGAGCTTGCGCTGAATGAAGTAATCATCGTTGAGCGCCTTCTCTTCCAGGCGCAGCGCGATGTCCAGCAGTTCGTCGTTGCCGCCGAGCTTGGTGAGGATCTCGTGGGCCGTGGCCTTGACGATCTTCGCCCGGGGGTCGTAGTTCTTGTAGACGCGGTGTCCGAAGCCCATGAGGCGGACTCCGTCTTCCTTGTTCTTGACCTTCTCCATGTAGTCCTCGGGCTTCGTGCCCTCGGCCTGGATCTGGCGGAGCATCTTCAGCACGGCCTCGTTGGCGCCGCCGTGGGCCGGCCCGAAGAGGGCGTTGATCCCTGCGGAGACGGATGCGAACAGGTTGGCGTTCGAAGAGCCCACCAGGCGCACGGTGGAGGTGGAGCAGTTCTGCTCGTGGTCGGCGTGCAGGATCAGGAGCAGGTCCAGTGCCTTTGCCACGATCGGGTCCACCTCGTACTGCTCAGCCGGAAGCCCGAAGCTGAGCCGCAGGAAGTTCTCCACGAGGTTGTGGGAGTTGTCCGGGTACAGCATGGGCTGGCCAATGGACTTCTTGTGGGCGTAGGCCGCAATGACCGGGAGCTTGGCCATGAGGCGGATGGTGGAAACTTCCACCTGCTCGGCGTTGAACGGATCCAGCGAGTCCTGGTAGAAGGTGGACAGCGCCGACACGGCAGAGGACAGGACAGGCATGGGGTGCGCGTCGCGCGGGAAGCCGCCGAAGAAGCCCTTGAGCTCCTCGTGCAGCAGGGTGTGCCGGCGGATCTTCTGGTCGAATTCCTCCAGCTCCGTGGGAGTGGGCAGGTTGCCGTAGATCAGCAGGTAGGACACCTCGAGGAAGCTGGAGTGCTGCGCCAGCTGTTCGATGGGGTATCCGCGGTAGCGCAGGATGCCGGCGTCACCGTCGATGTAGGTGATAGCCGAAGTTGTGGCTGCTGTGTTCATGAAGCCCGGGTCAAAGGTGACTGCGCCCGTCTGCTTCAGCAGCTTGGAAACGTCGTAGCCTTCGTTTCCTTCAACGACCTGGATGCGCGGCAGCTTGAGCTCGCCTCCCGAGTGGAGCAGGGTCGCGGCATTGTTGGTCTCAGTCATGGAGTCCCCTTCATGAGGCGTCTGGGCCTCTGTCGAAAGCTTGATCCAACATCAGGTGAGCCGCGCACGAAGCCTGAGAACACAGGTTCCAACACCCGGGCTGCCTTCTTGTAGAAAGCCACCATTGATAGTCACTTAAAAAGTACCCGCTCCTTGGCAGGTGCCACTAATCCGCGACCTCCGAAAATAGGCTAAAACGGAGCAGATGTGGCGCGAGTCACAGTATTGTTACGGCGAGCCGAGGCGACTGGCACCCACAAGCTACGGGGCAGCGAGCCGGGAGACGGCGGCGTCGATCCGTTCGTCGGTTCCGGTGAGGGCAACCCGGACGTAGCCGTTGCCGGCCTCGCCGTAGAAGACGCCCGGGCCCACCACGATGCCGCGCTCGGCGAGCCGCGCCACGGTATCCCAAGTGCTCTCCCCTGCCGTCGACCAAAGGTACAGGCCGGCGTCGGATTCCTTGATCTCCAGGCCGAAGCCCTGCAGCGCTGGAAGCAGCCGCTCACGGCGGCCCCGGTACAGGTCCTTCTGGGCCTCCACATGCGCGTCGTCGCCCAGTGCCACGCGCATGGCCTCCTGCACCGGATAGGGGACGATCATGCCCGCATGCTTGCGGCTGTTGACGAGGTTGGGCATCAGGCCAGGATCGCCGGCCACAAACGCTGCCCGGTACCCTGCCACGTTGGACTGCTTGCTCAATGAGTAGACGGCGAGCAAGCCCTGGTGGGATCCGCCGGCCACCCGGGGGTCCAGGATGCTCGGGACAGCCTGGCCGCCGCGCTGGACGTCCCAGTCGCCCCAGCCCAGCTCCGCATAGCATTCGTCCGAGGCCACAACCGCGCCCAGTTCCCGGGCCTGCTCCACAAGGGCCTTCAGGGATTCCACGCCGCGGACGCTGCCCGTGGGGTTTCCGGGGGAATTGACCCAGATCAGGCGGACACGCTCCCGTGTGGCGTCGTCGAGCTCGTCCAGGTTGTCCGTGGCCTCGGAGGTGACACCGGCGAGCGTGGCGCCGATGTCGTACGTGGGGTAGGCAACCTTGGGGCGTACGACGACGTCGCCTGGCTTCAGGCCCAGCAGCAGCGGCAGCCACGCCACGAGTTCCTTGGAACCGACCGTTGGCATGATGTTCCGGGGGTCAAGGCCGGCAACACCGCGGCGGCGTTCGAACCATCCGGCGATGGCTTCACGCAGCGCAGGTGTCCCGTGCACCGTGGGATAGCCGGGGGCGTCCGCGGCAGCCTTCAGGGCATCCCGGATCAGGGCGGGCGTGGGATCCACCGGCGTGCCGATCGAGAGATTAACGGCGCCGCCGGGGTGCTCCGAAGCCTTCGCGACATACGGCGCCATGGCCTCCCACGGGTAGTCGGGCAGGTCAAGGCCAAACGTATTCACTGCTGCGGTCACCTTTTCTGCGTCAGTGGTCTTGGTTCTGCGGCGGCAGTGCAGCGATCATGGGGTGGTCCTTGCCCGTGTTGCCGATCTTGGCGGCCCCGCCGGGTGACCCGAGGTCGTCGAAGAACTCCACGTTGGCCTTGTAGTAGTCGGCCCATTCGTCCGGGGTGTCATCCTCGTAGTAAATGGCCTCGACAGGGCATACCGGTTCGCAGGCGCCGCAGTCGACACACTCGTCCGGATGGATGTACAGCGAACGCTCACCCTCATAGATGCAGTCGACCGGGCACTCTTCAATACATGCCTTGTCCTTGACATCTACACACGGCTGCGCGATTACGTACGTCACGTCCCTGGCCTCTCCACGTTGGGTCCGGCGTCCCGCCGGTCTTGCGTCCGGCAACCCTGGCCGGACTCTGACAACTGAGCCTATTATCTCCCAGCCCGTTACCGCGAACCTAGCCGGGGGCTTAGTGTGAAGCCACTTAGTATGAAGTAGTGAGTCTGCCTCCCCCCACCCCTGCCGGATTCCTCTCCGCCGCCACCGCCGGAACGCGGGTGGTGGTGCGGTACCGCATCGAGGGCGGCCTCACTGACGCGCTGGGGTACCTGGTGACGTGCGACGGCGGTGCGTGCACCGTCCGCACCCGGCAAGCCGACGTCGTCATTCCCCTTGAGCGGGTGGTGGCAGCCAAGGAGGTTCCTCCGGCGCCCGAGCGGCGCCAGCCGCGCGCCTAAGCCCGGCCTCACTGAGCAGAGACTGCCCCTGCGGGGCGAACGGGGGTTTCACTGCGCACGGCGATACGTGGCAAGGGCCAGGTGCACCATTTTTACGAATTCCTGCGGCTCGCCGAGCAGCATTTCGAAGGTCACCCGGAGAGTTGGTACGCCCCGGACAACGGTAATGTTCCACCGCCGCCTGTCCTCCCGGTACGCTCGCCGATTGCTGTGATGCGCGTAGCCGTCCGCCTCAACGCCGAGCAAGCCGTCAACAAGGAGGTCCAGATGGCCCATCCCGGGAATGTTCACCTGCAGTTCGACTGTGAGCCCGGCCTCTTCGAGCAGGTAGCGGGCCATGGTCTCGATGATCGATCCGGATTGGGGCCGGATTCGTGCCACAAGTTCACGAACGCTCTTTTCCCGCGCCGAGGAAAACCGTTCCCGCAGTTCCGGAAGCTGAACCAGCCCCTTTTTAACCGCAGATTCCGCGATGGTCAGCCCTTCGAGCGGTGCCAAACAGCGGAGTGCCTGGCACACCATGTCCAGGGCGGTCAACGGAACCTGGCTTCGATGGACCACGCAGCCGCTGACTGGCCGGCCATGCCGTGCGGCCAGGTGCGGCGCCTCCGGATTCCTGACCAACCACAGCCCCGCTGCCAAGGCCGCCGTGACGCAGCCGGGCACCGCATGATGGCGCCCGGCGTGGATAAGCAAGGGATCGGCGTCGGGCAGGGCGTAGACGCCGCGCGCCACCCTGTGCACAGTGCCGTCGAGAACACCGGTTTCGATGGCCCGGCGGGAGACACCCGCTTGCCTCAGAGATTCTGACCCTGCAACTCCGCCCATGACCGTCAGTGCTTCCGTGATGCTTCGCATGAATGCATCCTGGCTGCTACCACGAGCTGCCACAGGAGCCTGGAGCGGGTATGTGGAAAACGGCCCGCGCCGCAACAGCGGAGTTCCGTGCGCAGGGACTGTCCCTGCGCACCCTGCCCGGGTTTCACTGCGCAGGACGGAACGAAGAATGCCACCGGCACGGGGCCGGTGGCATTCTTGGAAACTACGGTGTGGCTAGGCCTTGGCGCGGGCCCGGGTGGCCTTTGCGCGCTCGTTGGTGTCCAGGATGACCTTGCGGATGCGGATAGCTTCCGGGGTCACCTCGACGCACTCGTCCTCGCGGGCGAATTCCAGCGACTCTTCGAGGGTGAGGTCGCGCGGCGGCGTCAGGTTCTCAAAGGTGTCCGAGGAAGCAGCACGCATATTGGTGAGCTTCTTTTCCTTGGTGATGTTGACGTCCATGTCATCGGCGCGGGAGTTCTCGCCGACGATCATGCCCTCGTACACCTCGGAGGTGGGCTTGACGAAGAAGGAGCCGCGTTCCTGCAGGTTGATCATGGCGAACGGAGTCACCACGCCGGCGCGGTCAGCAACCATGGAGCCGTTGGTACGGTACTCGATGGGGCCGGCCCACGGCTCGTAGCCCTCGGAGATGGAGGCTGCGATGCCGGCGCCACGGGTGTCCGTGAGGAACTTGGTGCGGAAGCCGATCAGTCCGCGGGCCGGAACGATGAATTCCATCCGGCACCAACCGGTGCCGTGGTTGGCCATGTTGGTCATGCGGCCCTTGCGGGCTGCCATCAGCTGGGTCACGGCGCCGAGGTATTCCTCGGGGACGTCAATGGTCATGTGCTCCATCGGCTCGTGGATCTTGCCGTCGATGGTCTTGGTGACAACCTGCGGCTTGCCCACGGTCAGCTCGAAGCCTTCGCGGCGCATCTGCTCCACCAGGATGGCCAGGGCGAGCTCGCCGCGGCCCTGGACTTCCCAGGCATCCGGGCGCTCGGTGGGGAGCACCTTGATGGAGACGTTACCGATAAGTTCCTTGTCCAGGCGGTCCTTCACCTGGCGGGCGGTGACCTTGGCACCCTTGACCTTGCCGGCCAGCGGGGAGGTGTTGATACCGATGGTCATGGAGATCGCGGGATCATCCACGGTGATCAGCGGCAGCGGCTGCGGGTTCTCGACGTCCGTGAGGGTTTCACCGATGGTGATGTCCTCGATACCGGCGACGGCGACGATCTCGCCGGGGCCGGCGGAATCAGCCGGAACACGGTCCAGGGCCTTGGTGGCGAGGAGTTCGGTGATCTTCACGGTCTTGAGCTCTCCGTTGGCACGGGCCCAGGCTACCTGCTGGCCCTTGCGCAGGGTGCCGTTGTAGATGCGCAGCAGGGCGAGGCGGCCCAGGAACGGGGAGGCGTCAAGGTTGGTGACGTGCGCCTGCAGGACACCTTCCGGGTTGTAAGTGGGAGCCGGGATGTGCTCAATGATCGTCTTGAACAGCGGTTCCAGGTCCTCGTTATCGGGAGCGGACCCGTTGGCCGGCTGCTCCAGCGAGGCGCGGCCAACCTTGGCTGCGGCGTAGACGACGGGTACTTCGAGGACCTTGTCCAGGTCCAGGTCCGGCACTTCATCGGCAAGGTCGGATGCCAGGCCCAGGAGCAGGTCCATGGACTCGTGCACCACTTCGTCTATGCGGGCGTCGGGGCGGTCGGTCTTGTTGACCAGGAGGATGACCGGCAGGTGCGCGGCGAGGGCCTTGCGCAGCACAAAGCGGGTCTGCGGCAGCGGACCTTCGGAAGAGTCGACGAGCAGCACAACGCCGTCAACCATGGACAGGCCGCGCTCCACCTCGCCTCCGAAGTCGGCGTGGCCGGGGGTGTCGATGACGTTGATGGTGATGGTCTCGCCGTTGGAGGACGGACCGTTGTAGGCCACGGTGGTGTTCTTGGCCAGGATGGTGATGCCCTTTTCGCGCTCCAGGTCACCGGAGTCCATCACGCGGTCTTCGAGGTGGTTGTGCTCGGCAAAGGAGTTGGTCTGCTTGAGCATGGCGTCGACCAGGGTGGTCTTGCCGTGGTCAACGTGGGCCACAATCGCGACGTTGCGGAGGTCACTGCGTGATGCAGTGGCTACCGCGGTGTTGGTGGTGGTTTCAGACATGCGTAATGGCTCGATTCAGTGGTGAAAGTCAGCTGTTGTATCGCGACATTTCCAACTGGAACGCACGACGGACAAGGCCCTTAGCACAGGGCACCTTCCCCCAGTCTACCGGCAGTGGCATTTATTGGCCTAAATTTTTGGCAGGCCGCAGGTCAGCCGGCCGCCCTGGACCGACGCCGCGGGCAAGATTAGTGAGCAAAATCACTGGCCAATCGAGCATCGATGCCACATGATTGCTCTGACACTTCACGCAAGCCCGAAAGACACCCCATGCGAAAAGCCCTGGCCCGGACCCGCGTTGCCGCCGCCGGAGCCGCCGCCCTTATCGCGGTGTCCAGCCTTATTGGTTTGTCCGGCTGTGCGATTCCGTTCCCGTCCAGTGCCGTCCCCCAGGCGCAGGGTGCCGCCGCCGCAGGCCAACCCGGGGCGGCCGCTGTCACTCCGGCCACGGCCGGTTCCCGCGTCCTGAATCCCGTGAATGGACGGCTCGAGGCAGTAGTTCCGGACATCAGCAGGACCGCCCTCCTGATCGGTGACTCGCAGTCAGAACCTTCAGATGGCTGGCCCCGCCAGGGCCTGATGGCCGCGGGGTACAAGGTCTTCTACTGCGGGCGCGGCGGCACCGGATTCGTGGCCGGCAACGGAACAACGGGCAATTACATCGATGCGCTCCTGCGGGGTGACTGGCTCCTGCCGTCCGGCACCCCGGCGCTCATCGTTATCCAGGGCGGCGGCAATGACGCCGGCAGCGGTGCATCGGACAGCCGGATCAGCAGCAATGCGGAGCGCCTGATTGCTGAGCTCGAGGACCGCTATCCGGGCACCCGGATGGCGATGATCGGGACCCTGGCCCGCGGCGAAGGCAACGGAGGCGGCCGCCGCACGGAAGTGGATGCGCTGCTGGGCTCGGTGGCAGCCGCGCACAACCTGGCTTTTGTTTCGGTGGGCGACTGGCTCACGCGGTACGGCCTGGCCAAGGACCTGGCCGACAAAGTACACATGAATCCCAACGGCCGCCGCACCCTCGGGACGCTGCTCGAACGGCGGCTCCGTGAGCTGGGCTTGGAGCGGAAGCCGGCGACGGGCCAGCCACCGGCACTGGCGGCAGGCGGCCCCACGGATTCGTTCCAGGACTGACAGGTTTCAGTGTTAAACCGGTTGGGGCCGGAGCCACCAGGCTCCGGCCCCAACCGGTTTACGTGACGAGGGACGGCTAAGCCACTTCCGGCGGAAGCATCAGCTTGGCCCCCGGGATGGCATTGAGCAGCGCCTTCGTGTACTCCTGCTGGGGCGATTCGAAGACGTCGTCCGTGGATCCGGTCTCCACCAGGCGTCCCTTCTCCATCACACAGACGTGGTCGGCGATCTGCCGCACCACAGCAAGGTCGTGGGTGATAAAGAGGTAGGTCAGCCCCAGGTTGGACTGAAGGTCAGCCAGCAGGTTCAACACCTGCGCCTGTACCAGCACGTCCAGGGCGGATACGGCTTCGTCGCAGATGATGACTTCCGGATCCAGAGCCAGCGCACGGGCAATAGCGACGCGCTGCCGCTGGCCGCCCGAGAGCTCGTTCGGGTACCGCTGCATGGCGGATTGCGGCAGCGCCACGTGGTCCAGCAGTTCGCGGACTTTCTTCTCGCGGCTTTCCTTGTTGCCGATCTTGTGGACCCGCAACGGCTCCTCGATGGTCCGGAAGATGTTGTACATCGGATCCAGCGAACCGTAAGGATCCTGGAAGATGGGCTGCACGCGGCGTCGGAACTTGAACAGGTCCGAAGGCTTAAGGAGGGACGTGTCCACGCCGTCGAACAGGATCCTGCCTTCGGTGGGCTTCTCCAACTGGAGCACCATCTTGGCCACCGTGGATTTACCGGAACCGGACTCCCCCACGATTGCCGTGGTGGTTCCCCTCCGGACGTCGAAGCTGACGCCGTCCACCGCCGCGAAGTCCGACGACTTCCCCAGGCCCTGGCGGAGCTTGTAGACCTTCCGCAGGTCCTGGATCTGCAGGACGTTGTCTGCCGCCGCCGGTTCGGCCGCCGGGGCCAGCAGGTCCGAGGCTTCCACGCCCTGTTCCTTGGCAGCCTGGATGCGGCGGCTGGCCAGGGACGGTGCGGATTCCACGAGCCTCCTTGTGTAGGGGTGCTGCGGGTTCTGCAGCAGTTCCAGGGAAGGCCCCGCCTCCACTACGCGGCCCTGGTACATCACCACAACCTTGTCGGCCCGTTCGGCTGCCAGCCCCAGGTCGTGGGTGATGAGCAGGACCGACGTGCCCAGTTCGGTGGTCATGGTGTCCAGGTGGTCCAGGATCTGCCGCTGCACGGTCACATCGAGGGCGGACGTCGGCTCGTCCGCGATCAGCAGCCGCGGCTGGCAGGAGAGCCCGATGGCGATCAAGGCCCGCTGCCGCATACCGCCGGAGAACTCGTGCGGGTACTGGTTGGCCCGCCGGTGCGCGTCCGGGAGGCCGGCCTCGGAGAGTACCTTAGCAACGTCATCCGGACCGCTGGGCCGTCCATTGGCACGCAGCGTTTCACGGACTTGGTAGCCAATCTTCCACACCGGGTTCAGGTTGGACATCGGGTCCTGCGGGACCATGCCGATCGTGTTGCCGCGCAGTTCGATCATGCGCTTTTCGGGCGCGTGCGCGATGTCTTCGCCGTCGAGCAGGATCTGCCCCCCGGAGACGCGGCCATTGGATGGAAGGAGGCCGATGGCAGCCAGCGCGGTGGTGGACTTACCCGAGCCGGACTCCCCCACGATTGCGACGGTTTCACCGGGCATGATGGTCAGGTGCGCGTCACGGACCGCCTGTACCTCCCCGCCGCTTGTCCTGAACGTGATGGCGAGGTCGCGAATCTCCAGCAGCGGCCTGACCCCTGTGGTGCCGGCCTCCGCGATGCGTATTTCCGGAGTTGTCATCTCTTTTTCTCTCATCGCTGGCGGCTCTTCGGATCAAGGGCGTCACGTACGGCGTCGCCGAGCATAATGAAGCTCAGGACCGTGATGGACAGTGCCGCGGCCGGGAACAGCATGATTTCCGGCCTCGTTCGGATGGATGCCTGTGCTCCCGCAATGTCGTTGCCCCAGGACATGATGCTCTGCGGCAGGCCGATGCCCAGGAAGGACAACGTCGCTTCGGCAACGATGAAGACACCCAGTTCCAGGGTGGCCAGGACAATGATGGGAGCGAGGGCGTTCGGCAGCACGTGCCGGACCAGTGCGCGGAACCTGGAGACGCCCAGCGCCCGGGCGGCCGTAACGAAGTCTGAATTGCGCACTTCGATGACGGCACCGCGGGTGATGCGGGCCATCTGCGGCCAGGCCAGGAGCGAGATCACAAAAACCACGGTCCATACGCTCTTGTTCTCCCGGAACAAGGGCAGCTGGGTGATGACCAGGGCGCCAAGGATCAGCGGCAGGGCGAAGAAGATATCGCCCAGCCGGGCCAGCACGGCGTCGATCCAGCCACCGTAGTAGCCGGCGAGGGCGCCCAGGGTCACACCGATGATCAGGACGCACAGCACGGACAGTATGCCCACGGACAGTGAGGCCTGCGTGCCGTGGATGACACGGGAGTAGACGTCGCAGCCCTGGAAGGTAAACCCGAAGGGGTGCCCGGCCGTGGGGCCGCCTTCCGAATTGGCCAGTTCACAGCCCTCGTTGGGAGCAACGGAGGTAAACAGGCCGGGGAACAGCGCCACCACTGTCAGTGCCAGGATCAGCAGCGCAGAAATAATGAACAACGGACGACGGCGGAGCTTGCGCCAGGCGTCCGACCACAGGCTGAGCGGTGCCTGGTCCGTCTTCACGGCATCCGTTGCCAACAGCGGGGTTTCCTCGATGGGCGCCACAAAGTGGCTGTTATTACTGGTCATAGCGGATCCTCGGGTCAAGCCAGGCATACAGGAGATCAACAAGCAGGTTGGCCACCACGAACACCAGCACCAGCACGCTGACGATGGAAACGATGGTGGGTCCTTCGCTGCGGAGGACTGCCTGGTACAGCTTGTTGCCCACGCCCGGAACGTTGAAGATGCCTTCAGTGACAATGGCGCCGCCCATGAGGCCGCCCAGGTTGGCACCGAGGTAGGTCACCACGGGGATCAGCGAGTTTCGCAGGATGTGCGCCAGAACCACCCGGGGCCGTGAGAGGCCCTTGGCGGTGGCGGTCCGGACGTAGTCGGCGTTCATGTTTTCGCTGACGGACGTGCGGGTCAGGCGGAGCACGTAGGCGAAGGAGACCAGGCCCAGCACCACAGCCGGCAGCAGCAGGCTGCCCCAGTCGGCATTGGCACCTACAGTCGGTTTCGCCCACCCCAGCTGCACGCCGAAGACGAGCTGGAAGACGAATCCGAGGACGAACGTGGGAACGGCGATGACCACCAGGGAGGCCACGAGGACCGTGGAGTCGAACCAGCCGCCGCGGCGGAGGCCGGCAAAAACACCGAAGGCTACGCCGAACACGGCCTGGATGGCGAGTGCTTCGACGGCAAGCATGGCGGTGACGGGGAAGACGCGGCCCAGGCTGGCCGCGATGGGCTGGCCGGTGAAGTCGTTGCCCAGGTTAAAGGTGAAGAGATTCTTCAGGAAGATTCCGTACTGGACCCAGAACGGTTCGTCCAGATGGTACTGGCTGCGCAGTGTATCGATGACTGCCTGCGGGGGCTGGCGGTCGCCGAAAAGGGCGGCGATGGGGTCGCCCGGCAGGGCGAACACCATGTAATAGACCAGAAGTGTGGTGCCAAGGAAAACCGGGATCACTTGAAGGAGCCGGCGCAGGATAAAGCGGACCACCGGATCACCAGCCTTCCGGATGCGAAGTAAACAGGTTCATTGCTGCCTTCCTGCCGTTGCAAGCCAATGGGGGCCCGGCCGTAACCGGACCCCCATGTGCCTGGCGGCAAGTTAGATCTGGGACTACTTTGCCGTGATATCGAAGTAGCGGATGCCGCCGTTCCAGCCGGTCTCGGCCTTCACAACGTTATTGCTCCACACGATTGCACGTGCCTGGTCCCAAAGCGGCAGGCCGGGAAGATCCTCGAAGAGGATTTCCTGTGCCTGGTTGAACTTCGCGTTTGCCTCGTCCGTGGACTTGGCGGCGAGGCCTTCCTTGAGCAGCTTGTCGAACTCGGGGTTCGAGTACTTCTCGTAGTTCGAGGAAGCGTTCGTGGCCCAGACCGGTCCGAGGAAGTTGTACAGGGACGGGTAGTCACCCTGCCAGCCCGCACGGGTCAGTCCGGGGAGGGACTGGGACTTGCGCAGGTTCAGGACTTCGGCGAACTTGGCGAAGGGCTGGATTTCAGCCTGGATGCCGAGGTTGTTCTTGAAGCCGTTGGCTACGGCGTCAATCCATTCCTTGTTGCCGCCATCGGTGTTCGAGGCGATCTGGAGGGGCTTGGAGTTGTCGTACGGCTGGATCTTCTCAGCCTGTGCCCACAGGTCCTTGGCCTTGGCGGCGTCGAACTTGAGGACCTCGCTGCCCTTGATGCCTTCCTCAAAGCCCTCAATCACCGGCGGGACGAAAGCCTTCGCCGGGGTGCGGGTTCCGTTGAAGATGACCTTGCAGATTTCCTCGCGGTTGATGGCGTAGGACAGTGCCTGGCGGCGGAGCTTGCCCGCTTCACCCTGGAAGTTCGGGTTGTAGCCCGGAATGTTCAAGGTGGAGTTGGTGGCTGTGGCCTTGGTGGCGTTGCGTTCCGGGAAGTCCGAGACGTAAGTCTTCAGCGCGTTCGACGGCAGGACGTCGGTGACGTCCAGGTTGTCGGACTGCAGGTCCGTGTAAGCCGGGCCCGGATCGGTGTAGAACTTGAAGGTCACGCCGCCGTTCTTGGCTGCGCGCGGTCCGCTGTAGTCAGCGTTCTTCACCAGGGAGATGGACTGGTCATGGACCCAGGCGCCGTCTTTTTCGAACTTGTACGGGCCGTTGCCCACCGGGTTTTCACCGAAGGTCTTCGGGTCCTTCAGCGCCGCTGAAGGAAGCGGGAAAAAGGCGGAGTAGCCAAGGCGCAGGGACCAGTCAGCCTCGGGCTGGGCCAGCTTGACCGTGATGGTGGAATCATCGGTAGCGGTCAGCCCGGACATGGTTTCTGCCGTAGGCGCCGGAGTGCTGGTGGTCTTGCCGTCAGCGGACTTCTCCGTGGTAACCGCGGAAACTTCTTCGTAGCCGGCGATGGATTCGAAGAAGAATCCGTTGTTCTGCAGGTTCTTCGAGTTAGCCGCGAAGTTCCAGGAATCGACAAACGTCTTGGCGGTGATCTCTTCGCCGTTGGTGAATTTGGCGCCCTGCTTGACCTTGATGGTCCAGTTCTGGGCGTCTGCAGACTCAATGGATTCTGCCAGTGCGTTGACGGGCTTGCCGTCGGCGTCGTAGGTCCGCAGGCCTTCGAAGAGGAGCTCGACCACACGGCCGCCATAGACTTCGTTGGTGTTTGCCGGCAGCAACGGGTTTTGTGGTTCGTTGCTGTAGGCGGTGATGACCTTGTTCGGGTCGCCGGCAGATTCGCTGGCACCGTCATTGCTGCCGCCTCCAGCGCCGCAGCCGGTCAGGGCAAGCGCGGCGATTGCCACCATGCCCAGTGCTTTGGAAGTGCGCGTAAAACGCATTCCGCCTCCTATGAGTTGTGGGAGAAATGAGGGGAATCTTTGTGCTTCCCCGCAGGCGGGCCCCAGCGAGAAACTGTGACGCAACCTACATATACGAGTAGCCTAACTGCACGAAGTCCAGATACTGGTACTCCGTTGCCAAACCGTGACCGGGCTGGTTCTGCTGCTTAGCCGGTAAACGGAAGTTGTGCAAGTCACATGCTACTCGCCGGTAGGCTTATCGGCGAATCGAAAGAGTGATGCCTGTCACCGCAGGGGCGGAAGCGTTTACTGGGGTGCTTGGGCGAGGCGCCAGTCCCAGACGTTCCACCACACGCCCAGGGGTCCGGGGCTTGGTTTGACACCCGCGACGCGCGAGCTGAAGGCCGTGGTGCCGACGGTCTGGTACAGCGGAAGGCCGTACGCGTTCTCCCAGACTTTCTTGTCGATTTCTGCCAGCAGTTCGTCCTGCTTTGCCAGGTCGGTGGTGCCGGCAAGCTGTTCCATCACCTTGTCCGCATCCCCGTCGGAAAATCCGTTGAAGTTGCTGCCCGCACCGGTGCGGAAGATCTGCGGAACACGGCTGACACCCACGCCGGTACCGATCCAGCCGAGCAGTGCCGCGTCATAGCCGCCGCTTCCCAGGGCCTTGGCCCAGTCGGCGTTGCCTTGGCCGCCGTCGGTCACCTGGAATCCGGCCAGCGCAGCAGAATCGCGGATCAGGGCGAAAGCCTTGGCCCGGTTGGGGTTGTCGCGGTTGTACAGGATGCGGATGGTAGGCGTTTCACCGTCAAGGAGCGCTTTCGCTCCGTCGATGTCCACCTTTGCATAATCCCCCGAGCCGTTGCCCTTCACCGTGTCCTCGTATTTGGGCTGTCCCGGCAGGAACACGTGCGAATTGAGTGGTGTGGCGTCCGGAAGCAGGCCGCCCACGACGGCGTCGACAATGGCTTGGCGTGGCACTGTCTTGAGGAATGCCTTCCGGACGTCCTCGTCCGCAAAGGGTCCGGAAAAGTTCAGGTCAAGGTGGTCATACCCGGATTGGCTGTAGCGGTCCACGGTGTTGCCCTGCTCGGCCAGGCCGGCGAAGAGGCTGTCCGTTTCCGTGGAGGGCTGAGGCGAAATAATATCGGCTTGCCCGTTCCGCAGCGCATCCACAGCTGCAGGCAAAGCGCCGGTGAACCGCACATTGATCTCGTCCAGCCACGGCTCCTGGCCCCAGGTGTAGTCCCGGTTGCGGACGAGCTTCATGGAGGATTCCGGGACGATGTCCCGGACGATGTAGGGCCCGCTGGAGAGGTAGACCGCAGGGTCCTCAGGCAGGGATTTGGTGTCGAACCCTGAATTCCAAAAATCGCTGACCCGCTTCAGGGCGGTATTCACCACGGGCTTCTCGACGTCTCCGCGGGGTGAGTCCTTAATCAGGTCGATGAGGTCTTCTTCATCGTTCAGGCCGCTTTTCGCGGCCACCACGTGGGCTGGCAGCCCGACGTCGAACGCCACCTCCCAGTCTGCATACGGCACGGCGTACTCAAGGGTGATGGAGCGCCTGTCCTCCCCGATCTCGGGGAGCACGGTTCCTGCCAGTCCGCTGGTGTCGGAGGCGGTGGAGAAATACGTGGTTCCTGTTCCCGCCATGGGATCGGCATCGTTGAAGTAGCCTGAACCCGCGGCCCAGCTCAACAGGAGGTCGCCGGCGTCGATCGCATCGCCGTCGGACCACTTCACGCCCTCGTTGACGGTGTATTTCACCTTCAACGGATTGTCGGAGACCTTCTCGAAGCGCCCGAACTTTTCGTTCCGCACCACTTTGGACGCATTGTCCAGGTAATAGAACCCCGAGTGGGTGATGGCCCCGATCTTGGAGTTGATATCAGTGTTGCCGTCGGAGCTGTAGGGATTGAACGAGGAGAACGCGTTGACTTCGGCCACGGTCACGCTGCCGCCGCGCTTGGCCTCCCCCACCACAACAGGCACCGTACCGCCGCCACCGCCGGAGCAGCCCGAAAGCACCAGGGCAACAGCTGCCGCCGCGGTGATGAACTGCATCAGACGCCTGACCGGCATGCCGCCTCCTTGTTTTGCTCTGCCCGGGCGGTCCAGCCGGAAGTCGCCGGGGGAACTCTCCTATAGTCAGGATAAGGTCCCCGGCGAACCCATCAGAAGTTGAAGCGAACGTACCGTAGGTTCCCGTGACCTAACGTCGCGAGACGCTCAGACGTTGAAGCGGAATTCGACCACGTCGCCGTCGGCCATGACGTATTCCTTGCCTTCGATCCTTACTTTGCCCCGCGACTTGGCCTCTGCCATGGAGCCCGCTTCGACGAGGTCGTGGAAAGACACCACTTCGGCTTTGATAAACCCGCGCTGGAAATCGCTGTGGATGACGCCCGCTGCCTGGGGAGCCGTGTCGCCGCGGTGGATAGTCCAGGCACGGGCTTCCTTGGGGCCGGCCGTGAGGTAGGTCTGCAGTCCCAGGGTGTGGAAGCCAACCCGGGCGAGCTGGTCCAGCCCGGATTCGTCCTGGCCGTTCATCTCCAGCATTTCGCGGGCTTCCTCCTCGTCCAGTTCCACGAGGTCGGCCTCGAGCTTGGCGTCGAGGAAGATGCAGTCGGCCGGGGCTACCAGGGCACGCAGTTCGTCCTGTTTCTCCGGGCTGCCGAGGATTCCTTCATCGGAGTTGAAGACGTAGATGAACGGCTTGGCCGTCAGGAGGCTGAGCTCCTTGAGGTGCTCCATGTCGAGTTTGTCGCTCTTGATGGAGGAGAAGATGGTGTCGCCGCGCTCGAGCACTTTCTGGGCGGCCAGGATGGCGTTCAGCTCAGCGGCCTCGCGCTTTTTGATCTTGACTTCTTTTTCGATCCGCGGGATGGCTTTTTCGATGGTCTGCAGGTCCGCGAGGATCAGCTCCGTGTTGATGGTCTCCATGTCCGACCGCGGGTCCACCTTGCCGTCAACGTGGATCACGTCGGGGTCGTCGAAGACGCGCACCACCTGGGCGATCGCTTCCGCTTCCCGGATATTGGCCAGAAACTGGTTGCCCAGGCCTTCGCCCTCGCTGGCGCCCTTGACGATGCCGGCAATGTCCACGAAGGACACGGCTGCCGGCAGGAGGCGCTGGGAGCCGAAGAGTTCGGCGAGCTGCTTGAGCCGCGGGTCCGGCAGGCTGACAACGCCTACGTTGGGCTCAATGGTGGCGAACGGGTAGTTCGCTGCCAGCACCTGGTTGCGGGTCAGTGCGTTGAAGAGGGTTGATTTGCCGACGTTGGGCAGTCCGACGATGCCAATAGTAAGAGCCACGAGCATTGATTCTACCCGCACAGGGCATCATGCCGGTTCCCCGGGCGGGCGGGAAATGTCGCTTCGGCAAAATGTCAGAGCCGCGTGCGACAGTGGGCACATGGATGCTTTTGCGTTGATTCTGGCTTTGTTCATGCTGTTGTTGGGGGCCTTTGCGGGCGCTGCAGCCACCTACTTCGCCCTGCGGAAAAGCAGCCGCGCGGTGGAAGAGGACTTCGACGCCGTCTCGTCGCGGCTTTCGGAAGTCAGTGCACAGTTCGCGGCGGCCGACGCCGAACGGCGGCTTTTGGCGGCGCAGAACAGGGAGCTGGGCGAAACGCGCTCCCAGGATGGCAGCGTGCTCCGTGCCCTTGCGCCGGTGGCGGAGAAACTGACTGCCGTGCAGCAGCAGGTGGCACTGCTGGAGCGGGACAGGCTGGAACAGTACGGCCAGCTGGCCCAGCAGCTGCAGGAAGCCCGCCTCTCGGACCAGCAGCTGATCCGGTCCACCCACGCCCTGGAGTCTGCGCTGCGGTCCAACAGCGCCCGCGGCCAGTGGGGCGAGGTCCAGCTGCGGCGCGTGGTGGAGGCATCCGGGATGCTGCGCCACGTGGACTTCATCGAACAGGCCCACAGCGCCGGCAACGAATCGTCGGTGCGCCCCGACCTGGTGGTCCAGCTCCCTGGCGAAAAGCAGCTGGTGGTCGACGCCAAGGTCCCGCTGTCCTCCTACCTGGAGGCCCAGGAGCTCGGGAGCCACGCGTCCCGGACCAGCCCGTCCGCCCCTGTTTCCAGCGCTGATCACCGGTCGCAGCAATCCCTCCTGGCGGCGCATGCGAAGGCTCTGCGGGCCCACGTGGACGCGCTGAGCAACAAGAAGTACTGGGATATCCCGGGCAACTCGCCGGAACTGGTGATCTGCTTTATCCCGGCGGAGTCGATCCTCGCGGCGGCACTGACCGCCGACCCCGAACTGCTGGACCATGCCCTGTCCCGCAACGTGGTCCTGGCCTCCCCCAGCACCCTGCTGGCCGTGCTGAAGTCCGTTGCCTTCACCTGGCGCCAGGACGTCCTGACGGACAGTGCCCGCGAACTGTTCGATCTCGCCCGGCAACTCTACGACCGGATGGGTACGTTGGGCGAGAATGTGAGCAAGCTGGGGTCATCGCTCAAAACGTCGGTGGACCGCTACAACTCGATGGTGGGCACGCTGGAAGCCCGTGTCCTCCCCACTGCGCGCAAGCTGAACAGCCTGGAGGAATCCGGCCTGATCACACCTCCGGTGGTGGAAGTGACGCCACGGGCCGTGGCCGCCCCGGAGCTGCAAAGCGAGGATGAGGCCGCCTGACGCGCGCGATGAGGAGCGGCTAAAAACGGGCCCGGCAGTGATAACTGCCGGGCCCGTCTTCTTGGGGATTACTAGCTGCGGGGCTTGCGGCCGCCCAGGGCACGGCTGACGTCGCCGGCCTGCTTCAGGGTTGCCCGGAGCTCCTTGGGCAGTGAGAAGAGGAGGTCCTCTTCGGCCGTGACCACTTCTTCCACGTGGCCGTAGCCGTAATCGGCGAGCAGCCGCAGCACGTCCTGCACCAGTACTTCGGGAACGGACGCCCCGGAGGTGACGCCCACGGTTGCAACGCCCTCAAACCAGGATTCATCCACCTCATTGGCGAAATCGACGCGGTAGGAGGCCTTGGCCCCGTATTCGAGGGCTACCTCAACAAGGCGCACGGAGTTGGACGAGTTGGCTGAGCCCACCACGATCACCAGGTCCGCCTGCGGCGAGATCTTTTTGATGGCCACCTGCCGGTTGGTAGTGGCGTAGCAGATGTCGTCGCTGGGGGGATCCTGCAGGGTGGGGAACCGTTCCTTCAGCAGCCGGACGGTCTCCATGGTTTCGTCAACGCTGAGGGTTGTCTGCGAAAGCCAGATGACCTTCTCCGGATCGCGGACCTGCACCTTGTCCACTTCATGCGGGCCATTGATGATCTGGATGTGCTCCGGAGCTTCGCCGGAGGTCCCTTCGACTTCCTCGTGGCCGTCGTGGCCGATCAGCAGGATATCGAAATCGTCCTTGGCGAAGCGGACGGCTTCCTTGTGGACTTTTGTCACCAGCGGGCAGGTGGCATCGATGGTGCGCAGGCCACGGTCTTCAGCGGACTGGACCACGGCGGGCGATACGCCGTGGGCCGAAAAAATCACCAGGGCGCCCTCGGGCACTTCATCCGTTTCCTCGACGAAGATGGCGCCCTTTTCCTCCAGGGAGCTCACCACATGGACGTTGTGCACAATCTGCTTGCGTACATACACCGGAGGACCGTAGTGCTCCAGGGCCTTCTCGACGGCGATGACGGCGCGGTCCACGCCGGCGCAGTATCCGCGCGGAGCAGCCAGCAGCACCTTCTTGGTTCCGGATACGGGGGCTGCAGCAGCCACTTCCTCAGGAGCGCGGCGCCTACGCGGAATGGTGGGCATCGAAAGGGAAACAGCTGAGGGGGTCATGACTCCATGCTACCGGGTTGCCCGCGCCCGCTTTCGCGGTATGAACCCGGCCACAATGCCCGCCAGCAGCAGCACTCCGCCCGTAATTGCCGAGGCCACGGTCCAGCCTTGGAAGTCGGCGGCAGCAGCGGCAACGAACTCGTTCCTGAACATGTTGGCCACCTCGTTTCCGCTGTCCGCAGCCAGCGCGGCGGTCGAGGCCAGCTGCGAGCCGAAAGCCCAGGCCGCGGCCAGCACGAGGGCCCCGACTCCTGCAGCCACCAGCACCGTCCACCGACGCCGTGCCGCCACCAGGGCCAGAAGCAGGGCCACCACCGCTCCCCCGGCCAGCAGGTAGCCGGCGGGCGCGTAGGTGCTCAACCGCTCGGTCCATTCCTTCTGCTGGGGCTGTCCCACGTTGATCAGGGTCTGGTCCGGCGGATCGATGGGAAGCCGGGTGGTGCGTGAGAGTTCTTCGGCGCCCAGGGCCACCAGCGGTGCGACGTCCAGGGTGAGGGATGAGGCGGACGAGGCCCCGCCGGCTGCGGACTCCTCCCCGGTGGCGAAGCTGAGGCGGTGGCTCCTGCGCAGCGTTTCTTCCCAGGCTGCCGGGTAACCGGGCAGGGCGGTCAGTTTTGCTGCGGCGTCCTCCAGCGCAGGCCGGAGCAGATCGGCCAGGAATCCGGGAACAGCACTGGTGTCGATTGTTCCGACGGCCGCGGCGGCGAGGCCCTGCTGGAACTCGGAGTTCGTTCCCAGCGGGGCAGCCAGTTCCACAAAGCCCTGCTCCTGGACAATATTCCGGTCAAGCCAGATGGCAGGAACCGCCACCGCGGCAAGCAGTATGGCCAGCAGGGTGGCGACGGCGGAAACAAAAGTGCGCACAACAGATCCTTCGGGGTCGACGGCGGTCAACCCATCCTAGGCGGGCACGCTGGCCGGAGACTGTCAGTCCCGGATGGTAGAGCTTATGGATATGGTTGAATGACCGCCGCACAACAGACGAAGGACCGCATGCCCTCAGCTCCAGCCCCGCAAGGGAGCCAGTATGTCTGAACAGGCCTCGCTTCCGGTCCCCGGCCAGCAACTGGCTGCGCCCTCCACACTTCCGGCCACCGCAGCGGAAACCAGTCCGGACAACCCCTGGCCGCTTCAGTTGCTGTCGCAGAAACTGAAAGCCCACATCGACCGGACGCCGTCGGCGTGGGTGGAAGGGCAGGTCATTGAACTGAACCGGCGCGGAAGCAACGCGTATCTCACCCTGAGGGATGTGGATGCCGAGGTGTCCCTGCCCGCTTCCGTCTGGACCAAGGTGCTGGAGCGCCAAAACCTGCCGCTGGAACGCGGGTCCCGGGTGGTTGCCCTGCTCAAGCCTGAGTTCTGGCTTAAGACCGGCCGGCTGAACATGCTGGTCCGGGATATCCGGCCGGTGGGCCTGGGTGACCTCCTGGCCCGGATCGAGCGGCTCCGCCAGGCGCTCTCGGCCGAGGGTCTTTTCGCCGACTCCCGCAAGAAGCCGCTCCCCCTGCTGCCGCACCGCATCGGCCTGATCACCGGCCGGGACTCCGATGCGAAAAAGGACATCCTCCGCAATGCCGCCCTGCGCTGGCCTGCTGTCGAGTTCGAGATCCGGGAGGTGGCCGTCCAGGGGAACACCGCGGTGGCCCAGGTGGTCCGGGCGCTGCGGGACCTGGATGCCCTCCCCGAGGTGGACGTTATTGTCATCGCGCGCGGCGGTGGGGCCCTTGAAGACCTCCTGCCGTTCAACAGCGAGGAACTGGTGCGGGCCGTAGCTGCCGCGGCCACTCCCGTGGTGAGCGCCATCGGCCATGAGGCGGACCGGCCCCTGCTCGACGACGTCGCTGACCTTCGCGCGTCCACCCCCACCGACGCCGCCAAGCGGATCGTGCCGGAAGTATCCGAGGAGCTGGCCGGCGTGCGCCAGGCCAGGGAACAGTTGCGCCGCTGCATGGAGCGCCTGGTGGACAGGGAAGCGGACCGCCTGGCGTCACTTCACTCGCGGCCGGTACTGGCGGCGCCTGAGGGCCTGGTGACCATCCGCTCCGAAGAAATTGAACGCCTGCTCCGCAGGTCCTCTGCAGCGGTGAGTTCCACCGTGGTCCGTGCCGCCGACCAGTTGGAGCACCTGAAAGCCCAGGTCCGCGCCCTGTCACCGCAGAAGACACTCGACCGGGGCTACGCCGTCGTCGAACTTGCCGGTCCCCAGGCAGCAAGGCGCAGCAGCGCAGGGCACGCCGTGGTCCGCCGCCCGGCGGAAGCGCCCGCAGGAACGCCCCTTTCCGTCCGCGTGGCCGAAGGCCGCTTCGGGGCCACCTCCAACGGCACTCATGAGCCCGTGCACACACTTGAACAGCAACCGGAAACCGGAGAACCCGCATGAGTGAGCCAACGCCAGGAAACGACGTCGCAGCGCTGAGCTATGAGGAAGCCCGCGAGCAGCTCATAGCCGTGGTGGGCCGGCTGGAAGCAGGAGGCGCCAGCCTTGAGGAATCCCTGGCTCTCTGGGAACGGGGCGAGGCGCTGGCCGCCCGCTGCGAGGAATGGCTGGAAGGCGCCAGGAAACGGCTGGCGGCCGCACGCGACCAGCCGCTGTAGGCTCCCGATTCAGGACCGGGCAACCAGCTCCCGCTCCGTATCGACGTCGAACTCAGCCTTGGGCCAGGCAAGGTTCAGGCCGGACAACGCTCCCAGCAGCAGTTGCTGGACGGCTATGCGGGCATACCACTTCTTGTTGGCCGGGACGACGTGCCACGGGGCCACCGGCGTGCTTGTTTCGTCGATGGCCGCCTGGTAGGCATTCATGTAGTCCTCCCAGAACGCGCGCTCATCGAGGTCGCCGCGGTTGTACTTCCAGTGTTTGGCCGGGTTGTCCAGCCTGGCCAGCAGCCGGGCCTTCTGTTCCTCGCCGCTGATGTACAGCATCACCTTGACCACTGTGGTGCCCGACTCCGTAAGCCGGGCTTCAAACTCGTTGATGGCTACATAGCGGCGCTTGATCTCATCCGGGGTGGCCCAACCGTGAACCCAGTGGATCAGCACGTCCTCGTAGTGGGAACGGTCGAAAACACCCACCATGCCGGCTGCCGGCACTTCCTTCTCGATCCGCCACAGGAAGTCGTAGGACTTCTCCTCATCCGTGGGGGCTTTGAATGCCTTGAACTGCACACCCTGCGGGTCCATGGCAGCCATGACGTGGTTGACGATGCCGCCCTTGCCCGCGGTGTCCATGGCCTGCAGGATCAGCAGGATCCGCTTGCGGCCGCCGAAACGTGACTCGGCGAACAGCTTCTCCTGCAGCTCGGCCAGTTCGTCGTCCAGATCAGCCAGGAGGGCCTTACCGTCCTGCTTGCCGCCGGTGTAGCCCGGGGTTGAGTCGGGATCCACGTCCGCCAGGGAAAATCCCTCCCCGGCCCGGAGGGTTTCGGAGGGGTTTTGATCGAAATGGACGACGCTGGCCATGGGATTCCTTTCCGCGAAGTGTCCCGGGCCCTAAGCGCCCGTGACCACAGGCTAGTTCCCCTGGTACCTGCTTAGGAAGTCCCCCATGCGCCCCACCGCTTCTTCGATTTCCTTGACGTTGGGCAGCGTGACCATGCGGAAGTGGTCCGGCCGTACCCAGTTGAAGGCGCGCCCGTGGGACACCAGGATCTTTTGCTCACGCAGGAGGTCCAGGACGAACTTTTCGTCGTCGCGGATGTGGTAGACCTCAGGGTCCAGCCGGGGAAAGAGGTACAGGGCGCCCTTTGCCTGCTGGGTGCTGACGCCGGGGATGGCATTGAGCATCTCGTAGGCCTTGTTGCGCTGTTCCAGCAGGCGGCCCCCGGGGAGGATCAGGTCGTTGATGCTCTGATAGCCGCCAAGTGCCGTTTGGATGGCGTGCTGGGCCGGGACATTGGCGCAAAGCCGCATGTTCGCGAGGAGGCTGATGCCTTCCAGGTAGTCGGCTGCTTCCTTTTTCGGACCGGAAATCGCCATCCAGCCGGCCCGGTAGCCGCACACCCGGTACGCCTTGGACAGTCCGCTGAAGGTCAGGCAGAGGACGTGGTCGCCCGTGTGTTTGGCCAGGTTCTCGTGGACTGCGTCCTCGTAGAGGATCTTTTCGTAGATCTCGTCGGCGAAAATGACCAGTCCGTGCTTCTCAGCCAGTGCCACGATCTTCTTCAGCGTCTGTTCGGGGTACACCGCGCCGGTGGGGTTGTTCGGGTTGATCACCACGATTCCCTTGGTCCGCGGCGTGATCTTGGCTTCCATGTCATCAAGGTCGGGCTGCCAGCCGGAGTCTTCGTCGCAGAGGTAATGTACGGGTTTTCCGCTGGCCAGCGCCACGGAGGCGGTCCAGAGCGGGTAATCAGGGGTGGGGATCAGGACTTCGTCGCCGTCGTTCAGCAGGGCCATCAGGGACATGGTGATGAGCTCGCTGACGCCGTTGCCCAGGTAGATGTCGTCCACATGGATGTTCTGGATCCCGCGGGTCTGGTAGTACTGCGACACAGCAGTCCGGGCCGAGAAGATGCCGCGGGAGTCACTGTAGCCCTGGGCATGCGGCAGGTGGCGGATCATGTCCACCAGGATGGCGTCCGGCGCTTCGAATCCAAACGGCGCCGGGTTTCCGATGTTCAGTTTGAGGATGCGGTGCCCCTCTGCCTCCATCTGCTGGGCGGCCTGAAGAATCGGTCCACGGATGTCGTAAAGGACGTTGTGAAGCTTTGTGGACTGCTTGAATTCTGCCATCCATCAAATATGCCACAGTGAGGATGTGTTGCCGTTGAGACGTCAGCCACACGGCGGTGCGGCCTTTTAAGCAGTACGACGACGGCTGCCGGACTTCCACAAGTCCGGCAGCCGCCGTCGTACGGGCACAGCAGGGCAGCTGCTACTTAACGATGCCCTTGTCCTTGAGCCAGGCCGCGGCAGCTTCCTTGGCCCCCTGTTTCTGGCTGCCGCTGACAGCACGGTTGAGGTTGATCAGGTCCTCGGTGGTGAGGATCCGGGACACGGAGTTGAGCGCTTCCTTGGCCTTGTCCGTCATCTTGGCCTTGTTGTACAGCGGGATGACCTGCTGGGCGATGAAGTTGTTCTTCGGATCCTCCAGGACCACGAGGTCGTTGTCCGCAATGGACGGCGTGGTGGTGTAGATGTCCGCCACCTGCACCTGGTCCTCCAGCAGGGCCTTGAGCGTCACCGGACCGCCGCCGTCGCTGAAGGGCTCCAGCTTCTTGGGCTCGCAGTTGTAGTTCTTCTTCAGCCCGGGCAGCCCGTAGGCGCGCTCGGCGAACGTGGCCGGGGCGCCCACCACGATCTCGCTGCAGACCTTCGCGAGGTCCTCGATGGATTTCAGCTGGTATTTCTCGGCGGTCGCCTTGGTGACCACCATGGCGTCCTTGTCTTCGGCCTTGGCCGCGTCCAGGACCGCCAGGCCATCGGGCAGCTTACCCGGGAGGGCCTTGGCGATATCGTCCGCCGATATCTCGGTGGCTTCCTTGTCCACGTGCAGCAGCAGGTTGCCGGTGTAGTCCGGAACCACATCCACCGATCCGTCCTGGACAGCCTTGAAGTACACCTCGCGGGAACCGATGTTCGGCTTGGTAGTGGCGGTGACACCGGCGGCGTTCAGTGCCCCGGCGTACAGTTCGGCGATGATCTGGCTCTCGGGGAAATCTGCGGAACCGACCACCAGCGAGGTTGCGCCCCCGGAAGCGGTACCGCTGCTGGCGGGCGCGTTGCTCAGCGGATCGGACGAGCCGCCACCGCAGGCGGAGAGCACCACGGCGAGGCCAACTCCGGCAGCCAAGCCACCGAATGTCCGCCTGCCGAGGCCTTGTGGTCGGCTTTCTTTCATGATTTACCTCCTTGTGCCACAGACTCCGCAAGGACGGGGTCTGTGCGGTCGACCGTGGCCTGCTGGCCGCGGTGGGATTGCTTCGAGGGCCCTGGGGTCAGGAACAGCCTCTGGAAAAGGGACAGGGCAAGGTCGACGGCGATGGCCAGCACTGCGATGAGCAGCGACCCTCCCAGCATCCGCGGGAAGTCGCTGAGGACGAGCCCGTCGAACAGGTACCTGCCCAGGCCGCCCAGATTGATGTACGCCACCACGGAGACAGTGGCGATCACCTGCAGGACACCGGTGCGGAAACCACCGAACATCACCGTCAGCGCGTTGGGCAGTTCTGCCCGGAACAGGACCTGCAGTTCCGTCATTCCCATGGCGCGGGCTGCGTCCACCACGTTGCGGTCCACGCTGGAAATCCCGGCATAGGTGCCCGCCAGCAGGGGCGGCACGGTGAGGATGACCAGCGCCCAGATGGGCGGCATCAGCCCGATTCCGGCCAGCAGGACAAACAGCGTCAGCAAGCCAAGTGTGGGCAGCGCACGCAGGGCACCGGCGATGGCCACGACCGCCACCCTGCCCTTTCCGGTGTGCCCCACATACAGGCCTGCCGGGACGGCAATGGCGGAAGCGATCAGCATCACGAGTCCGGTGTATTGCAGGTGTTCGGTCAGTCGGGCGGGAATGCCGGCACTGCCGGTCCAGTGCAGGGGATCGGCCAGCCACACGAAGGTATCGGTGAAGACGTTGCTCACGCTGCTCCTCCCCCGGTCTTTGGCTCAGCCAACCGCAGCGCTGCCTCGGCAGCCTCAGCCGGGTCAGTCGTCCACCGCTGCCGGCTGCCCCGCCCGGCCCGTTCCCACGGGGTCAGGATCCGCTCCAGCAGGACCAGGATGGCGTCCATCAGGAGGGCAAGGACCAGGATGGCGACGATGCCCACCACCACTTCGGTCACAAAGTCCCGCTGCAGGCCGTCGGTGAAGAGCATGCCCAGGTTACCGACGCCCAGCAGGGCTGCCACGCTGACCAGCGAGATGTTGCTGACGGACACCACCCGAAGTCCGGCGAACATTACGGGCAGGGACAGGGGCAGGTCGACTTTCAGGAACCGGGACAGGGGCTTGTAGCCCATGGCGACGGCGGCCTGGCTGACGTCCTTGTCCACTGAGTCGAAGGCATCCAGGGCAGCCCGGACAAGCAGGGCCACCGCGTAAATGGTCAAGGCCACCACCACATTGAGCGGATCCAGGATCCGGGTGCCGAGGATGGTGGGCAGGATGATGAACAGTGCCAGCGAGGGGATGGTGTAGAGCAGCGAGGAGGCCGTGAGCACCACCGACCGGAGTACCGGGTGGCGCCGTGCCAGCTGGGCCAGCGGGATGGAGATCACCAGGCCCAGGACCATGGGGACCAGGGCCAGCACCAGATGCTGGCCGGCCCGTTCCAGGACCATGCCGGTGTTGGCCAGGAACCAGTCCATCAGAGCGCTGCCTGCCGGACCTGGCGCGCCTCTTCGATAAGGGCCAGGACTTCCCCGCCCCTGACGACGCCGAGCACCCTGCCTTCGGAATCCACGGCAACACCGAGGCCCGACGGCGAGGACAACGCCGCGTCCAGTGCCCGGCGCAGGCTCTCCCCCGGGCGGAAGAGGGACCCGCCGGGGATGATTCCCGTGCCGGTTCCCGGGCCGGTCCAGCCCAGCGGCCGTCCTGCCTCATCCACCACAAGCTGCCAGCCCGAGCCCGGGCCGGGATCAAAGGCGCCGCTGGCTTCGCGGACCAGGGTTGGCACCTGGTGGAGGGCCACGCCGTCGGACGGTGTGAATCCCAGGTGCCGGAAGCCCCGGTCCCGCCCCACGAAGGAGGCGACGAAATCGTTTGCCGGCGCGCGCAGGATCTCCTCGGGGGTGGCGTACTGCGCGAGCTTCCCGCCGGTGGCGAAAACGGCAACCTTGTCGCCCAGGACGGTGGCCTCATCGATGTCGTGGGTGACAAAAACGATGGTCTTGGCCAGGTCCTTCTGCAGCCGCAGGAGCTCCTGCTGCAGTTCGTCGCGGACCACGGGGTCCACTGCGCTAAAGGGTTCGTCCATCAGCAGGACCGGCGGGTCCGCGGCCAGGGCGCGGGCAACGCCCACGCGCTGCTGCTGGCCGCCCGAGAGCTGCGAGGGGTAGCGCTTGCCCAGTGCGCTGGCCAGGCCAACAACGTCGAGCAGTTCCTCCGCACGCTTGCGGGCTTCGGCCTTCGATACTCCATTGAGCCTGGGCACTGTGGCGATGTTGTCCAGCACCGAGCGGTGCGGCAGGAGGCCGGAAGACTGCATGACGTATCCCATGGAGCGGCGCAGCTGCGGCGCCGGTACGGCGGTGACGTCCTCGCCGCCGACTGTGATGACGCCGGACGTAGGCTCCACCATCCGGTTGATCATGCGCAGCGAGGTAGTTTTTCCGCAGCCGGAGGGTCCCACAAACACGGTGATGGAGCCCTTGCTGATGGACATGGTCAGCTGGTCCACGGCCGGTTGCCCGCCCTGGTACTGCTTGGTGACGCTCTGGAACTCGATCATGGCCTGGTCCATGGTGCGGACTTACCTGTTCTGTTGGACGGCTTCGGAAAGCACCGGAAATTTGTCACAGCACGCTGATAGTTACGGTAACCCAAACCGGGCCGGGCAACACCTGCATCACCCCCCATTTCGGGCAAAGGAATCCACACTGTGACCATTCGGAGCCGCGGCGCCGGTGGATGGGCCTACGCTCGGCGGCGCAGGTGTCCGGCTGCAAGGCGTACCGCGGGGAACCAACCCGGCCTACAGTGGGGAGGTGACCAATTTGGAAGTATCCCCCCAGCAGGAAGTCTGCCCGCCGGCGAGCCCGGAAGGCAGTTCGGGCCCGTGCCTGCAGTTGTGGCCGGAGCGGGAAGTGCCATTGGGCGGCGTGCGGGCCATGAACGTGAAGCGGACACTGCCGCAGCGCGGGTTGCCCACCATTGGGGCCTGGTGCTTCCTGGACAGCTTCGGCCCCGACCGCACCGCCATGTCCGTGCTCCCGCATCCGCATATCGGACTCCAGACCGTCACCTGGCCGCTGGCCGGGACGATTCGCCACCGGGACAGCGTGGGCTCCGACGTTGTTGTCCGTCCCGGCGAGCTGAACATCATGACGGCCGGGCATGGGGTCTCCCATTCCGAGTTCGCCGTGCTCCCTGCCGATGGCGTCCTGCCGCTGCAGCGCGGGCTCCAGCTGTGGGTGGCCCTGCCGAACGGGCAACGGCACCGGCAGCCGGCCTTCGAGCAGCACCGCGACCTTCCAGCGTTAACCGGCGAGGGCTTTACCGCCACCGTGATGGTGGGGGAACTGGGCGGGGTGGTTTCCCCGGCCACGATGTACTCGCCCATCGTCGGGGCAGAGGTCTCCTGCGCCGGCAGCGCCCTAATTCCCCTGAATGAGCATTTTGAGCATGGCATCCTGGTGCTCGACGGCGGCCTGGCGGTAGACGGGCAGGAGATCCCGCCGGGACCGCTGGGCTACTTGGGCATCGGCCGCCGGGAGCTGCAGGTTGAGGCCTCGCCGGGCACCCGGTTCCTGCTGATCGGCGGCGAGCCCCTTCAGGAGGAGCTGCTGATGTGGTGGAATTTCGTGGGCCGCACTCACGAGGAAGTGGAGCAGGCCCGGGACGACTGGGAAGCCCAGGCCGCCATGCCCGCTGCGAAGGCCGCGGCAGCCCGGTACGGGCTGGTCTTGGGCCACGGCCCTGACGCCGGCGCCGAGGCGGGCCGGATTCCCGCTCCCCCGCTGCCCGCCGTGCGGCTTACCCCGCGCAAGAGGGCCGTGTAGGCACTCAGGCCTGTTCGGCCAGCAGCTGCAGCACGCCGAACACCGGATCCTGGTCCAGGACCCGCACGTCTGTCACCCCGCCGTCGGCCAGGGACCGGCGGAAAGCGTCCTGCAGGGGCGCCACGTTCATGCCCAGTCCGCCGCCCAGGATCACCGGGCCCGGGATGCCCAGCTGCCGCAGTACCTGCAGTGCCAGCGCGGCGAGGTCCTTGCCTGCCTGCTCCAGGCATTCCTGGCTTGCTTCATGGCCGGCCGCTGCCGCTTCCACCACGTGCCGGGCCTGCTGCGCCCAGAAGCGGCGGCCGGTGTCCGGGGAATGGAACAAGGCAATCAGCCGGTTCGGGTGCTCCGCTCCGCAGGACTGCAGCAGGGCGGCGGTGAGCTGGTCCACCGGGAGGCCCTGGTTCATCCGCCGCAGGCTGTGCCGCACCGCCTCGCGCCCCAGCCAGTAACCGCTGCCTTCATCCCCCAGAAGGTAACCCCAGCCGCCTGCCCTGGCCTCACCGCCGCCGGCATTCCTGCCCCACGCCGCCGACCCCGTGCCGGCAATCACGGCCACACCGGTGGTGGCGTGGCCGGCAGCCAGCAGCAGCCGTGAATCGTGCACCACTGTGATCTGCGCACCGGGGACGTGCGGTTCAATCAGCGCAGCGAGGGCGGCAGCGTCCTCCTCGGTGTCGATGCCGCCGGACCCGGCGTAAACATGGGAAACACCAGCGCCGCCAATCCGCGCAAACAAACTCGCAAGGTTGCGGGCGGCCTCGTCGCGGGTAACGTTCTGCACGTTCGAGCTGCCCGCAGATTCATCCGCCACCGGGATGCCGTCTTCGAACCGGATACCGTGCGTCTTGGTCCCGCCGATATCCAGGCCGATGACCACCCCGCGCGGGGCGCTGAAGGGCGGGGCCAAAGGATCGGCGGGCAGGGCGTTGGAGTTTTCGGTGTTCGTCACGTCACAACATTACTGGTCGCTGCCGCCATGCACCCGGGACCGCCGTTGGACCAGCCCGGCCAGCAGGCCGGGCCCCTCCGTGAGGACCAGTTCGCGGAACAGCCTGACGCCAAGGGGTTCCAGCCCAGGATTCCGCTGGCGCCAGCTCAGGCCCACGTCGCGGTAGGCCCGGGGCGAGTCCAGTGGTACTTCCACCCAGCCCAGGTTGCCGGTATCGGCGCTGACGCACCGTCCGGGAGCATCCCCGCCCGGAGGCAGGATGCTCACCCCAAGTCCGGCCGAAACCAGGCCCCGTACTGTATGCGTGTCCTGGCTTTCGAAAGCGATCCGCGGCCGGTAGCCGGCTTCGCGGAACATTGCGTCGGTGAGGGACCGCATACCGTACCCGGGACCCAGTGCCACGAACGGCTCCGAACGGATGTCCGCCAACGAAGCCAGCGCGCGCCCTGCGAGCGCGTGCGTGTGGTGGACCACCAGGCGCAGCGGCTCACGGTACAGCAGGGCAGACATCAGGTTCCGCCCTTCGGCAGCGACAGGTGCGGTCAGTGCCAGGTCTGATTCACCGGCCGCGAGCTGGGCCAGGCAGGTATCACGCGCTCCCTGGGTCAATGTGAAAACCGCTTCGGGGTGCCGGCTGCGGAAAGCGCCGATGAGCAGCGGAAGCGTGGACTCACCGAACGTGTGCTGGAAGGACACCGGGATGCGGCCCCGGACAACGTCCGAATCGTTGCGGACAAGATCCAGCCCGGCCTGGAACTCCGCCAGAGCCCGCTCGATGTAGGGCAACAGGGAGCGGGCGGCCGGGGTGAGGCGCACTCCCCTTCCGTCCCTGACCAGCAGTTCAGTCCCGACGACGGCGCTGGCCCGCGACAACGCCCGGCTCACCGTCGACTGGGGTACCCCCAGGAGTTCGGCCGTGCCGGTGACATGTTGCGTCCGGCCCAGCTCGGACAGCAACGGCAGGAGCGGAAGAAGCTGCACCAGCTGCTTATGGTCGGGCTCCATCAGGGCCTCCTGGCTGCGGTCTCAACAAGGAGAGATTGTTCCGGATTTGCTATGAGTCTTGCATAAAAGATGCATTGGAGGCTTCAGTCCGGCCGGGGCTACGCTTGCCGGATGCAGCGCAGTGTCCCCCGCCCCGGTCCCCACGCTTCCGACGCCGGCTGGGACGGGCATGCCAAAGGGTCCAGGGCGTATGGCCGGATCATCCTCGGCCTCGCCTTCGCCGGCGTAGCGACCTTTGCCCAGCTGTACTCAACCCAGGCTGTCCTGCCGATCCTGGCCTCGGACCTGGACATCACCGCTGCCGAGGCCGCGCTCACCATCTCGCTGGCCACTGTGGGCCTGGCGGTCACTGTGATCCCCTGGTCCTTCCTGGCGGACCGGATAGGAAGGGTCAAGGCCATGGCCTGGGGTATCACGGTGGCCACGGTCCTGGGCCTGCTGGTGCCCCTGTCCACCAGCTTCCCCCTGCTCCTGGGCCTGAGGCTCCTCGAGGGCATGGCCCTTGGCGGCATCCCTGCCATCGCCATTGCCTACCTGAACGAAGAGGTCACCAAAGCCCATGCCGCGCTCGCCGCAGGAAGCTACGTTGCCGGCACCACGCTGGGCGGTCTGGCCGGGCGGCTCGTTGCCGGGCCCGCCGGGGAACTGTGGGGATGGCGCGCCGCTGCGCTGTCGGTCTCCGTCCTCGCCACCCTTGCCGCCGTCGCTTTCCTGGTGCTTGTTCCCCGGGCCCGGGGGTTTACGGCCGCCAAGGCGCCAGGACTGCGCGGGGCCGCCCGAACCCTCGGCGGCCATGTGCGCAACATCCGACTGCTCGCGCTGTACGTCCAGGCTTTCCTGATGATGGGCGGGTTTGTGGCCGTATACAACTACCTGGGGTTCCGGCTGTCCTGCGATCCCTTCGGGCTGCCGGCCAGCGTAGTCAGCCTGATGTTCCTGGCGTACCTGTCCGGGACCTTCACCTCCCGCTGGGCGGCGGGGCTCACCATGCGCTTCGGGCGCCGCAAGGTGCTGCTCGCCGGGCTTGCGTTGGCGACGGCGGGGCTCGCCCTCACGCTGACGGCGTCGCTGCCGCTGATCCTGGCGGGGCTGGTGGTCTTCACGGGCGGCTTCTTTGCGTCACACAGCATCGGCGCGGGCTGGACGGGGGCCATTGCGAGCACGGGCCGGGCCCAGGCGGCCTCGCTCTACAACCTCGCCTATTATCTCGGGTCCAGCATTATTGGCTGGGCGGGAGGCCTGCTCTTCCAGTCCCTTGGCTGGAACGCCCTGGCGGCCGCCGTCATGATCCTTGCCTGCCTCACCGCGGCGACCGTCGCCGTCGTCCATCCAGAGGAAGCAGTCCATTCACGGGCAAGAAGCGCAGCCGCCTGAACGACGCCCCGGGGCGTCTAGGATGAACGCAGGAACACTGTGAGGAGCGCCGTGAGCACGAATGCCAGGAACGTCAGGCCGGGGATGCATCTGGAGCCCCTGGATGCCATCGACGAGCGCCTGCTGGCGGCCCTGGTGGAGGACGCACGCATCTCCAACAAGCAGCTCGCTGAACTGGTGGGCATCGCTCCGTCCACTGCCCTCATGCGGACCCGCGCGCTTTCGGAGCGGGGCATCGTGCAGGGTTATGAGGCCAAGCTGAACCTTTCGTCGATCGGCAGGTCCGTGCAGGCCCTGGTCGCCGTGCGGCTTCGGGCCCACGACCGGGACCAGATCGACCGCTTCACGGCCCGTGTTCCGCACCTGCCGGCGGTGCTCTCCACGTTCCATACGTCAGGCTCCGTGGACTACTTGCTGCACATCGCCGTGGCCACAACGGAGGATCTGCGGGACTGGGTGCTGGACAACCTGGCCACTGACCCCGTGGTGGGGCACACGGAAACCACGCTGGTGTTCGAACATATCCAAGGCAACCACGGGCCGCTGCCGGAGTAGCCCGGCTAATCCTGGCTTCGCGCTGCCGGACGCAGCGTAAGGGCCGCGAGGATGAAGGCTGCTGAACCGCACAGCACCACGAAACCTGTAACGGACTGTTCGAGGCCGAATACCCCGGAAGCCCAGCCGAGCCCCAGCACCGGGACCGCGCTGCCCAGGTAGGTGATGACGTACAGCGAGCTGATGGTCTGGGCCTGCCGGGCGGGCTCCACGCGTCCGGCCACGTCATTAAAAACAGTGCGGAAAGCGAGCCCCTGTCCCACACCTGCTGCAAAGCTCGCCGCGACCAGCAGTGCGGCGCTGTTCCAGGCCCCCGCCGCGCCGAGCAGGAGGACTGAAGCGCCCAGGACCGCCAGGCCGCCAGGCACCACGAAACGGCCGCGGGCTGTGACCAGCTGCGTGAGCGCCGAAGCGGCCAGGGTGAGGCAGGCCAGCAGGCCCACCAGTGGGCGGCTCTCCACGGCAAGGATGCGGGCGAAGTAGCCGGGCGCCAGCGAGAGGCAGAAACCGAAGACCGCAAAGCTGAGGAAGCCGACGCCGGAAGCGAGCCAGAATGCCCCCCGCGCGTCCCGCGTCACGGAAGGACGGCGCGGCGCCAGCAGCTGCAGGGGCCTGGGTCCCGCCGGAGGCTGGATGGCCGGGCGGGCCCGCAGCGTGTACAGCGGGACCAGGAGCGCAGCGAGCACCGCGGAATGGACATAGTACGGCGCCGACGTGGCACCGGGAAGGAGGGACAGCAGCCCGCCGATGACCGGGCCTGCCGCCACTCCCCCGGCTGATGCCAGCAGTGTAAAGCGGGAGGCCCATTCCGGCCGTGCGGGGAGCAACTCACGCAGGGCTGCGGCGCTGGCGCCGGTGGCGAGGGCCACCGCAGCTCCTTGCAGTGCACGTGCTGCGCACAGCGCGGCCAGGGTGTGTGCCCCGGCGAACAGCCAGCCGCCTGCAAGGCCGGCAACAACGGCCAGGATGAGGGCGGCCCTGCGTCCGATGTGGTCGGACCAGTGGCCCGCCAGCATAAGCACGGCCACCAGCGCCAGGACGTACGTTGTGAAGGCCGCCGTCACCTCCAGCGGGGAAAGCCCCAGCTGGACCTGCAGCAGGGGATACAGCGGTGTGGCCAGGTTGGCGCCCACCAGGAGCGTGAAAATGACGGCGCCGGCCAGCACCAGGCGTGCGGTGGTGGATGCGTCCCACCCCGCGGTGGTGGCCTGGCCGGACGCATGCGAAGCTCGCTGAAGACCGTCATTTGTGCCGCCTTTGCTGCTTCCGCGGCAGGTGGTCCTTGTGGGAGCCCGGCGCGGATGGATACTGGTAGCTCTAGGGTGGGTCATGATTGCTCTATCGAGCGGCTGTGACCGTAAGAATCGAGCACGATCATCAAAATACTGCTGCGCTCATGACGGAAAGTGATCATTTGAACAATCTGGACGCCACTGACCTGAAAATCCTCCTGGAGCTCATCAGGGATCCCCGGATCCAAATTGGCGACCTCAGCGATTCCCTCGGCGTTGCCCGGAACACCGCCCAGTCACGGGTGCGGCGCCTGCTCCGGGCAGGGGTACTCCGGGCCGGCGGCCGGGAGGTGGACCTCGAGGCCGTGGGGTACGACGTCGTGGCGTTTGTGACCATCGAAGTTTCCCACCGCGAACTGGACGGGGTGGTGGCTGCCCTGCGGCTGATTCCGCAGGTGCTGGAAGTGCACGAAATTTCGGGCCGCGGCGATGTCTGGTGCCGGGTGGTCGCCACTGATACCCATAACCTCCAGGCTGCCCTGCGCCAGGTGCTCAGGATCAAGGGCGTGATCCGGACAGAAACCGTACTGGCGCTGCACACGCATATCCCCTACCGGACCGAACCATTGATCAGCGGCCTGGCCAAGGCGTCCGCGGCCGGCCAACACGTTCTACCCAAGGCTCCCCGGGCCGGCGGCGCAGCGGCTGAGGGCTAGGATTTCCAGAATGACCATTATCGACAACGCCGTTTATGTCAACGGTGTCCGGCACGCTGAACCTGACAGCCTGGAACAGACCTTTGAGACACTGGCGGAGCACGGGGGAATGGCCTGGATCGGCCTGTACCGCCCTACCGCCGAAGAGATGTCGGCGGTGGCTGCGGAATTCGGCCTGCATGAGCTCGCGGTGGAGGACGCTATCTCAGCACACCAGCGCCCCAAGCTCGAACGCTACAAAGACAACCTCTTCACGGTCCTGCGGCCTGCCCGGTACCTGGATGCCACGGAAACGGTGGAATTCGGGGAGCTGCACATTTTTACGGGCAAGAACTTCGTGGTCACCGTCCGGCACGCGGAGACGGCGGGAGTGGCACGGGTACGGCAGCGGCTGGAGGGCAGGCCCGACCTGCTGCGGCACGGGCCCGAGGCCGTCCTGTATGCCTTGCTGGACCGGGTGGTGGATGACTACGCCCCGGTGGTCGCGGGGCTTGAAAACGACATCGACGAAATCGAGGACCAGCTTTTCAGCGGGGACACCGCGGTATCGCGGCGGATCTATGAACTCGCCCGCGAGGTCATCCAGTTCCAGCGCGCCATCCACCCGTTGCCGGACATGATGCACCAGCTCAAGCGGGGTTTCGAAAAGTACGATGTGGAAACCGAGCTGCGGCACAACCTGCGCGACGTGGAGGACCACGTGGAGCGGGTCATCTCCCGGGCAGACTCCTTCCGCGACCTGCTGCAGAACGCCCTGACGCTGGACGGCACGCTCACCGCAAACCGGCAGAACGAGGCAAGCGCAGAACAGAACGAGCAGGTGAAGAAGATCTCCTCCTGGGCCGCGATCTTCTTCGCGCCGTCTTTCGTGGCCGGGGTGTACGGCATGAACTTTGACCACATGCCCGAACTCCACTGGGCCCTGGGCTACCCCATGGCGATCGTTTTGATGGCAGCCACGGCCGCGGCGATGTACGCAATCTTCAAGAAGAAGGGCTGGCTGTAGGCCCGGGTGGAGGAACCTGTGGAGCTAAGGGGATTCGAACCCCTGACCTCTTCGATGCGAACGAAGCGCTCTACCAACTGAGCTATAACCCCGGAACGAGCCGCCCTGCAGCTGCTGGTGCGGCACCGGTGACCTTAGGCTACAAATTTTCCGCGCCCAATGCCAACTGGCACGCAAAAGGCGGCCGGAATGCCCGGCCGCCTCTGCAAAGAATCACGCGCGGCGGCGCTGCAGTACGTCGTCGAGATTGCTGAGCGCGCTCTGCGCCTTGGTGAGCGGCTGCGCTTCGGCGGCCGGTACGGCGGGGACGCCGGCGGCGCCCTGCTTCAGCGACGGCTTGCCGGTGGCCTTGGGCGCCTCGGGCAGTTCAAGGGGTTCGGGGGCGGGACGTTCCGCCTTTGCCGCCTCCACATAGACCGGCTTGGGAACCTCCACTGGCTCCCACGTGGTTCCCGGCGCGGTCTTCACGGCGCTGGTGTCGCCGGCGGCTACCGCAACGGCAAGTGCCGCCTCACGAAGTTCCACCGCCGTCAGGGGTTTAATCTTTGGACGGTCAGCCTCGGCGTCGAACAGGGGGCTTTCGGGCCGCACAGGCGCAGCCTCGGGCTTCGGCGGAACGTGCGTGGCCGCGGGCTTTGTGGCAGGGGCAGACATCGCGGAGCGGAAAGCGGCGTTAACCTTGGCTTTGCGGTCCCGGACGGCAAGGCTCCTGAGCAGCACCACTGCTGCAACGGTCAGGGCGGTGCACGCCAACGGGAGGGCAGGGCTGCCCAGCCCAAAGGCCAGCAGCACAACGGAAACGAACGCTGTCAGCAGGGATAGAAGCCCTACTGCGGCAATGGCGGTGCGGCCGTACCGGATCCTGAACTGGCCCGTTGTGGCGGTGCTGCCTGACGCCACAGCGGATCCGGCGCTCTTCCTGGTGTCCATTACTTTCTCCTGCTGGGCGGCGACCTTAAAAACCATTCCGGCTCGCGGGTCCGGCACGTCCTCGGCAGGGGTGTCTGCCAGGAAGTCGCCGGCGGCCTGGAACTGGTGCCGGCGGTTCCGGAGGACGTAAGGGGCAACCCATACAATCCAGAGCACAACGGCAACCACAAGGATCACTGAGCTGCTAAGGGGGAAGTCCACACTCAAAACCGTATGAGCAACAGCACGGCTGCAGCCGCATTAGCCACGGTGTGTCGTGGCGCCGTTGCAAATGATTGGATTTATGAAGGCCGCGATGCCAGCCAGCGTTTCAACAAGCCCCCGGGGACCTCCTCGGAGGTCAATGCGAAGGTGCGGTGGTCAGCCCACTCGCCGTTGATGTGCAGGAAGCGCGGCCGGTATCCCTCATCCCGGAACCCGAGCTTTTCCACCACCCGCAGGCTGGGCCCGTTCTCGGGGCGGATATTGATCTCCATGCGGTGCAGGCCCAGGTTCCTGAAACAGTGGTCCGTCACCAGCGCCACTGCAGTGGGCGCGATGCCCTGCCCCGCCCGCGTCTGGTCCACCCAGTACCCCAGCGTCGCCATCATGGCCGACCCCCAGACGATCGAGGAAACCGTCAACTGCCCCACGATCACCGGATTCCTGGCCGTAGGTATGCGCTCGGTGATCACGAACGGAAGGGCGGTGGACTGGGCAGCCTGGGCGTTGAGCGAACGGACCATTTGCCGGTAGTCCGGCAATCCCCCGCCAGGATCCGGATTGGAGGCCTCCCACGGCGCCAGCCATTCGCTGTTCCGGGCGCGTACTTCCATCCACTCTTTTTTGTCCCGGTATCTGATGGGCCTCAGGACAAGGTCGCCGCACTCCAGGGTAACGGGCCAGATAGGGCCGGGGCGCACAGGGCTACTTGGACAGGCCGGCAGTGAAACCGGGCAGCCATTCCCGGAGGCCGGGACCGAGGTCATCACTGTCGATGGCGAGCTGGACACAGGCTTTCAGGTAACTGAGTTTGTCGCCGGTGTCGTAACGGCGTCCCCGGAACACCACACCGTAAACACCACTCCCCTCACCTCCTGTGGATGCGAGTTCCTGCAGGGCATCGGTGAGCTGGATTTCGCCGCCGCGGCCCGGGGCGGTGCGTTCCAGCACTTCGAACACGGCGGGGTGGAGCACGTACCGGCCGATGATTGCCAAATTGGAAGGAGCTTCCTCCGGGGAGGGCTTTTCGACCAGGCGGTTGATGCGGACGTAGCCCTCGCCGTCGATTTCCTCGATGTCGGCGCAGCCGTAAGCACTGATCTGGGACTGCTCAACCTCAATGAGGGCGACGACGGAGCCGCCCGTTTTGGCCTGGGCGTCAATCATGGTGGCCAGGAGTTCGTCGCGGGCATCAATGAGGTCATCGCCCAGGAGGACGGCAAAGGCCTCGTTGCCGACGTGCTGCTTGGCACGAAGGACCGCATGGCCCAGGCCGTTCGGGTCACCCTGGCGGACGTAGTGGATGTCACCCAGGTTGCTGGCGGCCTGCACGGACGCCAGTTTTTCCGAGTCGCCTTTGCCCTCGAGAGTGGACTCCAGCGACGGAACGCGGTCGAAGTGGTCCTCCAGGGCACGCTTGTTCCGTCCCGTGATCATCAGGACGTCGTTGAGACCGACGCTAACGGCTTCCTCAACCACATACTGGATGGCAGGCTTGTCCACGACGGGGAGCATTTCCTTGGGCATGGCCTTGGTGGCGGGCAGGAACCTGGTGCCGAGTCCGGCTGCTGGTATGACGGCTTTGCGAACTCTCGGGTTACTGGTAGTCACCCGACTAATCTAACGTCAGCGTCAAGCAATCAGTAATTATTGAAGGGTGGCCCGCCGCGCGGCTAAAGCGGCCGGCCATACCGGCAAGTGATGGAGGAACGGACATGCTGCAGGACGCCAAGGCTGCCAAGGACATCATCCGCAGTGCCCACCGCCAACGACGGGCAGCGTTGACGCCCCCGCAGCTCGAGGCGGCAGGCGCTGCCCTGGCGCGGCACGGTGCGGCGTGGGCCGACACTCTGGCCGGCGGAGCGCCCGCCACGTTCTGCGTGTACTTCGGCGTGGGCGTGGAACCGCCCACGCTTCCGCTGATCAGCACCCTCCATAACAACGGTCACAGAGTCCTGCTCCCCGTGTGCGGGCCGGGCCGGGAACTGGCCTGGGTCTTCTGGGACCCTGATGCCGGCTTCGAACGGAGCCGCTTTGCGCCGATCCTGGAGCCCAGGGGTGAGCGGCACGGGCCGGACGTGGCCGCAACGGCCGCCGGCCTCTTCATCCCCGCCACCGCAGTGGATGTCACGGGCAACAGGATCGGCCAGGGCGGGGGCTACTACGACAAGTTCCTCGGCCACCTGGCCACGGCCGGGAAGAATATTCCGCTGGCCGCCGTTATTTACGACGAGGAACTGCTCCCGGCGGGGCAGATTCCCGAGGAGGAGTTCGACCGTCCCATCCCAGCCGTCCTGGCGCCGTCAGGATTCCAGGCCCTGGGAGGGCACGGCTAGTACTGTTTCCCGGCCCCGCGGAGATGATAGAATTAGCACTCAGGCCCTGCGACTGCTAACGGACGGAACCTCCGACCGGGCAGCACGGGACCTCTCGTTTTGCCCAAGAGGAGGAGCACCAGTGCCAACGTACGCGTACGCCTGCAAGGATTGCGGCCATGCCTTCGACATCGTCCAGTCGTTTTCGGACAGCACTTTGACTTCGTGCCCCGAATGCCAGGGGACGCTGCGCAAGAAGTTCAACAGCGTGGGTGTCGTCTTCAAGGGATCCGGCTTCTACCGCACCGATTCCCGGGACTCCAAGGGGAGCACCGTCTCAGCCAGCACTCCTGCCGCACCGTCCGCGCCGGCTCCGGCCGCGGCACCTGCCGCGTCCACTCCGGCCGCCGCCGCCAGCTAAGCGCCGTCCGCCAGGACCGCTCGACGCCGGCCGTCCGGTTTGTCCACATAGCGCGCCGCGCGCCTGGCGCCGGCAGTCCGGCCGGCCCTAGCGTTGGCGCATGCCTGCAAACCTTCTCCGTCCTGGCCTTCTCCGTGCCAACAGGGGCCAGTCCCGGTATCTGACCGCCACCCGGCACCCCCGTGCCTCCGTGCGCCGGTCAACTGCTTCCCGCCTTGCCGGATGGCTGAGCCGGAACCGCCGGCTGGCTGTGGCCCTGCTGCTGTCCGTGGCCGCCGCGATCACCGTCCATCAGCTCACTCCCGCACCCCTCCAGACCGTTACCGCAATTGCTGCCGCCCGGGACCTCCCTGCGGGCTCGGCGATGGCACCGTCCGACATCACGCGCGTGCAGGTCCCGCCGGACATGGTGGCTCCAGGATTCCTGGACCAGGAAAGCGGATTGGCCGGGAAGCAGTTGGCGGCACCGCTGCGCAAAGGCCAGCTGCTGACGGACGCCCAGCTGCTCGGTCCCGGGCTGCTGGCCGGCACGCCTCCGGGTTCAGCCGCGGTGCCCCTTCGGATGGCGGACCCGTCATCCATCCAGCTCGTCTCGCCGGGGCAGCTTGTCAACGTGGTGCTTACGGCGGCCAACGGCTTCGACCAGCAGGCGCCGTCCGAAGTCCTGGCAGCAGCGGTACCGGTGCTGTGGACCTCGGGCAAGGGCGGGCAGAGCGGGCAATGGCTGGGCACTGCCGAAACGGACGGCCTCATCGTGGTGGCGGCAAGCGCCGAAGAGGCCGCCCGCCTGGCTGGCGCCTCAACGCAGGGGAAACTCTTCTTCGTCCTGGTGGGCCCGTAGCGGTGTGTGTCCCGGCCGAGAAGCTGACGGCCGCGCCGCGGCGCATTGGCAGGCGGCAGGCCTCGGGCTCTTAGCCCCAGTGCGGCGGCTTCTGTTCCTTCAGCCAGGCATCGTGGTCGTCTTCGGCGTCGCCCCAGCGCCGGGGATCGTCTTCCGCAGCCTTGGTGGGCAGGATGCCGTGCGTGCCGGCCTGTCCCGGGTCCTTCACCGGGCCCTGTCCCCTGTGCTGCTCCTGATCCTGTCCCCTGTCCTGGTCCCGGTCCTGTCCCTGGACCGGCTCCAGGCTTTGATCCTGGTCCGTGGCCTGTCCGTCTTGCGGCGCATTGTCGGCCGGGGCGGCCGGCTGCTGCACGGCGTCACTGTTTTGGTCTTCGGTGGCCACGGGGACCGCCTCCTTGCCGTCCTGATGATGTCCCTGGAGGTGGTCCTGGTCCGCGCCGGGCACGTAAAGGGTTGCGCCTTTACCACGCCGGGACCGCTGCTCTCCGGCATGGATGCCGTTGAGGGCCTGGTCCACGTCGTCGTCCAGGAACCCGGTTGACGTATCTGCCCGGCCCGGCAGGACAACCCGCTCGAGGCCCAGGTATCCGGCGATTCGGTCTGCGCAGGCGGACGGGTCGGTGAATACCTCGATGGTCCACAACGGCATGTAACGCCAGCCGAGGCGTTCCAGCAGTTGGGGCCGCAACCGGCTCCGTTCACGCACGCTCATGGTGCGGTACTGCTCGGTGCCGTCGGACTCGATGGCAACCGGCCATGGCAGGTCTGCGTCTTCCTGGCCCATGGTGCCCAGCGGGTCGGCAGCGGCCACCACGTCGATGGCGCCGTCGTACTGGTGCCACACCCGCGCCCCGCGTGCCCGCAGCCTGTCCCCCAGGTCAGCCACCAACGGATCGGCGCCAAGGGCCTGCTCGCTGGCGGCAGCGCGTGAAGCGGGAGTTCCGAGGTCCGTGTTGCCGGCGATCTCGCGGTCCAGCAGCGAGTACAGGTCCACTGCGCCGTGCGTCAGGCGGGTATGGTCCAGGTCCTCCGGCCGGAAGCACGTGAGCACATGCATGGACCGGCGGGCCCGGGTCATGGCCAGGGCAAACTTCTCCCGGCCACCCTCTGCGGAGAGCGGACCGAAGTTATGCAGTGCGCGGCCGTGCGGGGTGCGGCCGAAGCCCGGGGAGAAGATGACGTGGTCCCGCACCAGGCCTTGGGCCCGCTCCAGGTCAACCACGCGGAAGGACTCCGGTCCGGCGCCGAAGAATCCTGCCAGGCCGGGATGGTTCGGCAGCTGCAGCCGGATGGATTCGCCGATCCTGGCGGCATGGCGCAGGCTGGCGGTGACTACTGCCAAGGATGTTCGGGGACGGGTCCGTGCGTGTTCGAATACCAGCTGTACTACACGGTTAACCTCGGCCACCACCGATTCAACGCCTTCATGGTCTGCGCTGGGAAGTCCGGTGCCGTCCGGCAGGTACTCCACCAGGAGCGCGCGGTCCAGGCCGGTGGCGGACTGGCCCTCGGGCAGCCGGCGAAGGCCGCCGTCGTAAAAGTTCCTGCTGAGCTGCAGGACCAGGTCCTCGTCCACCGCGCGGTACATAAAGTTGAGCCGCCACACCGGAAGGACTGCGGACAATGCCTTGAAGGCACTTTCCACCCGCTGGTGGGCCGTCTCCCCTGCCGCCAGGCGCTCCACTCCCACGGTGAAGGTCCGGGGGCTGGCGATCATGGCATCACCGAAGGCGATGACCTGGCCGGCGCGGGCGATGGACGGCAGCACGGCCTGGAGCGACGTTGCCTCGGAATCCAGGATCACCACAGCGTCGAAATGCTGTTCTGCGGGCAGGAGGCCTGTCATCAGGTAGGGGCTGACGCTCCAGACCGGCACCAGGGTCCCGATCAGGTCCGGCGCCTGTGCAGTCAGTGCCGGCAGTGACACCCTGCCGTCCTTGAGCAGGCTCCGCAGCAGATCGGCCTGGCGGGGATGGGCGGCGATGGCAGCCCGCCACCGTTCGGCCAGGTCCCAGCGAAGGCGCGCTGCACCGCTGGCGATGTGGGCGTTGTCCGCCAGCCGGTATTCGGCCTCAAGCTGCCTCAGGGCGTCGCCGTCGGACATCGCCAGGTAGTCATCGCCGCTGATCATGGCTTCGAGGGCGGATTGCCACCACGCCAGTTCAAGTTCTGCCGCAACCGAATGGGCGGGCACCTCGCGCTCCGCCAGGTCGGCCAGGAGTTCACCCAGCCCGTGCTCGCGCATGTTCTCGACCAGGAGCGTGCGCTCGGGCAGGGTCTTGAGGGTATCAGTGTCCGCCACCAGGCGCTCGAGCCGCTCCATGAGCTCCTCGTACCGCACACCGGACAGGTCACCGCCGGCCTCGGTATGCCGCAGCGCCTCGCCCAGCTGTGCCAGCTCAGTATCCAGGGCTCGGTACATCGCACTGATCCCGGCGAGCCCGGACGGAACCGCAGGGTGGCGCTGGGTGGTGGCGTAGCCCGCCCACAGCGCGCGCTGTTCCTGCACCAGGACCAGCGAGCTGTGGAGGTCGGCGATGTGCACGCCCGGCCGGACATATTCCTTGGCAACGCGGCGCAGGCGCGACCGCTGCATGGAGGTCATTTCGATGCCCCGCTCGCGGCGCCAGGCTGACGGCGCGGTTGCGGAAATCAGGTCAGTGACGGGCCGGTCGAAGATGTCCGGAGTGAACTTGTCCAGGCTTCCCCGGACAGCCATCAGGAGCTCGAGCTGTTCGCCCCATTCGGCAAAAGATGCGCCCAGGCGGATTTCGGCGTGCTCTGCCACGGCGTTCATCCGCTCACGCAGGGCCGGCAGGCTCTTTTCGACGGACCGGACCAGGTCCTGCGCTTCCTCTGTTTCCTTCCGCGTGAGCAGCCGGGCGCCGTGCCAGGGGCTGGTGGTGGAAGCCTTGCTGAAGCTTCCCAGCTCTGCCGCGCGTCGGAGCCGTTCGGCCAGCTCGTCGCGGTCCCGGATGCTGTCAAGGACGCTTCGCTTGAGCCGGACGGTGGTGGCCGGCGCTGGGTGGATCGACGTCAGCTCAGCCAGTGACTGCATGGCCTGGTACGGCGAGCAGCCCCAGCGCTGCCGGACGTTGTGCAGTGACGCCACGTGGTCCATCAGGGCGTGCCTGTGCTCGGTCAGGGTGGTGTGCAGGTTCCCCAGCTGGGGCTCCAGGGATTTTTCGTTCCGGACAATCGCCCGGACAAGCTGCCCCTTCAGCTGCTGGGGAGTGACGTTTCCGGACAACTGGAACAGGATGGACTCAAGACCGAGGGTCTCCAGCTGGCCGGACACTTCATTGAGGCTGGCACGGCGGTCACCCACCACCAGGACGGTCTTTCCGGCATCCACCAGGGCGCCGATGGTGTTGATAGCGGTCTGCGTCTGCCCCGTGCCCGGCGGGCTGCTGACCACCAGGGAATCACCCGCACGGGCGGCGTCAATAACGTACTGCTGGTCGACGTCGGCATCCAGCAGGAGCATCTCGTCGCGCGGGTGCCTGCTGTCCAGCGGCGGGAACCGCTTGGGATCGGGGTCCTCGACGTCCACCACTTCGCCGCCGGCGGCGGTGGCAAGTGCGGAGACGATGGGGTTGGTGTCGTTGATCCAGGGGTCGTCCAGGTTCCCGGACAGGTCCGCGAAGGTGGACACCAGGAGGTTGTGCTGTGCCTCGGCACCGTGGATGGGCCGGATGAGGGCAGCCAGCTTGTCCAGCACGGGCTGCGGGTCAAACCGGGCGGTGCTGTAGGCGAGCCGGGTGACGGCGTTGACGTCGAAGACGATGCCGTGGATGTTCTTCAGGTGCCGCACCAACGCAGGGTTGATGTGCGCCTGCTCGGTCAGCTGGAGCTCGTAGTCGTCCTCGCCGGGACGGACCGTGAGGGAAATCGCCGTGAGCATGACCGGCGCGGAGATGCGCTGCGGTTTGCCGCCGACAGCGGAGGTCCACACCACGGTGCCGGCCGAGAGGTAGCCGGCATCGATGCCGCGGTCATTGGCGAGCTCAAATATCTTGGACCGGATGTTCCGGGAAGCCCGGGCGGCCACCACGTACTGCTGGCGGTCCCGGATGAGGGTGGAGAGCCTGGTCCGGCGCCCCGCCATCAACTGGGCCAGGCCGGAGGGGTGGGCGTGGGTCAGGTCGATGGAGCCTTCGGGCGTCTTGGTGAAGCGCAGCATTGTGTCCGCACCGGTAACGGGTTTGAGCCCGGACAGCCATTTACGGAGCTCCTCGGAGCCTTCCGGGTGGCCTTGACCAACTGACACTACTGCCTTCTTTTCTGCGCTTGCGCGTGACGCCCTGGACCATACCGGCATAGATTCGAGAGTAGCCGCTCCGGCGCCGGACTGAGAGACCGCAACACTGGCGGACGCTAAATTGCCGAGGAATTAGGGGATGAAACAGCAGTGGCCGGCCTCATCACCGGAGGCCGGCCACCACTTATGCTGCTATTCCCACTCGATGGTTCCCGGCGGCTTGCTGGTGACATCGAGCACCACGCGGTTGACGCCTTCCACTTCGTTGGTGATGCGGTTGGAGATCCTGGCGAGGAGGTCGTACGGCAGGCGTGACCAGTCCGCGGTCATGGCGTCCTCAGAGGAGACCGGGCGGAGCACGATGGGGTGGCCGTAAGTACGTCCATCACCCATAACGCCGACGCTGCGGACGTCGGCCAGCAGGACCACGGGCATCTGCCAGACTTCGTTGTCCAGTCCGGCTGCGGTGAGCTCGGCACGGGCAATCGCGTCCGCCTTGCGCAGCAGGTCCAGCCGGTCCTTGGTGACTTCGCCAACAATGCGGATACCGAGTCCGGGGCCCGGGAAGGGCTGGCGGCCAACGATCTCCTGCGGCAGGCCGAGCTGGGCGCCCACGGCACGGACCTCGTCCTTGAACAGGGCGCGCAGCGGCTCCACGAGCTCGAACTGGAGGTCCTCCGGGAGCCCGCCCACGTTGTGGTGGCTCTTGATGTTCGCAGCGCCTTCTCCGCCGCCGGATTCAACCACGTCCGGGTACAGGGTGCCCTGGACCAGGAATTTGATCTTCTCGCCGTGCGCGGCAGCCTCGGCGATAATGGCCAGTTCCGCCTCTTCAAAGGCCCGGATGAATTCTCGGCCAATGATCTTGCGCTTCGTCTCCGGATCGCTGACACCGGCCAGGGCGGACAGGAAGCGTTCCTGCTCGTTGGCGACATAGAGCTTCACGCCGGTGGCGGCAACAAAGTCGCGCTCCACCTGTTCAGCTTCGCCTTCGCGCAGCAGCCCGTGGTCCACGAACACGCAGGTGAGCTGGTCGCCGACAGCACGCTGGACAAGCGCAGCGGCGACGGCGGAGTCCACGCCGCCGGACAGGCCGCAGATGACCCGGTCATCGCCGATCTGCTTGCGGATGCGCTCCACCTGCTCCTCAAGGATGTTGCCGGTGGTCCAGTTGGGTTCCAGCCGGGCGCCCTTGAACAGGAAGTTCTCAAGCACCTGCTGGCCGTAGGCGGAGTGCTTGACCTCTGGGTGCCACTGGACACCGAAGAGGCCCTTCTCCTCGTTGGCGAAGGCAGCCACTTCAGCACCCGCCGTCGTCGCCAGCACTTCGAAGCCCTCCGGCGCCTCGTGGACGGAATCGCCGTGGCTCATCCAGGTCTTCTGGTGCTGCGGCATGCCCTCAAGGACTGAGCGGCCCTCGCCCAGGATGGTGGTTTCGGTGGAGCCGTACTCCCGCAGACCGGTCTTGTCCACCTTGCCGCCCAGGGCATTGGCCATGGCCTGGAATCCGTAGCAGATGCCGAAAACGGGAACACCGGCTTCGAACAGGTCGGCCCCAACGCTGGGAGCGCCGTCAGCATAGACGCTGGAGGGGCCGCCGGAAAGGATGATGGCGGCGGGGTTCTTGGCCAGGAGCTGCTCGGTTGTGTAGGTATGCGGAACCACTTCCGAATACACATTTGCTTCCCGGACGCGGCGGGCAATCAGCTGCGCGTACTGGGCACCGTAGTCAACAACCAGCACCGGCTTCTGGGAAGTCTGGGATGCAGTGGGAGTAGTCACCGTAATAGCCTACTTGGCGCCGTTGCACCGGCGCACCTTGAGAAGCCGCGCTGTGACGCAGCAGACGTCCTGCCGCCCGGCAACGCTGGCCTGGAGGTCCTTCAGCCGTGAATCAGTACCGCTGGGGCGCTTGGGGGTTGGCTGCGAGCTCGGCCTCCACCTCGGCATGGAACTTCTTCTCCACGATGAAGGACAGGAACGGGACCACACCGCCCAGTGCCAGCAGGACCAGCTTCAGGAACGGCCACCGCATCAGCGACCACAGCCGGAAGTTGGAGATCAGGTACACCACGTACATCCAGCCGTGGACAATAAGGACGGCCACCGAGAGGTTGACTCCGCCCAGGACGCCCTGGGGTTCAGCGTCAGCGAAGCCGAAGCCGAACGGCTGGCCGGTGACCGCGTTGGTGCCGCCGGCGAACAGGTACTGCCCGAAGCCGTACCTGACGATCAGCTCGGCGCAGAGCAGCAGCAGCATGGTGCCCGTGAGGTAGGCCAGCACCTTGTAGAACTTCAGGGCGGACCGGATCTGGGCCTCGGTGCCACCAAAGCGGCGCTTCTTGCCGCCTGTGTTTTTGCCTGCGGCTGTGTTGGTGCTTCCAGCCGGGCTGGCCGGTTTGGGATCAATCATGGCTGTACCTTTTGCTGGTTCTGTTCAGGTTGCTGGAGCTGGTGTGGTTCGGCGCGAGTATCGCCGTCCCCATCGTCAAGGGCATCTTCGAGGTCCCGGTGGTAGTCGTCCTTGACCAGCCGCCACCAGATGAAGAGCGCGAAGCCGGCGAAGACAACCCACTCAAGGGAATAGAAGAGGTTGAGCCAGTTGATTTTCTGGGCGGGCGGCTGCGGACCGATCTGGAGCGGAAGGATGTCTCCCGGCACCGCAGCGGCACTGACGTCCACGCCATTGGCCACCTCGGCGGTGGCGGCCACAAAGCCGGGATAGCTGCTGACCTCCCAGTAGTTGATGAGCTCCGCCACGGAAACCGCGGTGGCCTGCCCGGGCGCAGCGGCCCTACCGGCCAAGGGTGCCTCGGATGGCAGGAGCCGTCCTGTGAGTTCAACAACGCCCGACGGCGGCGCTCCGACGTCAGCGGGATCAGCCACCCATCCCCGGGCCACCGGGACCCACGTCTGGGGGGAGGCGGCAGCACCGCTCAGGGCGGGCGCGCCGGAGACCGCGAAGGCCGACACCACCCAGTACCCCGTCTTGCCGTCGTGCAGCCTGCCCGGCACCAGGACCTGCTTGGCAGGATCGTAGGTGCCTTGGGCACTGACCATCTGGTCGGCGTCGGCTCCGTGGAAAAAGTCCCCAGGCTGAAGCGTCCCGGTGAGGGGCTGTACCTGCTCGGCGGCCGGATTGACCGGCGCTTCCGGCTGGGTGGAGCGCCCGAACTGCCACTGGCTGAGCAGCACGAAGACCCCGGAGATCACGATCGCAAAAACAAAGCCTGCGATCCACCGGGGTTTAAGGGCTGTTTTCCACACGTCTTAACCGTACTTCGTCCCGCTGTAGAACAACTAAACGCCAGGCACTGTGGCCGTGACGTCAGTGGTCGAAAAACACCAGGCTGGAATTGATGAGTTCCGAGATGACTTCGGGGTCGTAGGCGCGCCGAAGCGATTCGCGGAAGGACTCCTTGGACAGCGAACGGGCCAGGGTGGCCAGGACTTCGAGGTGGTCCGAGAACGAGCTGGCAGGGGTAGCGATCAGCAGGATCACTGTGGCGGGGCCGTCCGCGGCTCCGAAGTCCAGGGCGTGGCCGTACTTGGCGATGCCCACAGCAATCGAGGTGCGGGAGACATATTCGCTGCGGGCATGGGGCAGCCCGATGCCGCCCGGCAGCCCGGTGGCCAGCTGGTGTTCACGGGCGTTGACGTGCTCCAGGAATCCGGGCAGGTCCGAGACGCGGCCGGCGGCGTAAAGGCGTTCGGCGAGCTGGGTGGCGGCGTCTGCCTTGTCCGTTGCCTCCAGCTCCAGGATCACCATGTCAGGGGTGGTGAGGTCGGCATCGTACCGGTCAAGTGGTTCCGCCAAGGCGTATCCCTTCAGTGAGGAGCTGGTGCGGCGGGCCCCTCAGCGCAAGGGCACGATATCTTCCACGCCCAGCCGGGCGGCGTCTGCGGATTCGTCGTCCGGCTGCTGCTGGCTCAGGCGTTCCGCCTCCACCCGTGCAACGTAGTGCCTGATCTCGTTTTCGCGCTGGGCGTCGCTCCAGCCAAGGACGTCACCCATCAGTTTAGCGACTACCGGAACGGCTGCCACACCGCGGTCCCACGCCTCAATCGAGATCCGGGTCCGGCGTGTCAGGACGTCGTTGACGTGGCGGGCGCCTTCATGGGTCGCAGCGTATACCGCCTCAGCCTGCAGGTAGTCATCGGCGCCGGGGATGGGCTCGGCGAGGGCAGGGTTTTCCTTGATGATGGCCAGCACTTCGGGGGTCATGGAGCCGTAGCGGTTGAGCAGGTGTTCTATTCGCGCCACGTGCACCCCCGATTCCTCGGCCGTTCGGTTCCGCCGGTTCCAGGCAGCTTTGAAGCCGCTCGCGCCCAGCAGGGGGATGGTTTCCGTGCAGCTGGGCGGGACCCGTTCGTCCATGGTCCGGGTGGCCTCGTCCACCGCGTCCTTGGCCATGACGCGGTAGGTGGTCCATTTGCCTCCGGCCACCACCACCAGGCCGGGCACCGGATGTGCCACCACATGTTCGCGCGACAGCTTGGCCGTGGAGTCGTTTTCCCCGGCGAGCAGCGGGCGCAGGCCGGCGTAGACCCCTTCCACGTCTTCGCGGGTCAGCGGACGCTTCAGGACCGTGTTGACGTGCTCCAGGATGTAGTCGATGTCCTTGCTGGAGGCGGCGGGATGGGCTTTGTCCAGGTGCCAGTCGGTGTCCGTGGTGCCGATAATCCAGTGCCGGCCCCAGGGAATAACGAACAGCACCGACTTCTCCGTGCGCAGGATCAGTCCCACGGTGGACTGGAAGCGGTCGCGCGGAACCACCAGATGGATGCCCTTGGAGGCACGCACTTTCAACTGGCCGCGTTCAGTCACCATCGCCTGGGTTTCGTCGGTCCAGACGCCGGTGGCATTGATGACCTGCTTGGCGCGGATGTTGAACTGCGTCCCGTCTTCGTGGTTGACCACCTTGGCGCCCACCACCCGTTCACCTTCGCGCAGGAAGCTCACCACGGCCATTTGGTTTACAGCGTGGGCACCGTAGTAGGCAGCCGTGCGGATGAGGTTGGCGACGTACTTGGCATCGTCCACCTGGCCGTCGTAGTACCGGATGGAGCCCACAAAGGCGTCATCCTTCAGGCTTGGCGCAGCACGCAGTGTTCCGCGTTTGGTGAGGTGCTTGTGGAACGGCACTCCCCTGCTGTGCCCGCTGGAGACCGACATGGCGTCATACAGCGCAATTCCGGCGCCGACGTAGGGGCGCTCGATGAAGGGTTTGGTCAGCGGATACAGGAAGGGCACGGGCCGGGCCAAGTGGGGCGCGAGTTCGGAGAGCAGCAGCCCGCGTTCCTGCAGCGCCTCTTTCACAAGCCCAAAGTCGAGCATTTCCAGGTACCGCAGTCCGCCGTGGATGAGCTTGGAAGACCGGGAAGAGGTTCCCGCCGCCCAGTCGCTCGCCTCCACGATGCCCACGTCCAGGCCACGGGTGACGGCATCCAAGGCAGCTCCGGTGCCCACGATGCCCCCGCCGACAATGAGGATGTCCAGCTCCTGGCCGGGCTCGGCCGTCGACCTCAGCCGCCCGATCGCGGCCTCCCTGGCTGCGGGTCCCAAGGCTCCGCCGTTGTCAGGAAAACTCTTCATTGAACGCCTCCACTGCCGCTAGTCCCGGTGTGGAACCACACTACTTCGTTGCGGCACGCTTGGGCAGGGCGGGAAAGGTTCGGGCTGCTGCCCCCTGGGTCAGTTCCCGGAGTAGGGGGAAACGACGACGTCGACGCGCTGGAATTCCTTCAGGTCCGAATAGCCGGTGGTCGCCATGGAGCGGCGCAGGGCACCAACGAGATTCGCCGTTCCGTTGGTGTGGTGGCCGGGTCCGAAAAGCACCTCTTCAAGGGGTCCGACCGTTCCGACGTTGACGCGGTCGCCGCGGGGCAGCTCCAGGTGGTGCGCCTCCTGCCCCCAGTGCCAGCCCTTGCCGGGTGCCTCTTCCGCACGCGCCAGGGCGCTGCCCAGCATCACGGCGTCCGCGCCCATGGCAATCGCCTTAACGATGTCGCCGGAGGTGCCCATGCCGCCGTCGGCGATCACGTGGACGTACCGCCCGCCGGACTCGTCCATATAATCGCGGCGCGCGGCTGCGACGTCGGAGATGGCCGACGCCATGGGCGAGTGGATGCCCAGGGCACGGCGGGTAGTGGTGGTGGCGCCGCCGCCGAAGCCCACCAGCACGCCGGCCGCGCCGGTGCGCATGAGGTGCAGTGCGGGGGTGTAGCCGGCCGCGCCGCCCACGATGACGGGAACGTCCAGCTCGTAGATGAACTGCTTGAGGTTCAGCGGCTCGTGGTCCTTGGACACGTGCTCGGCGGAGACGGTGGTGCCGCGGATAACAAAGATATCGACGCCGGCAGCGACCACCGTCTTGTAGTGTTCCTGGGTGCGCTGAGGGGTGAGGGAGCCGGCCACCGTCACTCCGGCTGCCCGCATCTCAGCCAGCCGTGAGGTAATCAGCTCGGGCTGGATGGGCGCCTTGTACAGCTCCTGCATCCGGCCCGTCACTGCCGGGCTGTTGACCTCGTCCTCGAGTGCGCCGATCTCGTCCAGGATGGATTGGGGATCCTCATACCGGGTCCAGAGCCCTTCGAGGTCCAGCACACCCAGGCCGCCGAGCTTGCCCAGGGCAATGGCTGTTGCCGGGGACATTGCCGAGTCCATGGGGGCTGCGATCACGGGCATGCTGAACTGGTAGGCATCGATCTGCCACGTGACGGAGACGTCCTTGGGGTCGCGGGTACGACGGTTAGGGACAATTGCAATGTCATCCAGGGAGTAGGCACGACGCCCACGCTTGCCACGGCCGATCTCGATCTCGTAAGTCACTGGTCTAGGTTATCCCAGGCGGACGCATCGCCCGCCCGGGTACGTGCCGCCGCGGAGGAAGCTATACCCCTTCGACTGGGCCCACCCCGGCGCGGTTCCCTGGCAGGGCGTGCGAGGCCCGGTCGCCGGTGGGGACGGTGAGCTGGGATTCGAACATGCGGAAGTAGCGGCCGCCCAACGACACCAGTTCCTTGTGCGTTCCCTGCTCCACGATCCGGCCGTCCTCCAGCATGTACACGATGTCCGCCTTCTCGATGGTGGCGAGGCGGTGGCTGATGGCGATGATGGTGCTGCTCCGGTCCGCGAAAAGACGGGTGAAGATGCGGTGCTCAGCCAGGGCATCGATGGCCGAGGTGGGCTCGTCCATCACCATGAAAGAGGCATCCCGGTAGAAGTTCCGGGCCATCGCCAGCCGCTGCCACTGGCCGCCGGACAGTCCACTGCCTTTGCGCCCGCGGGGATCCTCCATCCAGTTGCTGACGTGGTTGTCCAGCCCGTTGGGGAGCTTGTTGATGAAGTCCAGCGCCTCGGCGTCCCCGGCGGCGCGGCGGATGCGGTCGTCGTCCCGCGGAGAGTCGACGTCGCCGAAGTAGATGTTTTCCGCCGCCGTAGCGAACTCGTACTTGAGGAACTCCTGGCTCAGGACTGCCAGATGCCGGTGCCAGGAGGTGACGTCGACGGCGGCGAGGTCCACGCCGTCGAGCATTACCTGCCCGGAATCCGGGCGGTAGAGGCCCGCGAGGATGCGGATCAGCGTGGATTTTCCGGCGCCGTTCTCCCCCACGATGGCGATGTGCTGGCCTTCGCGGATGGTCAGGCTGATGCCGCGGATCACCTCGATGTCGCTGCCCGTGTAGGTGAAGCGGATGTCCTTAAGCTCAACCGTTTTCGGCGATTCCAGCAGCGGCGGGGCATGCTCCGAGTGCACCGGCAACGCCATAAACAGCTCGTAGTCCTTGAGGTTGGCCAGGTCCTCGTCAATGGAGCTGAGGGAGGACACCAGGTTGTTGGCCGTGGACAGCGCCCGGCTCACGATCTGCTGCACGTAGAGGAACTGGCCCACCGGCTGTGCGCGGGTGATGATCTGGCCCACCACCCAGATCAGCGAGACAACCTCCGCGCCGTACTGGAGCGCGTCCGCGGCAAGCTGCTTGGGGATGTAGCGGCGCTGGAAATCAAGACGCCGGCGCTCGTCCGCGTCGCGCAGGCGGGAGCGGAGGTCCATCAGGAAGCCGACGATGCCGTACAGGCGCATCTCCGCAATGTGCTGGGGCCGAAGCAGGTTTTGTTCGATCATCCGGCGCTGCCGGCGCGAGTCCACCTGCGTATTCCAGTGGGCAATCTGCTCCCGCGACAGCTTGAACTGCAGGTACACGCTGGGCACGATGGCCACCAGGACAATCACGGCGATCCACCAGCTGACCAGAAGCAGTGCCCCGATGGCGAGGATGACCGAGACGAGCTGGGTGAAAATCGCGGCAATGCGGTCCAGTACCCGGGCGTACGAGTCGGAGAAGCGCTTGGCACGGTCGTACAGATCCACGGTTTCTTTATCGTCGTAGCGCCAGAACTCGAGGGCGAGGAACCGCTCGTACATCTGGTCGCCCACGATGGCCCCCACCTTAAAGCTCATCAGCTGCTGGATATAGCGGTCCACGCTGTTGAAGGCGCCCCAGAAAAGGCCAAGCGCGGCGGTGATGATCACATAGACGATGGCCAGCTGGCCCGCACCGGCGTCCCCGGCATAGGCGGCTGCCAGCGCCGTGGTGGTGAGCGCGGCGAAGTAGGTGGTCACCAGGGGAAGGACGGCCGAGATCAGGGAGCCGAGTACTTTCATGACCACCGCGCCCGCGGAGGCCCGGAAGCTGACCCGCAGTACCTGGGCTACCGCCCGGGCATAGGGCCGCAGCGCCAACCGGCGCTGCGGGTCGCGTTGGGGGGTGAGTTCCGCCGGATGGCGTGCTGGGGGCATGCCTCAAGCCTAGGACGCGTCGCCGCTTTAAGTAGCCGTGAGGTTGAGCACCGCAGCCAGCCTGCCTGTGCTGTCTGAAGTCCGCCGAGCAACCTATCGGGAAACGGCAAAGGGACGTGACAACGGTGTCTATTGGTCCGTACTAGAAACGGTTTCAGTTGAGTAGATGTGCTCCACTGATCACTCAAGGAGAGTGCGTTGACTTGTCTTCTGGACTTAACTTACGCTCCCTCTCGTATGACATCGTTGTCAAACCAAGCGCGCGACGAAGGGCGGCTTTGCAGTATGCACAGCAAACAAAGTAGAAGTATGCGGATCCTTTCGGCCCTGACCCTCACCGGGTCAATACTGGCGGGAACCTTGGCCGGGGCCGGACCGGCGATGGCAGGAAAGCCGGACGGAAATCCTCCCGCCGGCCCGACCACAGGGAGCACCCTGGGGCAGGAGCAGTACCGGCCCGCGTACCATTTCTCGCCGGCGAAGAACTGGATGAACGATCCCAACGGAATGGTCTACCACAAGGGGGTCTACCATCTTTTCTTCCAGCACAACCCCTCCGGAAACACCTGGGGCAATATGTCCTGGGGGCATGCCACCTCCACTGACCTGGTGCACTGGCAGGAGCAGCCGCTGGCCATCGCCACGGACGACCAGGAAGACGTGTTCTCGGGCAGCGTTGTGGTGGACAAGAACAACTCATCCGGTCTCGGGACCGCAGAGAACCCGCCCCTGATTGCGATTTACACCAGCGCCTACAAGGACGCATCGCCACACCGCGGGTTGCAGGCCCAGTCGCTGGCCTACAGCCTTGACGACGGGCAGACCTGGACCAAGTACAGCGCCAATCCTGTCCTCAACCGGAACTCCGCCAACTTCCGCGACCCGAAGGTCTTTTGGTACGGCACTCCCGACGGCGGCGGCTACTGGGTGATGGCAGCCGTCGAGGCTTTGGACCACAAAGTACTGCTCTACAAATCCACCAACCTCAAGGACTGGAACCAGCTCAGCGAATTCGGGCCGGCCAACGTCACGGGCGGGCTGTGGGAATGCCCCGATCTCTTCCCCTTGGCTGTGGATGGCGACGCCAACAACGTCAAGTGGGTCATGGTGGTCAACATCAACCCGGGCGGCGTAGCAGGCGGGTCGGCAGGCCAGTACTTCGTGGGCAGGTTCGACGGCACCACCTTCACCTCTGAAACCACCAAACCCAGTGATGCATTGCCGGCCGGAACGCCCGTCGCCGGCTTCAACGACGGCACGTACAACGGCTGGACGGTGAACAATGAACCGGGTAACTGGAAGAACGGACCATTCGGGGATGCACCGGCAGCGGGAACACTGCCGGGCCAGAACATCGTGGGCGGATACGCCGGCGCCGGCCTGGTCAACTCCTTCCACGACGGCGACTGGCCTTTGGGAACCATGTCTTCCCCGGACTTCAGGGTGGACAGCGACTACATCAACTTCCTCGTCGGCGGAGGCCAACACCCACGGATCTCCGACAAACTGGACAACACACCCCCGCCTGGAGACCTGTTGTTCAACGGCTTCGAAGTACCTGATGGAACCACGCTCGCCGAAGCCGGCTGGACCGGCACCGGTGACCTCGCGCCGTCGTACCAGCCCGCCACGGCCGGAGGTGACTATTACATCGGCGCCAAACGGATCAACACCTTCGAAACCGGTGGCGCTCCGGGCGACGACCGGCAGGGCACCCTCACCTCTCCCGAATTCACGGTGACGCGAAACCACATCAGCCTGCTGGTCGGCGGGGGCCACCGTGCACCCGAAACCGGGCAGGTTTTGGAGGCCCAGTTGCTGGTGGACGGGAACGTCGTTCGCACCCTCGCAGGAGACGACGCCGGCCAGCTCAACTGGAAGGGCTGGGACGTCTCCGAATTCGCCGGAAAGCAGGCCCGGCTCCGAATAGTGGACCAGGCAACCGGCGGCTGGGGCCACCTCACGCTCGACCACGTTATGCTGACCGATCAGGCGGCGGTGCCCCGGTCCGACGAAACCACGGTAAACCTCGTCGTCGACGGCCAAGTGGTCCGCACGGCGACGGGCGCCAACAGTGAAGTCCTGGACTGGGCGTCGTGGAACGTCGCGGAATACCGCGGCCGCCGAGCACAGATCAGGATCGTGGACAACAACCGCTTCGGCTGGGGCCACATCCTGGCGGACGAGTTCGTTGCATCCCCACGGCCGGCGCAGCCGCGGATCAACACCTACGACTGGCTGGACTACGGCCGCGACTACTACGCCTCCGTCTCGTTCGGCAACATGCCCCAGGACAAGCGTGTGATGCTCGGCTGGATGAACAACTGGGACTACGCCAACAGCATCCCCACTTTCCCATGGCGAAGCGCCATGTCCCTGCCACGCGAGATCGGCCTGACGCAAACGCCGGACGGCCCCCGGCTGAGGCAGCAGGCAGTGAAGCAAGTAGATTCACTGGCGTCGGCGCCCAGCTACCGGAGCACTGCAGGCATGGCCATCGCACCGGGAACCCACGTCCTGCCGTCCCCGGCGTCCGGAAATGTGCAGCGGATCGACGTGACTTTCGCGCCAGGGAGCGCGGCGAAGTCCGGGATCACCGTACTCGGGAACGGAACATCGTCAACGGTCATCGGCTATGACGCCGCCACGAAAGAGGTCTATGTCGACCGCGGGAACTCGGGCAATGCCGGCTTCCACCCGCTGTTTACATCGGTCGATTCGGCGCCGGTTACGGTGGATGCCCAAGGCAATGTGACGCTCCGGATCTATGTCGACAGGTCCTCGGTGGAGGTATTCGCCCAAGGCGGCCTGCAGACAATCACCGATCAGGTCTTCCCGGCCGACGGGGCCAAGGAGGTGGCGCTGTTCGCCGAGGGCGGCGTTGCACAGTTGAAGTCGCTCACTGCCACCCCGATGAAACAGGCCATGTTCCTGGACTCCCTCAAAGCGGTCAACGCCGGAGGGAAGGCCCGGGGCTTACCGGGTAGACTTCGGCAGGCTCAGCCACCGGTGTCCGGTGCCTGGGCCTGCCGAGACCCCAGCGTCACTATTCCACCGGCTGCAGCCAGGTCAGGACCGATCCGTCCCCTTCGATGTGTCCTGCCAGTTCGGCATTGAATTTCGCTCCGTATTCAGCGGTGATGTGCTCCTGGAAGGCGTCGTCGTCCCGGTACACCTCGAAGACGAAGTACTCGCGCGGGTTGGACTCCCGGGTATACGGGAGGAAAACTTCGTTGCCCGGTTCGCGGCGCACGTGCCCGCTCAGTTCCCGCATCATCTCCGCCACCCGCTCTTCGCTTCCGGGCTTAACGGTGAATTCGGCGTACAGGGTTTTGGCCATGGATTTCCTTCTTTCTGTTGTGGTCAGTCCGACGGCGGCAGCTCGCCCGAGCCGCGCACGATCAGTTCGGAGGGGACGACGTACGTCTGGGGAGCGTCGTCGTCGCCGTCCATGCGGGCGAGTAACCGCTCGGCGGCGAGTTTACCGATCCGCTCGGGATGCTGGGCAATGACAGTGATTCCGGGGTCCATCATGTCGGCGAGCGTGAAATCATCGAAGCCCACCAGCGCCACCTTCTGGCTGGCTCCCCGTTCGCGGAGCGCCTTCATAGCGCCGAAGGTCACCAGGTTCTGACTGGAGAAGATGGCTGTGGGCGGGTTGTCGGAGGCAAAGAGCTCATGCGCGGCCAGGCGGGCCAACTCCTCATCATGGAGGCCCTCGCGGACCTGGACACTTGACGTGGCAACACCGGCCCGCGCGAGTTCCTCCATGAATCCCCGCCGCCGCTCCCTTGCGGTCTGAATGTCAGGGCGGTCGCCAAGGTAGGCCACCTTGGTGTGCCCGTGCTTCAGCAGGTGGGCTGCAGCACGCGCGGAGCCGGCTGCGTTGTCCGTCACTACGGCGTCGGCCTCGATCCCCACCGGCTCGCGGTCGATAAAGACCAACGGCAAGTCGCGGGAGTGTTCCGGGATGACGTACGCCTGACTGCGCGCGATCGGTGTTACCACCAATCCATCCACCTGCCGCCCGAGGAATGCAGCAACCAGGGCCTTCTCCCGCTCCGGATCGTCATCAATGCTTGCCGCGAAAACCGCGATGCCCCTCGCCGTGAGCGTGTCCTCCAACGCGCGGTGGATCTCGCTGCTGAACGGGTTGGCGACGCTGGGGAGGAGCAAGCCGATGGACAGGGTCTTTCGGCCGGCCCGCCTTAGGCTTCCCGCCGCCATGTCCAGCTGGTAGTTCAACTGCCGGGAAGCTCCCAGGACCCGCTGGCGCGTGGCTTCAGAAACCCCCGCCTCATCATTCATGACCCGGGAGACGGTTTTGATGCCAACCCCCGCCAGGGCGGCCACGTGGCGCATGGTCGGCCGGCTTTTGTTCATCTCTACTTGATAACGATCTGACATCGTTGTCACAACCTCGCTCTTCATGATCGGTTCTTACTTGACTCTACAGTGTGATGCTGGTTACCTCTTGTTTGACATCGTTGTCAGGCACGGACAGTGCCCTAACACAGGAGATTCAATGTTGAGTTCCAACACCCCGCGGACCGCCGCCACCCGTCTGTTCGCAATGGGAGCAGTCCTGACTCTCGGCGCCCTCAGCCTGTCGGCATGCGGTGGCAACTCGTCTGCCGGCGGATCCACCGAGGGAAGCTCGTCCGATAAAATCGGTGTCTCGCTGATCGTCAAAACCACGTCCAACCCCTTCTTCGTGTCCATGCAGGACGGCGCCAAGAAGGCCGCAGCGTCCGACGGGGTGGACCTCAAGCTCGCGGCCGGCAAGGCCGACGGCGATGAGGATACCCAGATCCAGGCCATCGAAAACGCAATCTCCAAGGGCGACAAAGGGATCCTGATCACCCCCAACGGTCCGTCCGTCGTTGACGCCCTGAAGAAGGCCAAGGACGCCGGGCTGTTCGTCATTGCCCTGGACACTCCGCCGGACCCGGCCGATGCCGCCGACATCACCTTCGCCACCGACAACTTCGCCGCAGGCGAGTTGATCGGCAAATGGACGGGCACGCAGCTTGCAGGCAAGAAGGCCACCATCGCCCTCCTGGACCTGTTTGACGACAAGATCGTGTCCGTGGACTACAACCGCGACCAGGGTTTCCTCTCCGGACTCGGCATCGACACCGCGGACGCCAAGAAGAACGGTGACGAAGCCAAGACCGGCAAGTACACCGCCGGCAAGGGCGGCGAGTACGAGATCGTCGGCAGCCAGGCTTCCGGAGGCAACGAGGACGGCGGCCGCACCGGCATGGAGACCCTGCTGGCCAAGAACCCGAACATCAACGTCGTCTACACCATCAACGAGCCCGCAGCCGCCGGCGCGTACGAGGCCCTGAAGTCGGCCGGCAAGGAAAAGGACGTGCTGATCGTCTCCGTTGACGGCGGCTGCGCCGGTGTTAACAACGTCAAGTCCGGCGTCATCGGTGCCACCGCCCAGCAGTACCCGGTGAAGATGGCCGAACTGGGCGTCAAGGCCATCGTGGATCTCGCCAAGACCGGCAAGAAGCCGGAAAATTCACCCGGCCTGGACTTCTACAACACCGGCGTGGAACTGGTCACGGACAAGCCCGCCGACGGCATCAAGAGCATCACCACCACTGATGCCACCCAGATCTGCTGGGGCAAGTAAGTCCGGACTGTGACAGGAGCAATCGTGACCAAGCAACAGACAGCAGGCCCTCCGGTGACCGGACCGGACCTGGCTGAAGAATTCCTCGACCGCCAAACCCCGCTGAGCCGGATCCGCAATGTCCTGCACCGCTACCCGGCACTGAGCCCGGCGATCGTGCTGCTCGTTGCAGTGGTGGTGTTCGGCCTCCTCAATGACCGCTTCCTCCGGTTCGAAAACCTTTCCCTGATCACCCAGCAGGTTTCCGTCGTCGGGACCCTGGCCATCGCTCAGACCCTCATCATCCTGACGGCAGGCATCGACCTCTCCGTCGGCGCCGTGATGATCCTGTCCTCGATGGTGGTGGCGCAACTGGCGGTCAGCAACGGCGTTCCCGGCCCGCTCGCACTTCTGGGGGGACTCGTCGTCGGGCTGGCAGCAGGTGCGGTCAACGGCTTCCTGGTGACGAGGTTCCGGCTCCCGCCGTTCATCGTGACCTTGGGAACCCTGAACATCTTCATCGCGCTGACGCTACTGTACTCGGGCGGTTCCACTGTCCGCGGCTCCAGCATGCCGGGCCTGCTCACCTGGATGGGCAGCACCTTCCCGGTGGGCCCGGTGCGTATCTCGACCGGCGTGATCATGATGCTCCTGCTCTACGTGGCCGTTGCCTTCATCCTGGGCAAGACCGCCTGGGGACGGCACGTCTACGCAGTGGGCGATGACAAGGAAGCGGCCCGGCTGGCCGGTATCCCCGTGAACCGGGTCCTGATGAGCGTGTACCTTGCAGCGGGCGCCGTCCTCGCGATGGGCGCCTGGATCCAGATCGGCCGTACCAACGCAGCAAGCCCCAACGCGGGCGTGGACCTGAACCTGGACTCGATTACCGCCGTGGTGATCGGCGGAACCAGCCTCTTCGGCGGCCGCGGTTCCGTCTGGGGCTCCCTCCTCGGAGCCCTGATCGTGGGCGTCTTCCGCAATGGGCTTTCCCTGGCCGGGCTGGACGTGCTGTTCCAGACCCTCGCCGTCGGCGTCCTCATCATCATCGCTGTGTCCGTCGACCAGTGGATCCGAAAGGTGAAGTCATGACCTCCACCGGGCTTGAATCCCCCGCCACCGAAACGCGGCAGCCTATCCTCAGGGCGCGCAACCTGGTCAAGACCTTCGGCAGGGTTGTTGGCCTGGACGGCGTCAGCCTGGACCTCTACCCCGGGGAAGTGCTGGCCATCATAGGCGACAACGGCGCCGGCAAGTCCACGCTCATCAAGTGCCTCACCGGCGCTGAAGTCCCGGATTCCGGCGAACTCCACGTCTCCGGGAAACAGGTGCACTTCAAGCGGCCGCAGGACGCCCGAGCCCATGGCATCGAGACCGTGTACCAAAACCTCGCCGTGTCACCCGCCCTGGACGTCGCATCCAACCTCTTCCTCGGCCGCGAGGAGCGCCTGCCCGGACCGCTCGGAAAGGTGTTCCGGGTCCTGGACACCAAGGGCATGCGCCGCAAGGCGAAGGAGGAGCTCACCCGCCTCGGAATTTCGACGCTTCAGGACGTCACCGTCCCCGTCGAGAACCTGTCCGGCGGCCAGCGCCAGGCTGTGGCTGTGGCCAGGGCGGCAGCGTTTGGTTCCAAGGTGGTGGTGCTGGATGAGCCGACGGCGGCACTCGGCGTGCGGGAGTCCAACCAGGTCCTCCAACTGGTCCGCGACCTCCGGGACCGCGGCCTTCCCGTCATCCTGATCAGCCACAACATGCCGCACGTGTTCGACGTCGCGGACCGGATCCACATCCAGCGCCTGGGCAAGTGCGCCGCCACGATCACCCCGAAGTCGCACACCATGACGGACGCGGTGGCCATCATGACCGGCGCGGCCACAGCCTGACCACCGTTTAACCTATCCACCAATTCCCTGTTCGCGGACCTGTTGCCTGCCCGGCGGCAGGTCCGCGTGCGGCTTCACGAAAGTTTGTTCACATGCTCCAGACCCTTGGCTCCGGCTCCAACGCCGGTAATCCCGACGTCATTGTGGTTGGCGAAGCACTCGTCGACGTCGTCAGCACCTCGGAAGGCACGGTGGAGCACCCCGGCGGTTCCCCGGCCAATGTGGCCTACGGCCTGGCACGGTTGGGTGTGCGGACCAGCCTCCTGACCTCGATCGGCGACGACGAACGCGGCGCCCTGATCGAGCGTCATCTCGGCAGCGCCGGAGTTGTGCTGCTGCCCGGGTCAAAGTCGGCAGGCCGGACGGCGTCCGCTACCGCCACCTTGGGTGCTGACGGCTCAGCCAGCTACGACTTCGACATTTCCTGGCAGCTGCCGCCGGTGCACCCCGCCTACCTCCCCAAGGTGCTCCACACCGGCTCGATCGCCAGCTTCCTGGGGCCGGGAGCAAGTTCCGTCAAGAGCCTCCTGGAACAGGCGCACCGCGAATGCCTGGTTTCCTACGACCCCAATATCCGTCCGGCGCTCCTGGGCGGCCACGCCGAGGCCCTCGCTATTTTCGAAGACCTCGCTCCCCTGACGGACGTGGTCAAGCTCAGCGACGAGGACGCCCGGTGGCTCTACCCTGAACTGACGTTTGAGGACGCCGCCGCCCGGATCCTGGAACTCGGTGCCGGCCTGGCCGTGATCACCATGGGTTCAGCGGGTTCGCTCCTGGCAACACCGGCCGCCCGGGTGCAGATTCCTTCCGTTCAAACGGTGGTGGCAGACACCATCGGGGCAGGCGATTCCTACATGGCGGCCCTGATCTACGGACTCCTGTCCCGGAGCACCGATGGTTTGCCGCCGTCCGTCCTCGAAACCCTGGGCAGCACAGCATCAAAGGCCGCCGCCATTACGGTGGGCCGGCCGGGCGCCAATCCCCCTACCCTCGAGGAGCTTTCGCCGGAACTCCAGGCGGCCGTGCAGGGGCATTAAATGCAGGAGGAGGTGGGGAAAGTTCCCCACCTCCTCCTGCATTCAAGCCCGTGGGATCAGCGTGATCCGTAGTTCGGTGCCTCGACGGTCATCTGGATGTCGTGCGGGTGCGATTCCTTGAGGCCGGCAGGGGTAATCCGGACGAACTTGCCGCGGGCCTTGAGCTCGGGGACGGTGGGTGCACCGGTGTAGAACATGGTCTGGCGCAGGCCGCCCACCAGCTGGTAGGCCACCGAAGCCAGCGGACCGCGGTAGGCCACCCGCCCTTCGATGCCTTCGGGGATGAGCTTGTCGTCGCCGGAAACATCCGCCTGGAAGTAGCGGTCCTTGGAGTAGGAGGTGTTCTTGCCACGGGACTGCATGGCGCCCAGGGACCCCATGCCGCGGTAGGACTTGAACTGCTTGCCGTTGACGAAGATCAGCTCGCCCGGTGATTCATCGCAGCCGGCAAGGAGGGAGCCGAGCATCACGGTGTCGGCGCCGGCCACGAGGGCCTTACCGATGTCGCCCGAGTACTGCAGGCCGCCGTCGGCGATGAGGGGAACCCCGGCGGGGATGGCTGCCTTGGCGGATTCGTAGATCGCCGTGATCTGCGGGACGCCCACGCCGGCCACCACGCGGGTGGTGCAGATGGAGCCCGGTCCCACGCCCACCTTGATGCCGTCAGCGCCGGCGTCGATCAGGGCCTGGGCGCCTTCCCGGGTAGCGGCCTGGCCACCGATGACGTCCACGTGCGCTGCCACGGGATCGGACTTGAGGCGGCGGATCATGTCCAGCACGCCCTGCGAGTGGCCGTTGGCGGTGTCCACGAACAGGGCGTCGACGCCGGCATCAACCAGTGCCATGGCGCGTTCCCAGCCGTCCCCGAAGAAGCCGATGGCGGCACCCACGCGCAGGCGGCCTTCGTCGTCCTTCGTGGCCAGCGGGTACTGCTCGGCCTTGGTGAAGTCCTTGGTGGTGATCAGGCCCTTTAGCCGGCCCTGCTCATCCACCAGGGGCAGTTTCTCGATCTTGTTGGTGGCCAGCTTGTGCGAGGCCTCTTCGCGGCTGATGCCCACGTGCCCGGTGACCAGGGGCATCTTGGTCATCACGTCGCTGACAAGCCGCAGCGGGAAGTCGGACTCCGGCACAAAGCGGGTGTCGCGGTTGGTCACGATGCCCAGCAGGCGGTTGTCCTCATCAACGACGGGCAGGCCGGACACACGGTACTGGGCGCACAGGTCATCGAGTTCGCGCAACGTGGCTTCGGGCCGGATGGTCAGCGGGTTGGTGATCATGCCCGATTCGCTGCGCTTCACACGGTCCACCTGGTCCGCCTGGTCGGCGATGGACAGGTTGCGGTGCACTACGCCCAGCCCGCCCTGGCGCGCCATGGCGATGGCCATCCGGGACTCGGTGACGGTGTCCATGGCTGCGGACAGCAAGGGCGTCTGCACGGTGATCCGCTTGGAAATCCGGGAGGAGGTGTCCGCTTCGGAAGGGATGACCTCGGTGTGGCCCGGAAGGAGCAGGACGTCGTCGTAGGTCAGGCCGATGAAGCCAAAGGGGTTGTGTTCGGGCTCGGTCATGAGTGCGCCTCTTACCTTGGTTGCGTGCGGGTAGGGGTTGCAGCCGATGACCAGCCCGTCATTACGGGACTGGCCTGTGCAGAAGAGCAGACCACCGCATGATGCGGCGATCCGGAGGTCAGAAAGTATTGAGTAAATATTAGAACCTCGGCGCCGATCCCCCTATTCCATGCGCCCAATGTGAGCAACCGCACTGCGGCCCACAATTTAGGTCCAGCCGGTCGCGGCCAGGAGGCGCTGCTCAAACATGGGGATCATCGTTTCCACATAGGTGCGGGTGAGGTGGTTGTCGTCCTTATAGACGTACACATTTCCCACCACCCCGGGGCAGATGCCGCGGGCGCAGATGAAGTCGCTCAGGTCCATCAGGTGCAGGCCCTCCACTTTGCCCCGGTAGCCCTCCAGCGGGGACGGTTCCGCCAGGGACTCCTCCACGGGCACGCTGCACTCGTGGGCGTCCGCGCCGTTCCGCTGGACACATTCGGGCATGTTGAACGTGAACCGCGGATTGTCCCTGATCCCCACGATCTCGATTCCCGCGTCAGCGAAAGGCCTGACGCCGTCCAGGTAGCCGGGCACCTCGGTCTCGAACGGTGCTTCCTCATGCGTCAACGAGGCCACCGTGAACACGGCATCCGGACGGTGTTCCAGGACGTATTCGGTGCTGGCCTGGTTGTAGGCGTTGCATTCGGCGTTCCGGGTTCCGGATTCGGCCCCGAAGCGGCAGGCCGGCATCAGCAGCGTCACCAGTTCCCAGCCGCGTGCGGCCGCGATGGGTGCGAGGGCGCCCAGGTACTGCTGTGAGTGCGAATCACCCAGGACCACAATGCGCTTGGTGACTTCCCCTTCAGGCACTTCCTGCCGGCAGCCCTCCAGGATGGGGTTGCCGGTGGCATTGGCCCCGATGCAGGGAGCCTGGATGCCGGCCCAGTCATTGTCCAGCGCGGCGGGGCCCGGAATGATCCTGGCGGCGGGGGCGGGTGCCGCCGCGTTCTCCGGGCTCAGCGCCGCAGCCCCGGGCGTGAGCTCCCGCGGCTGTGCCGCCGTCGCGCTTTCCTCCGCGGTGAGCGTGGTCTGCCAGACCGCCACGGGACCTGCCAACAGCGCGCCGCAGGCAACAATCACGACGGCGGTGCGCCAGGCCCGGAGCTTGGGCCAGTGCCAGTCCCGGAGCGGCTTTTCCACGAAGCGCGTGGTGAGGACGGCCAGGACCACGGAGGCGCCGACAATGGCCAGGCCCTGGCCCAGGTTGGGCGCCTCCACGCCGGTAGCGGCGAGCGCCAACACCAGGACGGGCCAGTGCCACAGGTACAGGGCGTAGGAATTGTCCCCCAGTGCCACCAGTAATTTGCTGCTGAGGATCCTGTCCACGCCGTAGCGGCTGCCGGTCTGCCCGGCGGTGATGATGGCCGCGCCTGCCAGCGTAGGCCACAGCGCGACGTACCCGGGGAAGGAACGGTCCACCGTCAGCAGCAGGCCGCACGAAACCATGGCGGCGAGCCCGGCCCAGCCCAGCACTACGCGCAACGCCCGCCCGGGTTTGAGGCAGGGCAGGGCGAGTGCCAGCAGGGAACCCAGCGCGAACTCCCAAAGGCGGGCACGGGTGTCGAAGTAGGCGTACGCCTGGTTGGTGGCGGTGTGCTCCACCGAGTAGGCAAGCGAAAAAACAAAGACGGCGCCGAGAACCACCGCCAGCAGTCCGCGGTATGTCACGCCCTGGCATGCCGGAGCCCGGCGCAGGAGCGCCAGGAGCCCCGCTGAGCCGGCGAAGATCAGCGGCCAGAGGATAAACACCTGGCCCTGGATGGAGAGTGACCAGAAGTGCTGGAGCGGGCTGGCACCGGCGTGGTCCTGTGCGTAGTAGTCAACTGCGGTGTCGGCGAGCAGCCAGTTCTGGCTGTACAGCAGCGAGGCCCAGGCCTGGTCGAGCACCTGTGGCCAGCGGCTCTGCGGCAGGATCAGCCATGTTCCGGCGAGGACGCCGAGGATCACCACGACGGCGGCCGGCAGCAGCCGCTTGAACAGGTGCAGCCAGTGCGCCGCGAGTCCGAACGGGCGCCCCGCGTCGGCTTTCCGTACGAACGACAGCGTGAGCAGGAAGGCGGAGATCAGCAGGAAAATATCCACGCCGCCGGATACCCGGCCCAGCCACACATGGTAGGCAACCACCATCAGCACGGCGAGCGCCCGGAGCCCCTGCACCTCGGGCCGGAAGGTGGGTTTCCGTTCCTTGGTGCTGGCTCCGGGCAGCGGGTTGGCTGCAGCCTCTGTTCTCGCTATCGACACAAATAGACCTCACTGGTGCACAGGCAAAACATCGATTCTACCCAAAGGGGGTATTTTTCCTGCCAGGTACCGCGCGTCGCGGCCTGCTCCCGGAAGCGTTGCAGATGCCGCGGCGTACAGGAATTCCTGTCCCAGGAAGAACAATCCCGGCACGTTGAGGGCCACTCCGCGGTGCTGCGGCGGCAGCGCGCCGCCGTCGAGCAGCTCCGGATCGATCCAGCTGAAGTCGTTCCGGAACCCGGTGCACCAGATGACGTTGGCGGTGTCCAGCCGGGTGCCGTCCGCAAGGACGGGCTTGCCGTCTTCCACGCCGGCGACCCGTGGCACCAGCCGGACGCCGGCCGCGGCCAGGTCCTTGGTCTTGGTCCTGATCAGGGGCGCGGCGTGTTCCTTGAAAGCAGGTGCTGCTTTGCGTCCCAGCGGCGTGTCGAGGTTGAGGACATGCAGGCCGAGGAAGCGGATCACGGGCAGGGCGAAGCGCGCGGCGGCCCTGCCGTGCTTGACCGGCAGTTCACCTCCGGGCTGGCCGGCAACTGTGGTGGGATGTGTCCGGCTCACTTCGAGGGCAATCTCCGCGCCCGAGTTTCCCAACCCCACCACCAGGACTGGGCCGTCCTGGAGCTGGCCGGGGTTCCGGTAGGCGGCGGAGTGGAGCTGGACCGTGGCAGGTGCCAGCTCCCCCGCGAAGGCGGGAACGTTGGGGGCCTGGCTGACTCCGGTGGCGACGACGGCGTTGCGCGCCTCCCAGCGCCGGCCGTCACGGGAGGCTGCGACGAAGTGGTCTCCTTCCCGCCACAGACGTTCCACCCGGATGCCGTGGAGTACGGGCAGGGCGTTCCGTTCGGCGTAGCCTTCCAGGTACCCGGCCACCTCATCCTTGGTGGGGAAGGACAGGGGGTCCGCAGGGAACGGCTCGCCCGGCAGTCCGTCATATTTTGCGGGGGTGAACAGCCGGAGGGAGTCCCAGCGCTGCCGCCATGCGTCGCCGGTGCGGCGGTTCGCGTCCAGGATGAGGAAATTCCGTTGTTGCTCCTTCAGGTGACGGGCCAGGGTGAGGCCTGCCTGGCCGCCGCCGATGATGATGGTGTCCAGCATGCCGGTCACGTTGCTGTTGTTCATGGCTTTGCTCCTGTTTCACTGGGAAGGGTGCCTGCGGCTGAGCCTTCGTGCTGTCCCGCTGCCTGTAATGCCCTGACGGTGTTGTCCGCTTTCCCGTACCGAAGCCACCAGGCCAGCATCAGCGCGGACGCTGCGAGGTAGGCGATGTGGAGGGCCCAGATGGGTCCTGCCGGAAGGTTGAAGACGTAGATGCAGTGCACGGCGTTGGCCACATTGCTCAGGACCAGGTTCCCCAGGCTGTAGGAAGCAAGGTCCCGCGTACGTGCGGCTTTCACCAGCATTGGCAGCATTCCCGCGGCGAACAGCACCGTGGAAAGCGTGCCGGCGAGGACTGGAAGGTTCATGCTTTGAGGCTACGAGCGGGACAGTGTGCCGCGCGTCGGCCAAACCATGCAACCTTTCCCCAGCTCTGGATGGGTAATTTTGTGCAGGCCCTCTCAGCCTGCGAGCCCGTGCTCGAAGGCATACCTGGTGGCCGCAGCCCTGGAGGAAAGGTCCAGTTTCAGGAAGATGTTGCTGATGTGCCTGGCAACGGTTTTCTCGCTCAGGAACAGTACAGCGGCAATGGCACGGTTCCCCTGCCCGGACGCCACGAGCCGAAGCACCTCCGCTTCCCGGGGCGTCAGCGGCCCTGCAGCTCCGGCGTCGTCCTTCCGCATGAGTGCTGCCGCCCATGTGGCGGCCGGGGCAGCTCCCAGCTCCAGGAACTCCGCGTGCGCGGCTTCAAACTCCATCCTGGCTGACGTTTCGTCCCCGAGGTCGCGGCAGGCCCGTCCGATCAGGACCCGGCAGCGCGCAGCCTCATAGGGCACACCGAGCCCAAGCCAGAGATGCCAGGCCTGACGCAGGGACTGTGCTGCACCACCGGGATCGTGTTCATCCAGCCGTACGGCGCCGTCCGCCTGGTTGGCGAGGGCCCGGATCATGGGCCGGGGGCACTCAAGGGCGAAGCCGGCCAGTTCGTCGGCCCCCTGCCGGGCCGCGGGCAGGTCAGGTACTGCCAGCTCAATGTCCACCAATGCGGGCAGCAGATGCCGGCGGGTGGCAATGTCGGCCAGCCCCGCGGACCTGCGGATCATTGTCTGGGCCTGCTTCGCATCACCGCGCGCAAGGGAAGCCAAGGCGAGTCCGGGCTGTGGTTCATAGCCGCTGCGCGCTGCCTGCATAAACGAAGCTTCCGCCGCATCGAGTTTCCCCGTGAGCCGCAGCACTTCACCCTGCTGGTAATGGCCCCCGTACCGGGCCTGCGGGTCGCCCTGGCCTGACCGTTCCTGGGCCGCCGCCGCTGCCTCAAGCGCTTCTTCCCAGGCTCCGTGCAGCCGGAAGAGCTCGGCCCGGTGAGCCTGGCATTGGCCGCTGAAGGCAACCATATCCGGGCGGTCGCGGCACCAGCGGTCAAGGGTGGCCGTCCATTGCAGGGCCCGCTCCAGGTCGAAGGCAACATGGCAGTTTCCAATCACGGCACAGTAGGCGATCCCCGAGGGGACCGGGGACAGTTCCCCCGCCGTGACCGCCACCATCACCTCGTCGAATAGCCGCAGCCCCTCTTCTGCGCGGCCAAGGGCCAAGGTGGCCTGGCCCGTACCGAGCAGGGCGAGAGCGGACAGGTCCCTGTCCTGGAACCGCTGGCCGATGTCGGCAGCCTGGGAAAACAGCCGGAGGGCTCCCTCCGGATCGCCGCCGTACAGCTTTCCCAGGCACTCCGGGATGAGCAGGAAACCCTGCACCGGGTCAGGTTCCGCAAGTTCAGCTGCCAGCCTCTGGCCCCGCGCCAGCCACCCTCCGGCGCGCGCACCCTCGCCGAGATGAGTCAGGTGCATGGCCATCCAGGCAGCGCACCGGGCAGCGCCGGGGATATCGCCGATCACCAGGTATTCTTCGTGGGCGCGGGTGAGGGAGTCCAGGCCGGCGGCCGCGTTTCCGGTCAGGATTTCCGCCGTTGCGAGGCGTTCAAGGTCCCCCGCCGGAAGTCCTCCGCGCCGGTCCGCATCCCGGAAGCTTTGGAAGGCATCGGTCCAGCGGTGCTCATGGAAAGCTGACCGGCCCTCGTCCAGGCCCGTCTCGGCTGTCACTTTGCCTCCTTTCGGAGTACTTAGCGCCACCGTACGCTTGCCGGACACCTGGGACAAGCAGCCATCCGGCTACGGGCGGAGCAGTCCCCGCAGCGTCTGGATGGTGTCGGCCTCCGCGGCGGTCTTATCGTCCCGGTAGCGCTTGACGCGCGCGAAGCGGAGGGCGATTCCCCCTGGATAACGCGGGGACTGCTGCACGCCGTCGATTGCTATCTCCACCACCGTGACGGGCTCAACCCAGACCGTGCCCGCCGTGCGGCGCACCTCAAGTTCCTGGAACCGCGCGGTCTGCCATTCCAGCAATGCGTCCGTGAGGCCCTTGAAGGTCTTGCCCACCATCACGTAACCGCCCGGCGGGCCGAACTCGCCGGCGGGGTCCAGGGCGCCGAGGTGCAGGTTGGAGAGCAGCCCGGTGCGCCGTCCGGACCCCCATTCACAAGCAAGCACCACCAGGTCGTAGGTAAGCACCGGCTTCACCTTGATCCAGTTGGAACCGCGCCGGCCGGCCGCGTAGGCAGATCCCACTGCCTTCACCATCACACCTTCATGGCCGGCTGCGAGCGCATCGCGGGACACACGTTCGGCAACAGCAGCGTCAGCCGTGATCTCGCCCGGAATGCGATGGCCGGGAGCGACGCGTTCGAGCACGCCGACGCGTGTGGAGAGCGGCTCGTCCAGCAGGTCGCGCCCGTCGATGTGCAGGACGTCAAAGAACCAGGGATGCAGGAGGGTGGTGCGCGCTGCATCCGCCCCAAAACGGGACATGGTCTCCTGGAATGGCCGGGGCCCGCCATCCTCATCCAGGGCGAGGGTCTCGCCGTCGAGGATCACGTCACGCACCGGCAGTCCGCGCACCACTTCCACCACCTCCGGCAGCCGGTGGGTCACCTCGGCAAGGGTGCGCGTATAGATGCGCACCTCGTCCCCCACACGGTGCACCTGGATGCGCGCGCCGTCGAGCTTGTATTCGACCGAGGCTTCCCCCGTAACCTCCAGCGCGGCGCTGACGCTGGCCGCGGTGGAGGCGAGCATGGGCTGTACGGGACGGCCGACGACGAGGCCGACGGCGTCCAACTGGGCCGCCGTCCCCGTCATCGCCAGCAAGGCGGTTTCGCCCAGATCCCCCGACAGCATGGCCGCGCGGCGTACGGCGTCGCCGGGCCGCCCGGCGGCGCGCGCCACCGCATCTGTCAATACTCCTTCCAGCGCCCCGGTCCGAAGTTCTCCCAGCAGCACGCCGGCGATGAATGCCTGCTCGCGTTCGGTGGCTGCCGCGGTCAGCGTCCGCAGGGTTGCGGCGCGCTCCGCTGCGGAGCCGGCACCGGCAGTGGCCAGCAGCCGGTCCAGCGCGGCGTCAAGGTCGGCCACGGTAAGGGCGGGCTCGGCTGCTGGCTCCCCCATGGCTGCCGACATGCCGCGCCACCCGATTCCTACGCGGCCCTGGCGCGGTTTGGCCATCAACAAGCCCACCGTCGTCGCAATCTCCGCGGGCTCCAGCCGGCGCAGCAGGTCCGCCAGTGCTTCCACCTTGGCGAGCCGGGAACGGGTGGACGCGACGGCATCCGAGGTCTTCACAAGCTCGTCGAGCAGCATGGGTTCAGTCTGCCACGCGGCTCTGGACAGGGCGTGAACGCTGCCCCAGACTTGACGCGTGGGAATCATCGTCGCGAACCTGTTCCTTACCCTTGACGGCGTGTACCAGGCGCCCGGCGGCCGCGAGGAGGACACGGAGGGCAACTTCGCCTTCGGTGGCTGGCAGGCGCCCGTGTCCGATGACGAGGCCGGCGCGGCCATTGGCGAGGAGATCGCCAAGATTGATGCCCTGCTCCTCGGCCGGAGGACCTATGACATCTTCGCATCGTACTGGCCCCACCAGTCTGACGAAATCGGCGGCACTCTCAACCGGGTGCCCAAGTTCGTTGTGTCCCACAGCCTCGCCTCTCCTGGCTGGGCCGGTACCACTGTCCTGCCGGATGCCACGGCAGCAGGCAAACTCCGCGAAAAGTATGACCAGGTGCATATGTTCGGCAGCGGCGTCCTCATCCGTTCACTGCTCGCAGCCAACGTGCTGGACCGGCTCCACCTCTGGCTCTATCCGGTGACCCTGGGGCAGGGCAAACGCGTGTTCGACGCCGGGACCATCCCCGCCTCCTTCCGCCTCGCCGAGCCGGCACGCAGCTTCCCGAAAGGAGCGGTATCGCTGGTGTACGAGCGCGCGGGCGGCGTCGAAACACGGGAGATGGGCTGACCGTCTTGGCCAAGGTCATCGCGGCGATCACCACCTCAGTGGACGGCTTCATTACCGGCCCCGACGACGGGCCGGGGTACGGCCTGGGCAACGGCGGCGAACGGCTGCACTACTGGGTCATGGGCGGCCCCTGGACCTACGGCGGCGGACACGCCTTCGCGATGCACGGCCCCGACAAGGACTTTTACGAGGACCTCGTTGCCGGGTTGGGTGCCGGCATTGTGGGCCGCGGGATGTATGACGCTGCCGGAGCGTGGGGCGGGACCAACCCGTTCCCCGGCCCGCTGATGGTGCTCACCCACCGTGTGCAGGACCAGCCCCCCGCCGATTCCGGGTTCACCTTTGTGTCCGGGCTTGAGGATGCCCTTGCACTGGCCATTGCGGGGGCCGGAGGCAAAGACGTGTGGATCGGTGGCGGCGCGGACGTGATCCGGCAGGCGCTGGCTGCCAGGCGAGTGGACGAACTGGTGCTCTCCACGGCACCGGTGATTCTGGGCGCCGGCAAGCGCCTGTTCAACGGCTTCGAGCAGGACGTGGACCTCGAAATCATTAAGACCGTCAGCTCCACATTCGCCACGCACGTGCATTACGCCGTGAAAAAGTAGGGACCTGCCCGGGAGTGGCGCACAACGCGCCATCAGCTTTTGCAGCCTTCCATCCAACGCCCCATCAGCTTTTGCAGCCTTCCATCCGACGCGCCATCAGCTCCTGCGGCTTTTGACTCATCACTCCATCACTTACTGGGAAGGCAGACGGCGGTGCTTTCGCCGGCACTATGGCTTCGGCACCTTCGGTTCATCCCACAGGTGATGGGGCGTTACCCGATTTACTGCAGAACATGATGGAGGGTCCCACATGTGGGCCGAAGGCACAAAAAACCGGCCCAGCAGGTGCTGGACCGGTTTTTTGTTTGCAGTTTCCTGCCGCGGACGCGAAGGTCAGTGGCTGTGGCCTGCGTGCTCGTCTTCCTCGGCAGGCTTCTCCGCGACAAGGGTCTCGGTGGTGAGAACCAGGGCAGCGATGGAGGCTGCGTTGCGGAGGGCTGCGCGGGTGACCTTGACGGGGTCGATCACGCCGGCGGCGATCAGGTCCTCGTACTCGCCCGACTTGGCGTTGAAGCCGTTGTTGGTGTCGAGGTCGGCGACCTTGGCGGTGATGACGTAGCCATCAAAGCCGGCGTTCTGGGCGATCCAGCGCAGCGGCTGGACCAGCGCGCGGCGGACGATGCCCACGGCAGCGGCGGCGTCGCCTTCGAGTGCCTTGACGGCAGGGTCCTCATCCAGTGCCTTGAGGGCGTGGATCAGGGCAGAGCCGCCACCGGCCACGATGCCTTCTTCGAGGGCAGCGCGGGTGGAGGAAACGGCGTCCTCGATGCGGTGCTTCTTTTCCTTCAGCTCAACCTCGGTGGCTGCGCCAACCTTGATCACGCCGATGCCGCCGGCCAGCTTGGCCAGGCGCTCCTGGAGCTTTTCCTTGTCCCAGTCGGAGTCGGTGCGGGTCAACTCGGCGCGCAGCTGTGCCACACGGGCTGCCACGTCCTCAGTCGAACCGGCCCCGTCAACGATGGTGGTGTTGTCCTTGGTGACCGTGATGCGGCGGGCGGTACCCAGCACCTCGAGGCCAACGGTGTCCAGGCTCAGGCCCAGCTCCGGGGACACAACCTGCGCACCGGTGAGGGTGGCGATGTCCTGCAGCATGGCCTTGCGGCGGTCGCCGAAGCCCGGTGCCTTGACGGCAACCACGTTCAGGGTGCCGCGGATGCGGTTGACGATCAGCGTGGACAGGGCCTCGCCGTCAACGTCTTCAGCAATGATGAACAGCGGCTTGCCGGCCTGAAGGGCCTTCTCCAGCAGCGGCAGGAATTCCTGCAGCGAGGAGATCTTGCCCTGGTTGATCAGGATGAGGGCGTCCTCGAGGACGGCTTCCTGGCGGTCCGCATCCGTGATGAAGTACGGGGACAGGTAGCCCTTATCGAACTGCATGCCCTCGGTGAGGACCAGTTCGGTCTGGGTGGTGGAGGATTCCTCGATGGTGATCACACCATCCTTGCCAACCTTGCCGAAGGCCTCGGCCAGGAGCTCGCCAACTTCGTCGCTCTGGGCGGAGATGGCTGCAACGCTGGCCACCTGGGTGCCTTCGACGGGGCGGGCGTTCTCCAGCAGGCGGGCGGCAACGGCTTCCACGGAAACCTCGATGCCGCGCTTGATCTGGCCGGGAGCGGCGCCTGCCGCTACGTTGCGCAGGCCTTCCTTGACCAGGGCCTGGGCCAGGACCGTTGCGGTGGTGGTGCCGTCGCCGGCAACATCGTTGGTCTTGGTGGCAACTTCCTTGGCCAGCTGTGCGCCAAGGTTCTCGTAGGGGTCATCCAGTTCGACTTCGCGGGCAATGGTGACGCCGTCGTTCGTGATGGTGGGCGCGCCCCACTTCTTGTCCAGGACGACGTTGCGGCCGCGCGGGCCCAGCGTCACCTTGACGGTGTTGGCGAGCTTATCAATGCCGGCTTCAAGAGACCGGCGGGCAGCGTCGTTAAACGCAAGCTGCTTTGCCATGGTTCAGTCCTTTCAAGACAGAACCCCGCGCAGCTGACCAGCAGAAGGCATGACCAGCGGCACGGGGATCCGAGAGAGTTACTTTACGACGATCGCCAGGACGTCGCGGGCGGACAGCACGAGGTATTCGGTGCCGCTGTGCTTGACTTCGGTTCCGCCGTACTTGGAGTAGATAACGACGTCGCCCTCGGCAACGTCCAGCGGGACGCGGTTGCCGTTGTCGTCAAAGCGGCCGGGGCCTACTGCAACAACTTCGCCTTCCTGGGGCTTCTCCTGCGCGGAGTCCGGGATGACCAGGCCGGAAGCCGTGGTTTGCTCGGCTTCGAGCGGGCGGACAACAATACGATCCTCAAGAGGCTTAATAGAGACCGACACTCGGACCTCTCCTTTTCGTCAGCAAATTCGTGGACTGGAAAGCTTTCCCGCCCTGGCTGGCAAACCGTCGTCGCGGTGCCGGCAGCAGCCTGGCTGGCAGCTCTTCATGTGTTAGCACCCTCCTAGGGAGAGTGCTAATGAAGACTCTATGTAAGGGTTAGCACTCGGTCAAGGCGAGTGCCAGAGTTTCGTCATGCGCGAACTCTTCCTGTGTACATTTGACCGGTGCGCGCCGCTGTATACCTGATCCTTGCCACCCTCTTCTGGGCCGGAAATTTCGTCGTCGGCCAAGCCGCCATGCAGACCATGCAGCCGCTGCAGCTGACGTACTGGCGGTGGACCCTGGCAGCGGTGCCGCTCCTGGTCATCGCCCATACGGTGGAACGCCCGGACTGGCGGAACGTCCTGCGCCGCTGGCCCGTCCTGCTGCTCCTGAGCTCCTTGGGCATGAGCGCCTACACACTGCTGCTTTACAGCGCGTTGGGCCACACCTCAGCCTTGAATGCCTCGCTGGTGACGGCCGCCAACCCTGCGCTGATCGTGGTACTGGCCGTGGTCCTTCTCGGCGACAGGCCCCGGCCGCTGGGCTGGCTGGGGATCGGCCTTGGCCTGGCGGGCGTCCTGCTGGTCCTCACGGGCGGGGACATCCACCGGCTGCTGACATTCTCCATCAACACCGGCGAACTGCTGATCCTCGCGGCCATCACGGTGTGGGGCCTGTACACGATCCTTGCGCGAAGAGTGGACATCCCCGCCATCACGTCCACCGCTGTCCAGGTGGCGATGGCCGCCGTCGTCCTCAGCCCTGTGGCCCTCGCCACCGGCGCGGGCCTGCCCGGAACGGCCGCCGAGGGCTGGTCCCTTGCCTACATTGCCCTGTTTCCGTCGCTGTGTTCCTACCTGTTGTGGAACCTGGCCCTGAAGCGGACCACGGCAGCGAACGCGGGCAACTACCTGAACCTCATCGCCGTCTTCACCGCCCTTATTACCATCGCCTTGGGCCAGCCCATCACCTTTCCGCAGGTTGCGGGCGGCCTGTTGGTGATTTCCGGGGTCCTGCTGACCAGCGCCGGCCGGCCTCAGCGCCCGAGGTCGTCGAAGTCAACGTCCTCTCCGCCATCGCCCCCGGCGGAATTCCGCGCCCGGTAAAGGAGCGCCCCTGCGGCGGCCGCAGCCAGCAGTGCGGCCACCAGCACGGCGATGCTTCCGGCGCGGGCGCCGTCGTACAGTCCGCGGATGTCCCGCGCTTCCTGCGTATCACCGGAGATATCATTGCCGCCCACCGAGTAGACGGTGGCGTTGAACGTATCCAGGAAGAAGATCACCACCAGGAGCCCGATGCACACGACCGCCACCAAGGCACTGGTAATCAGCGCAGTGCGGGCAAATCTGGCGAGCCCCTTGTCCTTGGCTGGTTCATCGGACTGCCGGGGGCCTGCGCTCTCTTCCATGGTTTCAACACTATCGGCATCCCGCCGGGACCTCCTCCACTAGGCTGGAACCCATGCCTCACGCTCCCCAGGACCAGATCGCGCCGTTGCTCACTCCCGAAGGCTGGGACTTGCTGGCATCCCTGGGACCCTACCGGGAGGACACGTCCTTCGAGCTCAACTCCGCGCTGCGGAAGGCCGGGCACTCCCCCGAATTGGTGTCCGCCGTCCTGACCCAGTCCAGGCTCCGCACCAAGGCCGAAGCGAAGTTCGGCGAATTTGCCCGCCGGATGCTGTTCACCCAGGCCGGGCTGGAGCAGGCCACGCGGCTCAACGTTGCGGCACGGCACGCCCAGCGGTTTGCCGAAGCAGGCATCAGCCACGTGGCGGACCTCGGATGCGGCCTCGCTGCCGACTCCCTGGCGCTGGCATCGCTGGACATTAACGTCACCGCTGTAGAGATGGATGAGACGACGGCGGCCTGCGCCACGGTGAACCTGATCCCCTTTTCCAATGCCACGGTGGTCCACGCGGACGCCATGTCCGTTCCGCTGGACGGGATCGACGGCGTGTGGCTGGATCCGGCCCGCCGGGTCACCTCCACGTCCGGCACCAAACGCATCTGGGACCCCGAGGCCTTTTCGCCGCCGCTGTCTTTTGCCGAGTCGCTGGCGGCGTCCGGCAAAGCGGTCGGGGTCAAGATGGGGCCGGGCATGCCGCATGACTCGGTACCCGCCGAGTGCGAAGCGCAATGGGTTTCCGTGGCCGGGGACGTGACCGAAGTGGCACTGTGGTTCAACGCCGTGCGCAGGCCCGGAATCCGCAGGGCTGCCCTGGTCCTGGGCGTCGCGGGCGCCGCAGAGCTGACCAGCGGCGAGGACTTCGGCGCCGGTCCGGCCGCCCCGCTGGGTCCGGTAGAAGGCTACCTGTACGAACCTGACGGCGCGGTGATCCGCGCAGGGTTGGTGGCCGACGTCGCCCTTCGACTGGGCGGGCACCTGGTGGACGAACACATCGCCTACATCTGCGCCCCGGAACTCGTGGACACACCCTTTGCCCGGGCCTACAAAGTCCTGGACGTGATGCCCTACAACGTCAAGGCGCTCAAAGCCTGGGTGAAGGCGGAGGGCATTGGTGTGCTGGACATCAAGAAGCGCGGCACCGCCGTCACCCCCGAGGAACTGCGCAGGCAACTGCTCCCGGGCGGGAAGGCGGCCGGCAAAAGGGCCGGCACCAAAACGGCCACCCTGGTCCTGACCCGCATCGGGGAGGACCGGGTGGCCATCGTGGTGGAGCCGGTCTAAGCCGCTGCTTCGGGCGCCCGCCGCTACTGGGCGCGCATGAACTCCTCGGCCGCCCGCACCTGCTCCGCGCTGGGCCGGACACCGGTGTACAGCACGAACTGTTCCAGTGCCTGGATGGTGGCCACTTCCGCTCCGGTGATCACGGGCTTGCCGGCGGCCCGTGCCGCCTTGATCAGCGGGGTTTCGGCCGGCAGGGCCACCACGTCGAAGACCACGCGGGCGGCGTCGATGGTTTCCTGCGGGAAGGCCACGGTGTCTGCGTCGGCGCCGGCCATGCCCAGCGGTGTCACGTTGATGATCAGGTCCGCCGTCCCGCCGTCGAGCTCCGGACGCCACTGGAAGCCGTACTGTTCCGCGAGCGCCCGGCCGGTGGTTTCGTTCCTCGCCAGGACGGTGACGTCGGTGAACCCGGCGTCCCGCAGCGCTGCGACGGTCGCTTTGGCCATCCCTCCGGCCCCGTGCACCAGCACGGAGTAGCTGGAGGGGACCTCGTTGGACGCGAGGAGCTGTTCGATCGCGGTGTAGTCGGTGTTGTAGGCCACCAGGTGCCCGTGGGTGTTCACGATGGTGTTCACCGAGTCGATCGCCTTGGCCGAAGGGTCCATCTCGTCAACGAGGGAGATCACGTCCTCCTTATACGGCATGGAGATGGCGCACCCGCGGATGCCCAGCCCGCGGACGCCGGCGATGGCCTGCTCGAGGTTGGTGGGAGCGAACGCCTTGTAGATCCAGTTCAGGTCCAGCTGCTCATAGAGGTGGTTGTGGAACCGGGTCCCGTTGTTGCTGGGCCGGGCCGAGAGCGAGATGCAGAGGGTCATGTCTTTATTCAGAATGGGCACCTGACCATTAAACGCGGTCCTACCCAACTTGGTAGCCAGGTTTAGTTGGGCCTAGGGGCAGCCGGTGCCCGCCGGGTAGCTTCCGACGGCGGCGGGCAGCTTTCCGGGGGCGGTGGCCGTGCCGGCGAGGACGGCAGCGAGGGCGTCGAAAGCGGCCGGGCTGCGGCCGTAGAGGGCCAGCTTGACGGGAGCGGGGCTGTCCTGCAGCGGCCAGGGCGCGTCCAGGGCGACGGCGATGTCCCCTCCGGCGGGGCGGCCGCCGTACCCGATGAGGCTGACCACGGGCCCGGAACCGACCGCGAGTCCGGCGCGGGAAGCAGCAGCGGCGAACCGTTCCCTGTCCGCCGGGCTGCCGCCAGTCACCTGCACGGCACCGGGTGTCAGGGCCCCCGAGCAGGGACCGGCAACAACTGTCACGGCGGCGGCCGAAACCTTGGCGGCGAGCGCCGCGCCGCTCCCGGCCGGGGCGCCTGCCGCTGTACCCGTCCCGGCTGCCGTCCGGGCGTGCCAAGTCATCATGGTTGCCACCCGCACCGCGGCTTCATCGAGCCGCGCGGCCTGGAGGGTACCTGAGGCCACTGCATCGACAATGGCGGCATGGGCCAGCTGGACGTCCGCGGGCATTAGGAGGAGGTCACTTCCCGCCGCCAGGGCTTTTACCGCGGCGGAACCCGCCGGGTACTGCTTGCTCACCGCCCCCATGTTGAGGGCGTCCGTCACGGCCACGCCGTTGAAACCGAGGCCCCGCAAAGCGGTATACGCGGGGGCGGAGAGCGACGCCGGTACCCCGGGTTCCAGCGCAGGCACGGCTATGTGGCCCATCATCACCATGGGCGCGCTGGCCGCGATGGCGGCCTGGAAGGGCTTCCAGTCCCGGGCCTGGAGTTGCGCTACGGTGGCAGGCTGCGAAGGAAGGTTCTGGTGAGAATCAGCGGTAACGGATCCGTGCCCGGGAAAATGCTTCACGGCAGGCAGGACGCCCGTGGCCAGCATGCCTTGGGAGAACGCCACACTGAGGCCTGCGACAGCGCCAGGATCACCGGACATGGAGCGGGCCCCGATGGCCGGATCCGCCGGGCCGATCGTGACGTCAGCATCGGGCGCGAAATCCGTATTGAAGCCCAACGGCACCAGCTCGCCGGCCAGCCCCTGCCCGGCTTCCCTCGCCAGGGGACCGCTGCCTGCGGCACCGTAGCTCATGGGAGCCGGCCATTCTGTCAGCGGTGCCCCCAGCCGCGCCACCATACCGCCTTCCTGGTCCACGCCGATCATCCCGGGCCAGGGCCTGCCATCCGCCCGGGCAGCCTGGGCAAGCCGCTGGGTGGCGGCGGTCATGGCGGCAACGTCCACCTTTCCCTGCGGGTCCAGCGGGACGTTGTCCCCCATGATGATGGCCCCGGCGAGGTGGAGGCGTTCGACGACGGCGGCATGGGCGGCAGCGTCCGTGCCGGTGAAGAAGGGAAGCAGGACCTGCCCGGCCTTCTGTTCGAGGGACATCGCGGCCACCGCTGCGGCAGCTGCTTCCTGGTCGCGTTGCCGGGGGCCCCATCCCAGCGGCCGCAAGCCCGGGTCCGGCGTCGCGGAAGGTGACGGCGATGCACTGCCAGACGCCGGCGTCGTACGCGGTGAAGCGGAAGGTGCGGCGGGCGTGGCAGGCGCCTCCGCAGGGACAGGCGCCGGGCCGGCGGTACAGGACGCGAGAGCAACCGCAGCGGAGGCTGCGGCCAGAACGGGGAAGGATTTGTGAAAACTGTCACGCAGGTGTTGGAACAGGGCCATCATTACGATGCTACCCCTGCACTAGACTTGAACCACCCGTGCGCCCCGCCAGCAGCAGCTTGTCAGCGGCGTGCCCAGCGGCAACCCGGACAGTGAGGAAACGCGTGAAGATTGACTTCGCTTCATCGAGGCAATCAACCCTCGGTGTGGAATGGGAGCTTGCGCTGGTGGACGGCAGGACGGGTGAACTCGCCTCCGTGGCCAACGAGGTGCTCCGCGGAGTGGCTTCCCGGCACCCTGAACTCAACGAGGACGACGAACACCCCCACATCAAGCAGGAACTGCTGCTGAACACGGTGGAACTGGTCACCGGGATCTGCGAAACCGCCGCCGAAGCCAAGGAGGACCTCAACCGGTCCCTCGCGGCGGTGCGTGAAATCACCGATCCCATGGGTGTTGAGCTGTTCTGCGCGGGCAGCCATCCGTTCAGCCCGCCCCAGCTGCAGCCGGTCACGGACAAGGCCCGCTACGCCAAACTCATCGACCGCACCCAGTGGTGGGGCCGCCAGATGGTGATTTACGGCGTGCACGTGCATGTGGGGCTGGACCGCCGGGAGAAGGCGCTTCCCGTGCTGGACGGGCTGGTCAACTACTTCCCGCATTTCCAGGCACTCTCGGCGTCGAGCCCGTTCTGGGGCGGCGAAGATACCGGCTACGCCTCGCACCGGGCCCTGATGTTCCAGCAGCTGCCCACAGCCGGGCTGCCCTTCCAGTTCCGCTCCTGGGAGGAATACGAGTCCTATGTGCAGGACATGTTCACCACCGGAGTTATCGATACCTTGTCCGAAATCCGCTGGGACATCCGGCCCGTGCCGAACCTGGGCACCATCGAGATGCGCATCTGCGACGGCCTGGCCACGCTCGAGGAAGTCGGCGCCATCGCTGCCCTCACGCAGTGCCTGGTGGACGAGTTTTCCACCACGCTGGACAACGGCGGAACCATCCCCACCATGCCGCCCTGGCACATCCAGGAAAACAAGTGGCGGGCCGCCCGCTACGGCATGGACGCCATCATCATCCTGGACGCGGCGGGCAAGGAGCAGCTGGTCACGGAACACCTGCTGGAAACCCTGAACCGTCTTGAGCCGGTGGCCGCCAAGCTGGGCTGCCCCGATGAGCTGGCCGACGTCGAAAAGATCATCCGCCGCGGTGCCGGATACCAGCGCCAGCGCCGGGTGGCCGAGGAACACGGCGGGGACCTCCAGGCCGTGGTCCTGGACCTGGTGAAGCAGATGCGGAACGGCCCCACCGCCTGATTTCCCCCTGCGTTGCGCTATTTTCGCCTGCGTTGCGCTGTCAGTTGTGGTCCCCAAACGGGGCTCTTGGGAACCATAACTGACAGGGCAAACCGGGTTTAAGCGGGAAGGGACACGGCTGTCACGGGCATGGACGAGTCGGGGGCGAAACTGATTCCGCTCGGCGCCACTCCTGCCATGACCAGCTGGGCTCCCAGTGCCGCCACCATCGCTCCGTTGTCGGTGCAGAGGTCCAGCGGCGGCACGTGCAGCCTGATGCCGGCCGAGGCGCAGCGCTGTCCGGTCAGTTCGCGGAGCCTCGAATTTGCCGCCACGCCGCCGCCGAGCAGCACATCCTTGATGCCGTGCTCGCGGCACGCCAGGACGGCCTTGGAGGAGATGATGTCCACCACGGCTTCCTGGAATGCGGCGGCAATATCGGCAACCGGCACCTCCTGGCCACGCGCCTCGAACTGCTCAACGCACCGGGCAACCGCCGTCTTCAGGCCGCTGAAGGACCAGTCGTAGCGGTGCGGGCCTGGTTCTTCGGCGGTGCCCATGTACTTGGGCTGGCTGAGGCCGCGCGGGAAGCGGATGGCCTTGGAGTTGCCGGTCCGGCCGATCTTGTCGATCGCGGGGCCGCCCGGATAGCCGAGACCGAGGATGCGGGCCACCTTGTCGTAGGCTTCGCCGGCGGCGTCGTCGATGGTTGAGCCGAGGAGGACCACGTCGTCGGTGATGCTGTTGATTTTCAGGATTTCGGTGTGGCCACCGGAGACCAGCAGGGCCCCGAGGTTGGCGGGCAGCTCCGGCACCTGCCCGTCCTTGCCGGCGAGCAGGCCCACGCCGACGTGCGCCACGAGGTGGTTGATGGCGTACAGAGGCTTGCCGGTGGCCACTGCCAAGGCCTTCGCAGCGCAGACTCCCACCATGAGGGCGCCGGCCAGGCCCGGGCCTGACGTGACGGCGAGGGCGTCCACCTCGTCAAGGGTCACCCCGGCCTCGGACAGTGCCTGTTCAAGGGTGGGGACGAACGCATCCAGGTGTGCCCGTGAGGCGATCTCGGGGATGACTCCGCCGAACCGGACGTGCTCATCCATCGATGAGGACACCGTGTTGGTCAGGAGGGTGGTCCCCCGGACAATGCCCACGCCGGTCTCGTCGCAGGACGATTCGATGCCGAGCACCAAGGGCTGCGAGGTGTTCATGGCTGGCCTGCTTCCGTTGATGTCTCGTCTCCCTTGTCCTGGCTGGTTTCCTGCCCCGCGGCCTGCCCGGCGGCGCCGGGGAGCTGGAGCCGCATGATCAGGGCATCCACGCCGTCCCGGTAGTAGCGGGGGCGGACGTGGATCTGTTCGAAGCCGAAGCGGAGGTAGAGCTGCTGGGCCCGGGGGTTGTCGGCGCGGACTTCCAGCAGGAGGTCCGCCGCGTGCCTGCGCCGGGCCTCCTCGATAAGCCGGGTCAACAGCGTGGTGCCGATGCCGCGCCCTTCGTGTTCAGGCACGACGGCGATGGTCTGCACGTCCGCGATGGGCTCGATGCACATCAGCCCGGCGTAGCCCACGATGCCTTCGCTGCCCTCGGCTACCAGGTACCAGCGGGTTTCCGGCTGGGACAGCTCGTCGTAGAACATGTGCAGCGGCCAGGCATCCACCGGGAAGAGACGCTGCTCGAGGACGCTGACGGCGATGACGTCGTCGGGGGTCATTTCCCGGATGGAGACGCCGTGGTTACCGGTGTCCGGTGTGGTGCTCACAGTGCCCTCTTCCGTGGCCCGGGGACCTGGGCGTCCGATTCCCGAAGGTACAGGGGGGTGGAGTCCAGGAGTTCATCGCCGGCGGCGAGCCTGGCGAGCGCGAACTGGCCCACGTACAGGGCGTCTGGCTGTTCCAGGGCGAATTCGGGGTCGGCCTTCAAGCTGTCTGCATACAGGCCGGCGCCGGCGCCGAAAGCGGGAAGGTCCGGCAGGTCCGCCGCGAAGCTGACGTGCGGGCCGTCCTCCAAGACCGGAAGCTGGCCTGCCGTAAGGCTGTAGCGGGCCCAGTAGACCTCCTTGCGCCGCGCGTCCGTCACCACCAGGAATTCGGGGGCGGCGGCAGTGGACTCGGCGACTTCCAGGGCCACGGCATCCAGGCTCATCAACCCGTACAGGGGCTTGCCCCACACGAAGGCCAGCGTGCGTGCCGTGGCTATGCCGGACCGCAGCCCGGTGAACGGGCCGGGCCCCACGCCAACCACCAGGGCATCGATGTCAGCGCCGCCCACACCGGCCTCACCCAGCATTTGCTCGATGCCGGGAGCCAGGATCTCCGCGTGGCTGCGCGTGTCCTCGGTGGAGAAGCTGGCCACCACGCCTTCCAGTGCATCATTGGAGACCAGAGCGGCGCTGGCGACGGCGGACGTGTCGATGGCGAGGATAAGCATCAGGGTCTCCCTTCAAAGGTGGCGAGGGCTTCCGGAACGGCGGCCCAGCGCGGACCGTAGCCGCGGACCATAATTGTCCGGGGTTCGTCGGTGTCCTCGTTTCCGAAATCCAGGGCGTCATCCCCGCCGGTTTCGGTGCCGCCCGAACCGGCATCGGGCACGCCGACGGCGGTCGCTCCAACAGCGTCCAGCCCAAGAGCTTCCAGCCCGATAGGCCGGTGCAGGTCGATTTCCAGCCGGCTCTCGCTCAGGTGCTCCACCCGGTCGTGGCCCCACTCCACCACCGTCACCGACGAGTCCAGCGTGTTCTCAAGATCGATATCGTCAATTTCAGCTGCCGACCCCAGGCGATAGGCGTCAACATGCACCAGGTCCGGCCCGCCCGGACGCGGCCCGTCCGGCAGGTTGGGGTGGATGCGGACCAGGACGAAGGTGGGCGAAATGATGCCGGAACGGACGCCCAGCCCCTCCCCCAGCCCCTGCGTGAAGGTTGTTTTCCCGGCACCCAGCTCCCCGGACAGCACCAACAGGTCCCCGGCTTCCAGGACTTCCGCCAGGTGCACGCCGAGCGCATGGGTCTGTTCCGCCGTCGTCGCGGTTATGGTTTCTTCCCAGTTGGGAAGTCCGCCGGGAGCGCCCTCGGCAGGCTGGCTGGCCGCACTCATGCCGCGCCCTCGCCGCCGTGCACGGCCTGCTCATTAATGAAGCGGCGCGGTACCCGGGGACTGATCCGGGTCACGATCTCGTAGTTGATGGTTCCGGCGGCGCGCGCCCAGTCATCAGCTGTGGGGCCGCCGTCGGCTCCGTCGCCGAAGAGCTCTGCTTCGGCGCCAAGCAGGCCTGCACCTGCAGGGCCCAGATGCCCGAGGTCAATCACCATCTGGTCCATGGCGATCCGTCCCACCACGGGGTAGGTCCTGCCCGCCACACGCACCGGGCCGCCGGTGGCCACACGCGGAATCCCGTCGGCATAGCCCACCGGGATCAGGCCCAGTGTACTGGCGCCGTTCGTGTGGTACCGGAGGCCGTAGGACACGCCTTGCCCGTCCGGCACCTCCTTGCACTGGGACACGACAGTCCGGAGCGTCATCGCGGGCCGGAGTCCCAGCTCGGCCGAGGTCTGGCCGTCAAAAGGCGACAATCCGTAGATGCCGAGGCCCACGCGGACCAGGTCAAAATGCGTGTCCGGGCGGGACAGGGTGGCCGGGGTGTTGGCCAGGTGCCGCACCTCGGGATCCACCCCCGCGTCCTCGGCCACCGCCAGCACTTCCCGGAACGCGGCGAGCTGCTGGTCAGTCTCGGGCCGCTCGGGCTCATCGGCCACCGCGAGGTGCGAGAAAATCCCCACTACGCGCAGCAGCCCCTGGTCCTGGTATTCCATGGCTTCACCCACCAGATGGTCCCAGGTATCAAGGGTGGCGCCGTTGCGTCCCAGGCCGGTGTCCACCTTGAGGTGGATCCGGGCCGGGCGTTCCTGCTCCCGGGCGGCGGCGACAATGCGGTCAAGTTCCCAGCCGGAGCACCCAATATCGACGCCGGCCGCCACCGCTGCGCTGAAGTTGCTTTCGGTGGTATGCAGCCAGGCGAGCAGCGGCGCATCGATTCCGGCGGCCCGGAGGGCGAGGGCCTCGGAGATGTGCGCGACGCCCAGCCATCCCGCGCCCGCTTCAAGTGCCGCCCGGGCCACCGGGACCGCGCCGTGGCCGTAGGCGTCGGCCTTCACCACCGCCATGACCTTCGCCGGCGACGCTGCTGCCGCCAGCCGGCGCACGTTGTGCCGGATGGCGTCGAGGTCAATGACGGCGGACCTTTCGTGGCGGGGCTCCTGTGCCGGGGCAGCGTCGAAATTACCTGTTGCAGCGGGGTAAGTCACCCTAGTGATTCTAGTGCTGGGGCTTCGGGCCGAATAATCACGCGTCCGAAAGGTGCGCGATGGTCGCTGCCGCCCTGCGCTGGGCGGCGAGCGGAACGTCTTGGACGATCTCAGCCAGGAAGGAGAAGCGCCGCAGCCACTGGCTCGTCTGCCGTTCAGGCCTGGCGTTGGCGCGTTTCCACCAGTCGGCGATGTCGCCCCACCCCGGGGCAGCCAGCGATCCGCCCACTTCCTGTACCGCCAGGGAGGCGCAGAGGTTCGCGAAACGAAGCCTGTTCCCCAGCGGCCAGCCAGCCAGGCTTCCCACGATGAACGCGGCGTCGAAACAGTCCCCCGCGCCGGTGGGGTCAAAGGCTTTAACGGGCAGGGAAGGCACCCATTCCTCCTCCCCTGTTTCCGAGTCCACGGCCATGGCACCCTGGGGGCCCAGCGTCACCACGGCCACCGGAACGCGGTCCGCCAGCGCGTACAGGGCGGTCCAGGGATCGTCCTTGCCCGTGAAGGCCATGGCCTCGCGCTGGTTGGGCAGGAACGCGTGGAAGTACTGCAGGTTATCCAGCCGCACCGGCGCCCACACCCCGCTCGGGTCCCAGCCGACATCCCCGAACAGCTTCACTCCCGCCTGGTGCGCCGCCTTCGCCCAGGGCTCCACTTCCATTCCCACTTCTGCGATCCCGGCGAGCGCGGGCGGCGGATCACCAATGAGCTCGGAGGATGTGACGGGGGCGGCATGGCCATGGGTTACCAGTGACCGGTCCTTGTCCACACACAGGGACACGGTAACCGGTGAGTGCCAGCCCGGAACCTTCTTTGACAGGCTTAGGTCCACGTGCTCCTGGCCGGAAAGGATCTTCCAGTTGAAGTCCCCATATCCGTCGTCACCGAACGCCGCCGCCAGCCCTGTTCGCAAACCCAGCCGGGCCGCTGCGATCGCCTGGTTGGCCACACCGCCCGGACAGCTGCCCATCCCGTCACTCCAGATCTCCGTGCCCGGTTCAGGCCCGTGGGGCAGGCCGGTGAAGATGATGTCCTGGAACACCGTGCCGGCGAGGAGCACATCGAATCCAGCCTCCGACGGCGACCGTACGGCAGCCAGGGGATCGAACGGGCGTGCTGGAATCGCGTCCATGCCCGCACACTACGCCCTGCGGTGCACAGACGGTAGGGGCGGCGGTAGGTGCTGTGGACAACCGCGCCTAGACTGCTGGGTATGCGGCTCCTGATCGTAGGCGGCGGAGGTTTCCGGGTTCCCTTGATCTACCGGGCGCTGGTCTCCGGCCCTTTCTCCGGCATGGTCACCGAACTCGTGCTGTATGACGTGGACCTCTCCCGCCTGGCCGCGGTAACGGCGGTGCTGCGCAGCATGCCCGGTGCCGGCGCCCGCGTACCGGTCCATCCCACCACCAGCCTCCCCGAGGCGTTGAGGGGCACGGAGATGGTTTTTGCGGCCATCCGCCCCGGGGGTACACAGGGCCGCGTGGCGGACGAAAGGGTTGCCCAGGATCTCGGGGTGCTGGGCCAGGAGACCACCGGGGCCGGCGGCATCTCCTACGCCCTGCGGACCATCCCGCACATGCTGAACCTCGCGCGGTTGATGACGGAGCACTGCCCGGAGGTTTGGCTGATCAACTTCACCAACCCTGCCGGCATGGTCACCGAAGCCCTCGTGCCGGTGCTCGGCCGGCGCGTCATTGGGATCTGCGACTCCGCGGGCGGGTTGGTGCACCGCGCGGCGCGGGCGGCCGGCGTAACCCTGCCGGAGGGAAGGCTCGACGGCGTGGGCTACTACGGGTTGAACCATCTGGGCTGGCTGTACCGGCTGGAGTCCGAAGGGCGTGACGTGCTGCCGGACCTGCTGTCCAGCCCGCGCGCGCTTGAGTCCTTTGAGGAGGGCAGGCTGTTCGCGCAGCCGTTCCTGGCCGGCCTGGGCGCCCTTCCCAATGAGTACCTGTATTACTACTACGAACAGGACAAAGCCCGGGACGCGATGCGGGCCATGGCGCAGACCCGCGGGGAATCCATTCACAGCCAGCAGCAGGAACTCTACCCCCGGCTGGCCGCGGCCGGTTCCGGGGCGTTCGGGCTGTGGGAGGCTGCCCGCCGCTCGCGCGAGGAGGGGTACCTGGCCGAAGCCCGCGGGAAAGACGAGCCGCGCGACGAGCAGGATCTTGCGGGCGGCGGATACGAGCGGGTGGCGTTGGCAGCCATGCGCGCCCTGTCCGGTTCCGGGGAGGAGCAGCTGATCCTCAATACGCACAACGCCCTCCCGGCTGCGGTGCCGGCCGCTTCCCAGCCAGCCACTGCTGCGCCAGCCACTCCTGAAGCAGCCATTCCGGGCCTGCCGCCGGACGCCGTCGTCGAGGTTCCCTGCACGGTGACGGCCGACGGCGCGCTGCCGCTGCCCCAGCAGGAACCGCCGGCGGACCGGCTCAGCCTGTTGCGCCAGGTGAAGGACGTGGAGCGGCTGGCGGTGCGGGCAGTGACGCACGGGGACCGTGACGCTGCATTGCAGGCCTTCGCCCGGCACCCGCTGGTGGCATCGGAAGAAGTCGGCGCGGCGCTGCTGGCCGGCTACGAGCAGGCATTTCCGGTTCTGGGGAAGATGTGGCGCGGCAGTAGGCGTTGACAGAGGAGTAGTGTTTTACCGAATGCCCAGCACTGATCCGGCACAGTAATCTGGGCCGACGGCCGGAAGGAGGGTCCGTGGCACCTGTCCGCAGGGTGGCATTACTGTCCCTCCACACCTCCCCCATGGAACAGCCCGGCTCCGGGGACGCCGGCGGGATGAACGTCTACATCCGGGAACTGGCCTCAGCCCTGGCCGAGGCCGGCGTGGAAGTTGAAATCTTTACGCGCTCCACCTCCGCCAACCAGCCCGCCGTCGAGCATCCGGACCCCGGCGTGTGCGTCCACAACGTGCTGGCCGGGCCGCCGAAGAAGATCCCCAAGGAAGAACTTCCCGGCCTGCTGCACCACATGGTGGAGGAGATCGAGCAGATCCGGCGGCGGCAGCCGCACGGACATTACGACGTCATCCACTCCCACTATTGGGTGTCCGGGATCGCCGGCCTGGAGCTGTCGCAGCTGTGGGGCGTGCCCCTGGTCCACACCATGCACACCATGGCCAAGGTCAAGAACCTCCTGCTCGAGTCAGGTGAGCAGCCCGAGCCGCGGCGCCGTGAGCTGGGCGAGCACCGGATTGTGGACGATGCCGCAAGGCTTATTGCCAACACCAGCGCCGAAGCCGCCGAGCTGGTATCGCATTACGGGGCGTCGTACGACCGCATCGATATTGCGCCGCCGGGGGTGGACCTCAGCACCTTTACCCCCGCTTTCCGGGCCCGGTCCAGGAGAGAGCGGGATATCAGCCCCGACACCTTCCACCTGGTTTTCGCGGGGCGGATCCAGCGGCTTAAAGGGCCGCAGGTCCTGGTGAAGGCTGCAGCACTGCTGCGTGGGCGCCGCCCGGACATAGACCTCCGGCTCACCATCCTGGGCTCGCTGAGCGGGAACAAGGAGTTCAACCTGCGGCGCCTGGTGGCGGAGGCGGGAATGGACGACGTCGTCACGCAGCTTCCGCCGGTGAAGGCCCCTGAGCTGGCGGCCTGGTTCCGTTCGGCCGACGTGGTGGTGATGCCCTCCTACAGCGAGTCGTTCGGGCTGGTGGCGCTTGAGGCCCAGGCCTGCGGTACGCCGGTGGTGGCCACCCGGGTGGGCGGACTGTCACGGGCCATCTTCCACGGCAGGACCGGGTTGCTGGTGGACGGACATCACGCCGCCGACTGGGCGGATGCGCTGGAGGCTTTGTATGACGACCCCAAGACCCGCGAGGACATGGGCCGGGCCGCCGCAATCCGCGCCCAGAACTCAGGCTGGCAGCGCACCGCCGCCATTACGCTGGAAAGCTACCATGCCGCCGTTGACACTTTTGTGCGCCGGCATCTGACCACTGCCCTTCCAGCCTCCTGAATCTGCACCCCTGCCGGTCCGCAGCTGTTAGTTTTAGGTCAGGTAACCGGCGCAGGCCGGTGCGGAAAGGACAACGATGTCTCGTCTTCCCACTGATCTCAAGATCGCCAGGGCTGCCCGGATCCGGCCCATCGACGAGATCGCCGCAGCCGCGGGAATCAACCTGGAAGCCCTCGAGCGGTACGGGCGGTATAAGGCGAAAATCGACCCGGCCGGCCTCGTCGCGCTGGCCCCGCACGGCAAAGTGGTGCTGGTCTCAGCCATGTCCCCTACACCGGCCGGCGAAGGGAAGTCCACCACCACCGTGGGGCTCGCGGATTCCCTCGCCCGGGCGGGGCACCGTGTGATGATCGCCCTGCGGGAGCCCTCGCTCGGCCCGGTCCTGGGGATGAAGGGCGGAGCCACCGGCGGCGGATACTCCCAGGTGCTGCCCATGGATGAAATCAACCTGCACTTCACCGGCGACTTCCATGCGATCACCTCGGCCAACAACGCCCTGATGGCGCTGGTGGACAACCACATTTTCCAGGGCAACGAGCTGAACATCGATCCCCGGCGGATGACTTTCAAACGAGTCCTGGACATGAATGACCGGGCCTTGCGGGAGGTGGTGATCGGCCTGGGCGGGCCCGCGCAGGGGGTACCGCGCGAGGACGGATTCGACATCACCGTGGCGTCCGAGATCATGGCCGTATTCTGCCTGGCGACGGACCTGACCGACCTCCGCGAGCGCCTGGGCCGGATCACGTTCGGCTACACCTATCACCGTGCACCCGTCACGGTGGCCGACCTCGGGGTGCAGGGTGCCCTCACGCTGCTCCTCAAAGAGGCCATCAAACCCAACCTGGTGCAGACCATCGCCGGCACACCGGCGTTGGTGCACGGCGGTCCTTTCGCGAACATCGCCCACGGCTGCAACTCGCTGATCGCCACGCAGACGGCCCGGCGGCTGGCGGACATCGTGGTGACCGAAGCCGGTTTCGGTGCTGACCTGGGCGCCGAGAAGTTCATGGACATCAAGGCGCGGTCTGGCGGCTTGGCCCCGGCGGCGGTGGTGGTGGTGGCGACGGTGCGCGCGCTGAAAATGCAGGGCGGGGTGGCCAAGGACAAGCTCACGGAGCCGGACCCGCCGGCGCTGGAGGCCGGCGTCGCGAATTTGCACCGGCATGTGCGGAACGTGGAGAAGTTCGGTGTGACGCCGGTGGTGGCCATCAACAGGTTCTCCTCGGACTCCCAGGAGGAACTGGACTGGCTGCTGGCCTGGTGTGCTGCCGAAGGGGTCCAGGCCGCCGTCGCCGACGTGTGGGGGCGCGGCGGCGGGGGTGACGGCGGGGACGAACTCGCAGCCCTCGTGGCGCAGGTAGTGTCCGGGCCCAACAGCTTCCGGCACCTTTATCCGCTGGAGTTGCCGGTGGAGGAGAAGATCCGGACCATCGCGCAGGAAATCTACGGAGCGGACGGCGTGGAGTTCTCCGTGCCTGCCCTGAAGCGGCTTGCCGATATTGAACGGAACGGCTGGTCCCACCTGCCGGTCTGCATGGCCAAGACGCAGTACTCCTTCACGGACGACGCTTCCCGCCTCGGGGCACCGAAAGGCTTCACCATCCACGTGCGCGACCTTCTGCCTAAAACCGGGGCGGGCTTCATCGTGGCGCTCACTGGTGCCGTGATGACCATGCCCGGCCTGCCCGCCTCCCCGGCCGCGATGCGCATGGACGTGGACGCCGCCGGCAACCCCATCGGCCTCGCCTGACCCAACGCCCCACCACCTCCCGCACCTTTTCCGCCAACGCCCCATCACCTCCCGCACCTTTCCGCCAACGCCCCATCACCTCCCGCACCTTTTCCGCCAACGCCCCATCACCTCCCGCACCTTTTCCGCCAACGCCCCATCACCTCCCGCAGAGTCCCTCGTCCCTGTGGATAACTTCTGTAGGGGTCCCTCTTTTTGGGCCACAATGCCAACATGCCTAAGCCCATCGATCTGCCCCAGCCGTTGGCTAGCGCCCCTTTCACCTTCACCGCGGCGCGGGCCTTCGGCGTGACGAGCAGCAGGCTGCGGGGGCGGGACTTGTCCCATGTGAGTAGGGAGTTGTACCGCCCGTCGGACTGGAGCTTTGACCTGGAGGCCGCAGCGCGTGCGTTGTCTGAGGTATCGCCGGGGGCCTGGATCTCGCACGTTACTGCGGCACGCCTGCATTGCCAGCTGCTGCCCGCCTGGCTGGCGGACTCCTCCGAACTGCATCTGAGCAAGCCCAAGCAGTTACCCCAAGTGCGCCGAAAAGGCGTGATGGCGCATAACGTCATCGCAAGCGAGGACGAAGTTGAATCAGTGGACGGCATCCGGATAAGGACCCGTTCGCGAACATGGCTCGACTTAGCCCGGCGGTTGTCGCTGTCTGACTTAGTGTGCCTTGGAGATCAAATTATTCGCATCCCTCGAGCACAGTTTGAGGGCAGATCCGAGCCCTTCGACACGTTGGACGGCCTCCGGCTCTTGGTTGCGAGGCACCCCAACCTTCAGGGCATCATCCGCGCGCGGGAGGCACTTGAGCTGATGCGGGTCGGGGCGGATTCGGCACCGGAGTCAATGCTCCGGCTGGCCATGGCAGATGCGAACTTACCCGAGCCCGACCTGCAAATCTCACTTTGGCCGGAAGACTCTGTTTCCCCTACGGCCGACCTCGGCTACCGGCATCGCCGTCTCGCAATCCAGTACGACGGCGGACATCACCTTCTTGACGCGCAGCAATTTAGCGACCGACGCCGTGACAAGGCCTTCGAATCGGCTGGCTGGACCGTGCTGGTTCTCAATAAAGATGACGCCGCTGATGGCTTCGAAGGCGCTATCACCCTGATCAAGCGCTATCTGCGCACCGGATGGATGGATCATCCCTACGCAGCCGGTTTTGTCAGTACTGGATGAAGTAGGGCATGGCACGAAAAGCCGCAGGAGGTGATGGGGCGTTCTGGGAAAAGCTGCAGGAGGTGATGCGGCGTGGCACGAAAAGCCGCAGGAGGTGATGGGGCGTTCTGGGAAAAGCTGCAGGAGGTGATGCGGCGTGGCACGAAAAGCCGCAGGAGGTGATGGAGCGTTCTGGGAAAAGCTGCAGGAGGTGATGGGGCGTGTTAAATGACGACGCTCCCCCACCCGAATAAAAGGGGTGAGAGAGCGTCGGCTGCCGAAAGGAAGGCTTAGCGCTCCAGGTCTCCGCGGATGAAGGCTTCCACCTTTTCGCGGGCCAGATCGTCGTTGAACTGCTCCGGCGGGGACTTCATGAAGTAGCTCGATGCGGAGAGCAGCGGGCCGCCGATGCCGCGGTCCAGGCCGATCTTGGCGGCGCGGATGGCGTCGATGATCACGCCGGCGGAGTTGGGTGAGTCCCAGACCTCCAGTTTGTACTCGAGCGACACGGGGGCGTCGCCGAAGTTGCGGCCCTCGAGGCGGACGAAGGCCCACTTGCGGTCATCGAGCCACTGGACGTAGTCGGACGGGCCGATGTGGACGTCCTTCGCAGCCAGTTCGGCTTCGACGTTGGACGTCACGGCCTGGGTCTTGGAGATCTTCTTGGACTCCAGGCGGTCGCGCTCCAGCATGTTCTTGAAGTCCATGTTGCCGCCGACGTTCAGCTGGTACGTGCGGTCCAGGGTGACGCCGCGGTCTTCGAACAGCTTGGCCATGACACGGTGCGTAATGGTGGCACCGATCTGGCTCTTGATGTCGTCACCCACGATCGGCACGCCGGCGGCGGTGAACTTATCCGCCCACTTTTTGGTCCCGGCGATGAACACGGGCAGGGCGTTGACGAAGCCCACGCCGGCGTCGATGGCGGACTGGGCGTAGAACTCGGCTGCTTCCTGCGAGCCGACCGGCAGGTAGCAGACCATAACGTCAACGGCGGCGTCCTTGAGGGCCTGGACAACGTCCACGGGCTCTTCGGTGGACTGTTCGATGGTCTCGAGGTAGTACTTGCCGAGGCCGTCGAGGGTGTGGCCGCGCTGGACGGTCACGCCGGTGGGCGGCACGTCAGCGATCTTGATGGTGTTGTTTTCGCTTGCCAGGATGGCGTCGGCAAGGTCAACGCCGACCTTTTTGCCGTCGACATCAAACGCGGCGACGAACTCGACGTCACCCACGTGGTACTGGCCGAACTCAACGTGCATCAGGCCCGGAATCGTGGCCTTGGGGTCTGCGTCCTTGTAGTAGTGGACGCCCTGGACCAGCGAGGCGGCGCAGTTTCCTACGCCGACGATTGCAACACGAATCGGATGTGAAGACACGGAACTCCTTTGAGGAAAAACGTCAACCGGCCGGTTTCGGCTTCAGGGAAGTACGACGACGCCCGGCAGGCTTGGCGCCGCGCGGCGCCTTTTCATAGTACCCAACAGAGCGGGGCGGGAACTTGTTCCCCCGTCCCGCCTATTGGACTGGCAGGGCGGACATCAGACGGGCTGTTTCCAGAGGTTGATGTCCGATTCCACGGCGAACTCGTCGATGTCATTCAACTCGTCAGCCGTAAATTCGAGGTTGTTGACGGCGGACAGGGTGTCCTCCAACTGGGCAACACTGGATGCACCCACCAGTGCCGAGGTTACCGGCGAACCCTTTGGCTGGTCCCGCAGAATCCAGGCGATGGCCATCTGCGCCAGCGTCTGGCCGCGGCCTTCGGCAATGGCGTGCAGGCCGCGGATCCGCCCCAGCTTCTCGTCCGTGATGGCGTCCTCGGACAGGAACCGGGCCTTGGCGGCGCGGGAGTCGGCGGGAATCCCGTTCAGGTAGCGGTTGGTCAGCATGCCCTGGGCCAGCGGCGAGAAGGCGATGGAGCCGGCCCCCACCTGGTCCAGTGCCTCATAGAGGTTGGGGCTGCCGTTCTCGGTCCAGCGGTTGAGCATGGAGTAACTGGGCTGGTGGATCAGCAGCGGTGTCCCGAGTTCCTTCAGGATCCGGGCTGCCTCCAGGGTCTGCTCCGGGGTGTAGGAGGAGATGCCGGCGTACAGTGACTTGCCTGAGCGCACGGCGTAATCCAGGGCGCCCATGGTTTCTTCCAGTGGCGTTTCCGGGTCCGGCCGGTGACTGTAGAAAATATCGACGTAATCCAAGCCCATCCGCTGCAGTGACTGGTCCAGGCTGGAAATCAGGTACTTGCGGGAGCCCCATTCACCATAGGGCCCGGGCCACATGTAGTAGCCGGCCTTCGTAGAGATCACCAGTTCGTCGCGGTACGGCTTGAAGTCGTCCTTCAGGTGCCGGCCGAAGTTGGTTTCGGCAGAACCGTCCGGCGGCCCGTAGTTGTTGGCGAGGTCAAAGTGGTTGACGCCCAGGTCGAAGGCGCGCCGCAGGACGGCGCGCTGTTCGTCAAAGCGTTTGTCGTCGCCGAAGTTGTGCCACAGGCCCAGCGAGATGGCCGGGAGTTTCAGGCCGCTGCGGCCGACGCGGCGGTAGGGCATGGTGTCGTAGCGGTTCTCCGCCGCGGAATAAGTCATACATTCCATCCTGCCAGTGGTGACCGGCGTTACAGAGGGTGGGCGGAAAAGTTACGCCGCGGGCTGACAGGCGCCAGCCCGCGGCGTAACTTTCGAGCAGGGATCAGGACTTCAGGATCGCCGCACTCCAGGGCCCCAGGGCGAGGGCTTCGCCGTCAAGGTCGGTTCCCTCATCGGTTGCCAGCAGGAGCGATCCGGAAACGCCCTCCAGCCGCCGCTTGGCGTCGGAGAAGTTCAGCAGTACCTCGACGCTGCCCCGGCGGAAACGCAGCCAGCCGGCGTCGTCGTCGAACGTCACGTCTGTCTCCCCAAAGCCAAGCCCGGCGAGCTCGGAATACTCCCGGCGCAGCGCCGTAAGCGAGCGGTAAAGCTCCAGGAGCCGCGCGTGGTCACCGCCCGAGGCTTCGTCCCAGTTCAGCTTGGACCGGCGGAAGGTCTCCGGATCCTGGGGATCGGGCACGACGGCGGGATCCCACCCCATGCGCTCGAACTCCTTGATGCGGCCTTCCGCGGTGGCCTTACCGAGCTCGGGTTCCGGGTGCGACGTGAAGAACTGCCAGGGCGTGCTCGCGGCGAACTCCTCGCCCATAAACAGCATCGGCGTGAACGGCGACGTCAGCGTGAGCACGGCAGCAACCGCCAACTGCCCGTAGGACAGTGACTGCGAGAGCCGGTCCCCGGTGGCCCGGTTGCCGATCTGGTCGTGGTTCTGGTTGCACACCACCAGCGCCGCAGGATGGGCAAGGGCGGAATTGATGGGCCGGCCGTGGTGCCGCCCGCGGAAGCTGGAGTAGGTGCCGTCGTGCAGGAACCCGTCCTTCAGCACCTTGGCCAGCACCGCGAGGGATTGGAAGTCCTCGTAGTATCCGGTGGTTTCGCCGCTGACGTTCACGTGGACGGCATGGTGGAAGTCGTCGCTCCACTGTCCGTCCAGCCCGTACCCGTTGGCGTCCCGGGGATAGATCAGGCGCGGGTTGTTCAGGTCCGATTCCGCGATCAGGGTTTTGGGCAGCCCGGTTTCCGCCGAGATGGCATCGCCCAGGGCACCGAACTCCTCCAGGATGTGCACGGCACGTTCGTCGCGTAGGGCATGCACAGCGTCCAGCCGGAGCCCGTCCACGTGGTAGTCCCGCAGCCACAGGGCGAGGTTGTCGAGGATGTACTCGCGCACCACGTCGGAACCTGGGCCGTCCAGGTTCACGGAGTCGCCCCAGGTGTTGGCGTCCCCCTGCTTCAGGTACGGGCCGAACTTGGGCAGGTAATTGCCGCTGGGGCCGAGGTGGTTGTACACCACGTCCTGGATGACACCGAGGCCGGCTGCGTGGGCCGCGTCCACAAACCGCTGGTAGGCCGCCGGCCCGCCGTAGCCTTCGTGGACGGTGTACCACTGCACGCCGTCGTAGCCCCAGTTATGCGTCCCGTTGAAACCGTTGACCGGCAGCAGCTCCACGAAATCAATCCCCAGGTCGGCCAGGTAGCCCAGCTTTCCGGCCGCGGCCTCCAGCGTCCCTTCGGGAGTGAACGTGCCCACGTGGAGTTCGTAGATCACCGAGCCGTTCAGGTCCTTGCCCTTCCAGCCCGCGTCCTGCCAGGAGTGTGCGGCCGGGTCGAAGGTCCTGGACAGGTCGTGGACCCCGACGGGCAGCCGCCGCGACCGGGGGTCCGGCACGGGGTGCCCGTCGCCGTCCAGCAGGTAGCCGTAGTCCACCTCGCCCTCACCGGGAGCGTCCGGTGCTGTCCACCAGCCCTCCTGCCCGGGCGCAGTCTCCTTCTTCAGCATCGGATACTGCCGGCCGTCCGCCTGCAGGATCACTGATTGGGCGTCCGGGGCCCACACGTCGAAACGCGCGGGCCCACTGTTGACGAGGGTCATGCCTGTTCTCCATCCACCGGTACCAGCAAAGCCACCGGGTAGGTACCCAGGACGTCCGCCACCGAAACGTTGCCGGCACCGTAGCTGGCGCCCGTGAGCTCGTCACGCATCGCGGTGGGAAGTTCGACGCCGGTGTCCCGCCAGCCGCCGTCGGCAGCCAGTCCGGCGGGCAACCGGGTGGCCAGCGTCAGGGCTCCGGGTGCGCTTTGGCTACCGCGGTGGAACGCGAGCAGGTGGCCGGCCGCGGCGCCGGACGCGGTCACCGGGGTGTAGGCCTGGAACAGTTCGGGCCGGTCGCGGCGAAGCCGGAGGGCACGTGAGGTGACCAGCAACTTGCTCGACTCAGTTCCCGCCGCGGGCAACGTGCCGCCGTCGAGCTTTGCCAGTTCCGCCTGCCGGGCGTTGAAGTCCACGGGCCGGCGGTTGTCCGGGTCGGTCAAGGACTGTTCCCAGAACTCGCTGCCCTGGTAGACGTCCGGGACCCCGGGCATGGTCAGCTGGACCAGCTTGGCGGACACAGAATTGGAGGCCGCGTAGGAATCGATCCGTGAAACGAAGTCCTCCACCACCTTGGTGACCCGCTCGTCGTCGAACACTGCGTCCACCGCCGCCTTGAAGCGCGACTCGAACTCCTCGTTCGGGTCCGTCCAGGTGGTGGAGTTGCCTGCTTCCCTGGCAGCTTTTTCGGCATAGCCCTGAAGCCGCTCCCTGCTGGCCGGCCAAGCCCCGATGATGGCCTGCCACAGCAGGTTTTCGTAGGGACCATCCGGAATTGGCGCCAGGTCGCGCAGCCTGTTCAGGGTGGCAGTCCACTCGGTGGGCAGTTCGGCGATGACTGAAATCCGCGCCCTGGCGTCCTCGCTGCGCTTGGTGTCGTGCGTGGACAGTGTGGTCATGGAGAGGGGCAGCTCCTCCTGCCGGCGGAGCATCCGGTGGTGGAACTCCTCCGGAGACACGGAGAACTCGGTGGGTTCAGCGCCCACCTCCGTCAGTGTGCCCAGCCGGGTGTAGCGGTAGAAGGCCGTGTCCTCCACGCCCTTGGCCATCACCATGCCCGAGGTCTGCTGGAACCGGACCGCAATCGGGTTGGCCGGGTCCAGGAGCAGCGGCAGCAAAGTACCCACCGCAACCTCCAGCTCAGGCCGGTGCGCCGCGGCGGACTCGCAGGCTTCCTTGAGGATCTCCGCGCCGGTGGGCAGGTAGGTCCGGTAGACCGGGAAGGCGGCGATGATTTCCGCCAGCGCATCGGCCGCCTGTTCCACCGAAAGCCCGTGGGACTCGGGAACCAGGCGCGCCAGGCGCAGCACCTCGGAGCGGAGGATGCCGTCGGCAATCATCCGCTTGGTGCCCCGGATCATCTCGGCATAGTCTGCCGGGACATCAGAGCCCCGGAGCTTTGCGTCAAGCTCATTGAGGGGCTGCTCCCCGGCAGGGTCAACAAAAACCCGGTCAACGTCAGCCAGTGCGTCATACCCTGTGGTTCCTTCGGTGGCGAACTCCTCGGGCAGGACTTCGCCCGGCTCCAGGATCTTCTCCACCAGGATGTAGGCCCCGCCGCTGAGGTCCTTGAGCCAGCGCAGGTAGCCCACAGGATCGGCCAGGCCGTCCGGGTGGTCCACGCGCAGCCCGTCCACCAGCCCCTCACGGAACCAGCGGCCCACTTCTGCATGGGCTTCCTCAAACACGCGCGGAGTTTCCACCCGGATGCCGGCCAGCGTGGTGACGGCGAAGAAGCGCCGGTAATTCAGCTCGGCGTCCGCCCGGCGCCAGCCGATCAGCTCGTAGTGCTGGCGGCTGTGCACCTCCCGGGCCGAATCGCCGTCCGAGTACGTGCCTTCGGCGATCGGGAAGCGGTGATCGTAGTAGCGGAGCTCGCCGTCCTTGATCTCCAGCTTGTCCAGGTCGTCGTCCGAACCGAGCATGGGCAGCCGGATCTTCCCGCCGGCCAGGTCCCACTCGACGTCGAAAGCGTCCGCGTAGGGTGAGCCCTGCCCTTCCTTCAGCAGGGACCACCACCAGGGGTTCTGGGCAGGAGTTGCCACGCCAACATGGTTGGGAACGATGTCCACCAGGACACCCATGCCGTGCTCACGGGCTGCCTTGGACAGGGCCAGCAGTCCTTCGGGGCCGCCCCGCTCCGGATCCACGGCGGAGGGGTCGGTCACGTCGTAGCCGTGATCCGAGCCCTGCTCCGCCATCAGGATGGGAGAAAGGTAAACCCAATCCACCCCAAGGGATTTCAGGTACGGAACCTTCTCGGCAGCGTCAAACAGGGTGAAGCTTTTCCGGATCTGCAGGCGGTAGGTGGACGCTGGGACCCTCACTTGCCTGTTTCCTTCCGGGCCCCGATCTTGGTGGTCTTTCCCGGCTCGGCCACCGCAGGGGTACTGATGGATTCCGTCTCGCTGGTGGAGGTCTGGGTCAGCGCGGCGAGGGAGGCAGCAACGGAGTGGTCCGGCTCCACCTCGGGCACAGTGTGGGCACGCAGTACCACCAGGGACTTTGCCTCCACGGGCAGTGGCTGTCCGGCGTTCACTGGCTCCGTGTCAGCGTTCACGCCGGCGGTGTCGATGATGATGTCCCAGGCCGGGGCGTATTCGTCTGACGGCAGCGTGAACTTCACTGTGTCATCGTGGGCGTTGAAGTACAGCAGGAAGTTCACATCGGTGATCCGGCGGCCGCGGCTGTCCTTGCCCTGGATGCCGTCGCCATTGAGGAAGACGCCCACGGACCGGCCAAAGCCGGCTTCCCAGGCCTCCGGCTTCATGGTTTCACCCTCAGGGTCAAGCCATACGATGTCCGGCAGTCGTTCGCCCTCTCCCCGGAGGACGGGCCGGCCATCAAAGAACCGGCTGCGGCGGAAGGTGGGGTGCTTGGCGCGCAGGGCGTTGACCGCCGCCGTGAACTCCACCAACGGCTGGTCAATGGTCTCCCAGTTGATCCAGGTGACTTCGGAATCCTGGCAGTATCCGTTGTTGTTGCCCTGCTGGGTCCGGCCCATCTCGTCGCCATGCAGGAGCATGGGCACGCCTTGGGACAGGAGCAGCGAGGCGATGAAGTTCCGCTGCTGGCGGGCCCGCAGCGACAGGACCTTGGGATCATCCGTGGGGCCTTCCACGCCGCAGTTCCAGGAGCGGTTGTGGGATTCGCCGTCGTTGTTGCCCTCACCGTTGGCGTCGTTGTGCTTCTCGTTGTAGGAAACCAGGTCCGCGAGGGTGAAGCCGTCGTGTGCGGTGACGAAGTTGATGGAGGCCACGGGGCGGCGGCCGGAGTGCTCATACAGGTCTGCGGAACCGGTGATCCGGGAAGCAAATTCGCCCAGGGTCGCCGGTTCGCCGCGCCAGAAGTCGCGGACGGTGTCGCGGTACTTGCCGTTCCATTCGGTCCACTGCGGGGGGAAGTTGCCCACCTGGTAACCGCCGGGTCCAACGTCCCAGGGCTCGGCAATCAGTTTCACCTGCGAAACCACGGGATCCTGCTGGATGAGTTCGAAGAAGGTGGACAGTTTGTCCACATCGTAGAATTCACGGGCCAGGGTGGAGGCGAGGTCGAACCGGAAGCCGTCCACGTGCATCTCGGTAACCCAGTAGCGCAGGGAGTCCATGATGAGCTGCAGCGAGTGCGGGTGCCGGACGTTGAGGGAGTTGCCGGTACCGGTGTAGTCCATGTAGTGCTTTTCGTCGCCGTCCATCAGGCGGTAGTAGGCGGCGTTGTCGATGCCCTTGAAGGACAGCGTGGGGCCCAGGTGGTTGCCTTCGGCGGTGTGGTTGTACACCACGTCCAGGATGACTTCGATGCCGGCTTTGTGCAGCGCGCGGACCATCGCCTTGAAGTCTTGGACCTGTTGGCCGGTATCCCCGGTGGAGCTGTAGGTGTTCTGGGGCGCGAAGAAGCCGATGGTGTTGTAGCCCCAGTAGTTGTTCAGGCCCTTGTCCTGCAGGGTGCCGTCGTTCACGAACTGATGCACAGGCATCAATTCGATGGCGGTGATCCCCAGCTTCTGCAGGTGCGAGATGACCGCCGGGTGGGCGACGCCGGCATAGGTTCCGCGCTGTTCTTCGGGAATCTCCGGGTGCAGTTCGGTGAGGCCTTTGACGTGGGCTTCGTAAATGACCGACTGGTGGTAGGGAATCCGCAGGTTCTGGTCGCCGTCCCAGTCAAAGAACGGGTTGATGACCACACCCATCATCATGTGGCTGGCAGAGTCCTCGTTGTTGACGGAGTCAGGCTCGCCCAGGTTGTAGGTGAACAGAGAGGGGTCCCAGTCCACCTGGCCGTGGATGGCCTTGGCGTAGGGGTCCAGCAGGAGCTTGTTGGGGTTGAACCGGTTGCCGGAAGCGGGGTCGTACGTGCCGTGGACCCGGTAGCCGTACTTCTGGCCGGGCTGGACCTGCGGGATGTAGCAGTGCCAGACGTACCCGTCCACCTCGTCCAGCGTGATGCGGGTTTCCTTGCCGTCGTCATCGAAGAGGCACAGTTCCACTTTTTCTGCTCGTTCGCTGAACAGGGCAAAGTTGGTGCCGGTTCCGTTGTAGGTGGCGCCAAGGGGATAAGCCGATCCGGGCCAGACTTCCATTAATGCTCCTCTTTCTTAGACGGCAGCAAAAGAGCAGGAGCCCCTGCTGCCGGGTGCGAACTAATGCCTACCGTAACGGCTGGCTGTGACTATTACGTTTCCGGGCCCCAGAGTTACTAAGCGTGCTTACTTTACCCCATATATAGGGTAAAGACTCTGCGATTCCGCCAGCAGCGATCGGCCCGCCGAAGCAGGCGTCCGACGCCGCGCTCCCGGCCCTGCCGTGCAGCGCCGCTCCCAGCGCGGCCACCACAGCCCACTGCGACTCAGGCGTTAGGCCCACCTCAAGGAAGGGCCCGACGTCGGAAGCCGCCTGGGCGAGCAGCGCGCCGATGACGCCGGCCAGCACGTCGCCGCTGCCGGCGGTAGCGAGCCACGGTGTCCCGTCGGCCTGGCTGAAGACGCTCCCGGAGGGCGCGGCTACCAGCGTGGTGGCCCCCTTGAGCAGGACGGTGGCGCCGGTCAGGGCTGCTGCCCGGCGGACGGCAGCAAGGGTTTCGGCCTCAACGGAGGCACGGTCGCCGTCGCCGCCCAATCTCTTCAGCAGTGCGGCGAGCTCACCGGCGTGCGGGGTCAGGACCACGTGGGGTGCCAGGACGTCGGGAAGGGCGGGCAGGGCGCCGGCGTCGGCAATAACGGGCAAGCCGGACTCGACCGCGTCCCGGGCGCGTTGGAGCTGGTGGTGATCGTCGGGCCCCATTCCTGACCCCACCAGCCAGGCCTGGACCCGATTGTCGGCTACGCCACCGGTACTGCAGACCACTTCGGGGCAGGATTGCCGCACCAGGTCGGCGACCTCGGGCGGTCCGAGGTACCGGACCATTCCCACTCCGGCAGCGAGGGCGCCGCGGCAGGCGAGGACGGCTGCGCCGGGATAGTCCGCTGACCCTGCCACCACTCCCAGGACTCCGCGCGAGTACTTGTGGGCCCGGCCTGCGGGGTGCGGCAGGAGGCGGGCGACGTCTGCGTCCTCGAGCCGGCGAAGTTCCGGCTTCTTGAAGTTGTCCTCGATGCCGATGGCTACCACGTCCAGCCGGCCGGCATGGTCGGCGCCGGGGTCGGCCAGCAGTCCAGCCTTTGCCGCCCCGAAAGTAACAGTAATAACCGCGGAAAGTACTGGTTCGGAGACTGCGCCGGTATCGGCGTCCACACCGCTGGGGAGGTCGCAGGCGACCACAAAGCCGCTGGTCCGGGTCTCTGCGATGGCTTTGACCAGGTCCGCGGCACTCCCCCGCAGTCCGCCTTTCGCACCTGTCCCCAGGATGGCATCAATCACGACGTCGGAACGCGCGGCCTCAGCGGCGAGGTGACCCACTGCCGCGTCGGCAAGGTGCCGGACCCGGCCGCCTGCCCGCTCGAAAGCAGCCAGCGCCTGGGGATGGGCGGAGTTCGAGGTGAGTATCGCCGTCGTACGCATGCCGCGGGCGGCGAGGAAGGCGCTGGCGTACAGTCCGTCCCCGCCGTTGTTGCCCTTGCCGGCGAGCACGGCGAGGCTGGCACCGTACGTCCGACGGCCGTTTGACTTCAGTTCCCTGATCACCGCGTTGGCCAGTCCGTGGGCCGCGCGCTGCATGAGGACGTCGCCGAGTCCGGCCGCCAGGAGTGGCTGCTCGGCTTCGCGGACCTGGGTTCCGGTGTAGGCGCTGATCACGGTGTCAGTGGCGTGGCCCGCCGGTTCAGCCTTCGGCCAGGACCGTGGCCGTGGCGATGCCGCCGTCGTGGCTGATGGAGAGGTGCCAACGTTTGACGCCCTTGGCCTCGGCGACGGCCAGGACGGTGCCCTTGACCTGGACGGTGGGGCCGTTGTGGTCCAGGCCGATCCAGCAGTCCTGCCAGTTCATGCCGGCCGGCGCACCGAGGACCTTGGCTACGGCTTCCTTCGCTGCGAACCGCGCGGCCAGCGAGCGGGTGTTCAGCTCGCGCTCGGCAGGAACGAACAAACGGTCCCGCAGGCCCGGGGTGCGCTCAAGCTGGCGGCCGAACCGCTCGATGTCTACAACGTCTACGCCAATGCCAACAATCATGCGGCTTATTCTACGGGGACGCTTCCGCCCTCCCGCTCAGGAAACGTCCTGAACAGGACGAAGCCCCGGGTTCGTGTGAACCCGGGGCTTCAAATCCGGCCGGCCGCTGGCCAGCCCTTCAACGATTACTCGACGGTGACGCTCTTGGCGAGGTTGCGGGGTTGGTCCACGTCGTAGCCCTTGGCTGCGGCGAGTTCCGCGGCGAAGATCTGCAGCGGGACGGTGGTCAGCAGCGGCATCAGCAGGGTGGGCGTTTCGGGGACGTAGAAGACGTGCTCGGCGTAGGCCTTCACGGCTTCGTCGCCTTCCTCGGCGATGACCAGGGTGCGGGCGCCGCGGGCGCGTACTTCCTGGATGTTGGAGACCACCTTGGAGTGCAGCGAGTCGCGGCCGCGCGGGGACGGGACCACCACGAACACCGGCTGGCCGTCGTCGATCAGGGCGATGGGGCCGTGCTTGAGTTCCCCGGCGGCGAAGCCCTCGGCGTGAATGTAGGCGATTTCCTTCAGCTTCAGGGCGCCTTCGAGGGCCACCGGGTAGCCGACGTGCCGGCCCAGGAACAGCACCGACTTCTCGTCCGCCATGCTCCGGGCGAGCTCACGCAGCGGGCCTGCGTTGTCCAGGATGGTCTGGATCTTCGCGGGGATCTTGTTCAGGTCCGCGAGGACGTCCTTGATCTGGCCGGAGAAGATGTTGCCCCGCAGCTGTGCCAGGTACAGGCCCAGCAGGTACGCGGCGGTGATCTGGGCCAGGAACGCCTTGGTCGAGGCCACCGCGATCTCGGGTCCGGCGTGGGTGTAGAGCACAGCGTCGGACTCGCGCGGGATGGTGGAGCCGTTGGTGTTACAGATCGAGATGGTCTTGGCACCCTGTTCGCGGGCGTAACGGACGGCCATCAGGGTGTCCATGGTTTCGCCGGACTGGCTGATGGACACCACCAGGGTATTTGCGTCCAGGATCGGGTCCCGGTAGCGGAACTCATGGGCGAGTTCCACCTCAGTGGGGATCCGGCACCAGTTCTCGATGGCGTACTTGGCCACGGTGCCGGCGTAGGCGGCGGTGCCGCAGGCCAGGACGATGATTTTGTTGACCTGCTTCAACAGCGCCGGGTCGATCCGGACCTCGTCCAGGGTGAGGTTGCCCTTGATGTCCGAGCGGCCCAGCAGGGTCTGCGCCACTGCGTCGGGCTGGTCATGGATTTCCTTCTCCATGAACGAGCTGAACCCGCCCTTTTCGGCGGAGGCAGGGTCCCAGTCCACGTGGTATTCCTTGCCCTCGGCCGGGTTGCCGTAGAAGTCGGTGATCTCCACGGAGTCCGCGGTGATGGTGACGATCTGGTCCTGGCCCAGCTCCACGGCCCGGCGGGTGTAGTCGATGAACCCGGACACGTCCGAGCCCAGGAAGTTCTCGCCCTCGCCCAGGCCCACTACCAGGGGTGAGTTGCGGCGGGCGGCCACCACGACGTCGGGCTGGTCGGCGTGGACGGCGAGCAGGGTGAAGGCGCCCTCCAGGCGCTGGCAGGCCAGCTCCATGGCCCGGGTCAGGCCGCCGTTGGAGGCGTCACCGCCAAGCTTGTTCCGGAAGATGTCCGCCAGCAGGGCTGCAGCCACCTCGGTGTCCGTCTCGGACAGGAAGGTGACGCCCTTTTCGAGCAGCTCGAGCTTGAGCTCGGCGAAGTTTTCGATGATGCCGTTGTGGATCACGGCCAGCTTGCCGTCGTCGGCCAGGTGCGGGTGCGCATTCCGGTCGGTCGGCCCGCCGTGCGTGGCCCACCGGGTGTGGCCGATGCCGGTGACCGTCTCCGGGAGGGGACGCGCTTCCAGTTCGGCAATAAGGTTGCTCAGCTTGCCCGACTTCTTGCGGGACTCAATCAAACCCTGGGACACAACAGCGACCCCTGCGGAGTCATAGCCCCGGTACTCAAGGCGGCGCAGCCCTTCAAGGACCACATCCAGCGCACTGTGACTTCCACCGTTAACAGAACGGCCCACGTATCCTACGATTCCACACATAGGGTCAAGACTATCGGCAGGGGTGCCCGGGATCTAAACCGGGACGCTCTGCAGGGGCCGACTTCTGTTGCGTTACTCAAGTGTGTCCAGCGCACACGCATTTCGCTCTCGGCCGGGCTGGGGGCAGAATCTCTAAAGTGACTGTGCAACGCAACGACGCGAACGGCGAAGGTGTCTCCCCGTTCGTTGAGCTGGACCGGCAGACCTGGTCCCGGCTCGCAGACGAGATGGAACAGCCTCTTAACGAGGAGGACATCTTCCGTCTCCGCGGCCTCGGCGACCCCCTGGACCTGAAGGAAGTCCGGGAGGTCTACCTCCCCCTGTCCAGGCTCCTGCACCTGTATGTCGAGGCCGCAGGCCAGCTGCACGCCGCCACCACCACTTTCCTGGGCGAGCAGACCCAGCGCACCCCTTTTGTCATCGGCGTGGCGGGATCCGTGGCCGTGGGCAAGTCCACCATTGCCCGCGTGCTCCGCGAAATGCTGCGGCGCTGGCCCGGCACCCCGAACGTTGAACTCATCACCACGGATGGTTTCCTGTACCCGCTGGCGGAGTTGAAGCGGCGGCAGCTGCTGGAGCGCAAGGGTTTCCCGGAGTCCTACGATCGCCGGGCCCTGCTGCGTTTTGTGAGCGAAATCAAGAGCGGCGCCGAGGAAGTGCGCGCCCCCTGGTACTCGCACGTCACCTACGACATCGTTCCGGGCAAACAGGTGGTGGTCCGCCGCCCGGACGTACTCATCGTGGAAGGGCTCAACGTCCTGGCACCTGCGCGCCCCCGGCATGACGGCAAGCAGGGGCTGGCGCTGAGCGACTTCTTCGACTTCTCCATCTACGTGGATGCCAAGACGTCCTACATCGAAGAGTGGTACGTGGACAGGTTCCGCAAGCTGCGCAGCACGGCGTTCGCCCAGCCGGAATCCTACTTCCACCGGTATGCGAGCCTCTCGGACGAAGAAGCCGAGAGCACCGCGCGGGACATCTGGAAGCGCATCAACGAGCCAAACCTGGAGGAAAATGTCCTGCCCACGCGCGGGCGGGCCCAGCTGGTGCTCACCAAAGAGGCGGACCATTCCATCCGCCGCATGCTGCTCCGGAAGGTTTAGCACAGGTGTGCTACGACTGCGCTCCCGCTTCCGCGCTGGCAGGAACCACGACCAGCCGGCGCAGCTTTGCCCGCTTCCTCGCAGCGGGGGCAGGACTGACTGTGCTGGCTGCTTGCACGCCGGCGGCACCTGAGGCGGTAGCGCCGTCGTCGGCCTCCGCGTCTGCGTCACCGTCGCCTGCCGCTTCCTCAGCCGGCACGACGGCGGAGGGCACCACCGCCGCTCCCCCGCCTCCTGAACCGTCCCCCACGCCGTCGCCGTCCGCGACTTTGGCGCGGCAGTTCTCCCTCACGGATCCGGCCAGTCCGTGGCTGGTAGTGAACAAGCACCGGCCGTTGGCGCCTGCGGATTACGCTCCCGCTGATTTGGTACAGCCGGCCGTGGCCGCCACCGCAGCCGGCGAGGCAGCGCTGCTGAACAGGACGACGGCGGCCGCAGCCGAAGCGATGTTTGCCGCGGCCGCGCAGGACGGCGTAGCCATGGTCCTGGCGAGCGGCTACCGCTCCTATACGACGCAGGTGGCCACCTACAACGGGTACGTTGCCTCGCGCGGCCAGGCGGATGCCGACACGGCGAGTGCGCGGCCCGGATACTCGGAACACCAGACGGGCTGGGCGTTCGACATAGCCGACGGCGGGGGCGCGTGCAGTTTCCAGCCGTGCTTCGCGGACCAGCCCGCTGCGGTGTGGGCGAAGGCGAACGGGCACCGGTTCGGGTTTGTGGTGCGGTATCCGTGGATGTTCCACACCATCACCGGGTATTACTACGAGCCGTGGCACCTGCGGTACATCGGGGTGGAGGCCGCGACCGACATGGCCAACCGCGGCATCAACACGCTGGAGGAGTACTTCGGCGTGGAGGCCGCACCGGGGTATCCGTAGTGCAATGGGCTAGTTTGGTTCCTATGCTGACTGGATTCAAAAACTTCATTATGAAAGGCAACGTTGTTGACCTTGCCGTCGCCGTCGTGATTGGTACCGCCTTCGGCGCCGTGGTCACGGCGCTGGTGAACAAGGTGCTGATGCCCTTTGTTGCCGCGATCGTGGGCTCCCCCAACTTCGACAGTTTCGCCAAGGTCGAGCTCAACGGTAACGCCATCGAGTTCGGCGTCCTGCTGACGGCCATCGTGAATTTCCTGTTGATCTCGGCGGCCATCTACTTCGTCGTGGTGATGCCGATGAACCTAATGATCGAGCGGCGAAACCGCCGGCTGGGGATCAACCAGGAAGTGAAGGAAGTCTCCGCCGAGGATCCCCAGATCGCGCTCCTGACGGAGATCCGCGACGCGCTCAAAGAACGCACGCCCTAATACTTTGTGCTTAAACCCAGCGGCCCGCCTCCGGACGGAAGCGGGCCGCTTTACTTTGGGTCCTACTCGCTGACCAGTTCCAGGGCCAGCTCGGCGCGGACCACCTGAGCGAGGTGTTCCGCAATGGACTGCGCGGTCTCTTCGTCGGCCGCCTCCACCATCACGCGCACCACGGGTTCGGTGCCGGACGGGCGGAGCAGCACGCGGCCGGTGTCGCCCAGGGCGGCCTCGGCCGCAGCAACGGCCTGGGCGAGGACCTCGTTACTCTTGACTCCGGCCCGGTCCACGCCCTTTACGTTGATGAGGACCTGCGGAAGCTTGGTCATGACCGTGGCCAGCTCCTTGAGCGGCTTCCCGGTGAGGGCTATCTGGGCGGCGAGCTGGAGCCCGGTGAGCACGCCGTCACCGGTAGTGGCGTAGTCGGCGAAGATGACGTGGCCGGACTGTTCACCGCCAAGGTTGAAGCCGCCGTCGCGCATTTCCTCCAGGACGTACCGGTCCCCCACCGCTGTTTCGCGGATGCTGATGCCGGCGTTGCGGAGGGCAATCTTAAGGCCAAGGTTGCTCATGACCGTGGCTACGAGGACGTCGTCCTTCAGCTTGCCTGATGCTTTCAGGGCGACGGCGAGGATGGCCATGATCTGGTCACCGTCCACTTCGTTGCCTTCGTGGTCCACTGCGAGGCAGCGGTCGGCGTCGCCGTCGTGGGCAATGCCAAGGTCAGCGTGGTACTTGACCACGGCCTCCTTCAGGGGGCCCAGGTGCGTGGAGCCGACGCCGTCGTTGATGTTGTGGCCGTCCGGGTCGGCTCCGATAACGATGACGTCCGCGCCGGCGTCCTTGAAGACCTGCGGTGAGCACCCGCTGGCGGCGCCGTGGGCGCAGTCCAGGACCACAGTGAGGCCTTCGAGGTTGTGCGGGAGGGTGCGCAGGAGGTGGACGATGTAGCGGTCTTCTGCGTCAGAGAAGCGCTGGATGCGTCCGACGTCGGCGCCCACCGGGCGGACTGCTTCCTTGGACATCTGCGCCTCGATGGCGTCTTCGACGTCGTCGGGGAGCTTCTGGCCGCCGCGGGCGAAGAACTTGATGCCGTTGTCCGGCGCCGGGTTGTGCGAGGCGGAGATCATGACGCCGAAATCGGCGTCCAGGTCGGCCACAAGGTAAGCCGCCGCGGGAGTGGGGAGGACGCCGGCGTCGTAGACGTCAACACCGGAGCTGGAGAGCCCGGCCTCCACCGCCGCGGCGATGAACTCACCGCTCGCGCGCGGGTCACGCGCCACCACGGCCCGCGGCCGGGAGCCGTTGGAGTTGCGGTCATGGCCGAGTACGACGGCGGCCGCCTGGGCCAGCTGCATCGCCAGCTCCGCAGTCAACAGGCCGTTCGCAAGGCCCCGGACACCGTCAGTTCCAAATAATCTAGACACCGGTCAAGTCTAGAGGATGGGGCAAAGCGAGCTGCATCTAGGCGTCACATCCGACAAACCTGTACAGTGTGGCGTCACCCTCCTGGTCAACCTTTATAAAGGCGGATGAACCGTCGGGAACCTTCAGGCCAGGGAAGTCATTCACTTCCTTACGTTTTGGATCCATGTAATGCCCGCCGAAATCAAGGAGGAACTGCACATTTTGCCTTTTTGCAGCCTTGCAGACCTCGGAGTCGGGCCGGCCTTGGTTCAACTCATTGGCGACGAGGAGCCGATCCGCATTGGAGCCCGTATACGCATGCGCAAAGAGTACTCGCCGACCAGCGATGGCATAGACCGTGGAACTGCCGTCCCAAGGGTTATTGGCGATGACCGCGTCCTTCGGCACATGGGCAGTGAGTCTGTCCAGCAACTTGAGTTCGCTAGGGCTCAAGAGCGGAGAACCTTCAGCCATGGAGTAAGTACGTTCGCGGCCTGGGTTCGTCTCCGAGTTTGTTGGCCAAACGACGAAAGAAGCGGCTAATGCAGCTAAGCCGACCGGAAAAATCCATTTGGCCCGGTAACGTGACAAACTCTCAAAGATTTGTGCACCTGCTGCGCCGCCAAATACCGCCCAGAACATAGGCAGGAGTGCCGCAAGCCGCGGCGGGTCGCCGTACCAGGCCCCGATAATAATCTCTCGCACAACTGGGATTGGAACCACGGCAGCGACGAGGTAGAGCGCAACTGCTCCTGCGTAGGATGCCAGAAACCATCGATCTGTAGGTCTAAGTATCAGAAGGACGGTTCCTGCCAAGGTCAGTGCGGCGAGTGCCCATGCGACTTCACCGTGGGTTGGTGCAGTCAAAAACACGCTCCCCGCCGCGGCGGACAGGGAATCAATCGGATCCCAAGTCGTGGTCCAAGGACGGACAGCAGCCCAAATCATGAGACCGGCCGCAAACACGCTAGTCCAAAGAGCCATCCACTGCAGGTATCCAAATGGCTCTGACCGGCGTCGGCGCAGTTCCGCGAACGAGCGTACTGCAGCCATCGCGGCGAAGAAGGATGTCAGCCCGACGAAAGCCACCAGGCCAGACATGTGTGTGCAAACAAGGCCGGAAAGCCCGGTGGCCAGCGTAACCGTGGCCAACGGCCATGGCATCGGTGTTATCTTGCCAAACTTTAATACCGCCGCCAACACCGAAATCAGCGGCGGCAAGAAGGTCACCATCAGCAAATAGGGGAAGAGCGGCCCAAAATCACTCTTCTGGCTTTGCATGACTGTGAACGGGAAGGAAAAGAATCCCCCGCTTGCAACTGCAGCAGTCAGTAGGGCAATAAGCTTCGGCCCAACAACCATATGGACGAAAAGGAGTACGCCGAGTGGCCAGGCGACGGCTACGACGGCGAAATTGAGGGCATTCGCAGCCGGAACGACGGGCAACGATGTCACCTGCGCGGTCAACGCTGCCAACGCATGCCAGATCTGGGGGTAAAACCCGGATGACTCTCCCATTAATTCCTGAACGGAGAACGGCGAGCCATCGCCGGAATCGAGGATTTGCTGAACGAAGTTCAGATGGAACGGTGTATCGATGCCCTGATTGATGTTGCCAGGGCGCTCGACAATCTGGGCGTAACGAAATGTCAGGATTAGCCCGCCCGTCAAAAGCGCGATCCAGTATGCGGTGCCCGCGGTTTGCCCCTCCGGTCTCCAAACTAAACCTGCCGGCCACCGTTTGCTTATCAAATGGACCACAACGAGGAGGACCCCCGCTATTATCACCGAGGCAACACTAAAAACGCCGATATTCCAGGGGATCCCTAACCACCAACAGGCCAGCGTGGATACGGCAACAAGTGCTGCCGTCAGGACGGGCGCCAATGAAACCAACCACACGTGCCGGAGCCCAAGTGCCCACCCCAAGAGCAACCCTGGCATCATGACTACGGCGACTGCGCCTGCAAGGCTTGGCAGTGCAAAAAACCACTCCATCAAGGATTCCCCAAGTTTTCCCTCAGTAATTGCCCAAGATCCCGCTCAACGCTGGCGGGTCGTCCGCACGCGTCTATAGCATACACAGCATGAAACCTAGCCATGGGGGCCTGGCGCTTGAAATTGTTGTACCGGTTTTCAATGAGGAATCAGTACTCGAAAAGAGCATCACAGAGCTCGCGAATTACTTGAAACTGGAAATGCCAGCGTCGTGGCGGATTACCATCGCCGACAATGCCAGCACAGACAGCACCGGTCTTATTGCCACTCGGCTGGCTGAGACCATACCTAACGTCGAGTACCGGCGTTTGGAGATCAAGGGGCGCGGGCATGCTCTTCGAGACGCGTGGAGCGCGTCAGAGGCCGAAGTCTTGGCATATTTGGACGTGGACCTTTCGACTGATCTGGCAGCCCTGCTGCCATTGGTGGCTCCGCTGTTATCAGGTCACTCAGATATCTCCATCGGCACCAGGCTGGGACAAAGTTCTCGAGTCAGCCGGGGCCCCAAGCGAGAGTTTATTTCGCGGTCTTACAACTTTTTACTGAAGCGCACCATGCAGGTCCACTTCTCAGACGCACAGTGCGGATTCAAGGCCATCCGCGCCGACGTCGCCAGAACGCTGCTCCCCCATGTCGAAGACAACGGATGGTTCTTTGACACGGAACTACTGATCATCGCAGAACGCTCAGGCCTGCGAATTCACGAAATTCCGGTGGATTGGGTGGACGACCCCGACAGCACGGTGGACATCCGGCAGACCGCCATCGACGACATTCGCGGATTGGTCCGTGTCGCCGGATCCTTGGTTCGAGGCTCGGTTCCCGTTCAAGCAATTTACGCTGAGCTCGGCCGACGGCCGATAGTTACCCCGTCGCGACCAAGCTTCTTTGGCCAGGTTATTCGGTTCGGGATGGTCGGCGGCATATCGACTATGGCCTTCGCTTTGCTGTTTCTACTGTTTCAAGGGCCTTTCGGGGCTCAACAGGCCAACTTCCTAGCTCTCCTTCTAACCGCTGTCGGCAACACAGCTGCGAACCGGCGTTTTACGTTCGGCATTAACGGCCCGGAAAAGCTCTTCACACAGCAATTCCAAGGCCTTGTTGTATTTGCATTGGCCTGGTCGATCACATCGTCGTCGCTTTTGGCGTTGCATACGATTACTCCTAATTCTTCATCCACGATGGAGCTCGTGACCCTTACCGGCGCCAATATCCTTGCCACGCTGATGCGGTTTGTACTCCTGCGCATCTGGGTCTTCCGAGTTCGCAATTCCGGGAGCGGCGCGCAAACGATACCGTCAAGCGTTAAATTGGCCAGGGCCGCTTGAAGGCAGCGACCGGCAGCCCGATGGATGTTCCCGAGGCTTCAGCAGAAGTAATACCTGCGCCGCCACTCCAGGCACAGCGGCGAAGGATTCTTCCTGGACAGAAGACGGAACGCTTGGCCCTATGTGCACTCTTGGCTCTAACAGCCCTCCTGTACCTGTGGGGCTTGGACCGCAACGGTTGGGCAAATTCGTACTACTCTGCTGCAGCAATGGCGGGCTCGCAGGATTGGACGGCGTTCTTCTTTTCGTCTTCCGATCCCGGAAACGCAATTAGCGTGGACAAACCTCCGCTCAGCCTTTGGGTGATGTCTGTTTCTGTTTGGGCATTTGGCCTCAGTCCGTGGAGCATCCTGGTTCCCCAGGCCCTGATGGGTGTAGCCAGCGTGTATCTGCTCTTCCGGATGGTTCAGACCTATGTCAGCCCCGGTGCTGGCTTCCTTGCCGCTGCGGCTCTGGCCATAACCCCAGTGGCCACGGTGATGTTCCGCTACAACAATCCCGATGCACTGCTCACCTTGCTGATGATCGGCGCTGCCTACGGGGCGTTGGAGTCAGTCCGCCGGGGGCGGGTCCGGTGGCTGTTGCTGGCCGGTTTGCTCACGGGCGCGGCGCTCCTAACGAAACAACTTCAAATAGCCTTGCTATTGCCGGCCATTGCTGCCTCCTACCTCATGTTTGCCAGCGTTCCGATAGTTAAGCGCCTGCTGCACCTCCTAGGTGCGCTGTTGGCAGCAGCCGTTGCAGGCGGTTGGTGGTTCGTCGTGGTGCAGATGACGCCCCCTGCCACCCGGCCCTTCGTGGGAGGTTCCCGCTTCAACAGCGCAGTGGAGCTGACACTCGGATACAACGGTTTGGATAGACTCACCGGTGAGGACGCCAGCCGAACCATGTCTCCGAGTGCGGCCGATCTTGCAGAAAAACTTGATCCGGGATTCCAACGCTTTCTCCAGCCACAATTTTCGGGCCAATTCGGCTGGTTCCTGCCCCTGGCTACCGCAGGGCTTCTGCTTGCGATATGGCACCTAAAGCGCCACAGCGGCAGTAGACAGTACCGGGCGTTCCTCGTACTTTCTGCAGTGTGGTTCCTTACTGCAGCTACCGTGCTTGCCTTCATGTCGGGGATCGTCCACCCTTACTACTCCCTAACCCTTGTCCCCCCACTGAGCTGCCTTGCAGCGATAGCACTGATGCACTTCTACCAGCTGCGGGACCGCCGTTCCGTCCGATTGGCACTTGCTGGCACTTTGCTCGTGACGATGGTCCTGGGCTTTGTCACCGCGGCTCGGTCAACAGCTGATTTCCCAGGAGGCCCTCCCGTTGCACTGGGGCTATGGTCAGTCGCAATCGCGCTGCAGCTTCTTCCTCCACCCGCGCAGATCCTGCGACCCGTCTCCACGGGAGTCCTCGCAGTGGCGCTCATGCTCGGCCCGACATTGTGGTCGGTCAACACCGTAATGAGCCCACATGCCGGCGCAGGTGTTGTGGCGGGGCCCAGCATTCTGGGCATCAGGACAGACCATCCTGATCGGAAGCAAGTGGGTTCTGACGTTCCGCCGAGCTTCATCGCGGTCATGTTCGGCGAAATTCCGGAGGATGAGGTGGTCACCCGGCTGCGGGCTACTCCAGCCCCGGCACAGTGGTCAGCCGCCATGGTGGGATCCGAGACCGCCGCAAACTATCAACTAGAGAGCGGGCAATCCGTGCTGCCTGTCGGCGGTTTTGATGGCACAGACCCTTTCCCGACGTTGGAAGAGTTCCAGGCCATGGTGTACGAAGGCAAAGTGGCATCGTTTGTGATCGAGGAACTGCCTCCATTGACGCTCGACGGACGTGGCGAGTCAGCGAAGATCGTCGACTGGGTGACGACTAATTTTCCCGCGGAGCAGATCGGAAGCGCTCAGTATTACGCGTTCCGCCCGTAAGCATCGTACTGGCGCCTGCTGATCCATTCCTATTAGCTGTGGCCGCAGCTACATCATTGGGACTCATGCGATTCGGCAATAGTCGGGTCACCACAGGGAGCGAGGCAACAGAAAAGCCCGCCCCACCAATGGCGGGACGGGCTATTCGTGCAAGCGGATTTAGCGCTTGGAGTACTGCTGAGCCTTACGGGCCTTCTTGAGACCGGCCTTCTTACGCTCGATGACACGGGCGTCACGGGACAGGTAACCGGCCTTCTTCAGCGTGGCGCGGTTGTTCTCGACATCGATCTCGTTCAGCGAACGGGCGATGCCGAGGCGCAGGGCGCCGGCCTGGCCGGAGATGCCGCCACCGTGAATGCGGGCGATAACGTCGTAGGCGCCTTCCAGATCAAGGATCTTGAAGGGCTCGTTGACGTCCTGCTGGTGCAGCTTGTTCGGGAAGTAGTTATCCAGCGCACGGCCGTTGATGGTCCACTTGCCGGAGCCGGGAACCACGCGAACGCGTGCAACGGCTTCCTTGCGGCGGCCAACTGCAGCACCGGCAACGGTCAGTGCCGGGCGCTCCTTCTTGGGCGCAGCTTCGGCAGCTGAGCTTTCAGAGGTGTAGCTGGTCAGGGTTTCCTCGGCCTCGACGGCCTCGGTGGTCTCTTCGTTCTGAGCCACGATTCTCCTTGTATAGATAAGTTGTTTGGTGGCCAGGACTACTGGGCGACCTGGGTGATTTCGAAAGTCTTCGGCTGCTGGGCGGCGTGCGGGTGCTCTGCACCGCGGTACACCTTCAGCTTGCCCAGCTGCTGTGCAGCAAGGGAGTTCTTCGGGAGCATGCCCTTGATGGCCTTCTCCACGGCGCGGACCGGGTTGGATTCCAGCAGTTCCGCATAGTTGACGGAGGTCAGGCCGCCCGGGTAGCCGGAGTGGCGGTATGCGCGCTTCTGCTCCAGTTTGGCACCGGTGAGGGCTACCTTTTCAGCGTTGATGATGATGACGAAGTCGCCCATGTCCATGTGGGATGCAAAGGTGGCCTTGTGCTTGCCGCGCAGCAGGATTGCGGTCTGGCTTGCAAGACGACCAAGGACAACGTCTGTGGCGTCAATGACGTGCCACTGGCGGTTGATATCGCCGGGCTTCGGGGTGTACGTACGCACGGTGTTTGCCTCGTTCTTGTTCTGGCGTTCTTGTTTAGGTGTCACTAGCTCGTGCACCTACTGTCTGCGCGCTACCGGAACAGAGGTGAGGGCTCTATGTAACCAGTCATCCTGAGGTTCCGAATGTGCACGTTGAGTAGTCATCCTGCAACCGGATTCTCAAGCGGGCACGCACCATCGGAATAGGACACGCACAACGACTACCAAGATTAGCGCGTTAAGGGGTTCAGGGTCAAAATGGGGTAGCCGGGCGCCGCCACAGCGCTTGCCGGCATGACGGACGCAGGGGGTCACAGTGTTTGCAATGGGTAATGACGGTTCCGGGTGGCTCCTGGCCGTCTACGCAGGCATACTTGGCTTTGCCTTATCCCCCCTTGCCGAGTTTCTCATCGCCAGGAGCCTTCCACGGCTGGGTGCACTGCCAGCCCTTCCCGTTCGAACAGCGATGGCGATTCTTACCAGCTTCGCTTGCGTCGTCTTTAGTTTGCGGCTGGGAACGGGTTTTATCCTGCCCGCATTTATATTCTTGGCAATACTGGGAATTCAACTATCCCGGATTGACATCGCACTGCACTTGCTGCCCAACCCACTCATATTGTTGCTGCTTGTGGGTGGATTTCTACTGCTTTTAATGCCGGGACTAATCGATAAGCAACCTGGCAACCTCCTGCGAGCATTGCTCGGAGCCGTCATCATGTTTGCTGGCTACCTTATTCTGGCGCTAATTTCCCCCGGGGGCATCGGCATGGGGGATGTGAAGCTTGCAGCGCCCCTCGGCCTCTACCTTGGGTACTTAGGTTGGAGCCAGCTGCTTTATGGCGGACTCGTGGGCTTCATCCTCAACGGCTGCGTCACCCTCCTCGTGGTGGCCCTGAAAGGCCGGGGTAAAGCGATGGAGGTGGCTCATGGGCCATCTATGTTTGCCGCAACTGCCGCGGTGGCACTGCTACTGGTCTAGCACTGAAGTCCGAAATCGGACGACCCCCTCCACACGGGGCAAGTAGTACCTGAGAGGCGGGGGTCGCCCACCTGAGTACCGGCCCATAGTTTCGGGTACGTACCTCCGGGTCTGCCTAAAAAAGTCGAGTACCACTACGCATTGTTGCTCATGCGGTGAAATGACAATCTCTTCTTAGCGAAGTCCAGCCGCTAAGGAATTATGGGGGCAGCTGGAAATTCGTTGAAATCAAAAGACACCCATTTCACCGAATTAAGGAAACTACAATGACTTCTATCATGGTCTCAATGACTGCTTTCATCGCCGGCGTAAAGGACCGCTTCACCCGGGAAGAAAAGGGCGCTACCGCCGTCGAGTACGGTCTCCTGGTGGCACTCATTGCGGCAGTGATCGTAGTGGTCGTCGCCACCCTCGGCACGCAGATCAACACCGCGTTCAACACAATCTCCGGCAAGCTCTGACGGCAACGATCCACTAACGGAGGAGAAAGAAATGTCAGCGCTTATGATCTCAGTTCTAGCTCTGGTTGCCGGCGTGAAAGATCGCTTTGCATCAGAAAGGGGAGCAACGGCCGTTGAGTACGGTCTCCTGGTTGCTCTGATCGCTGCAGTGATCATCGTGGTTGTTGCAACACTCGGCACTCAGATCAACACCGCGTTCAACACGGTTTCAGGACAGCTGTAAAGCAAGCCGAATTCTGGAAGCCCAGGGACGGTGGCGGGCGTTTGGGCAACTTGCCCCCGTGCCTGTCGCCGCCTTGGGCTTTCCGTTTCTCGGCACGCCCAGCCTGTCCCGGTGATCAACGAATAGACACCAATAACTGTCCCGCCGGACCGTCGTCCGGCCCTTTTAGAATCCGGTCATCATCATGAAGTCCCTTGCTAAGCGGATACCGCGCCCTCGGGGTATGAGGGAGACAGGCGCTGTTGCTGTCGAGTTTGCGTTAATTCTGCCGATCTTTTTGGCGCTTGTCCTGGGCATCGCGGAGATGGGGCGAGCGTTCAATATCCAAGTGTCGCTGAGTGAAGCCGCTCGCCAGGCATCCCGTTATGCCGCGGTCCACTGTTCTGATGCGTCCTACACCCACTCGAACGCCCAGGCGGCCGGAGTGGCGGCAGCTCCCTCCGTAGCTCTCACCAATGCAAATATCGCGATCGCCTACACGGGAACGGGCAGCTGCGCCGAGGGCAATGATGTGTCCGTCAACGTCAGCTACACGACTACATGGATGACCGGCTTTCCAAACCTGATTCCTGGTATGCCGGCCGGACTTAGTGTTCAAGGAAAAGGTGTAATGCGATGCAACGGATGAAATCAAGAAAATCAGAACGCGGTGTCGTTGCACCGATGACTGCACTCATCATGGTCGTGCTCCTCGGCATGGCAGCATTTGCAGTTGACGTCGCCACTATGTATTCGGAGAGCGCGCAACTTCAAAATGGCGCAGATGCCTCTGCCCTGGCGATTGCGAACCAGTGTTCGAAAGCGGCCACTCTTTGCGCCGCCGATCAGTCCTCAGCCGCATTGGGATACGCAAACGGCAATGCTGTCGATGGCCACAGCAACGTGTTCAGCGCTGTGGCGGATGCCACCGCAGGTACCGTGGACGTCACAATTCAGTCGCAGACGGCTGACGGCGGCAGCAACCACTTCTCTTTGCAATTCGCACGTGCCCTCGGCATTCAGACAGCTGACATCCGGGCTTCTGCCCGCGCAAAGTGGGGTCACCCAAGCAGCGGCAAAGGATTCCCGCTTGCATTCTCGCAGAGTTGCTGGAATTTGGGGCCGGCAACGCCGACAGGCGGTGACGTCCAGAAGATCACGTGGAAGCCTGGAACGCCATCCTGCACGAACGCCTCTGGTCACACTATTCCCGGCGGATGGGGATGGCTGGATGACACAGCAACAGATCCCTGCACAGCCGTTACTTCGGTGGGAAACTTCACCACAAGCAACCCTGGCAACAATCCGCCCACGACTTGCGCGACTATCCTGCAGGGCTGGAAGGACACGTTACTCGCTGGTGGGACGGTAAAGAGTACATTTCCCATCTTTGATACAGCCTCCGGCACTGGGAATACGGGCGTATTCCACATCGTCGGGTATGCAACGTTCAACATCTTGGGCTGGCATTTCGGAAATGCCTCAGGCTCATACGAATTCCGCGACAGTTCGACGGACCCTGGCATGAACGCCAATCTGGCCTGTTCGAGTGGAAATGACCGCTGCATCATCGGCCAATTCGTCGAATACAGCACCTCTGCAGGAGGCAGCGGCGGGTTGGATTTCGGGACAGACAGTGTCTCACTCACCAAATAGGAACCAACTTAGGGGATAAATTGAAAACTCGCCTTCTGGGAGGCATCGTCGCGCTAGTGCTCGCTGTAGTCGGCACACTGCTTCTCATCTCATACGTCCAAGGTTCTGAAGCCAGAGCCCAAGCAGATCTGCAACCCATTGACGTTTTGGTGGTGGAAAAGCAGATTCCACAGGGTTCGACACTGGACCAAATCAGGTCTGCGGTGAAACTCACCTCTCTCCCGTCCGCGTCGGTACCCAACGGTGCGCTGAAAAACCTGGACGGCCTGGACGGGAAAGTGACTTCTGCTGATCTGGTCCCGGGCGAACCTCTTCTTGGGGTCCGCTTGGTTGATCCGACAAGCTTGGCCGCCCCGGGCTCTGTCCCTGTCCCCGACGGTATGCAGGAGATCTCAGTCCAGCTGGATGCGCAGCGCGTTGTGGGTGGACGAATTGCTGCAGGTGACACAGTCGGCGTCATCGCATTGTTTGCCGGCGACAGTACGGATGGCGGAACAGCACAGCAGGTCTTCCACAAGGTGCTGATTACCAGCGTTCAGCGCGCCGCCACTCAAGGTTCGGGGGGCAGCCAGGCAGCCTCTGCGGAACAGGCAAACACACAGCTGCCGAGCGGCCAACTCCTGATCACATTCGCGCGGACCGATTTGGACGCGTCCAAAATCGCTTTCGCCGCCGAGTTTGGAAAGCTGTGGCTCACGAAGGAACCGACATCAGCTACTGAAAGCGCTCCGACTATTATCAAGAAGGCAGAACTGATCAAATGACCAGGTTCGTGGTGGTAACACCTGACAACACTTTTGCGCAGAGGACCAAGCAGGCCACTAACGGCTTGCACGGGAGTCTTCAGACGCTTCAAGCCGACTACTTGCCGCCGAGCCCGGACGACATCCTCCGTGCCATCAGCGGAGATCCAGCCGAGGTGGTCCTCCTCGGTCCTGGACTTCCCATTGATGACGCGATCCGGCTGGCCAGTCTTTTTGATCTCCAATTCCCGGAAATCAGCGTGGTACTGGTTACCGACGGCGGATCCGACATTGCCCTGCCCGCCATGCGAGCGGGTATTCGTGACTTGCTAGCTCCCGACGCTCCAGTTGAGGACATCCGCGTAATGCTGGAAAGGGCCAGCCTGGCCTCTGCCGGACGACGGCGCGGATTGGGAGCGTCCGTGACGGAGACGCCGACGGGCTCACGCATTGTCGCGGTCATGTCCCCAAAGGGCGGCGTCGGCAAGACAACTGTGACCACCAATCTGGCTGTTGGGCTGGGCAAGATGGCGCCAACCAGTGTCGTGGTAGTTGACCTGGACCTCCAATTCGGGGATGTGGCATCTGGCCTCATGCTGGAGCCGGAACGTACGCTGGCTGATGCGGTCACCGGCGCAGCGGTCCAGGACAGTATGGTGTTGAAGTCGTACTTGACGTTGCACCAGTCAGGCGTCTACGCACTTTGTGCCCCCCACAACCCTGCCCAAGCCGAGCAGATCAGCGGCGAGCAGGTTGGGCATCTCATCGCCCAGCTGGCCAGTGAATTCCAGTACGTCGTTGTCGATACAGCCCCCGGTTTGGGCGAGCACGTGCTGGCTACTTTGGATCGTGCCACTGACGCTGTCTGGGTTTGCGGTATGGATATCCCGAGCATCAGGGGTCTCCGCACCGGATTCCGAATTCTCGACGAGCTGAACCTGATACCAGAAAACCGCCACGTTGTCCTCAACTTCGCCGACCGCAGGAGCGGCCTATCGGTTCAAGATGTGGAAGCCACGATTGGATGCCCGGTCGACGTTGTTCTTCCCCGTTCCCGTGCAGTTCCATTTTCCACCAATAAAGGCGTGCCCCTACTGCAGGATGGCAGTCGAGACGGCGCCGCACGCGGTCTGGCGCAATTGGTGGATCGCCTCAAGCCAGATTGGAAGGAAAGACAACACAAGAAGCTTCATCGAAGGGCGGTAGTCCAATGAACCTGGCACGGCGGTTAGAAGTAGTTCGGGGACAGTCGGAGAATACCGACGGTTCCACCGTTTCGGCATCCCCAGCACCATGGAGCGCCAACGCAAGACCGGCGCCAGAAGCGACGCCCAGCTATTCCATCGAACCGAACGAAGCGCTCAGCGCCGTGAAAGACCGCGCTGGCGTTGCTCTCTACGAACGTATGGGCAGCCGCATTACAGACAATTCAATCGATGACGCCGAACTGCAGCAGTACGTTAAGGACGAGCTGAAGAAGATCATCGAAGAAGAAGACATCCCGCTCACGCTTACCGAGCGTAACCGGCTGGTTCAGGAAATCATCGACGACGTCCTGGGCCTTGGGCCACTCGAAAAGTTCCTCAAAGACGACGCCATCAACGAGATCATGGTCAACGGCGCAGACAAGATCTACGTCGAACGCCAGGGGAAGCTCGGGCTCAGCGGATTCCGGTTCAACGATGAGGATCATCTTAGAAAAGTTATCGAACGAATCGTGACGAAGGTAGGCCGGCGGATCGACGAATCCTCGCCACTCGTCGATGCACGGCTGAGCGATGGGTCGCGCGTCAACGCGATCATTCCACCTTTGGCCGTGAACGGGTCTTCCCTCACAATTCGTAAGTTTGGCCAGGTACCGCTGACTGTTAGTGACCTAATCGCCTTGGGATCAATGTCTCCCGAGATTGCCGAGCTGCTCCATGCATGTGTTCGGGCGCGTCTGAACATTATTGTTTCCGGAGGTACGGGCACTGGTAAGACAACCATGCTCAACGTGCTGTCGTCCTTCCTCCCGTCTGATGAGCGCATTGTCACGATCGAAGACGCTGTAGAACTGCAGTTGCAGCAGGAGCACGTGGTCCGGTTGGAAAGCCGGCCACAGAATATTGAGGGCAAAGGTGAGATCACCATCCGCGATTTGGTGCGCAACTCGTTACGTATGAGGCCTGATCGGATTGTTATCGGTGAGGTTCGCGGCGGCGAATCCCTGGATATGTTGCAGGCGATGAATACGGGTCATGACGGGTCCATCTCCACGGTGCATGCCAACTCCCCCCGTGACGCTATTTCCAGGCTCGAGACTCTGGTTCTTATGGCCGGCATGGATCTTCCGCTCCGCGCCATCCGGGAGCAGATTGCTTCAGCGGTGAACCTAATTATTCATATTTCGAGGCTCCGCGATGGCTCCCGACGAATCACCCATGTAACCGAAGTCCAGGGAATGGAAGGGGACATCGTTACGCTTCAAGACGCCTTCGTGTTCGACTACAGTGCAGGTGTCGATGCCCATGGGAAATTCTTGGGCCGGCCGGTGGCGACCGGTGTTCGGCCCCGCTTTGTCGATCACTTCGCTGAACTTGGAATTCCCCTCTCCCCCGCCATATTCGGATCGTCTCCAGTTGGCGGTGGTTTCCGGTGACCGTGACTAACCCTATCTTTCTGGCCTTTGGAGTGGCCCTCTGCTTGGCAGCCGGCGCCGTGCTCTTCCTTGTCACTTTCAAGGATGTCCGCGGAGAGATTGCCGTATCGCGTCGACGTCCCGGGGTAGTTAGCGGTCCCACGTTACTCACGCGTGCGACAGATTCGGTTACCAACTACTTGGAGAAAAACATCAGTAAGAATGCGCGGTTCGGCAGTAGGGCTTCCTTGGAACAGGCAGGCCTGAAGATGCGCCAGGCAGACTTCCTGTTGCTCGTTGCCTGCACGGCAGTTACGGCAGGCTTCATTGGCCTCATTCTTGGGGGGCTTCTGCCTTCCCTTCTCCTTGTCGTGGCGACACCCTTCGTGGCCATGTTGGTCTTGAATGTGCTTTCATCCCGACGCCGGGCCAAGTTCGAGGCGCAGCTGGGCGATACTCTTCAGATGCTCTCAGGCGGTCTCCGCGCGGGTCACAGCCTCCTTCGGTCTGTGGACGCCGTGTCCAAAGAGGCGGAGGCTCCTACATCGGAAGAGTTCGCCAGACTGGTCAATGAAAACCGGCTGGGGCGCGACCTCAGGGATTCGATGCTTGACGCGGCCCACAGACTTCGCAGCGAAGACTTTGAATGGGTCGGTCAGGCCATAGAAATCCATCGCGAAGTCGGTGGGGACCTGGCGGAAGTCCTCGACCAGGTCGGGGAAACTATCCGGGAACGTAGCCAGATCAAAGGTCAGGTCAAGGCTCTCAGCGCCGAAGGCAGGCTTTCTGCATACATCCTGGTCGCTCTACCAGTCGGCATGTTCCTGTATATGTCCGTCGTCAATAGCTCCTATATCGCGACGCTCTACACGAATCCGATCGGCTGGATCTTGCTTGGAGTAGCTGTCGTGCTCCTGGTCGTCGGGTCGTTCTGGCTTAGCCGTGTCGTCAAGATCAAGTTTTAGGAGGAGAAATGACATCCATGGCATGGCTTATCGTTGGCCTGATAGTATTCCCGGTTTCCTTCTTGGCGTGGTCGTTTCTCTCTGTAGACAGGAGGGGCTTCGCTGCAGTTCGCAGCAACCTCGGTAGAGGCATCCGCCTCATCGACAGAGGGATGCCTGGTGCGGCGCTTGCCGAGCTGGCTGACTCCAAGCAGACGATTCCTCTTGGCGTGAGAGTCACACCGAAGGGTTACGTTGCGTGGCTCGACAAACTATTGGCCCGTGCAGGACGCCCCGCTCAGCTCCCGCTCCCGCGATTGCTAATCGCAAAGCCCGCCCTCGCGCTTCTCGTCGCAACAGTGGGAATCATGGTCATCAGCAAGAACGTAACGCCTTCCGCCTCGCTGTTAGTGTTTTTGGCCGCGTCCCTGGCCTACTTCGTCCCGGACATTTTGGTCCATGGAAGAGGAGCCGAACGCCAGAAAGCCATCGAGTTGGAATTGCCCAATACCCTCGACCAAATGCTCATTTCGGTGGAAGCCGGTTTAGGCTTCGAAACTGCAATGGCCCGCGCCGGGCAGAATGGAAAAGGTCCACTGGCTTTCGAACTCATGCGGACTCTACAAGACATGCAAGTCGGCCGGAGCCGGCGCGAAGCATACGAGGCACTCGCGACGAGGACCGATGTGCCCGACCTTCGGGCTTTTGTCCGGTCCGTCGTCCAAGCGGACATTTACGGGATTGCTATTGCCAAAGTCCTCAAGACTCAGGCTAAACAAATGAGGATCAAACGGCGGCAGCGGGCAGAAGAAAAGGCCATGAAACTGCCTGTCAAAGTACTCTTTCCTCTGATGTTCTCCATCCTCCCCGTCCTGTTCATTGTGATCATCGGCCCCGCCGCCATCAATGTCATGAAGAACTTCGCCGGCGCCTTTTAGTAGTTCCCGCTTAGCGCCCCATAGACCGGACCCCCTCGGCACCCAGAACCGAGGGGGTCCCTTTGTGCGCCCACTTAGGAGTCCCAGCGTTAGCGCAGAAAAAACCAAGCAAAAGCGCAGGAAAAGTACCGGCGGAAAAGCCTTCGCGCAGGATGTCCCAAGATCCGGATTCCGGGGTACAAATCGTTGCTAACTTCGTTCTAGAGCTGGTGCAGGGCCAGCCATCCGACTCGCTCAGGAGTACAAAATGCTTTCTCTTATCGCTACCCTTCAGACCCTCGGCTTCAACCTCAAGAACCGCCTCCACAACGAAAAGGGCGCAACCGCTGTTGAGTACGGCATCATGGTTGGCCTCATTGCCGTCGTCATCATCGTGGCCGTCAACCTGCTGGGCACCAAGCTGGACGGTCTCTTCGACACGGTCAACAACCAGCTCTAGCCTGCGGCGTTCGCCCATTTGCCGGTTCCGGACCCCATATCGGAACCGCACCGCCTCCGCGACAGGGGCAGACACGAAACACTAAAGAGGAGGAGCAGCAGGTGTCACACGATGCGGAGCGCGGCGCGGCCGCAGTCGAATTCGCGATCCTGCTGCCCCTCCTCTTACTACTTGTCCTGGGCACGATCGAATTCGGCCGCGCCTACAACGCCCAGATCACGCTCACAAACGCAGCCCGTGACGGCGTCCGCGTTATGGCAATAGCCAACGACCCAGCAGGCGCCAAAACCGCGGCAAAGACCGGCGCCGCGTCGGTCAGCACAACCATCACCACGTCTGACATCGCTCTGAGCACCAACGCATGCACTACCGGCGCCCAAGTCACGCTCACCATCAAGTACAACCTTTCGACCATAACTGGTATCGCTGGGCCGTTCCCGATGACCGGCAAGGGGGTCATGCTGTGCGGCGGCTAAGCAAGGACCAGGCATCGGACGAACGTGGTGCCATCACTGTCATTGTGGCCATCCTCCTGGTCGCCCTCCTCGGCTTCGCGGCGATCGCCGTCGATATAGGTGTCATCTACTCGGAACGCGCCCAGTTGCAGAATGGTGCAGATGCGTCAGCAATCGCCTTGGCTCAGAAGTGCGCCAAAGATACTGCAGACGCAGACTGCGCTACTACCTCGGTACTCGCCACCACCCTCGCAAACCAGAACGCCCTGGACGGCATGAGCAAGGTCTACAACATCGATCTGGACAAGACAGCCCGGAAGGTCAGCGTCACCACGTCGGCCAAGGAAACCGGGGGCGCAGACAACTCGGTCTCCCTCTTCTTTGCAGACGTTCTGGGCATCCCCACCAAGGAGGTGGGAGCCCGCGCGTCCGCCATCTGGGGAAGTCCCAAGGCTGGCCGGACCGCTTTTCCATTGGCATTCTCCGTCTGCCAGGTCAAGGACAACATCGGCGGCTCGCTTCAGCTCCTCCAGGAACACGGCAAGAACCAAAACGCCGACTGCAACTACGGCCCGTCCGGGGCAGCGGTCGAGGGCGGTTATGGCTGGCTGGTCCAGGATTCCGGCGTATGCGGAGGAACCATCGACCTCGCGGTGAGCGAAGGTGGCAGCGACCCCGGCAACAACGCCCCGGGCAACTGCTCAACCGAACTCAACCGCTGGGCCAGCGAAATGATTGCGGGACGGAAAATCGTCGTCCTCCTGCCGGTCTTCAACAAGGTCACTGGAACCGGCTCCGGCGCCATCTATGGCCTGGTGTCCTTTGCGGCTTTCGAAGTCACTGGCTGGAAGTTCAGCGGTGGAACCGGCCTGCCCTACGAGTATCAGGCTGAAAAGTCGACGACGACGGGTGTCACCACCGCGACAGAGTGCAAGGGTGAGTGCCGCGGCATCATCGGCAAATTCGTCAAATACGTTTCCCTCGCCGACGGCTACACACTCGGGCCCGTAGACGCGTACGGCGCCACGATCGCCCGCCCAGTCCTTTGATAACCAGAACCAGTACTTCCCCTTATCCAGGAGTTGAAATTGAAGTCTCGCCTGCTCGCCGGAACGGCCGCGGTCGCTTTGGCGATTGTGGGAGCCCTCCTCATCGTCTTCTACGCCCAGGGCGCCGACCAACGGGCACTGGCTTCCACGCAACCCAAGGACGTCCTGGTTGTCAAGGCCGCCATACCGGCCGGTACTCCCGTCGATAACATGGCCGGCTCGCTGGTCTTGGAAAAAATGCCAGCCGCCGGCGTTTCAGAAACCGCTCTGAGCAGCCTCGACAGCAAGGCGGGCACCGTCACCTCGGTTGACTTGGTGCCTGGGGAGCAGCTTCTGGCCGAGCGGCTTGTCGCCCCCGATGAAGCCAAGGCAGAAGGCAGCGCGAAGGTTCCCACCGGCATGCAGGAAGTCTCCTTCCAGCTCGAACCGCAGCGCGTCGTGGGTGGCCGAATCGAAGCCGGTGACCATATAGGCATCGGGTTCAGCTTCACCGCCGGCGCAGACAAGGCCAAGACTGGTGAGGCCACCACCCAGCTCACCCTCCGCAAAGTCCTGGTCACCGCCATCCAGCGTGCCCCACAACCGGCTGCCACAGCCAAACCGACAGACGGAACCGATCCGCAGGATACGACTCTCCCGGAGGGTTCGCTCATGGTCACCGTCGCCGTCAACGACATCGATGCCACCAAGATCATCTACTCGTCCAACAATGGCGACCTTTGGCTCACCAAGGAACCCCTCGACGCGCAAGACAACGGCGGTTTTATCGCCAGGAAAGACACGGTGTACAAGTGAGCCGCTTCGTCCTGCTCTCCCCCAACGGAGACTTTGACCAGAAGCTGCGCGCCGCCGTCGCCAACGGCCTCCGTGGCTCCGTCCAGACCATCGCTTCTGACATCCTCCCGGCCGGCCCGCACGAACTCTTCGCCCTCCTCAACCAGGAACAGCCCGAAGTCCTCATCATCGGACCGGACGTGCCCTACGAGGAAGCACTGCGCTTCGCCAAGGTCTTCGACGTCCAGGTCCCAGGCCTCAGCCTGGTGCTGGTCAGCGACGTTGATCCCGCGCATCTCCTCAACGCCATGCGCGCCGGCATCGGGGACATCCTTAGCCCGCAGGCGGACGCCGCAGAAATCCGGGTGCTGCTTGAACGGGCCTGCCAGTCCTTCGCCACCCGGCACCGCGGCCCCGAAAGCAACCAGGAAACCAACGGCAAGGGCCTGGTGATCGGAGTCTTCTCCCCCAAGGGCGGCGTCGGCAAAACCACGCTGGCCACGAATATCGCCATCGGCCTGGGGCAGATCGCGCCCATGAGCGTCGTCATCGTTGACCTGGACCTCCAGTTCGGCGACGTCGCATCTGGCCTCTACCTCAACCCGCAGCACACCGTTACCGATGCCGTCACGCCCGCAGCCGCCCAGGACTCCCTGGTCCTCAAGGCCTTCCTGACCGTGCACCCGGCCGGCATTTACGCTCTGTGCGCTCCCCCCAACCCGGTGGATGCGGACCACATCACCCCGGAACAGGTCAGCCGCCTGGTTGAACAGCTGTCCCACGAATTCCAGTACGTGGTTCTGGACACCGCCCCCGGCATGCCCGAAATCGGTCTCGCCGCCATGGAGCAATGCACCGACGTGGTCTGGGTCAGCGCCATGGACATCCCCAGCCTGCGCGGCCTCCGCTCCGGCCTCGAGGTGCTCCGCCAGCTCGAGATCATGCCCGAATCACGCCACGTTGTCCTGAACATGGCGGACCCCAAGGCCGGGCTGAACGTCCGCGACGTCGAATCCACCATCGGCGCGCCCGTGGACGTCAGCGTCCCCCGGTCCCGCGCCGTGGCACTGTCCACCAACCGCGGCATCCCCGTCCTGCAGGAATCCAAAAAGGACCCCGCCGTCAAAAGCCTCCGCCAGCTCGTGGAACGGTTCAACCCGGCATGGCGTGCCCAGGCCCAGCGCAAACTTCACCGAAGGGTGGTCATCTGATGAAGCTCTCCGAACGGATCAGCGCTGTCCAGGACCGCGCCCAGGCGACCGGCAGCAACGTTGCCGTGCTCGAGCCGCCGCGTCCCGCCGTCGTGCCCCCCTCTCAAGACGGCGGGGTGCGGCACCTTCCTGCCCAGCAGGCTCCCGTCACGCCAACGTACGACGCCGGCACCCCCTCAGTGCCCACCTCACCGAAGGTGGATGTCTTCGCAGCCATGAAGGACAGGGCAGCCACCGCTCTGTTCGAGCGAATGGGAACGCGCTTCAACGACGCAGCCGTCACCGAGCAGGAACTCCGGGCCACCGCCAAAGAGGAACTGACCCGTATCATCGACGCCGAGCAAGTACCCCTCTCTCCAGAGGAACGCACGCGGCTGGTCCGCGACGTCGCGGACGACGTGCTGGGCTACGGCCCCCTCCAGCGCCTGCTGGACGATCCCGCCGTCACGGAAATCATGGTCAACCGGATGGACCAGATCTACGTGGAGCGCAAAGGCAAACTCACTCTCACTGAATCCCGCTTCAGCTCCGAGGAGCACCTGCGCAAGGTCATCGAGCGCATCGTCTCGAAAGTGGGCCGCCGCATTGATGAGTCCTCTCCTCTCGTGGACGCGCGGCTCGAGGACGGCTCCCGTGTAAACGCCGTGATCCCGCCGCTGGCTGTCGGCGGCTCCTCGCTGACTATCCGAAAGTTCAGCAAGACACCGTTGACGGTCCAGAACCTCATCGACTTCGGAACCCTGACCCCGGAGATGGCCGAGCTGCTCAACGCCTGCGTCAAAGCCAAGCTCAACATCATCGTCTCCGGCGGTACCGGCACCGGCAAGACCACCCTGCTCAACGTGCTGTCCTCCTTCCTCCCGTCCGACGAACGGATCGTCACCATCGAGGACGCCGTGGAACTCCAGATCCAGCAGCAGCACGTGGTCCGTCTCGAAAGCAGGCCGCCGAACACCGAAGGGAAGGGCGAAGTGACCATCCGCGAGCTGCTGCGCAACTCCCTGCGTATGAGGCCGGACCGGATCGTGGTGGGTGAGGTCCGTGGCGGGGAATCGCTGGACATGCTCCAGGCCATGAACACCGGCCACGACGGCTCCTTGTCCACCGTGCACTCCAACTCGCCCCGCGACGCCGTTGCCCGACTTGAGACGCTGGTGCTGATGGCCGGCATGGACCTGCCGCTGCGGGCCATCCGCGAGCAAATTGCCTCCGCCGTCAACCTTATCGTCCAGATCTCCCGGCTGCGCGACGGCTCCCGCCGAATCACCCACGTCACCGAAGTCCAGGGCATGGAAGGGGACATCGTGACCCTCCAGGACGCCTTTGTGTTCGATTACTCCGCCGGTGTGGATGCCCAAGGCCGCTTCCTGGGCAAGCCCGTTGCCACTGGAATCCGGCCGCGCTTCATCGACCGATTCGAGGACCTCGGGATCCATGTCTCCCCCGGCGTCTTCGCCGGCCCCCAAAATCCCGCACACCAAATTCCCGGAAGATAGGCACGGCCGTGATCCTCGCTGTTGGAGCAGTCATCCTGCTGCTCGCCGTCACCCTCCTAGGCGTGGCCGCGCTCCTGCCCAGCACTCCGGACGTGCCGCTGGACCGCCGCCGTCCGTTCGAACCCGAGCCGCCGTCGTCGATCTCCCGCTTGGCTCTCTCCGGCGTACGGTCCTTTGAACGCCTCCTGCAGGGTAGGAACGTCCGCCTCTTCTCCCCGACCGAACTCGAAAACGCCGGGCTGCGCCTGAGCCAGGCCGAGTTTTTCCTGCTGGTGGGGATCGGGGCCTGTGTGGGAATGCTGGTGGGTGTCGTCACTGTGGGACCGCTGATGGGAATCCTCCTGGCCCTGCTCGCACCCTTCGTGGGGAAGCTGGTCCTGGGATTCCTGGCCGGAAAACGCCGTGCCGCGTTCGACAGCCAGCTGGGCGATACCCTCCAGCTCCTCTCCGGCGGCCTGCGTGCCGGCCACAGCATCCTGCGCGCCATCGACGCAGCCGGCGCCGAGTCGCAGAAGCCCACGTCGGAGGAGATGCGGCGGGTGATCACCGAAACCAGCCTCGGCCGTGACCTGCTGGCTGCGCTCAACGACACGGCGGACCGGATGAAGAACGAGGACTTTATCTGGATTTCCCAAGCGATCCAGATCAACCGCGAGGTAGGCGGCAACCTGGCAGACGTCTTGGACCAGGTAAACGAAACCATCCGCGAGCGCGCTGAAATCAAGGGACACATCAAGGCTTTGGCGGCGGAGGGCAAGTTCTCCGCCTACATCCTCATCGCCATGCCGTTCGGCATTGTGGCCATGCTCCTGTCCGTGAGCCCGAACTACATGAACTCCATGTTCACCCATCCCCTGGGCTGGGTGATGATCGGTGCATCATTCGTCCTTATGACCATTGGCGCGCTCTGGATGCGCAAGATCATCGACCTGAAGTTCTGAGGATGCCATGAACCTGATAGTTCTCCTCTCCGTCCTGCTGGTCTGCGTCCCCGTCGGTGCGCTGGCTTGGTCGGTCCTGACGTTGGACAAGCAGGGCCGTGTGGCGGTCAACGATCTGCTGTCCCGCGGCGCCATTCCCCTGGCTGCCGCTCCGGCTGGTAAGCCCGGCCTACTCGAAGGCATCGGCCGCCGGCTCACCCCGCCCGCCTATGTCGCTTTCCTGGACCGGCTGCTGGGGCTGGCCGGTCGGCCTGCCTCCATGCCCCTGGGAAAGGTACTCGGGTCTAAGCTCGGCATCGGCCTGGCCGGGGTGACCGCAGGCCTCTACCTGAGTTCTGTGGGAAGCAGTCCCATGATGAAACTGGCAGGGCTGTTCCTGCTCTTCCTGGGCTATTTCATCCCCGACCTCCTCCTCTACAGCAAGGGGAAGGAACGGCAGAAAATCATCCAGCTGGAACTGGCCAACACCCTTGACCAGATGCTGATCTCCGTGGAGGCCGGCTTGGGATTCGAAGGCGCGATGGCTCGCGCCGGGGACAACGGCAAGGGACCGTTGGCCGAGGAACTTGTCCGCACGCTGCAGGACATGCAGGTGGGCCGCAGCCGCCGGGAATCCTACCTCGCCCTAGCCGAGAGGACCAATATTCCAGAGCTGCGGAGCTTTGTGCAGGCCGTGGTTCAGGCGGACACTTACGGCATCGCGATCAGCCGGGTGTTGCGGGTCCAGGCCAAAGTCATGCGGGTAAAGCGCCGCCAGCGAGCCGAAGAGAAAGCGATGAAACTTCCTGTGATGATCTTGTTTCCGCTGTTGTTCTTCATTTTCCCGGTCCTCTTCATTGCAATTCTGGGACCGGCTGTCATCAACACCGTCATGACATTCAGCGGACAATAGGAACCCAAAAGTCTCGGTGCAAGGATCGCTCAAGGTTTACACAGGATCACCCGAAATAGGACAACCATCTAACTCCAGGAAGTAGCCTTGAAGAATGCAAAGTCCAGATCCCGGCTCCAGCGGCAGGAGCGCAGCAGCGGAACCACCGCGGCCCGGGATCACAGCGTCAGCCAAATCCGCAATCTCACAGGAAGCGGCCGGACTCTTGCCGCTCGTTGACGCCGCCGTCCTCGAGGAGCTGGAAGACGAACTGGCAGGCTCCGGCCTCGCGCAGCGCTTCGCCCGTGACTACGCCGCCATGTGGGACCAGCGTTGCGCCCGGCTTGCGGCCGCTGTACACAGCCACGACATGGACTCAGCCCTGGACGCCGCCATCAGCCTCAAAATCAGTTCCGCCATGGTGGGCGGGGTCCGCCTGGCCAGACTGGCGGAGCTCTTGGAGACGCTGATCCGGCAAGGTGACTTCGGCCAGGGCCAGGCATTGATGGAGCGGGTTGCCCAGGACGGCGGCCAGACGGTCTCCGAGCTGCAGGCCACCTACATCCTCAAGAACGGCTGACGCGCTTCACCCGGCGCCCTGCAAGAACAAGTCAACCCTGCGAGGCATCCTGTCTGCTGGGCGCCAACCTGTAGCCCACGCCGCGTACCGTCTGCAGCCAACGAGGTGCGATGGGGTCCTCTTTCAGCTTGCGCCGCAGGTTGCCGATGTGAACCTCGACAGCCCTCTCGTCCGCCTCGCTGATGTAAGTGTCGTCGTCATAGAAATCCCCGCGGACCGCCCGGACAAGGTCCGTCCTGGTACAAACTGCCCCGCCGCCCTTCAGGAGCACGTGGAGCAGGTCAAACTCACTGCGCGTGAGGCCCAGCGGTTCCCCATTAACCTCCACGGTACGGGTCCGGTGGTTCAGTTCCAGCCCGTTGTGCTGCAGCACCGCCCCGTCCTCAGGCCGGGCTGCCGTTGCGGGCGCCACTCCCCAGCCAGCCAACGCAGGCTGGTGCCCGGTGATCTCATGCCTCGGCCTGCGCATCATTGCCGACACCCGGGCGCGCAACTCACGCGGCCGGAAGGGCTTGGCGATGTAATCGTCAGCGCCGGCGTTGAGGGCGGACAGCAAGTCCGGCTCGTCTGTGCGGCCCGTGAGCATCACTACATATGCATTACTGAAATTGCGGATCCGCCGCAGGACTTCGAGGCCATCGATGTCCGGCAGCCCGATGTCCAGCGTCACCACGTTGGCCTGCTTGCTGCGGACCACTTCGACGCCGGCCCGCCCGTCAACTGCGGTATGCACCTCAAAGCCCGCCTGGCTTAACACCCCTTCAAGGAGGTTCCGCACATCGGCGTCGTCTTCAATAACTACAGCCACACCAAGATCGTCCATTGATATCCCTGCGCCAGGCGGTTATGGCCCCCCATTAGCCCAGCGCCAATGCCATACCCGCTCCAACCCTTTATACGCTACTAGTAAGCCGGGCTGATGACACCTGGTTCAACATTGCATTTTAAAAGTCAATTATCATGACAGGGAATGTAGATCACGAGTCAGAGAGGACGTGTGCCAGGGTGCCCTACAGGAATCTGGATGCACCTGCGCCGGGAATCTTTTTAATGGCCCCGCTGGACCCGGGCAGGATTCATGGCTGAGCACCTTTTTGCGCGCAGGTCCGCCCGGATCTTCCAGCGCCTCGGCCCGCGTTCCCAGGTTGCCCTGTGCCAACTGCCCCTCACCCTGATCGTGGCCGGGCTGGCCATTGCTACGCCGTTTGCCTGGCCCGCCCTGCTGCACAGCCCGCTCTATATCGCCGGGCTCATTCTTTCGTTCGCGCTCTTCCTCGGTTGCCTCTTAGTCCCCTGGGAACGGCTCGCGCACCGCCCCTACCTGCTGATTCCCGTCCTTGACTTCGTGGCGATCGGGCTTCTCCGCAATGGCGCCGCACCCCTTCTCCCCGGTCTGGCGGTTCTGGCAGTATTCCCGGTCATCTGGCTCTCCGCCTCCGGAAGGCTCACCCGCAGCAGCCTGGTCCTCAGTTTCTTCGGGCCCATGTTCATCATGGTCCCCCCAGTGGCAGGACGGTTCCCCAACCTGACGGCTTCGGACGTCACAGGAGTGTTCCTCTTTCCCCTCATGACGCTGGCGGTCTCCCTCGCCATCCGGTTCGCCACCATGAATGTCCGGCTCCAGCAGCGCGAACTGGCGGAGAAGGACAGGGAACTCCGCGAACTGCTGCGCGAGAGCAGGGAACGGGAAAAACTCCTGGAGACGGTACTGGACGCCACCGACGTCGGAATTGCCGCCGTCGACCGATCCGGCCGCTTCCTGGTGTCTAACAGCAGGCAACGGAACTTCCGCCAGGCCACGCATGCCGATGATGCCTTTCCCGGACAGGGGCACCAGCTGGTCTTCGGCCAGGACCGGCGCACCCTGCTGCCGCCGGAGAAGCGTCCCATCAGCCGGGCCATCGCCGGCGAATCCTTCGCCGACTATCTAGTGTGGGCCGGGGAGGGACCTGAACAACGCGCGATGTCCACCGCAGCGCGGCCGCTGGTCAGCGAGGACGGCCAGCTCACCGGCGCGGTGGTGGTTTACAGTGACGTGACCGGCTGGGTGGAGGCTCTGGCGACCAACCAGGAACTCGTCTCCAACGTGACCCACGAGTTCAAGACCCCGCTGAACTCCATCATCGGCAACGTCGATCTGGTGCTCGACGACGTCGCCGTCCTGCCCCCGCAAGTGGCCCAGCGCCTGCTGGTGGTGCAACGGAACGCCGAGCGGCTGATGGCCCTCGTCGCAGACCTGTCCACCTCGGCGTCTGCTGCCTTGAACGTGCACCCCAAGCGGACGGACCTGGCCAGCCTGGTGGAGACCAGCATCGGGTCCGCCCGGGCGCAGGCCGAGCTGGCGCACATCCAGCTTTCGGCGGATGTTCCCTCACCCCTGTGGGCCTACGCGGACCCGCTCCGGATCGGGCAGGCGCTGGACAATCTGGTGTCGAATGCCATCAAGTATTCGCCCGACGGCGGGAACGTCAGCATCAGCGCGCACACCACCAACGATTGGGTGCAGCTCAGCGTCAGCGACACCGGGATGGGCATCAGCGGTGAGGACAGGGAGCGGATCTTCAAGCGCTTTTTCCGGACCGAGTCCGCCAAGGAGGCGGCGATCGGCGGCGCCGGGCTGGGCCTGTCCATCACCAAGATGATTGTGGAACGCCACGGCGGGCAGATCACGTGTGTCAGCGGCGAAGGACGCGGCAGCACGTTCACCCTGACCCTGCCGGCCGAGGGCCCCCCGCCCTCGTTCTAGGCTGGGCCCACGCCCGCAGGGTTCCCTGGCCAGGAGCCGCTCCGGCGAGGGCCCCGTCCCGAGCTGCGAGGGCAGGGCGCCGGATGGAGCGTGCGAGGTTAAGGTGCGGGTGGGGACTAGTACTCCCGCAGCGCCCGGGTGAGCTCGGCTCGGGCCAGGAGCTCGTCGTCGGACGGGTAGGCCACTTCCTCCAGCACCAGCGGGTGCGGCGCTGCCAGCACGGACTTGGCGTCACGCTTCCTGGCCTGCAACCGCTCGTACAGCCAGCCGGGCTCCTCCACGCCCTCCCCCACGTACAGGGCGGAACCGATCAGGGCGCGCACCATGTTGTGGCAGAAGGCATCAGCCTGGACGGTGGCCACAATAACGCCGTCTTCAGCGCGGGCAAACTCGAAACGTTGCAGCTCCCGGATGGTGGTGGCGCCCTCCCGCGGCTTGCAGAAGGAGAGGAAGTTTTGCAGCCCCAGCAGCTTCGCGGCGCCCTCGTTCAGCAGGGACACGTCCAGGGGGTTCTTGTGCCACAGCGTCCAGTAACGGCCCAGCGGGTCCCAGAGCGCGGGGCCATCCGCGATGCGGTAGCTGTAACGCCGCCAGAGCGCGGAGAACCGGGCGTCGAAACCCTCAGGCGCCAGCGAGATCCGGGAGACCTCCACGGCACCGGTGAGCTCTCCGAGGATACGGCTCAAGGCGCCGCGGATCCTGCGGAGCATGGCGACGGCGGGATCGAGCTCGTGCCCACGCGGCAGGCCCAGCCACTCGGCTTCCGTGAGGTCCAGATGCACCACCTGACCCCGCGCGTGGACTCCGGCGTCGGTCCGGCCGGCGACCGTCACGCGGATCGGGCGCCGGACCAACAGCTCCAGGGCCTCCTCCAGGACGCCCTGGACCGTCCGCAGTCCTGGCTGCAGTGCCCACCCGTTGAAGGGGCCGCCGTCGTACGAAACATCAAACCGGACACGCAAAAACCCGCCGCCCCCAGTAACGGGAGCCGCGGGTTTTTGGTGGTTCATAGACATAAGTCTATGCGAAGAAAATCAGCGAATTACTTCGCGTCCTTTTCCTCAGCAACAGGTGCTTCGGGAGCTTCCTCAGCGGCCGGAGCCTCTTCGGTTGCAGTTTCCTCGGCCGGAGCCTCAGCAACTTCAGCCTCTGCAGCTTCGGTCTCAACAACCTCAGCCTCGGGAGCTTCCTCGGCAGCCGGAGCAGCCTTCTCGGCGTCGCGCTTGGCAGCGGAGGTAGCCTCAGCGACTACAGCCTGCTTGGCGGAAACCGGCTCGAGAACCAGTTCGATGACAGCCATGGGAGCGTTGTCGCCCTTGCGGTTGCCGATCTTGGTGATGCGGGTGTAGCCGCCGTCGCGGTTCTCCACTGCCTGGGCAATGTCGGTGAACAGCTCGTGGACGACGCCCTTGTTGCTGATCAGGCCCAGGACGCGGCGGCGGGAAGCCAGGTCGCCGCGCTTGGCGAAGGTCACCAGTCGCTCTGCGTACGGCTTCAGGCGCTTGGCCTTGGTCACCGTGGTGGTGATCCGCTTGTGCTCGAACAGGGATGCTGCCAGGTTCGCGAGCATGAGGCGCTCGTGAGCCGGGCCGCCTCCGAGGCGCGGACCCTTAGTGGGGGTAGGCATAATTGTTTCTCCTCATGTGGAAGCCGTGGGCCGCACACCATGGTGCGGCCCGGCGGCCAAGGTCTGGTTTAGAGTTCGTCGTCGCCGAAGGCGGCGTCGTCCTCTTCGATTGCTGCGGCGCGTGCTGCGAGGTCAAAACCGGGAGGCGAGTCCTTGAGGGACAGGCCCAGTTCAACCAGCTTTGCCTTGACCTCGTCAATGGACTTGGCACCGAAGTTGCGGATGTCCATCAGGTCAGCCTCGGAGCGGGCAACGAGTTCACCCACGGTGTGGATGCCCTCACGCTTGAGGCAGTTGTAGGAACGGACGGTGAGGTCCAGATCCTCGATCGGCAGTGCCATGTCGGCTGCCAGGGCAGCGTCGGTGGGCGACGGGCCGATCTCGATACCTTCAGCTGCGGTGTTCAGCTCACGTGCCAGACCGAAGAGCTCCACCAGGGTGGTGCCTGCGGAAGCAACAGCATCGCGCGGGGCGATGGCCTGCTTGGTCTCAACGTCGACAATCAGCTTGTCGAAGTCGGTGCGCTGCTCAACACGGGTTGCTTCCACGCGGAAAGTAACCTTCAGCACCGGCGAGTAGATGGAGTCGACCGGGATACGGCCGATCTCTGCGTCGCCGGACTTGTTCTGAGCTGCCGAAACGTAGCCGCGGCCGCGCTCGATGGTCAGTTCGAGTTCGAACTTGCCCTTCGAGTTCAGCGTGGCGATGTGCAGATCCGGGTTGTGGAATTCGACGCCGGCCGGCGGAGCGATGTCCGCGGCGGTGACGACTCCGGGGCCCTGCTTGCGCAGGTATGCGACAACCGGCTCATCGTGCTCGGAGGAGACCGACAGGCTCTTGATGTTCAGGATGATCTCAGTGACATCTTCCTTGACACCCGGAACCGTGGTGAACTCGTGCAGCACGCCATCGATCCGGATGCTGGTTACAGCGGCACCGGGGATGGAGGAAAGCAGGGTACGGCGGAGGGAGTTTCCGAGGGTGTAGCCGAAGCCCGGTTCCAGCGGTTCAATGATGAAACGCGAACGGTTTTCGGAGACTACCTCTTCGGAGAGGGTGGGGCGCTGTGCAATGAGCACTTAGGTTTCCTTTCGGCGAGCATCCGCTATATGACGCAACACAGGTGGTGGAAATTCGGTCTGAAGACTTAACGCGCTGGGCTTGCCCGGACCATCAGCGGTCCGGGCAAGCTCATAGGCGTCGGAAGCCTTAGACGCGGCGGCGCTTCGGCGGACGGCAGCCGTTGTGGGCAGCGGGGGTGACGTCCTGGATGGAGCCAACCTCGAGGCCTGCGGCCTGCAGCGAGCGGATCGCGGTTTCGCGTCCGGAGCCCGGTCCCTTGACGAAAACGTCAACCTTGCGCATGCCGTGCTCCTGGGCACGCTTTGCAGCAGCTTCGGCAGCCATCTGGGCTGCGAACGGGGTGGACTTGCGCGAGCCCTTGAAGCCAACCTCACCTGAGGAAGCCCAAGAGATAACAGCGCCGCTCGGATCCGTGATGGAAACGATGGTGTTGTTAAAAGTGCTCTTGATGTGCGCCTGGCCAAGCGCGATATTCTTCTTGTCCTTCTTACGCGGCTTGCGAACCGCGCCACGAGTCTTCGGGGGCATTTTTTCTCCTACAGAAAGTTATTGGGGAAGTCCGTTAATCCCGGCGGGGATTTTAACGGGCCTTCTTCTTGCCGGCGACGGTACGCTTCGGGCCCTTGCGGGTACGTGCGTTGGTCTTCGTACGCTGACCGCGTACGGGCAGGCCCTTGCGGTGGCGCAGGCCTTCGTAGCTGCCGATTTCAACCTTGCGGCGGATATCTGCTGCTACTTCGCGGCGAAGGTCACCCTCAACCTTGTAGTTGCCTTCAATGTAGTCACGCAGCTCAACCAGCTGGGCATCAGTCAGGTCCTTGACGCGAACGTCAGCGCTGATCCCAGTGGCAGCCAGGGTTTCGTGTGCACGGGTCTTGCCCACGCCGTAGATGTAAGTAAGCGCAATTTCCAGCCGCTTTTCGCGGGGAATGTCTACGCCAGCGAGACGAGCCATAGTGGCAGTACTCCTTGATAAACCGGAGGTCGTAGGCAGTACACCCGCACGTTCTGTGCGGCCCCAGCCTCCGACCGGGGGTAAGCTGCCCGGGCTCCATACGTCCCAGATCAGCTTGTGCTGCCTTTATTTACTTGCGTGGGTTAGCAACCCAGGAATTCCCGATGAAGGGAATTAGCCCTGGCGCTGCTTGTGGCGCGGGTTCTCGCAGATCACCATGACCCGGCCATTACGGCGGATCACTTTGCACTTTTCGCAGATCTGCTTGACGCTCGGCTTGACCTTCATGGCATTCCTTTGCGTTAACAGTTGGTCAACTGGAGCGGCGTTCAGTTCGCACTGAGGCCGCCCAGCAATTTACTTGTAGCGGTAGACGATACGACCACGGGTGAGGTCGTACGGGCTCAGCTCCACCACTACGCGGTCCTCAGGGAGAATCCTGATGTAGTGCTGACGCATCTTTCCAGAGATGTGTGCCAGAACGATGTGCTTGTTGGTGAGCTCAACGCGAAACATCGCGTTAGGCAGCGCCTCGGTCACAACGCCTTCGATCTCAATGACCCCGTCCTTCTTGGCCATACCCTCCGCTAACTGTTGTTGCCGCAGTCCCGCCGGATTGCACCGGGCATGACCACGAACGTTTTTGTTGGATCGATTGTCAGCTCCAGGACCCAAAAGGGCGCGGCAGTCCAGACAACCAACAGACAACACTACTCTGTCCGGCTGTAAAAGTTAAATCGGCCATAGTAACCTACCGGGTGCCGAACGCACCATAATCCCCGGCCGGAGTACTCACGGCCTCAGCGCTGGCCACGCCGTCGAGGATGGCCAAACGTACGACGTCGGCTGCCGCGCTTTGCAGCGTGATGAGGCTGATCTGCCGCGCAGTTTCGTCAGAGCGGTCGAGTGCCACAGCTTGAGTAGCGAGGCAAAAAACCGTGTCCCCGTCGCCCAGGGTATGGCTCGGATTCAAGGCGCGGGCAATCCCGGCATGCGAGGCAGCGGCGGTGCGCTTGCACTCGGCCACATCCAGAACGGCATTAGTTGCGACCACAACAAGGGTGGTGTTAAGTCCAGGTGCTTCCGGAGCTCCCGGGGTTGGGTCCCTCTGCGCGCTCGGGCGTTCCTCCCCAAGGGCTCCCTCGCCTCGCCAGCTCGGCCAAGGAACCCCGCCGTCGTGGCCCCCGCTGAGACGCGCGCTGCTGGGCCACAGCTCCGCCTGCTCGGTGCCAGCCCGGCCACCAGCTTCATCCCCCACGAATGGGAGCCCCAGCGCGTTAACCACGGCGATTGCCCCGATAACAACACCGTTCTCGAGGGTGATCGAGGCGGTCCCCACTCCGCCTTTGTACGTGCGGGCGATGACTGCGCCGGTTCCGGCGCCCACGTTGCCACGGCCGACGTCGTGACCTTCCTTTTCGGCAGCAGCGGCAACAGTTGCCGCATAGCCCATGTCCGGCGTCGGACGTGCGGAAAAGTCGCCGCCGCGGCCCAGGTCGAAGATCGCAGCCGCCGGGACGATCGGCACCACTCCCCCGGGAACGGCAAATCCCCGGCCGTTTTCTTCGCACCAGCGCTGGGCGCCACCGGCCGAGGCGAGGCCGTACGCGCTGCCACCGGTGAGGACCACGGCGTCAACGGCGCTGACCAGCGTGGTGGGATCTAGGGCGTCCGTCTCATGCGTTGCCGGTCCCCCGCCCTGGACATCAACGGATCCAACGGTGCCAGGTGGTGGCAGGACCACCGTGACCCCGGTGAGCCAGCGGTCGTCGGACTTCTGCACATGCCCAACCCGGATCCCGGCTACATCGGTGATTGCTCCCATGCGCACCATTCTCCCCTGCGACGCGCAGACTCCCCATGGACGCGCAAAATCCCTGGCGCAGCCCATACATGAGCACGCCAGGGATTATCTGTGTCGCCGGAGAATATACGCGTCGAAACTTACGGGATCGGCACCGGGGTGACGCCGAGGGGCACCAGGTGCTCCGCACCGCCGTCGGGCGCTGACAGCACCCAGATGCCCTTCTCGTGGACCGCAACGGAGTGCTCCCACTGGCAGGAGCGCGCACCGTCGGTAGTGATAACGGTCCAGTCGTCCTCCAGCACAGCAGTCTCGATGCTGCCGCGGACCAGCATGGGCTCGATGGCCAGGCACAGGCCGGGCCGGATCTTTGGGCCGCGGTGGCTCGTGCGGTAGTTGAGGACATCCGGCGCCATGTGCATTTCTGAACCGATGCCGTGGCCAACGTAGTCCTCGAGGATGCCCAGCGGCTTGCCGGGAACCGACGAGACGTAGTCGTCGATGGCGGCGCCGATATCGCCCACGTGCTTTCCGGCGGCCAGCGCCGCGATCCCGTGCCACAAGGCTGCCCGGGTCACGTCGGAAAGGCGCTGGTCCTCGGGATCAGCGGTGCCCACAATGACTGTCCGCGCCGAGTCGGAGTGCCAGCCGTTGACAATGGCGCCGCCGTCGATCGAGATGATGTCGCCGTCGTTCAGGACGCGGCTGCCGGGGATGCCGTGAACCACCTCTTCGTTGACCGAGGTGCAGATGGTGGCGGGGAACCCGTGGTAGCCGAGGAAGTTGGACTTGGCGCCGGCCTCGTTCAGGACAGCGGCGAAGACGTCGTCCAGGTGCTTGGTGGTGACGCCGGGAACGGCGGCTGCAACAGCGGCATCAAGCGCACGGCTCAGGACCAGGCCCGCCTCGTGCATGGTGCGCATCTGGGCGTTGGTCTTGTATTCAATGCGGGGCTGGCCAAAGGCCATGGTGCTTCCTTTCAAATGGCTGAGGCTCCTCCCGTGTACCGGGAGGAGCCTCGGAAAAACTTGCCTGGATCAGGCTGCCTGGGCGGCCTTGATGGCCTGCATCACGCGGTCCGTCACTTCATCAATGGGGCCGATGCCGTCCACCTGGGTGAGGATGCCGCGCTCGGCATACTTGGCCACCACTGCTTCGGTCTGCTCGTGGTACAGGTCAAGGCGGTGGCGGATGACGGCTTCATTGTCGTCGCTCCGGCCCGTTTCCTTGGCCCGGCCCAGCAGCCGGTGCACCAGTTCTTCGTCGTCGGCCGTGAGCTGCAGGACCACGTCCAGCTTCTCCTGGTCCTTGGCGAGGATCTCATCAAGGTAGTCCACCTGTGCTGTGGTGCGGGGGTACCCGTCCAGCAGGAAGCCGTTCTCGACGTCGGACTCGCTCAGGCGGTCACGCACCATCTTGTTGGTGACGCTGTCCGGAACGAAGTCGCCGTTGTCCATGTACTTCTTGGCTTCGATGCCAAGCGGGGTCTCACCCTTCACATTGGCCCGGAAGATATCGCCGGTGGAGATGGCCACAACGCCGAGGCGCTCTGAAATCCGCTCCGCCTGCGTTCCTTTTCCGGAACCGGGAGGTCCAATAATCAGCATTCTCGTCATCGCAAAAGCCCTTCGTAGTGACGTTGTTGTAGCTGCGCATCAATTTGCTTGACGGTCTCCAGGCCAACGCCCACCATGATCAGGATCGAGGTGCCACCGAACGGGAAGTTCTGGTTTGCGTTGATCAGTACCAGTGCCACCAGCGGAATCAGCGCCACGAAGCCCAGGTACAGGGCACCGGGGAGCGTGATCCGGGAAAGCACGTACTGCAGGTAGTCAGCGGTCGGTTTACCGGCGCGGATACCTGGGATGAAGCCGCCGTACTTCTTCATGTTGTCGGAGACTTCTTCAGGGTTGAAGGTGATCGCGACGTAGAAGTAGGTAAAGAAAACTATCAGGATGAAGTAGATCGCCATGTAGATCGGGTGGTCACCGCGGGTCAGGTTGTTGTTGATCCATTCAACCCACGGCTGGAGCTGCTCGCCCGGCTTTGGCTGGTTGAACTGGGAGATCAGTCCAGGCAGGTAAAGCATCGAGGAAGCAAAAATGACGGGGATGACGCCGGCCATGTTGACCTTGATGGGGATGTACGTGCTGGTACCTCCCACGGTGCGGCGGCCGATCATCCGTTTCGCGTACTGCACCGGGATGCGGCGCTGCGATTGCTCAACGAAGACCACCAGGGCCACTGTCAACAGGCCCACTGCCAGGACAATGAAGAACGTTCCCGGGCCCTGCGAAGTCCAGATGGCACCCAGCGAGGTGGGGAACTGGGCTGCGATCGAGGTGAAGATGAGCAGGGACATACCGTTGCCCACACCCTTCTCGGTGACGAGCTCGCCCATCCACATGATCAGGCCGGTGCCGGCTGTAAGGGTGATGATGATCAGGATGGTGGTGATCACGCTGGTGTCAGGGATGATCGGCAGGTTGCAGCCGGGAAGGAGCTGACCGGAACGCGCCAGGGATACCAGCGTGGTGGCGTTGAGGAGGCCCAGGGCAATAGTGAGGTACCGGGTGTACTGGGTCAGCTTCGACTGCCCGGACGCGCCCTCTTCGTAGAGCTCCTGGAACCGGGGAATAACCACCCGGAGCAGCTGGACGATGATGCTGGCCGTAATGTACGGCATGATGCCCAGCGCGAAGATGGACACCTGGAGCAACGCGCCGCCGCTGAACAGGTTAACGAGCTGGTACAGGCCACCTGCGGTCTGACCGTTCTGCAAGCATTGCTGGACATTCTGGTAGTTCACACCGGGCGAGGGAATGAAAGCACCCAAGCGGAAGATGGTGATGATTCCCAGCGTGAACAACAACTTGCGTCGCAGATCAGGCGTGCGAAAGGCCCGGCCAAATGCGCTAAGCAAGCGTCCTCCTGGTGATGTGGATAAAAGTGTGTGATGGGGATCTAAGAATCCCAACAACCGAGTCTAACGGTTGGATGCGCCATGCGAACAATCCGGGCAAGGCTGCATGCGCCCGGTGGCGGGAAAAATACGTCCGATGGATGTGAAAAACTCCCGGTACCGGGGCCTGGGCCCCGGTACCGGGAGTTCAACAACGGGCTTTCACCCACCAGCTCTAGAGAGCGGTGGTGCTTCCGCCTGCTGCAGCAATCTTTTCAGCGGCGCTGGCCGAGAATGCGTGGGCGGTGACGTCAACCTTGACGGTGATGTCGCCGGTGCCCAGCACCTTGACGGGCTGGTTCTTGCGAACGGCGCCCTTTTCGACCAGGTTCTCGACGGTGACTGAGCCACCTTCCGGGAACAGCTCGTTGAGCTTGTCCAGGTTCACAACCTGGAACTCAACGCGGAACGGGTTCTTGAAGCCGCGCAGCTTGGGCAGGCGCATGTGCAGCGGCAACTGGCCGCCGGCAAAGCCAGCCTTGATCTGGTAGCGGGCTGCAGTACCCTTCGTACCGCGACCGGCGGTCTTACCCTTGGATGCTTCACCACGACCAACACGGGTCTTGGCGGTCTTTGCACCCGGGGCGGGACGCAGGTGGTGAACCTTCAGTGCGCTCTGCTTCTCAGCAGCGGCGCTCTGAGCCTTTTCAGGAGTGTTCTCTGCCATTGTTACTTCGCCTCCTCTACCTGTACCAGGTGCGGAACCGTGTTGAGCATTCCAACGGTTACGGCGTCGGCGGTGCGGACAACGGTGTGTCCGATCCGCTTCAGGCCGAGGGACCGCAGGGTGTCGCGCTGGTTCTGCTTGCCGCCAATGGCGGACTTGATCTGAGTGATCTCCAACTGGGCGTCGGAGGGAATCAGGTTCTTTGCCATAACTAGACACCTGCCTTCGGGCTCAGGAGTGCCTTCACCAGTGCCGCCGGAGCGATCTCGTCGAGGGGCAGGCCGCGGCGTGCTGCCACTGCTGCCGGCTCTTCGAGGCGCTTGAGGGCATCAACGGTCGCGTGAACGATGTTGATGGCGTTGGAGGAACCGAGCGACTTGGAGAGGATGTCGTGGATGCCCACGCACTCCAGTACTGCACGGACCGGGCCACCGGCGATAACACCGGTACCGGCGGAAGCCGGACGCAGCATAACGACGCCTGCGGCGGCTTCACCCTGAACGCGGTGCGGGATGGTGTTGCCAACGCGGGGAACGCGGAAGAAGGACTTCTTGGCCTCTTCAACGCCCTTTGCGATTGCGGCAGGAACTTCCTTAGCCTTGCCGTAGCCAACGCCGACCATACCGTTGCCGTCACCGACGACGACCAGGGCGGTGAAGCTGAAGCGACGACCACCCTTGACCACCTTGGAGACGCGGTTGATGGTGACAACACGCTCTACGAACTGGCTCTTCTCGGCTTCGCGGCCGCCGTCGCGGCCACCACGGCCACCACGGTCGCCGCGGCCCTGGCCACGGTCGCCACGCTCGCCGCGACGAGCGCCGCCACGGCGGTCGTCGGCAGCTGCGGGGGCAGTGGTCTCAGCGGCAGCTACGTTTTCAGTAGCCTTCTGATCTGCAGACACAGTGTCCTTTTCCTTGTTTGCTTCCGTCACAGTGACAGCCCACCTTCACGTGCACCGTCAGCGACGGCGGCGATCCGGCCGTGGTATTTGTTACCACCGCGGTCGAAGACAACAGCTTCGATACCGGCAGCCTTGGCACGCTCTGCGACGAGTTCGCCAACGCGCTTGGCCTTGGCAGTCTTGTCGCCGTCGAATGCACGAAGGTCGGCTTCCAGAGTGGAGGCGCTCGCTACGGTCAGGCCCTTGGTGTCATCGACAACCTGGACGAATACGTGGCGTGCGGAGCGGTTGACGACCAGGCGAGGACGTGCAGCCGTACCGGAGATGCGCTTACGGATACGAAGCTGGCGGCGGCTGCGCGAAGCAGACTTGCTCTTGTTCGTACGCTTCTTGTTAATTGAGATGGCCATGGTTACTTACCAGCCTTTCCGACCTTGCGGCGGATGACTTCGCCGGCGTAACGGATGCCCTTGCCCTTGTAGGGGTCCGGTTTCCGCAGCTTGCGAATGTTGGCAGCAACCTCGCCGACCTGCTGCTTGTTGATACCTGAAACAGAGAGCTTGGTCGGGGTCTCAACTGCAAAGGTGATGCCCTCCGGTGCGGAGACATTGACCGGGTGGCTGAAACCGAGAGCGAACTCAAGGTCAGATCCCTTGGCCTGAACGCGGTAACCGGTACCGACGATTTCAAGCTTCTTCTCGTAGCCCTTGGTAACGCCCTCGATCATGTTGGAGATCAGGGTGCGGGTCAGGCCGTGGAGTGAACGGGAGGCGCGCTCGTCGTTCGGGCGGGCGACAGTCAGGGTGTCTGCATCCAGGGTGACCTCGATCGGGCTGGCCACAGTGTGGTTCAGCTCGCCTTTGGATCCCTTGATGCTGACGACAGAGCCGTCAACCTTGACCTCAACGCCGGCAGGAACGGTGATGGGGAGACGTCCAATACGTGACATTATTCTCTTCCTTTCCCGTTACCAGACGTAAGCGAGGACTTCGCCGCCCACGCCCTTCTTGCCGGCCTGCTTATCAGTCAGGAGGCCGGAAGAGGTGGACAGGATTGCGACACCCAGGCCACCCAGCACGTGCGGCAGGTTGGTGGACTTTGCGTAAACGCGCAGACCGGGCTTGGAAATACGGCGAACACCAGCGATTGAACGCTCGCGGTTCGGTCCGAACTTGAGCTCGATGGTCAGCTTCTTGCCAACCTCAGCGTCTTCTTCCTTCCAGCCGGCGATGAAGCCTTCTGCCTTCAGGATGTCAGCAACGCGTGCCTTGAGCTTGCTGTACGGCATGGACACGGAATCGTGGTATGCCGAGTTTGCATTGCGCAGACGCGTGAGCATGTCTGCGACAGGATCTGTCATTGTCATTGTGGGCTCTTGCCCTTCCTCATAACGGTTTCCGCGGTCCCGCACCCACAGGTGGGAGCCGTACCGCCGGACCTTTTACGTAGTTAGATTAGTCTTCGGCCTTGAACGGGAAACCAAGCGCCTTGAGCAGCGCGCGGCCTTCGTCATCGGTCTTGGCAGTGGTGACGACCGTGATATCCATACCGCGGGTGCGGTCGATCTTGTCCTGGTCGATTTCGTGGAACATAACCTGCTCGGTCAGACCGAAGGTGTAGTTGCCGTTACCGTCGAACTGCTTGCCGGAGAGACCACGGAAGTCCCTGATACGGGGCAGCGCAAGGGTGACCAGGCGGTCCAGGAATTCCCACATGCGGTCGCCACGCAGGGTAGCGTGCGCACCGATGGGCATGCCTTCGCGCAGCTTGAACTGTGCGATCGACTTGCGGGCCTTGGTTACCTGCGGCTTCTGGCCGGTGATCTGGGTGAGGTCGCGGACAGCGCCGTCGATCAGCTTGGAGTCCTTGGCGGCATCTCCAACACCCATGTTCACAACGACCTTCACCAGGCGGGGAACCTGGTTGACGTTTTCGTACTTGAATTCCTCAATGAGCGTGCTCTTGATGGAATCGGCGTACTTGGTCTTCAGACGAGGAACGATCTTCGTTGCCGGAGTCTCGAGAGTCTCAGTCATTAGATGTCCTTCCCTGAGCTCTTGGCCACGCGGATGCGCACTTCGCGCTGCTTGCCGTTGCGCTCAACGGTTTCAGTGCGGAAGCCGACGCGGGTGGGCTTCTTGGTGGAGGGGTCTACCAGAGCCACGTTGGAGATGTGGATCGGAGCTTCAACAACCTCGATGCCACCGGTCTTGGTGCCGCGCTGCGACTGACCGACCTTGGTGTGCTTGGTGACGCGGTTGATGCCTTCAACCAACACGCGGTTGGTGTCGGTGAACACGCGCAGGACCTTGCCCTGCTTGCCGCGGTCGCCGCCGCGCTCAGCCTTGGCGCCAGTGATGACCTGAACGAGGTCACCCTTCTTGATCTTTGCAGCCATGGACTAGAGCACCTCCGGAGCCAGAGAAACGATCTTCATGAACTTCTTGTCACGCAGTTCACGACCAACCGGTCCGAAGATACGGGTACCGCGGGGGTCACCGTCGCCCTTCAGGATCACAGCTGCGTTCTCGTCAAACTTGATGTAGGAACCATCCGCACGGCGGCGTTCCTTCTTGGTACGGACGATGACTGCCTTGACAACATCGCCCTTCTTTACGTTGCCGCCCGGGATTGCATCCTTGACGGTGGCGACAATGACGTCACCGATGCCTGCGTAGCGACGACCGGATCCACCGAGAACGCGAATGGTAAGGATTTCCTTAGCACCCGTGTTGTCGGCGACCTTGAGCCGCGACTCCTGCTGAATCACTATTTACTCCTTGCGTCGCGCCGGTTCTCAGACCGAAAAACTTCCTACGGAATGAGCCTTGCGGAACGGTTGATCGGGGTGTCTCTTGACCTGCCTGGATTTTGCCAGACCAGGCCTAAACGCCCGTGCCAGAAGCAGTTGCTCCCATCCGGTCCAGGACTGGTCCTGGGCGCAAGGGGGCACTATGCCGTGGCACGCTTGTTTACGAGTTTGATGACGGCGCGCGAAAGGCGCCATACAAACTCAATATCCTAGCACGCTTTCCTCCCATCCCCATATCACCGGCTGGGGCTCCCCCGCAAGACGGACGACGGCGTCACCCACGGCAGCCTATTGGCCCGCCCTGGCTGCCGCTCCCCCGGGAAGCCGTGTCGCCGCCGTCGTACGTTCCCGAGGCTTAAACGAGGAAGCCCCCGCTCTCCGAAGGGAGCAGGGGCTTCAGGCTAGGCAGCAGGTGCTACTTGGCCTTCTCGAGGATTTCCACGAGCCGCCAGTTCTTGGTGGCGGACAGCGGACGGGTCTCGGCGATGACAACGAGGTCGCCGATGCCGGCGGTGTTGTTCTCATCGTGTGCCTTGACCTTGGAGGTACGGCGGATGACCTTGCCGTACAGTGCGTGCTTCACGCGGTCTTCAACCTGGACAACGATGGTCTTTTCCATCTTGTCCGAGACCACATAGCCGCGACGCGTCTTGCGGTAACCGCGCTGCTCAGCCGTGGCTGCGGTAGCAGTTTCGGTCACGTTCTGGTCCTTTTCACTCACTTGGCATCCTCCTCGGTCTCAACCGTCTCAGCCTTCTCGGCCTTCTTGGTTGCAGCCTTCTTGGACTTCTTCTCTTCTTTGGCTTCCACAACAGGTGCGGCAACCTCAGCACGAATGCCCAGCTCGCGCTCACGGAGAACGGTGTAGATGCGGGCGATGTCCTTCTTTACCGCGCGCAGCCGACCGTGGTTCTCCAGCTGTCCGGTGGCGGACTGGAAACGCAGGTTGAACAGCTCTTCCTTGGCCTTGCGGAGTTCTTCAACGAGACGCTCGTTGTCGAAACCGTCCAGCTGTGCGGGAGCCAGATCCTTGGATCCTACTGCCATTTCTATTCACCACCTTCGCGACGCAGAATGCGTGCCTTCAACGGGAGCTTGTGGATTGCCAGGCGCAGTGCCTCGCGTGCTACCGATTCTTCGACGCCGGAGATCTCGAAGAGAACCCGGCCCGGCTTGACGTTTGCGACCCACCATTCCGGTGAACCCTTACCGGAACCCATGCGGGTTTCGGCAGGCTTCTTGGTGAGGGGGCGGTCCGGGTAGATGTTGATCCAGACCTTGCCGCCACGCTTGATGTGGCGGGTCATCGCGATACGGGCGGACTCGATCTGACGGTTGGTGACGTATGCCGGGCTCAGGGCCTGGATGCCGTACTCACCGAAAGTGACCTTGGTGCCGCCGGTAGCAGCGCCGGAACGACCCGGGTGGTGCTGCTTACGGTGCTTGACTCGACGTGGGATAAGCATTTAAGCCTGTCCTCCTTCTGCTGCGGGAGCAGCAGCTTCAGCTGCCGGAGCCTCTGCAGCAGGAGCTGCGTCAGCGGCCGGACGGTCGTTGCGACGGCGGCGGTCACCACGGTCAGCGCCACCCGGGCGGCCCGGACGGTCGCCTGCGCGGCCTCCACGGGACGGGGCGGAAGCGGCCTGCTGGGCCAGTTCCTTGGCGGTGACGTCACCCTTGTAGATCCATACCTTCACACCGATGCGGCCGAAGGTGGTCTTGGCTTCGTAGAAGCCGTAGTCGATGTTCGCGCGGAGGGTGTGCAGGGGCACACGGCCTTCGCGGTAGAACTCCGAGCGGGACATTTCAGCGCCACCCAGTCGACCCGAGCAGGCGATACGGATGCCCTTGGCACCTGCACGCTGCGCGGACTGCATGGCCTTCTTCATCGCGCGGCGGAATGCCACACGTGAAGTCAGCTGCTCAGCAACGCCCTGGGCAACAAGCTGCGCTTCCATCTCGGGGTTCTTGACCTCGAGGATGTTCAGCTGGACCTGCTTGCCGGTGAGCTTTTCGAGCTCGCCGCGGATGCGGTCTGCTTCTGCTCCACGGCGGCCGATGACGATGCCCGGGCGGGCCGTGTGGATGTCCACGCGGACACGGTCACGGGTGCGCTCGATCTCGACCTTGGCGATACCGGCGCGCTCCATGCCCGTGGACATGAGCTGGCGGATGCGGATGTCTTCGCGAACGAAGTCCTTGTACCGCTGGCCGGCCTTGGTGCTGTCAGCGAACCAGTGCGATACGTGATCGGTGGTGATGCCGAGTCGGAACCCGTGCGGGTTTACTTTCTGTCCCACTTAGCGAGCCTCCTCTTTCTCCGGGGTAGCGACTACCACGGTGATGTGGCTGGTGCGCTTCTTGATCTGAAATGCACGACCCTGGGCACGCGGCTGGAACCGCTTCATGGTCGGGCCTTCATCAACAAACGCTTCGCTGATGATGAGGTCGCCTTCGTCAAACGCCAGGCCGTCGCGGTCTGCGAGGACCCGGGCGTTGGAGATTGCCGACTGAACTACCTTGAATACCGGCTCCGAAGCTGCCTGCGGGGCAAACTTCAGAATTGCCAGAGCCTCATTCGCTTGCAAACCACGAACAAGGTTGACGACGCGCCGGGCCTTCATAGGCGTTACGCGGATGTGGCGCGCAATTGCCTTGGCTTCCATTGCTTTCCTTCTCTCGTCTTTGACGTAAGTGCAGGCGCCTAGCGGCGCTTGCCCTTACGGTCGTCCTTGACATGGCCGCGGAATGTCCGCGTGGGAGCGAATTCGCCGAGCTTGTGCCCGACCATCGACTCAGTGACAAACACCGGGATGTGCTTGCGTCCGTCGTGTACGGCGATCGTGTGCCCGAGCATGTCGGGGATGATCATCGAACGGCGGGACCAGGTCTTGATGACGTTCTTGGTGCCCTTTTCGTTTTCCCTGGCTACCTTCACAAAGAGGTGCTGGTCAACGAAAGGACCTTTTTTCAGGCTGCGTGGCATGTGTCCAGGCTCCTATCGCTTGTTCTTGCCAGTACGACGGCGACGCACAATAAGCTTGTCGCTCTCTTTGTTGGGGCGGCGCGTGCGGCCTTCCCGCTTACCGTTCGGGTTGACGGGGTTACGTCCACCGGACGTCTTACCCTCGCCACCACCGTGCGGGTGGTCAACCGGGTTCATGGCGACACCACGGACGGTCGGGCGGACGCCCTTCCAGCGCATACGGCCGGCCTTGCCCCAGTTGATGTTCGACTGCTCGGCGTTGCCCACCTCGCCGACGGTTGCGCGGCAGCGCACGTCAACGTTGCGGATTTCACCGGAGGGCAGACGCAGCTGGGCGAAGCGGCCTTCCTTGGCGACGAGCTGGATCGATGCACCGGCGGAGCGGCCCATCTTGGCGCCGCCACCCGGACGCAGTTCAACTGCGTGGATAACGGTACCCACGGGGATGTTGCGCAGGGGCAGGTTGTTGCCAGGCTTGATGTCAGCGTTGGCACCTGCCTCTACGAAGTCACCCTGGGACAGCTTGTTCGGGGCGATGATGTAACGCTTGGTGCCATCAACGTAGTGCAGGAGGGCGATGCGAGCCGTACGGTTCGGATCGTACTCAATTTCAGCAACGCGGGCGTCAACGCCGTCCTTGTCGTGGCGACGGAAGTCGATCAGACGGTACTGGCGCTTGTGTCCGCCACCCTTGTGACGGGTGGTGATCTTACCGGTGTTGTTACGGCCGCCCTTTTTGGGCAGCGGACGTACCAACGACTTTTCCGGCGTTGACCGCGTGATTTCGATGAAGTCCGCTACGCTCGAGCCGCGACGGCCCGGGGTAGTCGGCTTGTATTTACGGATTCCCATAATTTATTTCCTCGTTAAAGTGGTCTCCGCTACGCGAGCGGACCGCCGAAGATGTCGATGGTGCCTTCTTTGAGGGTGACAATCGCACGCTTGGTGTTCTTGCGGGTACCCCATCCGAATTTGGTGCGCTTGCGCTTACCGGCACGGTTGATGGTGTTGATCGATTCGACCTTGACGGAGAAAATCTTCTCCACGGCCAGCTTGATCTCGGTCTTGTTCGAACGGGGGTCCACCAGGAAGGTGTACTTGCCCTCGTCGATCAGGCCGTAGCTCTTTTCCGACACGACGGGCGCAAGCACGACGTCGCGGGGATCCTTGATGGTGGCTGCACTCACTTGGCATCCTCCTCGTTCTTTGCCACTGCCTTGCCGGCAACGAATGCTTCGTAGGCAGCCTTGGTGAAGACAACGTCATCAGAGACGAGAACGTCGTAGGTGTTCAGCTGGTCTGCGTACAGAACGTGAACACCGGCGAGGTTGCGCACGGACAGTGCAGCAACATCGTTGGCGCGCTCGATGACAACCAGCAGGTTCTTGCGGTCGGAAACGCCGCGCAGCGTTGCCAATGCAGTCTTGGCGGAGGGCTTGGTGCCTTCAACCAGTTCGGCGACAACGTGGATGCGTCCGTTGCGGGCCCGGTCAGACAGTGCGCCGCGCAGTGCAGCAGCAATCATCTTCTTGGGGGTGCGCTGGCTGTAGTCACGCGGGGTGGGACCGTGGACAATGCCACCGCCGGTCATGTGAGGAGCACGGATGGAACCCTGACGGGCGCGGCCGGTGCCCTTCTGCTTGAACGGCTTGCGTCCTGCACCGGAAACTTCAGCGCGGGTCTTGGTCTTGTGGGTACCCTGGCGTGCAGCAGCAAGCTGAGCAACGACAACCTGGTGCAGCAGCGGCACGTTGGTCTGGACGTCGAAGATTTCTGCAGGCAGGTCAACCTGGACAGTGTTAGCCATTGAAACTAGGCTCCCTTCACGGCGGTGCGTACGAGGACGACCTGGCCGCGGGCGCCGGGAACGGCACCCTTGATAAGGAGCAGCGACTTCTCGACGTCAACCGCGTGAACCGTGAGGTTCAGCGTGGTGTGGCGAACGGCGCCCATGCGGCCGGCCATTTTCATGCCCTTGAAGACGCGGCTCGGGGTGGATGCGCCACCGATTGAACCGGGCTTACGGTGGTTCTTGTGGGCACCGTGGGAAGCTCCAACGCCGTGGAAGCCGTGACGCTTCATAACACCGGCGAAGCCCTTACCCTTGGTGGTGCCGATGACGTCGATCTTCTGGCCGGCTTCGAAGACCTCTACGGAGAGCTCCTGGCCCAGCTCGTACTCAGCAGCATCTGCGGTACGAAGTTCGACGACGTGGCGGCGAGGCGTAACGCCTGCCTTCTCAAAGTGACCAGCCAGCGGCTTGGTGACCTTGCGGGGATCGATCTGGCCGTAGCCGATCTGAACGGCTACGTAGCCATCAGCTTCTGCGTTGCGCAGCTGGGTGATGACGTTCGAATCTGCCTGGACCACAGTGACGGGGATGAGCTTGTTGTTCTCGTCCCAGACCTGGGTCATGCCGAGCTTCGTGCCCAGCAGGCCCTTTACGTTACGGGTTGCGGTCATAGTCTCTCAGCACCTCCCTACAGCTTGATTTCGATGTTCACGTCTGCCGGCAGGTCGAGACGCATGAGCGAGTCAACAGCCTTGGGCGTGGGATCGATGATGTCGATAAGACGCTTGTGCGTGCGCATTTCGAAGTGCTCGCGGCTGTCCTTGTACTTGTGCGGAGAGCGGATGACGCAGTACACGTTCTTCTCCGTCGGCAGCGGCACGGGGCCCACTACCGTTGCGCCTGCGCGCGTGACCGTCTCAACGATCTTCCGTGCTGAAGTGTCAATGACCTCGTGGTCGTATGACTTCAGCCGGATGCGGATTTTTTGTCCCGCCATGTCGCCTGACTCTCTTTCAGTCTGTGCTTCCCCTGGTTGGGGCTGCCCTGTTCACTTACTCGTTGTATGGCTGCCGAAGCAATTGAGGTCGTAACCACCATCCGCCGCACAAACTGAATCCGGATGAATCCGGGTTCCTCACCTTGCCGGCGCAACCGACCCCCGCGGTCGGGCGTGTCGCGCTTGGCACGCATACAAATCCGCAATTCCATGGGGAGTGGGTTATGTTTGGTCTTCCACTTGGACCCTGGCACCCGGCATTATCCGGATCGGGACACGAAGAAGCGCTTGAACAACTCATCTAGTATGCCGGAATTTGGCGCCAGAAGCGAATTGGCCCTTTCCCGGGGCCGCTGAAGGGATCATTGCCAACCACCACGCCGAAACGGATGATAGGGGCATGACGCTGGAAAGCACCGAAACCGTGACCGAACTGGCCAGCCGCATGCCGCCGTCGTTCACTTTGGGGGTGGCCGCAGCTGCCTTCCAGATCGAAGGAGCCCTCACATCGGGAGGCCGGGGACCCTCCGGCTGGGACGCCTTCGCCGAGAAGCCGGGAAGCATCACGGACGGGCACTCCCCCGCCATGGCCTGCGACCATTACAACCGGGTCCCGGAGGACATCGCCCTGCTGCAGGAGCTGGGCGTGGACTCCTACCGGTTCTCCCTGTCCTGGCCGAGGATCCAGCCGGACGGACGGGGAGCCTTCAACGCGGAGGGGCTGGACTTCTACGACCGGCTGATCGACCAGCTGCTCGAGGCCGGCATCTCCCCCATGGCAACCCTCTACCACTGGGACACCCCGCTCCCCCTGGAACACCGGGGCGGCTGGATGAACCGGGAAACAGCCGAACGGTTCGGGGACTATGCCGCTGCCGCAGGGGAACGCTACGGAGACCGCGTGGCGCAGTGGGTCACGCTTAATGAACCGGTGTCCGTCACGCTGAACGGGTACGCCCTCGGCGTGCATGCCCCGGGTCATACCCTGATGTTCGACGCCCTGCCATCCATCCACCACCAGCTCCTTGCCCACGGACTGGGTGCGCAGGCCCTGCGTGCTGCCGGCGTCAAGGGCGGGGTGGGAGTCACCAACCTGCACTCCCCTGTCCGTCCGGCTACCAGGAAGCCCGGGGACAGGCTGGTGGCCAGGATGTACGACCTCCTGATGAACAGGATCTACGCGGACCCCGTGCTGCTGGGCCGCTACCCCAGCCTGCCGCTGTACGCCAGGCCGTGGCTGCGCTCCATCGGGCGCATCTCCGACGCCGACCTTCGGACCATCCACCAGCCGCTGGATTTCTACGGCCTTAACTACTACTTCCCCGTGAAGGTGGCGCTCGGCCGGGGGCTGACGCCAATCCCGGCCAATATGTACAAGGCCATGGCCCGGCTCCCGTTCCACGAAGTGGGATACCCCGAATACGAGAGCACCGGGTTCGGCTGGCCGGTGGCTCCGCGCCATCTGGGCGTCCTGCTGAAAGAACTGCAGGACCGGTACGGCGACATGCTGCCTCCGGTGTACATCACCGAAGGCGGAGCCAGTTTTCCCGAGCCGGACCAGGTATCCGGCCCGGTGCAGGATGAGGACCGCGTTCACTACCTCGCCTCGCATCTGCAGGCTGCGCTGGATGCGACCGCTCCAGGCGGACCGGCTTCAGGTGTGGACCTGCGCGGCTACTACGTGTGGACCCTGATGGACAATTTCGAGTGGGCCGCCGGGTACTCGCAGCGCTTCGGACTGGTGCACGTGGACTTCAAGACGCTGGAGCGGACCCCCAAGCAGTCGTTTTACTGGTACCAGGAGCTGAGCAAGGCGCGGAAGGCGCTCCGGGCCTAGCCTCCCTGCCTACTGGTTCTTGTTTGCCCGGTTGATCCGCTTGGCCCGGTCTATCTCGTGGCGGAAATGCTTCTTGGCCCAGAACACTCCGGCCACCACGGCAACCGCAACAATGAGGAAAATAAGCCATCCCATGATGAACTCCTTTCAGTCCAGCAACCCTATCAGCCGCCGTTAACGCAAAAAACAGCCCCGCTGCAGTGCAGCGGGGCTGTTTTTCAGTTCAACAAGAATTACTTGATGATCTTGGTAACACGTCCTGAACCGACGGTGCGGCCGCCTTCGCGGATTGCGAAGCCGAGGCCCTCTTCCATAGCGATGGGCTGGATGAGCGCAACGGTCATCTCAGTGTTGTCGCCAGGCATAACCATTTCCGTGCCCTCGGGCAGGGTGATAACGCCGGTTACGTCCGTGGTACGGAAGTAGAACTGCGGGCGGTAGTTGGAGTAGAACGGGTTGTGACGTCCGCCTTCGTCCTTGGAGAGGATGTAGACGTTAGCCTCGAAGTCGGTGTGCGGGGTGATGGAACCCGGCTTGACGACAACCTGGCCACGCTCTACGTCATCGCGCTTCAGACCGCGGAGCAGCAGGCCACAGTTCTCGCCGGCCCATGCTTCGTCGAGCTGCTTGTGGAACATCTCGATACCGGTAACCGTGGTCTTCTGGACCGGGCGGATGCCGACGATCTCGACCTCGGAGTTGATGGCGAGGGTTCCACGCTCGGCGCGGCCCGTAACAACGGTGCCACGGCCGGTGATGGTGAAGACGTCCTCGATCGGCATCAGGAACGGCTTGTCGCGGTCACGTACGGGGTCCGGAACGGACTCGTCCACGGCAGCCATCAGTTCCTCAACGGACTTGACCCACTCGGGGTCGCCTTCCAGAGCCTTCAGGCCGGAAACGCGAACAACCGGAGCCTCATCGCCATCGAAGCCCTGCGAGCTGAGCAGCTCACGAACTTCCATCTCAACGAGGTCAAGGAGCTCTTCGTCGTCAACCATGTCAGCCTTGTTCAGGGCGACCAGCAGGTAGGGAACACCAACCTGGCGGGCGAGCAGAACGTGCTCGCGGGTCTGCGCCATGGGGCCATCGGTAGCAGCAACCACGAGGATTGCGCCGTCCATCTGGGCAGCACCGGTGATCATGTTCTTGATGTAGTCAGCGTGACCCGGAGCGTCTACGTGTGCGTAGTGGCGCTTCTCGGTCTGGTACTCCACGTGGGAGATGTTGATGGTAATGCCACGCTGACGCTCTTCGGGAGCAGAGTCGATCGACGCGAAGTCGCGCTTCTCGTTGAGATCCGGGTACTTGTCGTACAGCACCTTGGAAATGGCGGCCGTCAACGTCGTCTTACCGTGGTCAACGTGACCAATGGTGCCGATGTTAACGTGCGGCTTAGTCCGCTCGAACTTTGCCTTTGCCACAGGTTCCTCCTAGAACTTTTTCAAATGACATACCCTTCAACCGCGCTTGTCGCGGCAGAAACTCAGGTAAGTCTACTTGGGGGGCTTTGGATTGGTGAAATTGCAGATTCAGGAACTAATACTAGTCCCTCGAGCCTGTTCGTGCAGATGGCCGGAACCGGCGTAACCGGATGAATCCGACCGTTCCCGGCCACCTGCACCGGCTGTGCTTTCCGTTACCGGCAAGCGCACCCGAATTTGTTCGCTGCGAGAGTCCGAAGACTATTCGCCGCGGGTCTTCTGGATGATCTCGTCGGCAACTGCCTTCGGGACCTCGGCGTAGCTGTTGAACGTCATGGAGTACACAGCGCGGCCCTGGGTCTTGGAGCGCAGGTCGCCGATGTAGCCGAACATGCCGGACAGCGGAACGTGCGCACGGATGACCTTGACGCCCTGTGCGTCTTCCATGGACTGCATCTGGCCACGGCGGGAGTTGAGGTCACCGATAACTTCACCCATGTATTCCTCAGGGGTGCGGACCTCGACATCCATCAGCGGTTCGAGCAGAACAGGGTTCGCCTTGCGTGCGGCTTCCTTGAAAGCCATACGGCCGGCGATCTTGAACGCCATTTCCGAGGAGTCAACATCGTGGTACGCGCCGTCAATCAGCGTGGCCTTGATGCCGACAACCGGGTAACCTGCCAGGACGCCGTCGTTCAGTGCATCCTGGATACCGGCGTCAACCGACGGGATGTACTCGCGGGGAACGCGGCCACCGGTGACCTTGTTCTCGAACTCGTACAGCTCGCCCTCGGCGGTGTCCAGCGGCTCGATCGCGATCTGGATCTTTGCGAACTGGCCCGAACCACCGGTCTGCTTCTTGTGCGTGTAGTCGTGGCGTTCGACGGCGCGCTTGATGGTTTCGCGGTAAGCAACCTGGGGCTTGCCCACGTTTGCTTCGACCTTGAACTCGCGGCGCATGCGGTCCACCAGGATGTCCAGGTGGAGCTCGCCCATGCCGGCGATGATGGTCTGACCGGTGTCTTCGTTGAGGGACACCTGGAAGGTGGGGTCCTCAGCGGAGAGCTTCTGGATGGCCGTGGAGAGCTTCTCCTGGTCACCCTTGGTGTTCGGCTCGATGGCAACCGAGATCACGGGCTCCGGGAAGCTCATGGACTCGAGCACGATCTGGTTTGCGGAGTCGCACAGGGTGTCACCCGTGGTGGTGTCCTTCAGACCGATAGCTGCGTAGATGTGGCCGGCGGTAGCGCCCTCGACGGGCATTTCCTTGTTGGCGTGCATCTGGAAGAGCTTGCCGATGCGCTCCTTCTTGCCCTTGGTGGAGTTGACCACCTGGGCGCCTGCCTCCACGTGACCGGAGTACACGCGGATGAAGGTGAGCTGGCCGAAGAACGGGTGCGCGGCAATCTTGAAGGCCAGTGCGGAGAACGGCTCTTCGGAAGAAGGCTTGCGGGTCAGTTCCTTCTCTTCGTCGCGAGGATCGTGGCCGACCATCGGGGGGACGTCGAGCGGGTTCGGCAGGTAGTCCACAACTGCGTCGAGCATGGGCTGCACGCCGCGGTTCTTGAACGCAGAACCGCAGAAGATCGGGTAGAGCTCGGAGTTGATCGTCATCTTGCGGATGCCGGCCTTGAGCTCGTCGATCGAGATCTCTTCGCCTTCGAGGTACTTCTCCATGAGTTCCTCGGAGGATTCCGCGACGGTCTCAACGAGGTTCGCGCGGTACTCTTCGGCCTTTTCCTGGAGGTCAGCCGGGATCTCGCGGATCTCGTACTTGGCACCCATGGTCACGTCACCCTTGGCATCGCCGGGCCACACCAGTGCACGCATGTAGAGCAGGTCCACGACGCCGATGAAGTCGTTCTCGGCACCGATCGGCAGCTGCATAACCAGCGGCTTGGCGCCGAGGCGGCTGATGATGGTGTCTACGGTGAAGTAGAAGTCGGCACCGAGCTTGTCCATCTTGTTGACGAAGCAGATGCGCGGGACGTTGTACTTGTCAGCCTGGCGCCAAACGGTCTCAGACTGGGGCTCAACGCCTTCCTTGCCATCGAAGACGGCGACAGCGCCGTCGAGGACGCGCAGGGAGCGCTCAACCTCAACGGTGAAGTCAACGTGGCCGGGGGTGTCGATGATGTTGATCTGGTTGTTTTCCCAGAAGCAGGTCACGGCGGCAGACGTGATGGTGATGCCGCGTTCCTTTTCCTGTTCCATCCAGTCAGTGGTCGAAGCGCCGTCGTGCGTTTCGCCGATCTTGTGGTTCACACCCGTGTAGAACAGGATGCGCTCGGTTGTGGTGGTCTTGCCGGCATCAATGTGGGCCATGATGCCGATGTTGCGGACCTTACTAAGGTCGGTAAGCACGTCCTGTGCCACGGGGTCTCCTTTTGGGATGGACTACACGTTCGCCGCCGGCTCGGTTGAGCCGGCGGCGGCCGGGGAGTATTACCAGCGGTAGTGTGCGAAGGCCTTGTTGGACTCGGCCATCTTGTGGGTGTCTTCGCGACGCTTCACAGCGGCACCGAGACCGTTGGAGGCATCCAGAATTTCGTTCTGGAGGCGCTCGGTCATCGTCTTCTCGCGGCGGGCCTTGGAGTAGCCAACCAGCCAGCGCAGGGCGAGTGCGGTGGAGCGGCCGGGCTTGACCTCAACCGGAACCTGGTAGGTAGCGCCACCGACACGGCGGGAGCGGACCTCGAGGGAAGGCTTGACGTTGTCCATGGCCTTCTTGAGGGCTGCAACGGGGTCGCCGCCGGACTTGGCACGTGCACCTTCGAGGGCACCGTAAACGATGCGCTCTGCGGTGGACTTCTTTCCGTCAACAAGAACCTTGTTGATGAGCTGGGTCACCAGCGGGGAGCCGTAAACGGGATCTAGTACGAGCGGCCGCTTGGGGGCCGGACCCTTGCGAGGCATATTACTTCTTCTCCATCTTTGCGCCGTAGCGGCTGCGGGCCTGCTTACGGTTCTTGACACCCTGGGTATCGAGGGCGCCACGGACGATCTTGTAGCGGACACCCGGGAGGTCCTTCACACGACCACCGCGGACGAGCACAATGGAGTGCTCCTGCAGGTTGTGTCCCACACCGGGGATGTAGGCGGTTACTTCGACGCCGCCGTTGAGGCGCACACGTGCCACCTTACGCAGAGCCGAGTTCGGCTTCTTCGGGGTGGTGGTGTAGACGCGGGTGCAAACACCGCGGCGCATGGGGCTGCCCTTAAGCGCGGGAGCCTTGGTCTTTGAGACCTTAGGCGTGCGGCCCTTGCGGACCAGCTGGTTAATCGTAGGCACTCTCGTGTTCTCCGTTGGTTTGATCTCTACCGGAACATTCAGGCGTCAGCCGTCTCTGCATCGGTTTTGGCGTTGTCCCTGCAGCCTTGGCGTATCGACTCGTGCTTAGGCGTGCAAAATGGTGGCATTCATTGCGCACCTTACCCGCAACCCGGAAACAAGCTCACACCCGGCATCATGAGAACAAAACCAAAATGATGCCGCGGCGGCCTTCATCCACTGCCACACAGAACAATTACCAAAATTCTAGCACGGCTTGATCCCGGGCCTTAATCGGGTGTATACGAAAGGCCCCGCCTCCCCCTGCGAAAAGCAGGCGGAGACGGGGCCTTCAACTGATCTCCGGGCTACCGGAAGTCGTTGCCCAGGTCGTAGTCATCCAGCGGGATGGCGTGGAACTCAGGAGCTCCGTCGCCGCCCAGCGTGTCGTACGAGAAGTCACTGAACGCGCTGGGGCCGGTGAACAGGTTGGCCTTTGCTTCTTCAGTGGGCTCCACGGTGACCTCGGTGTAGCGCGGGAGGCCCGTGCCGGCCGGGATCAGCTTACCGATGATGACGTTCTCCTTGAGGCCGAGCAGCGGGTCGCTCTTGCCTTCCATGGCCGCCTGCGTCAGGACGCGGGTGGTCTCCTGGAAGGAAGCCGCGGACAGCCAGGACTCGGTGGCCAGGGACGCCTTGGTGATGCCCATGAGCTCAGGACGTCCGGATGCCGGAGTCTTGCCCTCGGACACCACGCGGCGGTTGGCCTCCTCGAAGCGGCTGCGCTCGGCAAGCTCGCCGGGCAGCAGGTCCGATTCGCCGGACTCGATGACCGTGACGCGGCGCAGCATCTGGCGGACGATAACCTCGACGTGCTTGTCGTGGATACCGATGCCCTGGCTGCGGTACACGCCCTGGACTTCGTCCACCAGGAACTTCTGTGCCGCACGCGGGCCCATGATGCGCAGGACCTGCTTGGGATCCACCGGTCCGTTGATCAGCTTCTGGCCGACGGTGACGTGGTCGCCATCCTCGATCAGCAGGCGTGAACGGCGCAGGACCGGGTAGGCGATCTCTTCGGTTCCGTCATCGGGAGTGATGACCAGGCGCATCTGGCGCTCGGACTCTTCGATGGTGATGCGGCCGGCTGCTTCAGCAATCGGTGCAACACCCTTCGGAGTACGGGCTTCGAAGAGCTCCTGGATACGGGGCAGACCCTGGGTGATGTCGTCGCCGCCGCTGGCGGAAACAGCACCACCGGTGTGGAACGTACGCATGGTCAGCTGGGTACCGGGCTCACCGATGGACTGTGCGGCGATGATGCCCACGGCCTCGCCGATGTCCACGGTCTTGCCGGTGGCCAGCGAACGGCCGTAGCACAGGGCGCAGGTACCGACGCTGGACTCACAGGTGAGTACGGAGCGGACCTTGACCTCGGTGATGCCTGCCTTGAAGAGCTCATCGATGACCACGTCGCCACAGTCGGTGCCGGCGGCTGCGAGGACCTTGCCCTCGGAGTCAACGACGTCGACGGCGAGCGTACGTGCGTAGGCACTGTTCTCGACGTTCTCGTCCAGCACCAGCTCGCCATTGGAATCGGCGACGGCGATGGGCGTGACCAGGCCACGCTCGGTGCCGCAGTCCTCTTCGCGGACGATGACGTCCTGGGACACGTCCACCAAACGACGGGTCAGGTAACCCGAGTTGGCGGTACGCAGAGCGGTGTCAGCCAGACCCTTACGGGCGCCGTGGGTGGCGATGAAGTATTCCAGCACCGACAGGCCCTCGCGGTAGGAGGACTTGATGGGACGCGGGATGATCTCACCCTTAGGGTTGGCCACCAGTCCACGGATACCCGCGATCTGGCGGACCTGCATCCAGTTACCACGGGCACCGGAGGACACCATGCGGTTGATGGTGTTCATCGGCGACAGGCTGTCGCGCATTGCCTGGGCAATCTCGTTGGTTGCCTTGTTCCAGATCTCGATCAGTTCCTGGCGACGCTCGTCGTCGTCGATCAGGCCCTTGTCGTACTGTCCCTGGATCTTGGCGGCCCGCTCCTCGTAACCGGCGAGGATTTGCGGCTTTGCGGCCGGAACCTCGATGTCGGAGATGGCAACGGTGACGCCTGAACGGGTGGCCCAGTAGAAACCGGCGTCCTTCAGGTTGTCCAGCGTTGCTGCGGTGACAACCTTGGGGTAGCGCTCGGCGAGGTCGTTGACGATGCGGGACAGTTCGCCCTTGTCGGCAACAGCCTCAACCCAGGGGTAGTCCTCGGGCAGGGTCTCGTTGAAGAGGACCTGGCCCAGGGAGGTCTGGACGAGCGCGGGCTGACCCGGCTCCCAGCCTTCCGGAGCTTCCCAGCCCGCGTAGGGCACGAAGGCTTCGAGGCGGATCTTGACCTGCGAGTTCAGGTGCAGCTCGCGGGCGTCGAACGCCATGATGGCTTCCGAAACCGAACCGAACACGCGGCCCTCGCCAGCCGAACCGACACGCTTGGTGGTCAGGTGGTAGAGGCCGATGATCATATCCTGCGACGGCAGGGTGACCGGACGTCCGTCAGAGGGCTTCAGGATGTTGTTCGAGGACAGCATCAGGATGCGGGCCTCAGCCTGGGCCTCGGGGCTCAGCGGCAGGTGGACTGCCATCTGGTCGCCGTCGAAGTCAGCGTTGAACGCGCCACAGACCAGCGGGTGAAGCTGGATGGCCTTGCCTTCAACAAGCTGCGGCTCGAACGCCTGGATGCCGAGGCGGTGCAGGGTAGGTGCACGGTTGAGCAGCACCGGGTGTTCGGTGATGATCTCTTCGAGCACGTCCCAGACCTGCGGACGGTAACGCTCCACCATGCGCTTGGCCGACTTGATGTTCTGCGCGTGGTTGAGGTCGACCAGGCGCTTCATCACGAACGGCTTGAAGAGCTCCAGCGCCATCTGCTTGGGCAAGCCGCACTGGTGCAGCTTCAGCTGCGGGCCGACCACGATGACCGAACGGCCGGAGTAGTCGACGCGCTTGCCGAGGAGGTTCTGGCGGAAACGGCCCTGCTTGCCCTTGAGCATGTCGCTCAGGGACTTCAGGGGACGGTTGCCCGGCCCGGTGACCGGACGGCCGCGGCGGCCGTTGTCGAAGAGGCTGTCAACAGCTTCCTGAAGCATGCGCTTCTCGTTGTTGACGATGATCTCCGGAGCACCCAGGTCAAGCAGGCGCTTGAGGCGGTTGTTGCGGTTGATCACGCGGCGGTACAGGTCGTTAAGGTCGGAGGTCGCGAAGCGGCCACCGTCCAGCTGGACCATGGGGCGCAGTTCCGGCGGGATCACCGGGACGGCGTCGAGGACCATGCCAAGCGGGCTGTTGTTGGTGGTCAGGAACGCGTTGACCACCTTGAGGCGCTTGAGGGCACGGGTCTTGCGCTGGCCCTTGCCGTTGGCGATGACGTCGCGCAGCAGGTCGGACTCGGCCTGCATGTCGAAGCCTTCAAGGCGCTTCTTGATGGCTTCGGCGCCCATGGAGCCTTCGAAGTACATGCCGTAACGGTCGCGCAGCTCGCGGTACAGGCCTTCGTCACCTTCGAGGTCTGCGACCTTCAGGTTCTTGAAACGGTCCCAGACCTGCTCGAGGCGCTCGATATCGGCGTCGGCACGCTTGCGCACGTTGGCCATCTGGCGGTCGGCGGAGTCGCGGGCCTTCTTCTTGTCGGCAGCCTTGGCGCCTTCACCCTCGAGGCGTGCGATTTCGCCTTCGAGGTCGCGGGCGATCGCCGCGATGTCGGAGTCGCGGTTGTCGATGAGCTGCTTCTTCTCGATGTCGTGCTCAACCTGCAGGTTGGGCAGTTCCTCGTGCCGGGCGGCCTCGTCAACGCTGGTGATCATGTAGGCGGCGAAGTAGATGACCTTTTCGAGGTCCTTCGGTGCCAGGTCAAGGAGGTAGCCCAGGCGGGAGGGAACACCCTTGAAGTACCAGATGTGGGTAACGGGAGCGGCGAGCTCGATGTGGCCCATGCGTTCGCGGCGTACCTTTGCGCGGGTGACCTCAACGCCACACCGCTCGCAGATGATGCCCTTGAAGCGCACGCGCTTGTACTTGCCGCAGTAGCATTCCCAGTCCCGGGACGGGCCGAAGATCTTCTCGCAGAAGAGGCCGTCCTTCTCGGGCTTGAGCGTGCGGTAGTTGATGGTTTCCGGCTTCTTAACCTCGCCGTAAGACCAGCCGCGGATGTCTTCCGCGGTGGCGAGGCCGATCTGCATGAGGCCGAAGGAGGATTCGCTGGACATATGGTCCCTGTTCTCTCTTGTTCTCTAAATTCTGAAGTCTTGGGTGCGGGGAGGAGGGAGGCAAGGTACGACGGCGGGCGGTCACCCGCCGTCGTACCGCACCTGCTAGACCTCTTCTACGGAACTGGGCTCTGCACGGGACAGATCGATACCCAGTTCCTCCGCAGCCGTGAAGACTGCGTCATCAGAGTCGCGCATTTCAATTGTGGTTCCGTCCGTGGAGAGGACTTCCACGTTCAGGCACAGCGACTGCATTTCCTTGATCAAGACCTTGAAGGACTCGGGAACGCCCGGCTCGGGGATGTTCTCGCCCTTGACGATGGCTTCGTAGACCTTCACGCGGCCGTGGATGTCATCGGACTTGATGGTGAGGAGTTCCTGGAGCGTGTATGCGGCGCCATATGCTTCAAGCGCCCACACTTCCATTTCACCGAAGCGCTGGCCGCCGAACTGTGCCTTACCACCCAGCGGCTGCTGCGTGATCATGGAGTACGGGCCGGTGGAGCGCGCGTGGATCTTGTCGTCCACCAGGTGGTGGAGCTTCAGGATGTACATGTAGCCGACCGAGATCGGATCCGGGAACGGCTCGCCGGAGCGGCCGTCAAACAGGCGGGTCTTGCCCGAGGAGTCGATCAGGCGCTGGCCATCGCGGGTCACGTTGGTGGAGTCCAGCAGGCCCGTGATTTCCTCTTCGCGGGCGCCGTCGAACACCGGCGTGGCAACAGTGGTCTGGCCACTCTCGCGCGGCAGGTTCGGCAGCTGCTTGACCCACTCGGGCTCGCCTTCGATCTTCCAGCCGGTCTTGGCAACCCAGCCGAGGTGCGTTTCGAGCACCTGGCCCACGTTCATACGGCCCGGGACACCCAGCGGGTTCAGGACGATATCAACGGGGGTGCCGTCGGCAAGGAAGGGCATGTCCTCGATCGGGAGGATCTTCGAGATAACACCCTTGTTGCCGTGGCGGCCGGCGAGCTTGTCGCCGTCGGTGATCTTGCGCTTGGCGGCGACGTAGACGCGGACCAGCTGGTTCACGCCCGGGGGCAGTTCGTCGTCGTTGTCGCGGTCGAAGACGCGCACGCCGATGACGGTGCCGGACTCGCCGTGGGGCACCTTCAGGGAGGTGTCGCGGACTTCGCGGGACTTCTCACCGAAGATGGCTCGCAGCAGGCGCTCTTCCGGGGTCAGTTCGGTTTCACCCTTCGGGGTGACCTTTCCGACCAGGATGTCGCCGGCTTCGACCTCGGCACCGATGTGGATGATGCCTCGCTCGTCCAGGCCTGCCAGGACTTCCTCGGACACGTTGGGGATGTCACGGGTGATTTCCTCGGCACCAAGCTTGGTGTCGCGGGCATCGATCTCGTGCTCCTCGATGTGGATGGAGGAAAGAACGTCCTCGGCAACAATGCGCTGCGAGAGGATGATGGCGTCCTCGAAGTTGTGGCCTTCCCATGACATGAATGCCACGAGCAGGTTCTTGCCGAGGGCGAGCTCGCCCTGGTCCGTTGCCGGGCCGTCAGCGATGATGCCGCCGACCTCGAGGCGCTGGCCTTCGTTCACCAGGACGCGGTGGTTGTAGCAGTTGCCCTGGTTGGAGCGGGCGAACTTGTTGATGCGGTAGTTGGTTTCCGTGCCGTCGTCGTTGAGCATGATGACGAGTTCGGCGGAAACCTCGGTGACCACACCGGCCTTCTTCGCGATGACAACGTCACCGGCGTCGACGGCGGCGGCGCGCTCCATGCCGGTGCCCACGAACGGAGCCTCGGAACGGACCAGCGGCACGGCCTGGCGCTGCATGTTGGCACCCATGAGTGCGCGGTTGGCGTCGTCGTGTTCGAGGAACGGGATCAGGGCGGTAGCCACGGACACCATCTGGCGCGGGGAAACGTCCATGAACTCGACGTCCTCGGCGGGAACGAGGACGGGCTCGCCTCCACCACCACGGGCACGCACCAGGACGGTGTCCTCGGCGAACTTCTTGTTCTCGTCCAGCGGCGCGTTGGCCTGGGCGATCAGGACCTCAGCCTCGTCGTCAGCCGTCAGGTACTGGACGTCGTCGGAAACGACGCCGTTCTTGACCAGGCGGTACGGGGTCTCGATGAAGCCGAACGGGTTGATGCGTCCGTAGGATGCCAGCGAACCGATCAGGCCAATGTTCGGGCCTTCAGGGGTTTCGATGGGGCACATACGTCCGTAGTGGGACGGGTGCACGTCACGGACTTCCATGCCGGCGCGGTCACGGGACAGACCACCGGGGCCAAGCGCGGACAGGCGGCGCTTGTGGGTCAGGCCCGAGAGCGGGTTGTTCTGGTCCATGAACTGCGACAGCTGGGAGGTTCCGAAGAACTCCTTGATGGCTGCAACCACGGGGCGGATGTTGATCAGGGTCTGCGGCGTGATGGCCTCGACGTCCTGGGTGGTCATCCGCTCGCGGACAACGCGCTCCATACGCGACAGGCCGGTGCGGACCTGGTTCTCGATGAGCTCGCCGACGGCGCGGATGCGGCGGTTGCCGAAGTGGTCGATGTCGTCGATTTCGACGCGCAGGTCCACTTCCTGGCCATCGCGGGTGCCCTTGATGGTCTTCTCGCCGGCGTGCAGCGCAACGAGGAACTTGATCATGGCAACGATGTCTTCAACGTGCAGGACCGAAGCTTCCTTGTCGCCAAGGGAGCGGTCGATGCCAAGCTTGCGGTTGATCTTGTAGCGGCCAACCTTGGCCAGATCGTAGCGCTTGGAGTTGAAGTACAGGTTGTCCAGCAGCGACTGGGCAGCCTCGACGGTGGGCGGCTCGCCCGGACGCAGCTTCCGGTAGATGTCCAGCAAGGCGTCTTCGCGGGTCTCGGTGGCGTCCTTCTCCAGGGTTGCCCGCATGGAGTCGTACTGGCCGAACTCTTCGAGGATCTGGCCTTCGGTCCAGCCGAGAGCCTTCAGCAGCACCGTGACGGACTGCTTGCGCTTGCGGTCGAGGCGGACGCCCACCTGGTCGCGCTTGTCGATCTCGAGCTCGAACCAGGCACCGCGGGACGGGATGATCTTCGCAGTGAAGATGTCCTTGTCGCTGGTCTTGTCGGCGGCGCGCTCGAAGTAGGCACCCGGGGAGCGGACCAGCTGGGAGACGACGACACGCTCGGTGCCGTTGACAACGAAGGTGCCCTTCTCGGTCATCAGCGGGAAGTCACCCATGAACACGGTCTGCTGCTTGATTTCGCCCGTGTTGTTGTTCATGAATTCGGCCTTGACGTACAGCGGAGCCGAGTACGTTGCGTCCCGGTCCTTGCATTCGGCCATGGTGTATTTGGGGTCAGCGAACTCCGGATCGGAGAAGCTCAGGGACATGGTGCCCTGGAAGTCCTCGATCGGGGAGATCTCTTCGAAGATGTCCGAGAGTCCGGACGTGGTGGCGACGCTAAGATCGTTTTCTTCAACAGCCTTCGCTACGCGTGCCTGCCAGCGCTCGTTTCCGACCAGCCAGTCAAAGCTGTCAGTCTGGAGGGCAAGCAGATTCGGAACGTCAAGAGGTTCGTGAATCTTTGCGAATGAAAGCCGGCGAGTGGCACCATCAGTGCTGTCGGCGGTGTTAGCGGTTTCGTTATTAGAGGTGCTCGAGGCGACCAAGAGGGATCCTTCCACAGACCTTCAGGCGTTTTCAGATCTCCCCCGCTGCACCCTGCGGAATGACTCCGCAGTGCTACCATCCGGTTCCGCTATATGACCCGGGGCCGGTGCTGACCATGCTGTGACGTTGTTGACGGCACGTTGATTGCCAGCTGCCAGGCGAAAGCCCACCGCTATATGAAGGCTGAAGGTAAACAGGGAAGACGCAAATATCTACGATACGGCAAAATAACCTACATGTCTACCCCACATCCGGTCCGATTGCAAGCACTGGTTTTTCCAGGCCGCTTCCGAAGAGCCGGTTTAGAGACGCAGGGTGACGCCTTCGGCGGTGCAGGTCCCGGCATTGGCAAACACAGCGTCCCGCAGGGCATCCTTGGATTCCTGCCCGGGTCCGCCGCCGGATTCCGCTGCCGCAGAGTGGTCGATGGCGAGCAGGCTCAGCGCAGCAAAAAGCCCTTCCAGGTCCCCGCTGACAGTGTCCTTGGCGTCTTCAGCCTGCAGGTAGATGTCCTCGAAGCCGTTGGCATCGCCGGCCGGGACGGCCCGGTAGTCCGCGAAGAGGGAGTTGAAGAGTTCGCAGGCTTGCCTGGCTCCTCCCGCAGAGGGAGCGGCGGTTGAGGGAGCGGATGCGGAGGGTTCCCCTGCAGCGCCGGTCCGTGTGGAAGAGGACGACGGCGGCACGGCAGTTCCGCTGCCGGCGGCGGGATCAGGGGCGGAAACGGAGCAGGCAGTGAGTCCGGCGATACCGGCGGCCGCTGCAAGGGCCACGAATTTTTTCACGATGCTGCTCCCAATTCCGGGGCACGGACCTGCTGCCCCCTGCAAAAGTGTCCGCCGTCCACCCTACGCAGGGCGCCGTCGTCGTGCACGTCAGGGAGATGGGGACCTCTCCCCTGCCGCCCGCCGGACCGGGGCGTTACAGTGCGGGGAAAGCCCCGGTCTTTTCGGAATGCCTGCGGTAACTGGGACGTTTGAATAGATGGGTGACCGGCGTCACGGTAGCCTTGGTGGCCTATAACCGGACCAGATCGGGAGAGATAAACATGGGCAACTCCGTTGACAACACTGAGGTTGTCATCCTCGCAGCAGTGCGGACGCCACAAGGCCGCATCAACGGGCAACTGGCGAGCTTCACCGCCGTCGACCTCGGGGCGCATGCCATCAAGGCAGCGCTCGATGCCAGCGGGGTGGATGCCGGCCAAGTGGAGGCCGTGATCATGGGGCAAGTGCTGCAGGCCGGCGCCGGGCAGAACCCTGCGCGGCAGAGTTCGATCGGAGCCGGCATCGGCTGGAATGTTCCGGCCGTGACGGTGAACAAGGTGTGCCTTTCGGGCCTGACAGCCGTGATCGACGCCGCCAGGATGATCCGTGGCGGCGAGGCCTCCGTTGTGGTGGCCGGCGGGCAGGAATCCATGACCCGGGCACCTCACGTGCTGCCAGGCTCCCGGCAGGGCTGGACCTACGGTTCCATCCAGGCACTGGACGTAGCAGCGCATGATGGACTGACCGACGCCTTTGACGGCCAGTCGATGGGGCTGTCCACCGAAACCCGCAACCTCGCACTCGGCATCGACAGGACGTCCCAGGACAACGTGGCCGCGCAGTCGCATCAGCGCGCCGCACTGGCTGCCAAGAACGGAACGTTCGACGACGAGATCGCACCGATCAGCGTCAAGCAGCGCAAGGGCGATCCCCTGGTGGTCTCCACCGACGAAGGCGTCCGCCCCAACGCGTCAGTGGAATCGCTGGCCGGGCTGCGCGCAGCGTTCGCCACAGACGGCACCATCACCGCCGGCAACTCCTCTCCCCTGTCCGATGGAGCTGCCGCACTGGTCCTGTCATCCCGGGCCTTCGCGGAAGAACACGGGCTTGATTACCTGGCCATTGTGGGCAAGCCGGGGCAGGTAGCGGGGCCGGACAACTCCCTGCATTCCCAGCCCTCCAACGCCATCCGGAACGCCCTGGGACGCGCAGGCTGGACCACGGCAGACCTGGATTTCATAGAAATCAACGAAGCGTTCGGCTCCGTTGCGGTCCAGTCACTCAAGGACCTGGACTACCCCCTGGAGAAGTGCAACCTCCACGGCGGCGCCATCGCCCTGGGCCACCCCATCGGGGCATCCGGTGCGCGCCTGGCAGGCCATGCCGCGCATGAACTCAAGCGCCGCGGCACGGGCAAAGCCGCGGTGTCCCTGTGCGGCGGCGGCGGGCAGGGCGAAGCCCTCCTGCTGTACCGCGACTGATGGCGCGCTTGTCCACACATGAAACGGACGGCGTCGGACGGGAACGGTTCCTGGCCGACGCCGCCGCCCGTGGCCTGCAGGTCGAGGTGGTGAAAAGGCCGGCAGCCAAAAGCCTGGAGGAGGCGGCCGGCATCCTGGGGATCAGTCCTGCTGACATCGTGAAGTCCCTGGTGGTCAAGCACAAGGATGGCTCATTCCTGTTTGCGCTGATCCCGGGTGACCGCCAGATTTCGTGGCCCAAGCTCCGCGGCCTTGTGGGGGTCAACAAACTCTCCTTGCCTCCCGCGGACGTGGCGCTTGACGCCACCGGCTATGAGCGCGGCACCATCACCCCGTTGGGCAGCACCACCAGCTGGCCTGTCTACGCGGACGCCACCATCACCGGCCGGAGGATCTCGATGGGCGCCGGCGCGCACGGCTACAGCGCGTTTGTGGATGCCGATGCGCTGACTGCCGCGCTGGGTGCCGTCGTCGCGGACATCTCCGATCCCGCCTGACCTCCGGACAGCACAAAGCCCCGCCCACAAACGTGGACGGGGCTTTGTGCGGAAAAGCGCTGTTACTTGAGGGTAACGGTGGCGCCTGCAGCCTCGAGCTGCTCCTTGGCCTTCTCGGCAGCTTCCTTGGTTGCACCTTCGAGGACAGCCTTGGGAGCGCTGTCAACCAGGTCCTTGGCTTCCTTCAGGCCCAGGGAAGTGATGGCGCGAACTTCCTTGATCACTGCGATCTTCTTGTCACCGGCAGCTTCGAGGACGACGTCGAAGTCAGTCTTCTCTTCAACCTCTTCAGCAGCAGCGCCGGCGGGGCCAGCAACAGCAACAGCAGCAGCGGTAACTTCGAAGGTCTCTTCGAAGAGCTTGACGAACTCGGAGAGCTCGATGATGGTCAGTTCCTTGAAAGCTTCAATGAGCTCTTCGTTGGTGAGCTTCGCCATGGTAGGCGTCCTTCCTGTTGTGGTCCCGGCACAGCGCGAAGCCGTGCACGACACCGGAGTCTGGTGGGGTAAAGAGAATTAGTTCTCTTCGGCAGCAGGAGCTTCGGCCGGGGCCTCTGCTGCTGCTTCGGGAGCTTCTTCAGCGGCAGGCGCTTCGGCAGCTGCCGGTGCACCGTTCTCTTCTTCAAGCTTGAGGCGCAGTGCGTCAATGATGCGTGCAGCTGCGGCGGCGGGTGCCTTGAGGACACCTGCAACCTTGGCGAGCTGCAGCTCGCGGGACTCGAGGGCAGCCAGTGCGGCAACCTCGGTGGCGTCCAGTGCCTTGCCCTCGAAGTAACCGGTCTTGATGACCAGCTGCTTGTTGGTCTTGGCAAAATCCGTCAGGCTCTTGGCAGCGGCAACTGCGTCACCCTTGATGAACGCGATTGCAGTGGGGCCGGCAAGCTGGCCGTCGAATGCTTCGACGCCGGCTTCCTTGGCTGCAATGGCGGTCAGGGTGTTCTTGACGACCGCGAACTTGGTGTCCTGGCCGAGAGAAACACGCAGCTGCTTGAGCTGTGCAACGGTGAGCCCGCGGTATTCGGTCAGGACAGCGGCGTTCGATTCCTTGAAATCGTTAGTGATCTCAGCTACTGCTGAAACCTTGGTAGGCGTTGCCATAACCCTCCTTCCGGGGATAGTGCCGGTATGCGACGGTCCCCGCTCAAGAGAGCTAAAACTAAAAACGCCCCGCGCAGATGCACGGGGCTTGGCTCAACACGGATCAGTCCATGAAGCTTTGCTTCGTTCACCTGCGCCGGCCGCCCTGCGTTGAGGGTCCTTCGTCCAGAAACCCACTGCTTCCCCCGCGCACAACTGCAGAGTTGAGCCATGTTCGAGAGAGTGGATTTCCAACAACCGACGGTCTTTGGTCATCCCAGTCTACGGGAGAGCGTTCGGGTCCACCAAATCGGGGCGTCAGCTCTTGCTGGTGTGCAGGTGCGGGAGCTCCTTCTGCCAGATTCCGGTGACCCCGGCCGTCTGGAAACCGAGCTGCTTGTTGACGGTCAGGAGGTACCGGTTCTCCGGGGCGTTCCACGTGTAGATGACCCGCGCGTCGGGGAACTGCTCGGTGAGCCGCTCCATGTTGGCCACCTTGATCAGCAGGCCCAGCTTGTTGCCACGATGTTCCTGCAGGACCAGCGTGTCGTCCTGGAAGACGACGTCGGTGCGGTGCGCCAGCACGGTGATGGTGGTCAGGCCCACCAGCGTTCCGCTGGCGAGGTGCTCAACGGCGGTGACCACTGTCCGCCTGCCCTGCGCAATGGCAACTTCTTCGGCCTCCCGGAGGATGCCGCCGTCGAACACCATCTCCTGCTCAACGGGAGCGTCCAGGGAGGGATCGACGTCGGCCCCAGCCTGGTTCTCCAAGGCCGCAACAGCCTCCAGCCACTGGTCGGGGCAGCGGTCCGTCCAGTGGTGGAGCCGGTACCGTCCGTTGTTGGCCTCGTCCGCTTCCGCCTGCAGGTCGGCCACCAGCTTTGTGTCCAGCGGCAGCAGGCAGGAGCTGAACTGCTCGATGTGCTGGAGCGTGTACCCGGTCCGCTGCGCGAATTCGACCTCGCGGCTTTCCAAGGGCACGAATCCCTGTCCCGTACCAGGGACAAGCTGGGCACGTTCGAATTCGTGCAGGGACGCCCCGGGGTGGTTGGTGTCCACGAGGATCATGGTGCGGCCCTCTTCACGGGCCAGCTGTTCCGCCGCCTGCAGCAGCCGCCGGCCCACGCCCTGGCGCTGGTACTCAGGCAGGATGTCGAGCGTGAACTCCGCCAGGTCCAGGTTGTCGGTGAGGGGCAGTGCGATGTCCACGGTGCCCACAATCTCCCCGTCCACCTTGGCAACGAGGATGAGCTGACGTTCGTAGGGGTCCTGGAACTCAAGCAGCTTCTCCAGCGGGCCGTAGGCCAGATCGTCACTGCCCCACGTCTGCATCCGGACTTTCCGCCCCACTTCGACGGCGGCGAGGAAGTCGGCGGCGTCCGGCCCGTCCAGTGCGTCGGGGATCCAAAGCAGCTCGATCTTCACGTCTTTTGCCATAGGCGAATCATCCCAGCCGTTTCTGCCACTCGCCTTCAAAACCTGCGGGCTTGAATCCAAGTGCAATATTTATGGCCAGCATATGTTGGTTTTCGTTGGCATTCCATGTCAGGACCGATCGGGCTGATGGCCATCTGGATTGTGCCCGCCGCAGGTTTGCCACTTTGATGAGCATGCCCAGGCGCCGCCCACGGTGTTCGGACCTGACCAGGGTGTCCTGCTGCACCATCGACTCCGGGATCCCTGGGCGCCAGTTCAGTACGGTGTAGGCCACGAGTTCCCCGGTGGTCCGGTGAACAGCAGCTGTTACGGCTGACTGGACCCCGCCCCGCATCAGCGCCTTTTCCTCCTCGTGCACCCGGGCGGCGTCCCAGTCCTCGCGTTCCCAGTCCAGTCCGGCGATGGGAACGTCCGTGCTCATTGTCGCTTTGAGCCGGGCATAGGCGTCCACCAGATTGTCCGGGCAGGTATCGTCCCACCCGGTGATGCTGTAATCCTCCGCCCTGGGTTGGGCCTCTGCCGCCAACCGGTCCAGCGCCACCGGCGGGACGGGCAGCTCGAGCCGGCTGGACCGCTCCACCTGCTCCAGCTGATAACCCGCAGCAACAGCAAAGGCTACCGCCGGCTCGTTCAGCGGCAGGCCGCCGGCCCCGGATTTGGCGGGAACCAGGGCGCCCCCTCCCGCAGCCGCGAGCGGCACCTCGTGGTAGGCGTCCAGGGAAGTCCTGCCGCGGTTTCGGGCGACTGCTTCGGCATGATCCAGCAGGGCCCGGCCCAATCCGCGGCGGCGGTGGGCAGGGGCTACCAGGACGTCAATTCCGGCAGTGTGGGTATTCTCTCGCAGAGGGAGCGTCACCGAGCACATCCCCACCGTTTCCGGTCCGACCCTGGCCAGGTAGAGGTACCGTTCCTCATACTCGTTGCCTCGCCAGTACTCGAGCGCTTCCGGCAAGGTAGGGCAGCGGTCCAGGTTCCCCCACTGGGCCAGCTCGTGGGCTACCCGTAGGGCATGGCATTCCTCGAAATCCGCGGACGCTTCCCTTCCCGCGCCAGCCACACTTCCATCAGTTCCGCTGCCGCGGGCAGGCGGGACCTCGACGGCGGTGATCGTCAGGCCAGCCTCTGCCAGCCGGGTGCGTGCAGCCGCCACTGCATCCGGTTCAAACTCGGGATCGGCCACGCCCCCAGCTTAGGCAGTACCGGCCGGCAAGTTAAGCAAGAACCGCCCGGCGCAGGCGCCGGGCGGTTCTTGTATGCTGCGGAAATCCGCGGCAGGTGCTTCGGGACGACTTACGCGTCGGTCAGAACCTTGGTGACGTTGGGGTCGACGGAGATGCCGGGACCGAACGTGGTGGCAACGGTGGCCTTCTGGATGTAGCGGCCCTTGGAAGCGGACGGCTTCAGGCGAAGCACCTCTTCCAGTGCTGCTGCGTAGTTCTCAGCCAGCTTGACGGAGTCGAAGGACACCTTGCCGATGATGAAGTGCAGGTTGGAGTGCTTGTCGACGCGGAAGTCGATCTTTCCACCCTTGATGTCGTTGACGGCCTTGGTGACGTCGGGGGTCACGGTGCCCGTCTTCGGGTTCGGCATCAGGTTACGCGGACCCAGGACCTTACCGAGGCGGCCAACCTTGCCCATGAGGTCAGGGGTGGCGACGGCGGCGTCGAAGTCGGTCCAGCCGCCGGCGATCTTTTCGATCAGGTCATCGGAACCAACGAAGTCGGCGCCGGCAGCGATTGCTGCCTCAGCCTTGTCGCCCGTGGCGAAAACCAGGACGCGGGCAGTCTTACCGGTGCCGTGGGGCAGGTTGACCGTACCGCGGACCATCTGGTCAGCCTTACGGGGGTCAACGCCGAGGCGGAATGCGACCTCGACAGTGGCGTCGAACTTGGACGGGTTGGTGTCCTTGGCCAGCGTTACTGCCTCGAACGGCGCGTAGAACTTCTCCGCGTCGATCTTGGCGGCTGCTGCCTCATATGCTTTGCTGCGCTTTGCCATGCTGCTTATTTCTCCTTGTGCAGTTGTGGTCTGCGGACCGCGCTGGGCCCTGCCACAGTCGGGGATCCGGCGAGGATCCTCGACATTTCAATGATGTGGTTACCGGTTGCCCGGTGGTTGAAAGCTGGTATTAGCCTTCGACCGTGATGCCCATGGAGCGGGCGGTGCCGGCGATGATCTTCGCTGCGCCTTCGAGGCTGGTGGCGTTGAGGTCTTCCATCTTGGTGGAGGCGATCTCGTTGACCTGGGCCTGGGTCAGCTTGGCAACCTTGACGGTGTGCGGGGTAGCTGAACCCTTGGCGACGCCTGCAGCCTTCTTGATGAGCTCTGCAGCCGGCGGGGTCTTGGTGATGAACGTGAAGGAACGGTCCTCGTAGACCGTGATTTCCACGGGGATGACGTTTCCGCGCTGGGCTTCCGTCGCAGCGTTGTACGCCTTGCAGAATTCCATGATGTTGACACCGTGCTGGCCAAGCGCAGGACCGATCGGCGGAGCCGGGTTGGCGGCACCTGCCTGGATCTGCAGCTTGATGAGGCCGGTGACCTTCTTCTTGGGAGCCAATGTAGGGTCCTTCTCTCAATAACGTCCTGGGACACAGGAGCGTGCCTCAGGTTTTTGGCCGCCATGGCAAGGCGGCCGGCCGTCCCGGTGCTGCTAAAGCGGGCAGCGCCGGGACGAATTCTCGGAATATCAGATCTTGGTGACCTGGTTGAACGCCAGGGTAACCGGCGTTTCGCGCTCGAAGATGGACACCAGTACCACGAGGGTCTGGGATTCGACCTTGATCTCGGAGATCGTGGCGGGAAGGGTCTCGAAGGGACCTTCCTTGACGATGACGGACTCGCCAACTTCGAAGTCCACATCCACGGGAGCCTGGTTCTGCTTGTTGACCGGCTTGCCCTTCTCGGCCTGCTCTTCCTCGAAGACAGGGGCGAGCATGGAGAAAACCTCATCCAGGCGCAGCGGCACGGGGTTGTGGGCGTTACCCACGAAGCCGGTGACGCCGGGGGTGTGGCGGACGGCGCCCCAGGAGGCGTCCGTCAGGTCCATCCGGACCAGGACGTAACCGGGGATGCGGACGCGGTTGATGACCTTGCGCTGAGCGTTCTTGATCTCAACGACTTCTTCCATAGGCACCTGGATTTCGAAGATGTAATCTTCCATGTCCAGGGTCTGGATGCGGGTTTCCAGGTTGGCCTTCACGCGGTTTTCGTAACCGGCGTAGGAGTGGATGACGTACCAGTCACCTTCCTGGCGGCGCAGCTTGGCCTTGAACTCCTCAGCGGGATCGACCTCAGCCTTGGCGGCAGCAGCGGCGAGGGCGTCGGCTGACTCTTCCTCGGAGCCGGCGTCGTCACCCTCAGCGTCGTCATCGGAATCGGCGTCGCTGGCTTCGGGCGCGGAGGATTCAACCTCAGACTCGTCACCGGCTTCTGCCGTGATGTCCGCGGACTCTTCCAGCTCAGTCTCGGTTACCTCGAGCTCCTGCTCAGACACTTGGTCTCCTGCTTCCTCATTGCCTAACATGCCTATTTAAATGGCTCAATTCCGCACACCGGTGTTTCCCTCCGGTTTTCCCGGACGGAAACACGCAGCTGCGGATGGTTCAGCCTTAGCTGTCCGTGGGACCGGTACCGCCGAAGACCCAGCCGACAGCGGTTCCGAAACCGATGTCCAGCAGGCTGACGATGACCATCATGATGGCCACGAACACCAGCACCACGAGCGTGTAATTGATCAGTTCCTTGCGGGTTGGCGCAACAACTTTCTTCAGTTCGCCGATGGTCTGGCGGACAAAGAGTGCAATGCGGGCGAAGAAGTTTGCCTTGGCGTCCTTCTTAGCTGGGCGGCCCTTGGAGCTGCTGGCAGCTGTTTCGGTCACCTGGTCCTCGCTCATCTTTGCAATGTTGGATTACCCGGCCCTGATCAGAACCATGGTTGCTGCGCGTGCCCCGGATTTTCGCCCGGGGCAGCTTGCGCAGGGCAGACAGGACTCGAACCTGCAACCTGCGGTTTTGGAGACCGCTGCGCTACCAATTGCGCCACTACCCTATGGAGTGAATGTCACCTTGACCACGACGAACCGCCAGCTTGCACTGGGGCGCACGTCATCATCTGTGTTTCAACACCGGTGAACCAGTCTACGCAACAACTTCGCGTTCGTCGAACCGGCCCGATTCCGGCCCTTCCAGCTGCCCTCGGCCTGACGCTGGCTGCAGGGCAGTCACATTCAAAACCGGCAACCCGGAGGGTCCGCTGAACAGCATAGAGTAGAACTCGTCGAATCCCACATTCCAGCCTTTCCGGCTGCAAGCGAAGAACGGACCTGCCATGTCTGCCGCCCGCGTTTCCCAGCGCATATCCGCAATTGCCGAATCCGCCACCCTTGCCGTTGACGCCAAGGCGAAGGCGCTGAAGGCAGCAGGCCGGCCGGTTATTGGGTTCGGAGCCGGCGAACCTGACTTCCCCACCCCGGATTACATTGTCCAGGCAGCCATCGAAGCGGCAAGCCAGCCGAAGTACCACCGCTACTCCCCCGCAGCCGGCCTGCCCGAGTTGAAGAAGGCAATCGCCGAAAAAACCCTGCGCGATTCCGGGTACGCCGTGGAGGCTTCCCAGGTGCTGGTGACCAACGGCGGCAAGCAGGCCGTCTACAACACTTTCGCCACGCTGGTGGATCCGGGCGACGAAGTGATCGTGCCCACCCCTTTCTGGACCACGTACCCGGAGGCCATCCGACTCGCCGGCGGGGTGCCCGTTGAGGTTTTCGCCGGCCCGGAGCAGGACTACCTGGTGACAGTCGAGCAGCTTGAGGCAGCCGTCACCGACAAAACGAAGATCCTGCTGTTCGTTTCACCGTCCAACCCCACCGGTTCGGTCTACTCGCCGGAGCAGGTGGCGGAGATCGGCAAGTGGGCCGCGGCGAAGGGCCTGTGGGTGGTCACCGATGAGATCTACGAGCACCTGACATACGACGGCGTTCCTTTCACGTCCATCGCCACCGCCGCCCCCGAACTCGGCGACAAAGTAGTCATCCTCAACGGGGTGGCCAAGACGTACGCCATGACCGGCTGGAGGGTGGGCTGGATGATCGGTCCGGCAGACGTCATCAAGGCCGCCACGAACCTCCAGTCCCACGCCACCTCCAATGTCTCGAACATCATGCAGATTGCCGCCCTGGCCGCGGTGTCGGGCCCGCTGACCGCCGTTGACGAGATGAAGGTGGCATTCGACCGCCGCCGGAAGGCGATCGTCGCCGGCCTGAACGCCATCGAAGGTGTGGAATGCCCGACGCCGAAGGGCGCCTTCTATGTCTACGCGGATGTCCGTGCGCTGCTGGGCAAGGAATTCCCGACGGCGTCCGGCACCTCCACGCCGCAGACCTCCGCCGAACTGGCTGCCTTGATCCTGGACGAGGTTGAGGTGGCAGTGGTTCCGGGCGAGGCTTTCGGGCCGTCCGGCTACCTCCGCCTCTCCTACGCCCTGGGGGACGAGGACCTCGCCACCGGCGTGCAGCGGCTGCAGGACTTCCTGGGCAAGGCCCAGTAAGCACCGCAATCCCCGATGCGCTATCAGTTTTGGTCCTTAACATGATCTGTTGGGGACCAAAACTGATAGCGCATTTTCCATTTAGAGGAGGCGGCGTTCGGCGGCCCACTTGGTGAGTTCGTGGCGGCTGGACAGCTGGAGTTTGCGGAGTACGGCGGAGACGTGGGTTTCCACCGTCTTGATGCTGATGAACAGTTCCTTGGCCACCTCCTTGTAGCTGTAGCCGCGGGCGATCAGGCGCATGACTTCGAGTTCGCGGGCGGAGAGCTTGTCCAGTTCGTCGTCCGCGATGTCTGAAGGGGCGGTGCCGAAAGCGTCCAGCACAAAGCCCGCGAGCCGCGGCGAGAAGACGGCATCTCCCCCGGCCACCCGGTATACGGCATCGGTGATTTCCGCTCCGGAGATGGTTTTGGTGACGTAGCCCCGGGCCCCCGCCCGGATGACCGCCACAACGTCCTCGGCGGCGTCTGAGACGCTGAGGGCAAGAAACCTCGTGCTGGACAGCAGGGGTGCTGAGCCGGAGATGACTTCCCGCCCTCCGCCGCCCAGGCCGCCGGGCAGGTGGACGTCCAGGAGCACCACCTCCGGGCGTTCCCGGGCTATCACGGCAATGGCCTGCTCCACGGTGGCTGCCTCGCCCACCACGTGGATGCTCGGATCCAGGTCTGCTTTCAGGCCGGAGCGGAAGATGGCATGGTCGTCGACGATAACCACCCGGACGGGTGTGGCGGGCCGGACGGGTCCTGTTCCGGCCCCCTGCGTGGTGTTCATGTTTTGCCTTCCGTGCTGTCATGCGGGCTGGCCGGGTAGCCGAGCCGCACTTCCGTGCCTTCTGTGGTGCTGGTGATGGTGGCGGTACCGCCATGGCGGCTCATCCGGCCGATGATGGATTCGCGCACGCCGAGCCGGTCCTCCGGCACATGCTGCAGTTCAAAGCCGGGGCCCCGGTCCTTGATGAACACTTCGGCCCGGCCGCCGGATACCTCCAGGTAGACCGAAACGGTCCCGCCCCCATGCCGGGAGGCGTTCAGCATTGCCTCGCGGCTGGCCTGGATCAGGGCCTCGTGGCCCTCTGTGACGGCGGTGTCACCCACGCTCACCACGTCCACGGCGTTGCCCAGCAGGTCCTCCACCTCGGCAGCAACAGCCTTGATCCGGTCCGACAACTGCCCGGCATCCTTTCCCGGATCGGCGAACAGCCAGCCCCGCAGCTCCCGTTCCTGGGCACGGGCCAGCCGGACGACGTCGTGCTCGTTCGATGCCCGCCGCTGGATCAGGGCCAGTGTCTGGAGCACTGAGTCATGCAGGTGGGCGGCTATTTCCGCACGCTCCGTTTCCCGGACCCGGCCTGCGCGCTCCGCTTCGAGGTCGCGCCAGAACTTCAGTGCCCAGGGAAGCAGGACCAGCACCACGCCACCGAGGACCGCCACTGAGGCGAGCAACGCCAGCCAGGTCTGTTCCCAGGAGCCGGAACCGGACACCATCACCAGGACACCCGCCACCACCAGTGCCAGGCCTGCCGCAAGCCGGGCCCAGCCGCCGGCCTGGTCCGCCTTGGTTTTGTCCACGAGCCCCGCGCGCCGGGTTTCATCCAACTGCATCCAGGCGATGGAGGCCCCGCCAAGGACGGCCGCGGCCGGAATCAGGGTGCCCAGCGGAACGTCGACGCCGAGGATCTGGGCGATCAGGATGCCCGCCACGAGCAGCAGCCCGACGCCGAGCAGGATTTCCTTGCCGTAACGCATCTCCCGGAACCGGAACCAGGGCGGCCGCACCGGCCCCGGCATAATCCCTGCCGTGTCCCCTGCGCCCGGGTATAAGGGGCCGCCCCGGGAGGGCGGAACGACGCCGGGCAGGCCTGCGGTTTGAAGACCTGGCCCGGCCGTTCGGGGATCACCTGGAACCCCACCCGGCGCATCGGTCCGGGCAGCACCCTGCGGAGGGCCTTGGCTCACTGCGGGAGCAATCGGCGACGCCGGGCGGCGCGCCTGACGCCGTGCGCTTTCGTCCGCGGTGGGCACCATGATCCACAGCCAGGCATAGAAGACCAGGCCCGCGCCGCCCGCGAGCGTGGCCAGGACCATGCCCACCCGCACGTTGCGGACCGGCCAGCCCAGGTGCGCGGCAAGGCCGGAGCACACGCCCGCGATGAAGCGGTCGCTGCGCCGGACCAGCGGGGGCCGGATGGGGGCGGTGGTCATGGATCAATCCAAACACGGATCAGGGTTCCCCGGACCCGGTTTGGGCATGAACCGGGGGCCACTCAGGGACCGTTCAGGGTGTCCCCCAGTAGAGCGGAAGCGCCCCGGACGGAAGGATCGAGGTATGAACTCGCAGACCCCCACCCCTGATGACGACCATCGCACGGAACCCCTCCCCGAACGGGACAACGCCCACCCCACCGAGCCCCTGCCCCCGGCCTCGCCGTCCCCGCAGCACCAGGAGCCGGCGCAGGAGTCCAGTGCGGAATCCAACGGTGAAGCCAACCGCGGCTCCAACAACACGGACTCCGCCAGCAGCACCTACACCGGTACGTCGGCCGGACCCCACTCCGCCCCGACGGCGGGCAGTTACGCCTATGCCGGAATTCCCGCCCAGCAGGCGGACTTCTTTGGCTGGGTCCGCAGCCATGGCGTCAGCCGCGGCCAGGACCGTTGGATCGGCGGCGTATCCAGCGGAATTGCCCACCGCCTGGGAATCGACCCGCTGATTGTCCGCGGCGTCTTCATTGTCCTGACCCTCTTCGCCGGCATCGGCGTACTCCTGTACGGCCTGGCGTGGGCGTTCCTTCCGGAACCTGACGGCCGCATCCACGTCCAGGAAGCCGGCGCGGGCCGCTGGACCAGCGGCATGACCGGTTCCCTGATCGCCACGATCCTCGGCTTCAGCGGGCTGGGCGGCGGTTTCTGGGGCTGGGGAAACCATGGTTTCGGCGCCTTCCTCTGGACCATATTCTGGGTGGGCGGCGCCATCTACCTGATCTACTACCTGGTCCAGCGGAACAAGGCCGCAACCGGATCTCCGGCCGGCCTGGCAAGCGCCGGCAACACCGCCTACGCTTCGGGAACCTCCGCAACAGCCACTCCTCCCTACTCAGACGTCGCAGGCACCGGTCCCTTCACCGGCAGCCCCTACGGCGGCACCTCCTCGGGCGCGCGGTCCGGCAGCGGCAATGAGGGCAGCGCGTATGGAAGCGGTGCGTACGGTGGCAGCGGGTCCGGCGGCAACGGCTGGGACAACGGACGGAACGGCGGCCCACGCCCGCCCCAAGGCCCCCCGCCGGCACCCAGGCTACGGCCCGCCGGCCCCGGTGCCCCCGCCGTCGCGATCGTTGCCGGCAGCGCCCTGCTGGCAGGCGCGGGACTCAAGGCCCTGGACGTCACCAACATCATTAACCTCGGCGATTCCACCAACGCCATCGCCTGGGCCAGCGCGGCAGCCGTCCTGGGCCTGGGGATCCTCGCCATGGGCCTCCGCGGCAGGACGTCCGGCATCCTCTCGTTCTTCGCCGTGGCAGCACTGATCATCGGCGGCATCTTCAACGTGGTGGGCAACAACGGCGACCGCGTCCGTTTCCAGGAAGTCAGCTGGACCCCCACGAGTATCGGGCAGGCAAGCGACGGGTTGAACATCACCGCCGGCCGCGGCACCGTGGACCTTACCGAACTGGCCCTGGACGCCCCGCTCCAGTCCGAGGTCCTGGTCCCGCTGGACATTACAGCCAGCAACGTCACGGTGCTCATACCGGACACGGTGCCCGTGGACGTCAAGGCGGACATGACCCTCGGGAACCTGAACGAGGCCGGAAGCCGGCGCAGCGGCATTTCCAGCCGGGAGAGCACCTACAACACAGACAAGCCCGGCAGCCACCTGGTGATCCAGATCGATGGCACCGTCAGCAACGTCACCATCAAGGAAGGTAACTAAGATGAGCAGCCACACTCCGGCCCCGGACCCTTACGGTCCGGATCCGTACACCCCAGGAAGCACGACGGCGGACGCCACTGCTGCCCCAACCTCCGGAGCGCGGGTGGGCACGGTGGTGTGGGGCCTGATCGTCCTGGCCCTCGCCGCACTGATCATCATCGCCCAGTTGGGCATCGTCACGCTGAACGGGACCTACGTCCTGATCGGCCTGATGATTGGAGCCGGCGCGGCCCTGGTGGTGGGTGGACTCCTCTCCGCCCGGAAACGTGACAACAACCCCACAACACGGAAGTCTTGAACCATGGACAAGTTTTTCAGCATCGTCAGGGGCCTTGGCCTGAAGCGCGGACCGGAACGGTGGCTTGGAGGTGTGCTGGGAGGACTCGCGGCAAAGCTCGACGTGGACGTAGCTTTTGTCCGGATTGCATTCCTGGTCTTCTGCCTGCTCCCGGGCCCGGCTGTCATCTTCTACCTCCTGGCCTGGGTGGTCCTGCCGGACCAGCGCAACGTCATCCCGCTCCAGTCATTCCTTGAACGGCGGTCCATCAACCGCCCCTGAGCACGCCAGCCTCAAGGCTCCCGCTCCCGCTCCCGTAATGGGGCGGGAGCCTTTGCGCGTTGGCACTCCATGGCGACGACGCTGAAACCGGGCAGTTCGATGTAACGGGTTTGTGTCGTACCCCACACCCCCTACTAGACTCTAGGTGAGCTCAGCGTGGCGCTCTGCCTGTATAACTTCTCCCCAGGATTTGAGCCAGAGACATGAAAATTGGAATTCTCACCAGCGGTGGCGACTGCCCCGGACTGAACGCCGTGATCCGCGGAGCCGTCCTCAAGGGCATTGCCATCCACGGTCACGAATTCGTGGGTTTCCTTGACGGTTGGCGCGGTGTCGTCGAGGGCGACATCATCGACATCCCCCGCACCATGGTCCGCGGTATCGCCAAGCAGGGCGGCACCATCCTTGGCACCTCCCGCACCAATCCCTTCGAAAACGGCGGCGGCCCCGAAGTCATCAAGGCCCACATGGACCGGATGGGCATCGACGCCATCATCGCGATCGGCGGCGAGGGCACCCTGGCAGCAGCGAAGCGCCTGACCGACGCCGGGCTGAAGATCGTGGGCGTCCCTAAGACCGTGGACAACGACCTCGACGCCACCGACTACACGTTCGGCTTCGACACCGCCGTGCAGATCGCCACCGAAGCCATCGACCGGCTCCGGACCACCGGAGAATCACACCACCGCTGCATGATCGCCGAAGTGATGGGCCGCCACGTGGGCTGGATCGCCCTGCACGCGGGCATGGCCGCCGGCGCCCACGCCATCCTCATCCCGGAGCAGAAGGTCAGCATCGACCAGATCACCGAATGGGTGAAGGAAGCCCACCACCGCGGCCGCGCACCCCTGGTGGTGGTCGCTGAAGGCTTCGTGCCCGAGCACATGGAAACCCCGCACTCCGAACGCGGCCTGGACACCTTCGGCCGGCCCCGGCTGGGCGGCATCGCAGACCAGCTCGCCCCGGAACTCGAAGCACGCACCGGCATCGAGACCCGAGCCACGATACTGGGCCACATCCAGCGCGGCGGCGTTCCCTCGGCCTTCGACCGGGTCCTGGCCACCCGGCTTGGCATGGCCGCCATCGACTCCGTGGTGGAAGGCTACTGGGGCACCATGGTGGCCCTGAAGGGCACGGACATTGAACACGTGGGCTTCCAGGAGGCGCTGGGCCAGCTGAAGACCGTTCCGCAGAAGCGCTACGACGAAGCCGCTGTCCTCTTCGGCTGAGCCCGTCGCGGGACCCGTTTGCTGGGCCGGGCACAGTCCGTGGATGTGTCCTGTTCGGCGCCGCCGGTTGCCCCACCTAGGCTGGGGTTATGACACTTGACCCCGGTTCTGCCGCCATCATCCAGCTTGCGTGGGCCCGGCGCCTGGAACTTGACGACGACGCTTTCGGTTCTGCCCTGGCCTCCGGGGAACGGATTGTCCGCGCCGATGACTCTGCCCGGACCGTGGAGTTCGTGCGCCTGTTTGGGAGTTCGGCGCTGGTGGGGCCGCAGTGGGTCATCGATGCCGCAGCGGGCATTCCGGATGAGGAGATGGCCCAGCACGTCACGCTCCTGACGCTGACCCGGTCCCACGGCGGCCACGGGCTGGGGGCGGCGGCGTTGTTCTTTGCGGACGACCTGCCCCTGAAACAGCCCTCGGAAGACATGACCATTTCGCATGGCAACCCTGAAGCCATCGAGCTGGAGGGCCGCTGCCCGCCGGACGACGTGAACGAGGTGGGCCTTTCGGACCTCGAAAACCGGTACACGATTGTGCACGAGGTGGAGGGCCGGCGCGTTCCCCTTGCCTGCGGCGCCTACTCCGAATGGGTGGGCCTGCTGGCCCACCTCGGTGTTTTGGTGGACCCGGAATGGCGGCGCCGGGGCCTGGGCTCGCTGGCCGTATCCATCGCGGCGCACGAAGCCTTGGCCGCGGGGCTTACCCTGCAGTGGCGCACCGACGTCAGCAACACGGGATCCCTGGCGCTGGCCCGGAAGCTCGGCCTGTCAGCCGGCGGAATCCAGACCAGCGTCCACCTTGGCTGACGGGGAAGTGACGCCCCAGCCCTGAACCGGCTGCGGCTTGGCGAAGAACAGCGCCACGGCCGCGCCCACCAGGATCACGCCGGCGGGCAGCAGCATGGACTGGCCCATCGCCGTCGAGAACCCACTGTGGAGGGCCTCCGGCAGGCTCCCGGAGAACATCATGCCCTCCCCCGCAGCTCCACCCGGTCCGCCCGACGGAAGCTCGGCAGCCAGCCGGGACTGGATCAGCACGGCGATGGCAGCGCTGCCCAGGACTGCACCGATCTGCCGCGTGGTGTTGTAGACGCCTGAGCCGGCACCGGCCTGCCGCGGCGGAAGATTGCGCGTGGCGGTGGTGCTCAGCGGCGCCCAAATGCCCGCGTTCGCAAATCCCAGGACTGCGCTTGGCAGCAGGAACATCAGGATCGGTGTCTCCGGCTGCATCAGGACCGAATTCCACACCAGCGCCACGGCCATCAACACCAGGCCGGCGGCGGTGATGAACTTGGGATTGACCCTGTCGATGATCTTGCCCACCACGGGCGCCAGGCCCCCGGAGATCAGGGCCATGGGCACCATCATGAGGGCCGACTGGGTGGGCGTGAGGCCACGGACCAGCTGGTAGTAGAAGATCAGCGGCAGGCTGAAGGCCGTCACCGTGAAGCCCACGGTGGTGATGCCGATGTTGGCCAGCGAGAAGTTGCGGTCACGGAAAAGGGCCAGCGGCAGCAGAGGTTCGCCCTTGTTGAAACGCTGCCACAACACAAACAACGCCAGGACGGCGATTCCTGCGATGATCAGGCCCCACACGGTGACGGGCCCGGTGATGGTGCCCCAGTTGTACGTTTCGCCTTCCTGGATGCCGAAGACCAGCAGGAAAAGGCCGACGGCGCTGAGCAGCACGCCGGGGATATCGAACCGGTGCGGGTGGGTGCTGAGGGCGGGAACGTTGCGCCAGGCGAGGATGAAGCCGGCGATGCCCACGGGCACGTTGATAAAGAAGATCCACTCCCACCCGAGCCCGTCAACCAGGACACCGCCCAGGATGGGGCCAACCAGCGTTGCCACCCCTGCCGTGGCTCCCCAGACAGCCATCGCGGCACCGCGGCGGTCCGGCGGGAAAATCCGGGTGATCACGGCCATGGTCTGCGGCGTCATGAGGGCTGCGCCGAGGCCCTGCAGGACCCGTGCGGCAATCAGGGTCCGGACATCACCGGACAGGCCGCACCACAGCGAGGCCAGGGTGAAGACCACCAGCCCGGACAGGTAGAGCTTCTTCGGCCCGAAACGGTCGCCCAGCCTGCCGGTGATCAACAGCGGAACGGCATAGGCCAGGAGGTAGGCGCTGGTGACCCAGATGACCGAGTTGATGTCCGCGTCCAGGCCCTCCATGATCCGCGGATTGGCCACGGACACGATCGTGGTGTCGATCAGGATCATAAAGAACCCGATCACCAGGGACCAAAGGGCCGGCCACGGCCTTGCTACGTTTTCCACTGGGTCATCTTTCGTCAGGTGGTGAGCTGCCGGGCGGGCCCGGTGATGCTAGCCCAGGAGGTCAAGGATCTCCTGGCGGGCGAACATTTGCGCGGCGGCGCGGGCCGTCGGTGAACCTGCATCCGGGTCGGCTCCGGCATCCAGCAGGACCCGGGCAACCTCGGTGTAGCCCTTGAACGCTGCACCTGCCAGCGGGGTCTGGCCACGGTTGTTGGCGGTGTTCGCCTCTGCGCCGTGCCTCAGGATCAGCTGAACAGTTTCTGCGTGGCCGTGATAGGCGGCCAGCATCAGGAGTGAATCGCCGGCCGCATTGGTCAGCGTGGCGGGAGCGCCGGCCTCGAGATAGGCCCGCAGCAGTGCCGAGTCCCCCTCCCGGGCGGCCTGGAAGAGCGTATGCGCCAGGGCCAGTGCCTCGTCGTCGGGCTCTCCCTTGGCAAGGTGAGGCTCGGACGGTGCGGCGTTGGACGGTACGGCGTTGTCAGTCATCAGCGTGGCCCCTTGAGGAATCCGGTCTGGCGCCCCACCACCTGGCCGGCGTCCGGGGCAACGATCAGTTCCTGGGCGGCAGTGTATGGCTCGTCCCCGTCCAGGACCGTCAGTATTTCATCCGCCGCCACGGATCGCTTTATGACTGCCAGCGCAACCGGGCCCATCTCGTAATGCTGGGCCACGGAGGTGACCGCTCCCACTTTCCGCTCCCCCACCAGGACGGCGCTGCCGGCCTGGGGCAGCGTGTGCTGTGATCCGTCGAGCTGGAGGAAGACCAGCCGCCGCGGCGGGTGCCCCAGGTTGTGGACGCGCGCGATCGTTTCCTGGCCCTTGTAGCAGCCCTTGGCCAGGTGGACCGCCGTGCGGAGGAGGTCGAGTTCGTGCGGGATGGTTTTATCGTCCGTTTCGGCCCCGATGCGGGGACGCCAGGCAGCCACGCGCAGAGCTTCGGCGGCAAGGACCCCGGCGAGGGGCCGCCCTGCCACGGTTTCCTCCAGCCCGGCGGCAGGAACCAGGTACTCGAACCACGGGCGCTCAAGTCCGGGGTGGTCAGCCGGCGCAACCGTGGCATATGAGTACCCACCCGGGGCCACGTTGGGCCAGGGGTCCTGCCACACCAACAGTTGGGACCACTCGGGCACTGCCCGGGTGCTCCCCAGCACTGCCCAACTGTCCGAGACGTCGGCGATCTCCACCCGCAGCATGAACTTCATCCTGTTAAGGAACTCTGCCAGCGGGGCTGCTTCGGGGGCCTCTACGATCAGCCAGGTGGTCCCGCCGTCGTCGACCACCCGGGCCTCGAAATCGATCCTGCCCTGCACGCTCAGGAGCAGCAGCTCACTGGACTCCCCCGCCTGCAGGCCCGTGACCTGCTGGGAGGACAGCGTGTTCAGCCAGCTCAGGCGGTCCGGCCCGGTGACCGTCACCACGCCGCGGTGGGAGAGGTCGACGACGGCCGTTCCGGCGGCGAGGGCGCGCTGCTCGCGCAGCGGCTCGCCGTAGTGGGCTGCCACGCCGGCGTCGGCACCCGCCGCCTCAACGGCTCCGGGGCGCGACAAAAGAGGGCTGGGAGTAGTCATACTTGGGGCAACGTCCTTTGGTCAGGGAGTATTCCGGAGTTTCAACCCGGCCTGTTAGGCAGGTTCGTTTTCGACCCCGCTCAGCCACCGGCGGCTAGCGGTATTCCGGGTTTTCAAAATCGAAACGGGTTCCGGCGGCCCATTCCTTGGGCAGGTTGCCGTATGCGGGGTAACCGCCCGCATCTTTGAGGGTGCGCGCCAGGTGGAGGAGGTTCCAGGTCATGAACGTGGCGTTGCGGTTGGTGAAGTCGGTTTCCGGACCCCCGGAACCCTCATCGAGGTAGCTCGGCCCCGGACCAACCGGGCCGATCCAGCCTGCATCGGCCTGCGGCGGAATGCTGAACCCGATGTGCTGCAGGCTGTAGAGGACGTTCATGGCGCAGTGCTTGATGCCGTCCTCGTTGCCGGTGATCAGGCAGCCGCCCACCTTGGGATAGAACGCCCACTGGCCCTTGCTGTTCAGTTCACCGGAATGGGCGTAGAGGCGTTCGATGAGCTTTTTGGTTTGGGAGGAGTTGTCGCCCAGCCAGATCGGCCCGGCCACCACCAGGATGTCCGCCTCCTGCACGACGGGATACAACTCGGGCCATTCGTCCGTGGGCCAGCCGTACTCGGTCATGTCCGGGTAGACGCCGCTGGCAATATCGTGGTCCACGGTGCGGATCACCCGGGTGCTGACGCCCTGCTTTTCCATGATGAGCCGGCTGATGGCGATCAGCCCGTCCGTGTTGGAAACCTGCGGAGACCGTTTCAGCGTCCCATTGAAAAAGACGGCCTTCAGGTCGCTGTAGTTCCGCCCGTTCGGCGGTGCCTGCAGGTTCCGGGGATCTTCCATGCGCCGTGCCCCTCTTTCATTCCGCCGGACCTGGGTGGTCAGGAAACTCTTTTGAGGAAAGCCGACGCGTGGGCTTCAAGCCCCTTGCCTTCCTTGCCCCCCACGGCCACATCCCAGCGCCAGAGCAGGTTCCCGTCCACCAGGCCGAAGATGCGGGTGGCAGCACTGTAGTCCTTGGAGTGGCTCCCGCGCATCACCATATCCGTGGTGAGCTGGATCTGCGGGCCCTTGATCTGCCCGTAGTACAGCTCGGAAATGCCCCCGGGATGGGAGATGGACACGGAAATGTCGAAGCCGCCCTCGCTGTTGCGGAGGGCCTCAACTTCGTCCGCGCTCTTCAGTGCCGGCACAATGTCCGCAGGGATCAGGCCGGGGCCGCCGTCGGCATCCAGCTGTTTGCGCTCCAGTGCCCAGAAGCCAGTCTCGACCGTCAGCGGCCGAAGGCGCGTGCCGTCGTCGTCTGTAAGCCAGCTCTCCGCACGGTACTGCAGGTACGGCAGCCCGTTGTGCGTGAAGGACACATGCTGAACGAAGTGCTCAGAATCCTCGTCGCCGCTGCCCAGCCGGCCGCGGCCCTCCCACTCGCCAATGAGCCAGGAAAGGGGGACGAGTTCAGGAGTCAGGTCTGTGGGAATCTCAATCGGCACAGCAATTACCTCGAAAAACCGCTAGCTCCGGAAAGGATCTACTTCTGGCCTTTGAAGAGGCGGTAAACCACAAAGCCGGCAAACCACGCCATGGACAGGCTGGCGATGCCGAGCAGGACAAGGAAGAAAATTTCAAAAGCAAGTACGGACATGATGCCATCCTAACGCGTTAGTAGATGAGTAGTTTGTCTATGAAGTAGGCCAGCGAACCCACCGCTGAGACAGGCGCCAGACCCATGCTAAAGGCAGCGGGAATGTTCAACGGGGCCCCGCGGAGTGTTACGAGACGGCGGAAGCTGACCAGCACCGCGCCCACCACGATGCCGAAAATTGCGGCCGGGAGCACGGCGATGTCGGACAGGACCAGCCCGGCAAGGGGGCCGGCAAGTCCGGCCATAACGATCCCCAGCGGCGCCACGATGCTGTCCGGCCAGCGGATCAGGCCAACCAGCAGGGCCACTGCCGCGCTGATGGCCGCCACGAGGAGCATCTCCCGAACGCCGTTGAAGCGGGCGCCCGCGATCCACCCTGCGCCCAAACAGGACAGCAGGACGCCCACCGAGCAGCCGAGCGTTGATTCCAGCCGCTGGGCCTGTCCCGTTCCCCGGATCAGCTGCACCACAAACACGGCCATGATTCCCAGGGCGATGAAAGGCGGCATCCAGTCCAGGTACCCCGGAGCAGGGGCGTAGGCGGCGGCCAGCGCGGATCCGGCTCCGGCGAGGCCGATCACGGCGGCGAGCGTCTTTTTGGCCGGTATCCGGAGGAAGTGCGGCCAGCCGATGCCCACGGCAGCCGCAATGACCACGGCAACGGCCACAAGGGCCTCGCGGGAGCCGTAGACGCCGGCGATGATTGCCGCCAGTCCCGCCATGCCTGCCACACCGATGGTCCATGAGCCCAGGGAGCGCGCGGGTGCCTGAAGTTCAGCCGTCATTCGGATCCCGGCCGGGGCTTAGTCTCTGCACTCACTGCGCTGCATCCCATCCTGCGTTGACGTTCAAAGGCGACGCCCGCCTCCTGTGCCAGGGCGTCGGGCCCTGCCCCAATCCTGCCTTATATGAACGGGATATGTCGCAAAACGTCCATTGATCCGAGGCTAATCCATGCTTGCTAAGGGGCCGCCGGGTATACTCAAGGCTCAGCTACGTTCCTTGTTCAGGTGGCTGGTTCGCTGCTGTTGGCAGCGGCCCAAACCCGGGGCAGGGAGCCAGTACCGGCCGGTGAGAATCCGGTTCAGTCGCTCAACGATGCGCGGACGGCCCTTGGAGGAACAATGTCGCACATCCTGTTATTGACGAACAGCACCGGTTCTTCGGTTGACATCCTGCCTGCCTTGGAATTGCTGAACCACCGGGTGCACATTCTCCCCGCCGAGCCAACAGCCCTGCTCGAGACGGATCCCTGCGATATTGTCCTTCTGGACGCGCGCAAGGATCTGGTGGGTGCCCGCTCCCTTACCCAGTTGCTCAAAGCCACCGGCCTCAGCGCACCCCTGGTGCTGATCCTGACTGAAGGCGGCATGGCCGCCGTTTCGTCCGCCTGGGCCGTGGACGATATCGTGCTTGAATCAGCTGGCCCCGCCGAGGTGGAGGCCCGCATCCGGCTCTCCGTCGCGAGGGCCGTCCCCGAGCAGGAAGACGCCCCCTCCGAGATCCGGGCGGCCGGCGTCGTCATTGATGAAGCGAGCTACACCGCGCGGGTGAACGGTGCGCCGCTGAACCTGACCTTCAAGGAATTCGAGCTCCTGAAGTATCTGGCGCAGCACCCGGGCCGGGTGTTCACCAGGCAGCAACTGCTCACCGAGGTGTGGGGCTACGACTACTACGGCGGCACGCGCACCGTGGATGTCCACGTCCGGCGCCTGCGCGCCAAGCTGGGCGCCGACCACGAAAACCTCATCAGCACGGTCCGGAACGTTGGCTACCGGCTCACCCTGGTCCGGCAGCAGGAAGACGAGCTGACCGAAGCCTGAGCCGGCTCCCCTGCGGACTGGTGTCCGCCATCCCGTAGCCTTGCTTCATGACTCCAGCGCACCCTGAGAAGTGGCCCGTCCATGTAGTCCAAGGCGGGGTTGACCAGCAGCTCCTGAAGGACTGCCGCGGCCTCCTGGCCGCGGCAGAAGAGTCGGACGGCAACCCGTCCATCTCGGAGCAGACCCTGATCAGCATGCGCACCGGCGACTCCGTCCAACACAAGCTGCTGACCCTGGCCCTTTATGCCCCGGACGAGGACTCAGATCCCTCCTCCGGCCAGGACCTGGCCGGTTTCGCCGCCGTGGTGGAAGAGCCGGACGGCACGGGTGTGGTGGAGATCGCCGTGCATCCGAGCTACCGCAACCAGGGTGTGGCGGACCGGCTGGTGGGCGCCCTGCAGGACCGCCGGGGCTTCCATGGGTTGAAAGCATGGTCCCATGGCAACCACGAGGCGGCCGCCGATCTTGCCGGCCGCTACGGCTACGTGCCCGTGCGCGAGTTGTGGAAAATGCGGATGACGACGACGACCGCGGACCTTCCCGACGTCGTCCTTCCGCCTGGGGTGACCATCCGCGCGTTTGTCCCGGGGCAGGATGAGGACCGCTGGCTGGCAGCGAACCGCGCCGCCTTCGCACACCACCCCGAGCAGGGCAGCCTTACCCGCGCCGATCTTGATGCCCGCATGGCCGAATCCTGGTTCGACCCCGCAGGGTTCCTCCTTGCAGTGGATGAAGAAGGGCGGCTGCTCGGCTACCACTGGACGAAGGTGCATCCGCAGCACGGCTCCCATCCCGCCATCGGGGAGATCTATGTGGTTGGGGTGACGCCCGAAGCCCAAGGGTCAGGTTTGGGCAAGGCCCTCACTGTTGCCGGCATCAAGCACCTGCAGGCCCAGGGGCTGCACGCCGTCATGCTGTACGTCGACGCTGACAACGCACCCGCGGTTGTCCTGTACCGGCGGCTGGGCTTTACCCGCTGGGACATGGACGTGATGTACGGCCCGGCGGAGGGTTAGTCCCCTTCCCGGCCGCGGGCCGGTCCGGCGCTGAATCACGGGCCGTGGCGTACTGAATGCTTGTAAGGTTGAGAAAGAACCGCGCCGGCCGGAAACGGCAGCATCAAGCGCCAGGTAAAGGAGATGCCATGAACCCGGAACCTTCCGGAGCAGCCACGTCCCAAGAGACTCCCGTCCCGGTGCGTGCGCGCTTCGGCTCCTCAGAGGTCCCCGCGTCGCGGGCCACCCAGGACCGGATCGATATCCCCGACTTTGCACCCAACCTTGAGCCTGAAGGGGACATCCGGCCGGACCGTTTCCTGGACCGTGAACTGAGCTGGCTCAGCTTCAACTCCCGCGTCCTGGAACTTGCCGAGGACCCCACCCTGCACCTGCTGGAACGCGTCAGCTTCCTCTCCATCTTCGCGTCCAACCTGGACGAGTTCTTTATGGTCCGCGTGGCCGGCCTGAAGCGGCGCATCGCCACGGGACTGGCTGTCCCCTCCCCCGCCGGCCTGAGCCCCGTGGAGGTGCTGGAAAAGATCGGGGAGGAAGCGCACCGGCTCCAGCAGCGCCACGCGCAGGTCTTCGCCGAGCAGATCCGCCCGGCCCTGGCTTATGAGCACATCCACCTCATGCACTGGGATGAACTCGATGACGCCGCCAAGCAGCAGCTCAGCCAGATGTTCGCCGAAAAAGTGTTCCCCATCCTGACGCCCCTGGCTGTGGATCCCGCGCACCCGTTCCCCTACATTTCCGGGCTTTCGCTGAACCTGGCCGTAGTGGTCCGGAACCCGGTGAGCGACAAGGAGCTCTTCGCCCGTGTCAAGGTGCCGGACCAGCTGCCGCGCCTCATCTCGATCGACGGCCCGCGGGCCGGTGCGGTCGCCGGCCGGGTAGCCCGCTTCATCGCACTTGAGGAAGTCATCGCCGTCCACCTGGACCGCCTGTTCGCCGGCATGGAGGTCCTGGAGCACCACACCTTCCGAGTGACCCGCAACGAGGACGTGGAGGTCGAAGAGGACGACGCCGAGAACCTCCTGCAGGCGCTGGAAAAGGAACTCCTGCGCCGCCGTTTCGGCCCTCCTGTAAGGCTTGAAGTCACCAATGACATCAACCCCAACATCCGCGCCCTGCTGATCCGCGAACTGGGCGTTGAGGAGTCCGAGGTCTACTCGGTCCCCGCACCCCTGGACCTGCGCGGCCTCTCGGTCATTGCGGGCATCGACCGCGCGGACCTGCACTACCCCAAGCATGTTCCGCACACCTCCCGTTACCTCAACGAATCCGAGACCTCGAAGGCAGCCAACGTCTTCGCGGCCATGCGCCGCCGGGACATTCTGCTCCACCACCCTTACGACTCGTTCTCCACCTCGGTTCAGGCGTTCCTGGAGCAGGCGGCAGCGGATCCCAAGGTGCAGGCCATCAAGCAGACCCTGTACCGCACCTCCGGCGATTCCCCCATCGTGGATGCCCTGATCGACGCGGCGGAGGCCGGCAAGCAGGTCCTGGCCCTGGTGGAAATCAAGGCCCGTTTTGATGAGCAGGCGAACATCTCCTGGGCCCGCAAGCTGGAACAGGCCGGTGTGCACGTGGTGTACGGCATCGTGGGCTTGAAAACGCACTGCAAGCTCTCCTTGGTGGTGCGCCAGGAAGTGGACGGGCTGCGCCGCTACTGCCACATCGGCACGGGCAACTACCACCCGCGCACCGCCAGGTACTACGAGGACCTGGGCCTCCTGACCGCCAACGACCAGGTGGGCGAAGACCTGTCCAAGCTGTTCAACCAGCTCTCCGGCTATGCGCCCAAGTCGACCTTCAAGCGGCTCCTGGTCGCCCCGCGTTCGGTGCGCTCCGGGTTGATCGACCGGATCGAGACCGAAATCCGCAATTCCCGGGCGGGCCGGCCGGGCCGCGTCCAGATCAAGGTCAACTCCATGGTGGACGAAGCGATCATCGACTCGCTGTACCGTGCATCGCAGGCCGGCGTGAAGGTGGACGTGGTGGTCCGCGGCATTTGCTCGCTGCGCCCTGGCGTGCCGGGTCTGAGCGACAACATCACCGTCCGTTCCATCCTCGGCAGGTTCCTTGAGCACTCGCGCGTGTTTGCTTTCGCGAACGGCGGTGATCCGGTGGTGTACATCGGCTCGGCTGACATGATGCACCGCAACCTTGACCGCCGGGTGGAGGCCCTGGTCCAGCTGGCCAGCGCTGATGACATCAGCTATGTCCTGGACCTGATGAACCGCTACGTGGCGCCGGAAACGGCCAGTTGGCACCTGGATAACGAGGGGAATTGGACGCGCCATCACCTGGCCGACGATGGCAGGCCGCTTGAGGACGTCCAGTCCTTCCTGCTGGCGTCACGGCCGCGGCAACGCAGCCTGAGCCGACGGTAAGGGCGCGCTTTTGTCCAGCGACGCACTAGTAGCAGACCAGACAGACCACCCAGGTGAACCGGTAGCCGTCACGGCTGCCGGTGCAATCCCGTGGCGTCTCACCAAAGACCAGCTGGAGGTCCTGTTGATCCACAGGCCCCGCTATGACGACTGGTCCTGGCCGAAAGGAAAGATCGACGACGGCGAGACCGTCCCGGAGTGCGCCGTCCGCGAGGTGCGGGAGGAGATCGGGCTGACCGCCTCACTGGGCATACCGCTGCCCCCGATCCATTACCACGTGGCATCGGGCCTGAAGGTGGTCTACTACTGGGCGGTCAGGGTCAACGGCGACAGGCTGGTGCCCGACGGCAAGGAGGTGGACAGCGTGATGTGGTGCGCCCCCGAAAAGGCGGCCCGGCTGCTGTCCAACCCCTCCGACGTCGGGCCGCTTGAATACCTGCGGGAAGCCCATGAGCGCGGCGAGCTGGACACATGGCCCCTCCTGGTGCTCCGCCACGCGAAGGCCAAGCCCCGCTCGTCCTGGTCCAAGGCCGAGGGCGACCGCCCGTTGGCGGCCACCGGAAACCGGCAGGCCCAGGCTGTGGGCCGACTGCTCCAGGCGTGGAAGCCCCCCCGCGTGGTCACCAGCCCGTGGCTGCGGTGCGTGGCCACGGTGGCTCCCTATGCGAAGGCGGCCGGCGCCAAAGTGAAACTGGTCGAGGCGCTGACCGAACAGCGGCATGAGCGGAACCCGAAGAAAACCGCCGCAGTTATGGAGGCCCTCTTTGATAAACAGCGGCCCGTAGTCCTTTGCACCCACCGCCCGGCATTGCCCACCGTGTTTGGGCAGTTGGCAAACCATATGCCGGGGCGCCTTGCAACGCTCCTGCCCGCCAAGGAACCATACCTGTCCCCCGGCGAACTCGTGGTGTGCCATGTGGCCCCGGGGGCTGCAAACAGCGTCGTGGCTGTGGAGCAGTTCAAGCCCTTCGACGACTGATACAGGCAGCCCAGTGCTTGACCACGGAAGTTCCGGATCAAACACTGAGTAGATTGACGCACGATTCTTGGGGGAAATGTGCCTGGTTCCGATGTTGCCGCCTTAGCCTCTGTTGCGCCCTGGGCTGGGCTCTGGCTGTTCCTGCTGGCCGCGGGAGCCTATTTCCTGCTTCGGTGGGTGATCCGGGGGTCGGGCAAGGAAGCGTCCGCAGCCACAGCCTCCCGCCACGCCTTCTGGGTAGGTTTTATGGGCTGGCTGGTCAGCTCGCTGCAGCCGGCCGGCAACGCCGGGATTCTCCCCGCGGATTCAAGGAGTGGGCCCCTCGCCAGCCCGGGCAGCATCATCGCCGCCCTGGCATGGCCGGTGCTGGGCTGCCTTGCTGTTCACGCTGTCGGCCAGTTGAGCTACCTCAGGCCGCGGCCACGGGGGGTGACGGGGCGGGAGGTGCGTCGGATCCGGGATTTTTTGCCCCGCCGGCTCGCCTGGACCACGCTGGCCATCTTTGCCGCAGTGGCACTGGAGATTACGTGGGTGGCAACACTGCCCGGCTTTCCGTCAGTCCCTTACGGCTCCCGGCCGCCCTCGCCCTATGACGCAGCCACCTACGGCGGCGACGGCAGGGTGGCTGGCATGGAACTTGCCGGTTACCTGGGCCCCGCCTTGCTTGTCCTTGCTGCCGGCACGTGGCTGGTGCTTGAGCTCATCACGCGGCGCCGTCCGCTGGAGCCACTGACACAGCGGGAGAACGATCTCCTTCGGACAATTGCCATGAACCGCCTGCTCCGGACCGTGGCAACCATTGCGGCTGGGCTTGGAGCGATCGCGGGCAATCACGCGGCCCGTCCCGATCCTTCGGCAGGAGCTACCGGAGGCTGGACTAACGCTGCCGGGGCTGTTGGACTGGCCGTCCTGCTGATCATGTGGTGGTGGGCCCCACCCAGGCTTGCCGGTGCAGAGGCCGCAAATGACGTGCCTGCAACCAGCGCAGCAACCCACCCGGCCACACGCCTCTCGGTGTCGCTGGGCGCCGCGCTGGGACTGGCGGTGCCGGTTCCGGCGGTGGTAGCTCTGCTCGTCCCGGGAGCCGTTACCGGCCACCCGGCCGTGGTAGTCGCCATATCGGCAGCCTCAGTGCTGGTGGCCACAACCGGTGGGGAACTGCTGATGCAGCGCAATTATGGAACTGTCCAAGCACCCCGGGCGTGGCCGCAACAGGCTGTCAGCCCGGCGCTGCTCGCCACCGGGTCGGCGGCGCTCACTCTACTGGTGGTGTTGGTTGCACTTACTGCCGCTGCCGAGGCGGCAGTGAAGGTTTTGCCGTCGTGGCCCGCTACCGCCTGGACGGCGGCGGCGGTGGCAGCCCTGTCCCTGCTGCCGCTGACAGTCGCGCGCCTGCGCCGGGGAATTCCGGAGGCAGTCCGCGGACTCGATGCGGCCCTTCGTGCCATCACTGTGCACCGGGTTGTCCGGGCGCTGGCAGCCTGCTTCACGGTACAGGCGGGCGTGCTGCTGCTGTCCGCCGGGCCCAGCGTTCGAAGGGCGGCAGCCCTGGAACCCGTGCCGTGGACTTGGCTCTGGGAGGCCTCCGGGGTGCTGGGTTCGCTGCTGGCTGCAACAGGCGTGGTGATCGCCTGCATCCCGGTGCGGAGTTTTGCCCGGCCATCTGCAGGGCGTCCTGCCGGACCTGCCCGGTACTCGGCTGCCAGGACTTGAGCCGCGCCGCGAGGGGCCGGCCAGGGGCAAGTAGACTTTAGGAGTGAGCATCCCAACGCCTTATGAAGACCTCCTGCGCGATGTCCTGGCCTCCGGCACGCACAAATCGGACCGCACCGGAACCGGAACCACCAGCGTTTTCGGGCGCCAGATCCGCTTCGACCTCTCGAAAAGCTTCCCGCTGATCACCACCAAGCGGGTCCACTTCAAGTCCGTGGCAGTGGAGCTCCTGTGGTTCCTCCGCGGCGAAACGAACATCAAATGGATGGTGGACCAGGGCGTCACCATCTGGAATGAGTGGGCAGACGCGGACGGCGACCTGGGGCCCGTCTATGGTGTCCAGTGGCGCAGCTGGCCCACGCCGGACGGCGGGCACATCGACCAGATCGCCGAGCTCGTGGAGAACCTGAAATCCAACCCGGATTCCCGGCGGCACATCGTCTCCGCCTGGAATGTCTCTGAACTCCACGACATGGCCCTGCCCCCGTGCCACGCGTTCTTCCAGTTCTACGTGGCGGACGGCAAACTCTCCTGCCAGCTGTACCAGCGCTCGGCGGACATGTTCCTGGGCGTTCCGTTCAACATTGCCTCCTACGCGCTGCTGACCTGCATGGTGGCGCAACAGGTGGGACTCGAACCCGGTGAGTTCGTCTGGACCGGCGGGGACGTCCACATCTACGAGAACCACATGGACCAGGTCCTCAAGCAGCTGGAGCGGGAGCCGTACGAGTACCCGCAGCTCAAGATCACCCGGAAGCCGGCCTCCATCTTCGACTACACCCTCGAGGACTTCGAAGTGGTGGGCTACAGGCACCACCCCACGATCAAGGCTCCGATCGCCGTATGAGCACCGAGAACTCCACCGATCCGCAGTCGTTCACAGAGGAGCTGGCCGCCTCGGTGACCGGGGTGGGCCTGGTATGGGCGCAGACCCCCGAGGGTGTCATCGGCAAGGACGGCGACATGCCCTGGCACCTGCCCGAGGACCTGAAGCACTTCAACCGGCTCACCATGGGCCATCCTGTGGTGATGGGGCGCAAGACGTGGCTGTCGTTCCCCGACAAGTTCCGTCCCCTGCCCGGCCGCACCAACATTGTGATCACCCGGCAGAAGAGCTGGGCCGGCACGCCTGAGGCGGAGGGCGCCGTCGTGGTTCCTTCACTTGATGACGCGCTGCTTGAGTCCCAGTTTGTCGACGGCGGCGAAACCGTCTGGATCCTGGGCGGCGGCGAGATTTTCCGCCAGTCCACCGAGCTCGCGAACGTCGCCGTGGTCACCACCATCGACGTCGCTGCTGACGGCGACACCTTCGCCCCCCAGCTTGGCACCGGTTGGGAAGCTGTTGCCTCCGTCCCCCCGGACGGCTGGCTGACGGCCGCCAACGGCACACGCTACCGATTCACCAAATGGTCACGGACTGAGGGCTAGGAATGTTGAAGAAACCGGAAACCCTCTTTGTGCTGGGCTATATGCTGCTCCCCCTGCTGGCGCTGCTGTCCGCCATCGTAGGGTTCACCATGATCCTCGGCGGCAACAAGATCGCCGGCGCCATCGTGCTGGTGGTGGTGACCCAGGTGTTCGCCTTCGGTGCGTTCTTCGCCCTGCGGGCGCGCAAGGCAGCGGTGCTGGAGGATTCCGAGCGCAGTTAGGAGCTGTGCCGCATATGGGGAGGACACCCCATCGCGGCGGCTGAATGTTGCCATTAGGCTGAGCTGGGTTTCAGCTTGAAAGACGGCTGGTCGATTATCGGGGGGATTGCCGGGTGGCAGGAAATTTGTGGGGCGCGGACGTTGCCGAGTTGCGGACGCTGGCGAAGCAGTTCGGTAAGACGGCCGATCAGCTGCTGCAGCAGTCCACGCAGCTGACAAGCCACATCAACAGCACCACGTCATGGAGGGGCCAGGACGCCGTTGCGTTCCGCTCCGAATGGAACGGCAGCCACCGGGCGATGCTCCAGCAGGCTGCCTTCGCGCTGCAGCAGGAGTCGAAAAAGCTCCTGGAGAACGCGGACCAGCAGGAGAAAGCGAGTGACGGAGGCACCGGTTCCGGTGGAACCGGCCCCGGCGTAGAGGCAGGCCCCGGAGGGCACGGCCCCGTCCCCGGACAGCGCAGCAATGACCCCTGGGGCCCGGACTGGCTTGCCGATCCGGACTCCCCGTTCCGCGATGGCTGGGACATCTACGGCCTCACTAAGGCGTTCCCCAACCTGCGCGCGGGCCTTTTCGATCTCGGTGCCATGCTTCATAAGTCGCGTATCGGCGACTTTATGGATCCCGCGGCCTGGCGGGCTTTCCAGAACTCCAATGAGTTCAGCAAATTCTTCAACCTGTCCAACAACCTGTTTGAAGGCAAGTTCCACGAAGTGCTGAACCTCGCCGAGGGGTCCAACGCGTTCAAGTACATTGACGGCTTCAGCAAGGGCCTGGGAGTTCTGGGAGTAGGACTGGACACCCTGGACGCGTTCAACAACTTCCAGGAGGGGGACTACGGCTCGGCTGCCTACTCCACCACCAAGGCGCTGCTGGGCGCCGGCTCGTTCCTGCCGCCACCCGCCGGTACCGCCTGCATGGTGGCCAGCGGCGCCCTTGCCCTCTACGACAACGTCCCCCTTGTCCACGATTCCGTGAACTACGTCGGGGATAAGATCGCCGATGGAGCAGAAGCCGTTGGCGGCGCCATCAGCGACGGGGTCGACGCCGTCGGCGACTTTTTTGGCTTCTGAGAACTGAGGAGAACAACCAGTGACTGAAACAACGACAGCCCAGTCCTCGACGTCCGGCCAGGGTTACCCGGATGCGATCGGTTTCGGCTTCGCCGAACTCCTGGTGCTCCTGAACTTGAGGCGCGGCCCGGCGTCGGAGGCGTCCGCCACAGCGCTTCGGCTTAAAGATGAATTGGGCGACGCCTCCCTGCTCTCCGCCGGTGCTTCCTCCCTGGTAGCCCGGGGCGCCGCCACGGTTGGACCGGGCGGTGAACTTTCAGTGGCCGGCCCGGTCGCCGCCGTCACCCATGCCCTGACCGAGGCAACCAAGCGGGTCCAGGTGAACCTCCTGACGGCGGACGCTGTGGACAATGTCCTCTCCGTAGAATCTGCCGAGTACCGGATCCTGCTGCAGCCCCGCGCCTACCTCAGCTGGTTTGCGATGGCCCAGCGTCCCGATTCCACGCCAGCGGAAGCCACCTTCTTCATGGTGCGCAAGCACCTCGAAGACAATCCGTCCGGCGGAGCCACCATCCGGTTGCTGCAGGACGGTGCCGAGAAGCAACTTCTGGTCAAGCGCGGCAGCCAGGGCTGGGCAGTGGGGTATGGCGTCATCGACGCGCCGTCCGAACCGATCCAGGAGCTCACTGGCCTGACTGACGGCCAGGTTCGGGACCACATCCGATCGATCCGACAGGACTAGCGTGCAAAACGGCTTTCCAGGCAACACCCCCGGCAGCAGCCCCAATCCCGACGACCAGGTCCGGGCCTACCACGACCAGGCGCTGGCACGCGGTGACAAGCGGGTCCTCCTCCGAACCGTGGAGGGCAGGCTGCACAGCTATGCCAAGGATGAGCTCGGTGTAGTGACTGCGAGCTCCCACCCGCAAGTGCGGTCCGCCGTCGGATTCCTGGTGTTGGCTGCCTTCTTCGCTGCTTTGACCGTGTTCTCCATCCTGCTGGTGGCCGGGCCCACCAGCCGGGGACAGGACCCCTTGTGGGGCGCCCTGATCCTGACGCTCGCCGGAGCGTGCGGCGTGCTGTATGCCGTCCGCATGGCGGGTATAGCGTCCAAGGCGAAACGGCTCCGCGCGGAACGTGGAATCCCCGAGCCCACCGCCCGCCAGTTCGACAGGTAGCACAGGCTCGCACACGCCGGTGTGGTCCATTGAGCCTGAACCCGTGGGGTGCGTGACGTAACCGACTGCGCCGGGCCGGTTCCGAAGTCTAAACTGTACGAATGACTACAGCAGCTACCCCTTCCGTCGGCCTGGTCGGATGGCGCGGCATGGTCGGTTCCGTCCTCATGCAGCGCATGCAGGACGAGGGCGACTTCGCCAACATCAACCCGGTGTTCTTCTCCACCTCCAACGCGGGGGGTGCAGGGCCGTCTATTGCTGGAACAGCAGGAGGCAGCGCCGGCAAGCTTGAGAACGCGTTCGACCTCGACACCCTCGCGAAGCTGCCCATTATTGTCACCGCCCAAGGCGGCGACTACACCAAGCAGGTCCACGGCGAGCTGCGCAGCCGCGGCTGGGACGGCCTCTGGATCGACGCTGCCTCCACCCTGCGCATGAACGACGACTCCATCATCGTCCTGGACCCCATCAACCGTGATGTCATCGACAAGGGCCTGGTCAACGGCACCAAGGACTTCATTGGCGGCAACTGCACGGTGTCCTGCATGCTGATGGGCCTCGGCGGCCTGTTCAAGAACAACCTGGTCGAATGGGGCACTTCCATGACGTACCAGGCTGCTTCCGGTGGCGGCGCCCGGCACATGCGTGAGCTCCTGAGCCAGTTCGGCACGCTCAACGCCGAGGTCAGCACGGAACTGGACGACCCGGCGTCGGCCATCCTGGACATCGACCGCAAGGTCCTGGCCCACCAGCGCACCGATATCGACGCCACGCAGTTCGGTGTTCCCCTGGCCGGCTCCCTGATCCCCTGGATCGATGCGGACCTGGGTAACGGGCAGTCCAAGGAAGAGTGGAAGGCCGGGGTGGAAACCAACAAGATCCTGGGCACCTCCGACGAAAACCGCATCATCATGGACGGTCTTTGCGTCCGCATCGGCGCCATGCGCTCCCACTCCCAGGCGCTGACCCTCAAGCTCCGCGAGGACCTGTCCGTCGCCGAAATCGAGAAGCTGCTCGACGAGGACAACCAGTGGGCCAAGGTGGTGCCCAACACCAAGGAAGCCTCCATGGCCGGCCTGACCCCCGTGGCTGCCTCCGGCACCCTGGACATCCCCGTGGGCCGCATCCGCAAAATGGAGATGGGCCCGCAGTACATCAGCGCATTCACCGTGGGCGACCAGCTCCTCTGGGGCGCCGCCGAGCCGCTGCGCCGCATGCTCAACATCGCCACCGGGAACCTCTAGCGCTACAGGTTCTGCACGAGCGGCCCTGGCCCGCACAACCGTTGCTGCCCGGCACCGGTTATGCGGTCCAGGGCCGCTCTCGTTTCAGGCGGACATCCGTCGGGAGCGCTCCGCCATAACCTGCAGGCGGAGCCTTAACTCTGCAGGCCGGTCAAGGTGCTTCCAGTTCAGCCGGAGGACCAGCCACCCCTCTTCAGTCAACGCATTCTCCCGCCGGCGTTCAGCAAGAAGAACTTGCTCCGTGGGCCTGTAATCCGTGTACTTCCCGGCACCGTCAAACTCGACGATGATCCTCGCTTTCACGTCAGCGAAGTCCGCCCGGAACAGCCCGGAAGCAGTTGGAATTTCTCATTGGGGCATGAAGCTATGAATGCCAAAGGAACTCAGCAACAGCCTGGTCCGGGTCTCACCCGCAGATTGAGACCGTTCATCCAGTGCATCGAGGAGGACTCGGGCCCGCCGGCTCCCCCTTTTCTCAGGTCCCGTGTTCAGAAGCCGCTGGATTTCAGCGAGTTTAGCCCCCTTGCGCAGCGCGTGGTCGCCGATCACAGCCGCCTGTTCGAGCGGCAGGATCCGCGCGCAGTCCAGCACCGTCCTTTCCAGGCTGGTTACCCTGAAGATTCTCCCGTCGGGAGCCAGGAAAGTGGTGGTGTCAGGAGCCGGTCCCCGATACCGGCCTCGTCAAGCTGCGTGGTGGACGCCAGGTGCTTTGAAGGCCAGGGGTCCTCTATCAACTGCCGGGTTCTCTCGAGCTTCATGGACCAATACTTCGTCCGCCGACAGTGTGGCGGGAAGCCGCGGGCTGCCGGGTGTGGACAACTTTTCACCCTGAATGGGCAGCAGCGGCCGTGCCCCGCTCAAACGGCGGTGCCCAGCACCGTTTATGCGGCCCAGGGCCGCTCGTACGCAGTCAGGACCCGAGGAAGGCCCGGTAGCGTTGGGCGGCGCGGGCGAACGCTGCTTGAGCGGTGACTCCCAGCGGACGGGACGGGTCAAAGAGTTCAGGCACGACGCCGGACTTCGCGCCGGTGCCTTCCCGGGCCCACGTGCCGATCACCTCTCCCCCTGCCACCACGGTCTTCTTGAACACGCCGTTGCCGCCGGGGACGATCTTGTTGGCGTGCTCCGGCGCCAGGACCAGGCTCCGGTCCTGGTACCCCAGCACAAACTCGTCAAAGCCGGGCAGGAGGAGGACGGATCGCTGGCCGGGCACGCCGCCGTCGAGCAATGATGCCGTCTCCAAGGACAGCCAGTAGCTTGTGCCCTCGAATTCCAGCTCCACAAGTTGGTCTTTGATGTCCTCGAACGCTGCCCGGACCTCGGTCAGCGGGATCTGCGTCCACCATGCGAAGTCCCGGACGGTGGCTGGGCCGTGGCTCCGGAAGTAGCGGAGGGCGAACTCGGCAATGGCTTCCTGCCGGCCGAGCCTGCGCGACACGGGGATCCAGCTTTCGAAGTCCACCAGCAGCTGCTGGTTTCCCGCAAGGGGCCCCTGCACCAGCCAGGCGTGCCGGCACAACGTCCCCAGGATGTGGATGCCCCGTTGGCCCTGGGTGGACTGCCCGGCGGCGTCGAAAACCTCGAAAAGCTCACGGCGGCTGACAGCGCCGACGCTGGCTATGCGTTCCAGCGCCAAGTCCCGGCATTTCTCGATATCGGCCCATGCGATACCCAGTTCGCGGTGCCGGGCGGCGATGCCCTTGGTGAGCCGTTCCGCCGTGAGGTCCAGCATCCAGCGCAGGTCCTCCGGCGCCACCAGGTGCAAAGTTCCGCGCATCGGCCACGAGCGAACCACGGCACCCGAATCAAGTGCGGACCGGACATCCGCCAGGCCAGAGCCGGGAGTCCTGACGCCCGCGGCCCACATGGCCGCCTGCAGGTCCTGGGCCTGCATGGCCGTCATCCAACGGACTGTTTCGGCTACGGATGCGCCGCCGTGTGGTCGCCCTGGAACGGCCGGGAGCGGGAGTAGACGTTGGGAGACCAGCCGAAGCCTGCCCAGGGTTCTACGGTCAAGACGGGCCCCCACCTTCACAGTCATGGCCCCCATCCTATGGCCAGGGGCTAGAGTTCCAGGCCGATCAGCAGCGGTTCCGGGTGCAGCTCAATGCCAAAACGGCGTTCGACGCCGGCACGCACCTCGCGGGCCACCGCCACCACGTCTGCGGCCTTGGCTGAGCCGCGGTTAGTGATGGCCAAAGTGTGTTTGGTGGACAAGGAGGCCCTGCCGCCGCTGACGCTGCCCGGCTCGAGTCCAAAGCCTTTACCAAAGCCCGCCTGGTCGATCAGCCATGCGGCGGAGAGCTTCACCAGCCCGTCCTTGCCCGCAGGATAACGGGGTGCGCCCTCGGGAAGGGCCTCAGCCACGTCCGCCGCGACGATCGGATTGGTGAAGAACGAACCGGTGGAATAGGTGTCGCGGTCTGTTGGATCCAGGACCATGCCCTTGGAAGCCCGGAGCCGCAGCACTTCCCGGCGGACGTCTGTGGCGTAGGCGCGCTTCCCCTGCTCCACGCCCAGCGTACGGGCAAGCTCCGCGTACCGGATGGGCGCGCTCATGCGCCCGATGGGCAGCTGGAACTCCACCGTCAGCACCACGTAGCGGGGTGAACCGTTGACGGTGGTCTGCTTGAGGATGGAGTCCCGGTAGCCGAACTTCAGCTCCGAGTTGGTGAAGGTCTTGACGGCGTTCCGCTCACGGTCCCAGGTGCGCACGGCGGCGATGGTCTGGGACACGTCCGAACCGTAAGCGCCGACGTTCTGGACGGGGGTTGCCCCGGTGGAGCCCGGGATACCGGCGAGTGCTTCGATCCCGGACCAGGCGTGAAGGACCGCATGCTCAACCAGTTTGTCCCAGTTGTGGCCTGCCTGCACCACCACGGCGACCCCGCCACACGAGTCCTCGGCGTTGACGGAGAACCCTTCGGTGGCAATACGGACCACGGTTCCGGGAAACCCGTCGTCGGAGATCAGCAGGTTGGAGCCGCCGCTGAGGATCAGCAGCGGCTCCCCGGCCGCATCCGCAGCGCGGACGGCGTCAATGATCTCAGCTTCGGTCCGGGCCTCGATGAATGTGCCCGCGGGGCCTCCGACGGCGGCCGTGGTCAGCTGGGAAAGCAGGGTGGAAGTCACCACACAACCCTATCGCCGAAAGTGGAGCGCGCTTCCCGGCTCAGCTGAGCCGGACGACGGCCTGGGCTTTCATCAAGACTTTCTGCCCGGCGGCAACAACGGTGAGGTCGATACGGGCCGTATTGGCCTCGGCGTCGAGCTTTCCGATGAGGCCGCTGACTTCGATGGTGGCGCCGGGTTCGTCGGTGCCGGTGGTGTCGGTGACCAGGACGGGCTTGGTGAAGCGGGTCTGGAAGTCCACCACGGCGGCAGGGTCACCGGCCCAGTCGGTGACCAATTGCACGGCGGAGCCCATGGTGAACATGCCGTGGGCGATGACGCCGGGCAGTTCCACTCCGGTAGCGAAGGCTTCGTTCCAGTGGATGGGGTTGAAGTCACCGGAAGCACCGGCGTATTTGACCAGATCGGTGCGGGTGACCGCTACGGTGCGGCTGCCGATCTCCTGGCCGGGGCTGAGTTGGTGAATGCTGAGGCTCATGGGTTACTGTCCCTCTCCGCGGACCAGGATGGACGACGTGGTGGTGGTGACCGGCTCGCGGGAGTCATCGGCGCCTAGGGCGAAGATTTCAGAGCGGGTGGTGATCATCGCTCCCCCGCCCATGGCCCGGACGCCGTCCACGTGCAGTTCAGCCACCAGCCGGTCGCCGGCGAAGATGGGCCGGTGGTGGGTGAAGCGCTGGTCGGCGTGGACCACGCGGGAGAAATCGATCCCGGCCTCCGGATCCTCGATGAGCTGGGCATCGGCGCGCTGGGCGATGATGATGGCAAACGTCGGCGGGGCTACAAGATCGGTATGGCCCAGGGCCTTCGCTGCCTCAAGGTCGAAGTGTGCAGGGTGGGTGGCCTTGACAGCGCGGGCGAACTCGCGGATTTTCTCGCGGCCAACGTCGTACACCTCTGCGGCAGGGTAGCTACGGCCCTGCAGGTCCGGATTGATAGTCATGGGTTCCAGCCTATCGTCAGGCCTTTGAGAGGCAGAAAGGGGCCGCTGAAAGATTACCGCCTGAGGTTCTTGCGGATGGCCTGGCCGCGGACCACGATGCCGGCGATGTGCAAGACGAGTCCCAGTCCGATCAATGGCAGTGAAGCCACGGCCAGCGCCTGCTTGCCGCTGGTGTTGCCGATGAGGTTCAGGAGGATACCGGCGGCGATCAGTCCCATCGCGCTGAAAACCAGGACTTTGTAGCGGGTTGGCGCAGTGGCCCAGAATTCGTTCAGCACTGTGCCAGTCTACCGGGGCCTCAGAAAAGCGTTTCCTGGACCGCCGGGACCTCGGAGGAATGGTGCCCCAGTTCGATGGTCCGGCCTTTGAGCCGGCCCAGGTCCAGGACGAACTCCAAACCGCTGCCATCGAGGGCTGCCAGTACAAAACTGCCGCAGACGGAGCGGACGGTGAAGCCGTGGGATCCTGAATCCAAGGGGTGCGGGTAGGTGTGGCGTGATGTCTCCGCGCACAAGCGTCCGGCCAGCCCCGGACGGTTCCAGGTTTCCTTCACCACCTCAAAGCCGTCTTCTTCCGCCCCGGACAGAAGCCGGCGTGCGTCGTTCGCCAGCGCGGCGTTGTGGGAGCTGATCCAGTCCGCAGGTGCCGGAGCTGCGAGGGCGGCCGCCTTCGCCGCGGAACGCACCTGCTGCGGCAGCCCGCCCTCGCGGGTTACGAGGTCCTCGAGGATGCGCACCACGCGGCCGTCGGCGGCGCGGGCGATGTAGCTGCCGGCTACGGCGCCCTGTTCGGCGAGCCGCTGCCATTTTCGACCGTCGGACGCGGTCCCCACCTTGCTGGCCCCGTTGGCGAAGGTTGCGACGTAAAGCCAGTGCGGCTGCATGAGGTAGCTGCGCAGGCCGGGCGGGACGCCGCCGCCCCGGTGGAAGTCGTGCATACGGCGGAAGTCGTCCGCCACAAAGCACCGTTCACACTGATGTCCCCGGGCAGCCGGAGACAGGCCTTTGCACCGGATATGGTCCCGGCGGCCCGGGCCGTGAACGCGGTGGTGCCCCAGGCAGGACTTCCCCTCCGCGGCCAGCCGGAAGCCCAGCCGCGCGCCGTCGTCGAGCGGTATTTCGGTGAACGTTCCGTCCGGGGCCTGCAGCCGCAGGAGAGGAGCGGCTCCATCCACACCTGGACCGTCAGTGGGCCCAGGCCAAAAAACCCCGTGGACCAGATAAGGCGTATCGGTCACGGGGTCTCCTGGAACAATCGGGCGATGCTAGAGCGCGGGCTGCACCCCAAAGGCTACCGCGAGCTTCATGATCTTCTCGGCGCGGCCCAGGCGGGGCAAATCGGAGCCGTCACGGATGACGCGGCCATTGGCTTCGAAATCTGCCATGAAGTCGGTGGCCCAGGCGACGTCGGACGGGGTGGGGCTGATGACCTCATTGATGACAGGCGTCTGGTCGATGGCCAGGCAGAGTTTGCCGGTCATGCCCATCATCACGGTGATACCGGTCTGCTCACGGAGGATGGGGTGGTTGGTGCCGACGGTGGGGCCGTCGATGGGCCCCGGCAGGTTGCCCACCCGGCTGGCGACGACGAGCTTGGCGCGGGGGTAGGCCATCGCTTCGGCGGTGGCGGCCATGCCCGTGTCGCGGCGGAAGTCGCCGGACCCGAAGGCAAGGCGGAACGCGCCCTGGGCCTTGGCGATGTTGTTGGCTTCTTCGATGCCCACGGCGGATTCCACCAGCGGGATAACGGGGGTCTTGCCGTCCATCCGGTGGAAGCTTTCGGTGACCTGGTCCGCGGACTCGGTCTTGGCGAGCATCACGCCGAGCAGGCCCGGAGTACCGCGAAGGCCGGCGAGGTCGTCAGCCCAGAAGGGGCTGGTGGCGTCATTGATGCGGACCCAGGCCTTGCCGCCGGCGGTGAGCCAGTCGACCACGTTGTTCCGGGCCTGGTCCTTCTGCGAGGGGTCCACGGCATCTTCAATATCCAGGATGATCGAGTCAGCGCGGGACACTGCCGACTGGTCAAAAAGCTCGGTCTTCATGGCATTCACGAGGAGCCAGGAGCGGGCGATCTCTGCTGGGATATTGCGTTCCGGCCTTACGGTCTCGGTGGCGATGGTAGACGTCATGTATCTACCGTATCCGCCCCGCAAGCGGCACGGCGAAGAAAATGGCCCGGTTGTGAGGATCAATACGAACTAAACGGGTTATGACCCGGTCCTGCTTAAAGCAGGCAGCAGCAAGTGCCGTCATGAATCGTCCAAACGGCACTTGCTGCTACCTGGTTGGGGTGGCTCAGGGGATGTTGCTGCCGCGCGCGGCCACCCAGAGTTTGTACCAGTCGGCGCGGGTCATGGTCTCGGCTACACGGGCGGCGTCGGCGCATGCCCGGATGCGGCCGGGGTTGACCGTGCCGATCACCGGAGCGATGCCGGCGGGGTGCTTCATCAGCCACCCGAGGAGCACCGATTCGCCGGTGCTGCCGTACTCCCCCGCCAACTCCGCCACGAGCTCCGTGGTCGCGGCCTCTGCGGAGGTGGGGCTCTCCGGTTCCGCGCCCGTGTACGCGCCCTTGGCGAGGGAGCCATACGCCTGCAGGGTGATGCCGTTTCGGACGCAGTACTCCAGCGTGCCGTGCGGGAAGCTGTAGTCCAAGTGCTCGGCGTGGTTCACCAGCACCTGGCTTTCCAGCCATGCCCGCTTGAGCAGGCTCATCTCCAGCTGGTTGGCCACTATTGGGGTCTCCAGCCGGTCCTGCAGCGCCTCGATCTGGACTCCGGACATGTTGGACACGCCAAGCTGCCGGACCTTGCCTTCAGCCATCAGCTGTCCGACGGCGGCAGCCACCTCCGCCGGATCCGCCAGGGGGTCCGGGCGGTGCAGCAGGAGGATGTCCACGTAATCCGTCCGCAACCGTTTAAGGCTTTCGTTGACCCGTTCCAGGATGGCGTTCCGGCTGAGGTCGTAGTGGGTTTGCAGGCCACGTTCATTCAACCTGATCCCGCACTTGGTCTGGAGCCGGATGCGGTCCCGGAGTCCGGGCGTGGCGGCCAGCACCTCACCAAAAACCGCTTCGGACTTGCCTCTGCGGTAGATGTCCGCATGGTCAAAGAGCGAGATCCCGGCATCGAGCGCAGCCTCGACGGCGGCAGCGGCCTCGTCCACATGCTCGCCGGCATGAGGCTCCTCGGACCAGCTCCCGCCCAGTCCCATGCAGCCGTATATCAGTTCCTGCATCAGGCGGGCCGCCCCTCGTTGCTCGAGGACATCAGCGCAGCCAGGCGGTGGTGTTGCCGGGAAGCTTCCCGTCCTCAAGGGGTGCGCTGCTGACCAGCACCTGTCCTGCCGGCAGGTCGACGGCGGTGTCCCCGAAGTTGGTCACGGACTGCCAGCCGTTGGGCCGGCGGAAGTGCAGGACCTCCGGGTTGCCCGTCTCCACCCATGCCAGCTCTTCGTCGGTCAGCAGCTCACGGCGGAGCTTCAGGGCCTTGCGGTAAAGCTCCAGCGTCGAGCCTTCGGTCCCGTCCTGTGCTTCCACGGCGTACTTGCTGAACCAATCGGGCTGCGGCAGGTGCGCGCCGCCGTCGCCGAAGCCGAAGGAGGTCCCCTCAACCTTCCAGGGCAGCGGCACACGGCAGCCGTCGCGGCCGATGTCCACGCCCTTGTTGCGGAAGAAGGACGGGTCCTGGCGCTCGGACTCGGGGATCTCGGCCACTTCCTGCAGGCCCAGTTCCTCGCCCTGGTACAGGTAGGCCGAGCCCGGCACAGCGAGCATCAGGAGCGTGGCGGCGCGGGCGCGCCGTTCACCGAGCTCCACGTCCAGCTGCTCCTTGGGGCCGCCGGCGAGCAGCCAGTCTTTGCCGTCCTGGCCCTTGTGGTGGCCCGTGCCCTTGGCAAGCTGCGGCAGCCCGTAGCGGGTGGCGTGGCGGACAACGTCGTGGTTGGAGAACACCCAGGTGGAGGAGGCGCCGGTTGCTGCAGCTTCAGCCAGGTTGCGGGTGATGATCTCCTGGTACTCGGCGGCGTCGAAGTCGGCCTGCAGGAGGTCGAAGTTGAAGGCCTGGCCAAGGCCCTGCGGGCTGGCGTAGCGGGCCCGCCGGGTCGCGTGGACCCAGGCTTCGGCGACGGCGGTGCGCGGCGGGTTGTACTCGTTGAACACCTCGCGCCATTCGGCGTAGATCTCGTGCACTTCGTCACGGTCCCAGAACGGGTGGGTGCCGTCGTCGAAGCCGTCCACACCCGTGTTGGCGGCACTCAGTTCCAGCTTGGACAGCAGCGGCTCGGTGAGGTCCTTGGTGAGCGCGTGGGCCACGTCCACGCGGAAGCCGTCAACGCCCCGGTCAGACCAGAAGCGCAGGGTCTTCAGGAAATCCTCGCGGATCTCACGGTTGGACCAGTTCAGGTCCGGCTGCTCCTTGGCGAAGATATGCATGTACCACTGGCCCGGGGTGCCGTCCGGTTCGGTGATGCGCTCCCAGGCGGGGCCGCCGAAGACGGAGTCCCAGTCCGACGGCGGGAACTCGCCGTTCGGGCCCTTGCCGTCGCGGAAGATGTAACGGTCGCGGGCGGGTGAGCCCTTGGGCGACGCGAGTGCCTCCTGGAACCACTGGTGCCGGTTCGAGGAGTGGTTGGGCACGATATCCGCGATCAGCTTGATGCCGGCTTCGTGGAGCGCCTTGGCCATCTCGTCAAAGTCCGCCAGGGTTCCCAGCTTCGGGTCCACATCGCGGTAGTCGTCCACGTCGTAGCCCCCGTCGGCGAGCGCTGAGGGATAGAAGGGGCTCAGCCAGACGGCGTCGATCCCCAGGGACTTCAGGTACGGGACCTTGGAGGTGATTCCGTTGAGGTCGCCGATGCCGTCACCGTTGGAGTCCGCGAAGCTGCGCGGGTAGATCTGGTAGACGGAGGCCTGGCGCCACCAGTTCGGATCGGCCAGGCGGTCGGAATCGGACAGGGTTGCCAGCGTGGCGGTGGTGGACAAGGGGTGATCCTTTGCTTCTGATCGACTATATTTATTTTGAATCTAAATTTAGTTGCTCAAGCATTATCCGGCGTGATGTACAGAAAGGTCAACAGCATGGCTGAAACCTCCGCCGCCACCCCTCAGCTGCTGCGCAGGGTCAGCGCCGGCGCGGTGCTGGAATTCATGCGCTCCGCCGCGGTGGTTACGGTCACGGAGGTCATGGAGGCCACCGGGCTGACCCGGGCTACCGCCATCGCCGTGTGTGAGGACCTCAAGGAGCGGGGCTGGATCCGGGAACTGGAAAACCAGCGGGCGTTCGGCGGGTACCAGAAGGGGCGTCCGGCCAGGCGGTTCGAGCTCAACGAGCGCGCCGGTTACGTGCTGGGCATGGACGTGGGCGTCTCCAAGGCCACAGTGGTGGTGTCGGACCTTCGCGGACAGCCCCTGGGCCGGTCCAGCCAGCCGTTCGCGGAAGCGGAGATTTCCGCCGAGGAACGCGTGTCTGTTATTGACCGCACGGCCCTCATGGCGCTGGACCAGGCAGGCGCCTTCCCCCGTTCGGTTCTCGCCGCCTGCGCCGGCATCGCTGCCCCGGTGGACCGCAACGGGGACGTGCTGGCGGCCCAGCACTTCTGGGGGTTGTTCGACGTCGGCCTGAAGGCGGCGCTGCGGGACCGGCGCGGCTGGACGGTGCTGCTGGAAAACGACGCGAACCTTGCCGCCTTGGGCGAGCGCTGGCAGGGCGCCGCCACGGGAATTGACGACGTTGTGGTGATCCTCGCCAGCGAACGCTTCGGCGCAGGAGTGATCGACGGCGGCCGGCTGCTCCACGGCAGCCGCGGCGGCGCCGGCGAGCTGGCGTTCCTTGAACATGTCGAGGGCGTGGGCGACACGTACGGCATCGCCAGCCTTGCCAGGACGTGGGCCGCCGAGGCGCTCGCCGGGAAAGCCGAAACATCCCTGCGTGCCCATGCGCGCGAGGGCGGAGCCGAAGCCGAGCATGTGTTTGCCGCCGCCGCGGACGGCGATGAAGTGGCGCTGCAGATTCTGGAGCGCTTGGCGGACAGGATGGCCCGCATCATTGGTGCCGTGTCCACGTTGCTCAACCCGGAGCTGGTGGTGATCGGCGGTGCGGTAGCCAACTCCGCGGGGGTGCTCCTGGAACCGATCGCCCGGCAGTTGGTGGATCTCACCGCCACACCCCCGCGGGTTGCAGTCTCACCGCTGGGCGACTCGATGGTTACGGTGGGTGCCGTCCGCGCCGCCCTGGACTACGTGGAGAGGCACTCCCTGGACCTGGAGCTGGCGGAAACTGTCAGCTGAGCGAGTCGAGTGCCGCCGCAACCGGCAGTGAACCGTCGCAGAACTCGATAGTCCTGCCGGCAGTCTCCGGCAGGTCCAGTACAGCGGCCGCCACGATGGCCGTGTTGCTGCGCGACGTTGCCCGGTCCCCCGCTGGATCCGGGTCCACAGTGATCATGCCGCTGCCTGGCTTGTCCGTCAGTGCCCCCGGGCCGAGGATGGTCCAGGCGAGGCCGGTTCCCCGGAGGTATTCGTCAGCGGCGGCTTTGGCCTCGGCGTAGGCAAAGAAGGCCTGGTCCTCCGGCACCCCGTGGTCCTTGCGGGCGCCCAGATAGGAGACCATCACGTAGCGGTTGACTGCCGCCTGGGCTGCGGCATCCATGGAGCGGATGGCAGCGTCCCGGTCCACCGCGTAGGTCCGCTCCGGATTTCCGCCCCCTGCCCCGGCGGACCAAACCACCGCATCGTGGCCCCGCAGGGCCTCGGCGAGGGCCATCGTCGTCGAGTTCTCCACGTCGAGGACCGACGGCGTGGCACCCGTTGCCGCGACATCGGCGGCGTGGTCCGGGTTGCGGATGAACGAGGTGACGGCGTGGCCTTCTTCCGTGAGCATGGTGGACAGGTGCAGGGCCACTTTGCCGTGGCCGCCGATGATTGCGATTCGGGTCATGGCCCCATTCTGCTCCCCCGCCGCACAGATGCCACACCCGGGCGGCAGGGGCCGCGCGGGGCCAGTGGGATCAGGAGCTCAATCAGCTGAGGCAGCGGTAGCGGAGGTACACCACGCCGTTGCTGAACCTGCGCTGGTCGAGGAGATCGAGCCGCAGGTTCAGCCCGTCGGGCAGGAACCGCAGGCCGCCGCCTACGGCTACCGGGTTGAGGAAGATCTGGCATTCGTCCACCAGCCCGGCACGGAGCGCCGCTTCAGCCAGGGTGGCGCCGCCGATGCTGATGTTCTTGTCGCTGCCCTCCTTCAGCGCCCGGACCGTCCCGGGGTCGAATGTCCGCTCGATCCTGGTGCGGGCCGTGGATGGGGCGGCGAGCGAGGAGGAGTAGACCACTTTTTCGGCGCCATGCCAGATCCGGGCGTAGTCCTGGATGACGGCAGGTTCATCGCTGGTATCCCAGGACTCCCACACCTTCATCACCTCGTACATGCGCCGCCCAAGAAGGTACGTGCCGGCGTCGCGCTCCACATCGTTCACGAAAGCGTGGACCTCCTCATCCGGCGCACTCCAGTCGAAGTTGCCCTCACTGTCAGCGACGTAGCCGTCCAAGGAGGTGATGCCGGAGTAGATGAGCTGGCCCATCCGCCCATTCTGCCGGTGCAGCGGGGATTGCGTAAGGGCAGGAGCTCCCTAAGCGGAATCCGGCCTGATACTGCCGGCAGGCGGCCGTTCCCGGACGGCGAACTGCTGGGCCAGGGTCCAGATATTCGTGACCGTCCAGTAGACCAGGACGCCGATGGGGAAAAAGACGCCGCCCAGGCCAAACACGAGCGGCAGGCTGTAGAGCAGGATCTTCTGCTGCCGCATAAAGGGGGTTTCCGGGACGCCCCCTGATGCGTTCCGGGCGAAGATCAGCTTCTGGGTGATGAACTGTGCGGCGATCATCGCAAGGATCATCAGGACGGTCAGCACCACGACGGCGGACTGGTCGCCGCCGCCATGCAGGACCGAGGCTGTGAGCGGTGCGCCGAAGATGGCGGATTGGTCAAACTGCACCACCTGGTCACGGCTCATGGCACCTATCCCCACCCCTTGCCGGGCCAGGGTGTTGATGCCGGAGAGGACCTGGAACAGCGCCAGGAAGAACGGCACCTGAATCAGCAGCGGCAGGCACGCCGAGAAGGGATTGGTCCCATGTTGTTTATACAGGGCCATCTGCTCCTGGGCCATCGCCTGCCGGGAAACAGCGTCGGTCCGCCCCTGATACTTCTCCTGCAGCTTCATCAGGTCCGGCTGCAGCAGCCGCATCCGGCGCTGGGCCTTCACCTGCTGGAGGAACACCGGGATCAGGGCGGCACGGATGACGAGCACCAGGCCGATGATGGACAGCGTCCACGTCCAGCCGCTGGCCGCCGGCATCCCGACGGCTCCCAGTCCTTCGTGGAAGCCCACCATGATCACGGAGACGAGCCACCTGAACGGAATCATGATTTCGTCTAGAAAGCCCACACGTTTCCCCCTCCATCGGATGCCGCAAAGCTACGGCGAAACGGGAAGCTTGTCACGCAGGAAGTGATGGAACGTTTCCGGATGTGCTGCGGGAGGTGATGGAGCGTTGCCGGGCCACCGCCACACAACAGGAAAGCCCCCGGAATCTCGGGGATTCCGGGGGCTTAGCCTGTAGCGGTGGGGAGGCTCGATCTCCCGACCTCACGATTATGAGTCGTGCGCTCTAACCAACTGAGCTACACCGCCACGAATGAGAAAAACCTGCGCCAAGCCGGTCAAAACCGCCTTGACACAGGCCCTCATCCAGAGCCCCCCACCGGAATCGATCCGGTGACCTCGTTCTTACCAAGAACGCGCTCTACCACTGAGCTAGGGGGGCAACGAGTAAATACTCTACCGGAAGATTTCACCACCAACAAATCGGCTCCCGGGCCGGTCAGGCAGCCGTGCAACACTTGCACTTCCGCCGGTTGCCGGGCCCGATTTCCGCGCCATTGTTGGGATGCAGGGATAGGCCGGCGCCCACAGAGATGAGGTCTATGACAGGTTTTGCCGCGTCACTGTGAGCGCGGTGTGTCGAGTCCCACATGCGCCTGCTTCTTTCAGGGGTTAAAGGCTGATGGGCCGGCTCGAAAGCCGGCCCATCAGGAAAGCACTAACCTACGGGAGGTTTACCACTTGCCCTTGCGGTTGAAGTCGCGGTGACCGCCGTCGCCGCCGCTGCGGGGCTTGCGGGAGCCATCGCCGTGGCCGCCGAAGCGGGAGTCGCTGGACTGGCCACGGCTGGCGCCGCTGTCACCAAAGGAACGCTCGGAGTACGAGCGGCCGCCACGGTCTGCGGAGCTGCGCTCGCCGTCCGTCTTCCGGAATTCCTTCTTGAACCCGCCGCTGCCCTTGAAGTTGCCGCCACGGTCGCCGCCGCGGTTGCCCTGGTACGCGCCACGCTCGCCGGAGGGCTTGCGGCCGTTGTCCAGCTCAAGGTGGATCAGCTCGCCGCCGATCCGGGTGCGGGACAGTGCACGCAGCTGCTCCGGGCTCAGGTCTGCCGGCAGCTCCACGAGGGAGTGGTCCGAGCGGATGTCGATGCCGCCGATCTGGGCCGAGGAAATGCCGCCCTCGTTGGCGATCGCACCCACAATGGAGCCGGGCATCACGCGCTGGCGGCGTCCCACGGCGATCCGGTAGGTGGCGTTGCCCTCGGTCAGGGTGCGGGTAGGCCCGCGGGAGCCGAAGCCGTCCTTGGACCGCTCGCGCTTCTGGAACTCGGGAGCTGCAGGCAGTTCCTTGACCAGCAGCGGCTGTCCGCCCTGCGCCATCACGGCAAGGGCGGCAGCGATCTCCGCAGCGGGAACGTTGTGCTCTTCCTCATAGGAGGCGATGAGGTCGCGGAACGCGGAGACGTCCTCGGACTCGAGGGTCTCGGTGATGCGCTCGGCGAACTTGCCCAGGCGCAGCGTGTTGACGGTCTCGGCCGTGGGCAGGTGCATCTGCTCCACCGGCTGGCGGGTGGCCTTCTCGATGGAACGCAGCAGGTACTTCTCCCGCGGCGTCATGAACAGGATGGCGTCGCCGGAACGGCCTGCACGGCCGGTGCGGCCAATGCGGTGGACGTAGGACTCTGTGTCGTGCGGGATGTCGTAGTTGACCACGTGGCTGATGCGCTCCACGTCAAGGCCACGGGCCGCGACGTCGGTGGCCACAAGGATGTCGATGCGGCCTTCCTTGAGGGCGTCGACGGTGCGTTCGCGCTGCTGCTGCGGGATGTCGCCGTTAATGGCGGCGGCCTGGAAGCCCCGCGCCTTCAGCTTGTCAGCCAGGTCCTCGGTGGCCATCTTGGTGCGCACGAAGGCGATAACGCCGTCGAACTCTTCAACCTCGAGGATGCGGGTCAGCGCGTCCAGCTTGTGCGGGCCCATCACCTGCAGGTACCGCTGGCGGGTGTTGGCGCCGGTGGTGGTCTTGGACTTGACGGAGATCTCGGCCGGGTTGTTCAGGTACTGCTTGGACATGCGGCGGATCTGGCTGGGCATGGTGGCGGAGAACAGCGCAACCTGGCGGTCAGACGGAGTCTGCTGGAAGATCTGCTCCACGTCCTCGGCGAAGCCCATGCGCAGCATCTCGTCAGCCTCGTCCAGCACCAGGTACTGGAGCTCGGACAGGTCCAGGGAGCCCTTGGAGATGTGGTCGATCACGCGGCCGGGGGTACCCACAACCACCTGGGCGCCGCGGCGCAGGCCTGCAAGCTGGGGGCCGTAGGCGGAGCCGCCGTAGACGGGGAGGACGGTGAAGTCATCGATGTGCTTGGCGTACGAGGTGAAGGCCTCGGCAACCTGGAGCGCCAGCTCGCGGGTGGGCGCCAGCACCAGGGCCTGGGTCTTGCGGGACGGGCCGTTGAGGTCGTGCAGTTCGGCCAGGCGGGACAGTGCCGGTACTGCGAATGCTGCAGTCTTACCGGTGCCGGTCTGGGCGAGGCCAACCACGTCGCGGCCTTCGAGCAGCAGCGGGATGGTGGCTGCCTGGATGGGTGACGGCTTCTCGTAGCCAACATCCTGCAGGGCGGCCAGGACACGGCCGTCGATGCCGAGGTCAGCGAAGCGGACGCCGTCCTCGTCGGAGTCCTCAGCCTTGGCTGCGGGCGCAGCCGGAGTTTCTGCTGCCGGAGCAGGAGTCTCGGCTGCGGGAGTGGCCGGAGCGTCTACGGAAGCTTCGGCGGCGGGCTCTGCTGCGGGAACAACGGCCTCGGTGAATTCGACGGCGGCGGTGTCGGCAGTTGCCGCTTCGAAAGTGGTTTCGTTTTGATTTTCGGGCATAGGGGAATATTCCTCATCCATAGGGGGCCAGGCGGCACTACCCGAGGTGAGCGGAGCCGCAGTACGTGTGCCGTGGTGCCGGGCAAACGTTGACCGGCCGGTCACAGAAGTCCGGCGCTTTCGCAATCCCGTGGCAGGACTTCGCGCTGCATCTCTTGGCTGCTATCCCAGCAGTCTGTACAGCGTTTTCTTTAGCCGGCTCTCCCTATGAAAATGCCCGCATCACAGTTGCGGGCCCCAACACTTGCCAGTCCTGCCTCAAAAATTGGGCAGGAATAAGGGATTTCCGGAGTGGGGGATGTTTCAAGTGTAGGGCACGCACCTGCCACAACGGTAATTGAGCGTACGACGGCGGGCAGTGAGCTTACGCACATCCCCGTCATGGGCGCTCCCCGGCAGCGCCCCTACCGGGCAAGCTGCCGTTCCAGCGCCTCGAACTTCTTCCTGAACTCCGGCTGCTGCAGGCGGATCTGGCCCTCGGCATCGGCATCTTTCAACGCTTCCATGGATTCAAGGTCCGGTTCACTGAACCACTTGCCCACTGTGACCCCGTGCTTCGGGACGTACAGCCTGTGGACGTGGTCGCCGGCCCGGATGGTGCCGACCCGCAGCACCCGGAGGTAGGCGCCCACCCTGCCTTCCCCGGTAAACCGCTTGACGAACTGCGGCTCCCCCATCCGGCGCTGGAAGGTGGCGCAGGGCGTGCGCGGGGAGGTGACCTGAACCTCCACGTCCAGGCCAATTTTCCACCGCTCCCCAATGACGGCGTTGGTGGCGTCGAGGCCGGACAGGCGAAGGTTTTCGCCGAAGATTCCCGGCGGCAGGTCGCGTTGGAGTTCGCCTGCCCAGTAATCCGCGTCCGCCTGGGAGTAGGCATAGAGTGCCTGGTCCGGCCCGCCGTGGTGGACGCGGTTGGCTTGGATGTCCCCCTGGAGGCCCAGCTTGTGCACCTTCACCGGCCCTTCCACCGGCCGCTTGTCGATGGCTGTTACTCCCACGGTGGAAGTGTCAGGTAGAAGCTGGTGGACACTGCAGACGGCAAGCACTGAGGCGGTTTCCATGGCACCAGTGTAGGGGTGCAGGCGGACCGGTCCCTCCACCCGGTAACCCGCATTTCGCCGCTGTCAAAGGGCCGTTCCACGGCGTTTATTGCGAGCCAGTGGGCTCAGCCGGGGCCGGCAGGGATTACGCTGATTTGAGGATTGCAATTGGGGGTGCAGCGCTGTGCCCAATTCATGTGGACAACTGAGGGGGACGCCATGGACCCGAGCAAGGATCCGGAGCAGCAGCCGCCGGGCGACGGCGGCAAAGCCACGGGTGCGAACGGCGGCAAACCGGCCGGCGACGGCGGCACGCCCAACCCTCCCCCATGGCAGGTCCCCAAGCCGGAACTGCATCCCGAACTCCTGGACCAGCCCGTCACCCCGGTGGATCCGTTCGCCCGGGACCGCGAGAAACAGCTGAACGAGGCAGCGGCACGGAAGAAGCGCTCCCAGCGGCGGACCGTGGTGGTGGGGCTCGGTGTCACGGCCCTGCTCGCCGGCACCATCACCGCCGTCGTGGCAACTAACCAGGACGACCCCGAATACGCGCAAGTGTGCTTCAACGACGAAACCGGCGAGCGCGTGGAGGACAGGAACTGCGACAGTTCGGCAGGGAGGGGCGGCGGCATCTTCGCCTGGTACTTCTTCTCCCGCGGCGCGTACGTCCCACCCATTGGCCAGAACCGCTCCACCGCGCCCAATTACACCAGGACGGTGCCCAGCGGCGCCAAGGCGTCCACCGGATACAGCAGCCAGGGCGGCACTGTGAGCCGCGGCGGTTTCGGCACCAGCGCCAAAAGCGGAACCAGCGGCGGCGGCGGCAAGGTCTCGGGGGGTTAGGCGTGAAGCGGAAGTTGAGCCAGCCCAGGCCCGGGTGGAAGCAGAAGATCGAAGAACAGGGCCTGGTCTTCTCCACCACCACCATGGACGACGGCCGCAGGATCGAATACTGGAACGAGTCCGCGTACTACGAATTCACCATGGACGAGGTGGAAACCCTTGAGGTGGCCGCCGAAGAGATGCACAAAATGTGCCTGGAGGCCGCACGCTTCCTGGCCACCGGGGCCATGGGGCATATCGGCATTGGCCCGCAGGCCCTGGAACTGGCGGCGGAATCGCTGCAGGCCGGGGACGTGGATGTCTACGGCCGGTTCGATTTCATCTACGACGGCCAGGGCGGCCCGGCAAAGATGCTGGAGTACAACGCGGACACGCCCACGGGCCTGATCGAGGCGGCCGTTGCCCAGTGGTTCTGGCTCCAGGACGTCTTCCCGGAGAAGGACCAGTGGAACGGCATCCACGAGGCGTTGATCCGCCAGTGGAAGAAATTCCAGTTCCGCACCGGAATGAGCACCCTGCACGTGGCGCACTCCGAAGTGGAGGAGTCCGGCGAGGACTGGATGACCGCCGGCTACATGCGGGACGTCGCCAGCCAGGCAGGGTGGACCACCATCGGCATCAACATGTCCGACATCGGCTGGGACCCCAACCTGAACCGCTTTGTGGACCTGGACAACTTTATGATCAGCACCATCTTCAAGCTGTACCCGTGGGAGCTGATGATGAAGGAGCCGTTCGGGCACCGCCTGCTGGAGCGCGCCCACAACCCGCGCTGGGTGGAGCCGGCCTGGAAGATGCTGCTCTCCAACAAAGCACTCCTGGCCGCACTGTGGCACCTGTACCCCGGGCATCCCAACCTGCTCCCGGCATACCTGAACGAGCCGGGGCCGCTGAAGGAGTGGGTGGCCAAGCCGCTGCACGGCCGCGAAGGCGACAACATCCGGATCCATGCCCAGGGCATCAACCTTGAACAGCCCGGCGGGTACGGCCGTGAAGGCTGGTGCTACCAGCAGTACCAGCCCCTGCCTGACTTCGACGGCAACCATCCCGTCCTGGGCATCTGGGTGGTGGACGGCGAGTCCGTCGGTTGCGGCATCCGCGAATCGGACGGCCCGGTCACCGACTACTTCTGCAGATTCGTGCCCAACACTATTGACGCCCCGGCCCCGCTCTCTGCCGCGGCCAATTCCAGCAAAGCAGGTATCGCACTATGAGCACAGAAACCACGACGGCGGGAGGCCCGGGCGGAGCGCCCGGCGCCGGCGTCCCCGCCAAAGGGCTCCGCGCCGGGATCCTGGACCTCGGCGACTCCGTCATGCTGGGCCTGGCATCCACCGCCCCGGTCTATTCGCTGGCCGCCACCCTGGGCCTGATCGTGGCGGTGAACGGGGACTACACGCCGCTGATCCTGCTGCTGGGCTTCATCCCGGTGCTGTTCATTGCCTATGCCTTCCGGGAACTGAACAGTGCCATCCCGGACTGCGGCACCACGTTCACCTGGTCCCGGCGGGCCTTCGGGCCGTGGGCCGGGTGGCTGGGCGGCTGGGGTGTTGCGCTGGCCGGCATCATTGTCCTGGCCAACCTCGCACAGGTTGCCGGCCAGTACGTGTGGCTGCTGGTGGGTGACGGCTCGCTGGCTGAAAACAAGGTTCTGGTGACCGCGACGGGCGTGCTGTTCATCGCTGTGATGACGCTGGTCAATTACCGGGGCATCCGGCTCGGCGAGCACGTGCAGCGGGTCCTGACCTACGTCCAGTACGTATCGCTGGGCATCTTTGCCCTGGCGATCGTGGTGGGGATCATCCGGGGTTCGGCGAGCGGCGACACCACAATCCAGGCCTTCGACTTTGAGTGGTTCAACCCCGCCGGCGCCTTCGCCGACCCAGGAGCCGTGGTGCACGGCGCACTGCTGGCCCTCTTTATCTACTGGGGCTGGGATACCTGCCTGGCGGTCAACGAGGAAACCGAAAACCCCTCCACCACCCCTGGCCGCGGAGCCGTGATTTCCGCCTTTGTCCTGGTGGCCATCTATGTGTCCGTTGCCCTCCTGGTGATGATGTACGCCACCGTGGGGACCGAAGGGATCGGCCTTGGCAACGAGGCGAACCAGGACGATGTTTTTGTGGCCATGAAGGACCTGGTGCTGGGACCATGGGGCTGGCTGATCGTCGTCGCGGTTTTGGCTTCGGTCCTGTCCTCCACCCAGACCACCATCCTCCCCACCGCCCGCGGCACCCTGTCCATGGGGGTCCACGGCGCCCTGCCCGCCAGGTTCGGCGAGGTGCACCCGAAGAACCAGACCCCCGGGTTTTCCACCCAGGTGATGGGCGGCGCGGCGATTGCCTACTACGTTGCCATGAGTTTCCTCAGCGAAAACCTGTTGTCTGACTCCATCAGCGCCATCAGCCTGTTCATCGCCTTCTATTACGCCCTCACCGGTTTTGCGTGCTTCTGGTTCTTCCGGAACACCCTGCGGCAGTCGGCGCGCAACCTGTGGTTCCGGGGCATCCTGCCCCTTATCGGCGCGCTGCTGCTGACGGCCGCCTTCTTCATCTCCGCCATACAGATGTGGGACCCGGCGTACGGCGATACCCGGATCTTCGGCGTGGGCGGTGCGTTCGTCAGCGGGGTGGTGCTGCTGGCCCTGGGCGTGGTGCTGGCGGTTCTCTGCCGGTTCCTCCCTGCGACCCGCGATTACTTCACGGGCAAGGCCGCGGCCGCGCAACACAGCACCCCCTCCCCCAAGTAGGTGGCGCGAGGTGTCGTTGTGAGGGGTCAGAACGACACTTCGCGCTACCTACTAGGGGTGTTAAGCCGAGAAGCCGCCGTCGGCCTTGATCAGCTGGCCGGAGACCCAGCGGCCAGCAGGTGAGAGCAGGAACGCCACAGTACCGGCGACATCGGCAGGGGTGCCCAGGCGGCCGGTGGGCTGGCGGGCCAGCACAGCGTCCCTCACGTCGTCATTCATCCAGCCGGTGTCCACCGGCCCGGGGTTGAGGACGTTGGCCGAGATGCGCAGCGGGCCCAGCTCCCGGGCGGCAGCGATCACGATCCTGTCCAGCGCCCCCTTGGAGGCGCCGTAGGGAAGGTTGAACGCTGTGTGGTCACTGGTCAGCGCCACGATCGCGCCGCCGTCATCCGTTGCCTGCGTGGCGAAGGCGGCGATCAGCTGCCAGCTTGCCCGGGTATTGACAGCGAAGTGCCGCTCGAACGATTCCAGGCTGGTGTCCAGGATTCCGGAATCAACGGACTCAGCGTGGCTGAGCACCATGCCCTGCAGCGGCCCGGCCACCCTGACGGCGTCGGCCAGCAACTGCTCCGCAGCGGCCGGGTCCTCCAGGTCCGCGGGCAGGGTATACACCTGGGCGCCGATCGCCTCGAGTTCGGCAGTTAGACGGACGACGTCGTCCGGCTCGCTTCCCCAGGGCATCCGGGCATCGTAGTCCTGCCAGTACGCCAGGACCAGGTCCCAGCCTTCAGCCGCCAACTGCCGGGCGATCCCGGCGCCGATGGAGGCAAGGCGGCCTGCGCCGGTGATGAGGGCGACATTGCGGACGGGGGCTTTGGGTGGGATTTCCATGGCACCAGCGTAATGGCGCCGTTGCTGCCAGCGGACTACGCGGCTGCTCCGGCGGGGGAAGGTTCCCGGGAGCCGGAGTGCCGGCGGATGGTGGCGCTGATGACCGCGGCGATGGTGCACATGGCCGCGGCTCCGAACCAGGCGTAGGTGTACTGGCCGGTCGAGTCCCGGATGGCACCGGCGGCCAGTGCGGCTGCGGCAGCGCCCAGCTGGTGGGCGGCGAAGACCCAGCCGAAGACCACGCTGCCGTCCGCGCCGAAGGTTTCGCGGCAGATGGCGGCCGTGGGCGGGACGGTGGCCACCCAGTCCAAACCGTAGATCACCACGAAGACGATCATGCTGGGCTGCACTTCGGCGCTCAGGAGCAGTGGAAGCACCAGCAGGCCGATGCCCCGGAACTGGTAGTACACGGCCAGCAGGATGCGGGGGTTGAAGCGGTCGGTCAGCCAGCCGGAGGCGATGGTCCCCGCGATGTCAAAGATCCCGACGACGGCGAGCAGCCCGGCGGCGGTGGTTTCCGGCATCCCGTGGTCGTGGGCGGAGGGGATGAAGTGGGTGCCGATCAGCCCGTTGGTAGTGGCACCGCAGATCGCGAAGCCGGCCACGAGGGCCCAGAATGTGCGGACCCGGCTGGCCCGCCGGAGCACCTGCAGGGCCCTGACGGCGGCGTTGGTGCGGGGGCCGCCGGCCGCGGCCGGCGCCTGTGTCGGTGCCTGGGGCGGTGTTCCCGCGCTTGGTGATTCTGTTCCATAGGGCAGCACCCCGGCGTCCGCCGGCGAGTTCTTGAGGAATTTCAGTACCAGCGGGACCACCGCCAAGGCGCCTGCCGCGATGAGCAGCGAGGCCTGCCGCCAGCCCGGATCCTGCGCGAGCATGGCGATGAACGGGAGGAAGACCAACTGGCCCGCTGCGCTCCCGGCGGTGAGGATGCCGATCACGAGCCCACGGTCCTTAACAAACCAGGTATTGGCGATGGTGGCCGCGAACACCAGGGCCATGGAACCCGTACCCAGCCCGATCAGCAGGCCCCAGGTCAGCAGGATCTGCCACGACTGGTTCACCAGTACTGTGAGCGCACTGCCGGTGCCGATCAGCACCAGCGCCGTCGCCGTCACCGCGCGGATGCCGAACCGTTCCATCAGGGCGGCCGCGAACGGCGCCGTCAGCCCGAACAGCACCAGGTTGATGCTGACAGCCGCGGACAGCACGGTGGTGGACCAGCCAAACTCCTCCTGCAGCGGGACCATCAGGACGCCGGGCGCGGCCCGGAATCCGGCCGCACCCACCAGGGCCAGGAAGGCGACAGCGGCGACGATCCATGCTGGGTGCAGCCGCCTGCGTGGCGGCAGGATTCCGGGCAAGCCGCCGACGGCGGGGGCTGCGCTGCCGGCTGTGCCGCCGTGGCCCGGACTGACGTCCGGGGCTGTGCCTGTGGCGGTTCCGTTGACGGTGTCCTCAGCGCTCACGCGGCTGCTCCCTTCGGGGACGCTGCGGTGGCAAGTTCCACCGGCGAAGTTGTCCTGGTCTGGCTGTGCCAGCTCGTGGTGGCCGCGGTCAACCGCTCACCGCACTCAGTACAGGTATCCGCGGAGCTGGTGCGCCCGCCGCAGACGTTGTGGATGACGTACATGTGTGCCTGCTCGGTCGGTGCCGGGAGGTGCTTTTCCGCCCAGATGGTCACGGCGTTCAGCACCGGGAGGGCGTCCTCGCCTGTCGCAGTGAGCACGTACTCGCTCCTGGTGCGGCCCCCGTCGTCGTACGCCCTTTTGGTCAGCAGCCCCGACTCCACGAGGCGCGCCAGCCGCTTGGTGAGCACGGAGTCGGCCACCTCCAGCGTGGACTTCATCGCATCGAAGCGGCCGTTGCCGAAGAAGACCTCCCGGAGCACCAGGACAGTCCAGGGGTCACCGAGGATATCCAGGCCACGGGCCATGCTGCAGTTGCGCCGGGACCAGTCAGATCGAAGTGCCATGTCCGCACCCTAGCTGACTTCTTTCAAGAAAGCCAGAGCTCCCTGTTCCGGCCCCTGCAACCCGCCCTTCAGACCACTACGGGATCGAGGTAAAGGCGTTCTCCAGGTCCGCCACCAGGTCCTCAACGTCCTCGATGCCGCAGGAAAGGCGAAGCAGGTTCACCGGAACAGCAAGCTCAGTTCCCTTAACGGAGGCATGCGTCATCTCGGACGGGTAGTTCATCAGCGACTCGATGCCGCCCAGGGATTCGGCCAGGGTGAACACCGAGGTTGATTCGGCCACCTTCCGGGCCGCGGCTTCACCGCCTTTGAACTGCACGGAAACCATCCCGCCGAAGCTGCGCATCTGCTTCCTGGCCAGCTCGTGGCCCGGGTGGGAGGGCAGGCCCGGGTACAGCACGGCCTCCACTTCGGGGCGCTCCAGGAGCCATTCCGCCACGGCCTGGCCATTGAGGCTGTGCCGGTCCATCCGCACCCCGAGCGTCTTGAGGCCGCGGGTGGTGAGGAAGGCGTCCATGGGACCCGAGACCGCGCCCACGGCGAACTGGACGAAGCCGATCTTCTCGGCGAGCTCAGCGTCCTTGACCACCACGGCGCCGCCCACCACGTCCGAATGCCCGCCAATGTATTTGGTGGTGGAGTGGACCACCACGTCGGCACCCAGGGCGAGCGGTGTCTGGAGGTAGGGGGACGCGAAGGTGTTGTCGACTACCAGGAGGGCGCCGGCGTCGTGCGCTATCTCTGCGAGCGCGGCGATATCCGTGATCTTCATGAGCGGGTTGGAGGGGGTTTCCACCCACACGAAGCGGGTCTTGTTGGCGGCCACGGCCTTGGCAACGGCGTCGAGGTCGGCCATGTCCACCGGAGTATTGCCGATGCCCCAGCCGCCCAGCACCCGGCTGATGAGCCGGTAGGTGCCGCCGTAGGCGTCATTGCCCAGCACAATGTGGTCGCCGGGGCGGGTCAGTGCCCGGATGAGCGAGTCCTCGGCCGCCAGGCCCGAACTGAAGCTGTAGGCGTGGGTGCCGAGCTCCAGCGCGGCGAGCTGTTCCTGCAGGGCGTCTCGGGTGGGGTTGCCGCCGCGGCCGTACTCATAGCCGTCGCGCAGCCCGCCGATGCCGTCCTGGGCGTAGGTGGAGCTGAAGTGCAGCGGCGGAACCACGGCACCAGTGCGGGGTTCAAAGGCCTGGCCGGCGTGGACAGCGCGGGTGTTGAAACCCTGGTTTTCAGAGGCGGACATGATGCTCCTTAATGTGGGGGAAGCGTTCAGTTGCTGAGGTAGGCCAGGAGGTCGTGCCGGGTGAGGATGCCCACCGGGGCACCGACGAACGTCACCATCACGGTGTCCACGTCCGAAAGCAGTTCCCTGGCAGCGGAGATGGTTTCCAGCGATCCGATGACGGGAAGCTTGGGACCCATATGTTCGGAGATCTTGTCCGTCAACCTCGCCTCACCGCGGAAAAGCTTGGCGGTGAGGGTGCGTTCGTCCACCGCGCCCAGCACCTCCCCCATCACTACCGGCGGCTCCTGCGAGAGGACCGGGATATGGCTGACGCCGAACTCATTCATGATGTTGATGACGTCGCGGACGGACTCGTTCGGGTGGATGTGCACCAGGTCCGGCAGTTCGCCGTTCTTGGACTTGATCACCTCGCCCACGGACGTTTCCTCGCCGCCGGAGAGGAACCCGTAGGAGCGCATCCACTGGTCGTTGAAGATTTTGGCCAGGTAGCCACGGCCGGAGTCGGGCAGGATCACGACGACGACGGCGCTCTCCGGCAGGTCCCGCGCCGCCTGCAGCGCAGCCACCACAGCCATTCCCGAGGAGCCGCCTACCAGCAGTCCCTCTTCGCGGGCCAGGCGGCGGGTCATGGCGAACGAGTCAGCGTCGCTGACGGCGATCACCTGGTCCGGGACGGACTTGTCGTAGTTGGCCGGCCACATGTCCTCGCCCACGCCCTCCACGAAGTACGGACGCCCGGTCCCGCCGGAGTAGACCGAACCTTCGGGGTCGGCGCCGATGATCCGGACCGGGCCGCCGTCGGACTCCTGCCTGCCTGCCGACACTTCCTTGAGGTACCTGCCGGTGCCGGTGATGGTGCCGCCGGTGCCGGCGCCGATCACGCAGTGCGTGACCAGGCCGTCCGTATCCCGCCAGATCTCGGGGCCGGTGGTCTGGTAGTGGCTGGCCGGAGCGGCAGGGTTGGAGAACTGGTCCGGCTTGTACGCGCCGGGCGTTTCGCGGACCAGCCGGTCCGAGACGCCGTAGTAGCTTTGGGGGCTGTCCGGCGGCACGGCCGTGGGTGTCACCACTACTTCGGCGCCGTAGGCCTGCAGCACGGCGCGTTTGTCCTCGCCCACCTTGTCCGGGACCACGAAGATGCATTTGTAGCCTTTTTGCTGCGCTACGAGTGCCAGTCCGACGCCGGTGTTTCCGGAGGTGGGTTCGATGATGGTGCCGCCGGGCTGCAGCTTGCCGTCCCGTTCGGCATCCTCAATCATTTGGGCCGCGATGCGGTCCTTGATGGACCCGCCCGGGTTCACGTACTCCAGTTTGACCAGGACAGTGGCTTTGATGCCCTCCGTCACGTGGTTGAGTTTGATGAGCGGGGTATTGCCGATGAGGTCCAGGACGGACTGGGCGTACTTCATGGATACAAAGCTACCGCTTCCGGCGGCGCAATCGATGACCTGTCCTGCGGTCAGCCCCCTCGCGGGTCCACCGGGTAACTGATGGGATTCCGGCAGCAACCAATGGCATCATTGGGCGGTGCAGCGGTTCGCGTGGTTGAAGAAAGTCCGGAGTTACCTCCTCCCTGGAGTGATGCTCCTCGCAGGCGTTTCCACACTGATCCTCGGCACACTGCCGGTGCAGGCGCTCGCTGAATTAGCGGACCGCACCATACCCGTTTTGTCCTTCGTGCTGGCAATGTCCCTGCTGACCGAACTCCTTGACGACGCCGGTCTTTTCCAGGTGGTGACAGACCGGGTGGCCAAGCTGGGCCGCGGAAGCGTGTTCCTCCTGTGGCTGCTGGTGGTGGCCCTGGCAACCGTTGCAACGGTCTTCCTCTCCCTCGACACCACAGCCGTGCTGGTGACACCGGTGGTGGTGCTCCTCGCAGTCCACGCCGGCATCCAGCCCCTGCCGTTTGCGCTGACCACCATCTGGCTCGCCAACACCGCGTCCCTCCTGCTCCCGGTGTCCAACCTGACCAACCTGCTGGCACAGGACGCCATGGGACTTAGTCCCCTGGGTTTCGCCCGGACCGTCTGGGCACCGGCCCTGGTGGGAGTAGTTGCTCCCCTTGTCCTGCTGTGGCTGGCATTCCGGAAGGACCTGCGCGGCAGGTACCGGCCACCGCTTGCGCAGGCCATAACGGACCGGCCCCTGCTGATCTTCGCTGCCGCCATCCTGGTGGTTCTGCTGCCCGCGCTGGTGTCAGGCGTGCCGGTGCAGTACCCGGCCATGGCGGCCGCAGCTCTTTTGCTGCTGGTCTACCTGTGGCGGCGTCCTTCCGTTCTGCGGTGGTCAATGGTTCCATGGCGCCCCCTGATGCTGACCATTGGACTGTTCATGGTGGTGGAGGCGCTGCACGCCAATGGGTTGGCCTCGCTCCTGGCCGGCGCTGCCAGCCGGGGCGAAAGCCTGCCGGCCCTCCTGCACCTGGCCGCGCTGGGCGCCGGGGCGGCCAACGCCGCCAACAACTTGCCTGCCTATCTCGCCCTTGAGCCCGTGGCGGGGTCACCGGTGCGGCTGGCCGCCCTGCTCATCGGAGTCAATCTGGGACCCCTGGTCACCCCGTGGGCGTCGCTGGCCACATTGCTTTGGCACGAGAGGCTTCGGGCGCTCAACGTCTCCATCAGGTGGAGCGGCTTTGGACTGGCAGGGTTGGTGACTGCTGGCCTTACGGTTCCCGGCGCCGTCATAGGCCTTTGGGTGACATCAGGAATGCACTGACATGCGCCCTGCCGGCTGCCCGACGTTTTCCTACCCGGCCGTCTCCGCCTGCTGGCCGGCTGGAAGGTTTTGCCACAGCCCCAGGATGTTGCCTTCGCAGTCCTTGAAGTAGGCGAAGGAGCCCATACCCGGGATCTCGCTCTTGGGCGCCACCACGGCGCCGCCAAGCTGCTCCACCGTTTTCAGGGTGGTATCGATGTCCTCAACATCCACGGTGATGATGGGGTTCTTCAAGTCGCCTTCGCGGGCCATCATCCCGCCGTTGATGGCTCCGGGCTCCGTGGGCCGACCTGTGTCATCCATGGGTGTGGTGATGACGGTGTTGTAGTTCATCTCCGGCATGGGGTCAATCCGCCAGCCGAAGGTTTCCTTGTAGAAGTTGCGGGCCCGGTCCTGATCGTCCGCGGGGATTTCGAAGTGCACTACTCCGCCCATTTGGGTTCTCCTGGCTTTCCGATGTTTTGGCGCGGACGCCCCGCGCCACATGTGGGATTCTAGTCCTCCGTCCCCTGCCGGTTAAGGGCCCCGGGGAACGCTGCATCAGCGGGATTTTCATCCAGAAATACAGTCGTCTGCGGCCCCGGGGCCTGCACATCCGGGAAAAATCCGTGGCATGGGAGGTGACAGCCGTATTGTCAGCCCGGCATGGGACGATGGCTGGTATGACGATTGCAGAGGCACCACCGCGGCTGGCGTCCGCCGCGGATGCCTCGCTCCGGTGGTATCCGCGCGGCCCCTACGACCTTCCCCGCACGCTCGGCCCGCTCCTGCGTGGCACCAGCGATCCTTCTTTCAGTGTTCAGGGAAGCGTCATCTGGAATGCGTTCACCACGACGGAGGGCCCGGCTACAGTGCGGCTCACCGCTGCCCGTACGCCGGAGACGGAGCACTGGATCGACGCACAGGCCTGGGGCCCCGGTGCCGGCGCAGCAATAGCGTCGGTGCCGCGCCTCCTGGGGGCCCATGACGACTGGCGTGCCTTTGACGAGCCGGCGTTCCATGCCACGCTCCCGCGCATGGTCCGCGAGGCGCGCCGGCGAACCCTGTCCCTCCGGCTGCCCTCGACCGGACGCATGATCGACCAGCTCGTGCCGATCATCCTGGAGCAGAAGGTGACGGTGATCGAGGCCCGCCGGGCCTACCGCTACCTGGTGCACCGCTACGGCTCACCGGCCCCGCAGGCAGGGCTGCTGGCACCTGGCACCCTGATGCTGCCTCCCACTGCAGCGCAGTGGGCGCAAGTCCCCAGCTGGGAGTGGCACAAGGCCGGCGTGGGCCCGCAGCGCTCGGCAACCGTAATGCGCGCGTTGTGCTCCGCCGTCGCGCTTGAACGTCTGGCAGCGCTGCCGGCCCTGGAGGCGGCGGCGAAATTGCAGACCATCCCGGGCATCGGCATCTGGACGGCCGCAGAGGTAGTTCAGCGCACTCATGGCTGCCCGGATTCGATCTCAGTGGGCGACTACCACCTCGCCGCTTACGTGGGCGCTGCCCTGACCGGCCGGCGGACGGACGACGCCGGCATGCTCCGGCTGCTGGCACCGTGGCTTGGGCATCGGCAGCGCGTGGTCCGGATGATCCAAGCCACAGGCTTCCGCAAACCTACGTTCGGCCCCCGGATGACCATCCAGGACCATCGCCGGCACTGACCCCCCTTTACCCTAGGCAGAGCGAAAGCGACCCCTCGGTGGGGTCAGAGCCCCAGCCGGGCCACGGCTTCCTCGCGCATCTCCACCTTCCGGACCTTCCCCGAGACGGTCATCGGGAAGCTCTCGCGTACATCGACGTAGCGGGGGATCTTGTAATGGGCCAGCTTCCCGCGGCAGAACTGGGCTACAGCCGCCGCATCCAGTGGCGCAGCCCCGGGCTTGAGGATAATGCAGGCCATCAACTCCTCCCCATACGTGGTGTCCGGGACTCCGATAACCTGCACGTCCTGGATGGACGGGTGGGTATAGAGGAACTCCTCGATTTCGCGCGGATAGATGTTCTCCCCGCCCCTGATGACCATGTCCTTGATCCTGCCCTCAATCACCACGTACCCGTCCTCGTCCATCCGGGCCAGGTCGCCGGTGTGCATCCAGCCGTCGGCGTCGATGGCCTCCGCTGTCTTGTCCGGCTGGTTCCAGTACCCTTCCATCACCGCGTACCCGCGGGTGCACAGCTCCCCGATCTGCCCGCGCTCCAGAACCTCCCCGGTGGCGGGGTCCACCACCTTGCTTTCCAGGTGCGGCATGGTCCGCCCCACGGTTTCCGTGCGCTGCTGCAGCGTGTCACCCTGCCGGGTCATGGTGGACACCGGGGAGGTTTCAGTCATCCCATAGCAGATAGCCACATCCCGCATGTTCATCTCAGAGATGACCCGGTTCATCACTTCGATGGGGCACAGCGATCCGGCCATTACGCCGGTGCGGAGCGTGGAGAGGTCGTAGGAGGCGAAGTCCGGCAGCGCGAGTTCGGCGATGAACATGGTGGGGACGCCGTACAGGGACGTACCACCAAAGTCCTGCACCGCTTCCAGCGCCGCGGCAGGGTTGAAGCCACGGCCAGGAATGATGGTGGCCGCACCGTGGCTCAGGGCGTTCAGGTTGCCGATCACCATACCGAAGCAGTGATAGAACGGCACGGGAATCACCACCCGGTCATGCTCGGTGTAGCCCAGCAGCTCCCCGATCGAGTAGCCGTTGTTCAGGATGTTGTGGTGGGTGAGCGTGGCCCCCTTGGGAAAGCCGGTGGTCCCGGAGGTGTACTGCAGGTTGATTGGATCGTGCGGGTTGAGTTCGGCCATGCGGGCCTTCAGGGCCGAGTGTCCGACGGCGTCCGCCCGCCTGAGCAGTTCAGCGTACGTCAGCTCGGCGTCGCGGACCGGGACGGCGCCGCCGTATCCTTCCCCTCCAGGAGCCGGAAGGAACACGAGTTCCCGCAGGTCGGGGCACTCTGCGAGCGCACTGCGGGCCATGCCCACATAGTCACTGTTGCGGTCTGATGGTGCGGTGACCAGCATCCGCATGCCGTTTTGCTTCACCACAAACTCCAGTTCGTGGCTGCGGTAGGCGGGATTGACGTTGACCAGGATGGCACCCACCTTGGCGGTGGCGTACTGGAGCAGCGTCCACTCGGCGCAGTTCGGGCTCCAGATGCCCACCCGCTCCCCCTTGGCGATGCCCAGGGCGAGCAGTGCGCGCGCCAGCCGGTCGACGTCGTCGTTCATTTTGGTGTAGCTCCACCGCCTCGCATCCCCGCCGGGCACTGGGGCCGCCTCTATCAGTGCGTCGTGGAGAGGGAACCTTGCCACCATCCGCTCGAAGTTCGCGCCGATGGTTTCCTCGAGCAACGGGACGTCAGTGTCCCCGGCTGTATAAGCGCGCATGAGGGCACGCTACCAAGTGGTCCCCGGCAATCAAAGCATTCGGAAGCGCAACAGACCGCCCGCCTGGCGTCAACAGGAGCGGTGCCGGGCGCGGCGGCCGGTATTGTGAAATCCATGAGTTCACCCATTGACCTGCAGGCAACGTTCATCCCCAACGACGGCGAGTTCTACCGCGTAAAACTGGCCCTTGAAATCGCCATTGACGAAGTGGTGAATGAACCAGGCTGCATCCGTTATGAGCTGACCGAAGCCACCGAGGAAAAGCTGGTCCTGACGGAGCAGTGGGCGTCCGAGGAGGACCTGGCCAAGCACTCCAAGGGCATCGCAGTCCAGGACCTGAACGAGTCGCTCAGCGCGCTGCTGGCCGAGCCCGCCAAGCTGGAACGGATCTAAGTCCGGTTAACGTCGAAGCGGCCCCTCCGTGCGGAGGGGCCGCTTCGACGTTTAAGGGATCAGGCCCTCGGGATCACGCGTCGGGGATCTGTGTGCCGTCCTGCTGACCGGGCGCGGCCGCAGCCGCTTCCTCACGCTGGCGCGCCACGTGGGCGTGCACCTCGTCCATGTCCAGGGCCTTGACGGCGTCCACCACCTGTTCCAGCTGCTGGGAGTTCAACGCGCCGGGCTGTGAGAACACCAGCACCTTTTCGCGGAAGGCCATCAGCGTGGGGATGGAGGAAATGCCTGCCTCGGCTGCCAGCTGTTGCTCGGCCTCGGTGTCCACCTTGGTGAAGAGGACGTCCGGGTGCTTCTCCGAGACTGCGGAGTATGTGGGCCCGAACTGCTTGCAGGGGCCGCACCATTCTGCCCAGAAATCCACCAGGACAATGTCATTGCCCTCGATGGTCGATGCGAACTGTTCGCCAGTGATGTCAACGGTAGCCATGGTTCAACCGTACGCGTGACCGGCCGCGATGTCGCGGCGGGAGTCCGATGTTCGCTCCCCGCGTCATCGGGAATAAAGCGGACGCCGGGCCTACGGGCGGTGGCGGGTGTCAGGGCCAGAGGTGCGGCGCCGGCGTCCGGCTCCCCGGCAGGGTACTGGACGCACGCCACTCGTGAACCCACTCAGGAAGCACCATCTCGGCCGGGGGCTCGCCGAATTCCCGCAGGATCTCGTCCTGGCTGACGGGCCGGCCTTGATGAACCAGCCGGGTGGCGATGTAGGCACTGGCGTAAATCTCGCCGTCGGCCACCATGCGCTGCTCGAAGTAGATGGCCTTGGCGTCCAGCCCGATGATCCGCGTTTCGATGCTGTACTGCTGCCACAGCTGAAGGGATTTCCGGAACGAAATGGTCTCCGCGGCCACCACGGGGCCCCAGCCACGGCGGCGCATCCGGTTCCACACGCCGCTGCGCACCATCAGGTCGAACCGGCCGAGGTCCATCAAGGACAGGTACATACCGTTGTTGACGTGCATGGCGATATCGATGTCCGTGGGCAGGACCCGAAGCGGCAGCGAGGAGCTTTCCCAGACGGTCAGCGGCGGCCGGCGGGATGAGGTGATGAGCAGCAGGAGGGTTCTCAACAACAGGTGCATGCCTTCATGTTACCGCTGGGTAACATCTGAGTTTGCCAATTCCAGCCTGATTCCTGAAGAGCTGCCAGTCCGCTCAGATCCCGGCCTGCGGCAGCAGGTAGCCGGCTGATCGGGCTTGAGTAGCCGGGGCGCTGCCCCCAAGTACCGGCCCAAAATATTCGGGTAATCCCTACTGGTGCCCGCGGCACCCCGCCCTTCCTAAACTCGGGATTCCTAGGACCGAACATGTGCTGGCCTGTTCACCGGGTGGCTTCCGGATGGCAGTGCCCTCTCGCGGAGCCTTCCGTATTTTCCGGGTATACGGGCGCCTCCATCATGCGTCTGCCGCGACCTTCCTAAAGGCCAGGCGGCCGCCGCATCACACTTCGATCCGTCCTGCCACTTTCGCTGCTCCCGCAGTTGCCGTGGCTGGCCTGAACCTCCGATGGGTTACCCATGAACGAGCCATATCTCTCCACCCCCGACGGTCCACCCCGTAGTTTCGCCACCGATATCCCCCGTTCCGACTTGACGGCGGGCCGGCACTCCATCAGCAACAAGCTGTGGGCGGGCATGGCCACCGCCGCCGTTGTGGCGGCAGTCGGAGTCGGAGCGCTTGCCGCTCCGGCCACCCGCCTGTCGTCGGACACGACGGCGGCAGCTCCCGTTGCCGACGCCGTGTCCGTTTCCCAGGAGCAGAACAACGGGGGTGATGTTTCCGGCGCAGGTTCCCCGGAAGCGGCCCAGTCACCGGCAGAACCACCGGCAGAGGTTCCCGCCGCAGCCCCGCCCGCTGAGGCGCCTGCTGCGGAAGCGCCGGCGGAAGCAGCGCCGCCCCCGCCCGCCGTCGAGCCCGTATCCGCTCCTGCCCCTGAACCAGCACCCGCTGATCCCAACCTGTACACGGTGGTTCCCGGCGATACCGTGGGCGCCATCGCCGCGAGGTTCGGGGTGGACATGAACGCCATGCTCGCGGCGAACGGATTGGGGCAGTACAGCATTATTGTCCCCGGGCAGACTCTGGTCCTGACGGGTCCTGCGGTTGCCGCCCCCGCCCCCGCAGCGGCAACGGCGCCTGCCCCTGTTCCTGTTCCGGCCCCCGCCCCCGTAGCCGCTCCTGCGCCGGCACCTGTCGCGGCTCCTGCGATCCGGACCATTTACGTCGCTGGTGCAGGAGGACAGTCCATGGTGGATGCCTGCATCGGGCCCATCCACTACACCCCGAATGACGGTTACTCGTTGTTCATCACCGAACATGATTTCTGTGGCGGTTGGGCCCGCTTCTCCGGAATCGGGGTGGGGGAAACGGTGAGCATCCCGGGCTACGGAACCTACACGGTGACGGGCCGGGGGCAGGTACCCAACCCGGGAACAACCAACGACGTCATTAATGTATTCGGCGGTTTCCCCCGCGCGATCCTGCAGACCTGCATTCCGGGAACCAGCCAGATGCTCCTGATTGCGCTGAACTAGGGTGTCCCAATTTTCCGGACCGTATGAATGCTTGTCCGCGTCTCCCGACCCTCAAGGCCGGGAGCTGCGGCAATGCCAGGACCGGGCATAAAGCAACGCCACAGGGCGGACCCCATGGCGTTGGTCAGGACGTTTGGGCTAAGCGTTCATCCGTTTGCGTTCCGAGATGTGCTCCACGAGCTCGCCGACCCGCTGCTCCGAGTAGTTCCGGGCGATGTCTCCCTGGCTGATGATCCCCACCAACTTGTGGTCGGCGATGACAGGAAGCCGGCGGACCTGGTGGGTCTCCATCATTTCGATGGCTGCGTCAACGTTCGCATCGGCGTCGATCCAGTAAGGCCGGCCCGAGGCGAGGTCGCGGGCCATCATTTCGCGGGGATCGCGTCCGGCGGCCACGCATTTGAGCACGATGTCACGGTCGGTGATCATGCCCCGCAGCTTGCCGTCGTCACCACAGATCGGCAACGATCCGCAGTCAAGGTCCAGCATCATCCGGGCAGCATCTGCGAGGGACTGGTTTTCCTTAATACACTGTGCGTCCGTAGTCATGAATTCACGTACGGCACTCATTGGTCCTCCTTTATCGATTCCTTGATCGATGCAGGGCATCGGGCGCTTGCGCCGATGCTGCCAGACTACGCCCGTGCCGCTGCCCTGTCGACGGCGGTTTTGCGGCATTCGTGAACCGTTCCCGCACTGTTTGTACCGGCTCTCTGCTACCAGCACTACCGCTCTGCGCCAGGGGTCAGCGAGCGTAAAAGTGCCAGTACCGGCTGGTGGCGTTGGCATCGGCAAGCACCAGCAGTCCGCTGTTACTCGTGCCCCATGCGGCGCTGTTGAGGTTCTGCTTGGTGGAGGTGACATTGTGGACGTACTGGTCCGCGTCCACAATGCGGGGTGTCTTCGCGGTGGTGAAGCTGATGTTGTCCAGCCGTGTTGACTTCTCGTAGATCGCGCCCCCTGAGCTGGTGCAGACACCGCCGTTCGTGGTTCCACTCGGCTTCGGGTATGTAGCGAAGGTCCGAATCTTTCGCGCTGCCTCGTCAATCAGGACGATCACCCTGTTTGGGCACTCGGACACAGTGGCGATCGTGTGTGCCGACCAGGAAGTACCACTCAAGGCCAATAGCTGAATCAGCGGCTGGGATGCCGACGTGAACGACGTCTTTATCGCGGCGAAAACCCGTCCAGCGGAGGAATCCAGCCACTTCAGGTTCATATGGTCATCAGCGCTGCGTTGCCCCTTCACGGCGGCAACAGGAGTGGACCACGCAGTCTTCGCCGCTCCGTCTACGTGGTAGCTCCAGTACATACCGTCAGTGGAGTCACCAACCTGCCGGCTCCACATCACACCCATCTTGTTCCCGTCGAACGCGATCACGGCGGATGTGTCGTCCAAGGACACGTTACTCAACGCTGCAGGATGCGCGAACGGTGTCCCCCAGGTGGTGCCATCCGTGCCGGTAACGTTCAGATAGATCCTGTTCCCCTGCTGCCAGGTGGCCCACACCCGGCCAGTCGAGTCCTTGTCGATGGTCAGGGTCTCAACGCGTTGGTTGTGGATGGTCGTAGAACTCAGCAGTTTGTACTTCTTGGCACCCGGGTCGTAGCTGTACCGCCGCATGGTGGTGGGGAAGTTCGGCTCAGCCGGCAGCCCGTCATCAAGGAACCGGTAACTAGCCACATTGAGGGTCTTCCCGTCCCACAAAACGTCATGGTGGGTATTCGCCCTCGTGTCCGTCGCGACCCCCGTATCCGCCCACGAACTGGTCAAGGGATTGAACCGAAAGATATGGAAATCCGAACTGGCTTCGTCCCACAAGTTCCCCCACCAAAACCCGTCGTTGAACCATAACGCGCTCGTCGCCCGCTTCGTGCCCGTGGGCGTCCCCGTCCCCGAATGCGACGGACCCTCTACTCCGACGTCGCCCGTGGCCGCCGAGGCTGGAAACGGCATCACCAGTAGACCGAGCGAAACAAGGAGCACTGTCAGCAGTGCATACAGCCTCAGATTAGGCAGTCTGCGTCGACGGAGAGCAGCCGATCCATCTTCGGGACCTGCGCCAGACCGGAAAGTCCGGCGGCCTTGACTGCGCTTGCCCAAAAGAAAATAGGGATAAGACAGCATTTTTTGCTCCCTGAAATAAAGGAAAGCCTTAATGTTGCCAGTGTCATTCCCAGTAATACGAATAGCAATCCCTAATTGTGTGGAGTGGGTCCCTAATTATTGATCCCCGAATCCCCTAACGGAGGCGGTCAGGCGTAGCGCCCCACGCCCTGCTCAAGGACTAACGGGCGCGCTTTTTTCTGCCCTGAATTTGTGGCCGGTTCTGCTTCCGCAATACTGGCCACTCCTATATCGTGGCTACAAAGTTCTACGAGGGATCCATGAAGCCTTTATACGCGGTACCCGCCCTTGTGATAACTCTTACTGCCTGCTCTGCCCCTGCACAGGTACGTGATAACCCTGCCTCTGGCAATGTCGAATCACCCGCTGCATCCCCGACGGTGGCGGCATCCCCAACGGCTGTACCGGCGCATCCCTACAAGCTCACAACGGCATCGGGTGCCGAGATCAGCTTCACGGTGCCCACGCCGTCCACTGACCCCGCTGTGGGGGCAGTCGAGGCCTACAGGGTAAAGATTGGAGCGGCCCCCGTCACGTATCTCGTGGCGGACGTGGACAACCGGAGAGGGACCGCGCCCGTCGACATGTACATGGTGAGCGTCCTCAATGAAGAAGGACGTCAGTTCACGTTCTCCAGGGTTAGCCTTGTCATCCAAAGCTGGGGCCCCACGTACAGCTACGACTTCAAGTGGACAATGGGCGATGGCCGCGCCGTAGACGAAGTGCTGGGTCAGCAGCTCAAGCGCGAGGCTACGGAGCTATACAACTCGACAACCAACAATGCGGACGTAGCGGAGCGGACCACGATCGTTTTGGCGTCCACCGACGCCGAACTGCCCGCCAAAATCACCCGGGTCACTGTCCAGCCCTCCGGCATGGGCGTTGAAGAGGAAGCCCGGCCTGTGAGCCAGTCCGGGTAAGCGTCAGCACGTGGTGGGCACACCTCGAAGGCAACTGCCCTTGGCCAGGTATGCGAAAGGCCCCGTGGCATTGGGGGTCGCCGCGGAGCCTCTCAGGCGCCCTCCCAGATGGGGGAAAATGGGAAGCCGCCTCGACAAAGTTACTGGCGGGTACCCGCTTCGGCAAGTTGCATTTATGCAGGCTGGGCCTGCGTTTCTACAGATTCGTCCGTCCCGCCAAAGCTACTTGCGGCCGGGCTACCCGTCGAAGCAGTTCGAGGCGCTGGGGAGAAGGGGGGCCTTTCTGTGATGCGCGCTTCCACGACATGCGGCACCTCACGGCTTCCTGCGAGTCTGTGCTCACGGAGCAATAAAAAGACCCGCCCGGACCTCCGAAGAGATCCGAACGGGTCTAAATTTCCCGGAAATCCGGGACTGTGGCAGATGAGGGATTCGAACCCCCGTAGGCGTTGCCAGCTGATTTACAGTCAGCCCCCTTTGGCCGCTCGGGTAATCTGCCGAACTTCAAAAGAAGATCACCCCCGGCTGCAGTCCGTGGAACGTCCGTTTCGGGCCGTTCCGCTTCCAGTAACCGCGGGCAAGACAACTTTACAGAACTTCCGCCGAAGAATCGAATCGGCGCGGGAAAGCCCGGTATGTCGCGGAATTTAGCCCTGCAAGGCCCCTCAGGAGCTGCTTTCGCCGAGGATCCTGCCGGCCAGTTTTGCCTCGAACTTTACGGCCTGCTCTTCGGTGATCTGGTTCAGCTGCACCGCCCGGAGGAGATCCTCCCTGACGCCGTCCATCCGGGAGGACGCATCCGCCACCGGGCTGAAGATGATGGAGGCTGCCACCGCCGCCGCCGCCACCGAGGTTGCTGCTGTTGCGACTGCCCCGGCGGCTGCCGATGTGGTTCGCGTGACGTAGTGGATGGCTTTGCGGTGCATGATGGTCCCTTCGTGCAGCTTTCAAACTGCTTCAACTCTGCCGGGGCCTTCTTCGTTCCCCCGGGGTATCCGCTGAGAGGGAACTGTGAAATACCGTTCGCCACCAACTGCGGCATCCGTATTAGGCTTGAATTCAGCGATCCCGGCCCGGTCTGCGGACAGGGTCCCACCAGCACAAGGAGAGTCATGGCAGGCGAGTCAACGTTCGACGTCGTAAGCAAAGTGGACAAGCAGGAAGTGGCCAACGCGCTCAACCAGGCACAGAAGGAACTGGCCCAGCGCTACGACTTCAAGGGCGTCGGCGCGGAAGTGGACTTCAGCGGTGACAAAATCCTGATGAAGGCAAACTCCGAGGAACGCGTCCTCGCGGTTCTGGACGTGCTGCAGTCCAAGCTGATCCGCCGCGGTATCTCGCTGAAGTCCCTGGACACCGGCGAGCCCTACGCCTCGGGCAAGGAGTTCCGCCTCGAGGCTTCGATCAAGGAGGGCATCGCGCAGGACCTGGCCAAGAAGATCAACAAGCTGATCCGCGATGAAGCCCCGAAGTCGGTCAAGTCCCAGATCCAGGGCGACGAACTGCGTGTTACGTCCAAGTCCCGGGACGACCTCCAGGCCACCATGGCACTGCTGAAGGACTTCGACGAGGCAGACCTGCAGTTCGTGAACTTCCGCAGCTAGCCGCCGCCGTCGTTTTCGACGCGCAAAAGTTTTACCGCCACGCGAAAAGGCTGGCGCTCCCCGAATATGGGCAGCGCCAGCCTTTTTGCGCGTCGGGATGTAGCCTGCGCGTCGCCGGATAGTCTGCGTGGGGGAACCACGACGGCGGCGCCCCGGGTGTGCCGGTCAGCGTCAGTTAAGGGGGCGGCCGGCCATCCGTTCCAGCCGGGAGATCCGGTCCCGCATAGGCGGATGCGTGGCGAACAGCTTGTTCATGGCACCACCGCGGAACGGATTGGCGATCATCAGGTGCGAAGCGTTCACCAGCCGCTGGTCCTGCGGCAGCGGCGCGATCCTGACGCCCTGTTCGATCTTGCGAAGGGCTGAGGCAAGCGCAAGCGGATCTCCGGTCAGCGCGGAACCGTCCTCGTCGGCGTCGTACTCCCTGGTGCGGGAGATGGCGAGCTGGACCAGGGACGCAGCAAAGGGAGCAAGCAGCGCCATGGCCAGCATTGCCAGCGGATTGGAGTTACGCCGGTCACCGCCGCCGAAGAACAGCAGCATCTGGCCCACCGATGTAATCACGCCTGCGACGGCGGCGGCCACCGAAGAGGTAAGGATGTCGCGGTTGTACACGTGCATCAGTTCGTGTCCGAGGACGCCGCGGAGTTCGCGGATGTCCAGGAGCTGCAGGATTCCCTCGGTGCAGCACACCGCCGCGTTCCGCGGGTTCCGGCCGGTAGCGAACGCGTTGGGGTTCATGGTGGGCGAGAGGTAGATCCGCGGCATCGGCTGGTTGGCCCGCACGGAGAGCTCCCGGACGATCTGGTACAGCTGGGGCGCCTGGGCTTCGGTGACCGGGTAGGCCTGCATGGACCGGATGGCGATCTTGTCGCTGTTCCAGTAGCCGTAAGCGGTGGTGGCAACTCCGAGCAGCGCCATGATCCAGATGGGAGCGGAGCTGCGGGTGCTGGTGCCGATCAGCGCCCCGAGGCCCAGCAGCACCGCCCACAGGATGCCGAAAAGCGCTGCTGTTTTCAGTCCGTTGTAGTGTTTGTGCACGTTTCCTCCAGGCTCATCTATGGAAACGGCTTACTAAGGAGCCGGGTTCCGCACGTCGTATTTCGCGCACCGCTTTGCACCGCCACCAGGAGGTACACGGCCCAGACGTTGCCCAGGTGCAGCCACGACTGCAGGGCGATCAGGCCCGTGGTCAGCCACAGCACGGTAGTGGCCCGCAGGGCGACGCGCCGCTGGTCGTGGGAATCGGAACGGCGGGATGTCAGCGAGCAGTTTCCCCACCCTGCAACCCTAGTGTCAGCGGCGTCCGCGACGCGTCACCTCAGGTTAGCCAATCCTTATTGTGAGAAACTCAGAATAAGTGCTTCAATGGATCCATGACAGAGCACTTTGACGGCGAGGAGGCATGGGCTGCCGCCCTTCGCGCCCACGGCCGCAGGGTGACCAAGCAGCGGCTGGCGGTGCTCGCCGCCGTCGAACGCCACCCACACTCCCCCGCCGAGAGCATCCTGGCCGCCGCGCGTGCGGACCTGCCCGAGCTCACGGCCCAGTCCGTTTACGTGGTCCTCGGGGACCTGACGGACCTGCACATGCTTCGCCGCTTCGAGCCGCCGCATTCCCCCGCCCTGTATGAAACCCGGGTGGGCGACAACCACCACCACGCCATCTGCATCAGCTGCGGGCGTGTTGAGGACGTGGACTGCGCCGTGGGCCACGCCCCCTGCCTCACGCCGCACTGGGATGAGAACGCCAGGCCGATGACCATCCAGATCGCCGATGTGATGTACCAGGGCATCTGCCAGGACTGCCAGCAGTCCCAACAACTTTCTTCCAATCGTCCGTCACAAGAAACACAGAAATAACAGAAATAGGAGAACAATGACTGCCATTTCAACAACCCAGTCAGGTGCCCCCGTTACGTCCGACGCGCACTCCAAGTCAGTTGGTGCCGACGGTGCCATCATCCTGACCGACCACTACCTGGTGGAGAAGCTCGCCCAGTTCAACCGTGAGCGGGTGCCGGAGCGCGTAGTGCACGCCAAGGGCGGCGGTGCATTCGGGACGTTCAAGACCACCGAGGACGTGTCCAAGTACACGAAGGCAGCCTTCCTCCAGCCCGGCGTCGAGACCGAGATGCTCATCCGCTTCTCCTCCGTAGCGGGCGAGAACGGCTCACCGGACACCTGGCGGGACCCTCGCGGCTTCGCCGTGAAGTTCTACACCTCCGAGGGCAACTACGACCTCGTGGGCAACAACACCCCGGTGTTCTTCATCCGCGACGGCATCAAGTTCCCGGACTTCATCCACTCCCAGAAGCGCCTTCCCGGCACGCACCTGCGGGACGCCGACATGCAGTGGGACTTCTGGACCCTGTCCCCGGAGTCCGCGCACCAGGTGACCTGGCTCATGGGTGACCGCGGCCTGCCCGCCTCCTGGCGTGAAATGCAGGGCTACGGCTCACACACCTACCAGTGGATCAACGCCGAGGGCGAGCGTTTCTGGGTCAAGTACCACTTCAAGTCCAACCAGGGCGTGAACTCCATGACCAGCGAGCAGGCCGAAGCGCTGGCCGGCTCGGACGCGGACTTCTACATCCGCGACCTGTCCGAGAACATCGAAGCCGGCAACTTCCCGTCCTGGGACCTGCACGTCCAGGTCATGCCCTACGAGGACGCCAAGACCTACCGCTTCAACCCGTTCGACCTGACCAAGGTCTGGCCGCACGCCGACTACCCGCTGATCAAGGTGGGCACCATGGAGCTGAACAAGAACCCGGAGAACTACTTCGCGCAGATCGAGCAGGCCACCTTCGCGCCGTCGAACTTCGTGCCGGGCATCGCCGCCTCCCCGGACAAGATGCTGCAGGCCCGCATCTTCTCCTACGCCGACGCACACCGCTACCGTGTGGGCACCAACCACGCCCAGATCCCGGTGAACCAGCCCAAGAACCAGGTCAACAACTACAGCCAGGACGGCCAGGGGCGCTTCCTGTTCAACGCCCCCTCGGTTCCGGTCTACGCCCCGAACACCTTCGGTGGCCCTGCTGCCCTTGAGCCGCAGAACCCGGCCGGCGGCTGGGAGAACGACGGCGAATTGACCCTCGCTGCGCACTCCCTCCACGCCGAGGACGGAGACTTCGTCCAGGCCGGCGCGCTGTATCGCGAGGTCTACGACGAGGCCGCCAAGGCACGCTTCCTGGAGACCATCACCGGAGCCGTGGGCGGCGTCAAGCGTTCCGACATCAAGGAACGCGCCATCCAGTACTGGACCAACGTGGACGCCGAACTCGGCGCCAAGCTGCGCGCCAACCTCGGCGCAGCGCCGCTCTCCGAGGCAGAAGCTGCCAACAAGATCGGCTAATCCAGCCCTCCTTGGACTGCAGGAAAACCACCCTGCCACGGTTTACGTGGCGGGGTGGTTTTTTCTTTTCCACATAGCCGGTTCAGGGCATGGCCGCCGTTGCCGGGTGTCCCTAGGATCGACCCATGACTACTTTCCAGGGCATCCCTGCCTCCGCCTTTGAGTTCTATAAAGAGCTGCAGGAAAACAACAACCGTGAGTGGTGGCTGGAAAACAAGGACCGCTACGAGTCTCTGGTGCGGGTACCCTTCACTGCACTGCTGGCCGAGCTGGAGCCCCGGTTTGGCCCCGGGAAGATCTTCCGGCCCAACAGGGACATCCGGTTCTCGCAGGACAAGTCGCCCTACAAGACCGCGCAGGGGGCTTTCGCGTCCGTCCAGGAAGGCGTCGGCTTTTACCTGCAGGTGAGCGCGGACGGACTGCTGGTGGGCGGCGGATACCACTCCCACACGCCCGCGCAGCTCGCCCGGTACCGCAACTCGGTGGACGCCTCGGGAACGGGCGAAGCACTCCGGCACATTGTTCAGGCCGTCAGTGCTGCCGGTTTCGTGGTGGAGGGAGAAAAGCTCAAGACCGTTCCGCGCGGATACCCCCAGGACCATCCACGGGCCGAACTCCTGAAGCACAAGTCCCTTTCCGCCGCCACGGACCTCGGGCAGCCTGCCTGGCTGGGCACCCCTGCTGCGGTCCAGGAGATCGCTGCCCTGTGGGAAGAGCTGCGGCCGCTGGTGGACTGGGTAGGCAGGCACGCCGCCCCGTAGTCCGGTCTCACTGTCGTCAGGCCGCACTGTAGTCAGGTCACGCGGTGGTCCGGTCTGCACCACAGTCAGGTCGCAACACTGGTCAGGTTCCCCCGGGTGCGCAGGCGGGATTGCGCTGCCACCGAAACGCCCCTGCCCCGCACCGCTTCAGCGGTACGGGGCAGGGGCTGGGCGGGGTACCAGGGTTCGCAGGCCCGGACGAGATCCGGATCAGGTGCGGGAGAGCTCGTCCTCGTCGTCTTCTGCCGCCACCACAGAAGCACTGGCCGCAGCGGGAGCACCGTTCACGGCGGCGCTGGCCTTGGCGAACCTCCCGTTCAGGCGGGAATGGCGCTGGCCGTAGGAGAAGTAGATGGCCAGGCCGATCGCCAGCCAGATGGCGAAGAAGATCCAGGTTTCCACGGCCAGGTTGGTCATCAGGTACAGGCATAGCACGGCGGACACTATCGGCAACACCTTGCCGAAGGGCACCCGGAAGGCAGGCTTGAGGTCCGGGCGCTTCTTGCGCAGCACCAGGATGCCGAGGCTCACCACCACAAAGGCGGACAGCGTGCCGATGTTGATCATTTCCTCGAGCAGGTCCACATTGGTCAGCCCTGCCACCAGTGCAACGGCGGCGCCGCAGATGATCTGGAGGCGGACCGGCGTCGAGCGCTTCTCGCTGGTCTTGGACAGCGCCCGCGGCAGAAGTCCGTCACGGCTCATGGCCAGGACCACTCGGGACAGTCCCATGAGGAGCACCATGATCACGGTGGTCAGGCCTACCAGCGAACCGAAGGCGATGACCTTGGCGGCGGAGGTGTCTCCCACAGCTTCGAAAGCGGTGGTCAGCGTGGGACTCTTTGCCTCTGCCAGCTGGGTGTAGGACACCATGCCGGTCAGGGCCAGGGAAACCAGGATGTACAGCAGCGTCACCAGGGCGAGCCCACCGAAGATGCCCCGCGGCAGGGTCTTCTGCGGGTTCTTGACTTCCTCGGCCGAGGTGGCCACCACGTCGAAGCCGATGAAGGCGAAGAACACCAGGGCGGCACCGGCGAAGATACCCATGGTGCCGTATTGTGCCGGGGCGGCACCGGTGAGGAAGCCGAAGAACGACTGCTTCAGGACGTCGGCGGTGCCGGCGCCACCGGTGGGCTCCGCAGCGGGGATGAAGGGGCTGTAATTCTCAAACTTTACGTAGGTGAAGCCGACAACGATCACGAAGAGGACCACGCCGATTTTGATCAGCGTGAAGATGTTGCCCACCCGGGCGGACAGCTTGGTGCCCAGCACCAGGAGCACGGTGAAGACGGCGACGATCAGGAAGGCGCCCCAGTAGAGGTCAACCCCGCCCAGGGAGATTGCCGGCGGAATGTCAGCACCCATCAGCGCGAAGACCTTGCTGAGGTAAATGCCCCAGTACTTGGCGATCACGGCCGCGGCCGTGAAAAGTTCCAGGATCAGGTTCCAGCCAATGATCCAGGCCAGTAGCTCACCCATGGTGGCGTAGGTGAACACGTAGGCGGAGCCTGCCACGGGGATGGCGGTGGCGAACTCGGCGTAGCACATGATGGCAAGGGCGCAGGTGACGGCAGCGATGGCGAAGGACAGGGTCACAGCAGGGCCGGAGAAGTTGGCGGCGGCCTTGGCGCCGACGGAGAAGATACCGGCACCCACCGCCACGGCGACGCCCATGATCATCAGGTCCCACGTGCTGAGGGACCTTTTGAGCTTGCGTCCGGGTTCATCGGCGTCGGCGATGGACTGCTCGATTGATTTGGTCCGGAGGAGGTTCATAGGGGGATCACAATCCTGATTTCTGATGGAAACAGACCTATCAACGATAGTGTCCATCCACTGGACGGTCCCAATTGTTCCGAATGGTGAGACGGGAAAAGCCCGGCCCGTTGTTCGGGCCGGGCTTCTCCTTACAGAATTTTTGCTCCTAAACGGGCCAATCCATCAGTGCGGAGCGGATCAGGAAGCGCTTGCCTTCGGGCGCTTCCACGGAGAATCCGCTGCCCCGGCCCGGGACCACATCGACCGTCAGGTGGGTGTGGCTCCAGTAGCTGAACTGCTCCCGGGACATCCAGAACTCCAAAGGTTGGGGTTCCGGCCCTTCGGACAGGTCGAACAGGCCCAGCAGCACATCTGAATCACCGGTGATGAATTCGCCCGCGGGATAGCACATGGGCGAGGACCCGTCGCAGCAGCCGCCGGACTGGTGGAACATCAGTGCCCCATGCTGGAGCCACAACGAGCGCAGCAGCTCCGCGGCCGCCGGCGTGAGCGCCACCCGGGAAAAGTCCTCCCCGGGCAGCGCCACTGCTGCTTCGAGGCTGCCCGGGACCATCAGAACCTCAGGACCACGCGGCCGTCGATCTTGGCGTGCTTCATCTCGTCCAACACTGCATTGACCTCGCCAAGCTCCCTGACGGATACCGTGGGGTGGATTTTGCCCTGCGCGTAGAAGTCCAGAGCTTCCTCCATGTCCTGCCGGGTTCCCACAATGGAGCCGCGGACCGTCAGGCCCTTGAGCACAATCTCGAAGATCGGCGCCGGGAAGTCCCCTGGCGGCAGGCCGTTGAACACGATGGTGCCGCCGCGGCGGGCCATGCCAATGGCTTGCCCGAATGCTGACGGGTGCACCGCAGTAACCAGGACTCCATGGCAACCTCCGGTTTCACGCTGGATGACTTCCACGGGGTCCTCGCGCAAGGCGTTGACAGTCAGTTCAGCCCCATGGGCCTTGGCCAGCGCGAGCTTGTCATCGGCGATGTCCACGGCGGCAACACGCAGTCCCATGGCGACGGCGTACTGCACGGCAATGTGCCCCAGCCCGCCAATTCCGGAGATGGTGACCCATTGGCCTGGCTTCGCCTCGGTCATCTTCAGGCCCTTGTAGACCGTGACACCGGCGCAGAGCACCGGCGCCACCTCGACGGGATCGGATCCCGCCGGTATCCGGGCGGCGAAGCGCGTATCGACGAGCATGTACTCGCCAAAGGAACCGTCTACGCTGTAGCCGCCGTTCTGCTGCGCCTCGCACAGGGTTTCCCAGCCGGTGCGGCAGTACTGGCAGTCGCCGCAGGCGGACCACAGCCACGCGTTGCCCACCAGGTCACCGACGGCGAGGTCGGTGACGCCGCCACCCAGTGCCACCACTTCGCCAACCCCCTCATGGCCCGGAACGAAGGGCGGCGAAGGCTTAACCGGCCAGTCCCCTTCGGCGGCGTGCAGGTCGGTGTGGCAGACGCCCGTGGTAAGCACCTTGACCAGCGCCTCCCCCGGACCTGGTGTCGGTATGGGGAGGTCCTGGATGCTGAGGTCGGTGCCGAACCCGGTTACTACGGCTGCTTGCATTGTCGTCGTCATTGGCGAAATCCTTGCGTCGTTGTGCTGTGGTGTGGGGGTTAGAAAAAGCCGAGCTTGTTTTCGTTGTAGCTGACCAGCAGGTTCTTGGTCTGCTGGTAGTGGTCCAGCATCATCGCGTGGTTCTCGCGCCCGATGCCCGAGGACTTATAGCCGCCGAACGCGGCACCAGCCGGGTAGGCGTGGTAGTTGTTGACCCAGACGCGGCCGGCCTGGATTTCGCGGCCTGCGCGGTAGGCAATATTGCCGTTGCGGGACCAGACGCCCGCACCCAAGCCATAAAGGGTGTCGTTGGCTATGCCCATGGCTTCGGCGTAGTCGCTGAATTTCGTGACCGCCACCACCGGGCCGAAAATCTCCTCCTGGAAGATCCGCATCTTGTTGTGGCCCTCGAACACGGTGGGCTGAACGTAGTAGCCGCCGGCCAGGTCACCGGGCAGTTCGGCCCGGGCGCCGCCGGTGAGGACTTTGGCGCCCTCCTGCTTTCCGATGTCGATGTAGGAGAGGATCTTTTCAAGCTGGTCGTTCGAAGCCTGGGCGCCCACCTGCGTCGCCGTGTCCAGCGGGTTGCCCTGGATCATCTTTTCCACCCGGGCAACGGCGTCCGCCATGAAGGATTCGTAGATGTCCTCCTGGACCAGTGCACGGGAGGGGCAGGTGCACACTTCGCCCTGGTTGAAGGCGAAGAGCGCGAAGCCCTCCTGCGCCTTGTCGTAGAACGCGTCGTTGCCCTGTGCCACGTCATTGAAGAAGATGTTCGGGCTCTTGCCGCCCAGTTCCAGCGTCACCGGGATGAGGTTCTGGCTCGCGTACTGGCTGATCAGCCGGCCGGTGGTGGTCTCGCCCGTGAACGCGATCTTGCGGATGCGCGGGCTGGACGCCAGGGGCTTGCCGGCCTCGACGCCAAAACCGTTGACCACGTTCAGCACGCCTGCTGGCAGCAGGTCCCCGATCAGTTCCACCAGGACCAGGATGGAGGACGGCGTCTGTTCCGCCGGCTTGAGGACCACGGCGTTGCCGGCGGCGAGCGCGGGCGCAAGCTTCCACACGGCCATGAGGATGGGGAAGTTCCACGGGATAATCTGGCCCACGACGCCGAGCGGTTCGTGGAAATGGTAGGCGGTGGTGTCGTCGTCGAGCTGGGACAGCCTGCCCTCCTGGGCGCGGACGGCGGAGGCGAAGTACCGGAAGTGGTCGGCGGCCAGCGGCAGGTCCGCGTTGAGGGTTTCGCGGACCGGTTTGCCGTTGTCCCACGTCTCAGCCACCGCGAGCATCTCCAGGTTCTCGTCGATGCGGTCGGCGATCTTGTTCAGGATGGCGGCGCGTTCAGCCACGGACGTCTTGCCCCAGGACGGCGCAGCCTTGTGCGCGGCATCCAGCGCGAGGTCGATATCCTCGGCTGTTCCGCGGGCCACCTCGCAGAAGGCCTTGCCCGTCACCGGCGTGATGTTTTCGAAGTACTGGCCTTTCACGGGGGCCACCCACTCCCCGCCGATCCAGTTCTCGTAGCGGTCCTTGAACGTAACCTTCGAACCGTCGGTTCCGGGCTGTGCGTAAACGGTCATTGCTAGCTCCTTTGCTGTGCAGTCCAGGCTTTCGCCGTTGTGGCCAGCGTAGGAGCAGGCAGGTTGCAGCAAGGTTGCAACGAAGTGAGCCAACTCACTCCGGATTGATGTGGTGTGACGCCGGCGCGGTGGAGCTCAGGCGCCCAGTTCGGCTTCCAGCCGTTCGAGGTCTGCCACGACGGCGGCCCGCTTGGGTGAGCGGGCTGGAAGGAGGCGGAGAGCAGCGCGGCGGATGCCGACGTCGTTCCTTGCCTCGGGAAGTTCACCGTACTTGAGCAGCGAATCGGCGCTGCCGTCCGTCAGGACCGCCTCGCGCAGCAGCAGCGAAACCTTGTTCCGCAGTTCCACGATGCCGGGCGCCTCGGACCGCGGCAGGACAGCTCCCCGGTAGATTTCCAGTGCGATGCGGTGGGCGCCGCGCTGCAGGCAGCTGAGTACCTGGGCACTGTCCGGTACCAGGTCCAGGGGAAGCCGGTATGGCCGTGAGTCCGGAACGGCCTCCGGGTTGAGCTGATGCAGCACCTTGCGCAGGCGAACCATCTCCGCACGCAGCGTGATGGTGGAACCATCGCCGGGATAGAGCAGGAGGCTGAGCTCCTCGGCGTTGAGCCCGTCGGGGTGGGTGCTCAGCAGGGCAAGGATCTCGCTGTGCCGGGCGGACAAAGCCACAGTTTTGCCCTCGAGGCTGAGCAGGGCCTGGTCCCTGCCCAACAGTTGCAGGCTGTTCCGGTAGAGGCTGCCTTCCTTGGGCGGTGCTCCGGCCGGGCGGGACGCGGTACTGGACTGCCGGCGTCGTACTGGCGCGCCGGAAAGTTGGGCTGCCAGCTGAAGGCGCTCAACACGTAATTGTGCCTGGGCGGCGGCCACCGTTGCCTCCACGAGTGACAACGTGTGCGGAGCCACCGCAATGTCGCCGCCGGTGATGTCCACCACCCCAAGCACGGCGCCGGAATCCGGGTCATGGAACGGGACGGCAGTGCAGCTCCACGGGTGCACCGTGCGCTGGTAGTGCTCGGCACCGGTAATCTGGATGCCACGGCCCAGGGCCAGGGCGGTACCCGGCGCGCTGGTGCCCACGCTGGCCTCCGACCAGTCGGCGCCGGGGACGAACATCATGCCTTCAGCCCGGCGCTGCAGGGCAGGATCGCCTTCCACCCAGAGCAGCCTGCCAACTTCGTCCCCCACGGCCACCAGCAAACCGCTGTCGTGGCTGGGCTGGACCAGTAGCTTATTGATGACCGGCATGATGGCCGCCAGGGGGTGCTGGCTGCGGTAGTCCTCCAGCTCATCCGTGCCCAGGGCCAGCGGGGCTGCAGGGCTGTCCGGATTCGCCTTGAAGCCGGCAGAACGCTGCCACGACTCGCGGATCAGGCTGCGCAGGCCAGTGGGAGCATCCGCAAAAGCCCCGCCGTCGAGCTGTTCATGGGCCATCAACGCGCTGCGCTGCAGCGGTTCCCGCTGAATCAGGTTCTTCATCGAACTCCTGTCATGCTGCAGGCACGACGTCATGATGCCGGCCAGGGGTGGTCGCCATTCTAACCCCGCCCCGCTGCTGGCAGGTGAAGAGAATTTTGCCGCTGTCCTCAGCCGCGGGAGATGCGGATCATCTCTTCGCGCGGCACCACCTTGATTCGTTCGCGGACCACATGGTCCAGGCCTTCAGGCCCGGTCCACGCTGCGCCGAGGCCGGCTTCGTGGGCATCGAGCTTGTTCCAGCCTTCCCACGTGGTGTATTCGATGCCGCGCTCTTCCAGCAGGTCGATGATGGCCTGGGGGTCGGGGTTCTGGGCGGGCGGCAGGGTGAGCCGGTCCTCGAGCAGGAAGCCGATGGTTTCCAGGGCGTCGCCCTTGGTGTGGCCGATCAGGCCCACCGGTCCGCGCTTGATCCACCCGGTGGCGTAGATGCCCGGCACCGGATTGCCTTCGGCATCCAGCACTCGCCCGCCCTCATTGGGGATGACACCGCGTTTTGGGTCGTACGCCAGCTCATCCAGCGCCGAGCCGTGGTAGCCGATGGCGCGGTAAACGGCCTGGACCGGGTACTCGATGAACTCTCCGGTCCCTTTGGCGTTCCCCGTGCCGTCAAGCTGCATGCGCTCAAACTTGATCCCGGCCACTTTGCCCGTACCGCTTTTTCCACCTTCGGCGAATATCTCCACGGGGCTGTGCAGGAAGTGCAGGTGCAGGCGGCGGGAGGACGGATTCTCCGACTCGGTGTGCTCCTCCACCAGCCAGTTGGTGAGCGTGTTCACCATGGTTTTGATCTGGTTGTTGCTGCGGATCGCCTCGTCCGAGGCCTCATCGAACTCGAAGTCCTCGGGGTAGAGCACAATGTCCACATCGTTCATGTGGCTGAGCTCCCGCAACTCCAGCGGCGTGAACTTCACTTGGGCCGGGCCCCGGCGTCCAAACACGTGAACGTCCGTGACCGGTGAAGCCTTCAGTCCCTGGTAGACGTTGTCCGGGATCTCGGTGCTGAGGAGCTCCTCCGGGTGCTTGACCAGCATCCGGGCCACATCCAGCGCTACGTTCCCGTTGCCGATGACGGCGATTTCCTTCGCCTCCAGGGGCCATTCCCGCGGCACGTCCGGGTGCCCGTCGTACCAGGAAACAAAGTCGGCGCCGCCGAAGGAGCCCTGCAGGCCGATGCCCGGGATGGCCAGGTCGGCGTCCTTGACGGCGCCGGTGGAGAAGATGACGGCGTCGTAGAAGGCGCGGAAATCGTGGAGTGTGAGGTCGCGGCCGTAGGTGACGTTGCCGAGGAACCGGATGTCGCCGCGGTCCAGGACCTTGTGCAGGGCGTTGACGATGCCCTTGATGCGGGGGTGGTCAGGGGCCACACCGTACCTGATCAGTCCGTAGGGAGCCGGGTAGGCCTCAAAAAGGTCGATGCTGACCTCGAAGTCGCCGTCCTTGACACCGCTGGACTTGGTGAGGATGTCCGCAGCGTAGACTCCGGCCGGTCCTGCGCCCACAATGGCTACCCGGAGCGGACGTGTGGGGGTGGTTTCGCCGTGGTTGGACACTCGGAGCCCTTCTGACCGATGAGGATGCGCGGTAAGAGCAGCGCACAGTCATCTATTCTAATTGGCCGGCACACTAGAATTGCGGGCTTCGGCCAGGCCTCATCCGCTTTTGGCCAGCGGAACCACGTTGCCCTCGCGGTAGAGCAGCGCGCGCAGCTCCGATTCAGCGGAGTCCGGCCGCTTGGGGTCAATCGTTTCGCCCTCGTGGTAGTGGTCCAGCACGCGGGGATCCACATAGCTTTTGCGCGCGATCGACGGCGTGTTCCCCAGCACGTCCGCGGCGTCGTACATCGCCCGGCTGATGGCCCGCTTCCGCTTTGCCGCCGTCCTTTGGGCGCCGGTCCTGGCCAGGCTGGCGGCCGCCGCCACGGTTCCCCGCAGGGTCCGGAAATCCTTTGCGGTGAAGTCCGAACCGGTCCGCTCCTTCACGTAGGCGTTGATGTCGGCGCTGGTGACGGGCCGCCACTGCCGGCCTTCTTTGTAGGCCAGGAGCCTCGCGTTGGGGCCCCTCCTCTTGAGCAGGCGGAGCAGGGCGGCAAGGTCGGCGTCGCGGATTTCCGATTCCCAGTCCTTGCCGCTTTTGCCCGGGAACCGCAGGAGGATCCGGTCCTTGCGCACCTGGACGTGGGCGCAGAGCAGGGTGGCCAGGCCCCGGCTGCCGTTTTCGTTGGTGTACCGCTCGGATCCGACGCGCAGGGAGCCGCTGTCCAGCATCCGGAAGGCCGCTGCCAGGACGCGTTCGCGGGAAAAGCCTTCGCTGCGCAGATCCATGGTCACCCGGCGGCGGGCTGCCGGCAGGGACTCGGCCAGCTGCAGGGCACGGTCGAACTTCAGCCGGTCCTTCCGCTCCCGCCACTCGGGGTGGTAGATGTACTGCCGCCGGCCCACCGCGTCCACGCCCGTGGCCTGGATGTGCCCGTTTTCGAACGGGGCAATCCACACGTCCGTCCAGGCAGGCGGTATTCCAATGCTGTCCAGCCGTTCCCGGACCGGGCCCGCGGGCAGGGTGGAGCCGTCCAGGTCCCGGTAACTGAACCCCTTGCCCGCTGCCACCCGTCGGTAGCCACGGCCCGAGGCGTTGCTGCGCCGGAGCCTCATGGGGAAGTCTCCGGCCGGTCGGCGTTTATCATAAAAGCAAGCCTACTGACTATTTGCCGGAATACGTCCCCTCGAACTGATGTTATGGATGTCGTGCCCTCTCCCGATGGATCCTTCTCCCCCGCCCATGTCCCTGCTCCTGCCGCCACTCCCGCGGCAGCGCCCGCGCCAGGAGCTGCAGCACCTGTAAGCGGCGCATCAGCAGGCGGGGGCAGCAGGGCGCCGTTGCCCAAAGCGGTGGACAAGGAGACGACGGCGGGAATCCTCTTTGGCATCGGCGCGTACGGGCTGTGGGGGCTGCTCCCGCTGTACTTCTTTGCGCTGATGCCTGCGGGCGCCGTCGAAATTGTGGCCAACCGGGTGGTGTGGTCGCTGCTGTTCTGCGCGCTCCTCATCACGGTGACCCGCTCGTGGGCCACCCTGGGACGTGCGCTGCGGAACCGGGCCGTGTTTGGCAGCCTTGCCCTGGCCGCCTTCCTGATCGCCGTCAACTGGCTGACCTACACCTACGGGGTGACCACCGGACAGGCCGTAGAAGCCTCGCTCGGCTATTTCATCAACCCCTTGGTTTCCGTCCTGCTGGGAGTATTTGTCCTGAAGGAAAGGCTGCGGCCGCTGCAGTGGGCAGCCGTGGCCATCGGCTTTATCGCCGTTGGCGTGCTCACCTATTCCTACGGCAAACTCCCGTGGATCGCGCTGACCCTGGCCTTCAGTTTTGGCCTGTACGGCTTCGTGAAGAAGCGGGTGGGGCCCAAGGTGGACGCCGTCACCAGCCTCAGCGTGGAAACCATGGTGCTGGCTCCGTTCGCCGCTGTCACCATGATCTACCTGGCAACTGCCGGAACCGCCACCCTGACCACCCAGGGCCCGGGACATTTCTGGCTCCTGCTGGCCAGTGGCGTGATCACAGCGGTGCCGCTGCTGTTCTTCGGCGCCTCAGCCCGCAGGCTCCCCATGACCACCATCGGGCTGCTCCAGTACTTCGCACCCCTGCTGCAGTTCATCCTCGCGCTACTGGTGTTCAAGGAGGCCATGACCCTGGACCGCTGGATCGGGTTCGGCGTGGTGTGGGTGGCGTTGCTGGTCCTGACACTGGACATGCTTCACACTGCCCGCAAAACCTCGGTGGCCCGGCGGCAAAGCAAAGCTTCCCTGAAATCCTCCTGACACACTGTTGCCGGGAAGCCCGGTGGAGTAGGTTGCTCGGATGGAGGACTCATATCAGGTCATCGTGATCGGGGCCGGATTCGCCGGCATCGCCGCCGCAAAAGAGTTGGGCCGCAAGGGCGTCCGCGTGCTGCTCATCGACTCGAACAACTACCACCAGTTCCAGCCCCTGCTCTACCAGGTGGCCACCTCCCAGATCGGCGTGTCCGCTATTGCGCGGCCCATCAGGTCCGTGTTCCGGCGCCGGCGGAACGTGCGGGTCCTCACGGCGGAGGTGACCGCCATCGACGCCGCCAACCACACCGTCACCACGGCCGAGGGTGAGACGTTCCGGGCCCACATCCTGGTTGTTGCCGTCGGCGCCGTACCGAACTTCTTCAATACTCCCGGTGCCGAAGAACATGCTTTTCCGCTCTACTCGGTCACCGACGCAACCCGCCTCGGAACCAGCGTGACCCGCCTGCTGGACCGGGCCGACCGGGACCCAGGCGCGCCGGTGGACATGGTGGTGGTGGGTGGCGGGCCCACAGGCGTTGAGACGGCGGGCGCCCTGGCGGAAAACATCAAGTTCGTCGTGGCCAAGTATTTTTCCCCCGAACTAGCCGCACGGTGCCGCGTGCACCTGGTGGACATGGTGCCCAACGTACTGACTATGTTTTCGGCGAAATCGCAGGAGTACACGCGGAAACGCCTGGGCAGGATCGGCGTCCAGCTGCACATGGGGGTTGGGGTTACGGAGGTCAGGGCGGACGGCGTGACGCTGGCTGACGGGACGGACGTCCCCGGTGGAATCGTGGTCTGGGCGGGCGGCTTGAAGGGCGGGGACCTCCTTGCCGGTTCCGGCCTGCCACAGGGAAAAGGCGGTCGGATCGACGTCCGGCCGGACCTGACTGTTCCGGACACCGAAGGCGTCTACGTCCTCGGTGATGCCGCCAACATCACCGATTCAACAGGAGCCAAACTGCCGCAGCTTGGGTCGGTTGCCCAGCAGGCCGGCAAGTGGGCGGCCCGCAACATCCACGCCGAGCTCAACGGCGGTACCAGGCAGCCCTTCCGCTACGTGGACAAGGGCTACATGGCGATGATCGGGCGGGGCGCCGCCGTCGCCGAGCTCGGCCGCAAGCGCCTCCAGCTCCAAGGCCCGCTGGCTTTCCTGTCCTGGCTCCTGGTGCACCTGGCCCTCCTGTCCGGTTTCCAGCAGAAGGTGCGCGCCCTTTTCTCCTGGCTCAATGGCTATGTCCTGCACAGTCCTGCCCAGGTGGTCATCGGCGGCTCGGATAACGGCAGCAGGTAAACGGCTTAAAACCCCTGGGCCCCGGAACGGTAGTTCCGGGGCCCAGGTTTTGTTCGCGCCGTTGCGAGGGGACGCTAACTCTATGCGGTGTTACGCGTTGGCCTTGATGGCCGAGGCCAGGACCTCAAGGCCGTCGTTCAACAGTTCATCGGTGATCACCAGGGGCGGCAGGAGACGGATGACGTTGCCGTAGGTGCCGCAGGTGAGGATGATGACGCCTTCCTTCAGGCAGGCCGCGGCAACCGCCTTGGTCAGCTCCGGGTTCGGTTCCTTCGAACCGGCCTGGACCAGTTCGATCGCCAGCATGGCGCCCCGGCCACGGACGTCGCCGATCACGGCAGTTCCGGCGTCGGCCAGTTCCGTCTGCAGTTCGCGCAGCCGGGTGGTGGCGAGGGATTCGATGTGGCGGGCGCGGCCGTTGAGGTCGTACTCCTCCATGGAGCCGATGGAAGCCAGCGCGGCGGCGCACGCCACCGGGTTGCCGCCGTAGGTGCCGCCCAGGCCGCCCGGGTGGACGGCGTCGAGCAGGTCGGCGCGGCCGGTAATGGCGGACAGCGGCATGCCGCCGGCGATGCCCTTGGCCATGGTCATGATGTCCGGGACCACGCCCTCATGGTTGACGGCGAACCATTCGCCCGTGCGGCAGAAGCCCGACTGGACTTCGTCGGCGATGAAGACGATGCCCTTTTCCTTGGCCCACTCGGCCAGGGCAGGCAGGAAGCCCTCGGCCGGAACGATGAAGCCGCCCTCGCCCTGGATGGGTTCGATGATGATCGCGGCAACCTGGTCTCCGCCGATCTGCTTCTCGATCATGGTGATGGCGCGCTTGGCCGCCTCGGCCCCCGTGATTGAGGGTTTTTCCTCGCGGTACGGGTAGCTCATGGGCATGCGGTACACCTCGGGCGCGAACGGGCCGAAGTTGGTCTTGTACGGCATGGCCTTGGCGGTCAGCGCCATGGTGAGGTTGGTGCGGCCGTGGTAGGCATGGTCGAAAGCGACGACGGCGTCGCGCCCGGTGGCGAGGCGGGCCACCTTGACGGCGTTTTCCACGGCCTCGGCACCGGAGTTGAACAGCACGGTGCGCTTTTCGTGGTCGCCGGGGGTGAGCCGGTTCAGCTGCTCCGCTACGGCCACGTAGCCCTCGTACGGGGTCACCATGAAGCACGTGTGGGTGAAGTGCTCCACGGCTTCCTTCACGGCGCCGACGACGGCGGGATCGGACGCGCCCACGCTGGTCACCGCGATGCCCGAGCCGAGGTCGATGAAGGAGTTGCCGTCCACGTCGTGGATGATGCCGCCGTCGGCGTCTGCAACGTAGACCGGGACGCCCGAGGCGACGCCGGCTGCGACGACGGACTTGCGCCGTTCAGCAAGGGCCAGGGACTTGGGGCCCGGGAAGTCGGCCTGCACGCGGCGCTTCTGCTCCAGCCGGAAGGTGATGTCTGATGCGGTGGTGGTCATTGGGTGGTGCCTTTCTTGAAAACCGGGAGAATGTCAGGCGTCGAGTGCGGACATCACGTGCTTGATGCGCGTGTAGTCCTCGACGCCGTACATGGAGAGGTCCTTGCCGTAGCCGGACTGCTTGAAGCCGCCATGGGGCATTTCGGCGGTGAGCAGGATGTGGGTGTTGATCCAGACGGCGCCGAAGTCCAGGTCGCGGCTGAGGCGCATGGCGGTGCCGTGGTTGGAGGTCCACACACTGGAGGCCAGGGCGTAGTCCACGTCGTTGGCCAGTTCCACCGCTTCTGCCTCGGTGCTGAACTTCTGCACGGTAATCACGGGGCCGAACGTTTCCTGCTGGACGATGCTGTCCGTCTGTTTGGCGCCGGTGACGATGGTGGGTTCAAAGAAGAAGCCCTTCTCCCCCGCCCGGTGCCCGCCGGTTTCGATCCGGCAGTGCGCGGGAAGGTTCTCCACCACCGAGGAAACCTGCTTGAAGTGGTTCACATTGTTCAGCGGGCCGAAGTAGTTGTCTTCGTCGTTCTGCGAGCCGGTGTGCAGGGTTTTGGTGTGCTCCACCATCGCGGCCACAACGTCGTCGTGGACGGATTCCTCCACCAGCACGCGGGTGATGGCGGTGCAGTCCTGGCCGGCGTTGAAGAAGGCAAACTCGGCAATGGCCGCTGCGCTCTTCTTGATGTCGGCGTCCTTGAACACAATCGCCGGGGCCTTGCCGCCGAGCTCCAGGTGGGCGCGCTTGAGGCTCTTAGCGGCACCGGAGGCCACGGCGATGCCGGCCCGGACCGAACCGGTGATGGACACCAGTCCGGGAACTTTGTGGTCCACCATCATCGCGCCGGTCTGGCCGGTGCCCAGCACAACGTTCAGGACGCCGGCGGGCAGGATGTCGCCGGCGAGGCGGGCAAGAACCAGGGTGGATTCGGGGGTGGTGTCCGAGGGCTTCAGGACAACGGTGTTGCCCGCTGCCAGCGCCGGGCCGATCTTCCAGATGGCCATCAGGAACGGGTAGTTCCAGGGGGCCACCTGGGCCACCACGCCGATGGGTTCCCGGCGGACGTAGGAGGTGTGGCCCTCGAAGTACTCACCGGCGGACTTGCCCTCAAGGATGCGGGCGGCTCCTGCGAAGAAGCGCAGCTGGTCCGCGCCGGCGGCAACTTCCTCAGAGGCAATCAGCGAGCGCACCTGGCCCGTGTTGCGGTGCTGCGCCTCCACCAGTTCGTCGCTGTTGGCCTCGATGGCGTCGGCGAGCTTCAGCAGCATCAGCTGGCGCTGGCCCGGCGTGACGTGCTTCCAGCTCTTGAAGGCTTCCTTTGCTGCGGCCATGGCCGCGTCCACATCTGCCTGGTTGGAGATGGGTGAGTGGGCCACTACTTCACCGTTGGTGGGGTTCACGATGTCCAGCGTGCCGGTACCGGCGGGCGTGACGAAGGAACCGTTGATGAAGTTCTGCAAGGTTTGGACCACGGTGTGCAACCTCTTTCCTGGGGGCCATCGGCGTCGAACAGATGGATCTGACTGCCTTGAGCCTATGCCAGCACCCCAGCGCGGTGAATAGCCACCTGCACACCCTTCCTGCTGCTTTTTAGTGCGGTTGACTAGCGCCCGTTTATCCTTGGTTCATGGCCATTTCCCTTGCCGCCCTCCTGGCTGTCAAATCCCTGAACCTGTCCAAAGTGGGGGTCGCCGAGACCACCTGGCACCAGGACATCAACTGGGTGGCAGTGACCGAACTGGAGGACCCGCAGCGCTTCATCAACGGCGGCGAACTCATCCTCACCACCGGCCTGCGGCTGAAGTCGGCGCCCGAGCAGCGGCGTTTTGTCCGCCAGGTGCAGCGGGCGGGCGCCGTGGGCATCGGTTTCGGCGTGGGGCTCTCGCATGAGGCAGTGCCGCCGGCGCTGCTTGCCGAGGCCAACCGCTGGGGACTTCCCGTGGTGGAGGTGCCTTACGAGACGCCGTTCATCGCCATCGGCAAGCTCGTGGCGGACGCCCAGTCGGCGGACCACTATTCCAAGCTGGAACGGCTGATCGCCGGGCACCAGGTCCTGGCGCGGGCGCTCCTCACGGGCGGCGGCCTGGCGGAGCTGCTGAAACACCTGGGCGGCATGCTGCGGACGGAAATCGCGCTGACCCAGTTCACGGCCCAGCTGTACAACAGCAGCAAGGACAATCCGCAGGCGGACACCTGGGCCTCCTACCCCATCCCCACCGGCCGGCGCGACGCCTGCACCCTGTGGGTCCGCAAGCCCTTTGAGGACTCCGGGATCGTCGGGTACGCCCAGAACCTGATCAGCGTTGAGCTGAACAACATGGTCAAGCAGCGCCAGGCCGAGCGCGCCCTGTGCGGGCAGGTGCTGGAGGACGTGATCCACGGATCCCTCGAAACCAGCGAGGCGCAGCGCCGCCTGGCCGGGGTGGGCATCAACAGCACCCGCAAGAACGTGGTGCTGCTGGCCGTTTCGGCCGCCCATCACAAGGCCTTGGTGAGTACCTCGGTGCCGCGGGAACTGGAAAAGTGCGTTGCCGCGGTGGTGGGAAAGGATCTGGTGCTGGTGATGAATGACGACGGCGGAGCGGCGCCGGCACTGGCGCGGAAGTTGAGTGACCACCTGGCTGAGGCGGGCATCCATGCCACGATCGGCATCGGCGGCGCCTACACGAAGCCGAACGGTCTGCGCTGGAGCTACTTCGAGGCGCGGGATGCGGCCGGCCACGGGCTGCCCGTCAACGAGCCGGAGCGGCTGAGCCTGACGTCGCTGCTCCTGGCCAGCGAGGACGTGCCGCTGGCGGATATGGCGCACGAATCGCTGAATCCGCTGCGGACGTTCGACGCCGCCCACGGTGCCGAGCTGATGACCACGCTGGAAAGCTACCTGAACAACAACGGTTCCGTTGCCGCCGTCGCCGAGGAACTCACCCTGCACCGGAACACTGTCCGCTACCGGCTTGCGCAAATCACGGAACTGACGGGCTACGACCCCGCGGTCACCACCGACCGCGTGCAGCTCTGGCTTGCACTTGCGGTGGCCCGGCTGTCCGCCCGGCAGGGGAAGTAGATCCGCACGCGCTACATGACCCCGCGGCGCAGCAGGCTGCGGGACTTCTTCCGGGCCTTGCGGTACTTGGCCGCAGCAGCATCCATGTGTTCCGCCTGGCGCATCTGGAGGGCCGCCAGGGCTTCGGCGGTGGATTCTGCCACGCCGGGGCCGGATTCGAGGTCCTGCAGCAGGTTCCGGACGACCAGTGCGTCGTGGAAATCGCCGAGGATTTTCTGCTGCTTGTGGGCGGCCTTGGCGACTTTGCCTGCACGTTTTGCCGTTACCAGTGCCGCCGACTCAGCCACATGGCGCAACCACTTGGCGTCCTTGCGCACCTGGTGGAGTGCGTTTTCGTGGTCATTGCCGCGCCTGGCCTCGCGGGCCGCCTTGTGGGAACGCCGGAGCCGGCGGACGGCTTTATCCACGGCCTTCGCCGCGAGCCTGCGGCCCGGTGCCACGGCCTCGGCGCGCACCGGCGGGTGGTCACGGAAGTCTTCAAGATTGTCCAGCAAGCGGAAATAGCGCTCGGACTGCAACGCCTCCTGGACGCGGCGGTAACCGGCGTCGAACGCGGGCCCGACCTTTCGCTCCACCTGCTCCCGGACGGCGTCCTTGCCCGCCCCCGGCGGGAGCGCGTCAAGATCCCGCCGCAACCTGTCCAGCACCACCTCCGAGTCCCGGGGATCCCCCAGGATCCCGCCCAGCCAGTCGAGCTCATCGCGCAGGCGCCGGACGGGTACCGCGCGGTAAAGCTTCCGGTACGCGCCCAGCACTGAGCGGAGCCGGCGCAGGGCGGACCTCATGTTGTGGATGCCCTCGGGCTCCTCGAGCCTCACCGCAGCGTCCTGGCCAAGGAGTTGGCGCAATTGCTCCGTCACATAGACGGTGACCACGGCGGCCGCCGGAGCCTTCTTCCCGGCAAGGAGCGGCGTTGTGCTTTCCTGCTCCTCCACTGCGGCGCCGCCCCCGCCGCTGCCGAGGGCGCGGGCCAGCTTGCTGGCATGGGCGGCAGGCCGTGCACCGGCCGTCGAGAGGAGTTCTCCGGCAGGGGCAAAAAGCTCCGGTCCGCCGTCGACGAGTTCAAGTTCCCACTCGCGCCACCTTTCCGGTTGACCCGCCGTGTCCTCCTGGCCCAAGCGGCTGGCTTCCACATGGTCGTCCGCCAGGTCGGCCAGATGGACTCCGTCCTCGCCGTACAGTGCGTGTGTGGTCCGCCGGGTCTCCAGCCGGACCACAGGCAACACGGCGGTTCCGCGCAGATATGCCTGCACGTGCGCCAACAGGCTGTCCGGGACGGCGTCGGGCCGGCCCAGGGGCGCGTGCACCTCGCGGCGCTGCTGCGCTGCTGCCCCCGCGGATGTTGCCGGAGGCAGCTTCAGGTGCCATCCGGCGTCGGTTCCTCCGGTCCGGCGGCGCAGGGTGATCCGGCGGGAAGCGAGAATGTGCTCGCTGGTATCGAAATAGACAGCCTCAAGGACGGCAGTATGGGGACTTCCAACGCGGACCACGCCGGGCAGTTCTTCCAGCGCCGGCACTGCGGCGTCGTCCCCGACGTCGAACTTCTTCTCGATCTCGATTCCCTGGGAAGCCACCACAGCCGTCCTTCCGCCTTGATCCCTGCCTGGGCGGACCGTATCGGCGTCCTGCCCCCGCTGGCAGTCTATTGCCCGGTGGAATGAGCCGGGAGAGGTTCCCCACAAAACTGGAAACATCAAACGTCTAACCTTTAGCCTTGAAAGATGCCCGCCCCTTCCTCCCCCGCCCCCACTCCTGTCGCACCTTACAAAGCACCTTCCCCCGCCGTCCGCGCGTCCGCCCCGGCTGCCGCTGCGTCCGCTCCCGGCAATGTGGCCGCGGCGGCGCCGGCGCCCGCCGCCGCAGGCACGCCGGCAAGCGCACCGCCTAAACCGCGCTCCGCCGTCGTGTTCGGTGTGATCGCCCTGGTGCTGATCGGGCTCAACCTGCGGGCAGGAATTACCGGAGCGTCGGCCCTGCTGCACGATTTGCAGCTGGTTCTTGGTTATGGGGCGCTGGTGGCTGCGATCATCCCATCGATCCCTACGCTGTGCTTTGCCGTCGCGGGCGCGGGCACGTCCTGGCTCACGGGCAAGCTGGGCGTGGAGAAGGCCATCCTGCTCTCCCTTGCCATGCTGGCCGGCGGGCTCCTGCTCCGCGGTATCCCCGCCACCGGCATGCTGGTGCTGGGCAGCATAGTGGGGATGTCCGGACTGGCAATCTGCAATGTGGCCGTGCCGTCCTTCATCCGTGAGCACTTCGCGCAGCGGACGTCCCTGATGACTGCCGTTTATACGGTGACGATGACCACCGGCGCCACGGTCACCGCCGTCGCCGTGGTTCCGCTGGCGCAGGCCCTCGGATCGCCGTCTGCCGCTGTGGGCGCCATCGGCTTCACCGCTGTGGCCGCTTTCCTGGGCTTCCTCCCGGTGGCCCTGCACGCACACCGCAACCGCACCCGGACCACCACTCGGCCTGTGTCCCCCTGGCCCCTGCTGCGGACCCGGAGAGGGCAGCTGCTGACCGCCATCTTCACGCTTCAGGCCCTGCTGGCCTATGCCCTCCTGAGCTGGTTCCCCTACATGCTCACCACCATGGGCATGGACGCCTCGGACAGCGGGCTGATGTTCGGGCTGATGCAGCTGGTGTCCGTTCCTGCCGGCATGCTGCTGATTGCCCTTGGCTCCCGTCCCGGCATGCTGCGCCCGGCGTTCTACCTGGTGAGCATCACCATGGCCGTGGGGCTGGTGCTGCTCCTGGTGCTGCCGGTGGCGCTGGCGGTTGTTCCTGCCGTGCTGCTGGGGTTCGGGCTGGGCATCTTCCCCCTGGTGATGGTGATGATCAGCCGCAGTGGAGCAAGTACAGCCGAAACCACGGCCCTGTCCACGCTGGCCCAGTCCAGTGGATATCTGCTCGCCACCGCGGGCCCTTTCGGCATGGGCCTGCTGCACAGCGCCACCGGCGGCTGGATCCTGCCCCTTGCCCTGCTCCTGGCCCTTGCACTGGTCCAGATCGTGGTGGCGCACCTGATCACGGGCAAGGCGATGACCCGCGGCGCGGCGGGCGGGGCCGGGGTTGCCGCCGTCGGCTCTGCCGGATCCACCCGTTCCGCCGCCATCGAGGGGAAGTAGGACGCCGTGGCTCTTAGCCCTTCCCACCGCCCGCCGCTTGCAGAGGAAGTCACGGCAAAGCTGCGCGCCATGATCCATTCGGGCGAATGGCCGCTCCACCAGCGCATCCCCTCCGAAACCGGCCTGATGACCGGCTTGGGCGTCTCGCGCGGCACCCTCCGCGAAGCCATCAAAGCCCTGGCTCACAGCGGAATGCTGGAAGTCCGCCGCGGCGACGGCACCTACGTGCGGGCCACCAGCGAAATCTCCGGCGCCGCCCGCCGCATGTACCAGGACCACACCGAGGCGCACATCCTGGAAGTCAGGCTCGGCCTGGACACCCAGGCGGCCCGGCTGGCGGCGCGCAATGCCACGGCCGACGACGTCGCCGCCCTGGGTGCCCTCCTTACCGACCGCACCCATGCCTGGAACAGCGAGGACTACGAGGCCTGGGCACGAGCCGACTGGGGTTTCCATGAGCGGGTGGCCCAGGCTTCCGGCAATCCCCTGCTGCATGAGCTCTACGTCAGTTTCGGCGCCGTGGTGCATGAGGACATGCTCAAGCAGCTCCGCCGGCCGGGGTTCGACGGGCTACAGCATGAGGGGCACGACCTCCTCCTTGAGGCCATCGAGCAGCGCGATGAGGACGCGGCCGTGGCCACCGTCAACCGGAACCTCAACTCCTGCGCGGAGTGGTTGGCGGCATAGCCCGGCGGGGTTTCACGCTCTCCAATCAGTCAGTAGGCTTACTATTTGACACAAGGTTGTCTCCTGCGGGCATATCCGCGCACCACAGGGCACACGGGCACCTGCCGATGATTGAGGAGTCTCCATGGCGCAACCAACACGCCTGACAGAACAGGTGCCGGGCACCGACACCCCGCAGCCGCTGCCGCCGGCAGGTGCGGACAAGCACGGCAACACCGCTGAGGGCGTCCCCCACGCGCAAGCCCCGGATGTGGCCGGAAAGAAGCTTGAAGCCAAACAGCCCGGTGCGCTCTGGGCTGACGGGCTGGGCAGGGTGGGCGCCCGCTCCGCCCAGGTCCTGCTGATCCTCACCGTAGCCGTGGTGTCCGTCTACGCGCTGATGCAGATCAAGCTGCTGGTCATCCCGGTCCTGATCGCACTGATCCTGGCAGCGGCGATCGGACCCTTCGTCAACATGCTCCGGCGCCGCGGCATCCCGGGAGGAGTGGCCACCGGCATTGCCTTCGTGGCATTGCTGGCGTTGCTCGCCGGCATTTCCACCGTCATCTTCTTTTCCGTCCGGAACCAGTGGGGCGAGCTGGCGGCACAGGCGTCCTCCGGCCTGGACGAGCTGGAGCAGTTCCTGCTGACCGGCCCGGTTCCCGTCCAACAGGAGCAGCTGGACCAGGCCCGTGAGGGGATCGTACAGTTCGCTGCCAGCAGCCAAGTCCGCTCCGGCGCCATCACAGGCCTCTCCGTGGTCACCGAGTTCATCGCCGGGGCCAGCCTGATGGTGGTCATCCTGTTTTTCTTCCTCAAGGACGGCGCGAAAATCTGGAGCTTCTTCCTCCGGCCTTTCAGCGGCCAGCGGGAAGCGAAGCTGCGGCGGGTAGGCAGCCGCACCCTTGAGGTGCTGGGCGGGTATGTGCGCGGCACCGCCATCGTGGCACTGGTGGACACCGTGGCCATCGGCGCTGCGCTGCTGATCATGCAGGTTCCCTTGGCCTTTCCATTGGCCATCATCGTGTTCATCGGCGCGTTTGTGCCGCTGGTGGGCGCCACCGTCGCGGGAATCCTGGCCGCCCTGGTTGCACTGGTGGCAAACGGGCCCATTGTTGCCCTGATCGTGGTGGCCGTGGTGGTGGCCGTCAACCAGCTCGAGGGCGACCTCCTGCAGCCCATCGTGATGGGCAAGTCCCTGCAGCTACACGCCCTGGTTATCCTGATGGCACTGACAGCCGGGACCATCCTGGCGGGCATCGTAGGTGCGGTGCTCTCCGTGCCGCTGGCCGCCGTCGCCTGGGCCATCATCCAGGTCTGGACCGCGGAGGATCCGAACATGGAGGACATGAACCCGAACCTGCCGCCGCCCAACAGCCAGCCCGTCTAAGCCAGCGCCGGTCCGGTTCGTTTTCGAGGCGCAAAAAGGCTGGCGCACCCGGCATTCCGGGTGCGCCAGCCTTTTTCCGCGTCGCTTACTTTTCTGGTTGCAGGTTAGCGCTGCAGGCCGGCGAACACGTTCTTGGGCCGCTGCATCTCCCCGTGCTTCGCGCCCAGGATGACCACGAGGCCGGCGAACGCGGGGATGGCCCACTGCAGCATCTTGAGCTGCTGCTGGGCCGCCTTGAGTTCATCGGAAGCATCCGGCCGCGGCTCCGTGGCACCCTCGGCACCCTGGTCCGCCAGCTTCTCCACCTTCTTGCCAAGGATGCCGGAGTACAGCGTCACGGCAGCGCCCGCCAGCGTCACCGCCGTTTTGATCGCGGTGTCCCTGGCCACGCCGTCCTGCTTGGCGATCCGCTCCTTGTTTTCCCAGGCGATGGCGAGGTCCGCCACCAGGTGCGAGGCGAACGCCGCCGTCTGGAACGGCGCCCACTTCATCCAGCCCGCGCTGGAAAGCCGGGTGCGCTCGGATGGGTCCTTGGCCGCCGCCGCTGCGCCGTTCAGGCCGATGGCACCCATCAGGGATCCACCGAACCATGCTGCTGCCGTCAGGTCGTGAACTGACCGGGCAATGAGGTTTCCTGCCATGATGTGCATTCCTAACGTTGAACTGGTTTCAGATGCCGCGCCTGTGGACTTCACTTGCCGTGTCCCATCGAGGTCATGGTCCGCCTATGGTAAGCACACTTACTAATGTTACGAAAGCCCGTCTTACACATGCGGACCGCGTAATATCTTCGGCATGGGAACTACAGGCAGTTTGTTCGGCTGGGCCTTCGGGGACCCCGCCCGTGAAGATGACGACAGCTACGTGGACCGGCTTCAGCGTGAGGCTTTCGGCAATGCCCGGGACACAGCAAAAGCGAAGGGCGTAGCTGTGGTGCCGGGCTCCGAGGTCTTCACGGTGCTGAGCGGACACGATTCCCTGGTGGAGCTTGAGAACGCTCCCGGACAGCTGGTGGTCCGCTGCACGGTCCACGTCGAGGGGCCCGGCGCGGAGAAGATCCGCGCCGAAGGACCCATGAACGGCTAGCAGATGTCGGACAGCGAATCCACCCTTAGCCAGGCAGCGGATGCCGTCGAGGAGGCCTCGAACCACCCGGCGCTGGACGTCCTGGCGCGGACCGGGTTCGCCGTGATGGCCCTGCTGCATGTCATTATCGGGGCCATCGCCATCGCCGTGGCGTTCGGCCAGCCCGGAGAAGCTGAACCCACCGGCGCCATCGAACAGCTCGCGGCCAACGCGTGGGGTCCCGTAGTGATGTGGGTGTGCGTGGCGGCTTGTCTCGGCCTGGCTCTGTGGCAGGCCAGCGAAGCCACGCTCCGGGCCCGCCGCCAGCCCCGCAAGGAGCGCATATCCAAGCTGATCTCGTCCGGCTTCCTGGCCATCGCCTACGGCAGTGTGGGCCTCAGCTTCGCGGGTTTCGCCGTGGGCCTGCGGGGCGACTCCGGCGAGAGCACCAAGGATTTCAGCGCTTCACTGATGGCCACTCCCTGGGGCCTGTGGGCGTTGGTGGGACTGGGCCTGACCATCATCGGCATAGGCATCTACTTCGTCTTCAAGGGTGTCCGGCGCGGCTTCAAGGAAGAGCTTTTCCACTTTGACGGCACCCGCCGCGGCCGGCTTATCGACGGACTGGGCATTTCCGGCCACATCGCCAAAGGTGCCGCCCTGGGCCTCACCGGGCTGCTCTTTGTGATTGCCGCCGCCAAGCACGACGCCAACGAATCAACAGGGCTGGACGGCAGCCTCAAGGCGCTCCGCGACCACCCGTTCGGCCCCTCCCTGCTGGTGGCCATTGGCGCCGGATTCATAGCCTACGGAATCTTCGCCCTGATCCGGTCGCGGTTCGGCCGGATGTAGTTCCGGTTTTTCTGGGTAGGAAGGAAGCATGACGGACTTGCTGCAGGACCGCCCGATACAGCGCGGCGCCGCCCCGCCGGACCCCGCCCCTGGGGTTTCGGAGGCGGCAGGCCGTGCCTTCGCGGGCCTGTTCAGGGTCCTCAAGATGGCCCGGCCCGGGCGCCCCATCCACCCCAAGGGCATTAGCCTCAGCGGAGAACTGACCCGGACCGGGAACTCCGGCGAGCCGAGCGGCCTGGACTGGCTCGACACCCCAGGCATCGACAGCATTGAGGCACGCTTCTCGCGTTCGGTGGGCTTGCCGTCCAAGCTCCCTGACATCCTGGGCCTGGCCCTTCGCGTCACGCCGTCCGGGGCGTCGGCGACAGCGTCGGACGGCGGGGCTTCAGGCGGAGTGCCCGTCGGCAGCGAGGCGGATGTTCTCTTCGCCTCCACCGGCTGGCAACTGCCGGCCAGGTACCTGCTCCGGCCCAAATACAACATCTCCACCACAACCCTGACCACGTTGATGCCCTACCGCGGCCGGAGAGGTCCCGTGCTGCTCGGGCTGCGGACCATCAGTATGCCGGGCGGCTCGGTGGTGTCCGCGCGCTGGGTTCTCGGGCTGTACTGGGCCAAGCCTGCAGGTGCGTGGCGGCAGTGCGGCGAACTGAGGCTGCAGGCCGCCCCGGAACCAACCGATACGCCCCTGCGCTTCAACCCGCTCGAAAACGTGCCGCCCGGCGCCCAAGCCTACCCATGGACCCGCCGCCTCCGGGAGCGCTCCTACCAGACCGCGCAGCAGCCCGCACCGCCCGCCGTCGTGCGTCCCGGAGTCGAACAGGCCGCCGTGGAACGTCCGGAAACCGCAGGCAGCCAGCAGAGCCCAGCCACTATAGGAAGGACCGCCATGTCCACCGTGTCACAGCTGTTCAACACCCCCGCCGCCGATGTGTGGCGGGTCATCGCCGATGGCTGGCTCTACTCCGGCTGGGTGGTGGGCGCCTCGCGGATCCGTGCAGTGGATGACACGTGGCCGCAGGCCGGATCGCGCCTCCACCACTCCGTGGGCGCCTGGCCGATGGTGATCAACGACAGCACGCGGGTGACGGCTTCCGAGCCGGGTAAGTCGCTGGAACTGGTGGCGCGCGGCTGGCCGCTGGGTGAGGCGAAAGTGCTGATCACCCTGCAGGACCAAGGCAACCAGTGCCTGGTCACCATCGCTGAGGATGCCATCCGGGGGCCCGGCCGGAAAATCCCCAAGGCGCTGCGCGACCCCATGATCACCCTGCGCAACCGGGAGACGCTCAAGCGGCTGGAGCTGATGGCAGCGGGCGGGGCAGGAAAGTAGCCCGGGCGGGTTAACTGCACCAGGCCGCTTAAACCAGGGCGGAGCCTTTTCGCGCCCGCTACCCTCCCGGGCCGGGCGCGAAAAAGCTCCGCCTCTCTGTGCTGGTTAGACCTGGGCGGCGACGCCGTCGCGGGAAATGGCGACCATGTCCTCGCGCGGCACTACCTTGATGCGCTCACGCTTGACCTCAACACCGTGCGAGCCGCCGGCCTCCGTGGCAGCGGCGCCAAGGGCGAGTTCGTGGGCGTCCAGGGCCAGCCAGCCTTCCCAGCTGGTGAACTTCACGCCGCGGGCGTCGAGGAGCTCCACGACGGCGTCCTCTGCCGGAGCGGCAGCCACGGGAAGGTTTTCGCGGTCTTCGAGCAGGTAGGTCACGGTCTCCAGGGCATCGCCCTTGGTGTGGCCGATCAGGCCGACGGGTCCGCGCTTGATCCAGCCCGTGGCGTAGATTCCCGGCACGTGGGTGCCTGAGGCATCCAGGACGCGGCCGCCATCGTTCGGGATGACGCCCTTCTTGTGGTCGAACTCCACCTCGGGCAGTGCGGAACCGAAGTAGCCGATGGCGCGGTAGACGGCCTGGACGGGGTAGTCGACGAATTCGCCGGTGCCGCGGGCGTTGCCCGTTCCGTCCAGCTCGGTGCGCTCGAACTTGATGCCGGCCACTTTGCCCGGCGTCTCGGCGTCGTCATAGATTTCCACCGGGCTGTGCAGGAAGTGCAGGTGCAGGCGGCGGGAGGCCTTGAGCTCGGAGAGGTCCTCGGGCTGCTCGGCGATCCAGTTGGTGAGCGTGCCCACCATGGTTTTGGTCTGGTTGTTCGTCTGGATCTGGCGGTCGGATTCCTCGTCGAACTCGAAGTCCTCCGGGTACAGGATGATGTCCACGTCCTTGGAGTGGGACAGCTCGCGCAGCTCCAGCGGGGTGAATTTGACCTGGGCCGGGCCGCGGCGGCCAAAGACGTGTACGTCCGTGACGGGCGAGGCCTTCAGTCCAGCGTAGACGTTGTCCGGGATTTCGGAGACCAGAAGGTCGTCGGCGTGCTTGGACAGGACGCGGGCCACGTCCAGGGCCACGTTGCCGTTGCCGATCACGGCGATTTCCTTGGCGTCCAGCGGCCATTCACGGGAAACGTCGGGGTGGCCGTCGTACCAGGAGACGAAGTCCGCGCCGCCGTAGGAGCCGTCCAGCTCGATGCCGGGGATGTTCAGGTCCGCGTCCTTGATGGCGCCGGTGGCGAAGATGACGGCGTCGTAGTGGGTGCGCAGGTCCTCGATGGTGAGGTCCGTGCCGTAATCCACGTTGCCGAAGAAGCGGATGTCGCCGCGGTCCAGGACCTTGTGCAGGGCGTTGACGATGCCCTTGATGCGGGGGTGGTCCGGGGCCACGCCGTAGCGGATCAGGCCGTAGGGTGCCGGGTAGCGGTCAAAGAGGTCGATGCTCACGGTCAGCTCGCCGCTCTTGACGGCTTCGCTTTTGGTGAGGATGTCCGCGGCGTAGACGCCTGCCGGGCCGGAGCCCACGACGGCGACGCGCAGCGGACGGTCGGCAGAACCTACGGTGGTGCTTGATGACACGGCTGTGTTCCTTTTCTTCGATCCGTCCCAACCAAGTAGCGCTAAGTGCCGTTATGAGGGTTCAAAACGACACGTGGCGCTACCCGGTTGGGTGGGGGCTAGGTGGTGAGGACGCGGGGCTTGTCCGCGGTGGAGCTTTGGGTCTTGGAGCTTTGGGTCTTGCGGGGGCTGTTGGGGGTGGTGGTGCCGTAGTCAGCGGTTTTGAAGTGCAGCGGGGCGAACGGGCTCACGCGCACCACGTCGCCGATGACTATGACTGCCGGGTTGGCCACACCGGCGGCTTCCGCCTGGTCAGCTATGGAACCCAGCGTGCCGATGGTGACGCGCTGATTCGGCAGGTAACCGTTCTCCACGATACCAACCGGTGTGGAGGCGGGCAGGCCGGCTTCGCCCAGCGCGGACGCCGATTCACGCAGCTGGCCCACGCCCATCAGGAGCACCACGGTGTGGTCCGGGCGGGCCGGCACCTCCGAAAGTTCCTCGTGGCCGGTCACCACGCTGAAACCTTTCGCGAGGCCGCGGTGGGTCACCGGAATTCCCGCGGCGGCGGGAACGGAGATCGCGGACGTGACGCCGGAAACAACTTCAACCTCGACGCCGTGCTGGCGGCAGTATTCAGCTTCCTCGCCGCCACGGCCCAGTACGTAGGGGTCCCCGCCCTTGAGCCGGACCACGCGGTGGCCCTTGAGGGCTTCCTCGACCAGGATCCGGTTGATGTCCGACTGCGGCACGGGGTGGTGGCCGGGAGTTTTGCCAACCTCGATGACGCGGACATCCGGTGCCAGCTCATTGAGCAGTTCGCGGGGGCCCAGGCGGTCTGCGACCACGACGTCCGCCTGGCCCAGGAGCCGGCGGCCGCGGACGGTGATGAGGCCGGCGTCACCGGGACCGCCCCCCACCAGGGCTACGGAACCGTTGCGGGCGGCCCGGCGGCGGCGCAGCGGCAGGTCACCGGTTTCAAGCGCGGTGGCGACGGCGTCACGGACCGCCATGGCCCGGCGCGGGTCACCGCCGGCGTTTACGGCGACTTTGACGTCGTCCACTTCTGCGACGGCGGGGGTCCAGGCGGCGGAGGCTTCGTGGTCCGAGGCGTTGACGCACCAGACGCGCTGCGCCTCGGCGTCGGCAGAGACCTGGGCGTCCACGGCCGAATCACCGGTGGCGGTCTGGACGAACCACACGCCGTCGACGTCGGACGGAAGGTAGGTGCGCTGCTCCCAGGTAAGGAGGCCGGCGTCGGCCAGTTCCTGAAGCGCAGCGGAGGCAACCGGAGCCACGACGGTGACGCGGGCACCGGCATCGAGCAGGCCCTTGGCGCGGCGGGCAGCCACCGGGCCGCCGCCCACCACCAGCACGGGGCGGCCCAGGAGGCGCAGTGCTGTGGGGTAGATATCCTGAATTGCCATGAATCAACGGTAGGGCCGCGTCACAATCGCCCACAAAGGCCGAGCAACAACAGGTCACGCAAGGTAACGCTGCGTAACGTACCGGGGGCTGCCGTCGTACGGACACGGCAAAGCCCGACGGCGGGAGTCGCCGTCGGGCTTTGTTGAACGCAAGTGCGGGCTCGCTTAGCGCGTGCTCCCCGAGAGGAGGCCGCGGCTGCGCAGGAGGCGCTTCTCAATGGGCGCGAACACCAGCAGCTCGATCAGGATGCCAACGGCGAGGATCAGCAGGATTGCCGCCATCACCACGGCCATGTCGGACAGCTGCCGGCCCTGGTCCAGCAGCGAGCCCAGGCCGAAACCGATCGTGCCGCCCACAGCGATGATCTCCGCGGCCATGAGCGAGCGCCACGAGAAGGCCCAGCCCTGTTTGAGACCGCTCAGGTACCCGGGCAACGCAGCCGGAAGGATGATCTGCAGCGCCATCTGGAGCCGTGATGCGCCCAGGACGGTCCCCACGCGGCGGTACTGCGGCGGGATCTGGTCCACGCCGGAAATGAGCCCGTTGATGATGGAGGGAATGGCGCCCATAAAAATCACGAAGTACACGGTGGCGTCGGTGAGGCCGAACCAGATGATGGCCGCCGGAACCCATGCCACGGACGGGAGCACCTGGAGGCCGGAAATCAGTGGCCCAAAAGCCCGGCGCAGCGGAGCCACCTGGGCCAGCAGCAGGCCCACAGGAGTTGCGATGGCAACGCTGATCACAAAACCCACCACCCCGCGCTGCATGGAGGTCCAGACCGCTTCCTGGAGTTTGCCGTCACTCCAGAGGACACCCATCTGGCTCACCACATCCAGCGGACCGGGCACCAGGTCGCGGCGCTTCAGCCCCAGGGAGACGTAGAACTGCCAGATGAGCACCAAAGCCACCAGGGCGGCGATGGGCAGGAGCACCCGGCTCCAGTCGATCCGGTGCTTACGGTCGGCGTCGGACTGCAGGGAGTCCAGCCCGGACTCAAGCTCCCGCAGGTCCTCGTGCCCGTTCGAAGTCCTCGTCAAGGCGGCATGGATGTGCCGGGTCTCAGTGGGTTCGGAAGGCGCTTCGGCGAGAGGTGTCTGATTACTTGGCATGGCGGCGAATCTCCTCACGCAGCCGGGCGGTGATTACCCCGGTCAGCTGGCCGGCAAGTCCGGCGTCGGTTCGGTGTTCCTCGGTGACTGCCCATTCCTGGACCACGCGTCCCGGGCGGGAGGAAAGCAGCAGAACGCGCTGGCCCAGCCGGACGGCCTCACGCACGTTGTGGGTCACGAAGACGATGGTGCGGCCGGTTTCCTTCCAGATCCGCTCCAGTTCGTCGTGCAGCAGGTCGCGCGTGATGGCGTCCAGGGCGGCGAAGGGCTCGTCCATGAGCAGCAGCTGCCGGTCCTGGGCCAGCGACCGGGCCAGGGACACCCGTTGGCGCATGCCGCCGGACAGCTCGTGGGGGCGCTTGTCGCCGGCGGTCCCGAGGTGCACCAGTTCAAGGAGCTCCTGCGCCTTGGCCTTGCGCTCGGCTTTTCCCATGCCGCGGAGTTTGAGGGCCAGTTCGATATTCTCCCGGGCCGTGAGCCAGGGGAACAGCGCAGCGTCCTGGAACATAAACGCGGCACCGTCGCTCGGCACTTCCAGGGCGCCCGACGTCGGCGCTTCAAGTCCGGCGATGATGTTCAGCAGGGTGGACTTGCCGCAGCCGGAGGCACCGAGGAGGGCGACGAACTCGCCTTGGCCGATGTTGGCGTTGACGTCGTCCAGCACCGGGGCGCCGTCGCCGAAGCGCTTGCCCAGGTTTTCCAGTACGACTGGCATGGTGCCGTCCTTAGGTAGGTGGGTGGAGGGTCAGTCAGTTTTGGCCGAGGCCGGCAGCGGACAGCGGGTCAATACCGCTGCCGCCGTCTTTAATCACGTCATTGAGCGGGCGGAGGTCGAAGAGCCCGTTGAGGTCGGCCTGCTTGGTGGTGCCGGCCTCCACACCGTCCTGCAGCAGCCGGGGATAGCTTCCGGCCAGCGGGTCCAGGGTGAAGGTGATGTTGGTGAGGGACCGGGCCAGGACGTCGTCCGCCAGGGCTGCGCCCGCTGATTCCTGCAGGGCCGCGTTGATGACCGCGGCTTTCTCCCCGGCGGGAGCTTCATTCAGCCACGCCACGGACTTCGCGTGGCCGGCCAGGAGCGCCTTCACCGTATCGGGGTGGCTTGCCGCGAACTTCTGGTTCACGATCAGGACCGTGGTGGGGAATTCGCCAGGCTTGCCGGTGCCCGTACCGTCCCACAGGTCCTTTTCGTCCACCAGTACTTTCGCTCCGGCCTGGAGCACCAGGCGTGACGCCCAGGGCTCGGGCAACCACGCGCCGTCGAGCTTTCCATCCTGGAACAGCTTCAGGGTCTGGGCATTCTCGGTGGGGTTGATGGCGACGTCGCCGCTGCCGTCAACGTTGGTTTTGTAGCCCTGGTCCGCCAGCCAGGCCCGCAGGGCAACGTCCTGGGTGCCGCCCAGTTGGGGGGAAGCCAGGGTCTTGCCCTTGAGGTCTGCCGCCGAGTTGATCTCCGGTTTCACCACCAGCTGGGCGCCACCGGCAGCGGCACCCGCAATGATCCTCACCGACTCCCCCTGGCTTTTGGCGAAGGAGTTGATGGCAGGGTTGGGGCCGACGTACGCGGCGTCGATGGCGCCGGCATTCAGCGCCTCGATGGCTGCCGGGCCGGCGTTGAAGGTCTCGGTGCTGAGCGCGGTGCTGCCCAGGGCTTCGGCCAGGAAGCCCTCCTTGATGCCCACGAGCGCAGGCGCGTGCGTGACGTTGCCGAAATAGCCCAGCTTCAGTTCCGCCGCGGGCGTGGGTTCAACCGCCTGGGCCTCCGTGTTACGGGAAACGGTGGAGGCCACCACGGCGCCAAGGGCGATCAGCAGGACCAGCCCAATGGCCAAGGCGGCCTCGATGGCACGCTTGCGCTGGGGAACAGCGCTTTCGCCTGCCACGATGCGGGTCATCCCGGGCTTGGAACTAGTCATTGTTTCACCATAGGGAGTGACCCAAACCCGTTCAATGAAGTGGAAACGGGGGGTCACGCAGGTTCATCCAGCGTCACATTTCACCAGTCTCCGCACTACCACTTGGAGACCGCTCCGGCTGCTGCACGCAGGATTCGAGTACCCACTACTCGTGTTTCCAGGGCCCCTGCCACGTAGCGTCCATAAATAGTCCTGCTGGGAGGCTCATGGATGAATTGACTTCTAGGGGCATGTCATGGGTATCGAGCTATGCAGGCATGTGGGTCACCCGGTCGCGTCGGGCGCTGGCAGTGGAGGCGGGCGGTGACCCAGGCAGACGGTTATCCACCGCTCCTGGACCCCTCCGTGCTGGAGAGGCTGCGCGAAGAACTAGAAGACGATGAAGGTGTCTGGAAAGTGTTCGTGCAGAATTTCATCGCCCAACTGCCCGAACGGAATGAAAAACTGCGCCAAGCCCTGACCACAGGTGATGTGACAGGGGCCCTGGACGCTGTCCTCAGCCTCAAGACATCAAGCCAGATGGTGGGAGCGGAACGGCTGGCGGGCCTGGCCTACGACCTGGAACAGGACATGCGCCACGACATCATCGACACTGATCCGACGGTAGCGCTCCCCCACCTGGCTGCGGCCCACCTGCGGCGGATTAAGCAGTGCAGCCGGCAGACCACCTACCTGCTCCAGGCCACCCTGAAGAGGAAACCGGACCTGGGCTGAGCGCGCGAACGGCTTCAGTTTCCCTTGACATTGATCAGTTGCCGCAGCTTGTGCCGGACGGTCACGAGGTCCGCGGCGTCCTGCATCACCTGGTCGATGGGTTTGTAGGCGGCCGGGATTTCGTCGATGAACGCCTCCGAAGCCCGGAATTCGATCCCCCGCATCGCCTTCTTCAGCTCGTCCAGGGTAAAGGTCCTGCGGGCGGCATTGCGGGAGTACTCCCGGCCCGCCCCGTGGGGCGAGGAGTTCAGGGATGCGGGATTGCCCAGGCCTTCCACCACGTACGACGCCGTCCCCATGGACCCCGGGATCAGTCCCGGATCGCCGCTCTCGGCTTTGATGGCGCCCTTGCGGGACACCCAGACGGCCCTGCCGTGGTGGGTTTCCTGTTGGGTGAAGTTGTGGTGGCAGTTGATCCTTTCCTGCTCCTGCACCGGCCCGCCGGCCCAGCGGCCGAACTGGGCGCTGACCCGGTCCATCATTTCCTCCCGGTTCAGGAGCGCGAAGTGCTGGGCCCAGCGCAGCTCTGCCATGTACCGGTCGAACTGTGGCGTGCCCTCGTCGAGGTAGGCAAGGTCCGGGTGGGGCAGGCGGATCTGGTTTTTCCGCGATACATGCTGGGCGACGCCGATGTGGTGCTGGGCGATCTTGTTGCCGATGCCGCGTGAGCCCGAATGCAGGAAGAGCCAGATGTCATCAGCCTCATCGGCGCAGACTTCGACGAAGTGGTTGCCTGACCCCAGCGACCCCAGTTGCAGCTCCCATTTGGCGACGTACTGGGCAGGGCTGAACCCGGCCTTCGCAGCCAGCTGCTTCAGCTCCGCCACCCGGGGCTCGGCGGTGGGCAGCACTGTCCTGTTGTTGTGCCCCGCGGACAGCGGAATAACGCGCTCGATGTCTTCCCGGAGTTTCCTGCGGTCCCTCGGGAGGTCCGCCAAAGAGTACTGGGTCCGGACGGCGATCATGCCGCAGCCGATGTCCACTCCCACCGCGGCCGGGATGATCGCGTGCAGCGTGGGAATCACTGAACCGACAGTGGCACCCTTGCCCAGGTGGGCGTCCGGCATCAGCGCCAAGTGGGGGTAGATGAACGGCAGCCCGGCGGTCATCAGTGCCTGCTCCCGGGTCTGGTCATCCAGGATTGAAGCCCAGTTGAGCAGCTTGCTGTTGATGGTTTCCATGCTGCGCCTCCCACCGCCGGATGAGGACTAACGTGAGTCCTAGGCTACCGCCCGGTCCCGGTGACCGCCCGTGCAACCCGACCCACTCAAGGAGCCACACCCATGGTGAACGTCCAAACCCAGATCCTCATCCGCCGGCCCAGGGTGGAAGTGGCGGAGTACGCGGCCAACCCGGACAACGCCCCGAAGTGGTACGTGAACATCCACAAGTCCCAACGGCTGGGCAGCGGTGCGATGGGGACGGGTTCCAAGGTTGCCTTCACCGCCAGGTTCCTGGGCCGCGAGCTGAACTATACCTACGAGTTCGTGGAGTACATTCCCGGCGAGAAATTGGTGATGCGCACGGCCCAGGGCCCGTTCCCCATGCAGACCACCTACACCTGGAGCGATTCCGACGGCGGCACGCTTATGACCCTCGGCAACACCGGCAAGCCGTCGGGGTTTTCGAAACTCGCCGGACTGGTGATGGCCCCGATGATCCGGCGGGAAACCCGCAAGGACCTGCAGAAGCTGAAGACGGTCCTCGAGGAGCAAAAGTAACCTGTCCCGGAAACGCGGAATCGGGCGAAAACTAGATGCTGTAGCGCTCGTCCTCGTGGTCGCCCGGGTGGTCGTTGACCAGCCCGGCGGCCAGGGTGTTGCCATCCAGCGGGTCGATCACCAGGAACGCTCCGGTGCGGCGGTGGTGCAGGTAGTTTTCCAGCGGCAGCGGCGCGGCGAGCCGGAGCTGCGCGTGGCCGATGTCGTTCAGCTCCAGGGTGGACGCCGGCTCCAGCTTGAAGGTGGACAGGTCCAGCTTGCCGTTCACGTTGCGGACCAAGGCCTGGACGGTGCGGGTACCGTGCTTGACCAGTACCTTCTGGCCCTCACGGAGCGGCTTCGGGGACAGCCAGCACAGCGACGCGTACAGGTCGGCCGATGCTTCACGGACGGTGCCTGCCGCAGCGATGGTGTCACCGCGGGCGACGTCGAATTCCTCGGCCAGGCGGATGGCCACAGACTGCGGGGCGGCGGCTTCCTCCAGGGAAGCCCCTGCGAAGTCGATGCCCACCACCGTGGTGGTGCGCGGGTCCTGGCCGGGAGTCAGGACGGACACCTCGTCGCCCACCTTGACCGAGCCTTCGGTGATCTGGCCGGCGTACGCGCGGTAGTCGCGGTAGGCCTCCACGTCCAGGCCGGCGGCGACGGCGTCCGGGGCCAGTGCGCCCTGCGGCCGGATGACCAGCTGCACCGGGAAGCGGAAGCTCTCCAGGTGGCTTTCCAGCTCGTCGGCAGCCGGGAGGGTTTCCAGGACCTCGAGCAGCGCGGGGCCGGTGTACCACGGGGTCCGTTCGGAGCGCTCCACCACGTTGTCGCCGTCGAGCGCGGATACGGGGACCACCAGCAGGTCCGCAATTCCGTCTGAACCGAGGCCCAGCTCGCGGCCCACCTGCTGAACATCGGCTTCGATCTCGCGGAACACGGACTCGCTGAAGTCCACCAGGTCGATCTTGTTCACGGCCACGATCACGTGGGCCACGCGCAGCAGCTGCAGCACGGACAGGTGCCGGCGGGTCTGCTCCAGCACACCCTTGCGCGCGTCAATGAGTACGACGACGGCGTCCGCAGTGGACGCGCCGGTCACCGTGTTCTTGGTGTACTGGACGTGCCCGGGGCAGTCGGCCAGGATGAAGCTGCGGCGGTCGGTGGCGAAGTAGCGGTAAGCCACGTCGATGGTGATGCCCTGTTCGCGCTCGGCACGCAGGCCGTCGGTCAGCAGGGCGAGGTCGATGCCGCCCTTCTCGCCGCCGAAGCCGCGGTCCGCTGAGGTGCGGGCAACGGCGTCGAGCGTGTCAGCCAGGATCGCCTTGGAATCGTGAAGGAGGCGGCCCACCAGAGTGGACTTGCCGTCGTCGACCGATCCTGCGGTGGCGAACCGGAAAAGCGTAGTGGGGAGGGCCTTCTCGAGGTCGGCAGCCAAAGTTTGCGTGCTCATTTAGAAATACCCGTCCTTCTTGCGGTCTTCCATGGCTGCCTCGGAGATGCGGTCATCCGCACGGGTGGCGCCACGTTCGGTGAGGGTGGAGGCGGCGACTTCGACCACAACGTCGGACACGGTGAATGCGTCCGATTCCACGGCGCCGGTGCAGGACATGTCCCCCACGGTGCGGTAGCGGACGGTCTTGGTGATGACTTCCTCGGTGGGCAGCGGCTGGGACACCTCGCCCACCGCGCGCCACATCCCGTCGCGGGCGAAGACTTCGCGTTCGTGGGCGTAGTACAGACCGGGCAGTTCGATGTTCTCGCGCTCGATGTAGCGCCAGATGTCCAGCTCGGTCCAGTTGCTGATGGGGAACGCGCGGACGTGCTGGCCCACCGTGTGGCGGCCGTTGTAGAGGTTCCACAGCTCGGGGCGCTGGTTCCGCGGATCCCACTGGCCGAACTCGTCACGCAGGCTCAGGATGCGCTCCTTGGCGCGGGCCTTGTCCTCGTCGCGGCGGCCGCCGCCGAAGACGGCGTCGAACTTGTTCCGCTGGATGGCGTCCAGCAGCGGGACGGTCTGCAGCGGGTTGCGGGTGCCGTCGGCGCGCTCGGCGAGCTCGCCGCGGTCAATGAACTCCTGGACGGAGCCCACCACAAGCTTCAGGCCCAGGCGCTCCACCGTCCGGTCGCGGAACTCGATGACTTCGGGGAAGTTGTGGCCGGTGTCCACGTGGAGCACGGGGAACGGGACCTTGCCCGGCCAGAACGCCTTGGTGGCCAGGTGCAGCATCACCACGGAGTCCTTGCCGCCGGAGAACAGCAGCGCGGGCTTCTCGAACTCGGCGACAACCTCGCGGATGATGTGGATGGCCTCGGACTCGAGGGTGTCCAGGCTGCTTAGTCGGGTGGAGACGGCGGAGTCGGTCACCTGGGTAGTCTCCTCGGTTAGGAAAGTGCTCATACGTGTAGTCCGCATTCTGTCTTGTCGGTGCCTGCCCAGCGGCCGGCGCGGGGGTCGTCGCCGGGCGCAACCTTGCGGGTGCAGGGCTGGCAGCCAATGGAGGGGTACCCCTGGGAAAGCAGCGGGTTGACGGGCAGGAGGTTGTCGTCCGAGTACTCCACCAGCTGGTCGAACGTCCACGCGGCCATCGGGTTGACCTTGACCAGGCCGTTGGCCTCGTCCCAGGTCACCAGCGGGGTGTTGGTGCGGGTGGGTGCTTCGTCGCGGCGGACGCCGGTGAACCAGAGCTCGTAGCCCGCGAGGGTCCGGCGCAGCGGAGCCACCTTGCGCAGGGCGCAGCACTGGGCGGCGTCGCGGGCGAAGAGGTCCTTGCCCAGGAGCCGGTCCTGCTGTTCCACGGTGTTCTCCGGAAGCACATCCACCACGTTGACGCGGAGGTTCGCGGCCACCTCGTCGCGCGTGGCGTAGGTTTCCGGGAAATGGTAGCCGGTCTCCAGGAACAGGACGTCGACGCCGGGCAGCTGGTCCGCCACCAGGGCGGGCAGCACGGCGTCAGCCATGGAGCAGGCGACGGCGACGGCGGGCAGGTCGAAGTTGCGCTCCACCCAAGCGATGACGTCGCGGGCGGGGGCGTCCCAGCCGAGCTCGGCAGCGCCGGACTCAGCGAGGGCCTTCAGTTCTTCCTTGGAGCGGAGCTTGGGGGCTGCTGCCGCGACGGTGGCATCAACCTCGGCAGTGGCGGCGGCCGGCGGGGCAACGGGGTCTACTCCGAGTGCATGCTTGCTCATTGAAGTGCCTCCTCGTCTGCTGCGTGCGCCCATTCGGCGAAGGTCTGGCCTTCGGCGCGCTGGGCTACGAAGGTGCGGACTACGCGCTCCACGTAGTCCGGCAAGTCATCGACGTAGACCTTGAGGCCGCGGACGGTGCGTCCCAGGCCTGCTTCCTCGCGGTCGTTCGAGGCCAGCCCACCGCCCAGGTGGACCTGGAATCCCGGGGAGGGGTCGCCGTCGGGCGTTGGAAGCATCATGCCCTTGAGTCCGATGTCCGCCGTCTGGATGCGGGCGCAGGAGTTGGGGCAGCCGTTGATGTGCAGGGACAGCGCGTGCGGCAGTTCGCCGGAGGCTGCGAGGTCGGCCAGGCGGCGTTCCAGCTCGGCCACGGCCGTGGCAGCCGTGTGCTTGGTTTCCACAATGGCCAGCTTGCAGTACTCGATGCCGGTGCAGGCGATGGTGCCGCGGCGGAACACGGACGGGCGGGCGGACAGGCCCAGCGCGTCCAGCTCAGCCACCAGCGGCTCCACCTGTTCCTTCTCGACGTCCAGGACAACGAGCTTCTGGTGCGGCGTGGTGCGCAGCCGGTACGAGCCGCGGGCCTCGAGGGTGTCCGCAAGCTTCACCAGCGCAGCGCCGGACAGGCGGCCTGCCAGCGGGGTGGCGCCGATGAAGAACTTGCCGTCCTTCTGCTCGTGCACGCCGATGTGGTCGCCGGGTGTGGTGGGCTTGGGGGCGGCGGGGCCATCGGCCAGCTTGTAGCCCAGGTATTCGTCCTCGAGGATCTGGCGGAACTTCTCGGGTCCCCAGTCGGCCATCAGGAACTTCAGGCGGGCCTTGGTGCGCATGCGGCGGTAGCCGTAGTCACGGAAGATGCTGGTGACGCCGAGCCACACATCGGCAGCCTGCTCAGGGGTTACGAAGGCGCCGAGGCGCTTGCCGAGCATCGGGTTGGTGGACAGTGCACCACCGGCCCAGAGGTCGTAGCCGACGCCCAGCTCAGGATGCCGGACACCCACCAGCGCAAAGTCGTTGATCTCGTGGACCACGTCCTGGCTGGGATGGCCGGTGATCGCGGTCTTGTACTTGCGGGGCAGGTTGGACAGCAACGGATTGCCGATGAACCGCTCCCCCAGTTCCTCGATCAGCGGGGTGGGGTCGATGATCTCGTCCTTGGCGATACCGGCCACGGGCGAACCGAGGATGACGCGCGGAACGTCGCCGCAGGCTTCGGTGGTGGACAGGCCAACACCTTCCAGGCGGGTCCAGATCTCGGGGATGTCCTCCACGCGGATCCAGTGCAGCTGGATGTTCTGGCGGTCGGTGAGGTCAGCGGAGTCCCGCGCGAAATCCACCGAGATCTGGCCGATGACGCGCAGCTGTTCGGTGGTGAGCGCACCGCCGTCGATCCGCACGCGGAGCATAAAGTACTTGTCCTCGAGCTCGTGCGGCTCAAGCGTTGCGGTCTTGCCGCCGTCGATCCCGGGCTTGCGCTGGGTGTACAGGCCCCACCAGCGGAACCGGCCGTGCAGGTCCTGGCCGGGGATGGCGTCGAAGCCCTCTTTGGAGTAAATGGTCTCGATACGCTCGCGCACGTTGAGGCCGTCGTCTTCCTGTTTCCAGGTTTCGTTGGCGTTCAGGGGCGTTTTGCCGTCCACTTTCCACTGCCCGTGCGGTTTCGCGGCGGGTCGGGAAGGGCGGGCCGGGCGCTTCGGGGCGGCGGGGTCCGCGGACGCTCCGGCTAGAGCTGTATCAGTCATGCATCGACTGTAGGTCCCGTCCGAATAGCGTCACAAAGGCCCCGGAAACGCTAAGTCACCTAGGGAAATATTTCGTCACGAAACGCCGGACGGCCTTGAAGAAGCCACCCTCCTGTGCATCGGCGGGTGCTGCTGAAGGCGCCTCAGTTGGCACTTCAGCAGGGGTTGCCGCAGGTGCCTTAGGCACGGTATTGCCGGCCTTCGCGACGGCGGCGTCATACCGCTCCAGCGCAATCTCGGCCAGCACGGGTGACGGCAGGAGCGGTGCCGTCACGACGTCGGCCCCGGCCTTGGCGAGCTGGTCGTGGAAGTAGCCCGGCGCCAGGAGGTAGGAGGCAATCACCACCCGCCCGCCGACGTCCACAGCCCCGGCGGACTCCCCCGCGCCGGCACCGCCTTCCAGTTCCTCGCGAAGCATCGCAACGGCGTCGGGCACGGAAGGCTTGGCGGAGGCACCATAGGCGGCCACCATCCGGTTGGGCCGGAGCTCCTGGAGCTGGCCCAGCAGTTCCTCAACGCTGACAGCTGCCCTGGGATTGGACGAACCGGCCGCGGCCAGGACGATTACGTCCCGGTCCGTGACGCCGGCCTCGCGCAGCCGCTGGTCCAGCAGTTTGGCGAGCCGCGGGTCGGGCCCCAAGGGAGCGGCCGCAGCATTGCCCGGACGGCTCTTCACGGCCCGGGCGATGTCCACTTTCACGTGGTAGCCCACGCTGAGCAGCAAGGGAACAACGACGGCGGACTCCCCCGCCGGCAGCCCAGCCACCACGTCCACCAGGTCCGGCTGCTGGACGTCCACATAGGCTTCACGGACGTCCAGGCCCGGGCGAAGCTCAGCGATGTCAGCGCGCAGGGCGTTGACCTCCGCGGCGCCCTGTGTGTTGGACGTCCCATGGGCGCAGGCGATCATGATGGGGCTGTTCATAGGGGCTAGCGTAACGTTGGAGCCGCCCTGTCCGCCCTCTTTGAAACTGCCGGGACGCTCCATGACATTCGCCTTTGACAACGCGCCCGTGTGGCTGGATCTGCTGGGCGTCTTCTTCTTTGCCGTCTCGGGTTCGCTGCTGGCGGCGCGCAAGCAGATTGACATTGTGGGGTCCCTGCTGCTGGCTTCCCTCGTGGGCCTTGGCGGCGGGGTGATCCGGGACATTATCCTCGGCGTCGTCCCGGCGGCCTTCACCAACCCTGCCTACCTGGTGCCGCCGGCGCTGGCCACGGTCCTGGTGTATTTCCTGTTCTCCAGCGTCCAGCGCTACACGTCAATGCTGACGCTGTTCGACGCCGGCGGACTGGCCTTGTTCTGCATGACCGGCACCCTCAAGGCGCTGGCCACTGGACTCAACCCGGTGGCATCGGTACTGCTCGGCGTGACTACGGCCGTGGGCGGCGGCCTGCTGCGGGACGTCACCGCCAACGAGGTTCCGGAGCTTTTCAATCCCAGGGACATCTACGCCCTGCCGGCCTTCCTGGGGGCCGCAATGACCGCCGTCCTATCGGTCCTGGGCGTGTTCAACGTCTTGACTGCTGCCGTCATCGCGGCCCTGGTGTTCACGTTCCGGGTCCTGGCCTGGCGCCGCTCCTGGCAGGCCCCGCTCGCGGTTCGCGGGTGGCATCGGGCAGGGGCCGGGAACGGCGAATCGCAGGTCCGCGATTAGCTAGGATATGAGCATGACTGACATGTTCCTCGAGAAGTTCCGTGCGCTTGTTCCGAAGTATCTCGAGGATGAATGGCAGGAAGAGGACGGCCTGTCCGCTGAGGAGCTGGACAAGGCCCTCGCCGACCACCAATTCCAGATTCCCCTGGTCCTGCGCGAGTTCTACCTGGCCATCGGTGGGTGCGAGGACCTGATGGAGGCGTACCACTACTTCTGGGACCCGGACGAGCTCGAAGTGGATGATGAAGGCTTCCTGATGTTCCTCGAGGATGAGGAAGAGGAATACACCTGGGGCTTCCGAGTGGGCGACCTCAGCGTCCCGGACCCCATCGTGTACCGGCGCAACAACGCCCGCGGGCAGTGGAAGTCCGAAGAGGGCACGTTCTCCGAGTTCGTGTTCGACATGTTCGAGTGGGCTTTCGAGGACGACGAAGACTAGGTTCTGCGGCCGCTTGGCCTGTACGTGACGGGAATGCGTGATTTATAGGCTCGGCCCTGCTCCAGATCCCTGAGTTATCTGGGTTGATCCTGAGTTATCTGGGTTGATTCAGCGGGCGGCACTAAGAGTTACGCAAATCGGGCGCTGGCGGGAACCGCCTGCCCCGCCACAGTCTCAGTACCGCCTGGACCTCTTCGACCATGGCATCTGGGGCATGGACGACGTCGTCGTAGTAGCAGCGCAACACCAGGTAGCCATCGATGATGCTCCGGTTATTGCGTCGCTGGTCGCGCTTCACAGAACGTGGCTCGAAATGGGTTGACCCGTCAGTTTCAACTACAAGGCACTCCTCCACAAGGAAGTCCACCTCGCCCACACCGGGAATGTTGACGTGCCTCCGGACCCGCAGCCCCGCCTTCGCGAAATGCGCATTGGCCAGAACCTCAAGCAACGAGTCGGCCCTGGGAATCACCAGATCCAACACTGATCGCACTTTGCCGTTCCGCCGTCCTTGGCATTTCGCAAACAGGAACTCCAGGGAGATGCTCCCGCAGCCCACCGCAGACTGGACCATGACAAGTGCTTCAAGCTCGGGGAGGCAGCGGAGCGCATGAAGCAGGACGTCCGCCAACCCAAGGACCGGCAGCCTGGCATGCGGTGGATGCACGGGGCGCCCATGGTCCTTCAACCCGGGAGTATTTGCGGGATGGCTGCGGGAAAGGTGAACACAAGCAGCGTTGTTCAAGGTCCAGAGTCCGTACACCGGTGCTGCCGAGAGACAGGTCAGCTTGCCCGCGCCAGCCAAAGCCGTTGTGAGGACGCCAGAATCGGCTAACGCGTAGACCCCGCGCCGGGCTCGAATCACTAATCCAACCGCAACCGCCTGCCTGACAGTGGTCCGGCTAAAGCCCGCGTTGTTTAGCTGGCCTGCACGGGCAACGCCGCCACGCCGGTTCAGGTAGTCCGTGATGTCCACAAATTCAGACTGCCGCTGCGGGGCACCGGGGTGCGAGCCGCAACCAGGGGTATGTGGACAAAGGCCGCTTACTGCCTGGAGCGGCCCTACTTGAACCGGATTGCGGGACTTATGAAGACCTCCGCCAACACAGACCCCGCCGTTCAGCGGAGCGCACTGCCTCAACCGCCTAAAAGTTACGCATTCGGGGGAGGCCTCTGGGGGAATCCCGGCGGAAAAATTTTTGACATGGACAGTAACAAGGCACTTGCGCGTTATGACAAATCTGTCATAGACTATTCACGGATCCGCTAAACGCCTCCGGCGGGTCTGATGCGAACGGAGAGATAGCCTCGGTTCACAGCAACATATGACTCGTATTGTTGCTGCGGACCGGGGCTATCCCGTTTAAGCAGGCGTCTTCAGCTAGCAGCAACGAAGAAACCCGGCGCCATCAACGGGTCACGTTCAATGTGCCGGGCTTCCGCAGCAAACGGGCTAGCTGGCGCGGTCCACCACAGCCACCGCGAAGTTGGACAGCGATTCCTTAACCACGCCCTCGGGCAGCGGAGCCAGAGCGGCAATGGCTTCCTCGGACCACTGCCGCGCCACCACCCAGGACTCGGCAGTGACGGGGTGCTCGCGCAGCCCGGCAACCGCCTCGGCAAGGGCTTCATCAGAGCTGAGGTCGCCGTCGATCAGCGTCAGAAGTTCGACGGCGGACTGGTCACCGTCCAGGGCAGCCTTGCGCAGGAGCAGCACCGGAAGGGTGGGAACGCCCTCGCGCAGGTCCGTACCCGGGGACTTGCCGGACTTGACCTTGACCCCCGTCACGTCAATGACGTCGTCGGCAAGCTGGAAGGCAACACCCACCTTCTCGCCGTACTCCACCAGCACGGATTCGTACGCGGGATCGGCCTCCGCAAAGATGGCGCCGAGCTGCCCCGACGCAGCAACAAGGGAGCCGGTCTTATCCGCGATGACCGAGAGGTAGTGCTCCACGGGGTCCTCGTCCGGGCGCGGCCCCACGGTCTCGTGCAGCTGGCCCAAGCACAGCCGCTCGAAGGTCCGGGCCTGGATTCCGAGCGCCCGGGAGCCGAGTTCGGACACCAGGATGGACGCCCGCGCGAAGATCAGGTCCCCCGTGAGGACAGCCACCGAGTTGCCCCACACCTCGTGCGCCGTGGGAGCACCGCGGCGGAACGGGGCGGAGTCCATCACGTCATCGTGGTACAGGGTGGCCAGGTGCGTCAGTTCAACTACGACGGCGGCCTGCACCACAGCAGGCAGCGACGCGTCGCCGAGATGTGCGCAGAGGAGCGTCAGCAGGGGCCGGATGCGCTTGCCGCCGGCTTCAACGAGGTGGCGCGACGTTGCGTCAGCCAGCGGATCCGAGTTGGCGATGGCTTCGCGGAGCTTCTTCTCCACCCGGGCCAGGTTGTTGGTGATGGCCGGCCCCAGCTCGGCGTCCCCGGCGATGGCGGCGAACCCCGCGGGCAGCTGTAGGCCGGTGGCGATGGCTGTGGTGTTCAGGCTGGGCTCGGAGTCGGCGAGGCCGTGTCCGGCATGCGTCCAGCTGTGGTCTGCGGGGTTGGTCACGGGTTAACCCTAACTTTTTGTTGCGGATACCGCTGGTTCGAAGCCGACGGGGTGGCGGATGTATTGGATGTGGCCGGAACCAGCGATTCGAGGACCCGGATCACCCGGTCCTCGAAGCCCTTGGCGGACGGGTCCGTGAGGTTGGCCAGGAGACGGACCACGAACCGCATCAGCATGGGTATGGGCATGCCGGTCCGCAGCGCGAGCTTCATGACCGTGGGCTTGCCGATCAGCGCGGCGAACGCCCGGCCCAGGGTGAAGTGCGATCCCCACTGTTGCCGCACATACTCCGCGTACCGCGAAAGGTGCGCATCGGCGTCGTACGTTCCCTTCGCGGTCAAAGAGCGCGAGGAGACATCGATGATGAACTCGGCGGCGAAGCGCGCGGACTCCATCGCGTAGGAAATGCCCTCGCCGTTGAACGGGGAAACCATGCCGCCGGCGTCGCCCAGGAGGAGCAGGCCGGGCGAATAGTGCGGGGTGCGGTTGAAGCCCATGGGAAGGGCGGCGCCGCGGATGTCTCCCACCTGGTTCTCCGGCGTGAAGCCCCATTCGGCGGGCATGCCGGCGGTCCATTCGCGCAGGACCTGCTTGTAGTCGAGTTTGCCGAATTCCTTGGACGAGTTCAGGATGCCCAGGCCGACGTTGGACGTGCCGTCGCCGACGCCGAACACCCAGCCGTAGCCGGGCAGCAGCTTTCCGTCGCGGTTCAGAGAGCCGGCGCGGGCCCCGCGCCGGGCCTGCGAGGCGTGGGGAGCAGGCGAACGAAGCTCGAGCCAGCCTTCCATCCAGTCGTCGTCTGTGCGCGGGGAGGTGAAGTAGGTGCGGACGGCGACGCCGAGCGGGCGGTCGTCGCGCTTTTGGATGCCGAGGGACACGGCTGTGCGGGTGGAGTTGCCGTCCGCAGCGAGGACGACGTCGGCGCTGAACTCGCGCGTCTCCCCCGTCTTGCGTCCGGACTCGTCCAGGAGCGCTGCGCGGGCACCGGTGACCCGGCCGTCGTCGTTCCGCAGCGCTTCGGTGACGCTGTGCCGCTCAAGGAGGGTGGCGCCGGCGGCCTGGGCGTGCCGGGCCAGTTCCTCGTCGAAGCCGAGGCGGGTCCGGATCAGGCCGTACTGCGGAAAATCCGATACCTCGGGCCACGGCAGCTCGATGGTGCGGCCGCCCGCAATCAGGCGCAGGCCCTTGTTGCGGCGCCAGCCGTCTTCTTCGGGGTGCGGCAAGCCGAGCTTCTGGATTTCACGGACAGCCCGGGGTGTGAGGCCGTCACCGCACACCTTCTCGCGCGGGAAGCTCGTCTTCTCCAAAACGGTGACGTCGATGCCCGCCTTGGCGAGGTAATACGCGGCGGTGGAGCCAGCCGGCCCCGCGCCGACAATCAATACCCTCACAGGTCAGCGCGTGATGTTGCGGCGCAGCTTGGCCACCGGGCCCTTGTGCGCGGCGATGGCGGCAGCAGCAGTGTCCGGCGTTGACCCTGCAGGCTTGAAGGCACGGTGGACCGCCACGATGCCGCCGGTGAGGTTGCGGTACGTGACGTTTTCCCAGCCGGCTTCCTGCAGCCAGGCAGCCAGGTGGTCCTGGTCCGGCCAGGCGCGGATGGACTCGGCAAGGTAGACGTAGGCGTCCGGGTTGGAAGCAACCTTCACGGCGATGGCGGGCAGGGCACGCATGAGGTATTCGGTGTACATGGTGCGCCAAAGCGGGACCACGGGCTGCGAGAATTCGGCGATGACCAGGCGGCCGCCCGGCTTGGTGACGCGGAGCATCTCCTGCAGCGCCTTCTTGGGCTCGTTCACGTTGCGCAGGCCGAAGGAGATGGTGGTGGCGTCAAACGTGTTGTCGGCGAACGGTAGGTTGGTGGCGTCGCCGGCAATGAAGTCGATGTCCGGGCGGCGGCGCTTGCCCACCTTGAGCATCCCGAGGGAAAAGTCGCAGGCCACCACGTCTATGCCTGCATCCGCATATGGCTCGCTGGACGTCCCGGTGCCCGCCGCCAGATCCAGGACGCGCTGGCCCTTGGACACCTCCATCGCCTCCACCACAACCTTGCGCCAGCGGCGGGTCTGGCCCATCGACAGGACATCGTTGACGACGTCGTATTTCGGTGCGACGTCGTTAAACATCGTGGCTACTTCGTCCGGACGCTTATCCAAGGATGCTCGGTTCACCATGTCATTGTCTCAAATGTTCAGGAGGGTCCGGACCAAGGCGGGCCTCGGACCCCGGACCCCATCGTTGCAGGCCATCGGGCTGTGGTTGAGGCGTGGGTTCGGGGCGGGTGCTTCTTGCCAACCGGGCCCCGGAGTAAAAAGGAGTACCGTGGAGCCATCATGACCAGCACGTTCCGCACCTTGACAGTCCCCCTCGATGGCCAACGATTCGCCGGGGGGCTGCCGTCGTTTTTGGTTCGGGACGATGTCCTCTGCTGGACCCGCCGCGAGGCCGGGCTGGTGGGCTTCGGCGAGATCAGCCGCTTCACCGCCACGGGGCCGGAGCGTTTCCTTGAGGCGGACATCTGGTGGCGGCACCTGGTCCTCGAAGCCGAGATCACCGACGCCGTGGAGCTCCCCGGCACCGGTCCTGTCGCTTTCGGCTCCTTCGCTTTCTCCAAGACTTCGGCCCACGAATCCCGGCTGATCGTTCCCGAGATAGTTGTGGGTGTCCGCGACGGCCAGGCCTGGCTGACCCAATTGACCTTCGATGACGGCCCCCTCACCGAAGAGGGCGCCCTCGCCGGGCTTGAGCGCTGGCTTGCCGGCGGTTCGCCGGCCCACGGCCGGACGGCGGCCGCGGACCTTGCCGGGGGCCCGGCCGGGGACGGCACCTCCGGCGGGGCTCCCGTCCCGGGGGGCGGCGCCGTCGTACGTCCCCTGCCGCTTGCCGCCGGGGCGACCCTTCACACGGGTTCACTGACCGAGGAGGACTGGAAGGCGGCCGTCGCCGCGGGGGTGGCAGAAATCCGGACCGGGGCGCTGGAGAAGCTGGTGCTCGCGCGCGACATCGTGGCCACGGTTCCTACCGGCGTCAACGCCGCGAAAGTGCTGCGGGAGCTGGCCGGGCGCTACCGGGAATGCTGGACCTACGGTGTGGACGGGCTGGTGGGCGCGACGCCGGAGATGCTGATCCAGGTGGAGGGGCGGACTGCCCAGGCGCGTGTGCTGGCCGGTACCCTGGACCGCCGTGATGCCCATGGCGAGGACGGACTTCCCATGGACTACGCCACGCGGGTGCTGGCGGGGTCGGAGAAGCAGCGGCACGAACACGAGATCGCCATCCAGTCGCTGACCACCCAGCTGGCGCCGTTTTCCGAGGCCATGAACGCCCATGACGAGCCGTTCATCCTGGAGCTGCCCAATGTCTGGCACCTTGCCTCCGATGTAAAGGCAGAGCTGGCGGAGGTGGAAGGCCACGTGCCAACCTGCCTGGCGCTGATCAACGCGCTGCACCCCACGGCCGCGGTCTGCGGAACTCCCACCCAGGTAGCTGGGGCCTTGATCCGCAAACTGGAGCACCTGGACCGCGGTCCCTATGCCGGGCCCGTGGGCTGGCTCGACGCGGCCGGAAACGGGGAATGGGGCATCGCGCTGCGGGGGGCCGTCATCGAGGCCCCTGACACCGTGCGGCTCTATGCCGGCTGCGGAATAGTCGATGGTTCCCAGCCCGAAGCGGAACTCGCCGAGACCTGGGCCAAGTTCCGGCCCATGCTGGAATCGCTCGGAATCAGCAATTAAGCCAGCGAGTCCGGTATCTGAGACACGACTGCTTCGCCTAGGCTTGAAAACAGGAGTAATTTAGTTATCCAATAGTGAAACTAAGTTTCCTGTGATGCACATCTCTTATTGGGCGCTACACTATGAACCGATTTAGTACCGCATACTCCTGCAACAAAAGGTAAGAAACATGCAGCTCACGTCCCTGGCCACGGCCAAAATGACCGCCAAGGCAGCAGCACTCTTCGCCGTCGGCGCCCTCACCCTCACAGCCTGCGGCGGTGGAAGCTCCACCCCGGCAGCCTCCGAAGGCGGCGTCCAGCTCATCAACTCCGGCAAGCTCACGGTCTGCTCCGACATCCCCTACGAGCCGTTCGAATTCGAAAAGGACGGCAAGACTGTCGGCTTCGATGTGGACATCGCCAAGGAGCTCGCCAAGGACTTCGGCGCCGAACTGAGCATCGTGGACAGCTCCTTCGAGGCCATCGAGACCGGCACCGCGCTGACCCAGTGCGACCTCGGCATCTCTTCGATCTCCATCACGGACACGCGTAAGTCCGTGATGGACTTCTCCACCCCCTACCTGGACGACGACCTGGCCCTCGTGGCCAGCGACACCTCCGGCATCAAGAGCCTGGAAGACGCCAAGGGCAAGAAGGTGGGCGTCCAGCAGGCCACCACCGGCGCGGACTACGCCGAAAAGCAGGGAATCGACGCCCAGCAGTTCGAGGACACCGGCCTCCTGGTGCAGGCGCTTGAGGCCGGCACCATCGACGCAGCCCTGGGCAACCAGTCCGTCCTGGGCTACGCCATCAAGGACCAGCCCAAGTTCAAGAGCGTTGAGGACTTCGCCACCGGCGAGCAGCTGGGCATCTCCATCAAGAAGGGCAACACCGCCATGGCGGAGAAGGTCAACGGAACCCTGAAGCGGCTGACCGACGACGGCTCCCTGGAGAAGTTCAAGACCACCTGGTTCGGCGAGACCGCCAAGTAACCACCGCCCTGTAGTCGCCGTGCAGGACTGAGGCTCCCCCGCCTTGGCTCCTGCCCAGCCCTCAGAATTACGCAGCAGGGGCCCCGGACGGGCTGTACCGCAGTCCGTCCGGGGCCTCTGCCACGCACAACGAATGTGAGCACCCCATGGCAATGACCGCACGTCAGCGAGCCAGAGTAAGCCTGTATGTCCAGGCCGGAATCTTTGTGGTGGCAGTCGCCGCGCTGATCTTGGCCACCGACTGGAAGACCATCGGCAACAGCGTCTTCAACTTCGGCAAGATCGGGCCGATGTTCCCCGGCATCTTCACCACCGGCCTCGTAAACACCCTGATCTACACGTTCCTCGGTTTTATTGTGGGCCTCTCCGGCGGCCTGCTGCTGGCCCTGATGAAGCTCTCCAGCTTTCCCCTGTACCGGTGGATCGCCACGGGCTACATCGAGTTCTTCCGCGGTGTTCCGGCGCTGCTGGTGTTCATCGCCTTCGGTTACGGCGTTCCGCTGGCGTTTGGTGTCTCGTGGAACATCACCCTGGTGGTGATGGTGTCGCTCGGCATCGTGGCCGCTGCCTACATCGCCGAAACCCTCCGTGCCGGCCTGCAGGCGGTACCCAAGGGCCAGCTCGAGGCGGCCCGCTCCCTGGGCATGCCGCAGTGGCGGGCCATGGTGACCATCGTGATCCCGCAGGCTTTCAAGATCGTCCTGCCGCCGCTGACCAACGAGGTCATCCTGCTCACCAAGGACTCCTCCCTGATCTACGTCCTGGGCCTCACAGCCTCCCAGTATGAGCTGACCAAGTTCGGCCGCGACGGCATCTCCAGCCTCGGCGCGGGCCTGACTCCGCTGCTGGTTGCCGGCGCCTTCTACCTGGTGATCACCATCCCGTTGAGCCTCCTGGCCCGGAAGTTCGAAAGCCGCTCCGCGCGGACCAAGCGATAGGCAGGCAAGACCATGAACGACGTCGTCAATAACTCACACGGTGGCACGGCCACCCTGCACGCCGCCGGGGTGGACATCAAGGACCTGCGCAAGTCCTACGGGTCCAACGAGGTGCTCAAAGGCATCAGCCTGAACGTGGCGCCAGGCGAAGTGGTGTGCCTGATCGGGCCATCCGGCTCCGGCAAGTCCACCCTGCTGCGCTGCGTCAACCTGCTGGAGCAGCCCAACCAGGGCAGCATCCACGTGGGCGGTTTTGAAGCTACCGACCCCGACGTGGACATCGACAAGATGCGCCGCAAGGTGGGCATGGTGTTCCAGCAGTTCAACCTCTTCCCGCACCTGGATGCCAAGCGCAACTGCTCCATCGCCCAGACCAAGGTCCTCAAGCGTTCGCAGGCAGAGGCGGACAAGGTGTCCATGCACAACCTTGAACGCGTGGGCCTGGGCCACCTTTCCGACCGGTTCCCGGACCAGCTTTCCGGCGGGCAGCAGCAGCGCGTGGCCATTGCCCGGGCGCTCAGCATGGACCCCGAGCTGATGCTCTTTGACGAGCCCACGTCCGCCCTGGATCCCGAGACCGTGGGCGATGTCCTCTCCGTGATGCGCAACCTCGCCAAGGAAGGCATGACCATGCTGGTGGTGACCCACGAAATGGGCTTCGCCCGCGAAGTGGCCGATCGCGTGGTTTTCATGGACGGCGGTGTTGTGGTGGAGGAAGGTGTGGCCGAGCAGGTCATTTCCGCCCCCACCCAGCCGCGCACCAAGGAGTTCCTGCGCCGCGTGCTCGACCCGACGCACATCGAGATCGAGGAATAGGCTCCGGCCTCCGCTCTTATCGACGCGCAAGTTCCCTCGCGACGCGCAAGTTACCTCGTGACGCGCCAATGCCCTGGCGCTGCCGGAATATCGGTAGCGCCAGGGCATTTGCGTGTCACGGGTGCTTTCGCGCGTCGCCACCATGAGTCCGCGCCGGCAGCAGCTGGGCATCGCCAGGGAAACGGGGCTCGGGGGTGAAATCCTTCGACAGGACGACACCGACTGGACGCGCGATGTCCTGATCCGGGATCCGCAGGGAGCAACGTTCAGCGCCAGCCAGTTCACGCCCCCTGCAGGCTGAAACGCGAAACCCGGCTTCAGGGCAGTGCGGGCTTCGGGGCAGCACGGACCTTTGGGGCAAACTGGACGATGGACCTATCCGGCCAGGACTCCGGCCACCGCCGCAGCCACCGCTTCCTTGATCCTGGCATGCAGGGCGCGCAGGCCGCTGCGGTCCGTGCGGACTTCGATAATGGTGCGGCCCTCCACCGGCCGGGCGAGCGCTTCGGTCAGGGCCGCCGTCGTACCCACCGCGCTATGCCCGACGCCGTACGCTGCAGCAAGTGCAGCAAGGTCCACTGTGTGCGGGGTGCCGAAGAGGCGTTCGACGGCGTCACCATACGTTCCAGCCTCCCGCACCGCGCCGTGTTCCAGCAGGTCGAAGATGGCCCCGCCGCTATCGTTGAGGACCACGATCCGAAGCTGCGGCTCCTCCTCCCCCGCCCCGATCAGCAGGCCCCCGGCGTCGTGCAGGAAGGTGACGTCGCCCAGGAGGACAGTGGTCTCCTGCCGGCTGCCGAGCGCGATGCCTGTCGCGGTGGAGATGGTGCCGTCGATTCCCGCCAGGCCACGGTTGGCATAAACGGTGGCGGCGGGTTCAGGGGCGGGCAGGCCGGCCAGGTCCACGTCCCGGATGCCGTTCGAGGAGCCGAGCATCAGTTGCCCGCGCGCATGCTGCCAGACGAGCGCCCCCACGGACGGGCCGGTGGCCGGTGCATTTTCGCCCAGCACGAGGTCCAGTGCATGCTGTGCAGCGGAGCCCGCGAGCAGCCAGGTATCAAGCCAGTCGCCCGGCCCTCGGCCGGCAAAATCAGCGAGGTCGGCGAGGTTCTCCAGCGGCAGTTCGGTGCGCCGGCCGGGCTCGTACCAGGCCACGGGAACCGGCTGGTACAAGGCCGACGGCACGTCTGCCCTGGCCAGGAGTGCGGCAACCGGCCGGGACAGCGTGGGGCGGCCGAACAGCACCACGCGTTCGATGGACTGTGTCTTACCCGGCCCGAAGTGCTCCAGCAGCAACCGGTACGGTCCCACGGCGTTGGGACCGAACCGGGCATTCGAGGAGGGCTCGGCGAGCAGCGGCAGTCCATGGGCCCGGGCGAACGCCTCGGCGAGGGGACCGGCATCGTGCCCAGCCAGGACCACGGTCCGGCGCTCGGGCAGGTCCGCCGACGCCGGCGGCAGGTTCATCATCAGCGGCTCAGTGCCGATGCGGTAGCGCTGCCGGTCAGCCGTCTCAGGCAGCCCCTCTTCCGGTGACGGGACCAGCGGATCACGGAACGCGAGGTTGAGCTGCACCGGGCCCGGCGCGAGGTCCGGGAACGCGCCGGTGGCGGCCGAAAGTCCGGTCTGCACCGCCCTTTTCGGGTCTGATCCGGCAGGGATGTCGACGGCGAAGCGCACCTGGTCGCCGAAGATGTCCGGCTGGATGGTGGTCTGGTTGGCGCCGGTTCCGCGGAGCTCGTCCGGCCGGTCCGCGGAGAGGACGATCAGCGGAACAGCCGCGTGGTTGGCCTCCATCACCGCGGGCAGCAGGTTTCCGACGGCGGTCCCGGAGGTGGTGAGCACGGCGGCTGGCGAGCCGGTGGACAGGGCCAGGCCCAGTGCCGTGAATCCTGCGGAACGTTCGTCGATCCGGACCAGAAGCTCCACCAGGCCCTGCGCCGATGCCTCTGCGAGCGCATATGCCATGGGGGCGGACCGGGAACCCGGAGCGACCACCACGTGCTGCACGCCGCCGTCGAGCATTGCCTCTACGGCGATCCGGGCAGCCGCCAACGCACTCAGCAACGGTGCGGTGCCTGACGGAGCTGCGTCGGAAGTGTGGGAGGCGTCAGGGGCAGGTTCATTCAGCGAAGTCACCAAACCAGTCTGCCACCCTGCAACGCCCCATCACCCATGCGTTGCCCTATCACTTATCGTTCCCAAACCCGGGTTTTAGGGACCGTAGGTGATAGGGCAACGGGTGGGCTGGGACTACGCGTCCGCGCGGAGCACCTGGATGACGGCCGGGCGGGGTGCGCGCACCTGGCCTGCTGCCGGGGTGGCGCCTGCCGCAACATAATCCGGGAAGTAGGACAGTGGCGCTTCGAAGGTGCCGTCCTCACCCGGGTGCTGCACCGCCACGAACACGGTGCGCTCCTGGTCGTGGATGACCGGGCCGCACGTTTCGGCGTCGCGCGGCACTGCCAGGAACTGCTCCACCTTGCCGCGTTCGGGGCCCTCAAGCATGACCTTGAACAGACCGTCGGCCTTGCCGATACCGGAGGGGGCGCCGTCGGTGGAGATCCAGAGGTTGCCCACGGAGTCGAACGCGACGTTGTCCGGGCAGGATATGGGCGAGACCTTGTCCGCCGGGAAGCCGGAGAAGTAGGTGACGTCGCCCTGCGCGGGATCGCCGCAAACCATGAGCAGGTTCCAGCTGAAGGTGGTGGAGGCCTGGTCACCCGTTTCGGTGATCTCCACTATGTGGCCGTCGCGGTTCTGGTTGCGCGGGTTGACCTCGTTGGCGCCCTCGTTGGTGCCCACGCCGCGGTTGGAATTGTTGGTGCAGGCCACGTAGACCTTTCCCGTGTGCAGGCTGGGCTGCACGTCCTCGCACCGATCCATCTTGGTGGGGCCAACTTTATCGGCGGCCAGGCGGGTGTACACCAGGACCTCTTCCACGGACATGCCGGGGACCGTGGAGGCACCGTTCACCACGAGGGGCAGCCACTCGCCGATGCCGTCGAAGGCACCGTCGGACGGAACAACCCCGGTTCCGGTGATCTCGGCATCGGGCGAGTTGCCCGTGAACCTGGCCACGTAAAGGTTGCCGGCGGAGAGGAGGGTCATATTGTGCGCCCGGTCGCCCTCGCGGTACTTGTGCTTGGATACGAACTTGTAGAGGTAGTCGAAGCGCTCGTCATCACCCATGTAGGCCACCACGTGTCCGGACTCGGCCACGATCACGTTGGCGCCCTCGTGCTTGAAGCGGCCCAGCGCGGAGTGCTTCTTGGGCGTGGAGGCGGGATCGAACGGGTCAACTTCCACGATCCAGCCGAACCGGTTGGCTTCGTTCTCGTAGCCCTTGTTGCGGGTATCCCAGCGGGGATCGTCCAGCTCCCACTGGCGGGCCGTTGCCTTGGACGTCAGGCCGTAGCGCTTGTCCGCGGCGGAGGTGCCGGGCGCCACGAAGTAGCCGTTGAAGTTCTCCTCGCCCGAAAGGATGGTGCCCCAGGGGGTGGTGCCGCCGGCGCAGTTGCCCAGGGTGCCTTTGATGGCGCGGCCGGTCGGGTCCGCCACGGTCTTCACCAGGGACGAGCCTGCGGCCGGGCCGGTCAGTTCGTACACCGTGCTGTTCAGGTAGCGGCGGTTCAGTTCCGCGCCCTTCACGTAGGTCCACGGCTTGGTGGTGTTCCTGCGCTCCAGTTCCACTACCGAAAGGCCGTGGGCGGCTGCACCCACAGCACGCACCTGGTCCGCCGGCATGGTGGGCGGGAACATGATGTTCTCGTTGGTGTATTCGTGGTTGGAGAACAGCACTGCGCGCCGGCCCTTGCTGCCCGGAATCTCCAGGATGTCGGTGTAGTCGTTGTTGTAGCCGAACTGCTTCTCCTGCGCTGCGGCCGTCTGGCTGTTCACGTCGAAGTCCGGCGCGTCGTTGAAGATGGGGTCACCCCAGCGGATGACCGGCTGCCAGGTGAAGCCCTCCGGTACGGTGACGGCGTCAACGACGGCATCCACCGGAGCGATCGGCGTGAACTGGAGCTTGGACTTGCCGAAACCTTCCTTGGCGGCCTTGGAAAGACCCGCGGCCGTGGCCGGTTCGGCAGAGGTAACAGCACTGCCGAGGACGACGGCGAGGGCACCGGCGGCGCCGAAGCCCAGGGCGGCGCGGCGGGACATGGTGGCGGAGGCGATGTCGCGGAAGTAGCTGTTGGAGCTGGTGTTGCAGACGTCGCCGGCGCAGGCGTTGTCGCATTTAAGCGCGCAGGTCACGGGGCTGCGCTTGCCCTTGGTGTGGCCGAGCATCGGCAGCAGGGTGAACTTGCGGGCAGTCGTTTCAGACATGGGGGCCTTCCAAAAAATTGATGCGGTCCGCCCACCCTCCCAGCCGGTCCCTACGCGCAGTAGTCAGCAGGGTGAAGTTCCGGTGAACCGCCGGTGACCTGCAGGAATGTGCGACAGCGTCGCAGGATAGGGCACATCAAGTGATGGAGCGTCGCAGGATAGGGCACATCAAGTGATGGAGCGTCCGGGCTGGGAAGGCGTCAGGCGGCGAGGAGGGCGTGGACGCGGCGGAGCCGGGCCAGCCACCAGTCGCGGCGTTCCGGCGAAGCCGCATACCGCTCCAGCAGCCCGGGATCGGCGGCGACGTCGCGGAGGCGGATGGCGCCGTCGTCGGCCACTAAAGGATCCGTGGTGACGTCGGATTCGAACAGGGACACCGTTCCCAGCCCGCACGCGTAGGGCAATTCGGGCAGCGCAGCGGCCAGGGCAAGGCCGGCGCGGATCCCCACAGAGGTGTCCAGCGCTGAACTGACTACGGCGGGCAACCCGGCCTGCGCCACGATCTCCAAGGCGCGCCGCACTCCCCCGAGCGGCGCCACCTTGACCACGATCAGGTCCGCCGCCCCTGCCCGCGCCACCTTGAGGGGGTCGGACTCCTTGCGGACGCTCTCATCAGCCGCCACCAGTACAGGGGTTCCGGCTGTCCCCAGGGCACGTCGGACCTCCGCCAGCCCCTCGATGGTGGGAACGGGCTGCTCAGCATATTCGAGCCCGACGCCGGCCAGCCGGGTAAGCGCCTCGATGGCAGCGGGGACATCCCAGCCTCCGTTCGCGTCCACGCGAATGGCGGCGTCCGGGAAGGCGGAGCGCACGGCGGCGACGCGGGCGGCGTCGTCGTCCAGCGTCTGGCCCTGCTCGGCGACCTTCACCTTGACGGCGTCCACCCGGCCAAAGCGGGCAAGAACCTCCGGCACCCGCTCGGCTGGAACGGCGGGGACGGTGGCGTTAACCGGAACCACCTGCCGTAACGGAACCGGAAACCCTTGCCAGCCCGCCTCCACGGCGGAGGCCAGCCAACGGGAGGCTTCGGCGTCGCCGTACTCGGGGAAGGGGCAGAATTCACCCCAACCGGCGGGACCGCGCAGCAGCAGGGACTCGCGCTCCATGATGCCCCGGAACCTCACCCGCATGGGAAGGCTGACCACGTATGCGCCTGCCAGCAACTCGTCCAATGGGGGAAATTGGGAATCGCGGGCAGGCATGGCTTCACTGTACCGGCGCCGCCGTGCCCGAAGTCCGGACGGCCGCGGCTATGTGGACAACTAAATCCACTTGTTGTGCCGGAACGTCCAGTAGAGCACCAGCCCCATGGCAACCATCAGGCCCAGCGCGAACGGGTAGCCGAACACCCAGTCCAGCTCCGGCATCGAGCGGAAGTTCATGCCGTAGATCGTCCCCACCAGCGTCGGGGCGAAAAGGATGGCCGCCCAGGATGAGATCCGTTTGACCTGCTCGCTCTGGGCAAAGCTGGATTCGGTAAGGCGGCGCATCTCGTCATTCTGCCGCTGGGCCACGAGGGCTGCGTTGACTGCGAGCGCGTTCTGCAGCAGCGCCCGGAACGATGCCACGCGTTCGTTGAGCCGCAGGACGTGGTCCAGCACGTCACGGAAGTGGTCCTGGAGTTCGGGGTCCGGCACCCGTTCCGGCGTCCCGGCCGTCAGGCCCTGCAGGATGCCCACAAGTGGGCTCGTGGCGCGCTGGAACGTGATGACCTGGCGGGACAGTTCGTAGATCCGGCGGGACACGTCCGGGTCGGCGCCGAAAAGATCGTCCTCGATCTCGTCGATGTCATTCTCGAGCCCGGCTGCCACCGGCTCATACTCGTCCACCACCTGGTCCAGGATGCCGTAGAGGACGGCATCCGGGCCCAGCGCGAGGAACTCCGGCATGCCTTCCATCCGCCGCCGGACCCTGGCGAGGTCCGGGGATTCTGCATGCCGGACGGTGACCACATAGTCCTGCCCCACAAAGACGTGGATCTCGCCGAAGTCCACTTGTTCGACGTCGTCCAGGTAGCGGGCGGGACGCAGCACCAGGAACACGCATTCGCCGTAGTGCTCCAGCTTGGCCCGCTGGTGCCCGGCGAGGGCGTCCTCCACGGCAAGGGGATTGAGGTCGAATTCCTCCGCCACGGACTGCAGTTCCTCCGCGTCCGGCCGGTAGAGCCCGATCCAGGCCATCCCCTCACGCTGGCGCAGGATGAAGTAGGTTTCGTCCAGGCTCCCGGGGTCCTGCGTGCGCAGCCCGTTAACGTACACCGCATTGTCCACGATGGTCACGGCCCCGCCTCCTCGAGCGCGTTGTTGCGTTCCTTCTCCCAGTCGTCCAGCAGCGCGGGCATCCGGCTGTTGAGGAAGCGGTAGAACCGTGCCATCTCCGCCACCCGTGCCCGCGCGGCGGATCCGGCAGGCAACGTCTCAGCAGTCGCGTCGGTCAATGCCGCGAGTTTTTCGTAGACAGGGCTGTTCCGCATCGACACCACGTACCACTCGTCATCGTGCAGGGCGTAGAGGTCCCGGCGGCTGCCTGGCTGCGAGATCCGCTGCACGAAGCCCACGGTCTGGAGGTAACGGACGGCGTTGGAAACCGCTGCCGCGCTTGCGCCGAGGCGTTCGGCGAGCCCGGCAGCGGTGAGGCATCCCTGCTCGGAGGAAACGAGGGCAAGCAGTGCACGGGCCGGCATCTTCGGAAACCCCGCCGCCGCAAAGGCCGCGGCCGTCCGTTCCGCGGCCGCGGTGACCTCGGCATCCCCGGGACTCATGCGGTGCCCACCTCGCGCCGGCGCATGGCGGCGATGGCTGCTGCGGCGGTGACGACGGCGATGGCCAGCATCCACCAGGCGCCGCTCCAGTCGGTGGCGCCGTTGGGGACGGGGGCGTGGGAGAACGGGGACAGATCGCGGATGTTCTGGTCGAGCCCCACCATTCCGCCGAAAATGCCGAGCACGACGCCGAGCCCCAGGAACACCCAGCCGAGGCCGATGGTGGCCGAGGGCCAGAGAACAAATACGAGCGCGGGGACCGCGAGGTAGATCAAGGCGGCGGGCACTTGTGCCGCGGCGGTCTCCCAGATCGTGGCGGCATCCATGGAGGTGTCCCCCGAACCCGACAGCGTGGCCCAGGCCCCGAGTCCTGCCAGGATCATGACCAGCACCACGGCGGCCGTTCCCAGGGCGAGGTAGCTGGCCAGCCACCGTGTCCGCCCCACCGGTGCGGCGAGCAGGAGCTCGGCTGTTCCGGCCGCTTCCTCCTGCCGCATCCGGATCACCGCCTGCAGGGCGCAGGTGGCCGCCAGGATGCTGGCCATGGTAAACAGCACCGAGACCATGAGCTGGGTCAGGGACGTCCCCTGTGATTGGAGGATCGCCCGCAGCGCCGCGGTGACGTTGCTGTCGGCAAGGTCGACGGCGGAAATCGCCTTACCCAGCGAGCCGGCAAGGAGCCCGGCAGCAAGCCCGCCCAAACCCCAGCCGATGATCGATCCGGCCTGGAGCCGCAGCGCCAGGGCGGCAGGACTGTTCAGGCCGGGCCGCGCGGTGGTCCGTGCGGGGCGGGAACCCCAGATGCTGTCACCGCTGTCCCGCACGCCCAGGAGGAGCCCGGACACCGTGAGGGATAAGGCCGCGAGGGCAAGGGGCAACAGAAGTGGCCAGGCGCGGTTTCCGGTGAAGGCGAAGGTCTGCTGTCCCCAGCCGATCGGGGACAGCCAACTGGCCGCTCCCTCCGTCATCACCGTCCCGTCGCCGCCCGGCGTCCCCGTGGCATCCCCGATCCCGCGAAGGACGTAGGCAAGGACCACAAAGGTGGACGCGAGGCCGTTGGCCCCGCGGGAAGTACCAATGAACTGCGACACGAGGAATCCCACTCCGAGGAAGGCAATGCCGACGGCGCCCGTAGCGGCTCCGGCTACCAAGGAGCCTTCCGGGTCCAGGCCCTGGCCCGCGAACCCGGCAAAGACGGCGAGCGCTACCAGGACGTTGGCGGTGATGCCATGCAGGCAGGTGGCCATCGCGGGGGTGAGGCGGCCGGCAGAGGTGGCGGCCACGAGTTCGGCGCTGCCGGTTTCCTCCTCGGCGCGGGAGTGGCGCACCGCCAGGAAGGTGCTCATCAGGCCGGCCAGCAGGGCCAGGAAAGCGTAGATCTGGAAGAACGTGAAAGCCCCCTGGTCGGCGCCGCGGGGCAGGCCGCGCAGCATCAGGATCGCGGGGGTCGCGGTCGCTATCTGGAGGATCTCGGCGCGGTTGGCCTGGTCGCCGTACGTCTGGTGGATGGCGGCGGCGGAGAACATTGCCAGTGCCCCGATTCCGCCAACCCAGATCACCAGCTGCCAACGGTCACGCCGCAGGCGCTGGCCCCAGAGAACCCGGAGGACGCCCACGTCAGCCACGGCCCCGCGCGCCCAGCAGATGCCGCCGGCGCCCATGTTCGCCGTCGGGTGCGGCGGCGTGCCTACTGCCAGCCGCGTCTGTTCCCGCCGAAGCGTCACCGTAATGCCGCAGGAACAGCTCCTCCAGGGACGGCGGCGTGATGGTCAGGCCCTGCACGTTCAGGGCGCCCAGCTCGGGAAGCACCTCGGCTATCCGGTCAGCGTCGGCACCAAACCGGACCCTGCCGCCGTCGGCCGTCACATCATGCACGCCGGCCAATTTCGCCAGCGCGCTGGCATCCACGCCGTCCGCCGCGAAGGACACCTCGGTGCGGGTGAGGTGGCGCAGCGAGTCCAGCGTCCCGCCGTCCACGATCCTGCCCGCGCGGATGATGCTCACGCGGTGGCACAGCACCTCCACCTCGGAGAGGATGTGGCTGGAGAGCAGCACCGTGGAACCGCGTTCGACGACGGCGAGCGTCTCGCGCCGGAAGACCGCCTCCATGAGCGGGTCAAGTCCGCTCGTGGGCTCGTCGAAGAGGTAGAGCTCGGCGTCCGTCGCGAGCGCCGCGATCAGCGCCACCTTCTGCCGGTTGCCCTTGGAGTAGGTCCGGCCCTTCTTGCCGGGGTCGAAGTCGAAGGCATCGCAGAGCCGGTCTTTGCGCTGCTCGAAGGCCGGACGGTCAGCGGTACCGCCGCGCAGGCGTGAGAGGAGGTCGATGGTCTCGCCGCCGGAAAGGTTGGGCCAGAGCCGCACATCGCCCGGAACGTAGGCCAGCCGGCGGTGCAGTTCCACCGCCTGCGTCCACGGGTCCAGGCCCAGGACCGTAGCCCTTCCGGAGGTGGCCTTGGCCAGGCCCAACAGGATTCGGAGGGTGGTGGACTTGCCGGCGCCGTTGGGCCCGAGGAAGCCGTGGATTTCCCCGCGGTGGACCTCGAGGTCCAGGCCGTCCAGGGCCCTGACCTGACCGAAATGCTTATGCAAACCAATGGTCTTGATGATGGTCTCCATACTTCGCAGAGTACTCATATTCAGAGTTTTGTGAAGACTGAAAATGTCCGGCCGCTTACTCAAGGGCGGGGAGAAATCCGGGATACTCCAGGCGCTGGCGGTACGCTCCCATGACGTGCAGCGGCTACACTCGCCGATGTGACCGCCTCCGGCCCCGGCCTTGCCACCCGCCCATCCTCCGCCCCGCTGTACGCGGCGGGATTCGTCACGGCGTTTGGGGCCCACAGCATCGCGGCTGGCCTGGGCGCCCAAAGCGACAACATCGGCCTGACGCTGCTCAACCTGGGCATCCTCCTGGCGCTGTACGACATCTCGGAGGTATTCCTCAAACCCGTTTTCGGCGCCCTCAGTGACCGGGTGGGCCCCAAACCGGTGATCATCGGCGGGTTGTTTGCCTTCGCGGCGCTGTCCCTGATCGGACTCTGGGCGGACCAGCCGTTGATGCTCGCGCTCGCCCGGCTGGGGCAGGGCGCGGCGGCGTCGGCATTCTCCCCGGCGTCCTCGTCCATGGTGGCCAGGCTTGCCCGCGGCGGCAAAGCCGGCACCTACTTCGGCCGGTACGGATCCTGGAAGAGCCTCGGCTACATCATCGGGCCACTGCTCGGGGCCGGACTCATCATGGTGGGCGGGTTCCCCCTGTTGTTCGGGACCCTGTCAGCGCTGGCCGCAGCCACGGCGGTGTGGGTCATGGTGGCTGTGCCGCACCTCGAACCCCTCCCCCGCCAGCGGTACACCGTGATGGATCTTGCCCGGCAGGTGGGCGAACGCAGGTTCCTGGTGCCCACGCTGGTGCTGGCAGCGTCCACGGCTGCGCTTGGCGCCGCCGTCGGCTTCCTTCCCGCGCTGGCCACCCGGCACGGGCTCGGGGCCTTGGCCGGCACGGCTGCCGTGAGTCTCCTCGCCGCCGGTTCGGTACTCGTCCAGCCATGGATGGGGCGGATGCGGGACAGCCAGCGTGTCACGGACAACAGGGGCACGACGGCGGGACTGCTGTTGATTGCCGCGGGCGTCGGACTGCTGGCATTTGCCCCGGGGGTGGTCACCATTTTCCTTGCCGCGGCAGTGATCGGTGCCGGCATCGGTGCTGTCACCCCGCTCGGGTTCGCCCATCTGGCGGATACCACGCCCCCGGAGCGGATGGGGCGCACCATGGGCTCGGCCGAACTCGGCCGGGAACTGGGCGACGCCGGCGGGCCGCTGCTGGTGGGCGGCGTTGCCACCTTGTTTGCCCTGCCGTTCGGGTTGGGCGCCCTGGCAGTACTCGTTGCAGCGGCGAGCATCCCGCGGCTGGACCCGGTCAAACCCTCCCTGCCCGGCTGACTCGCATTAGCGTCTTGCAGACCCGTTGTGAGGACTCTAAACGCAAGTCACACGGTTGCGGCGGGCTCCCAGCTTTCTGTGCCACCCTTAACCAGTGACGATCTCGCGGCATGCATCCCCCAGGACATCCAGCAGGCCCGCTCCGGGCTCGGGATTCCTGTTTGTGCTGGCCACGATGGCCTGCATTGCGGGCCTGTTCGCCACGTACCACTACTTTGTCCAGACCACCACTGGCCAGTTCATTGACGAATCCGCCCTCGTCGAAGCCGTCGACATCCACGGGCCGGCAGGAAAGGCGAGCACCAAGTTCCTGGACCTGCTGCCCACCATCTCCCTGGTGATGGCCGCCGTCGTGGTCCTGTTCGTCACGGTGATCCGCAGGCACTGGACCGAAGCCGGCATCGCGGTTGCTGCGTGCGTTGGCGCCAATATTGCCACCCAGGTGCTGAAGGATCTATTGCCGGCGCGTCCGGACAAGGGCGTGGTGACGCTGGAACTGAACTCGCTGCCGTCCGGTCACACCACGCTGGCGGCGTCGGCGGCGGCCGCGGTGTTCCTGATGGCCTCACCGCGCTGGCGGCCGATGGCGGGTTTCGTGGGCGGAACATTCGCCATCGCCTCCGGAGTGTCCACGCTGATCAACCAGTGGCACCGGCCCGCCGATGTGGTCGCGGCCTTCCTGCTGGTGGGCGCCTTCATGATTCCGGCGGGCTGGCTGATTATCCGGCGCGGAACATGGAACGCGTGGGAGGGCTTCGGCGCCCATGTGGGGTCAGCCAGGATCTGGCTGACCCTGCCGGTGGTGATCGGGCTGGCGTCGGCGGTGGTGGCCGTGTATTCGCTGATCCGGATCGCACCGAGCCCGTGGCAGGAAACCAGCACCACCAACTATTTCTGGGCCGGGATCTCGCTGATCGTCATTGCCGGGTACCTGGCCACCGTAGCCACCACGGCCCTCTTCGCCTATGCCGCACGACGGCGGGACTCACCCAGGGGCTAGCCCACCCCGTGGTGCTGGAGCCACATTTCCAGCAGCGCCAGCTGCCAGAGCACGTTGCTGTTCACGGGCGTCCGCTCCATGTTGGGGTTGGCCAGGAGTCCGTCGACGTACGCAGGCTGGAAGAGCCCCCGCTGTTTGGCCGCCGGGGTGTGGAGTGCCTCGCGGACCATGGTGATGAAGGGTTCTTCCAAATGCCGGAGGGCCGGGACGGGGAAGTATCCCTTGGGCCGGTCCACCACGGCGGCGGGAAGGAGTTGGCGGCCCAGGTCCTTCAGTATCCCCTTCCCGCCCTGGGACGCCTTGAGCTCCGGCGGGCAGGCGGCGGCGAGTTCCACCAGTTCATGGTCCAGGAACGGGACCCGGGCTTCGATGCCCCACGCCATGCTCATGTTGTCCAGCCGCTTGACGGGATCGTCCACCATCAGCAGGTGGGTGTCCAGCCGCAGTACCGCATCCAGGGCTGTCTCTGCTCCCGGGGCGTCGAGGTTGGCGGCGAGGACCCTGCTGCTCACATCGGAACCGCAGTACCACTCGGGTTCCAGGATGTTGAGGAGCTCCGCATGGCTGTGGTCCACAAAACTTGAGGTAAAGGCCCCCAGCGCATCGGTACGTGCCACAGTGGCTAATGGCTGGTGGTACCCGTACCCGCCGAACACCTCATCGGCACCCTGGCCGCACTGCACCACCTTCAGGTGCTCGGCCACGGTCCGGGACAGCAGGTGGAACGCGGTGACGTCATGGCTGGCCATGGGTTCGGACATCGCCCCCACGGCCCCGTCGATGGAGGGAGCGAACTCGGAGGTGCTGATATGCAGCTGTTCATGCCGCGTCCCAAACTCACGTGCCACCAGGTTCGAGAAAGCGAACTCATTCCCGGAGTCACCGCCGGCACCGTCGAACCCGATGCTGAACGTGGACAGGCCGTGCTGTCCCTCTTCGGCGAGCAGCGCAACCAGGAGGCTGGAATCCAGTCCCCCGGACAGAAGGACGCCCACGGGCACGTCGGCCACCATCCGGCGTCGTACTGCTGTACGGAGCGAGTCGCGGACCGCGTCGTGCCAGTCCGAGGCGGACCACCCGCGGTGCTCGTCCTTCCGCGTGTAGGAAGGCTTCCAGTATTCGCGGTCGTGCCAGCTGCCGTCCGGGCGGATGGTCCTGATGGTGGCGGCCGGCAGCTTCTGAACCCCGCGAAGAATGCTGCGCGGCGCCGGAACGATCGAGTGCCAGCTCAGGTAATGGTGCAGGGCCACCTCGTCGACCGAGGTATCGATCCCGCCGGAGGCCACCAGTGCGGGCAAGCTGGACGCGAAGCGCAACCTGCCGTGCAGGTGGGAAACGTACACCGGCTTGATGCCCAGCCGGTCCCGGACCAGGAGGACTTCGTACCGCTGCGGATCGTACAGCGCGATGGCGAACATCCCCACCAGGTGGTGGACGAAATCATCGCCCCACTTCCGGTAGGCCTTCAGGATGACCTCGGTGTCACTCGTGGACCGGAAGGTAAACTCGGGTTCGAGTTCGTGGCGCAGTTCCTTGTAGTTGTAGATGCAGCCGTTGAATGTGACGGCCAGGCCGCCGTCGTCCACCATGGGCTGCGCCCCCGCCTCGGAGAGGTCGATGATGCTGAGCCGCTGATGCCCCAGTGCAACCCAGCCCGCCTCCCACGTTCCCCGCCCGTCCGGTCCCCGCGACGTCATTGCCCCCATGATTTTCAGGACCGCCTCCTGGGAGGCGTGTCTTCCGTTGAAGGCGATTTCGCCGGCTATGCCGCACATGCTGGTGTCCCTCGTTCCTCGCTGTTTACTGCAATCGGTTTGGCGCTTCGCGGACCACCAGCGGCGGTTTCGTTGGAGCGCGCCGGGTGGGCAGTGGGACGACGGGCGGGCAGGAAGTGGCCATTTCGGCGGCACTTCGGCCCCGGGTTACCTCGTCCGGGGCCTGTAACCCCCTGTTGCCGAAGATGGAGACGCCGATCATGACAAGCGCGGACAGCAAGGGCATCTCTACGGAAACCGGCCATCTGTACTCCCTGGAATCGAACCCATGAAGCGTTGGCTTAACCTCAGTGTCTACAACATACTAAGCATGCTTATTTATTGTCGGCAAGCCTTAACGCAAAGAACCGCCCCGGGAAGCAGGCGCTTTGGCGCTGTTCCCGCGGCGGTTCCTTAACCCTTGAGGGGAGCTTCTGTCCTACCCGGGTGTGGGGCCTGCCAGGCTGGCATTGATCCCTGCGGAAACGGTGGACGGCGTTGTGGCCGGCAGGAGCCGGGACAGGAACTTCCCGCGGGCTGCTTCCACAAAACCGCGGAACAGGCCGAAGTCCTCGGGCAGTTCCTCCGGGTGCCACTGGATGCCCATGGTGAACGTGCAGGCCGGGTACTCGATGGCTTCCACCACCTGGTCTTCGCTCCAAGCGGCCGCGATAAGGCCCTCCCCGAGCTTGTCCACGGCCTGGTGGTGGGACACAGGCACGGGTCCGGGGTTCGCGCCGATCAGTTGCTCCAGGCGGGAACCGGGCCTGATTTCCACCGGGATGCGGTTGAACGTGTAGCCGCCGGGCTGGTACTGGCCGTTGCCGATGACGTCCGGCAGGTGTTGGTGGAGGCTGCCGCCGAGCGTCACATTCAGCAGCTGCTCGCCGCGGCAAATGCACAACAACGGGACGTCCTGGCGGATGGCCTCCCTAATGAGGGCCTGCTCCCAGGCGTCACGTACAGGATGGGGCGCATCCGTCGCGGTGTGTGCCTCCTGGCCGTAGAGGGCGGGATTCACGTCCCAGCCGCCGGGAACCACCAGGCCATCGAGCCTGCTGACAAGCACTTCAACCATGCCTGCCATCACGGGCTGCGGCGGCAGGAGGATGGGCATACCGCCCGCCGCGATGATGGGGTTCAAGTACGTCTCGGGAAGGAAAGCCGCCCTGACCGTGCCGCAACCCTCGGTACCTGCCTGCTCCAGGTACGTGGTGAGTCCGATGACAGGTTTCATCGCGGCGTCGGTGGTGTGCACTGTGGTCCCTCCAGGAAGATCTGACTGCCTCCAATTTTATGGCCGCGGGAGGGCCGGAATGTTTCGTCAGTGTCAATTCCCCGTGTCAAGACGATCACACTTTCGCGGCTCATTCCCCGTCCATCGGAACCACCCGGAAACGGCGGTTCCGGAGGGAGGGAACGCGCGTCCGGACAGCTGCGATACGTTCCGGTTCCAGCTCCGCAAAAACAAGGCCGGGGGCTTCGCCGGCGCTGGCGATCACCACCCCGAAAGGATCCACCACCACAGAGTAGGCCGTGGCCAGCGGCCCGCACTGGTTCGCCGTCACCACGTAGGACGTATTCTCGATGGCCCTGGCACGCACCAGGGTGCTGAAGTGGTCCTCTTTGCCCGGGCCAACGATCCACATGGCGGGCAGCAGCAGGACGTTCGCCCCGGCGTCCACCAGGTACCGGGCGCTCTCCGGGAACCTTAGGTCGTAGCAGGTGAGCATGCCCAGGCGCAGCTGCCCGTAGGAGAGGAGCGCCGGCAGGTCAATGGCGCCCTGGCTGGTGCCCTCACTTTCCCGGTACCCGAAGGCATCGTAGAGATGCACTTTGCGGTACGTGCCCTGGACAGCACCTTCGGCGTCGAGCGCCACCAGGGTGTTGAAGGGAAGGCCGCCGGGATTCGCCTCGGTGGTTCCCACCACCACCGGCAGGTGAAGGCCCCGGGCCACTGCGGCGATACCGCTGATGAAAGGGCCGTCCAGCGGCTCCGCCACGCCCGCTAAGACGGTGGAGGGCTCGGCGCTTGCGTAGAGGCTGGACTCGGGAAGCACCAGCAGATCCGCATTGCGCAAAGCCGCAGCTTCCATCAGCCTGGAGATCTGCTGCAGGTTCCCTTTGGGGTCCCTGCCGGCGCTGAACTGCCCGGCGGCGATTCTCATGTCAGCCCTCCTGCCACGGCAAACGGCCCCCTCACCAAAGACTGGCACAGCCGGGTCCGCGGGAACAGACCCGGCCGCCCCGTCCTGCGCAAACGCCGATGAACTTTTGACCCAACCTTGAGTCATTACCCCGGTGTAATTTGAGCGAGCTCCACGAAGCTATTCCTATCGGAGCCGCAGAGGCTCACAAGGTCTCAGCGGAACACCGCACAACACTTTTTAGGGGCACACCATGGGCATCAGCATGAAAAGCACTTCAGGCAAGATCCTGGCTTCCGTCGCACTGGTCGGCACTGCTGCCGCCGTCGCCGGCCTGGGGACCTACGGCGCCTTCACGTCCACCACAAACGCGAGCCAGGAAGTAAAGGCCGGCACGGTGGTCATCGAACTGGGCGGAACCGTGAACACACTCAGCACCGCTGTTTCCGGCATGCTCCCCGGCGATTCTGTCGAGAAGTTTGTCACGCTGAGCAACAACGGCGACTCGGACTTCAACGCCGTTACCCTGACAACCACCGCCACCGTAGCCTCCCTGCTCACGTCGGATGTCCAAAACGGCCTTCAGTTCACGGTTGAGTCCTGCAGCACCGACTGGGTGACAGTCGCGAATGGGCCGGACACGTGCGCGGGCTCCAAAACCCTGGTGGCCAGCGCTCCCATCCTCGGAACCAGGGTTCTCGCCGCTCCGGCTTCCCTTACCGCCACCAAGTCCGACCGCTTGAAGATCACCACCTCGCTGCCCACCGGCGCCACAGACTCCTTCCAGGGCCTCACCAGCACCGTGAATTTCAAGTTCGACGCTACGCAGCGCACAGGCACCGTCAAGTAGCCCTCTAGTCTCCTGGCGGCGTTATGAAGCGGCGCCGCCAGGAAACCTTTCCCGCACCCCGTCTCCCCTAAGGGCCGTACCGCCATGAGCACACTGACTGATGTCCCTGCATCCAGCGCTGCAAATGCCCCCGAGCCGTCCCGGCGTCGCAACACCCCCCAACGCGATGCCGGGACTTCGGCGGAGACACTGAGCACAAAATCCAGCGGCCTGAAGACCGCAGTCCGCAAAACGGTCAATATCCTGAGCAGCCTGCTGGTCGTCTTCGCTGTAGCAGGCTTTTTCTTCCTTGCCGTCGGTCCCCGCCTCATGGGCTACCAGACGTCAACCATGCTGACCGCATCCATGGCTCCCCTGATCAACCCGGGCGATGTTGTGGTGACCGTACCTGCGCCCGTTGCGGACATCCGGGTAGGCGACGTCATCACGTACCACATCCCCGTGGAGGATCAGCGCGTCGAGACCCACCGGGTTGCCGAACTCCTGGCAAACGCTGACGGTTCGATAGCGGTGCGCACCAAGGGGGACGCCAATGACGGCGTGGACCCTTGGATCGCCAGCTTCAAAGGTTCGATGGTGGACAAGCAGATCCTCACCATCCCCTTCGCGGGCCAGGCCATCCGCACCCTGCGCCAGCCGCTCGTCCTGAACACCCTGATGTACGGCGCTCCCGCGGTCCTGGTTGTCGGGCTGCTGGCATCGATCTGGCGCAAAGACCCTGAACCGGCATCCAATGGCTAGGCATCACATGAGGAGCGGGACCGCCACAACGCTCGGCATCGTCGTCTTCATCTTCCTCGTTACTTCGCTTTGCCCCTCGGCGAACGCTGCCTTTGCCGGGGGTGCCTTGTCACAGACGAGTCTCTCCACGGCAAAGCTTGAGGCACCCGCAAGGCAGCCTACGAATGTCACTATCAACTGCGGACTTGTCAGCGCCACCATCACCGTTAAAAACTATGGCCGCGTGGCCTTTGCCAACTACCACGAGCTGACCATTTACAACGGGGAGAGTACAACGCCGGTATTCACCGGGGACCTGAGTCAAAAGTCGGGCCAGGCGTACACAACCCTGTCACTGCTGTCAGGTGGCTGGCGTGCTGAGATCCGCGGCAAATACCTGGTCCCGGGAACAGCGAACATCTGGACAGGGCCGCCATTTTCGCAAACTCTTAAGTGCTAGTTCCCGGCCTTACGCAGCCGGTCCGGCGGGTGCAGGTCGATGATGGGCAGATGCCCGTCGGTGCGGATGGCGTCACCGCCGCCGTTGCGGTGATGGTAGCCGCTGTAGTAGTTCAGGATGATGTGGATCGATTCCACGGCGTTGGCCGAGCGGAGCGTGTCGATGATGAAGTCGCGTTCCTCATCGGTGCGGTCGGCGATTTTGTGCGTGATCTGGAACGTGAACAGGGACAGCCCCACGCTTCGGTCGTAGGTGCCGGCTCCCACCCAGTCCACCGCCAGGCCCCCGGGCAGCCGCCACCCGGGCGGGCATTTCCAGAACCGCACGTGGTGGCGTTTCCGGGGATTCCCGTCGATTTCGCGCTGGAACGCGAGGTCCTGTTTGTTGCCGAAGACGTAGAGCGAACTCACCGGGGCCGCCGGGTAGCTGCGCCCCAGGAGTGTGGAGGTGAGCGTGTGCCAGGCAGTGGCAGGGGTAATGGGATCGGCCTCCACCCAGCCCGCCGTCAGCATGGCCTGCCGCAGCTCTTCCCTGGGCCCCACCACGGCGAGGTTAACCGGATCGCCCAGGACGCCGTCGCCCGTCCTTGTCCGGCCGATGAAGTAGTCCGGGATGTACAGGCTGCTCAGGATCTTGTGGACGCGCGGCAGCAGGGCGTACGCCAGGATCAGCCAGACCGGCAGGAACACCCACGCCTGCTCGGGGCCGCGGGCCAGCCGGGCGAGCAGGAAGTAGAAGACGGCCCAGCCCACGGCAATGGTCACCAGCAGGTAGAGCAGCCGCTGCAGGACCGCCAGGACGGTGGCCCACCTGCTTTGCCTGCGGACCGCCGGGCTGCTGGAACGTGAGTGGTCCGGCTCTTCCGGAACAGCCCGCTGGTCGCCAGTGGACGTCACGGCGGTTCTCCTTTCGATGGCTCACCAACATGAACAAGCCTAAAAGGTTCGCCGGAGGTCCCTGGCCTACCGTTCCGGGCTACATCGGAAGGCTGAGCTGCTCCACGATGATCCGCGCCGTCTCCGGGTCGCCCAGGATGCGAAAGTGCCCGGCGGTGGGCAGCTCGATGTTGGTGGCCCCCGGCAGGACGCTGCCCTCGGGAATGTGCGGGTCAAACGGCCCGTAGATGGATGTGATCCGGCTGTTGATGGTCTCCTCGCGGGCCAGCTGGAGCGTCAGGGCGTTGCTCGGCGAAAAGATGCGCAGGCTGGGCAGCAGCATGTACTTGGCGTAGCGGGACCCGGAAAACGGGGTGCACACGGCCACCATGCGCTCGATCCGGTGTTCAGGGTCCAGGTTCAGCATGGCGTACTTCCCGATCAGCCCGCCCTTGCTGTGAGCCACGATGACAGCGTCGCGCAGGCCCGCCTCCTCCAGGTGCTGCGCCACCATACGGGCGGCGGCCGGAACGTCCAGCTTGTTCCGCTGGAGCACCGTGACCACGTGGACGGGGTGGCCAGCGTCGTGGATGGACCGGATCAGCGGCATCATGAACTGCCAGTTTTCATAGACGCCGGGAATGATCAGCACGGGATTGCGGTGGCCCTTGTGGAAGGAGCCCGGCTGCACCCTGGATACGGCGCCCTGGACCTGGCAGGCTGCGGCATAGGCATAGTCTTGCAGCCACCAGGCGGCCTTCTGCAGCGGACTGGTGCGGGCGGACGTCCGCGTTTCACTCATCTGTTGAGGATAGCCCCACACCCCGTTGCGCTATCACTTTTGGTCCCCAACGGAGCGGCTTGGGGACCAAAAGTGATAGCGCAAGTCAGTAGTTCCGGCGGTGCTTCAGGCGGGGAATGACGACGGCGAACACGGCCGCCGCCGCGAACCCCAGGACGCCCGTGGCCGAGATCCCCGCGCCCAGGGAAGCCACGGCGGTCACCCCGGAGAGCAGCACCGGGCCGCCGGTGGACCCGGCATCGGCCATGAACCGCCACAGCCCCAGGAACTGCCCGCGCCCCCGGTCGGGCGAGAAGTCCGCCCCCAATGTCATCACCAGCCCAGAGCTGATCCCGTTGCCGAACCCGATCAGCAGCGCCGCCAGCAGCAGTCCCACAAAGGACCCGGTCAGCGGAATCAGGAGCAGGGCGGTGCCCATCAGCAGGGTTGACGGGACGGCCACAAACTGCCTCCCCTTCCGGTCCATCAGCTTGCCGGCAGGGTAAAAGACCAACATGTCGATGGCCCCGGACAATCCGTAAATCAACGACGCGGAAGTAGCGTCCATGCCGAGGTGGTCCGCCCACAGCGGGATGACCACCTGGCGCGACGAGCGCAGCGCGCTCAGCAGCAGGATCCCCACGCCCACGCTCAGGAGCACCTTCGCGTGCGATGCCGCCACATTACGGAGGGTGGGCTCCGGACCTTTGGGGCCGCCGTCGGACGCCCCCGCCACCTCCAGGTCACGGATGGTGAGGGACAGCAACGCGGCGGCAGCCATGGCCGCCACCCCCACCCAGTACGCGCCGCCGATCCCGGAGAACTGTATGACCGCGGCGCCCAGGAACGGTCCGATGAACACACCGATCCGGTTGACCCCGCCCAATGTGGACAGCGCCCGTGCCCGGAACTCCACGGGGACCGCTTCGGTGAGGTACTTTTGCCGGGCCAGCCCGAACACTGCCCCGGACATGCCGACGACGGCCATCGCCACCGCGAGCAGCCACAGTCCGTCCGGGATCAGGGAGGACAGTCCGGCCGCGGCGAGCGCCAAGCCGGCAGCCACGGCGGCGCCCACGATGGCCCAGCGTTCCCCGAACTTCAGCGTCACCAGGGATGCGGGCAGGTTGAAGAACCAGGACCCTAGCCCGATCAGCGTGACGATCAGCGCCGCGAGGGCCACGGAGGCGCCAAGATCACGCGCGGTCAGGGCCACCACCGGAAGGATGGCGCCCTGGCCGATCCCGAACAGCAAGGTGGGGCCAAAAGCGGCCACCGCAATGGCGCGCAGGCTGAAAGGCTTGTCATCGGGGGAAGTCATCAGATTTATTTTATGGCCGTGGGCAGCCGTGAATTTCCCTCCCGGGGTGCGGGGAAAATTCCGGAAAATTCGGGTCACATCCGGCCTGCGGAGGAGTAGCGTTCGACTTATGGGGCGTTGTTCCGCGCCCATAGCCAAAGGGGAGGTTCATTCGATGGGTGAAGTGTGGATCCGTACGCTCGGCAACGGGCTGGTCCGGGCAGACAGAGTCACCGAAATAACATCAACCCGCGGATCCCTCCACGAGGACCAGGGCTATTCACTGAAGGTCATCGTGGACGGGAAAGGCCACGTCCTGATTGACGACGGCGACCTGCAGGGCGCCCTGTCCGACCGGCTTGAATACGCCCGGCACGTTGAAGACGCGCTGCTGCTGGCCATCGATGAAGCGCGGGACAACGAAGCCTCCGTGGTGATCTCCTACGAGCCGGAGCGCGAGCGCTGGTCAGCGGCCCCGGTTTCAGTATTAACCGGAAGCCTTCCCGAAGTGGTGTGAAGCGGTGCGGGGTGGGCCTGGCCCCGAGAAGCACGCCGGCTGGCGTCACAACCTCAGCATCACCAATCGGTGTAATAACTCCGTAACTGTTGCGTGGATCACATTCACCCCCTACTCTGATTGAGGCTTAAGAAACAGGCCATGCAAGAAGCTGCAGCGTCGCAGCCAATGCCGGGGAAGGCTTTAAAACTTGAATTCCAAGCTGAACATCGTTGTCCGTGTAGATCTTGACCACGCCAAAGCTCTGGTGATTGCCAAAGGGCACGTCACCGTCCACAGCGTCAATGCCCTCTATGTAGTGGTTAAACGCGCTAATGCCATCAAACAGGGCCTGGACCTGAAGTTGGATATCTCCCATGCCCTCGTGGATGACGAGGTCCTGGAGCAGTTGCAGAACTGCTCGGAGACCCACCATCTGCCCGCGAAAATCGATCCGTACCAGAAGCCGTGCACCATCAGCGTTCTGGCACCCCGCGCGCATACCACCTCGCGGCCCGCACTGCTCGCCGCATAAAAGCTTTCAGGCCACGGCACCCGAAGAGTCCACACATCGGGCCAGGGTCCCGGCCGCACACTATTTATCTTGCCACTTTCCACCGGACCGGAAGTGCAGTTGTATCCGAATAAACGGGTAGCTGCACTCCCGGCCTGATGGAATCTTTTACCAACCCGCCCCTTGGCCCGCACGCATGGCCTTCGGTGCGAAGAACTAGACCTATCCGATGATGGGGCGTTCCTCCGGGAGCCGGTAGAGGCGCGGCCGGGCTGACAGGGCCAGGGCCGATGCCACCGTCACCGTGCCGATGCGCCCGGTGAACATCAGCGCCATGAGCACCCACTCCGCTGACGGCGGAAGGGTATACGTGATGCCGGTGCTCATACCCACCGTGCCGAACGCCGAGATGGATTCGAACAGGACCTTCTCCAGGCTGTAGTCCGTGAAAATCAGGAGCAGCATGGTTCCGATGACGACGGCGGCAATCCCCAGGAGTGCCACGGAGAGGGCCTGCCGTTGGGAAGAGGAGCTGACGGACCGGTGGGCGATGGTCACCTGGTCCCGGCCGCGGACTTCGTTCCAAATGGCGAAGCCCAGCACCAGGAACGTGGTGATCTTGATGCCGCCCGCGGTGCCGGCGCTGCCGCCGCCGAGGAACATCAGGATGTTGGTAACCATCAGCGTCTCCGGGGCGGCGGCTCCGTAGTCGATGCTGTTGAACCCCGCGGTTCGGGGAAAGACGCTGCCGGCGAAGGACCCCAGAATCTTGCCGGTCACGGAGAGCGGGCCGAGCGTTTCGTTCCGGTTCCATTCAAACGCGGCAAACAGGACCATCCCGGCGGCCAGGAGGAACAGCGTTCCGTAAATGGTCAGCCGCATGTGGACGGTCCAGTTCCGGGGTTTGGTTTCGCCGCGGGTGAGCTGGATGATCACCGGAAAGCCGAGGCCGCCCGCGATGATGGCCAGGCAGATGGGCGTGATGATCCACGGGTCCTCGGCGAAGCCGATGAGGTTGTTGCTGTAGACCGAGAAGCCCGCGTTGTTAAAGGCGGAGACGGCGTGGAAAATCCCGTGCCAGAGGGCTGTCCCAGGGTTGGGATCATAGGCGATCCAGAACCGGACCGTCAGTACCAGTGCTGTTGCGGCCTCGAACGTGAGCATGATCTTCGCAACCCGCAGCAGCACCGCGCGCACGTCGCCAAGGTTCAGGGTGTGGGTTTCTGTCTGAGCCACGAGCTGGCCGCGCAGGCCGATGCTTTTGCGGACCAGGAGCGCCAGGAGGGTGGCCAGGGTCATAATCCCGAATCCGCCCACCTGGATGAGCACGAGGATGATCACGTGCCCGAAAGGAGTCCAGAACGTTGCCGTGTCCACGGTAATCAGGCCCGTCACGCAGACCGCCGAGACCGAGGTGAACAGGGCGTCCATGAACGCGCCGGACGCCGGATCAGTGCGTGCCGCGGGAAGCATCAGCAGGGCCGCGCCGATGATGATGACCATCAGGAAGGCGACAGGAACAGCCCGGACCGGGTGGGTCATGATCCTGCGGACGATGTTGCCTTTCCGGCCCTCCTTTTCATTTTTGGCGTCCCGGAGCATCTTCTGGACGGCGGCGACGCTGGAAGGGTCGGGACCGGGCATGACGGGTTCCGACGGCGGGAGGCTCCTGCGCAGGCTCATCCCACGTGGACGCCCGGGCGCCGGTCCGGGTCCGGTTCGTTTTCGCGGATGATTTCCCGGACCACGGGTGCGGTGTCGCCGCGGCCCAGGAGCAGGTAGCGCATGAGGTGAGCCAGCGGGTTGCCTTCGGACCACTCGAAGTAGGCGTGCGGCTTAACTCCGGTGCCGTCGCGCAGGGCCAGGAGGATGGCAGCGATCGCATTGGGCGCGGCGGGGCTTTGGGCGCGCAGGACCCGGTGGCCGTCCACTTCCACGCCCCGGACCTGCAGCGTGTCGCTGAACTCTGACGGGTCCGTGACGTCGATTTCCAGGAAGATCACATCCGCCGTTCCCGGGACCGGGTTGTTCTCCCGTTGCACGGCTTCCTTGTCCGCGTACTCGGCCGCGTCCCGCGCCTGGGGCCGGTTGGCGATCAGGTTGATCCGGCCGTCGTAGTCCAGGGTGTCGCTGATGAAGCGGCGTGCAACGGCGTCGAACTCAATCCTGTCCACGCGCAGCTCGGTGGTGCGGCTGATCCGGGAGACGAGGGAGACGGCCACGATGCCCAGGATGAAGAACCCGGAGATGGCCAGGCCGTCCGGCTTTTCGACGACGTTGGCAGCCAGTGCGTAAAGCATTACCAGTGTGAGCACCGTGAACCCGATCGACGCCGCACGCTGTTTGCTGCGGATGGCGGAGATGGTGACGGCGATCGCGCCGGAGACCATCATCGCCAGGATCCCGGTGGCGTAGGCGCCGGCCTGGGCGTTGACATCGGCCTTGAAGCCGATGGTGATCAGGATGCTGATGGCAGTGTAGACGAGTACGACAGGGCGGACGGCACGGGACCATTCCGGTGCCATGCCGTAGGAGGGCAGGTAGCGGGGAACGATGTTGATGAGGCCTGCCATGGCGGAGGCGCCGGCGAACCACAGGATGAGGATGCTGCTGACGTCGTACACGGACCCGAAGCCGTTGCCCAGGTGTTCGTGGGCCAGGTACGCCAGGGCCCGGCCGTTCGCCTCTCCCCCGGCCTGGAATTCCTCGGCGGGTATCAGCAGGGTGGTGACGAAGCTGCTGCCCAGCAGGTAGACGCTCATGATGAGCGCCGCCGTCGTCAGCAGCTTGCGGGTGTTGCGCACCCGGTTGGCCAGCTTTTCCTCAGCCGTCGCACCTGCGGCGGCCACCAGGGGCATCATGCTGACGCCTGTCTCGAAGCCGGAAAGTCCCAGGACCAGCAGTGGGAACGCCATCAGGGCCGGGCCCACGATGCCGCCAAGGCCGCTGCCTGAAGAGGTCAGGGCACCGCTCCAATTGTCGAGCGCGCCGGGGGTGGCCAGGACTTCGGCGATTCCGGCTCCGATGATGATGGCGTTCAGCACCAGGAACACGGCCACGAGGGGAATGGCAACGGCGACGGCTTCGGAAAAGCCCATCAGGAACACGGCGCCGAGCACCAGGAGCAGGAACACTGTGATCGGCACCGCCTGGCCTTCCAGGAACGGCGGCAGGTAGGGGTTCTCGAGCAGGTGCACGGTGGCGTCTGCCGCCGAGAGGGTGATGGTGATGATCCAGGAGGTGGCCACGAAGCCAAGCAGGACCAGCACGAAGACCTTCCCCCGCCAGAAGGGCAGCAGCCGTTCAAGCATCGCCACCGAGCCCTGCCCGTGCGGGCTTTCCTTGGCCACCCGCCGGTACATCGGGAGCATCCCCAGTAGCGTCAGGGCCACGATCAGGAGGGTGGCCAGCGGGGAAAGGGCCCCGGCGGCGAGCGCCGCGATGCCGGGCAAATACGAGAGGGTGGAGAAGTAGTCCACGCCGGTGAGGCACATAACCTTCCACCAGCTTTGCTGCGTCCCGTGGTTCTCGTTGGCCTCCGGCCCCACCGGCTGGCTGACCCTGTGTTCCAGCAGCCACTTAGCCAACGGACTGCGGATTTCGGTTTCACGTTCAGGATTGGGAACGATGGCGGGAAGGGAGGACCGGGCGGGAGCCGTCAAGGGACGTGACTTTCTTTGGTGCCCGTCACGGGCAACAACTTCCCGGTGCCAGGCGCGAGGCTGAGCTGATAACTAACGGAGCCTAGCACCGGGCAAATCGCCTCCCCGGGCCCATTCCGGGGATCTTAACGCTTTCTTAACGCGTGGCCCATTCCTCGCGACTAGCCGGTTTCGCCCGTGTCGTCGTGCGCTGAGCCTACGGGCTTGGACTCAGGTGAGCCGCGCTGGCGGAGGTAGATGGACAGGACCACCATGGACCCGACCGCGAGGAATTCAGACTGCCAGTTCTGCAGGGTACGGTTCCAAAACTCTGCGGACGCTAGGTACCCGGCCCAGGTAACGGGCTGCTGGAAGTTCCTGATTTGTTCTTCGTTGTAGGCGCTGGTGCCGGTAAAGGACTGGACCAGCCAGCACAGCACGAAGATCAGCCCCATGGTGGTCCCCAGCGAATTGGAAAAGACCTTGCGGCGCCAGCCGGTGGCTTTGGCCCAAGCCGGCGATTTCTGGTTGCTGTACTCGCCCACCAGTTGATCCTCGTCGGATTCGAGCCCGGTTTTGTCCAGTTCCTTTGATTCGGGGGATCCTTTTTGGACCAGCCAGATGGTGGCAAGGATGTAGAGCAGGAACTGGAGATATTCAGACTGCCAGTTCTCCGAGACATCCACCGCGAAGCTTGAGGAGGTGAGGTACTGTGCGAGGCTGATTTCTTCCAGGCCGGCTGTTACCTGCTCTTCGTTGAACATGGCATGGCCGGTCAACCCCTGCCCCAGCAGGGCCAGGAGGAAGATCAGCCCGAAGAAGAGGCTAAGCCCGTTGTTCTTAAGTGCTTTTTTCACCGGTTCCTCCTATCCGTGGATGAGTCCGACGACGGCCATGTAGGCCAGTCCCCCGAAAATCAGGATCAGGTACAGGGCAAAGCTCCAACGCATGACTACTTGCCTCCCACTTCGCAGGTATAGGGCGCGTCGCCGTTCGGTGCGCAGGCGGCCCCCGTGATCTTCCAGCCGCCTTCAGCGGCAGCCAGGAATACTGCGTCGTTCTCAAATTCCACGAAGGCGCCGCGGCCGTACGTTTCGGTGTGCGTCATCTTTCCCGGGTCCTGGATCCGCAAGTTCCGCAGATGGTCCTCGCAGGTACTCTCCTGCTCCCGGGCCGTCTTCTCGCGCGTATCGGAGAGCAGCATGGAGCAGGCGGAGGACCAGTCCGATGAACTCAGGGCCTGATGGAATTCCTGCGCAGCATCCGCGGCGGCAGTCGCGTCAGGAGCGCATCCGGATACTGCCAGTAAGGCGGCGATGCCTGCCGCCGCTGCACCCCAGGTGCCGGGCCTGGTTGAGGTTCTACTTGGCATTCCTCTCCTCCATCACTCGGCGACGATCAGGGCTTGGGGCGCGGCTTGTTTCATGCGCGTGGACAACCACTGAAGCTGGGTTTTTGTCTCGCCCTCACAGCGGGTGACCACGTCGAGGAGCTCCGCGTCACGTAGTCCCTGGGCTGCCTGCTTGACGGCCGTCCACGTGATGTCCACAAGGGATCCGAGCACGTAGAGATCCTGCAGGTCCCGCAGCAATCCCACAGGTCCCGAGCGGGTGGTGGAGAGCCCTTCGGCATGCAGCCGTTCCGGCTCGTCGTCCTTGTCTACCTCCCCGTACCGTCCAGCGATGGGCAGCAGTGCTTGCTCATGCTTCTCGCACTGGTCCGCCAGCGAGCGGCAGAGGAAGTACACGTCCGGCTCATCGCCGTGCCCCTCGGCCACCTGCCGGAAGGACTCCGCGAGGGTGCGTTCGGACCGGTGGAGCAGGCCCAGGTAGATGGGAAGTTTCATGACCTCTCCTCCTGTGCTGCCGCAACCGGCGGTTCGGCCGGCGCTATTGTCTCGCTGACCTCGCCTGCAGCTCCGCCCACAGTGGCCGGGACGCGGCCGGTCCGGGCAGGCCGGGAGGCGGTAGTGGTGGGGGCAGGCGCCGGACCCGTGCCGTCGGCCACCTTGGTGACCCGAACTGCTGCAGTCTTGTACACCGGCTGCTTGGACACTGGGTCCCACTCGGTCAAGGTCAGCTCGTTGGCCGCGCGGGGGCGTTGAGCTGGATCGGCTCCCTCCGGGTCCGCGGCATCCCAGTACCCGTAGTGGAAAGGGGCGAAGACGGTACCCATGCGGACGTCCGCAATCCGCAGCGGGGCGAAGAGGTGCCCCCGGCGGGATTCGACCCGGACCTCGTCGCCCTCCCGCAGTCCCAGCGCATCGGCGTCGCTTTCGGCCATTTCCACCCACATGGCCGGGGCGGCATCACGCAGTTGGGGCGAGCGGCCTGTCTTGGTCCGGGTGTGGAAATGGTAGGCAGTTCGGCCCGTGGTGTAGCGGAAGGGGTAGTCACCGTCGGGGGTTTCGTGCGCCCCCTGGTACTCGGCCGTTTTGAAGATCGCGCGTCCGTTCGGCGCCATCGCCTTGAAGGCCTGCGGTCCCACGGTGGCCCCGGTGGCGAGGTCATGGCCGTAGTCTTCGGTGTCTTCGCCGTGGGTGGGAAAGACCCCGTCCCCGTACAACCGGTCTGTACCGTCGGGGTGTTCCTCGTTAACGGGCCAGGGGATGCCGCTGCCGCCCCGCAGCCGGTCATAGCTCAGGCCGGTGTAGTCGCAGAGGCGGCTCCTGCTGCACTCACGCCAGGCATTGAAGCCGTCCTCGGGACCCTCCCAGTCCAGCAGCGGACGGCCGGAGTTGGTGCGGAAGCCCATCCGCCGGGAATAGTCCAGGAAGATCTCAAGGTCGCTCCGTGCCTGGCCGGGCGGTTCCACCGCCTGCTCGGAGAGGTGGACGGTGCGGTTGACGTTGGTGAACGTCCCGGTCTTTTCACCCCAGGCGGCGGCCGGCAGGACGACGTCGGCATACTTCGTTGTCTCGGTCATGTAGAGGTCCTGCGCCACCAGGAACAGGTCCGGCTTGGCAAGGATGTCGCGGATGCGCGGCAGCTGGGGCATCGACACGGCAGGGTTGGTGGCTGAGACCCACAGGAACTGGATGGACCCTTGCTCCGCGTAGCGGAAGATCTGCGCTGCATGGGTTGGCGGGGCCCAGTGCGGGATCACCAGCTCGTCCACGTCCCACAGTTCCGCCAGCTGCCTGATGTGCTCAGGGTTTTCCCAGTTGCGGAAGCCCGGCAGATCGCCGTCGGCCCCTGCCTCTCGGGTGTTCTGGGCGGTGGGCTGGCCGTTCATCTGCAGGATTCCGCAGCCTGGCTTGCCGATCATGCCGCGCAGCAGGTGGAGGTTGTTGACCTGGCAGGACGAGGCGGTGGCCTGGGCCGACTGGTAAAAGCCCTGCAGCACCGTGGAGAGCACACGCCGGGAGGTCCCGAAGATCCGGGCCGCTTCCACCACCGCAGAGGCATCCACTCCGCATTCCGCGGCGACAGCCTCCGGCGTCCACGGCTCGATTTTGTCCGCCAGATCCTCAAAACGGAGGGTGTGCGCGGCGATGTAATCCTCATCGATCCACCCGTTGCGGATCACTTCACGGACCAGGCCGTGCATCAACGCCAGGTTGGTGCCGGGCCGGACGGGCAGGTGGACGTCGGCGTGCCGCGCCACTTCGGTGGAGCGCGGGTCCACGCACACCACCAGCGGCTTGTCGGGCCCGGAGATCCGGTCCAGGACCCGCGCCCACAGCACCGTCTGCGTCTCGGCCATGTTGTGGCCGTAGAGGAAGATCGCATCGCACTCGTCGATGTCGGTGTAGCTGCCGGGCTGGCCGTCCGAGCCGAAGGACTCCTTCATTGCCGCCGCGGCCGTGGCCGTGCACAGCCGGGTGTTGCCGTCCATGTGCGGAGTGCCCAGCCCTGCCTTGCCGATGATGCCCAAGGCGTAGTACTCCTCGAGGAACAGCTGGCCGGAGGTGTAAAAGCCGTGGGTCAGCGGCCCTTTCTCCTCCAGCAACGCCTTGCTGCGCGAGACAATCCGGTCCATTGCAGTGTCCCAGTCAGTCTCCACGAGGCCGCCGTTTTCGCGGATCAGAGGCTGGGTCAGCCGGTCCTTGTTGCTGACCCCCTGCCAGGAGGCGAAAAGCCCCTTGGGACCAAGCCGGCCGTGGTTGACGATGTCCAACGCCCTGCCCCGGACGCCCACCATGGTGCCGTCCTTGACCGCGATGTCGATGCCGCAGCCGTTGCTGCACAGCACGCACGCAGACTGGACCCACCGGTCCACGTCCTGCTCGCTGAGCCCCTTCGCGAGAACCTGGTCTACCCTGACTGGCCACTGCTCCGCCTGGGCGAATGGCGTTCGGGTCCCCCATATGTCAGCAATCCGGTCCACCATGGCCGTCTCCCTTCCGCCGGGGACATCCTTGTCCGTTTTCCTGCCTGCGGATGACGGGCTGAAGTAGCGTTTACGCAGGTCAGCCGTAAGGTCATCTTGATGATTGACAGTAGCCTTACCATCCGGGCGAGTAAAGCGCGCCCGTCCCCAGCCCGCCGGCCCATCAATATCGTCGGTCATTGACTGAAGACCCGCACCCCTGTCACGGCAGCCCCTTCTCATTCCCTGTATGACGGAAGCGCGGGGCGAGTGACGTCTGGATTCTTTCTCTGGGTGGCGGGCACGCAGTAGGCTTCGGGGATACTGACCTGTTGGGGCAGGGCTGGGGGAAACAATGTTTTTTGAGTGGATCGCGCGCTATTTCCGTACGTTAGGGCCCAGGGGCCGGACCGTGATGTTTCAGCTTCCGCTGTCCATCACCATGCTGCTGGTAGTGGTTTTGGCCGCACTCCTGCATCCGGCGTTCCAGTGGTCCGGTCCTTTCCCTTTTACCCTCCTCGGCCATCTGGCCCTGCTTGTGGCCTGTGTCCTGGTGCCGTGGGAACGGCTTCCGGAACGGGCAACCCTCATCATCCCGGTTCTCGACTGCCTCGCCATTGGCCTGTCCCGGGAAGCCGGGGACCAATACCTGTCGGCGCTCAGCTTCCTGCTGGTTTTTCCTGTCGTCTGGCTGTCCTACGGTCCCGAACGCAGCGGGGTGGTAATCGCTGCCCTGGCAGCCCTCCTCAGCGTCGCCCTGCCGCCGGCCATCCTCGGCACGGGCTACACCAGCGCCTCCTTTATCCGCATCGTGCTCCTGGCGGTCATCCTGACCGCGATGGCACTGACCACCTATGGAGTGGCCAAAGCCCTCCGCCAGCAGCGGCTCCGGCTGGAAAAACAGGAAACAGAGGTCCGCCGGCTGCTGGCCGCCAGTGAGGACCGCGAGCAGTTGCTGGGCACCGTGATGGACACCGTCAGCGTCATTGTCTGTGCCCTCGACGACAAGGGCCGCACCGTCCTCACGAACCAACACCAGGGCAGTGACCCTGCCGGAGTGATCCAGGCGGAGCTTCCGGCAGGTAGCGGCGCTGGACTTCCCGTGTATGGCATGGACAGGAAACAACCCCTTCCCCCCGAGCGGCATCCACGCAACCGCGCCGCCCGAGGGGAGCCCTTTACCGATGATCTCGTGTGGGTCGGCAGTGGACCCGCGCAGCGTGCGTACTCGGCCACCTGCCGGCTGATCAGGAATCCGGACGGCCGGCGTGCCGGCGCCGTCCTGGCTTTGACCGACGTCACGGCACTTGTTGAGGCTCTCTCTGCCAAGGACCAGTTCGTGGCAAGTGTCTCCCATGAACTCAGGACACCGCTGACATCGATCCTGGGTTACCTGGCCCTCGCCCTGGACGAAGAGGGCCTGGATCCGACACTGGAACACTCCGTGAGTGTGGCGAAACGAAACGCCGAACGCCTGCTGACCCTGGTGGGCGACCTGCTCACCACCGCCTCCGGCACGGTGACGGTCACGCCCCGCCCGGCCGACCTGGCCGAAGTTGCCGCCCGGAGTGTTGAAGCTGCCCAGCCCCGGGCCAAAGCCGGCGGCATCACGCTGCAGCTGGAGAGAGGCGGTCCAGCCACGGGACGGTTCGACCCCGACCGGATGGGCCAGGCCATCGACAACCTGGTTTCGAACGCCATCAAATACACCCCCGCCGGCGGCACTGTCACCGTCCGCGTCAGCACCGACGGAAAAAATCTTTGCTGCGAGGTGGTGGATACCGGGATGGGGATGACGGAGGAAGAACTGGCCCACGCTTTTACCCGGTTCTTCCGTACCGCCAAAGCCCACTCCTCCGCTATTCCCGGCGCCGGCCTGGGGCTGGCTATCACCCGCTCCATCATCGAAAACCACCGGGGAAGCATCACCCTCAACAGCACCCCCGGAGAAGGAACCACGGTCAGGGTTACGCTGCCGAACGCGGATGCAGAGGCCCGCCCCCTGGTTTCCGCCTAGGGGCAGGTCCAGGACTTGAGCTGTTCTTGAGCAAGACTTGACCCTTTCCGCGCCGGTCCTTGAGTAAGGCCATGCAGAGTATTCCGTGTAAGGCTTGAAGCGCGAGGCACCAGCAAACCGGGATCTGGGCCCGGTGGCGTCAGGGCCTTAATTCGGGAACAACCGAAGGTCTTAGCGCCTGGCGGTGTCGAGAAGCCGGCACCGCCAGGCGGATCCTTCACATTGGGGTCCTTGCAGCTGCGTCAGCGGCTCCCCATGCGCGCATCATCCGGAGCAAAGGCGTCCGACGGCGATCGCGGACTCCTGCGAAAAATTCCTGGCTTGTGTGCCCGGTACCCTGGGCGGGGCATTGCTCCTTCCTCCAAGTAAGCCCTGGACCTATACCCGCAGTAATGCACCCCTGGAAAATCGAGTACCCGTTACTCGGTACTCCTTCTCCCATGCCCCGTAATCTGCACATGAGGTGTCGGCGAAGACACCCGCTGGTGACGGGAGCAGGTTGTGGGAATCGAGCCGTGCCACCAATGATGAAGCTCCCCTCCAGCTCTTCGCACTGGCTGGCTGAGACGATGCTCCGCTGGGCGGCGCACCTTCCATATATTTCACGACATGAAGCTCTGCGCCCTTCCGATGGAAGGCCAGCAATGCGCACCCCAGAGTTCGACGACGACACCCCACCGCTGCTGGACGGCTCCGTCCTGGAAATGCTGCGTGAGGAACTGGACGACGACGAAGGCATCTGGAAAGTGTTCATCCAGGACTTCGTCGCTCAGCTGCCGGCCAGGATCGAGGCGCTGCGGCTCGCGCTGACCACGGGCGACAACGTGGGCGCCATGAAGGCCGTGCTGAGCCTCAGAACCTCGAGCCAGATGGTGGGGGCCGAACGGCTGGCAGGGCTGGCCCTGGATCTGGAGCAGCTGCTCAGGGGCGAATCCTGCGGGCGCGACCCTGCCGTGGTCCTGCCCCGGCTGGCAACCGGCCACCTGATCCAGATCAAGCGCTGCGCACAGCAGACCAAGTATTTCCTGCAGAGGCAGCTTTAGCCTTGGTCTGGCCGGCGTGGGGAAAGCCAGTGGAAGTCCCGCATCACAACACAGCAAGAAACTTGAGCGAACCTTGAGGCATTCGGGTCAGCAAGATTCTAGGATCAGGGAAGTGCCGGCTGGCACTCACCTGACCGCTGCCGGACCGGCAGCCACCACGACTGCGGGGACCAATCGCTGTGTTCAAGTTTGTGAAAGTTCTTACTGCTGCCCTTGCCGCCAGTGCCGGCCTGACGCTGGCAGGGGTACAACCCGTACAGGCGGCACCGGCAGCGGCGGCGCAAATCACGCTGAGCCCAGCAACCGGACCAGCGGGATCTGCGGTAACGGTCAGCGGGACGGGTTTCAAGGTCTCCACGTCCGGGACGGTCATTGCAGGCTCGGCGACATTTCCATTCCGGACGGCATCCACCGGGGCCTTTAGCACGGCGATCACCATTCCGGCGACCGCAACGGGAAAACTGACAATCACGGCCAAGACCTCTTCCGTACAGGCGTCCGCTGTGTTCACCGTGACTGTGCCGGAGCAGACCCTCCCGCCGGTCAGCACGGCCCGCCTGGGTTTTGGGGTGGCCACGGCCAACGGTCCCTTGGCCGGCGCTGAGCTGGATGAAGTGTCCCAATTGGCAGGAGAAAGCCCGTCCAGCATTCTCTTCTACAAGGACTTCCTCCAGGCACCGCCTATCAGCGAATTGGATGCTGCACGCGCCCGCGGCGCCGTTCCCCTGGTGACCTGGGAACCCTGGGCCTGGGGAGGCGGAGTGGACCAGGCGGCCTACTCCCTCGACAGGATCACGGCCGGCGACTTCGATGCCAGGATCAGCCAATGGGGACAAGCCCTGGCTGCATGGGGTTACCCGGTGCAGCTGCGGTTCGCCCACGAGATGAACGGCAACTGGTATCCCTGGGCTGAAGGCGTCAACGGCAACGGAGCCGGGGACTACGTTCAGGCGTGGCGCCACGTGCATGACGTTGTGGCCGCCAACGGCGCAACCAATGTCTCCTGGGTGTGGAGCCCCAACGTCCCCTATTCGGGTTCCACCGCCCTGGCCGGTTTGTTCCCCGGCGCTGACTACGTGGACGTGGTGGCCCTGGACGGGTACAACTGGGGAACGTCGGCCACATGGAGCAGTTGGATCTCACCGCAGGACCTCTTCGCTCCCGGTATTGCCGAACTGCGCTCACTCGCACCGGGCTTGCCGATTCTTATCGCCGAGACGTCCTCGAGCGAGGCAGGCGGCTCGAAAGCCGGGTGGAACACGGACCTGGTGTCCTACCTGGCAGCCCAGCCGGATGTGACGGGGTTCGTCTGGTTCCATATGCAAAAGGAAGCCGACTGGCGCATCAACAGCAGCGACGCCTCGGCAGCCGCCTTCAAATCTGCCTTGGCGGCCCGCCGGGCGTCCTAGCGCTGCGATCAAGGTTCGGTCAATAACGCACAAATCTTCATCCGCCTGACTCCAACCGGCTTAAGATTTCCTCCATGAGGATTGCCGTTGCAGGGGGAACCGGGACTGTGGGCCGCCACGTTGTGGCCGTCGCCAGCGAGCGCGGACATGACGTGGTCATCCTCAGCCGGACGGAAGGTGTGGACCTGGTGAGCGGGCGCGGCCTGTACCAGGCGCTCGAGGGCGCAGACGCCGTCATCGACGTGTCCGGCATCCAGACCGTCTCCACCAAGAAGGCGGTGGACTTTTTCACCAACGCCACACAGAACCTGCTGGCCGCGGAGAAGAAGGCAGGCGTGAAGCACCACGTCGCGCTGTCGATCGTAGGCATCGACAAAGCCAACTCAGGACTGTACGCCGGAAAACTGGTGCAGGAGGACGAAGTCAAGCATGGCGGCATCCCATGGACCCTCCTGCGGTCCACCCAGTTCCACGAGTTCGTGCCCATGACCATCAAGGTTTCCTCTGCAGGGCCACTGGTGTTCGTGCCCAGGATGTTCACCCAACCGGTGGCGGCGAAGGAGGTGGCCTTGGCCTTGGTGGACGCGGCCGAGGCCGGGCCGAAGGGACGCGTCCCGGACCTTGGCGGGCCACGAACTGAACAACTAAAAAGCCTGGTCGAGGCGTACCTCTCCAGAACCAGGCAGAAAAAGCGGGTCGTCCCGCTGCACGTCCCAGGCCCCATGGGCAAAGCGATGCGTAAGGGTTGGCTGATCCCGAGGGCGGGTGCCGCCGTCGGACGCCAAACGTTCCTGGAGTGGCTGGAAGCCAGCGTAGATTCCGTCGGCGGGCACCACCACGCCTAGGGAACTCAACGCCAGGATAAGGCTCTCCGCCTCCAGCCTCTGCATCCCGAATCAGGTACCCCGTTCCCCGCCCGCAAAAAATTCGAGTACACGCTACTCGTGCCCCAAAGTGGCCGCACCGTTAAGTTCAAGGGGAAGCGCCACACCGCTTCGCGGGCGCCGTTCTAAGGGGGAACGAGAATGACAGTGCATGTGCAGGCCACCTACAGAACCGTGCTGAAAGCCGACGGCGAAAGGCAGGCCATGGCGGATCTCCCGGACGAGCGGCGGTTTGAGCCGCCCGGGTTCCTGTTGGATCTCAGCACGGACACTGACACGGACGCCGGCTCGCTGCGGCGTCTCACTGAAGCAGCTGCGGCGGCGCTCACCGACCTTATGAGGGTGCAGATCGACTGTGCCGCCGTCCTGACCCCGGCCCAGCGTGCTCCCGTCCGTGCAGCGAACAATGGCAGGGCCGCGGGCCTGGGCTATTTGGAACAGGAGCTCGACGGCGGCCCGCTGGTACAGGCGGTGGCTGCGGGCAGTCCCATTGTGGTGGGCGCCGGGGCATCGACGTCGGAGGCGGGGGTGAGCTCGGAGGCCTATGGCCGCCGCTGCCTCGACGCCGGGTACGGCGAGGTCCTTGCCGTGCCGCTCCGGCTGGACCCGGGCACCACCGCAGCCCTGGCATTCTTTGCACCGCCGGACGTCCGGTTCGATTCCGATGCGGTCAGCTACGCCACGTGGTTCGCCCGGGTTGCCTCGCAGAGCCTGAAACTGGCCCTTGAAATCCGCAGCGTCCGCTCCGCGGGGGACAACCTGAAGGCGCTGCTGGAAAGCAGGACATCCATCGACGTGGCGTGCGGTGTCATCATGGGCCGCAACCGCTGTTCGTACGCGGATGCCTTCGGGATACTGGCAGGTGCGTCGAGCCACCGGCACAAGCAGGTCCGCGAGGTGGCCGAGGGGTTCCTGAAGAACCTGCCACACGGCTCACCGAGCACGCGCTTCGAGCCCTGAGCCCCGCCCCGCCCCGGCTCGAGGAGCCAGCCGGCCGCTCGCGGCCGAGGCCCGGCTGCGTCCCGGCCGCGAGTCGCACTAACCACCTATTTTTCGATGCTGAACGAGTCATTGAAGGGGCCGGTAGTCGGAACGAACCTCACGTCCATGCGCGTGCCGGTGACGGTGACCTCCAGGGTGCCCCGTTCGTTGTTCCCGTTCTTTCCCAATGAACTCGCAAAGTAGGGCGTTTCGGGGTCGTCGGGTTTGATCCTGGTGAGTCCCACGCCGCCCGTACCGGCGGTGGCGAAAACGGTGCCCTGCCCCTTCTTCATGGAGTTGTCCCTGTCCGCCACGCACGCTTCGGAATATTCGTCCGCGAACATGCTGGGGCATTCCTCGCCCAGGGCCAGCTGGTGGGTGCGCTGATACACGTGTTCATGGCCGCTCAGGACCAGGTCCACTTTCTTGTCCAGCAACTGGTTGGTGAATGACTGGCCAGCCACGCAGCCGTAACGCCCCAGGCTGAAGCATGGCGTGTGCATGGCCACCACGGTCCAGGGGATGTCGCTGTCGCGGGCACCATCGATGGCGGACTCGGTCCACCGCCAGCGTTCACTGTCCTGCGAATAATCGAGGACTCCCTCGGGAAATTCGATGCCGGGCGACAGAAGGATGACGCGCACCAGTGGCTTCTCCTGGGGGACATCCACATACCACTGCTTGCCATATTCGCCCTGCTGGCCGGGCAGCTTGTTGGGGAGGCAGTGCACAAAATTCCTGATGTCCCCATCTCCGCCGTCGCTCTCGTGGTTGCCGGATATCAGTTCGTAGGGAAAGTCCGTTCCGAGCTTGTCCGTGACCATCGAGCAGAACTCCTCCTCCGCTCCCGCCTTGTAGGAAAGGTCACCGAGAGCGATGTTAAAGTCCGGGTTCAGCTGGGCCACCAGGTCCAGCACAGATTGGGCTCCCCTGCCGAGCCCCATATCGCCGGCGGCGGTGAAGCGCACGGATCGGTCGTCCTGGGAGTTGCAGCCACCCAGCACCAGGGCTGCGAGCACTGCAACCGCGGCAGTCACGGCACGAATGAATGACGGACCCGTCGATGCCATCCACGTTCCCCTTTGTCCAAGGCGGTGTGTTCGAGCCTAGCGGGGGCAGGTCTGCTTGCCGATGAAGTGTGCGGAAACTGCGGGGTTCCGCATATTCGCCCTTGCCGTCTTCCTTTCCGGCGCGCCACCCGTATTATTCATCCATGTGGACAAAACAGCACCAGTCGTTGTGCACCTCGTGCGGCAGGAGCACCAAACACGTCACGCATTTCCGTAAGGACGACGCCGGTTCCCTCATTGCGGACGTCCGTTGCCTGGAGTGTCCTGAAGCTTCAGAGGTGGCCGCCTAGGACCCGTCTGGTCAAGGATGGCAGCGGCAAGCGGACAAGGAGAAGGCCCCTCCTGGGAGGGGCCTTCAACGTAATGGTCATGTGTCTTCAGGTTTAGATCGGCCTTGATGCATTCCCCCTCTCCAGACGCCCCCCGGCGCCCATCCGGACTATGACAAGAAAAGACTTTAGTGACCTCGGACGAAGTAGTAAAGGGTTTCTGCTAACCGGACTGGTTCAGTTACGCAGCCCGGGCCGCGGGCACAGGTTCCTGCTGCCGTTCCCGCTCCTGTTCCGGGGCTGGTTCAGCCCCGGAACGGACGACGGCGGGCTCCAGCCTTTGATTGGCCCAGTGGCGGACAGGCGTCTCCACCAGGCGGAAGGACGCATACGCAAGCACGGTGGTGAGGGCCGCCGCCAGCGGTACGCGGAGCCACAGTGACGGAACGAGCGGCATCAGCAGCAGGTAGACGGGCAGGTGCCAGAGGTACAGGGCGTAGGACAGGTCGCGGCCCGGGCCCGCGAGCCACGGGTGGCTCAGGATCCGTGCGGTGAACCCGGCCGGGGAAAGGACCAGCCATCCGATGGCCAGGGCCGCCAGCAGGGCCAGCACGGTAGGTCCGAGTGTCCAGAAGGCACTGAACCAGGGGCCAGGGGTGCCGGGCTCCTGCAGCAGGAACACCGCAGCCAGCAGGACCAGGGCCGCCGGCGGGCCCGCCCACCGGGCTGCAGCGAGGAGAGAGGTGTGGAACCGGGAGCCGGGGCGGACAACTGTCAACACGAGCGCCAGGGTGCAGCCGATCAGCAGTTCATCGGCCCTGGTGTCCGGCCCGTTGTAGAGCCGGTTCAATGGCGCCCCGGCCCCCACCAAAATGAACCGCTCCAGCAGGAACACAGCAGCAAGGCCAGCCGTGATCCAGGCGACGGTACGGACCGTCCAGAACCGGAGCAGGACCAGGAGGAGAAGCGGCCACACCAGGTAGAACTGCTCCTCGACGGCGAGCGTCCAGGTGGGGCCGAGCGTTTCGCCGGTAATGGAGTTACCGAACAGGCCGAAATGCGCCAGGTTCATCACGTAGCCGGCCGCCGGCAGGACGAAGCCTTCCTGGCCCGCCCACTTGGAGCCCGGAAACAGGACCCCCACAGCAACAATGACCCCGCACAGGGCCAGCAGTGCGGGCCACAGCCGGGCGAGCCGCTTGGCGTAGAAGATCCCCAGCCGCAACCCGCCGGTGGCCAGGTATTCCTTCATGATCAGAAGGGTGATCACAAAGCCGCTGAGGGTGAAGAAGACGTCCACCCCAATGGATCCGCCGGGCACCAGGCCGGTGGCGGCGTGAAAGAGGAAAACGAACGCCACGGCGATGGTCCGGAGCCCATCCAAGGCGTGCTTCCGCCCGGAAAGGAGCCCGGGCGGGGGTGCTTCCGGGCGTTGGAGGGCTTGGACAGGTCCGCTGCTTGACGTAAAAACCACTAAGCAAGCATATATAACGTTTCCATAACTGCGCTGGGTGCAGGCTAAGCAGACGCTGGGAAAGCCGCGGCGAAGCACCGGCCGGACCACGCGTCAGGGACGCCGCCAGCCGGTGCAACAAAGTGACTAGCGGGACACAGCCGGGCCCCCGTCGTCGGCCGCTATGAGCATGTTCCCTTCGCTGACGGAGAGGCCTTCCGTGCCTTTCGGATTACGCCATTTCCCAAATGGCTATCCAATCAAGGTAGACATGGCCCGCTGTTTCAGGCAGCGGACAGTCCGGCAGGCAAGACTCGGTCTGGAGGATATAGTGCATAGGCTTGTCCGGTACGAATTTGGAAGCAACCCCAAGGGAAACGCCGTCGAGGAAGAACTCGATGCCCCCGGGCTTCCACTCGGTGGTGGCGATATGCCAGTCGGTATAGGGAGTTTTGGGGCGAAAAACCTCTTGCTGGTGTCCCTTTGGGCCGATACCGTGCACGGCAGCATACATCACCGTCGAGAGGTCCCCCTCTGGAAAATCGATCTCCCCGTCCTGCGGCCATTGCTTGCTGTCGGGCCAAAGCAGCCAGGCCACTTTGTAGCCGGCTAAGGGATCGGCCTTGAAGCGTACAGAATAGCGCCCGTAGACCAGGCTGTTGTAGGGCCGCTCACTAGCCCCGGAGAATCTGGGAGAGGGCGCCGCTCCCATGGATTTGCCGTTTTCCGAGTGCAGATAAAAGTCGAGGAGACCGTCATGAACACTCAAAACCTTTGACGGATAGTATCCGGACCGTGCTTGGTCCTTGGTGGGGTATTTTTTACCAGCTGTGTCCGGCGTACCATCAACGTAGTTTTCACTCCATCGCGCCTCGTAGGCGGGGCCAGGGAAGCCGCCAATGGGGACATCTCCATGCGTGAAGTCTTCTGTAAAGACCTGCCTCCAACCAGGCAGGTCGCCCAGCGGCATGGCGTCGGAGGCCGCAGAAGGATCATTGGCTGCATTAGGATCTGGGTTGGCGGCCGGATCAGAGGTTGCAGAGGGCTCTCCGGATGGAGAAGTGGCGTCTGTGGTTGGCTGTGCAGAACCGGATGCGGGGCTGCTTGGCTCTGAACCTGCTTTAGTACCTTGGGGCGGAGCTGAAGTTCCAGGCCCGCGGAGGTCGCCGCAAGCCACAGCCGTCAGAGCCATGATCAAGACGAGGACCAAAGCGCGGGCACGGTGCTGAATTGTCTCCAAGGCGTCACTCCGTCCAAGAGGAGTCATTGGATTCTACCCCCGGGGTCCATCCGGCCGGCACCGGTATTGCGACGGATGCTTGCATGGCTGTCCTCCCCTGGTTCAGCGGGGGACCCCAATCAAGACGCTGCGTTGCGGTCATCCCTTATCCGGTTACCCTACGGACGGCGCTGCAACCGGTCATGGGTGCCGGGTACTCATCTTTTGCGCCGCCATCTCGGCGGGACTACTTGCTGTACCTGCTTTTTGCATTAACTGGCCTTCACACCGGCACGTCCACCGGCTACTGTTCCCGGCGGGTCTCCTGGAGCCGCTTGATGAACCAGCGCGACTGCTCCGGCCCGTAGGGCAGCACCGGTATGGCCTTGGTGGCATCGTCCGGAGTGTCCCGGATGGATTGGCGTGCCTGGCGGACAGCGGTGGTCATGGTGTCCGCCATGGTCTTGACGAACTGGTCGCTGCACGGCTTCCCGTGCCCCGGAATCAGGAACTCGTAGCGGTGGCGGAGGGCCGAGATATGGCGGAGAGCGTCCGCCCACTCCTCCGGATACGAGTCTTCGAAGGACGGGTGCGCGCCCTGCTCCACCAGGTCGCCCACGTAGAGAGTGGTGGGGGTGCCCACCAGCAGGTCGCCGTCGGTGTGGCCTCTGCCCAGGTAAAACAGGGTGGCGGCCAGGCCGCCCAGGTCAACCAGCACGGGCTGGTCCTTCACGATCGCGTTGGGCACCACCAGCTCCACGTTCCGGCCTTCGCCGGTGGACATCTCCGGTTCCAGCGTCCCCACGAAGCGGCGCTGGAGGTCCCCGCGTTCATCGATTTCGGTGGCGCAGTTCCGGTGCGCCCAGAATTCGGTGACACCGGCTTCGGCAAATACCGCATTGCCGAAGAAGTGGTCGTAATGGGCGTGGGTGTTGACCACGACAAGCGGCAGCCGGGTCTTCTCCCGCACGGCGTCCAGGATCTCCTGGCCTTGCCTCGGGCCACAGCCGGTATCGATCACCATGGCCCGCTCGGATCCGACAATCAGTCCCGTGTTCAGCAGCGATCCTTCGGTGACCAGCACATGGTTGTTCGCGCCGACTTCGAGCCATTCCGACATTGTTTCTCCGTACCTCCGGCAAAGCAGTGTGCGTTCGTTAGTGGTCGATTCTACCCATGGGCCCTTGAAGTTCCCGGGAGGCACCCGGCCCATTAGGTTTGTCTTCAAAGAGCCGGCTGCACTTTGTCGATCTGGGCCATGGCTGTGCGTCGAATAAGTGAGGGCCCGGCAGGAAGGGCCCGATCACAAACCGAAAGGATTACGGAATGTCCAAGTATCTGGTCCTGATATTCCAGGATGAAACGGTGGCAAGGCAGGCCGAAGGCGAGTCCATCAGTGCCTCCTACCAGGAGTTTATGCAGCGCCGCGCAGCGTCCCTGGTGAACGGGGCAGCCCTGCAGCCGGCTGCCACGGCAACATCCATCCGGAAGGACGGCTCCGGCGGCTTCTCGGTGACTGACGGCCCGTTCGCTGAATCGAAGGAGGTTCTGGGCGGCTACTTCCTGATCGAGGCGAAGGATCTCGATGAGGCCCTGGAGATCGCCAAGGAAGTTCCTGCCGGCGTCGGGGTGGAGGTCCGGCCCGTGCGGGTGGTCAGCTGATGCCACAGGCCGCCAGCTCGGAGGTTGCTGCCGCCGTTGCCGATGCGCACCGCCGGGAGTGGGCCTTCGTGCTGGCGGCAACGGTGCGTGTTGCCGGTGACATCGATAACGCCGAAGAAGCCGTCCAGGATGCCTATGCCAGCGCGCTGGCCACGTGGGGTCAGCGCGGCATTCCGAAGAATCCGGGGGCCTGGCTTACGGTGGCCGCCCGCCGCCGGGCCCTGGACATGCACCGCCGTGCAGCCACAGAACAGCGGGCGCTCCCCAAGCTGGTGGAGCCGGAGGAGTCCCCACCCGGTGAGCCGGAGCAAGGAACGGTGGAGATCCCCGATGACAGGCTCCGCCTGATTTTCACCTGCTGCCACCCGGCCCTTGGTCAGGATGCCCAGGTTGCCCTCACGCTGCGGCTGGTTTGCGGGCTGTCCACCGCCGACATTGCTCGGGCGTTCCTCGTCCCGGAGGCCACCATCGCCGCCCGGATCACCCGGGCGAAAAAGAAGATCGCTGCGGCAGGAGTCCCCTACCGGGTACCGGCAGCGTCGGAGCTGCATGAGCGGATCGACGGCGTTTTGTCCGTCGTGTACCTCGTCTACACCACCGGGCACACGGCCCCATCGGGAGCGGACCTGATGCGCGGAGATCTCGCGGAGCGGGGCCTTGAGCTGGCGCGAATGCTGCGCCTCCTGCTTCCCGGCAACATCGATGTGGCCGGGCTTTTGGCCCTCGTGCTGCTCACGGACGCGCGCCGGGACGCCCGGCTGGATCAGAACCGTGAACCGGTCCTGCTGGAGCACCAGGACCGGTCCGTATGGGACAGGCCGGCCATCGAGGAAGGAGTGGCGCTCCTGCGTGAGGCGTTGACCTCCCGGACGCCGGGCCGCTTCGCGCTGATGGCCGCGATCGCGGCCGTCCATGACGAGAGCGAATCGTGGCGGGAGACCGACTGGCGGGAAATCCTGGGCCTCTACGATGTGCTGATGGAGAGGTGGCCATCCCCCGTGGTCCAACTGAACCGGGCCATAGCCCTTGGCTTCGCCGTGAGCTTTGCGGAAGGCCTGGCCGAACTGGACGCCCTCGGAGTGGACCCGCAGCTGGCCCGCTACCCGTACCTTGCCGCCGCCCGCGCCGACTTCCTGGCTAGGCTGGGCCGCCATGAGGAGGCCCGCATCGCTTTCGAGGAAGCATTGATCCTTACCGATAACGACGCCGAGCGGACCTACCTCCGGGACCGGGTGAGCCGCCTGCCCGGCTGACCGAAGCTTGCCTGCTGTAACAGGCCACGAATTCCCCCGGCGGTGCAGTCCTCGCACGGCTTATCCGGACCAAGACCACTGCCCTGATCCGCAAAATATTTCCGAAATTGCTGTAATTACCTTGGGTGCGGCAGCTAGCGACCTAATTCAGCAAGATAGTGCTGATCTTCCTAAGCGAAAGGCGTACGACGGCGGCGCTTGCCGCCGTCGTACGCCTCACCTTTCAGCCAGCGTGGGCTGGGCGGAGTTCACGAGCTCGTAGTGCTCCACCAGGGGAAACGGCTCGTAGAACCTGTGCAGCAGTTCCCGCCACTGCTGATATTCCGGCGATCCCCTGAAACCCTCGGTATGGTCTTCCAGGCTCTCCCACTGCACCAGCAGCAAGTACGTGCTGGGAGTCTCGATGGAACGCGAGAGGGATAAAGAGATAAAGCCTGGCATCGAGGCGATAATCGTACGGGCGCGGTCGAATGCGGCCTCAAATTCCTCTTCTTGGCCGGTGATGACGGGAAGCAGCGCGTGTTCGGTAATCATCGGGCAAGTCTTGCATATGGCTATTCGGTCAGCCCGGCCCAGGACTCCAGGAACTTCCCCGCGATGTAAGCGTGGCCGGCGGTGTTTGGGTGGGCGCCATCGGCGTCGAAGCGCGGACTGTTGGCGTTCGTGAACCAGCCAGCCTCGAGGGCATCAACAAACGGGGCGTTGGCCGCTGCCGCACCAGCACGGACGGCGCTGTTCACGGGGCGTAGTTCCTCCGCGAGGGGTTGCGGCGCCGACGGCCCGAGCACTACCACCTGGACACCGGGCCAGAACCGGCGGGCAGCCTCGATGGTCTGGGCAGTGGCCGCTTCAACTTCAGCCGGATTGGTGACCTGCGAGTCGTTTTGGCCGCCCTGGAGGATGAGCACATTCGGCACAAAGGAAGGGTTGGCCGCGATATCCCGCAACCGGACTTCGTACTCGCCACCCAGCTGATCATTCGCCCCGCCGCCCCAGGCGAACCCGGTTCCGCCCACGCCGTCTACGTTGGCGGGGTACCCGAGCTCCCCCGCAACGAGGTACGCCCACCCCCGGTCCGGCCGGTCGGCACCATCCCCGGCTGTGTAGGAGTCACCGACGATCAGCAGAATGGGTTCGGCCGGCAACTCAATTCCGGGCTGTTGAGCCGTTGCGGTTGCCGTGGGTGTGGGAGTCAGGGACGCCGGGGGTGCGCTAGCAACGGAGGCAGTAGCGGCAGGCCTGGCCGCCGCCGTGCTCACTGACACCGGGAGGGCTTCGGCAGGGCCGCGCGGACTCGTCAGGGCCAGTGCCGCCACCCCGAATGCGGCCACGGCCAGCACAAAAAGTGCAGCGTACCTGAGCCATTCCTGCCTGGTGATACTGGGGCCCCCACCGTTCCTCGTCACCGGCACATCATACCGGCACCAGGCACCCCGGAACCCTGCCAGACAAGCCAACGCAGAGCTCTTGACAGGGCTCAGGGAAGTGAACAACGTACTGAGCCGGGTCTTGCAGTGTTGACCGAGGGTGCTACCGGCCCAAAGAAAAATTGCGTTGACCTCTCCATCGCTGCGGATCAGACTCGTAGGTGCGGATCGACTGAAAATGCCTGTCCGTCGCTATTCGGAAGTTCCTTTTCCGTTCACATAGAGGGAGAAGGATCCGTACCAGGAGGCTGGATTCCTTTGATGGGGGGCTCATGGTGCTGGGGATGGACGCGGAGGGGACGGCGTGGTCCCTTCCGCCTCTGAATCACTTTCCGGCCACCCGTGTGTCCTGCCTGAGAAGGGGTTTGGCCAACCAAGTGCCTCCGTCCAGTGGGGTACGTGTTTCATTCAGGAACGACAAAGGGTGAGGTTGTCTGAAAATGGGCATTGAAGAGTTGTGGGACCGGCTCGAGCCAGACACGCGGCAATGGTTTGTGGATAATCCCGGGTGCAAAATCCTTCCAAGGGCTGTGGTGGCAACCATCGAGAAGACCACCGGAGCCCAACTCGACCAGGACCGGCACGGTGAAACTGTCCTCTCGCCCAGCGACTGCGACTTCATCCGCACCGCTGCAGACCTCGCCGAACGCCGGGCCTAAGTCCTCCAGAAGGTAAGGCGTACGACGACGGCGCGCGGCCGCCGTCGTACGCCTTACCTTAGCCAGACGGCGTTGACTGTGATTCGAAGTAGATGGTCAGGCCCACCCCCACCAGGATGCCGAGAATTACCCCCGCCACGGTACCAACGAGTTCGGGTGGGCCGCTCAGAACTATCCCACAGGCCAGGTCCCCCGGGTTTCCCGGGGAAACCCGCTGTTCCCTCATAAGAAAACTGGCGGTGTCCGGATTGCCCCGCAAGAACGTGGGGTCGTAATGGAACCTGCAGGGGTTCACCCAATTTCTTGCCCACCAACCCAGAAGACCGCCCACTACGGCATGAGTTCCCACGCTCCACCTGAAGGCGAAGGGATGCGCTTTGGCTTCGCTCATTGCATCAGTTTCTGCCCGGCGCCTCTTCCCAGACAACGGCATTTTATGCGTGTGCCTACCCTATTTTTTTGTTTCGGGATTTTAGCGCCGCCCGGCCGCGATCATGCGGCTTAGGGCGTGGATGGAGACGTACGACGACGGCACGCGGCGCCGTCGTGAGCCTCACCATCAGGAGCTGGCTGGGTCAGATATCCGCGAGGAGGCCCGTCGGGTTCTCGATCGCGTCCGCGATGAAGCGGAGGAAGCCGGCAGCGGTGCCGCCGTCGCACACGCGGTGGTCGAACGTGAGGGTCAGCTCGGTGACCTTGCGGACGGCCAGCTCACCGTTGACCACCCACGGCTTGTCGATGATCCGGCCGAGGCCGAGGATGGCCACCTCCGGGTGGTTGATGATCGCGGCCGAGCCGTCCACACCGAACACCCCGTAGTTGTTGAGCGTGAAGGTTCCGCTGCCCAGTTCGGTGGGTGTTGCCTTGCCCTGGCGTGCAACGTCGGTGAGCCGGCGGATCTCCGCATCCAGCTCGCGCGCCGTCAGCTTCTCCGCGGCCCGCACCGAGGGCACCACGAGGCCGCGGTCGGTCTGGGCAGCGATGCCGAGGTTGATCCCGTCGAACGAGACGATCTCCTGGGACCCGTCATCCGCGGTTTCGATACGGGTGTTCAGCTCCGTGTACTTTTTTAGCCCAGCTGTGACAAAACGCGCGATGAACGCCAGCAGGCCCGGTACTTGGGCGCCGCCAACCTTAAGCCCCTCGCGGAGTTCGAGGAGCGCTGTGGCGTCCACGTCCACCCACACCGTTGCTTCCGGAATCTCGGAGCGGCTCCGCGCCATGTTGGCGGCGACGGCCTTGCGCACTCCCCTGACGGGTGTCCGGGAGGCAATGCCCAGGCCTGTACGGGCGTCCCGGCCCTGGGTTTCGGCAGGCTGAGTTTCGACAGGCTTGGTTTCGACAGGCTTGGTTTCGGCCGGCTCAACCGCCGGCGCACTGATCGCCTTTTCAACGTCCTTGCGCATGATGAGTCCGCCCTCGCCGGAGCCGGGGAGCTCGCCGAGGTCCACGCCGTGCTCCCGGGCCATCCGGCGCACCAGCGGGGAGATCACGGCACCGAGCTTGCCGGGGACACGGGTGCGCAGGAGGGAGAGGTCGTCGAGGTCCTTGGCTGCGGTGGCCGTGGAAACGGGCTCGGCCACCGCAACAGACGATTTGCGGGCGCGTGTCCGGCGGGCAACACCATGACCGCCCGGAGTTCCGTAGCCGATCAGCACGTTGCCGGACCCGGCCTTTTCTTCTTCCCGGTAGGCCTCCGCCTCAGGCTGGCTTTCCCCAGCAGAATCCGCGGGCTCACCCAGTTCGGTTTCGTCTGGCTCTGTTTCGGGCTCGGCAGGCTCAGGCACCGGACCTGAATCAACTACGGGAGAAGCACCAACAGGCGTCACCGAGATCAGCGGCTTTCCAACGTCCAGGGTCTCGCCAGGCTGACCGTACAGCTCGGCAACAATCCCGGCATACGGGGAAGGCACCTCAACCGTGGACTTGGCGGTCTCCACCTCGGCGATCGGCTGATCAACAGCGATCGAGTCGCCAACGGCAACGTGCCACGACACCAGCTCCGCTTCGGTGAGGCCCTCGCCCAGGTCCGGCAACAAAAACACACGCGTCTCGCTCATAAAAATCAGTTCTCCCACTGAAGGTCGTCGACGGCGTCGAGGATGCGGTCCACGCCGGGCAGGTAGTACTTCTCAAGCTTGGGCGCCGGGTACGGAATGTCGAATCCGGTGACACGGCGGATGGGCGCGGCCAGGTAGTGGAAGCAGCGCTCCTGCACCCGGGCCACAATCTCCGAGGACACGGACGCGAAGCCGTGCGCCTCGGCGATCACCACGGCCCGGCCGGTCTTGCGTACAGATTCGCAGACGGTGGCGTCGTCGAACGGGACGATGGTGCGCACGTCGATCACTTCCAGGGAGCGCCCCTCCAAAGCAGCCGCTTCGGCGGCGGCGAGCGCGGTGGGGACGGAGGGCCCGTACGCGATCAGGGTTGCGTCGGTGCCGGGACGCGCGACGGCGGCACGCCCCTCAGACGCAAGGCCCGCCGTCGTGCCTTCCGTGTGAAGGCGCCGCAGCTCACCCAGGTCCACCAGGTCCTTGGACCAGTAGAGCTTCTTGGGCTCCATAAACACCACGGGATCGTCCGAGTCGATGGCTTCGCGGAGCATCCGGTACCCGTCCGCCACGGTGGCCGGGGTGAACACCTTCAGGCCGGCGGTGTGGGCGTAGTAGGACTCGGAGGAGTCGCAGTGGTGCTCCACTCCCCCGATGCCGCCGCCGTAAGGGATCCGGATCACCAGGGGCAGCTTCACGGCACCGCGGGTGCGGTTGTGCATCTTGGCCACGTGGCTGACGATCTGCTCGAACGCCGGGTAGGCGAACGCATCGAACTGCATCTCGATCACGGGGCGCATCCCGTTGATCGCCATGCCCACGGCCATGCCCACAATGCCGGACTCGGCCAGCGGGGTGTCGAAGCAGCGCTGCTCGCCGAACGTTGCGGTGAGTCCGTCGGTGATGCGGAAGACTCCCCCGAGTGTTCCGACGTCCTCGCCGAACACCAGGACGGAGGAATCAGCCTCCATCGCGTCAAACAGCGCGGTGTTCAGCGCCTTGGCCATGGTGACCGGCTGCGGGCCGGCGGCTTCGGCGCTGGCAGCGGCGGACGCGGCGGCCCGGGCGGTTGCGGCGCTGACGTTGCCGTTGGCCTCGGATGAGGTGGTGATGGTGGGGCTCATTTGCCGGCCTCCTGTGATGATGCTGCTGCGTCGCGGGCGAGTTCGTCGGCGAGCAGAGCGGACTGTTCCTTCAGCTGGGGCGTCTGCTTGGCGAACACGTGGCGGAAGAGTTCCTGCGGGTCCACGGGCACGTCCTCGCTGAGCCCTTCGCGCAGCTGGGTGGCCACCGCTTCTGCGTGCGAAGCAATCCGCGCCTCAACGGCATCGTCCAGCAGGCCGCGGTCCGTCAGGTACGCACGCATCCGGTTCACCGGATCCTTCGCCCGCCACTCGGCAACCTCAGCGCTCTCGCGGTAGCGGGTGTCGTCGTCGGCATTGGTGTGGGCCTGCATGCGGTAGGTGTTGGCTTCCACCAGCAGGGGGCCGGAGCCCTCCCGGGCCAGTTTCACGGCCCGGTCCAGGACGGCGAGGAGGGCGACGACGTCATTGCCGTCCACGCGTTCGCCGGCCATGCCGTAGCCCACGGCCTTGTGCGCGAGCGACGGCGCCACGGACTGGTGTGCCAGCGGCACCGAGATGGCGTACTTGTTGTTCTGGACGAAGAAGATGACGGGCAGGTGGAAGACGGCGGCGAAGTTCAGCGCTTCATGGAAGTCGCCTTCGCTGGTGGCGCCGTCACCGCACATGGCGAGCACCACGGTGTCCTCGCCGCGGAGCTTGGCTGCGTGGGCCACGCCCACGGCGTGCAGCAGCTGGGTGGTCAGCGGGGTGCACTGGATCCCCACCTTGTGCTGGAGCGGATCGAACCCGCCGTGCCAGTCGCCGCGGAAGATGGTCATCACCTGCACGGGGTCCACGCCGCGGGTCATCACTGCCACGGCGTCGCGGTAGGTGGGGAACATCCAGTCACCCTCGGACAGGCACAGGGCGGCCGCCACCTGGCAGGCTTCCTGGCCATGGCTGGACGGGTACACGGCCATCCGGCCCTGCCGGACCAGTGCAGAGTTCTGGTCGTTGACGCGGCGGCCGACGACGAGCTGTTCGTACGCGGCCAGCAGTTCCTCATCGCCGGGCAAGGGGTACTCGTGGCCGGGTTCGGTGCCCTGCTCACCCTCGGGCAAGAGCCGGCCGTCCGGGTCCACCATCTCGATCTGGTGCCTAGCCGGGAGCATGTAGTCCTCGGCGGTGATGCCGAACTTCTTGACGGCTTCGGTGAGCGCGTCCTCTGCCGGCTGCGCGCCCGCACGGTGCGGCGCGGTGTGGTCTGCGGAGATCGTCATTGTTCCGTCCTTCTGTTGCCACTATTCCTTCCCAGTATCTGCCCGCCGCAGGTTTCGTATCCAGCATCTTGAGGAATCGTGGAGAAGCTGCTCTGAAATGACTTATCCGCAAGACGATTTGCAATTGTGAGCTGGCTTACGGGCAGGGGTTGTGGACGAAATGCCCGACTCGGCCGGACGGAGGATTGCCAGGTCGGGTGGGTCGGGGCGGGCGGGCGGGCGGGGAAACGCCGACGACACCCTCGGTCGTCTCCGACGCGCACATTCTTCGACGCGGCCCGGAACGCGTACCGCGCTTCATCCCGTGAGCCGTAACCAGAGGGGGCCCTGAAGGATAACTGCGGGCAGCCAGTGGCTTATTGCCGGGCGGGCCGGGATCTGTAGACGTGTCCGGGCGTCAGCGGTGTGCCTTCGAAGAGTTGCGGGACGGACACAAGGTGGTAGCCCTGGCTTTGTAGGGCGGAGATCAGTTCCTGCTGCCCGGCAATGGTGGTGGGCTGGACGTCGTGCATGAGGACGACGGCGCCGGGCGTGGTTTCATTGAGGACTTTCGGCACATACGCGGCCGGGTTTTTGCTTTGCCAGTCCAGCGAGTCAACGGCCCACATGATCAGGGGTTTGCCCACGGCCGTCTGGACGGCGGCGTCGGCCGCCCCGTAGGGCGGGCGCATCATCGTCGGGGTGGAGCCCGTGGCCGCGAGGATTGCGGCATCGGTGCGGTCGGTCTCTTTCCGGACGTCCGGTGCGGACAGCTTCGTTAGGTAGGGGTGGCTGAAGCTGTGGTTTCCGATGGCATGCCCGGCGTCGGCGACCTGCCGTGCGATCGAGGGGTTGGCGGTGGCATTGGACCCGGTCATGAAGAAGGTGGCTTGGGCGTTCTTCTCCTTGAGTATGTCCAACAGTTGCGGTGTGGTGCGGGCGTCCGGGCCGTCGTCGTAGGTCAGTGCCGCGCAAGGTACGAGGTCGCAGTTGATGTGACGAAGTGCGGGTGGGATGGCTGGCCTGGGCGCCGCGGCCGTATTTAGCTGGGCCAGGGCCTGCTGGCCATAATCGCTCAGAAGCTCCGAGGTTTCGCTGGCGTTCAGTGTCGTCGTCAGTTCGCGCGCTGCCTGGCCGGGCACCCCGGTCAGCTGCGCCGTCACGGCGAGTTCGCCGGCGGGGTCCAGGACCAGGTCGGTCACCGCGGGTTCCTGCCCGGACGGCACCGCTATGCCGGCCGGGACGCCAAGAACCCGCGCCCGAATGTCCCGCACGGCCTCGGGCCGCAACAGGTCCGTGCCCGGGTGCATGGCGCCGGAAACGGTGTCAAAGTACATCGTGGCCGAACGTACGGAAGTGGTGCCGTCGGGCGCGGAGTCTTCGACTCTTTCCCGGACAACCATCAACGTCCCCAAGGCCTGAACCGGTTTGGCGGAGATACTCAGTGCCTGATGTGTTGGCTCCCCGGCGTTCAGTGCCATCGCGGGACGGTACCGGCTCCCCGCGCCCGCCGTGGCGTCCAGGATTACGAGCAGCCACGAATCCATATGCCCGTTCAACGCCGGCAGCCCGTCCACGTACGTCCAGGATGCACGGACACGACGCTCGCCGACCCTGGCGTTAAGCGACATCGCGTACCCGCCGTTGACCTGCGCGGGACGCTGCAGCACGCCTGCCAGGGGGTCGGGCATAAAATTCGGTGTCGTGGTACTGCTGACTCGCTCGTGAGCAGCCGTCATGGCAGCAGGGGGCTCAACAGGTTCATCCCCGCCGCAGATGATCGCCGTGGCACAGATAGCAGCCAACGCAGCCCGCAGGCATGCCGGAGCCACCTTGCCGCCCCCGCGCCAAGACCCTCGTTTCACAGACCGAAATCCTCCCCAGATGTCCCCTTAGTGCTCGATTTTGCCCTACTTCCAGAACCGCTCGAAACCCGGCGCACGGGCCGTCGACACTAACCAGCTGCAGGCCTAGCCTTAAATCGCCACGCATCACTATGGATTAACAGAGAGGTTGGTGGACGTGAGATGGGTGCTCAGGAAGACGCGGAATTGGTGCGCCGCGGGTATGAGGCCTTCAACGCCGGAGATATGGAGACACTTTCCGGCCTCTTTGCCGAGGACGCCGTCTGGTATCCGGCCGGCAGCGGCGCGTTGTCCGGAAAGAAGCAGGGGCGCGAGGCGGTCCTGGCGTATTTTGGCGAGCTTGGCACACGCTCCCAAGGATCCTTCCGGGTGACGGTACAGGATGTTGTCGGCGGCGAAAACCACACCGTTGGGATCCAGCAAAGCCATGCCCAAAGCAACGGCAAAACCATGGACACCGAAGCCGTTATCGCCTTCGTGATCCGCGACGGCAAGGTCGTAGAGGGCCGGGAGTACTTCGATGACACAGCCAAGGCGGACGAGTTCTGGTCATGAGGCTGGCACGGACAAAGTTCTAAAGCTTGGCCGCACCGTTTGCTGAACGATGCGCTATTGAGGTGGCCGCGGCTATGCGGCCACCGGCTCGAAGAACGGCGGACTATCCACTGCGCTGAACCTGAGGCATCACGGAAGGAGCGGACATGCCCAGGGTGGAAATTGCGATGAATTCCCGTGTACCAGCGGAAAAAATCCGGGACGCGCTCCTGGACTTCAGCCCACGCCGGCCGGAGATCTGGCCTGGCATTTACGCGCCCCTGTACGAGGTATACGAGATCGGAGAGACCTCTGCGGACATCAGGGAGGGCAGCAAGGCTCCCGGCGGCACGATCTGGGCCAAGGAACACTATGACTGGTCCGCGCCAGACGCCGTTACCTGGACAGTGCGCGAGAGCAATTTCTGCGCGCCCGGCAGTTATGTCACCGCGCGGATCACTCCAAGGGACGGCGGGTCGCAGATCCACGTCATCTGGGACCGGACTCCAACCAGCGTTCAAGGGCGCATTGCAGCGTTTGTCATTGTGGCGACGCGCGGTGCACCCGTGGCGGCCTCATTGCGGCAGGGCCTGAAACGGCTCGAAGCACAAGGCGCGCGCTAGTCAAAAGCTACGAGCCGACGCTCGATGCCACCATGCCCAGGCCGAGCGCGGCGAGGACGCCGCTGCTGCCGCGTTCGAGCGAACTGCTCACCCGGGGCCGCTGCAGCCACGCCATGGCCTTCGCCGCGGCGATGGATACGGCCACCAGGTAGACGAACCCGATCGCGCTCTCGATGCCACCCAGCACCATGGCCGTGTCCAGCGTGTTGCCGCCGTGCGGAATGAACTGCGGAACTACGGCCAGGTAGAACAGGCCCACCTTAGGGTTGAGCAGTGTGGAGAGCGCTCCCGCGCCGAATCCGGCCTTCCGGCTGTACTCCCGGCGCGGCGAGGGCCCCGGCGTGCCGGACGGTGTGCCGCGCCGTGCCCGGATCAGCGACGAGATTCCCAGGTACAGCAGGTACAGCCCGCCCGCGATCTTCAGCCAGCGGAACACTTCCGCCGACTCCTCCAGCACAGCGGCAAGCCCCACGCCCACCAGCACGGCCCAGACCATGGACGCCACGGCCGAGCCGAACGCCGCGGCAATCCCGGCGCCGGCACTGCGGAGCGAGATCCGCAGCACCAGGAACGTATCCGGGCCCGGGGTCACGGAGAGCAGCAGGCACAGGCCGCCGAAGGCCAACAGGGACACAGCAGTCATGGGCACCATTGTCGGGGCGTCCGACTCCGGCCCGCAATTCGCCTGCCGGTCACGTAACCTCGCCGTCGCGGTCACCGCACTCGTGCTCGCCTCGAACGCGACGGCGTTATCGATCCGCCCTGTGAACCCACTATTCCTTCCAGGCACGGGTTCGGGAGAGGTTTCGTATCCAGCATTCTGAAAATCGTGGAGAAGGTGCCTAGTTCTGCCTACACTGGGAGACGTATTGCAAATATGAGCCAGCTTACCGACGGGTGCGTGGACAATTGGCAACGAGGGATGCGGCAACGGAACCTGTTCCGCTGGACGAGATTGACCGCAGGATCATTTCCGAGCTGACCCGGGACGGCCGGATGTCCGTCACGCAGGTGGCTGAGAACGTCCACATCTCCCGGGCGCACGCCTACACGAGGATCGGCCGGCTCACGTCAGAGGGCGTACTGTCCAGGTTCACAGCACTGGTGGACCCGATCAAGGCCGGGCTGCGCTCGTCCGCCTACGTCACGCTGAAGCTGAAGCAGGATGCCTGGCGGGAACTGCGCGACCAGCTGGGCGCCATCCCGGAAGTGCACCACGTGGCTTTGGTGGGCGGCGACTTCGATGTGATCCTCTTGGTGCGTGCGGTGGACAACATCGACCTGCGCCGGGTCATCTTCGACCAGCTGCAGTCCATGCCCGGCGTCCTCGATACCCAGACCTTCCTAGTGTTCGAGGACCTGGATACGCGCTAGACCGTTGGTTGTAGTTCTCTCCCAACAAACTCCTTTAGACGCACGGGATGCCACTTTCTGCCACAATTGCGACAGCCACGGAAGGCAAGTTGGATGCCTCCGCAGCGGATAGGGCATACTCACCCCGCGTGGTTAGCCGGGCCGTGGGGAAGCTGCACGCTGGCTTTGCCGCCCGGAACAGCGTCCCGGCGCGACTGGTCTTCACAGGCTCATCCACGACAGCCGGTCACGCAGCAACGTCCGCGGACGCCCGCTACACGGACATCATGCTCCGTCGAATCCAGGCGCAGTCCCCCGCATCCGGCACCGAACCGAACATGGTCGTATCAACGCCGTCTGCAGCGCGCCTGGTGTTCACTGGTACAACGCGGGTGAATCCGGCACCATCTCCGGGAACTACCTCACCGACGCCGAAGCGGACAAGGTTGCCGCCATCGCGCCGCTAGCGGTCTTCCACATAATCGGCTCCAACGACTTCTCGCCCGACGTTGCTTTGGCTACATACCGGTCCAACGTCCTCAGTCGGATCAGCCGCGTTAAGGCCGCGGTCAGCACTCCATTGGTTCAAGTACTGTTACAGCCTTACGAGCGGTTCGATACCGCGGTGACGGACGGTACGGCGAACACCTGGGCCGCCTACGGGCAGGTCCTCAAGGAGATCGCGGACGTTGACCCCGAAAAGTCGCCTTCCTCGACGTTTCCGCACCGTTCTACGCCGCTGGCGGACCTGGCACTGGCCCGCTCAACCTCGCAGACCCAGACGCAATCCACCTGACTGACGCTGCGATACGGGTCAGTGTGCGGCGGGTCAGTGTGCGGCTCATGATGGCACCTGGGCTTTCGTTTGAGTGGGTAGGGAGAACAGGAACCGAAGTCCCAAGCGTTGCAGCAGTGCCCGTATTCCGAGCGCTGCTGCGACGAGGACTCCGGTCAAAAGGAGCGGATAGACGGCCCCGATAACTACGGACAGTGGCCCGCTTTCGAAGCCACTATTACTCAGCACCGCCACGAGGGCCAGCAACGGCAGGTGAAGGACGTATATCGGCAAGGTGTTCCTACCAATCGTCCCCCAAAACCGAGTAAAGAGTGGATGCCTGGCTAGGACTGCAACGACGGTAAGTCCGACCCATGTGGCTGCGGCATTGCCCAGAGGACGGATACCCGGAACGGTTTGTGAGCCGAGAAGGAACAGCCCCACCACGGCAAGGTACACAAAGCAGGCCGCCACCGCAGTCTTGGGTGTAGCCTGCGCCACCACTGCCTTGATCTGATCGGGGTAGAACGCGCCGGCAAGGAAGAACACAAAGTTCCCGAGAACCCCAATCTGCACCGTCAACGGCCAGAACGAAGCCACCAACGCTAACAGCCCGGCAATCCCCAGCCCTGCATGCTTAGGCAGAAACTGGAACAGCAACTTCGCGACGAGGAAATATGCAGCAAGAGCATAGAGATACCACAGGCTCGATGCCGGGTAGAGCAGGGCCCATGCTGTCCCCGCCGCGGTGGCCGCGCTGTCACCATCCAAGCTGCTCCCTAACGCTGCATAGATAGCGCAGGAGATGACCAGCCAAACAGCGTAGAGGTAGTACGGCTGCGCAACACGTTTCCGCCTTACGACGCCCCAAGGTCGCCGTAATGAGGCAGCCGCAACCAGCCCCGATACCAGGAAAAACAGGGGCATTCGCAAAGGATTGAGGCCGCGGCCCAGCGCATCCCACAATACGTGCAGCCAGATCGGAGCGGGGGTCAAGAGGAACTCTTTGTTGGTCACATGCACGAGGACGACAAGGACGATGCAGACACCCTTCACGGCGTCCACCCATTCCAGGTGAGTGGATTGGCGCAGATCGGTCTCCATCAGCCTGCAAGCCCCCTCGCGCAGTACCCAGCGGTGCTGATGTGACTAATGATACCGGGTGCTGCGGGCAGCACCACCTGGCAAATAAATCCAGTTATGCTCCATGACCATATGAGCCCGGCCCTCGTGCCTGCGCCCTTCGAAAACCGCCGTTTGCCGGGCGGCACGCATGCACGCGGATCGGCCGGCTGACTTCCGAGGGCGTGTTGTCCAGGTTCACCGCGCTAGTGGACCCCATCAAGGCCGGGCTCCGCTTGTCCGCCTACGTCACGCTGAAGCTGAAACAGGATTCCTGGCGCGAACTGCCCGATCTGTTGGCAGCCATTCCGGAAGTGCACCACTTGGCCCTGGTGGGAGGCGACTTCGACGTGATCCTGCTGGTGCGTGTGGTGGACAACATCGACCTGCGCCGGGTCATCTTCGACCAGCTGCAGTCCATGCCCGGCGTGCTCGATACCCAGACGTTCCTGGTGTTCGAAGACCTGGGTACGAGGTAATTGCCCTAGTGGCGGGCTTTGGCCTTGATGAGAGCGGCGGCCAGGAGCCCCGTTCCTGCCAATGATGCCAGCATGCCGCCCAGTGCTACGGCGTATTCGGTGATAGTCATGTCCGTTGCCCTTCCTGGTGTTTCCTGCCTGAGGACCCAAGCTACGCGCGAAGGTTCAGGATCCTGTGAAGAATCGCCCGCAGGTTTGGTCAAGATTTGGACAGCATAAAAATCAAGGGCACAGGTCTGCACGTCCCCTCGGGCTTCTCTGACAACTGCCTCCCGCACTACCTGTTCAAGTTCGTCCGCCCTCAATTGCAGGGCAAAGGAGCACCACCCCACAGATTCGAGTACCGGCTGTGGTCCGAGTAGTAACGCCGGAAACCAAGTAGTACCTTGCCCGGATGCACGCACATTCGGGTACAGCTACGTGTTGTTGCGCAGGCCGGCAGCCGAAAATATTGGGTCATCGATCCACCGAAAGGCACCTGGATGGGGCCACTCATGGGGGAACGGGTTCTCACTCACCACTTTCAAGGAGTCTTTCCATGCGTCCAATGACCAAGAAGAACAAGATCGCCGCTACCGCCGCTTCCGTGGCACTCGTCGCCGTCAGTGGCGGCGCAGCCTACGCCTACTGGAGCACCACGGGCTCCGGTTCCGGGCAGGCCGCAGCGGGTTCTGGCACGTCACCCGTAACCATCAACGTGTCCTTCGAGCAGGGCATCACTCCCGGCGGCGAGGCCAAGACCATCACCTACAAGGCGGTCAACCCGAACTCAAGCAGCACGCCGGTGACCCTGGTGGACCCGGTAGTGACTACCAGCGATGGTGCCTGCCTCCCAGCGTGGTTCAAAGCCACTGTCCCGTCAGGCGCAACTACCGTCCCCGCCCGAGTTACCTCACACCCTCTCGGTACCGGACTGCTCACGTTCACCGATGAGCCCGCCGTCGACCAGAACGCCTGCAAGGGTGCCACCATCACGGTGACCGTCGGCAGCAACTAGCCAGCTGCGGGCCGGGGATGGGTGAAAACCCCGTCCCCGGTCCGCCGTCATTTGCACCAAATGGGAAGGGGCACGGGGTGCACACCAAGGACGGACACCCGCGGCATCGTTTGCGGACAGCCATAAGAGTGGCGCTGATCGGGGTTGCCGTGATGCTGGCCAGCGCGGGGGCGCTGTTCGCGGCGTCGCAGGGCACAAAGCCGGGCATCACCGTCCAGGTCTCCCCGGCCAGCCAGTCTGTCCAGCAGGGACAGTCCGCGGCATACACGGTGACAATAACCTCCACCGGAGGCTTCAGCGGCGCGGTCAACCTGACCACTGCAGGACTGCCGGCAGGAGCAGCAGGTGCCTTCACGCCGTCGTCCGTCACCCTCACCTCTGGCGCCAAGTCAGCCACCACGCTGAACGTCACCACCGCCGCGACCACCCCGGCGGGGACCAGCTCCCTGACCATCACCGGCACCAGCGGCAAGATTTCCGGCAGCGTTACCGCCAGCCTCACCGTCAACTACAAGTTGTCCTCCGCCTTCTCCATGACGGCCACCCCGGATTCCCTCAGCGTCCCGCCGGGCGCCACTGCCGTCTATACGGTCCAGCTGACCCGGAACAACTTTTCCAGCCCGGTCAGCTTCAGCGTCCTGGGCGGACTGCCCGCCGGGGCCACAGCGCAGTTCTCGCCCAACCCCGCCACCGGCAACTCCACCACCCTGCAGGTCACAACAACAGCCGCTTCCCCGACCGGAAGCTACAACCTGTACCTGGTGGGCACGGGGAAGGACTCCGCCGGCAAGTCGCAGTACGCCTACGCGAACGTCCAGCTGGTCCTGGACTCCACCATCAAGCAGTTCGTCCTGTCAGGAAACGTCCCCGGATCGCTCTCCCCCGGAACATCCGCCGGCCTGGACCTGCAGATCAACAACCCCAACACCAAGCCGTTGTCCCTGACCAATGTCTCGGTCGCCGTTGCCGGAGTCACCAGGAGCGCGGACGCCGCGGCCAGGAACCTCCCCTGCACGCCCGCTGACTTCAAGGTCACGCAGTACAGCGGCCCGTACCCGCTGGCCGTTCCCACCGGCACCAGTTCCCTTTCCGGAGCCCGCATCGCCCCGTCGGCGTGGCCCCAAGTGGGGATGCTCGATTCCTCCGCGAACCAGGACGGCTGCAAAGGCGCAACCCTTCAGCTCACATACTCAGGATCAGGACAGGGGAACTGAGATGACCACCACCGCCAGGACGGCCCGCGCCAAACGCGGGCTCAAGGCAGCCGCCCTCGCCACAACACTGATTGCCGCAGGAGCCGGAACCGCTTACGCCTATTGGAGCAGCGCGGGCACAGGCAGCGGATCCGCCGCCGCCGGCACCATGCAGGCCATCTCCGTGGATGCGCTTGTGGCCGGGGACAGCCCGCGGGCTACGCTCGTTCCGGGCGGTACTGCCGACGTCGTCCTGCGGATCACGAACCCCAACTCCTACGCCGTGCAGGTTTACAGGGTCTCCCCCAACGGTGCGGCCACCGCGGATTCGGCTCATTCCGGCTGCACCACCACTGGGGTTACTTTCACCGGAACCGCCGCACCGCTGGCCCCGGCGACCGTTATTGCCGCGAACTCGTCAACCCTGCTCACCCTTCCCGGATCGGCCGCCATGGACACCACTTCACTTGCAGCCTGCCAGGGCGCCACCTTCCGCCTTCCCGTCACGGCGGAGGTGCGCAAATGAGCAGCCTCGCCATCCGGAAAACGCCGCAGGGCCTCCGCCGTCTCCTCCCGGCACGGCTGGCGTGGATTATCACCGCGCTCCTGCTCCTGCTGGGCACGGCCACTGCGGCCTACGGCTTCTGGGCCTCCACCACCAGCAGCAACAACGCGGCCACCGCCGCCGACACCCTGTCGCCGGGATCCCAGCCGGCCGTCACTGCGAGTGGGGCGTCCCTCAACGTCACCTGGGCAGGCGGAACCACCGTCAACGGGCGCCTCGCGAGCGGGTACCGCATCACCCGGTACTCCGCCGCCACGGGCGGCACCGGAACACCGGCCACCGGTGGCTGCACCGGGACCGTCACTACCCTTTCCTGCACTGAACAGAACGTGCCCGGCGGCATCTGGTACTACACGGTCACCCCCACCATCTCTCTCTGGAGCGGCGCGGAAAGCCCGCGCAGCACCGGCATCAGCAGCGACTCCACGGCGCCGGTAGCCGCGGTCTCGGCCATCTCCCCCACCCCCAACGCTGCAGGGTGGAACAACAGCAGCCCCGTCACCGTGACCATCACGGCCGATGACGGCGCGGCAGGCTCCGGCGTTGCCTCCATCAAATACGCTGTCGACGGCGGCGCGCAGCAGACCGTGAGCGGCGCCGTCGCCAGCGTCCCCGTCAGCGGGGACGGAACCCATACGGTGTCCTACTTCGCCACCGACAACGCCGGCAACGCGGGGACGGCTCAAACCCAGACCGTGCGGATCGACAGCGCCGCACCGGCGGCGCCGGGGCTCAGCGTCCCCGGCTACGTAAACTCCGCCAACGTTGCCGCGGTCCCCGTCACGGGCACAGCGGAAGCCGGCGCCAAAGTCACCCTTAAAGCCGCAGACACGGGCACAGGCACCCCGCATTCGGTGACGGTTACGGCCACCGCCTCGGGCACGGGAACCTGGTCCGCCAGCCTGGACCTGAGCAGTTTCAAGCAGGGGACCATCAACTACACTGCCAGCGCCGCTGACGCCGCCGGCAACACCGGCACAGCCACCACGGCTACGAACACCAAGGACACCGCAGCTCCCGCTGCGGCCCAGGGCCTGAGCGTGCCGGCGTACGTGAACATCGCGAACGCCGCGGCAGTTCCGGTCTCCGGCACCGCGGAAGCCGGCGGAACTGTGACGGTTTCGGCCGCCGACGGCGTGCCCGCCAACACGGTCACGGGCACGGCCACTGCATCCGGGACCGGCGCGTGGTCCCTCAACCTGAACCTGAGTGCCCTCAACCAGGGAACCGTCACCTACACCGTGACTGTGCGGGACACGGCGGGAAACACCGGCGCAGCCAGCGGCACCACCAACACCAAGGACACCGTGGCGCCCGCGCTCACCATCACCGCACCGACGTACGCCAACAGCACCACAGCCAGCTCCATCCCGGTCAGCGGCAGCACGGATTCAGGCACGGCAGTCAATGTCACAGCCAGGGACGCCGCGCTCAAGAGCGTTACTACCCAGGCCACGCCGTCCGGCGGGTCATGGGGCGCCAGCCTCAATCTGTCCACGCTGGGTGACGGCAACGTCACCTACACCGCCGCCACCACCGATCCCGCCGGCAACAGCACCACAACGACGGCCACCGGGCCGAATATGAAGGACACCGTGGCGCCGACAGCCACAGGCTTGGCCCTGGCGAACGGAACCGGCGGGGCCAAGGCGGGGACTCCCGATGCCCGTGACACGGTGACCATCACCTATTCGGAGGCGATGGATCCGGCGAAGTTCTGCCCCGGCTGGAACGGGTCCGCAGCGCTTAGCGGGACCGTCACCATCACGAATGGAGCCGCTGCCACCAACGACACCATCAGCTTCTCGGGCAGCACCTGCACGGCACCGAACATCGGAACCGTCTTGCTCGGAGGGGATTACGTGGGGGCAACATCCGCCGTCTTTGGAGCCAGCGGCACCGTGTCCACCCTGACCTGGGATGCAACAACCAAAACACTGGTCATCCAACTGGGGAAGGCACCTACCGGCCAAGGAGCACCGAACACCTCGGTGGCGCCGGGCACGCCCTCCTACACTCCAGCTTCGGGCCTCACGGACTTGGCGGGGAACTCGCTGGGGACCGGCAACGTCAATGGTTCCAGCTCGGGTTTCTAGCGCCCGACAACAACACGGCTCCTCAACGACCAAGTCGTTGGGGAGCCGTTTGCGTAGGAAGCCCGAGCAGCGTTCAGCTCCTACCGGTACCCGTCCACGATTGCCGCCGCAATTTCCTTGTACGCGCGCCGGGTTTCCGGCTTAAGCACATCGAGCGTAACGAGGTCGCCATCAGCCACGCCACGATCGTGCGGAACAGCGATCAGTTCACGGCATATGCCGGAGAGGTGTTCCTCGATGGCGTCCTTGTCCACCCGGGAGGAGACTTCGTCTTTGTCGGTGATCACCACAATGGCGTTCCGGGCCAAGTCCTCGTAACCGTGGCTGGCCAGCCAGTGAAGGGTGCTGCGGGCGCGCTTCGCACCACTGACGGCGTAGCCGGCGGCGATTACGAGGTTGTCCGCGGACTGCAGGATCCCGCTCATGGCGTTGTGTGTCACGCCGGTGCCGCAGTCTGTCAGCGCGACGGAGTAGTAGCTGGAGATGAGCTTTCGGATGCGCAGGTACTCGGCGGCGGTGAGCGAGTCTGAGACCTCGGGATCCTGCTCCCCCGCTATCAGGTGCAGCCGGCCCGCATGGTGCATGTACCGGGCCAGGGCGGTGAGCGAGTCGACTGACTCGATGTTCTTGAGCAGGTCGGTGATGGTGCGCGGGCTGGCCTGCTGGTAGATCCCCTCGCCCAGGGCCCGCTCGACCAAGTCACCGGAGTCCGGGTTGGCGTCGATGGCGCACGGGGCGTCGCCACGGTATTCAGCGAGAGTCAGACCCACCCCCACCGTGGTGGAGGTTTTTCCGATGCCGCCCTTGAGGCTGAGTACCGCGGTGTTGTAGCTGCCCTGGAGCTGACGGGAGATGCGTTTTGCTAGCTCGTCTTCCTGACGCTGCTTTGAACCGGGTCCCAGGTTCCAAGCGCCCCCGGTCAGGTTGTAAAGGGCACCGCGGAACCCGCCGACAGGCCGCGGCTTCTGTTCTTTGACGAACAGCCCTGGAGAGCTGATGAAGTCCGGCATGGGGCTTTCGGCGATTGTGTCCGCGACTGTCGGGCGGGCTCGCCGGAAAACAGGCGTTTCCGCGGGAGCGGCGGACGGGGCCTGCGCGGGTGTCACGTCGGCCGCAGCGCGGGCGGAGGAGATGATGTCTCGTGAAACTTGCTGCGCTGATACCGGCGGCCGGTTGGGGGCTGCTGGCTGGGCGGCGTCCGCGGCGGCTGCTGCCTCTGCCCAGGAGGTCCGGCGTGTTGGCAGATTGCCTGCGTCGGGCTGGACGGAGGGGTTGGGTGTTACAGCTGGCATGGTTCCTGTCCGGGCATCCGCCAGCTCACCGTCGACGCGACGGAGGTCGCGGCGTCGGCGCAGTCGCGGCTGCCCTTCTTCCTCTGCATGGGCGCGTGCGTTCTGATCCGCCGGATCGGGCATTTATGTCCCCCCAGGACGTTCGGCAAAGAGTTTTTGCAGCACTGGTTCAAACAGTAAGTCTAGGGGCTAGGTTGAAAAGCCCGGGTCAGATGCGGGTGAGCGCGGCCGCCACCACGGCTGCGGTGAGGATCAGAAGAAGCGCGAGGACAGCGTAGCCCTGCCACTTGGGCCGGCGTTTATGGGGGTTAATGTCAACGTACGGCATGCTAGCGGTGACTACCTCGGGGTGCGGTGGGGTGTGCGGCGCCCCGGACGGCGCGGCGCTTCAGCCGCAGCGTCTGGAGCAGGACAAGAAAGGGGATCAACAGCGTGCCCAGCAGCGCACAGAGCGCCAAGGCATAGTCGGCCAGGGCCATACAAACCTCCGTTTGGTCAGTAGCATTTCCCCATGTCAAATTAGGGAGGACGCTACCTGTATGTCCCCGCCAACACAAACCACGTCAACATCCGTGCTCCCGGACCCGCGTTCTGCCACTTTTGCAGGTATCCAGCTGGGGCCACGATGAACGGGTCATTGTAGCGGAGTATGGCGACCCGCCGCGGCACCGTCATGGTTATGGACAGGACAAGGGGACCGCGCGCTGGGGGCAAGGAACTCTCCATCACGACATCCCCTGCAGGACGCGAGACAAGCTCGAATAAGCCGACCAGGCTGGGCTCCCGGCAGGACTCGACACAGGTCCTCAACGAGCGAGTTCACCGTGCCTGACCAGGACGGTCACCTCGCAGCAGGGAACGGCAACCTGCCCGCAGACACCTACGTTGCATCGGTCAGCCCGCCCAATTCCCTGATCCTGACAAGCAGGCACTGGCCACCGTGGGCGCACAGAATGGTGTGATTTAGGGTGAAATGTACCTCAATAACACCTATTGCTGGGCGGTTGACGCGGCCACGGGCATCTACTACTGCGTCGCCAACGTCTCATCCAACGCCGGAACCATGCAAGGAATCTTCTATCTCGACCAGCCCGACGGGCAAAGCCCACGTCCTTGACCCCGGCGGTGTGAACGTCAGCATGAACGGATTCGCGTTCTGCTATCGCGGCCGGGTCTGGATGTGGTGCAGAGCGTTGACGGACCTCCTCGAAACCAGGCGTCGTGGTTGGGGCCGACTAGACCTCGAGCGGATTACATTTTGCAGCCAGCCGGAAGTGCTATGCACCATCTCGGTAGTCTGTGCCCAGGTCACGACGAAGCTGTTAGGCTACGGAGTCACCCTGCGCAAGAAGGACGTAAACGCAAGGAAGGCGACCGAGCCAAGGATTAATGATCGTGATGCGCCCCGCATGCGGCAGCGCACACCAGCGGCGAGAAATCGTCAGGGAAGCCCTGTTCACACCCAACGTACTGACTAAACAACAGCCGCGGAGTTCATGTTGGAAGGTCCAAGCCATCTTGAGAGCTTATGGCTTGGGCCTTCGATAGCCCTGAAGAATATCTCTGAAACAACCAGAGAGATCGGTAAGGCGGTAACCAGAACGAGCAAAGGCGAGGATGTTCCTCCTAGGAGGAACGCGCTGCTGGAGACTATCGGGTCATGGATGAGGTACAAACTGAATGACCGGCCGCCCAACCACTGAACCGGCCTTGCTTCCAGAAACGCCCGCGCCGGAAGCCAGCACAACGCTACGACGACGATCACAGCGGCCCCTGCGACTTGGGCCAGCCGTGATGCCGACACCAAAAATGAAGGCACAAACTCCACTGCCTGCAGCATCCAGTGGGACGTAAGCAGGACTATCGAGAACGTCAATAGCAGGGGCCAGGCGCCGCGGACCTGGTCTGCCATTTTCGCCGCTGCAAGGATCCGGTCTTTATGCAAAAACATAAGGACACCAAGGGCGAATATCGGGAGGAACCTGAAGGCATCCAAGTCGGTGAAAGCGAACGTACCCATTAGTACAAATACCGCAATGATGAATACGACGGTGCCGGTCCGGGTGCTGTGGGCCCGTCGTGCGGCGACAAGGTAGATAGGCAGTAACAGTGAAAACCAAACTTCCCACTGCAAGGACCAAATGGGGGAATTGAGTACACTTATCGTTCCCATGAGCGTCGCATCCATGAGCCCATCAGACAACGTGACTGCCTGGTGCACGTTAGTCCACCAACTGGCTCCTTCGATAGGCGCGCGAGGTACGAGCGTAATCACGAGTGCCGCGAAGAGCAACGATGCCCATACTGGCAGGTACAGGCGCGGCAATCTCTGACGATAGTAAGCGACCCAAGAAAACCCGGGTCTTTGCGTGGGGCCGCTGAGGACGAAACCACTGAGTATGAAGAACACAAAGACAGCCTCGGTCCCGGCCCAGAACAAGTGCAAGGGGGTGTAAGTCAGCCACCACCCTGCACTGAAATCTGACGCCCTCCCGCGTTCCTCAATTGCGTTGGCTAAAGTCGGGGACGTGACCATCGAGTGGTTGCAGAGCACGATAATTGCCGCAACGCCTCTGAGTCCATCCAAGGAGCGAAACCGGTTGGTTTTGGTCACAGCCGTAGCCAGGGTCGAGTTAGTCAAGGTATCCCCCATATGATCGTACTTGCCCAATAGTACCGGTCAGGGAACCACTGCTATTCGAAAAGAAGTCGTGAAATTCCATCTTCATGGCTCCTGATAATCTATCGGGATGACCTCAGGGGAACAGACCAAGGCGCGACTTCCAGTTATTTTGGCAATCGCCATGGCATTCCTAGTGGTCCAGGACACCCTGAATACTAAATTTGGGGTTCAGGGGCCTGCCACGATAGCCATTGCTGGACTCTGCGCCATCCTCATTCTCGGCTCAGCAACATCGCGCCCGTCCTCCTTCGCAGCAGGCGTAGTCCCGATAGCGATGTGGCTATTTGTGGCATGGGCTCTCTTTCGGCTAGCAGTAGATCCAAGCGTCGAGGGCCTTCAAAATTGGCTTGTCTGGTTCATACTCCCAGCATCTGCTGTTGCTGTCGCAGCCCGGGCCACGAGCGGGACGCTTGAACGTGCGTACCCCTTCTGGAGGAACGCGGTTGTTCTTGCGAGCCTGATCTACCTTGCGGCGACGGTGGTTGATGGTCCGGGCAGCGCAGGTCTCCCTTACTCTGCTCGTGGCGCTGGTTGGCTCGGGCTCATCGGGCTATGCCTCGTTCTTCCGTGGGTCGTCATATTCCGAAAAAGCTGGGTACCAGTGGCAATCATCACGGCCGGAATCGCACTTTCTGAATCGCGGACACCACTAGCCATAGCAGCGGTCCTAATTGTCGTGGCAATATCGCTGAGGCCGTTTAGGGGAAAATCGCCCGGTACTGCGCGGGTAATCTTCCGCGTGATCATCATGGCAACCGTCGTCGGCATCGCAACATGGTGGGCGGTTACAAACCTACCGTTCCTCGCCGAGCGCTTCGTCGTTGGCGATGGGTTCACCGTGGGCGGCGTCCAGATCAACGCGTCTGGCCGCGCTAACCTCTGGGCAACTACTTACGAATACTGGCAGACGGCGCCCTGGCTCGGACACGGCCCCGGGTCATCCCAAATTTTGGTCACGCAGATCTACTCCGTGTTGAGCTCTCACCCACACAACGAATACCTAAGAATACTTGCCGACACAGGGATCCTTGGCATGGTCTTCTGGGGATCAGCGATGCTAGTTACATTTCGTCAGTCGATCAGGAGACTTCTCGGCACAAAGAGTCAGGCAGGTTCTGCGACTCACATGTCAGCACTATTGGCCACACTCGTGATGCTGTTTGGAGCGGTGACGGACAACATCACTATCAGCGTCTTCTCCGTACTCCTGATTGGTTCTCTATGGGGCCTGAGTGCAGCGCAGGAACGATCTGAGGACATCGGTGCAGGCTGCTACGACGCCAAGAGGACCCTACCAGCGGCATATCGCCATTTGCAGCGGCGAACGGTGGGCCGAGTTTAGGGCTTTGAACGTCCCGTTATCAGGGCTCCAAGGTTCTACCGCGAGAATCGCCAGAAGTCGTCTGCAGAGGCTCCCCCGTTCGTCGAATTCTAGACGAGGAGTTTGATAGGGAAAACAGCCACCCGAAGCCGCCTCGTTGGAGCAGACTACTTAGACAAAGCGCTGCCCCCACGAGGGAAGCGACGAGCAGTAACGGATATGCTGCGGCGAAGGCCGCGGCGACCCATCCACCTGTGAAGTCCCATGCGACGAGCCTCTCCATCAACGCAAGTAGCGGCAAGTGAAGAAGGTAAATGGGCAGAGTGTTCCTGCCTACGTACCCCCACACCTTTGTGAAAGCGTGGAACCTCGCGAGGAATGCCAGGACAGTCACACCCGCCCACACGGCCACGGCGGCTGCAAGGGGCCGCACCCCGGGAATAGCGCTCAGGTTCAGAACGTAAACCCCGACCACCCCCAGGTAGGCGCCACAGGCCAGCATCGCACGAGTGAGACTTGCCCTTGCGGCTACTGCCCTGACCGCGTCGGGAAAATAGGCGCCGGCAAAGAAAAATACAAAGTTTCCAACGACCCCCAACTGAACGGTCAACGGCCAGAGTGAAGCTACGAATGCCAGCATCAAGGCGAACCCAACACCAGCAACTCTGGGCAGCGCGGTAGACAGCTTGGCGAGGACAAAGTAAGCGGCCAACGCGTACAGGTACCACAGGCTGGACGCCGGAAAGGCGAGGGCGCCCAGCACGCCCGTAAGGCTCGCCGCGCTGTCTCCATCAACGTGGACACCCAGCGCCCAGTAGGCACAGGCGGAGAGTCCCAGCCAGAGTGCATAGACGTAGTAGGGTTGCGCAATCTTCCCCCTCCAAACGCTCCGCCACGGCCTTAGGACGGCACGCGACGCAAGCAGTCCGGAGACCAGGAAGAACAAGGGCATGCGCACGGGATTGAGGCCACGCCCCAGCGCATTCCAGACGGCATGTATAGGCTCAGGCGCGGGTATAAGTAGGAAGTGCTTGTTGGTCACATGTACAGCGACGACAAACACGATGCACACACCCTTGATGACGTCGGCCCAAGCAAGACGCCCGGTGATGCTCACATTCACATCTTGCACATAGGCCTCCCAGAACGCCTTTGCCACACCGTCCTTGATCATAGGCCAACAAGGAAGCGCCCTCGACGTCAGGTCAAAGGGCGGACATATTTGCTTGATCATCCGCATCCGCTTCAGGGCAGCGGGTAGAGCAGTATGAGTATCCGGCACATAAATCCGGCAAGCAGACGAGGATGTGGGTGGACGTTGAGCCGACAGTGCCCGGCAGATGCGAAGTCCGCAGCGGTGCAGAGAACAATGGCTGATGGTCAGCGGATTCCGGTGGCAACAACGGCGGCGCTGGCCCGCTTTCTAGGCTCCGCGCGTCATAACCGGAGTTGGTGTCAGATCTCCGCTAAAAGCGAGCCGGGCTTTTCGATGGCGTCCGCCACAAACCGCACGAACCCGGCCGCCGTCCCCCGTCGCAGACCCGGTGGTCAAAGGTGAGCGTCAGCTCGGTGACTTTCCGGTCGGCTAGCTCGCCGTTCACCACGATGATCCGGCCAACGCCCAGGATGGCCACCTCCGGATGGTTGATGATCGCCGCGGACCCGTCCACGCCGAACACGCCATAGTTGTTGAGCGTGAACGTCCCGCTGCCGAGTTCAGCCGGCGCGGCTTTACCCTGCCCGGCAACGTCGGTGAGCCGCCGGATCTCTGCGTCCAGTTCGCGGGCAGTCAGCTTTTCGGCAGACCGGACCGACGGCACTACTAGGCCGCTGTCGGTCAGGGCGGCGATTCCGAGGTGATACCGTGGAACCCGACAATCTCCCGGGAGCCGTCGCCTGAGGTTTCGATGCGTGTGTTCTGCTCCGGGTACTTCCTGAGTCCCGCGGTCACAAAGCGGGCGATGAACGCGAGCACGGCCGGGACCTGGGAGCTTCCTGTCTCGAGTCCCTCGCATAGTTCCACCAGCGCGGTGGCATCGACAGTTCCGCCTCTACCTCGAACTGCCTGAGGAAACGCACCATTGATGCCAACGATTCATTGGCCGTCTCGTTCTTTAGTGAGTCCACAGGCGACAGTTCGGGTGCTGTGCTGGCTGATCACCGACTGGTGGCCCGCTACGCAAGCAGGCTGGCCGAGTACGCGCCTACCCACCGCGCCGTGTCCCGGCTATGGGACCGTGCCCTGACTTGTTGATCTCCATGTTTCCAAGAAGATCGCCTTCACATGCCCCCCCACACCATGGCCAACAGGACGGTTCTGTTGCCCAGAGAGCCCAATCCTGCCCGTTCTTCTCGCATTAAGGTGTCGCAGCGCGTCTAGCCCGCGAGCCTCGCCCCTGAAAGCCGCCGCAACACCGGCGGCCATCTTCTGATGACCGAGGGTGTTCGGGTGCCACGATCGTCGGTGTACAAATCCGAGCCCTCAGCAACCCAGTGTGTGAAGACCTCCGAGTGGAATAGGGCTGGGCTAGAGTGCAGTTCCACAAGGGCCAACACGCGCGTTACTCTAACCAAGTTCGAAACCACCCTCTACCTGACCATTACGGTGTTAGCGGATGCCTGCGCCTGGAGTTGTCCAGAACTGAAGACAGGTACAATTCTCATGCAAGGCCATACTAGTTCTGGCCGCTGACAGGAATGGCAGCCTCAGCACTCGACTCAGGGGGACCCGGGCTTGGATTTACGCGACTATTTACGCATCATTCGACATAGCTGGAGATTAATTGTCGCCGTTTCGTTGGCTGGCCTTCTCGTTGGCGGAGGTGCCTCGCTACTCAGCAAACCGACCTACACGGCCGAAACGCAACTGTTTGTTGCAATCCAGAGTTCGGGCACGGTCACAGAACTTCAGCAGGGCAATACATTTACTCAAGCTCGTGTCCTGTCATACGTCAAGACCGTTGCGTCTCCTTTGGTCTTGCAGCCAGCCATCGACGCGTTGGGGCTAGCAACTCCTGTCGACATATTGGCGAAGCGGGTCGAAGCCAAATCCGAGCTGAACACGGTCCTAATCGAAATCTCCGTTAAGGATGAGTCTCCGATTCAAGCTGCCGCGCTCGCCCAAGCCGTAGCAAACAGCTTAATAAAGGCCGTGGATACACTCGAAAAGCCTCAATCGGGAGGCGGTTCCTCGCCCGTCAATCTGTCAATCATCAAACCAGCAACCGCCCCCACTAGCCCGTCCGCACCTAATGTCGAGCTGAACTTGCTCGTCGGTTTTCTGGGAGGCATTGCCCTTGGTGTTGGCGGTGCAATCCTTCGGAGCACCCTCGACAACCGCATTCGCGGAGAAGCCGATCTGCGGCGAGTAACAGATGCTCCACTTCTGGGCGGAATCTCGTTCGATCAGGATGCGACCCGAAAGCCCTTGCTAACGCAAACGGCGTCGCAAAGTCCCCGCGCGGAGTCCTTCCGGCAGTTTCGAACTAACCTTCAATTCGCCAACGTCTCGGGTCACGCAAAGACAATACTTATAACATCTTCGGTACCTGGAGAAGGCAAAAGTACAACGGCCACAAACCTAGCAATAGCTCTAGCGCAGGCTGGAGAGACTGTGTGCCTTGTCGACGCCGATCTCCGACGACCAATGATCAATGAGTACTTGGGACTAGACCGGAGTGTGGGACTCACAACCGCTTTGGTGGGACGGGGCGATGTCAACGACATCCTCCAACCCTGGGGCGAGCACAACCTCTACGTTCTAACTTCGGGCCAAATTCCCCCTAATCCGAGTGAGTTGCTTAGTTCTGAGGAAATGAAACAATTAATTACCGGACTAGAAAGTGCCTTTGACACCGTGGTCATTGATGCGCCGCCGCTACTGCCGGTTACCGACGCGGCGGTTCTGTCTCAGCACGTCGGCGGAGTAGTCGTGGTGGTTGGATCGGAAAAGTTGCGACACCATGATTTGGAAAAGTCCCTTGGGGCACTTGCAATGGTGGGCTCAAACCTACTAGGAGTCGTATTGAACCGGCTTCCAAGCAAGGGTCCCGACGCATATTCCTACTCATATTACGGCCATGACGAGAAATCTTCAGCGAAACCGTCACAAAAGAAACTGCGAACCCCTAGAGACCGCACTCCGAGTGATGCTGGGCCTGATGAGTTCAACCAAATTATCTACGGGACGGAGCGGGAGAAGGCTCACATAAGCCCAGTACGCCCGGAAAACTAGGCGCCAATTGGCTATGTGTGATGCCCGCGGACGCTAACAACTGAACCAAAGGCACGAAACGCATACTGAAGGCTTCAGAGCTTCACTTATCAGCAACGCCAGGGCACACTTTGGGCGTGCTCCTGTGACTATCAGCGGCTTAGCTCACAGGCGATGGTCAGCTCCCCCGCCGCATGGTTGATCAACTAACGGATCGGTCCCCGTTGTCAAATATGCGGTCGGACCAAGGTGCCGTGTGAAGCAGCTTTTCAGAGGTACATTTTCGAAATGAGATCCATGGAAATTATTACTAAGCAAATAGGTGCCGTCCGGTTTTGGGTGTCATCGCCCTCTGAGGCTGTCGACAGGATCGTTGAGCTTGCTGCAGGCGTGAAACGACAAGGTCTCCCCATCTTCTTCGCCAACGCCTATACGGTCTCCTTGGCCGATTCCGATAGAACCTACCAAGAATTATTAAACTCTGGAGGAATTACCTTCGCTGACGGGAAACCGATATCTTGGATTTCTCGCTTCCTGGACCACAATCCTCGGGTTAACCAAGTGCGAGGGCCAGACACCTTTGAGAGAGTTATCCAAAAGGGCCAACAACACCAGTTGCGGCACTTCCTTCTGGGATCCACACCTGACGTCTTAGAGAAGCTGGAATCCAAACTACGGCGACGGTTCCCTGAGGCGCTAATAGTGGGAAAATATTCACCTCCATTCCGGCCGCTTAACCCAGATGAATTGACTGAACAAGACGACCGAATAGAACGTAGCGGCGCCCAGATCGTATGGGTTGGTCTCGGAACCCCCCGACAAGACTTCGAAGCAGCCCGCATTGCATCGACAACAGCCGTACTTGCCATTGCAGTTGGGGCTGCCTTCGACTTTACTGCGGGCACCAAGCCTGCTGCTCCTGCCTGGATGCGCAATGCCGGGCTGGAATGGGTTTTCCGCTTCGTGTCCGAACCACGCCGGCTGTGGCGACGCTATCTTGTTGGCAACCTCTTATTTTTGAAGTCCTGCTGGAAACATCGGGGGCTTGCGGAGGCATAATGTCGAGCGAACCACATAACACGAGCTCCAAAGCCCTCCCCCAGGTCCTCGTAATTAGCCAACTCCCCCCACCGGTCCATGGATCCACCGTTATGACGCAGGTATTCCTAGAGGCGCTTGAGCGACTCGGCTACACAACGAACCTCGTGGATCGACGATTTAGCGTGAATATGACACAGGTCGGTAAGCCATCGTTAGGAAAGATCTGGAGTGCTTTTGGGCTGCTCCTACGCTTGATCGGTTCTATCGTAAGAGGCAGACCTGATGTGTGCGTATTTTTCGTCACTACGCGACCTGGTTCCCTGATTATAGATTGGGTTCTCTCCGAAACACTTGCGGCCTTTAAAATCCCTACAATAGCGTACTTGCATACGTTGGGGTTTGGAGCGTTGGCGGCAAAGTCGCCCTTCTGGAAGATGCTCATCCAACGCCTACTTCGAAACTGCGCGAAAATTGTGACCCTTTCGCCGCATTTATACTCCGATGCGGCCAAGTTCGCGCCAAGAAGCGAGTTCTCGTTTGTTGCTAATACTGTCCACAATGCGACTGACGGGTGTAAACACCGCACGCCACCATCGGGGGGACACGTAGTCTTCATGTCGAACTTGCTTCCTGAGAAGGGTGCCAGAGACTTTATTCTTATGGCCAAAAAGCTGATGCCTGTGACAGATGCCAAGTTTAGTCTCATCGGTGCTAGTACGGACGAGGATTTCTTGGCTGAATTACGGCTCTTGGTTCAAGAGTTGGGCCTAAGCAATCGGCTTTCGATGCCGGGCCCGCTCTATGGCGCCGAAAAATGGCGAGCCCTTAGTGAAGCCACTGCGCTTGTATTTCCGAGCACATATCGCTTTGAAGCGCAGCCTCTAACGATCATTGAAGCTTTGCTGACCGGGACACCAATTCTCGCCTATCGTGCTGGTGCCATCGCAGATTGCATCGTCGCGGGAGAAACGGGCTGGCTAACGGACCCCGGAGATATCGACGCCTTAGCGGAGCGCGTGCTCGAGCTCCTGACCGATGACCAAGAGTGGTCCGTCCTATCGGACAAATGCCGAGCCTTGTACGCCGACCGCTTCTCAAGAGAGACTTATGAAAGGAGCTGGCGTGAAATTCTCAAACCCTTCTGACTCTTCAATCCGCTCCGCATTCACATTGGCGTTAAGTGACATTGCCGCTAACCCCCGCGATCCGAAGGCGCAGCTTGCCCTAACCCTATTTCGTCTTGCGCACTGGGCTCGGACAGGAAGCCGGCCCAAAGCCCTTATCCTGTGCCCTATCGTGATCCTTTATCGAATCGCGGTCGAATGGCTTCTTGGAATCGAACTTCGGCCCAAAACCAAAGTAGGTCCTGGGCTTAGGCTATACCATGGGATTGGGTTGGTAATTAACGATGGGGCCACACTAGGCCGCAACGTAACGCTTCGGCATGGTGTGACCATCGGTAGTGCGCAACATGGCGGGCCGTCCCCCGTAATTTGCGACGACGTAGAAATTGGCGCTGGGGCAATCCTGTTGGGTGGTATCACTATAGGTCGGGGGGCTTCAATCGGAGCGGGAGCCGTAGTGGTGCGGGATGTCCCCGCAGGGTGTATAGCCAGAGGCAACCCAGCGGCCATCTTCCACGGGAAGGATCAAATCTATCCCGTCATAGACCGATTAGAGAGTCGCACATGATTCGACGGCGAAACCCGTTGAAGAGCGGATTGGCTGGAATAGTTGATCAGTCCTCTATAGCAATTACAAACCTTTTACTAACACTTTATGCCGCGCAGGGCGGCGTCAACAGCTTGGGTTCGTTTGCCCTTGTAGGAGCACTTTATTTCTCGAGTCTCATTCTTATGCGGGCGCTCCTAGCCGAACCATACATGGCCATTGACGACACCGGATCAAGACACTTTTACGGCACCATTTCGTTGACATTTGCGCTAATTGGTTGCACGGTCAGTGGTATCATCGCCGTTGCATTCTTCCCCATGAGCATCCAATGGTACCTGATGCCTCTATTGATTCTGGTCCTAAGCCTGTTTGAATTCGCACGTATCAGGGCTTACGCGGAAGGACGTCCTGGTACTGCCTTGGCCGGCTCTCTTGCTGTGCTCCTTGTTGTCGCCGGTACTGGGTTAGTCGACGCGAACTTCAGCCAAGACAGATGGGTAGCTCTGACGTGGTATTGGTTGGCAGGAGGTCTCATTGGCTATATTATTTTGATATTCCGAACCGGAGGCTTACCGACAGTCAAGTCCGGGGCTTGGTCTTGGTTTATGCAGAACCTGCTACCAAAGGGGAAAAGCCTCGCCTTGGACTCGGCTGGGATCATCCTTGTGGCACACGTCGGCCTATTTATCATCAGCCACAATGGAAACCTTACTGAGGTTGCGTCGGTAAGGGCCATTACGGCACTCCTTTCCCCTGTTTCTCTGGTCTTTACCGGCCTAACTATTAGCTTGACACCAGCACTCGCGCGATCAGACTCTGCATCGCATGGATCCACCCTCAGGGCCTTTTGGACCCTGATTCTGACCGTCTCCTTATCAGCCACAGTGGTCGTTTCTGCATTTGGCTCGCAAATTATTTCAATTGCATTCGGCATATCTGCTGTGCCGGAATACCGGACTCTACTGGTGGCCGTTGCCTCGGTAGTCGTGTTCTCTCTGGGAGCGCCACTGCTCGCGCAGGTCCGCGTTCGTGGAGCCTATTCCATTGTTGCCGCAGTGCGCTTGGTCACGGGTATTATCACCGTCTTAGCCCTTGCCTTAGCAAGCGCGGGCGACTTAGGCTTGATGTTCTTTTCTCTCCAGCTCGGACAAGCAGTTCTTATCCTGGCAGGCGCATGGTTCGCCCTCAGGCCCCCGGGAGACGGTGTTCGGGCCGTGTAATTTCGATGACACTAGCAGAAGTTTTGAGATCTGCTCCAGTACAGAGGTCAGCGTTCTTAGCTCGGCTTGTTCATGACCTGAAACAAGTGCCCTCGAGCACAGCCTGAATATTCACTTGCCGTTAACGTATTGGGATAGGTCACTCAGTCTTTTGCGACCCTCACATTGCACGTGGGGGGATTCCTGCTGCCAGCTCAAGACCCTGCGCACCGCGGAGGCGTCAGTACCAAAAAGAGTTCACGAGAGTCGACTGGTACGCAATGTCGCCTGGCTCGGTAACTTTATTCTTGGAACTTGTGACAAAAACCATCCGAATTCTTCATTCGCAGCAGGCGTAGCTAAGATGTGGAAGAAACCTCGCTACATTCGCAGCGACAGTCAGTGTTTTTATGGGAAGTGACAAAATATGAACCGTCAAGCTATGGTCCTAACAACGATCAATGGCCCAACGCCAGCTGTGCTTGAGCTGGCTGGCAGAAGCCACGATTGGCCGCTAATAGTCGTTGGCGATGCCAAGACACCCACGGACTGGCAGGCGCCTGATACCAAGTTCATGTCTATGACTGATCAGAAGGCATCGCGAGGGCGTCTGGCCGCGTCACTTCCACAGAATCATTACTGCCGAAAGAATCTGGGTTACCTCGCAGCCATTTCAAACGGTGCCACCATATTGGCGGAAACTGATGACGACAACTTCCCCCAGGGTTGGCCCTACGAGGCGCCGGTCGACCACCTCGAGGCGCCCGTCCTGTCAACCGATGGCTGGGCCAACGTATACTCCTTCTTCACCGAAGCGAAAATCTGGCCACGAGGGCTGCCTCTAGGGGAAATAGCGGGTGACCTGCCGCGTTGGGAAAATTTGCCCACGGCGCGCCGAAAAATAGGTGTTCATCAGTTTCTCGCGGCTGGCGACCCCGATGTTGATGCAATTTACCGCCTCACCGTAGGTCGCGATGACCACAAGTTTTATGACCGCTCGCTTATTCTCGACAAGGGCACAGCAGTCCCTTTCAATTCACAGTGCACCATCTGGTTTGAAGAAGCGTTTCCGTTGATGTATCTGCCAAGTAATGTGAGCTTCCGCATGACCGACATCTGGCGGTCCTTTGTCGCGCAAATCTGCCTTTGGGCGATGGACAGTCACGTCGCATACCACGGTCGAGGCGTTTATCAGGAGAGGAACGCGCACGACCTTCACCGAGATTTCCTTCAGGAGGTGGTGGGATACGAGCGCAATGATGAGATATTCAAGGTCCTTTCAGGGCTCGAACTCGATTCGAATCCCGCCGAGGCGGGTAGTAATCTAAGGACGTGCTACTTGGCGTTGCGGAAAATCGAGGTTGTCGATGACGCCGAATTAGCCATGGTCAACGACTGGCTGGCCGACCTTGAGGCTATCAAGAACGGTCAAAAGCTTTGACGGAGCAGATTGGCATAACTGCCGCCGGTGACCCTCGGGACGGGAAAACTTGGAGTGGTACTCCAAAAGCTTTGGTAAATGCTGCGGAAGCCCTGGGCAAGTCAGTAGTCACTTTCTCTGGACAATATTCCCAACAGTTAGACAACATGCTCTACCTGCCATCGATTCTCCGCCATGGGGTGGGTGCACGGCGATTCAGGCACTACTACGGTCCCTCATTTCGTAAAAACGTAGCTCAGTATGCAATACGGCGAGAAGCGCATCCGGACATTCCCTTTTTGCACACGGACCATCTATGGCTGGACCCGGCTCGAGTGGACCGGAAAGACTTCCTTTTTAGAGACTGTGGTTGGACGTCGTGGGCACAGTCGAGGGGGTTGAGTGTAGCTCTGACTCAGAAAATTGGTCGTCGGTATGCCGCCTTGCTGAATCGAGTAGGACACGTCTTTACGACGTCAGAGTGGGCCAAGAATGAACTCATTATGGACGGTGCTCGCCCTGAAAATGTGACTGTCGTGGGCACGGGTGTCGGCAATCTGATTAAGCCATATTTCGGCGAGAAGGACTATACAAGCGGCGTCACTTTGTGCGTCGCCAAAGTTCGTCATTACGATAAAGGTATCGACCTATTACTGGAGGGTTTCAAAGTAGCGCGGCGTTCACGGCCGGATCTATCCTTACACCTAGTTGTTCCTCCTAATTCTGTAAGGCAAGCCCCAGGGCTCCATCTATACAGCAGTTTGCCTGCCGACGACTTGATTTCGCTGTACCAAAAGGCTCCCTTGTTTGCGATGCCAGCTAGAAACGAGCCATATGGTCTTGTATATCGAGAAGCCCAACTAGCTGGCATGGCCCTCCTAGGGGCATCGCGGGGGGCATTTCCCGAGTTTGCAGCTCATGGAAATAGCGGCTTCATCGTCAAGGAATTAACAGCGGAAGCTGTGGCTCAAGCACTATTGGACGCTCATGGGGACCCTGAAGGCCTTAGGCGTATGGGTCACCTCGGGCGCGAAGCGGCAATCGGCGCGACTTGGAAAAACACCACAGAGGCTATTCTCGAGCGCATGATCTGACGTTATTGTCGACCAAGAGGATCTTCCTGTTTTTGTGAATCGGAAACGGTACCAACCCGGATGACACCCTTTCGATTTGGACGCCGGGCAAGTGCTGGGGATCGTAACGGTCGAGACAGCACAGACGTTGGAAAACTTGTTGTTCGCCCGACGGCTTGAATGGCGTACGAATGCGCAGATCGTCGAGTGCTGGGGCAGCCTCCTCATAGGCTTGAAAGCTAGCCTCCGGTAGGCAACTTTGTAGCAGTCGCAAATGGGCCTTGAGTTGCGGTGCAACCAACCCTCAGATACTTCACGACGGAATGCCACCCCAGCAGACAGGTCCCATTCCCAAGACGTTACAAAGAACGGTTATAGTAAGTGTGAAACACTAGCTAAGGGGCAGTGTGCCGCATTTAGCGTTGAGACGTGCCCCTTTTTCGTACTGGGGGAACCTTGACCAAGCGCGCTCTTATTACCGGCATTACAGGCCAGGACGGCTCCTACTTAGCAGAACTATTGTTGAGCAAGGGTTACGAAGTCCATGGCCTTATACGCCGGGCATCTACGTTCAATACAGCACGAATCGACCACCTGTATGTAGACCCGCATGACCCCAAGGCTAAGCTCTATCTCCATTACGGCGACCTCAGCGATGGCGCTCGCCTCGTAACTCTTATAGCTGAAATACGGCCCGACGAGGTATACAACCTTGCCGCGCAGTCCCACGTTCGCGTCTCGTTCGACGAACCAGAGCACACTGCGGACACGACAGGTGTCGGCTCAATCCGGCTACTAGAAGCAGTTAGGCTGTCCGGAATAGAGACGAAGTTCTACCAAGCGTCATCCTCAGAGATGTTTGGGGCAACGCCTCCTCCGCAAGACGAAGAGACGCCTTTCTATCCTCGCTCCCCATACGGCGCAGCGAAGGTTTACAGCTACTGGATTACCAAGAACTACCGCGAGGCCTACGGACTCTTCGCGGTGAATGGCATCCTGTTCAACCATGAGTCGCCGAGGCGCGGTGAGACCTTCGTTACAAGAAAAATCACTCGTGCGGTGGCCGCCATAAAGGCAGGCAAACAAGATTTACTCTATATGGGCAACCTGGACGCCGTTCGAGATTGGGGTTATGCAGCAGAGTATGTCGAAGGAATGTGGAGGATGCTCCAAGCGGACGAACCTGAAGATTTTGTTTTAGCCACGGGCGGTAATTACACGGTCCGAGACTTCCTGCAAATTTCCTTCGAACATGCCGGGTTGAACTGGGAAAATCATGTGCGTTTTGATGAGCGATACTTGAGGCCCACGGAAGTGGATGCCTTGGTGGGCGATGCCTCTAAAGCTCAGGAAAAGCTCGGGTGGAAAGCATCAATCCACACTCCTGAGTTGGCCCGCATCATGGTAGACGCTGACATTGAAGCTCTTAAACATGCCGGCAACCATTGGATTGACACCGTTTCGTTGGAAAGTTGGACGAAATAGAATGCATGATGGTATCGAGTTTAGAGCAACTCCCTTAGATCGCTCGTCGACCTTTTACGTTGCAGGACACCGTGGCCTAGTAGGATCCGCGCTATGGCGACAGTTGAAGGCTGCGGGTTTCACTGAGCTAGTGGGACGCACTTCCGCCGAGTTGGACCTGAGGAACCGCGATGCCGTTTTTGACTTTTTTTCTTCTACGAAGCCTCGCTACGTTGCACTCGCTGCAGCCAAAGTCGGTGGCATCATGGCCAACAACACCTATCCGGTGGACTTTCTGAGTGAAAATCTCAGGATTCAGGTCAACGTCCTGGACGCGGCAAGGGAGCACGGAGTTGAAAGGCTGTTGTTCCTGGGTTCCTCGTGCATCTATCCGAAGTTCGCCGCGCAACCAATCCGGGAGGATTCTCTTCTTACAGGGCACCTAGAACCCACAAATGACGCCTACGCTATTGCAAAAATTGCCGGCATTATGCACGTTCAAGCGATTCGCCGCCAGTACGGCCTCCCTTGGATTTCGGCGATGCCCACCAATCTCTACGGACCTGGCGATAATTTTTCGTCTACAGGTTCACACGTCCTGCCCGCACTGATTCGGCGGTACGACGATGCAGTAAGGTCAGGCGCAACCACGGTTACAAATTGGGGGTCCGGATCGCCTCGACGTGAATTCCTGCATGTCGACGACATGGCGGCCGCGTGTTTGCATCTGCTTGAAAACTACGACGGGCCTTCACAAGTCAATGTAGGCACGGGCAGTGATGTCACGATCAAAGAGTTGGCGTCCATAGTAGCGGACGCTGTGGGCTACAGCGGGACTATCGAGTGGGACTCGAGCAAGCCCGATGGAACGCCTCGTAAACTCCTAGATGTATCGACACTAAGCGATGTTGGATGGACCGCGGCCATCAGTCTTTCTGACGGCATCCGAGAGACTGTCGACTGGTATCGAGCGAATGTGTCGGCCGTTCGGCGCTAGACCACGCACCGTCTAATGGCGCCCGTGGGTTAAATCTAAGTGAATGGGGGACTCCGTTGAGGGCGGACGCGAACTGGCGCCTACGGGCGTCCCGTCAGCTGAGGTGTGTCGATGCTTTTGTCGTAGCCTGGGCAGTCGTCGGCGCCTATATCGTGCGGTTTGGACTCGAACCTGATTTCGTGGTGTCTGGTCAGGAGCTTAATTACGCAATATTGTCTCTGTCGCTATCTGTCGCATGGTGGCTGATGCTTGGCGCTTGGAACAGCAGACAAAGCCGCATCCTTGGCGCGGGGCCCGATGAATACAAACGAGTGGCGGCGGCATCGCTCTGGCTATTCGGGTTGGTAGCCATCATTTCTTACCTGCTCCGCGTCGACACCGCACGGGGCTACGTCGGTATCGCACTCCCAGTAGGGCTCGGCGGACTGTTGCTTGCAAGATGGCTTCTTCGGCAGCACCTAAACATCGAGCGGCAACGAGGTGGGAGCATGTCGCGTCTCTTGCTGTTAGGAGGACCAAGCGCTATTGCCCATCTCGCAGCGTCACTGGAGAGTGCCAAGCACGCTGGCTACCTACCCGTTGCTGCGTACGCACCGGGGTCACACGACTGTCCAGACATTGAGTCCGAGTCGGGCCTACCCATTTTGGGGTCCAGGCCAGAAACGAAATCTATTCTGGAATGTATTGAGCTGTGCCGCGCAGACGCGGTCGCCATTTCCGCTGGGGTCCAATTGCATCCTCAAACACTTCGTCACTTGGGTTGGGAGCTTGCAGCTAGGAATGTCGGCCTCATCATGGCTCCCGCGCTTACCGACATAGCAGGACCGCGCATACATACACAACAGGTTGCTGGACTCCCGCTTATCCACGTGACGACACCTACACTGGAAGGCGGCCAGCGAGTCGCCAAACGTCTAACGGACCTAGTGGTGTCCTCGCTGATGATTGCTGTCCTGGCCCCACTTATGATTGTGATTGCTGTGCTCGTGAAGTTAGAAAGTCACGGTCCCGTCCTTTTCAAACAAGAAAGAGTTGGAATCGAGGGCAAACGCTTTGGCATGCTCAAGTTCCGCTCAATGGTGGTTGACGCCGAAGACATGCTCTCCGGGCTCGCGGAACACAATGAAGGCGCCGGAGTTCTGTTCAAGATGCGAAATGACCCGCGCGTAACACGCATCGGTGCACTTTTGAGAAAGTACAGCCTGGACGAGCTCCCTCAGCTACTCAATATCTTGGCAGGATCCATGAGTTTGGTCGGTCCTCGTCCGCCATTGCCGCAGGAAGTCGAGGCTTACGAACAGGACGTTCGTCGCCGCCTGCTGGTGAAACCAGGTTTGACGGGTTTGTGGCAGATAAGCGGTCGATCTAACTTGTCTTGGCAAGACTCTGTTCGCCTTGACCTTTACTACGTAGAGAACTGGTCGTTGGCTGGTGATCTTGTAATTATCTTGCGGACCTTCCGCGCAGTCTTTCTCAGCACGGGCGCATACTGATGCGAGTGCTGCCTATATACATCCCCCGGAAAGGACTTGGGCTCCTATGAGCGAAGTCAAGGAGCGCGGCACTGACCGTAAAAAAAGCGATGGGTCCGAATCCGGACGGGGACAGAGATCTCACCTCCGTCATCGGCTGCTGACTGCCTTCATCTGGATCGCCATCCTAGTGGCCGTCACCGCAACTGCTTCCGGCTGGCTGGGGTCACGAGCGTCGATAATAAAGGAACAGCTCCAACTGGCAAATGGCATGGTTCCGCTACTCAAGGAGAATTTGGTTCAAGGCGACGGCGCGGCTGCTGCCGAAACCATGGATGCGATTACGAATCACACGTCGAATGCTAGGCGTGCCGCGGCTGACCCGGCTTGGGTTTTGGCCGGTACTTTACCATGGATAGGAAACAATTTTCGGGTTGTAAATGAGTTGGCCAAGACTGTCGACGATGTCACTACTCTCGGCGCGGCACCTCTCGTGCAAGTTTCTGAGTCACTAGATTGGAAAACACTCGCTCCCGCGGGCGGCGAGATCCGTGTGGGCGAAATCGCCAAGGTGGCGCCGACAGTCCGGTCTGCGTCCGACGCAATCGGCCAGTCATCCGATCGCCTCGATGCACTTGATGCTGACGGCGTCATCCCTCAGGTTGCCGCGCCTCTGCTGGAAGCGCGGGAACGGCTCGCCTCCGTACGCGCAAGTCTGGACTCAGCAGCCAATGCGGCGATGATTTTGCCCGAGATGGTGGGGGCCGAATCACCGCGGACTTACTTGCTGATGATACAAAACAGTGCGGAGGTGCGGGCCTCTGGTGGAATCCCTGGAGCTCTTGCAGTACTGAACATGGATAAAGGCAAACTGACTTTGGGAGTTCAAAGCAGCGCAGGAGAATTTGGAACGATGACTCCCGTTTTACCGGTTGATTCATCTCAGGAGCAAATATATTCTGCACGTCTAGGCAAATACATGCAGGACGTCAATCTGACACCTGACTTCCCCACTACGGCCAGCATTGCCCAAGCTATGTGGGAGAAGAAGACAGGCCAACGCGTAGACGGTGTGATTTCGATTGATCCGGTCGCACTAAGCTACCTTCTGGAGGCCACCGGACCCGTGCAAGTCAACAGCGCTGAGTCACTTCCAGTGACTGGCCAAGGATTACCAACCGAGCTGAACGTAAACAACGTCGTCCAGACACTACTCTCGGACGTCTACTCCAAGATCGAGCAACCAAACCTTCAGGACGCATACTTCGCAGGCGTGGCTCAAGAGGTGTTTGCAGTTCTATCGAATGGCGGCGGTGATGCCAAGGGACTCATAAATGCGATCGGGCGCGGTACGCAGGAAGGTCGCATATTGCTTTGGGCGGCCAATAAGAACGAGCAAGCCGTAATTTCGAAGTACCCGCTAAGTGGTTCTATAGCCGGTCCGAGCGTCCAACCAGCCCAGTTTGGTGTCTACTTCAATGATGGTACCGGTGCGAAGATGGATTACTACGTAAAGCGCACAGTTCGACTAATCAAGGAATGCCCCAAGGACGGATACGAGCAGACTACCGTGCGCGTCACGAATACGAACACTGCTCCTGCAGACGCTGCTATAGCGCTGCCAGCGTATGTGACGGGAGCCGGGAAATATGGTGTGCCCCCCGGTTCTATACGCACCAACATCGTGGCCTACGGGCCGGTCCAGGCAAATATGGAAACCGCCAAGTTGGATGGTCAGAGAACGGAATTTGCCCCCTACCAGCACAGCGACAGGCCGGTCGGCGTCTTGGCCGTGCAGTTGGCGCCTGGAGAAAGCAAGACGGTGGAATTCACCTTCGGGAAAATTGTTCAGCACTCGGAACCTAACCTGGTTGTCACGCCAACCGTTCAGGATGTAAAAGATGTGGCTTTGCCTACAGAGAACGCGGTATGCGGCTAGCACGCATATACATCGCGTTAACACTATGTAAACCGATTGGATTGAGATTGCTCACAAGCCATAGCAGATGGTAGCGTCTTCTTTGGGATATCTATCCGTAGTTCTGCACAAGGTCTCGTGCGGAGGGGAATACGCCCCAAAATCGGGTACATTAATACTTATCGTCTCCGGGGGGACACATGAAGAAAACACTCGCAGCACTTGCACTTGCCGGCTCGCTCGCCCTTATTGGGTCACCTGCCGTTGCAGCCACCTACCCAGCACTTCCGCCTCAGGCTGCCGTTTCCGACGGCACTGTTGGCCCAGGCGAAACCTTCGTTTTCCGCGGTCAGGGTTTCCTCGCCGGCGAAGGGCTCACCATCACCGTCACACCGGGACAGGCTCCCGCTTCCAACGGTGCAGCCTTGGGCCGCTCTGTTGTCGCAAAGATTCCCGTCTTTCAGGCTCCCCAGACGCTCTCGGCAGTTGCCGACGCTCAGGGCGCCTTCTCACTGCCGATCTCCATCAGCGAAGCCGGCACCTACAGCCTCACCGCCACGGGTAATACCTCCGGCATCACGGTTGGTCCCGTCACCGTCACTGTGGCGGCTTCCCTGGCAAACACCGGTGGTAACGCTGGCGGCGCTGCGCTGGCTAACACCGGCTCGGGCCTTGCCAACACTGGTGCCGACTCGGGTCTGGTTCTCTGGACTCTGGTTGGTGCCGGCGCTCTCGCTGCGGGTGCAACTTCCGTAGTGGTTGTTCGCCGCCGGGCTAAGGCCGAGGTAGCTGCATAACCGCAGTTCCCTACACGCACCAAAGAAAGGTGGGTGTTCTCCTGAAAGCGGAGGACGCCCACCTTCTTTTGTTTCGGTTTCGGCGGGCTCAACCACTGGCCGCGCTCAACGGATCAGGTGTGGTAACTATTAGAGTTATGGGGACACATTGACGCGGACCACCGAGAGACTTCGACTTCTCCGTACCGCTCCCCCGCTCTCAGATGCTCGGGCACGTCCTGCTGGGGGTCCTGACAGTTGTCGGCCCTAGCCACAGCGGCGGTCGCCCTTCTGCGGACCTCCTGAGGCCGGCTTGAGGCATCTTCACAATCGCCTGCTTTGGCGAGTCATCCTTGCCGCGATGCTCATCCCCCTAGCATTCATCGCCTTTTGGCCGACGCCCGTGGACGAACCTGTTCAAAGGCAGCTCTCGGGCGCCCTGGATTTTCTCCACCATCACGGTATCCCCCAATGGTTCAATTACAAATTCGTTGAGGCGTCCGCGAACGTCGTTCTTTTTGTACCCGTGGGGTTAGTGGCCGCACTCGCGTTCCCGCAAAAGCGCTGGTGGCAAATCGGCGCATTCGGCTTGCTGGTTTCTGGCGGAATCGAACTTAGCCAGCTCTTGTTGCTTCACCAACGCTTTGCAAGCCCGTCAGACGTCGTGACCAACACGTCAGGCGCTGTTATCGGCGCTCTGCTAGCCGCTCTGGCCAGTAAAAAAGGAAGGCCTGCCGCCTTTCGGCAGCAGGCCTTCCAGAAGCGTTAGCGGCAGAATTAGCCGACGAAGCCTTTCATCCAGGTCTTCAGGTCCTCGCCGAACTCCACACGCTCAGAAGCCAGCGTGATGACGGCCTTGAGGTAGCTCAGCTTGTCGCCCGTGTCGAAGCGGCGGCCCTTGAAGACTACGCCGTACACTCCTGAGCCTTCACCCTCCCCGGCGGCCAGGGTCTGCAGGGCGTCCGTCAGCTGGATCTCTCCACCGCGGCCCGGCTCAGTGTTCTCCAGGACCCCGAATACGGACGGGTGCAGGACATACCGGCCTATTACAGCCAAGTTGGAGGGAGCTTCACCAACAGCAGGCTTCTCCACCAGGCTGTTCACGCGGACGTAATCCTCGCCGTCGACCGCTGTGATGTCAGCGCAACCGTAGGCGCTGATCTGGGTGGGATCCACCTCGATGAGGGCGATGACCGATCCCCCGGTCTTCTGCTGCACCTCCATCATGGTGGTCAGCAGGTCCTCCGCCTCGTCAATGAGGTCATCACCCAGCAGGACAGCGAAGGGCTCGTTGCCCACGTGCTGGGCGGCGCACAGCACTGCGTGGCCCAGGCCCTTGGCCTCACCCTGGCGGACGTAGTGGATGGGGCCCAGCTCCGACGCGTACTGCACGGAGTCCAGCTTGTCCTTGTCCCCCTTCAGCTCCAGCGCGCGCTCCAGGCCCGGCTCGCGGTCAAAGTGGTCCTCCAGGGAGCGCTTGTTGCGCCCCGTGATCATCAGCAGGTCGGTGAGCCCGGACTTGACGGCTTCCTCCACGACGTACTGGATGGCGGGCCGGTCAACCACCGGCAACATTTCCTTCGGCATTGCCTTGGTGGCGGGCAGGAAGCGAGTCCCCAATCCGGCAGCAGGAATGACGGCTTTGGTGATAGCTTTCCCCTTAGTCATAGCTGAACCATACAAATCAGCGGCAGGCAAAGGCAATTTCCCGCCAGCGAACTTCGGCTCCCGCTTCTCCTGGAAAGCCCGGACACCCTCCCGTCCAAGGGGCTATGGACAACCTAGGTGCGTGGGCTGGGACCCGCCTCGTCCGAGAAGGTGGTTCCGCCTTCATCGGTCACCAGCTCATCGGATTCCTTCAGGCCTGCTGACCCGGAACAGTCATCGCAGCGGCCCACAAACTGGTGGGGGCAGGTGGCGAGGTTGATGCCGTCCCCCGTGGATAACCTGGCTCGCATTGAATCCGCCGTTCCTGAATCGTCCCGGTCCCCCGGGGGATTCATTGTTCAGCCGCCGTGATGATGGTGCCGGCGAACTGCTGGGGCGGGAGCCGTGATCGCGAAAGCTCTCTCTCCTCGCCGGCACTTTCAGTGAACAGGGAACCCAAACGGGAAACACGAGTAGCCAATACCCGATTCCTTCAGCCCGACCGTACCTTCCTAAGCCAAAGGAGGCGGAACCTACCTAAGCCCCTACTTGGTTTCGCGTCCCGGCACCTCAACCACCGAGCGGCTTAACCGCAGAACGGCTCAACCGCGGAACTGCGGCTCGCGCTTCTCTTGGAACGCCCGGAAGCCCTCGGCGTAATCGTCGGTCTTGCAGAGCCTGGCTTGCTCGGTATTCTCCTCCGCCATGGCCTCCCACAGGCCCAGCCGCTGGTCGCGGATGTGCGCCACCAGCTCCTTGCTCGCGGTAAAGGCACCGGTGGCGCCTCGCGCCACCCGGCCCACAATTTGCCGGGTGTTTTCCAGCAACGAATCCGCCGGCATGGCACGGCTGAACATCCCCTGCGCCACGGCCTCGGTGCCGCTCATCAGGTCCGCCGTGTAGATCAGGTCCAGCGTCCGGTGCATTCCCAGCCGCTCCGTGAAGTACCAGTGCCCGCCCGAATCCAGCGTTGCCCCCAGCTTGGCGAACGGCGACCCGAACTTGGCGTTCTCCGCCACATACACCACGTCAGTGGCCAGCAGCAGCCCCAGCCCCACGCCCAGGCAGGCGCCGTGGGCTGCGGCGAAAGTCGGCGCGGGAAAAGAAGCCATTTTCTTCAGCAGCGGCTCCACCAGCCCGCCCAGGTACGCGGCGGCATCGTCACTGTCCGGCGAGACGTTCGAAATGTCCCGGCCCGCGCAGAAGGCGCGGCCCTCTCCCCTGAGCAGCAGCGCCCGCACCTCACCGCGTGAGGCGGCGGCAGCAGCGTCGTCGTACGCCTGGGACAGTTCCTCCAGCGCCGGCTCGTCCAACGAGTTCAGCTTGTGCGGGACGTCCAGGACAACTTCGGCGATGCTGTTGCTGATGGAGAGGGAAATCATGGGGCTCCTTCTTTAGGGGCGGGCAAAACTTAGACGTCGAAGTCGACGGTGACTTCCTTGCTGGTGGGATGGCTCTGGCAGGTCAGTACGTAGCCCTTGTCCAGCTCATCCTGCTCCAGCGCGTAGTTTTCGTCCATGGTCACGCTGCCGGTGACCACCTTGGCCCGGCACGTGCCGCACACTCCCCCGGCGCACGCGAACGGCACATCCGGGCGGACCCGCAGCGCGGCGTTGAGGATGGACTCGCGGGCGTGGGTGGGGCTGGCCACCTCGCCCTGCAGGCCGTCCAGCTTGAACGTGATCTTGTACGTCTCCTTGGACTCGTCCACCACCACGGGGCGGCCGGCGTGCCCCTCCGGCCGGTCCGGCTTGCCCGACGTGAACAACTCGAACCGGATGTTCTCCGGCTTCACCCCGCGCTCGGCCAGGGTGTCCCGGCACAGCTGCACCAGCTCGAACGGCCCGCACAGGAACCACTCGTCCACATCGTCCGCGTGGATGGCCGTGCCCAGCAGCTGCTGGAGCTTCTGGGCATCGATCCTTCCACTGAGCAGCGGCGCGATCCGCTGCTCGCGGGACAGCACGTGGTGGATGGCCAGCCGCTGCGGATACTTGTCCTTCAGGTCCGCCAGCTCCTCCAGAAACATCACGTCCATGGCGGCCTTGTTGGCGTAGATCAGGTCGAACCGGCACTCCGGGTTTTTGGCCAGCAGCGTGCGGGCGATCGCGATCACCGGGGTGATACCGCTGCCCGCGGCGATGGCCACAAAGTTCGCTTCCCCGCTGGAGGCGACGTCCCCGGCGAGCTCCTCCGGGTTGTTCATGGAGTTCATCCGGTTCTGCTCCACGGCCTTGCCGTCGCGGCCGTGCTTGGACACGAACGCGCCCATGGGGCTCATCACGTCCAGGGTGTCCCCGGCCTTGAGCTCGGCGTTGGCCCAGGTGGAGAACAGCCCGCCCAGGTCCTTCTTCACGGCCACCCGGATCTCGCTGCTGCCGTCCCCGAAGCTGCGCGGCTCGGCGCAGATGGAGTAGCTGCGGCGTACCTCGTGCAGTTCGCCGGTCTCGTCCGGGAGCTTGGTGCGCAGGGCCACGTACTGGCCGGGCAGGTAGTCGAACTGGCCGGCGAGCTCCTGGGGGACGTGGAAGGCCACCTCGATGGCGTCCTCGGTGAGCCGGCGCACCTCCTTCACGGCGAGGCTGTGGAAGGACGGACGACGGCGGCCGGTGGCCTGCGCCGATTCGGCGGCGGTCTGGCGGACAACAGGCATGGGGCTTCCTTACAGCACTTTGAAGTAGTCGAACGGTTCCTTGCAGTCCTGGCACGCGTACAGGGCCTTGCAGGAGGTGGAGCCGAAGCGGGTGAGCTCTTTGGTGTTCAGGCTGGCGCACTGGGGGCACTTGACGGCCATCTTCAGGCGGATAGGGCCGGCGTGCCGTGCCGCATTGGACATGCCCGACGGCGGGGCGATGCCGTACTCCTGCAGCTTCGCCTTTCCGGCGTCGGTCATCCAGTCCGTGGTCCAGGCCGGGGCGAGCACCAGGTCCACCTCGACGTCCTGGTAGCCCTCTTTCCTGAATGCCGCTTGGACGTCGTCGCGGATGGCGTCCATGGCCGGGCAGCCCGAGTACGTGGGGGTGATGGTGACTGTGACTTGTCCGTTTTTTACTTCCACGTTGCGCAGGATGCCCAGGTCCTCGATGGTGAGCACCGGGACCTCGGGATCGCAGACGGTGGCGGCGATGTCCCACGCCTTCTGCCGCGGGGTCCGGGTCCGGGTTTCAAAGTCCGAGATGTACATGGCCGCCGCCGTCACCAGCTTGCTCCTGGGTGCTCGCGGGCCAGCACCTGCATCTCGGCCAGGATGTAGCCCAGGTGCTCCGAATGCTTGCCGTGCCGCCCACCACCGGGAGCGGCCGGGACGTCCGGGACCTCGAGTTCTGGCTCTTTCAGGATTTCCCCGGTCAGCCGGTCAAAGTCCTCGCGCAGGCTGGAAGGCGCGACGGCGGCACCCGCCTCGGCGAGCCGCTGCGTCAGCTCATCGTCCTGGAACAGTTCGTTGACGTACGGCCACATCAGGCGAAGCCCGTGGATCATCCTTCTGCGGGATTCCTCGGTGCCGCCGGCCAGCCGGAGGATCCATTGGGCACTGTGGTCCCGGTGGTAGTCCACTTCCTTTACGGCCTTGGCGGCTATCGCGGCCAGGGTTTCGTCCGTTGATGCGGTGAGCCGGCGGTACAGCTCGAACTGGTAGTAGCTCACGATGAACTGGCGGGCGATGGTCACCGCGAAGTCGCCGTTGGGCTGCTCGAACAGCTGGACTGAGCGGAACTCGTGCTCGCGGCGGAAGTAGGCGAGATCGTCCTCGGACTTGGCGGTGCCGTCGTCGTTGGTCCATCCACCGCCGGCGTAGCTGAGGAAGCTGCGGGCGTGGCCCAGCTGGTCCAGGGCGATGTTGCCCAGGGCCACGTCCTCCTCCAGCTCCGGGGCGCGGGAGATCCAGTGGCCCAGGCGCTGGGCGAGGATCAGGGCGTCGTCACCAAGCCGCAGCGCGTACTCTGCTACGTCCTCTGTTGGTTTCGCGAGTCCAGTGCGGACCTCGAGTGCGATGTCCTCCGGTCGCAAGGCGTTGCCGGGCGTGATTCTTGTTGCGCTGGCGTTCGAATCGCCGCTTCCGGAAGGGGCATGCACACCGGTGGAGATATCGCCGTGGCCTGTTGTTTCGGTCTTGGAGCCGGTGGGGATCACAGGTGCTTCACCCCCTCGCTCTTGGTGTAATACGTGGCGTGCCGGTAGTCCTTGCCCTGCGGCGACTCAAAGAACGAGCCCTTGGCGTCCGGATCGCTGGCGGCGATGGCCTCGGCCGGGACAACCCAGATGGAGACGCCCTCGTTGCGGCGGGTGTAAAGGTCGCGGGCGTTGCGCAGGGCCATGGCGGCATCGGGTGCGTGCAGGGACCCGGCGTGGACGTGGCTCAAACCGCGGCTGGACCGGACGAAGACCTCCCACAGGCCCCAGGCGTTCCGGTCGTGGTGCTCGGGCTGCGCAACGGCAGCCGGGGCGGCCGGAGTTCCGGGAGCCGCGGAAGCACTAGGGGCCGCGGTATCTGCCGCGGTGTCCGGACCTGCCGAGACCTTGGGCGCGTCGCGGTTGATTTCACTGGCGGAGCTGGCGGGCTCTTCCGGGTTGCCGTGCGGGCTCATGCTGCGTATTCCTTCGTCGTCATTGACTGTTTTGCTGCGTAAGCGGCGGCTGCCTCGCGGACCCAGGCGCCGTCGTCGTGCGCTTCCCTCCGGCGCTCCAGGCGCTGGGCGTTGCAGGGGCCGCGGCCGGCGAGGACTTCCTGGAACTCGTGCCAGTCCAGCGGGCCGTGCTCCCACTTCCTGGTGTCCTCGTTGTAGCGGACCTGGTCATCGGGGAGGGTGAGGCCCAGGACCCGGACCTGCTCCACCATCATGCCCACGAAGCGGCTACGGAGCTCATCGTTGCTGAAGCGCTTGATGTTCCAGGCCATGGACTGCTTGGAGTTGGGCGAATCGTCATCCGGCGGCCCGAACATCATCAGGGCCGGGGCGTACCAGCGGTTCACGGCGTCCTGGGCCATCTGCTTCTGCTCCGGGGTGCCGTTGGAGAGTTCGAGAAGGATCTCGAAACCCTGGCGCTGGTGGAAGGACTCTTCCTTGCAGATGCGCACCATGGCGCGGCCGTAGGGGCCGTAGGAGGCGCGGCACAGCGGGACCTGGTTGCAGATGGCGGCGCCGTCCACCAGCCATCCGATGGCGCCCATGTCCGCCCAGGTGAGCGCCGGGTAGTTGAAGATGCTCGAGTAGCGGGCCTTGCCGGCGATGAGGTCTTCCATCATCTTGTCCCTTGTTTGGCCAAGGGTTTCGGCGGCGCTGTAGAGGTAGAGTCCGTGGCCGGCCTCGTCCTGGACCTTGGCCATGAGGATGGCCTTGCGCTTGAGGCTGGGGGCGCGGGAGATCCAGTTGGCTTCGGGCTGCATGCCGATGATCTCGGAGTGCGCGTGCTGGCTGATCTGGCGCAGCAGGGTCTTGCGGTAGGCCGCCGGCATCCAGTCCTTGGGCTCGATGCGTGAATCCTCGGCCATGACCCGGTCAAAGTTGGCCTGGCCTGCCGCCTCTGCCGTCTCGCTGGTTCCAGCCGTTAGCTCAGCCGGCACTGACTGCAAGTTCTGCGCTGCCATGGTTGCTCCTATGCAAAGACCTTCTGGGACGGCCCGAATTATTTACCGACCGTTCGTTCAGGATATGCGGAAGCGCGGAAGCCCGTCAAGCGCCCCACCCCTCCCCCCGAACGCCCCATCACCTCCCGCACGTTTTTCAGGAACGCCCCATCACCTCCCGCGGGTTCTCCCGGACGCCCCTGCGCCTCGCCAATTCAATTTCGACACGGACACTACATCTCGCACCCCATATCTAGGGTGCGTCAGAGAAGGTGCGCGTCGGGACTGCATGTGCGCGTCGGGACGGAAGGTGCGCGTCGCCCGCGTTTCTCCACATAGCCGCACCGACCCCTACTGCCGGATGATCCCGGCTGGCAAGTTCAACCTATGCCGGATCTTCCACCACTCCTGTTGTCCCGCGAGCGGCTCGTGCATGGGCTCACCCCGAACGATCTCGCCAAACGCGTAAAGGCCGGCGCATTGGTCCGCGTCCGGCACGGCGTCTATACCGACGGGCCGGCCTGGCAGAATCTAAAGCCCTGGGAGCAGTACCGCCTCCGCGTCCAGGCAGCGGCCGAAACTTTCGAAAAACCCACGGTCTTCGCCCGGTGCTCTGCTGCCAGCGCCTGGGGTTTACCCACTATTGGTGTACATCCCGTCCAAGCCCTCACCTTGAAGAACGACGGCGGCCGGTCACGTGCCGGAGTCAGCCGCCACTTTGCAGCGCGGGAAGGCTTGGAGGTGGTCCGGCGGGACGGCCTGCTGATTACCAGCCGCCGCCGCACCGTGCTTGACCTTGCCGCGTTTTTGCCGTTCGCCGAAGCGGTTCCAGCCATGGATCATGTCCTGCAGCCGGACAGAATTCAGCGGCTTCCCGCTATGACCAGGGATGAACTGGAGGCCGGGATCGGATCGCAGTATTCCGCTGCAGCCGTCCGGAGGATACGGGCAGTCATCGGGTTTGCTGATCCCGCTTCGGGTTCGGCTGGAGAATCCCTGAGTCGGGCGCTGATGCACGTGGCTGGCTTCGAAGCCCCGGTCCTCCAGCAGATGTTCTCCGACGCGGCCGGTTTAGTGGGTTACACAGATTTCCACTGGAAACGGGCGAAGGTTGTTGGTGAATTCGACGGCGAGGAGAAGTACGTCAAACCCGAATACCTGAAGGGCCAAAGCGCGTCCCAGGTGGTTATGGCGGAAAAGCAGCGCGAAAACCGGATCCGCGCCATGGGTATGAACGTAGTCCGCTGGGACTGGGCTGACCTCATGCAAAGCGGGACGCTGGAACGAAAGCTCACGGCGGCAGGCGTGCCCCGCCGTCATACGCGTTCTGCAGCTGCCGACGCGCAAAACCACCTGTGACGCGCATATTCCCTGACGCACCTGAAATATGGGTAGCGGAAACGCATACGCGCGTCACGGATGAGTGCGCGCGTCGTGGGAGAACCTGAGCGTCTTAGGAAAGATGCGGGTCGCGAGCGGAAGGCGGCGAGACTGGCGCGCCTGGCTTTCGTATGCGTTCGGCAGAGATTGCCGACGCGCAAGAACTGTCTGCGACACGGGTCATTCCCTGCCAGTTCCCTGCCGGGCTAGCCATCGGCACAAAGAAGTAAGTAGCCTTATCAGTATGATTACTGCAGGTGCGGAACTCTGTGCGCCAGGGATGCGTTTGGTTGGAGGTTCAGGCGGTGGATGAAAACGCGGAGCGGTACGCCAAACTCGCTGCCCGCCTCGGTTTAGATCCACTGAAGCTTCGGGCTGCAAATTCCGGCCGCTCCCGGTGGTCGGAATTCGAGTTGGGCATGTATATGCGTGATCCCTCGGTCTGGTCGAAACCGGAACGTGCTCATAGCTCCGGCAGGAGGGGGGGCAAGCACACGCCTGGACAGCGGCAGAAGGCCTCACCTCGTGAAATGGCGGGAAAGTCCAGCCCGCGCCCTGCGGATAGGAGAAAGACCCGGGAGCGTGCCATGTCCGGGCTGGGAGCGGCCGGCAGGTTCCTCCTTACGCCTGAACAGGCAGAGACGGAACGCCTGGCGTCACTGAACGAGACAGACCTGCTGCAGACGGGCGCGGAGGAACCATTTGACCGGATTGTGGCTGCCGCCCGGGAGTTTTTTGACGTCGGCGCTGCATCGCTATCCCTCATCGGCCGGGACGCTCAACACTTCAAGTCGGTCATCGGGCCCCTCCGCGACGAGACTCCACGGCAAATCGCGCTCTGCACGGCGACTGTTGAACAGAACTCGATGCTAATCATCAACGACACTCTGACCGATGACCGCTTCGCATCCAACCCCCTCGTCGTCGGAGAGCCGCACATCCGCTTCTATGCCGGCTATCCGTTGCACGGACCACGCGGCTGGAACATCGGCACCCTGTGCGTGATCGATCAGAAACCCCGGCCGTTCCCCCCATCGGAACAACAGGTACTCCGGATACTCGCGGCAATCGCCCAGGACCGTATAGACGCAAGGACCTAGACGCACTTTGCGGCATCCCGCCGTTCCCGCACGAGATGCGCACCGCCGTCGTAATAAGCGGAGAGACTCCGCCAGGACGCTGGCCTGCTACTTACCCCGGGCATATACTGGCCGAGCCTTTTGTGGCCTGAGTCACACTTGGACATCGCACGGTCCGTGCTAAATGCCGGCAGCGGGCCGTCGCGCAGTTTTTCCGGATACACATACCGACCCCTCCGGGCGGGCCTTGGTGATGACGACGCCGCCTCAACGAACCTTGCCAACATCGTGCCGAGCATGAATGGTGGCTCGAAGGACAGATGGTCATGAGACGTTGCTTGGCACTCGTAATAGCTGTTGCTTTGGCCTTTGTCCTCTTGCCAGCGAGTCCTGGTGCTGCCCGTGCTGCGGCGGGCCTATGCGTAGGTGCACCTGGCGCCGATGGCACCACGTACTCAGAGACGCGGCAGTTCGTGGATACCCAGGCGTGGTGGATGCCGGACACTGACCAGGCCGACAACTCCACCACCAATACCGGCCATGTGCACCTGGGGGCATGCATCCCTGAACGTGAAACCATCAGCTCCGGCAACCTCACCGTGAATGTGCGGGTGGTCCTCCATGACAATCCGGGCACGGCCAATTACGTCGCGATGGTGTTCAAGACCTCGGACCGCGAAACCACGGTCCAGAAGTGTTACCTGCGGGCCACAGCAACGGACTTCACTTGCCCCGGACCGTCCGGCACCGGCAAGGGCGACTTCGTGTGCAACGGAACCTGCGAGCGCTGGCTGACGTTCTCGCGGCCAATTTCTGCGTTCAACCACTCCGGCGTCCAGGACGTGCGTTTTCGCGCGTTCGTTCCGGAACCCGACGGCAACGAAATGCAGGCCAACTTCAACTGGCAAGTCAACATCCAAAACGGCAGGTCTGCGTCCGACGCATCCAGGGATGTGTTCCTGCGGGGCAAGGGATGGTACACCCACGCCCTGTACTGCGAGGCCTCGTTCCGCGCCGTACCCCTTGCCGATGGTCCGGTGTCAGGAATCTGGACTCCCGCAGTAGGCCTGACCAACCGTTCCGATAACTCGCGGCCGGTGACTCACTCCTTTATTTCGATCGACCCCGACTTCCACGCTGTTCCGTCCAACCCCGGGACCGTGCTTTGGGACGCTGCCGGTCCATACGGGGCCGGGAACTTCGGGTCCGCGCCCATTTCGATTGATACCAGGACGCTGGCCAACGGCGTGCATAAGCTGCATCTGCGATCGTCGTGCCGCGACAACAAGCTGGGTTCCACCAACTCCGGGGTAACCGTAGTTCCCTTCACAGTGGCCAACTGACTGCCGGCTCCCATTGCTCGACGCTGCCCGCTGCCGGAGCACCGTGCCGGAAGGCGTCAGCCCACGTGCACCCAGGGCCGCCGGGTCACGTCGGGGACCGCCTCGCGCAGCACTTCCCGGGTGACGGGTGCGATTTCGCCTTCGCCCAGGAACAGGAACCGCACGAGGTTGCTGATGGGGTTCCCCTCGGTCCAGCGGAAGTAGATGTGCGGCATCAGCCCGGTGACGTCCCGGATGTGCAGCAGGACGGAGGCGATGGTGTTGGGCACCACCGGTCCGTGGACTTCCAGGATCCGGTAGCCGTGCCGGTTCACCCCGTGGACGTGCAGCTCCGTTTCGAAGTCCGAGGAGTCATCCACGATGACCTCCAGGAACAGGGCCTCGCCCGCCAACGGCAGGTGGCTGACCTCGATGGCCGATTCGAGCTTGTCCCGGTACGCCTCGGCGGACAACCGCAGCGGCTCGTGCGCGATGATGGCAATGGGGCCCTCGAGCTTGTCCGACATGAACTCCAGTGCCTGCTGGTCCAGGTGGACGCGGGTGGCGTGCAGTTCGAAGGAACGGCGGATGCGGGAGAGCAGCGAAATCACAATGATGCCCAGGATGAAGATTCCGGCGATCCTGATGCCCTCGGGGCGTTCGAAGATGTTGGCCACGGTGGTGTAGGCGAACACCACCGAGATGGCACCAAACCCGATGGTGAGTTTGCGCTGCCGCCGGCGCTGGGCGGAGAGCGTGACGGCGACGGCCGCGGACGTCATCAGCACCAGGACGCCGGTGGCGTACGCACCGCCCTGGGCATCGACGTCGGCATTGAACAGGAAGGTGATCAGGAAGCCCACCAGGGTGAAGACGAGGACCAGGGGGCGTACCGCCTTGGCCCACTCCGGTGCCATGCCGTAGCGGGGCAGGTACCGGGGCACCAGGTTCAGCAGGCCGGCCATGGCCGACGCCCCGGCGAACCAGAGGATGGCGATGGTGCTGATGTCATAGATGCTGCCGAAGCCCACCCCCAGGTACTCGTGGGCCAGGTAGGCCAGTGCGCGGCCGTTCGCCTGGCCCCCGGGCTGGAACTCCTGCTCCGGAATGAGGACCACGCTCATGATCACGGCGGCGGTGGTCAGCATGCGGCGGGTGCCCCTGATCCGGCCGGCAGGGTTTTCCTCGGTGTCCTCCGCCGCTCCCCTGACCTGCGGCATCACGGCGACGCCGGTTTCGAACCCGGACAGGCCCAGTGCCAGCTTGGGGAAGACGAGCAGTGCGATGGCCACGGCCATCAGCGGGTCGCCGTGGGACGTCCACAGCGCGGCCCACCAGTTGCCCATCGCAATGGGGTGCACAAAGACCTGGAGCAGCGTGACGGCGACGACGACCGCGTTCAGTCCCAGGTACAGGACCACCAGCGCGACGGCGACGCTGATGGCCTCCTTGAAGCCGCGCAGGAACACCGCGGCCAGCAGCGCCAGCAGGATAAGGGTGACCGCGACGTTCTGCGTTTGCAGCCAGTCCGGCGCCACCGGGTTATGGATCAGGTGTGCGCTGGCGTCGGCGGCCGAGAGGGTCATGGTGATCATGAAGTCGGTGGCAGCGAACCCGAGCAGCACCAGGACCAGGACCTTGCCGCCCCAGCGCGGCAGCAAGCGCTCCAGCATGGCGATGGAGCCCTCCCCGCGGGGGCTTTCACCGGCCACGCGCCGGTAGACGGGCAACGCTCCCAACAGCGTGACGGCCACCAGCACCAGGGTGGCCAGCGGTGAGATGACCCCGGCTGCGAGCGCAGCAATCGCGGGCTGGTAGCCGAGGGTGGAGAAGTAGTCCACACCGGTGAGGCACATGACCTGCCACCACGCATGTTTCTTTTCGTGCCCGGCGGCCACCCCGCCGGGGCCCGGGTGGCTGCCCTTGCTGTCCTGGAGCCCGAACAGCAGCCAGTCCTTCAGCGCTTCCCTGCCGTGCGGATGGGGAGCGGAAGGATCCGCCGGGGGCCTGCTCAACGTGGTCATGTTTGCCTTTCCGCGCTGCCCACTGCACCGCGACCAGTGCGAAACTAGCACCGGCAAAAACGGCGGCAGCGCGAAAAGGATGATTATTGATGAATCATTTACGCCCCCGCTGACGACGGCGATGGGCGCCCGCGGCTCAGGGCTCGAACCGGTAGCCCATCCCCGCTTCAGTGAGCAGGTGCCGGGGACGGGCCGGGTCTGCCTCGAGCTTGCGCCGCAGCTGTCCCATGTAGACGCGCAGGTAATGTGTTTCGCCGTCGTAGCCCGGTCCCCAGATCTTCGCAAGCATCTGCTGCTGGGTGATGAGCCGTCCGGGGTTCCGCACCAGGAGCTGGAGGATGGCCCATTCCCTGGGAGTGAGGCGGACCGGGGCGCCGGCGTGGGTCACCTTCTGGTTGGCGAGGTCCACTTCAAAGTCGCCCATGCTGATGATGGGACCCGGGCCGCCGGGTTCGAGGGCACCGAGCCGGCGCTCGGCCACCCGGAGCCGGGCCAGGAGTTCGTCGAGGCCGAACGGCTTAGTGACGTAGTCATCGGCACCGGCGTCCAGGGCACGGACCTTATCCGCCGAACCGTGCCGGGCCGAGAGCACGATGATGGGGGTGCTGCTGCTGCGGCGGATCCTGGTGATGATGTCCACGCCGTTGATGTCCGGAAGGCCCAGGTCAAGGACGACGACGTCCGGGTGCGCAGTCTCCGCATGGTGGAGTGCGGCCATGCCGTCCAGCGCGGCCAGCACCCGGTAGCCTTCCGCTTCAAGGTTGACCTGGAGGGCGCGCAGGAGTTGGGGCTCGTCATCGACGATCAGCACTGTTCTCATGACGGACCCGTTCCTGCGTCCCGGCGTGGAAAGGCAGGTACTTCGGGCCCGGCGGACAACGGCAGCCGGATAATCATCGTCAAGCCCCCGCCCGGGGTCGGTTCCGCCACCAGCTCCCCGCCCATGGCTTCCATGAAGCCCTTTGCGACGGCGAGCCCCAGCCCTATTCCGAGCCCTTCGGGAGCGTCATCGAGCCGCTGGAACGGCTGGAACATGGACACGACGGCGGCAGCGGGCACACCCTGCCCGTGATCGACGATGCGCAACTCGCCCAGGGGGCGCCCGCCGTCGGCCGTTCCGCTGAAGCCGCCAGCCGTACCCACGATGCCCACATCCGAGTCCGGCGCGTATTTCAGCGCGTTCTCCACCAGGTTGGCGATGACCCGCTCCAGCATGCCCAGGTCCGCATCCACCGTGGGCAGGTTGGGTGCGAGGTCGATCCGGATCCGCCCGGCAGGAATTCCCCGCAGGGCTTCTTCGACGGCGTCACGCCAGGTCACTGCCTCGGTGAGGGGTGCTGCCGAGCCGCTGGAAATCCGGGACATGTCCAGGAGGTTGGAGATGAGGGCATCCAGGCGCGCGGTGTAGGACTCGATGGTGGCCAGCATCTCCGCATGCACGTCCTCCGGCAGCCGCCCGCCCTGGCGCTGCAGTGCAGTTACAGCGAGCCGGATGCCGGCCAGCGGTGTCCGCAGGTCGTGGCCGACGGCGCGCAGGATGGAGGTGCGGACGCTGTTGCCCTCGGCCAGCTTCGCGGTGTGCTGCAGCCTCTGCTGAAGGTCGTGGCGCCGGCGCAGCATCAGGAGATGGGCTCCGTGCGCGGCCAGGAGTCGCCGGTCGCCTGAGGTGAGGGTTTTGCCGGAGAGGACCAAGGCCGTGTGGGGGTCGGCCAGTTCGACGCTGTCCGTCCCGGGCACCGCCGCATCCGGGGAGGGTGGCGCCGTGGTGCCGGAAAAATCCTCAAGCTGCCACCCGGCGTCGCTTTCCCTGGTGTAAAGGCCCGCGGCCCCGGCCTGGAAAGTTTCGCGGAGCTTGTCCAGGAACGCGGCAACGGTGTCATCCTCGATCAGCGCGTCGCGGGCAAGGTCCGCCAGTGTTGCTGCTTCGGCGCGGGCCCGGTTGGCCTCCCGTGCCCGCCTGGCCGAAACGCCCACGAGGAGCGAGACGGCCGTGGCGGCGCCAACGAATACCAGCAGCGCAAAGACGTTCTGCGGATCGTTTATGGTGAACGTCCCCACCGGCTCCGTGGCGGAGTAATTGAGCAGCAGCGAGGCCCACAGCGCGGCCAGCACCGCGGGCCAGAGACCGCCCACGAACGCCACTGCTATGACCCCGGTGAGCTGGACGAGGGCGTGCGTGGTGAGGTTCAGCCCCGGGGCAAGCGACATGGCTGCCGTGGCGAGGACGGGGATGAGCACGGCCAGGACAAAACCCAGGGTGGTGCGTACCCTGCCCAGGGCGGCGGGAAGCATGGCGGACGTCTTGACCGCCCCCGCTGCCGGCCCCAAAAACATCCGCCGCGTTTCCTGTGCCATACCCCCAGTCTTGCAGTTCTTCGTGCTCCGGCGGGAGTTGCCTGGCGGGCGTTGGAGGCGGCGCCGCAGCAGGTTTTCTAAGCGCCCTGGCTGCGCCGGGAGAAGGTCAGGTGGATGACACCGCTGGGCGAAGGTGCCGCCTCGATCCGGAAGCGTTCCTCAAGTCCCTCGAGGTTGTCCCAGAGCCGCTCGCCGCGGCCGAGAAGAATCGGCACAACAACGATGTGCATCTGGTCGATCAGGTCGGCCTCGAGGAACTGGCGGACGGTGGTGGCGCCGCCGCCAATCCGGACGTCGAGGTCGCCGGCGAGGGTGCGTGCCTGCTCGAGCGCCTCGGCGGGTTCGGCGTCGACAAAGTGGAAGGTGGTGCCGCCGTCCATGGTCAATGTGGGGCGCGGGTGGTGGGTGAGCACGATCACCGGGGTGTGGAAAGGCGGATTGTTGCCCCACCAGCCCTGCCACTCCTCGTCCTCCCACGGGCCGCGTTGAGGCCCGAACTTGTTGCGGCCCATGATCTCCGCACCGATCCCTGAGGCCCACCGGCTTGCGAAGGTTTCGTCGATTCCGGTGGAACCTCCCTCCTGGCCATGGAAGCCCATCTGCTGGAAGGTGCGCGTGGGGAAGGCCCACTCCATCAAGCGCCTCCCGGCGTGCCCGAAGGGCGCTTCGAGCTCCTGCCCCTCACCGGTGCCGAATCCATCCAGGGAGACAGAGAAGTTGTGAACGCGAACGAGTGACATAGGGCTCCTTGCTCATGGTCCTGATACCGGAGGCGGCACGGGGAAGGGTCAGCGCCTCAACCTGTGCAATCTTCCACCGCTGCGCCGACCGTAGCCCGGCTGCCGGTAACGCGCAAGCAGCTCGGGCGATGCGTGGTGGCGGCAGCCCGGCCGGCTACCGAAACCGCATCACCGCACCAGTCCGGCCACCAGGTTGACGGTGGTGGCCAGCACGATTGTGCCCAGCACGTAGGAGAGCAGTGCCTGGCGCAGCACTGTATACCGGGTGGTGTCCGTGGTCAGGCTGGTGTCCGAGACTTGGAATGTCATGCCGATGGTGAACGCCAGATATGCAAAGTCGGCGTACCTGGGAGGGTGCCGCTTGTTGAAATCGACTCCATCGTCTGCCCGGAAGTAGAGCGTGGCGTACCGGAGCGTGAAGAGGGTATGGACCAGGAGCCAGGAGAGGACGACGCTCGCCAGGGCGAGGCCAATGATGGCCGCCTTGAGGCCGCCCTCGGCGGAGCCGGCGTCGAAAAGGATGAGCGCGACGCCGCCGAAACTGCTCACCGTGGCCACCAACACCAGCAGGTCCGATGCAATTCGCCCTGGATCCTCCCTGAGCGCATGGGCCGAGGTGCCCGCGGCGTCGAGGCGTCCGATAACGGACCACACCCACACCAGATAGATCAGCGACGCCGCCGCCCAGCCGAGGGCCGGTGCGTAGGCCCAGGAACCCAGAAGCCCAACGGCCAGCGCGACGCCGGCCCCTCCTGCCGCCATAACCAGCAGCCGGACCCGGGTGCTGTGGACCGGTGTGCTGAAATGCTCGATGCTCATGGCCCGATCATGACAGCTGCAGCTGGACGTTCCACGACTTTCTGGCCGGGTCCATGAAAAGCGGGTTAGCATAGGGCTTTTCATTGATGTCCTGGCTTCCGGGAAGTTGGAGGAGTGGTGGACGGACGGTCACTTCGTGTCCTTGCCCCGTTGGCCGCCGGTGCTGCACTGCTTCTCGTGGGGACCACGGCCTGCACTCCGGGCACTGTAGACCAGGGATCCGGTGACACTGCGGTGAGGGTTGTTGTGATCGGGGACTCGCTGAGCACGGGTTACGGAACCTCGCCGGAGCAGGCATGGCCACGGCTCCTTCAGCAGGCGCACCTGCTTCACAAACGCCCGGTCCAGGTCACCAACGCGGCCGAGAACGGCAGCGGTTACCTGGTTGCCGGGGAGAACGGAAACACCTTCGCCATGGAAGTGGAGACGGCCGTGACGGCTGACGCCGACGTGGTGGTGTTCTTCGGGTCGGACAACGACTGGGGTGCAGACCCTGAGGAACTCCGGGAGGCTGCGGCCTCAACGTTCGCCGCCGCTTCGTCCCTGGCACCACAGGCAACCCTCGTGGCGGTGGGGCCGCTGTCCAGCGCGGAGGAACCAGATCCGGTGCTGGCCGGCGTCCGTGATTCTGCGGCCTCTGCAGCGCAAAGCAGGGGGATAACGTTCGTCGATCCCGTTGCCGACCAGTGGCTCAGTGGCCGCGCCGACGTTCTCTTGGGACCGGATGGTGAACACCCCAGCGTCACGGGGCAAAAGTTCCTGCGGGACAAGATGAAGCGGATTCTTTCCGCTGCCGTGGTGGGCTAAGAGCCTCCCCTTCGCGGTGCAGCCCACGGCGGCACTGATGCTGCTCTAACCTCCCGGCCAGTGAACTGGGCCACTTCCTCACCCATCCTTCCCCTGGGCTGCCGCGAAGTACTGTTGTCCCCTCCCGGGGCGCCAACATCACACGGACGTGTATGAGGAGATTTTTCCAATGAATAAGACACTTCGCTTTATGGCAGTCCCCACCCTGGCCTTGGCCGCTCTTGCCCTGTCCGGTTCGCCGGCCATGGCTGCCGACGGCTCCTACCAGTCCACCCTGAAGCAGATCAACGGCAGCGCCGGCTCGGGCACCATCACACTCGATGTCACGGGCAACCAGGCCCACGTGGTCCTGAAGGTTTCGGGCATGCCGGCCACCTTCATGGACGCCCCGTACCCGCACGTCCAGCACATCCACGGCGGCGCCAAGGGCACCTGCCCGGACCCTTCCGCGGATAAGGACGGTGACCAAGTCATCTCCACCACTGAAGGCGCACCCTCTTACGGAGGCATCGTCACCACTCTGTCCACCAGCGGCGACACGAGCCCGGCAGCAGGCCTTGACCTGAAGGTCGGCGGACAGGGCGCCTCCTACACTGTGGACCGCACCTTCGAACTGAACGCTGAAACCAAGGCCGCCCTCGAAGCAGGCACCGCAGTGGTTGTTGTCCACGGCCTTGACCCCGCCACCCTCAGCGCAGCAGGCCAGGCCGCCAAGAGCGATCTCGCCCCCACCCTTCCCCTGGCCGCTACTTCGCCCGCCCTGTGCGGCACCTTGACGGCCGGCCAGATGAAGATGCCCGCAGGCGGCGCCAACACCGGCATCGCTACTGAAACCGGCACGGACACAGGTGCCCTCGCCGTCGGCGGTGGCCTGGCCCTGATCGCCGTCGCCGGTGGAGCCTACGCAGTCCGCCGCCGCAACGCAGCAGCCTAAGCGGATCTGAACGGATCAATACTGTGACAAACAGGAATCCCGGCCACCGCGGAGGTCTCGGGGCCTCCACGGCGGCCGGGATCCTGCTCGCGCTTTCCCTGGCAGGCTGCGCCGCCGGACCCGCTGCAACTCCCGACGCCGGCGCGTCGCCTTCCGCCTCCGTCTCACCACCGGTGGCCCCCGCCGCAGATCCGTCCCCGGCCGGGACGGCTGCAACGCCCGCCGCCGCACCCGCGCAGGCGCAGGCGCAGGCGCAGCCTACAGCGCAGCTTCCGGCGGTGCTTGGCACTTCGGCTCCCGTCACCCTGAGCATTCCCTCGATCGGGGTCCGGACTGACCTGCTTCATTTGGGGCTGGAAGAGAACGGCTCGTTGAAAGTACCGGAGGACAAGGGCAACGGGGCGCCGGCCAGCTGGTACGACGGCTCCCCCACGCCGGGCGAACGCGGACCTTCAGTGTTGTTGGGCCACGTTAACGCCCTGGGCGGAAACAAGGGTGTGTTCGCTGACCTCCGCAAGCTGGCCCCCGGCGCTGAAATCAGCGTTTCACGAACCGACGGCAGCACCGCCCTGTTCACCGTTGACCGCGGCGCCCTCTACTCCAAGAATGAATTCCCCACCCTTGAGGTGTACGGCAACACTCCCGGGGCCGAACTCCGGCTGATTACCTGCGACGGCTACGACCCCGCCACCGGGCTCTTCGACGACAACTACGTCATCTACGCCAAACTCAAAGCCTGACTACGGAACTGCCGCTCGTTCCTGAAGCGGCCCTTGGTGCGAATGGACTGGACATGAACAACCGAAAGAACACTTTGGCTGCCGTTGGCCTCGCGTCCCTGCTGCTGGCCGGCTGCGCCACTGCCGCCGGATCCGTGTCCGCACCATCAGATGTGTCCGCGACGGCGTCCTCGCCTGGCGCTGCATCCGCTCACGGGCATGCCGGCGGCCACGGCGCGAGCCACAGCCAGGGGTCCTCTTCCGGGAGTACGACGGCGGCCGGGCCCAGCGAGGCCGCCCTGATGGTTTGCGGGGACCAGCCCAAGGAGAGGTTGCGGTCCATCCTGGACCTGGACTCCGCCCCGCACACCATCAACGACTGGGCCGACAGCACCTTCACCTGCACCTACCACCTCGCGGAAGGGGCTCTGAAGATTTCCGTCCAGGAAGCTTCAGATAAGGCGTCCGCTTTGGGTTACTTCAATGCGATGCAGGCTCTGGCGAAGGATGCCACTGCCATCGAAGGCCTTGCGAACCTTGGCTTCCCGGCCTACGAGACTGCGGACGGGTCAGCGGTTTTCCAGAAGGACAGCTTCGTGCTGCACGTAGACGCTTCCGATCTGCCGGCCACCCTCGGCCCGGACAACATCACCCGGAACGCCCTGGCGTACCAGCTCTCCACCACCATCCTGGCCTGCTGGGTGGAGCACCACTAACACGCTCAGGGCCCTTTTCGGCCCGGCACCTTCTTCAGAATGACGCGACAAGGCGGGCCAGCGGTGGGGGTGCCTGCCCGGCTGGCAAGGCGTCGACGAGCAGACGGGCGTAGCGGACCTTGTTGCCGCTGCGTCCGGCGAAGAACCGGCGCAACTGTGCCGAAACGGGCTGCTCCCGCTGGGACGGCTGCTGTTGGAGGATCCGGAATGACGCGAGCTCGCCTTGAGCTGCGATGACGTTGAGCACGGCGTCGATCCCAAGGCAACGGATGAGTTCATCCTCCAGGTCGGCCTGGCAGACCTCGAACCCAAGCTCCGCCAGGGAACCTGACCCGATTCCTGCCCGGGCCAGGGCACGGGCGATACCAGCGGATTCCGCTGCATCACACAGGCCGAGCAGCCGGTGGTCTGCGCCAGTCGGGCCGTAGCGGCCAAGAAAGTGGACAATGCTTGTTGCCCCTCCCATCGGCACCACGGTCACCCGCCCAGACGCCAGGTCAAGGCCAACGTGACGGGCCAGCGTCTCCACAGCCACCCTGTCGCTCTCGCCCTCAACCAACACCGTTGTCGCCTGCATACGACCAGTATGACAAGGGCCTGCCAGGGCAGTCCTCCCTTCCGCGGCCTTGACCCGGCACTTCGGCCGCTTACTAGACCTGGTGAGGGCCGCCGTCGTCCATTCCTGCCCGGTTGACTGCCGCGCCGCGCCAGGTACGACGGCGTGTCCCCGGCTCAGAGCAGGTGGTTCACCGTTCAACCAGCGTTTCGGGGCGCAAACATGATCACCGCAACCCCGAGCAGGCAGATGACTGAGCCTGCAATGTCCCACCGGTCGGGTTTGAAGCCGTCGAAGATCATGCCCCATGCCAGGGAGCCGGCAACAAAGACACCGCCGTATGCTGCCAGGATCCTGCCGAAGTGTGGGTCAGCCTGAAGGGTGGCGGCGAATCCGTAAATGCCAAGGGCCATGACACCGAGCCCCGCCCACCACCAGTCCTTTCCTTCGCGGACCGCCTGCCAGACCAGCCAGGCCCCACCTATCTCGGCGGCCGCGGCGACGGCAAAACAACAGAATGGTCCTGGCGATATTCATTGGGCCGATTATTCCAGCCCCCACTGGCCCGCTAGGTCAGGGCAGCTTCCGGCCGGAGGAGTCCAGGGATCCGGCAGTTGCTGATGGCCGCAGCGAAAGCATGTGCATCAATAGAGCCCGCTGAGGCTGGCCGGGATAGTTGGATACATGGTGCCGCAAGCACGTACGTACCTCATCGCCGGCCGGATCCGTGCCGGCTAGAACGTCGTCGATAATCTCGAGAGCCTGCAGTTGCAGTTGCAGGTGCAGGTAGCAGACATCATGCTCAATGTCCGCGGAAAGCCGCTCGTTTCCGCTCACTCGCTCACCTTCGCATTCACCGCTCGAAATCGACGCCAACGCCCGCCTGAATCCCCCAACCCAATTTACTAAGTGTACTTATGGAACCGGCATTTTATAAGACGGCGAATTGACTCAACAATGACCCCGCATGGTGCGGTCCGCTGCACTCATCCACCCCGCCAACGACTGTAGTAATTTTCGATTCAATTACGACATGCTTCTTTTTCGTAATCCGACGATGCATGTACTCTTCACTCTTAGGCAAGCCTAAGAAGGGCTTCCTTGATAGAAGGCACAGTGCATATGACAGCCAACTTCCTGATTGGCCTGCGCGAGGGACTTGAGGCCACGCTCATCGTGGTCCTCCTGACGGCATACCTCACCAAGAGCGGACGCCGCGGGCTGCTGCCCAGGCTGTGGGCCGGCGTCGGGATCGCCGTCGCCGTGTCCGCCGGATCCGGTGCGCTGTTGACCTTCGGTCCCCGCGGCCTGACGTTCGAGGCGCAGGAAGCCATCGGGGGCGGCCTGTCCATCATCGCCGTCGGCATGGTGACCTGGATGGTCTTCTGGATGGCCCGCGCGGCCCGCACGCTCGGCGCCGACCTCCGCTCGCAGGTGGACGGAGTGGCGTCAGGAGCGGCGTGGGGACTCATAGCCGTGGCCGCCCTGGCCGTGGGGCGGGAGGGTTTGGAGACGGCGTTGTTCCTGTGGGCCGCAGCCCAGTCCAGCGGCGAGTCAACGTCCCCGCTCATCGGCGCCCTGCTTGGCCTGGCTGTCGCCGCCGGCCTCGGCTTCCTCCTCCACCGCGGGGTGCTGAAGATCAACCTGACCCGGTTCTTCACCTGGAGCGGCGCAGCCCTGGTGGTCATCGCCGGCGGGGTCCTGGCCTACGGCGTCCATGACCTGCAGGAAGCCGGCATCCTGCCGGGGCTCCATAACCTTGCCTTCGACGTCTCAGCCGCCATCCCGCCGTCGTCCTGGTACGGAACGCTCCTCAAAGGCACGCTGAACTTCTCCCCTGCCACCACCTGGCTGGAATCAGCCGCCTGGGTCCTCTACACGGTCCCCGTCCTGTTCTTCTATCTCCGCACCAACCGGCGCCCCGCCATCCGGCCCTCGGGAACCCCGGCAGTGGCAACCCCCGCCGTGCCGGCCCCCGCAGCATCCTGACCTAACCCCATCACCGCATCACCCCAACAACCCCTGAAGGAATCCCCATGCCTGGCTTGACCCTGCCTAAATTCCGCCGCACCGCCGGCCCACGGCTCGCCCTGCTGTCCGCCGCCGTCGTCCTGCCCCTGGCACTGACGTCCTGCACGGACAACACGAAGGCGGCCGCCACCGAGGGTCCCATCCAGGTCAGCAGCACCAGCACCGAGTGCGCGCTGACAGCGTCCGAGGCACCCAGCGGAAACCTCACGTTCGCGGTCAAGAACGACGGCGCCGAAGTCACCGAGTTCTACGTGCTGGCGGAGGACGGCCTGCGCATCCTGGCCGAGGTGGAGAACATCGGCCCCGGCATCACACGCAACCTGGTCCTCACCGCAGCGCCCGGGACATACGTCACGGCGTGCAAGCCGGGCATGGAAGGAGAAGGTATCCGGGCAGCCTTCAAGGTGACCGATTCGGGCAAGAAGCCTGTGGTGGACGCCGATTCGCAGAAGCTCCTGGACACCGGTGTCAGCCAGTACGCCGCCTACGTCAAGGACCAGACCGAACAGCTGGTGGCCGGAACCAGGGAATTCGCGGAGGCCTATGCTGCCGGCGATACCGCCAAGGCCCGGGACCTCTACGCCGCCACCCGCATGCACTGGGAGCGCATCGAGCCAGTGGCGGAGTCCTTCGGTGACCTGGACCCGAAGCTGGATGCCCGCGAGGCGGACCTGGAACCCGGCCAGGAATGGACCGGCTGGCACCGCGCCGAAAAAGACCTCTTCCCGCCGGCGGACTACACCGCTCTGACCACCGACGAGCGCGCAGCCCTCGCCACGCAGCTGGTGGCAGACACCGAGGAGCTCGCGAGCCGCACCCGGACCGTGGAACTTTCCGCGGACAAGCTTGGGAACGGCGCCAAGGAACTCCTTGACGAAGTGGCCCGCGGAAAGGTCACCGGGGAGGAGGAAATCTGGTCCCTCACCGACCTCTGGGATTTCCAGGCCAACGTGGATGGAGCGCGGATCGCCTTCGAGAACCTTCGGCCCGCCCTGGAGCAGAAGGACGCCGCCCTGGCCTCCGACCTCGATGCCAAGTTCACCGCACTGCAGTCCGAGCTGACCAAGTACGCCAAGGGCGAGGGCTTCGCCTACTATGACGAGCTGAGCCAGGACCAGGTCCAGCAGCTCAGCGCCCTGGTGGATTCCCTGGGCGAGCCGCTGTCCCAGCTCACCGCTGCCGTCATACTGTGAGCGGCTGCCCCTTCGGGCACGGCCTGTCCCGCCGTGGCCTGCTGGGCCTTGCCGGGGCAGGCGGAGCGGGCGCGGTGGCGGGAATTGCTGCGGGGCTGCTGGGCCATGACGCCCTCGCCGCCGCGGCGGCTCCCCCCGCCGCCAACGGCTCCGTTGTCCCCTTCTTCGGTGAACGGCAGGCAGGAATTACGACGGCGGCACAGGACCGGCTGCACATGGCCGCCTTCGACGTCACTACAGAGGACCGCGCGGCCCTGATCAAGCTCCTCAAGGACTGGACGGCTGCGGCGGAGGCGATGACGGCGGGCCGTACCACCGGCGAAACCGGCGCCGTCGGCGGGCCCTATGACGCGCCGCCGGAGGATACCGGCGAAGCCCTGGACCTCGATGCCGGCCGGCTGACGCTGACGTTCGGATTCGGGCCCGGGCTGTTCGAAAAGGACGGCGCAGCCCGCTTCGGCCTGGGCGGCCGCCAGCCCGATGCACTGATCGACCTCCCGCACTTCCCCGGAGACGCCTTGGAACCCGGCAGGACCGGTGGCGATATTGTGGTGCAGGCCTGCGCCGACGATCCGCAGGTGGCCGTGCACGCCATCCGCAACCTGGCCCGGATCGGCTTCGGCAAGGTCCGCGTCCGCTGGTCACAGCTGGGTTTTGGCCGCACCTCCTCCACCTCCCGCACCCAGCAGACGCCGCGGAACCTGTTCGGCTTCAAGGACGGGACGAACAACCTCAAGGCCGAGGACACAGAGCTACTCGACCAACACGTCTGGGCAAGCGGCGGTTCCCGCCAGGCCGAGGCGTGGATGGAAGGCGGCAGCTACCTGGTGGCGCGGCGCATCCGGATGCACATCGAAATCTGGGACCGCACCTCGCTGCGGGAACAGGAAGGGCTCATCGGCCGGACCAAGGGCGAAGGCGCGCCGCTGTCCGGCGGCAAGGAGTTCAGCAACCCGGACTTCGCCCTGGCCGGCAGGGACGGCCAACCGCTCATTCCCCTCGACGCGCACGTGAGGCTGGCCCACGCGGACCAGAACGACGGCGTGCGGATGCTGCGCCGCGGCTACAACTACACGGACGGCTCAGACGGACTGGGCCACCTTGACGCCGGGCTGTTCTTCATCGCCTTCGTCACCGACCCCAGGACCCACTACGTGCCCATGCAGATGGCCATGGCGAAAGAGGACACCCTGGCCCTGGAGTATCTCAAACACACCGGTTCCGGCCTGTTCGCGGTCCCGCCCGGCACCCAGCCCGGAGGGTTCATCGGCGAGGGCCTGTTCACGTGAGCCACAGCGTTGTTGACTCCGACGGCGTCAACGGTGTCTCCGGACCCAGTACGGATACGGCCACCAGCAACGCTCCCGGAGGAAATCCTCGTCATCGGAAAGGTTTCCTCCTGGCCGGCCTGTGCACCTTGGCATGGCTGGCATCGGTGTCCGCCGGTTCCTTCCTTGACTGCGGGCCGGAGCTGCACCGGATCGGCCTGGCCTGCCACATCATCGCCCTGGTCTTGTCCTTCGGCGCGATCCTGATTGTCGACTGGGTGGGATTCCTCTGGCTCCTGGGCAAGCGGGACCTCCATGACACCCACAAGCTTGAAGCAGCAGCGCAGCCGTTGATTTGGGGCGGCCTGCTGGTCCTGCTGGCCTCCGGGGCCCTCATCAAGCCGGACGTCACCAACCCGGTCACCCAGATCAAACTGGTGTGCGTCCTGGTTCTGATGCTGAACGGCCTCGCACTTGCCCCCGTACTTCGCCGGCTCCGCGCCCTCCCGGCGGGAACCCATTTCAAGGCCGTGGCTCTGCGGGTGCGCACGCGGCTGCTGGTGGCGCTGTGCATTTCACAGGGTTGCTGGTGGACGGCCGTGCTGGTGGGCCTGGTCAACAGCACCCTTCGGCGCTGGGCGGACGGGTAGGGCCCTCGGGCCCCGGCGTCCACTACCTGCCGGAGGGGGGCTGCCCGCTCTTTGCGCGGGCAGCCCAGCGATTGTGCGGCCGGGGTTAGCAGCAGCACTGTTCGTCGTCGCAGCAGTTGTCGTCGCAGCAGCCGGTGTTCATGCGTGTCGCCCCCTTCCCGTGACGGTGTGGTTATGCAGAGGCCGGGGCCAGGGAGGCGATCAGGGCCTCGACCCGGGTTTTGATGTCGTCGCGGATGGGCCGGACGGACTCCACCCCTTTGCCGGCCGGGTCCTCCAGGACCCAGTCCTCGTAGCGTTTGCCCGGGAAGTAGGGGCATTCGTCGCCGCAGCCCATGGTGATCACCACGTCAGAGTCCTTGACCGCCTCGGTGGTGAGGATCTTGGGGATCTCGGCGGACATGTCGATGCCCACCTCGGCCATGGCTTCCACGGCGGAAGGGTTGACCTTCTCGGCGGGCTGGGACCCGGCGGAGCGGACCTCGATGGCGCCCTTGGAGAGGGTGGTGAGGAACGCGGCGGCCATTTGGGAGCGGCCCGCGTTGTGGACGCAGACGAAAAGGACGGAGGGTTTCTGGCTCATGAGAGCACCTTTCGGTCAGCCGCCGGAGCGGCGGAATCAGCAGTGAAGGAGGGGTAGAGGAACCGGACCAGGAAGTATCCGGCGGCACCGCCGAGCAGCTGCGCGAGGATAAAACCTGGGGCCGACGGCGGTGCGATGCCGGCGAAGGTGTCCGTGATGGTGCGGGCGACGGTGACTGCGGGGTTGGCGAAGCTGGTGGAGCTGGTGAACCAGTAGGCGGCCGTGATGTACCCGCCGACGGCGAATGCCACCCGGTCCGCCCTGCCCGACCGGACGGCGCCGAAGATGACCAGCAGCAACCCGACCGTGGCGATGACCTCACCGAGCCAGAGCGCGGGACCGGTCCGTTCGTGGGTGGAGAGGGAGACTGCGTCCAGCCCGAACATCAGATTGGCTGCCACCGTGCCGGCCAGGCCACCCAGGAACTGCCCGGCGATCAGGAACACCGTGGTCCTGCTGTCGATCATCCCCAGCGCCCGTTCAACCAGGGTGACCACCGGATTAAAGGAAGCGGACACGGGCTGCAGGGCCACGATCAGCGCCACCAGGGCGGCACCCGTGGCGAGGCTGTTCTGTAAAAGCTGCAGGCCGACGTCGTCCGGGGACAGCCGCGAGGCCACGACGCCGGAGCCAACCACCGCCATCACAAGGAAGGCCGTGCCGACAAACTCCGCCGCGGCCCGGCGCGCCAGGAAGGTCATTTGGCCTGCCCGCCGATCAGGGCTGCCAGGTTCTGCAGGGCCTCGGTGCGGGCCCGGTAGTACACCCAGACGCCCCGCTTCTCCCGGTCCAGCAGGCCCACCTCGTGCAGGATTTTCAGGTGGTGGCTGATGGTGGGCTGTGAGAGCTCAAAAGCGTGGTTCAAATCGCAGACGCACGCTTCGCCGCCCTCGTGCGAGGCGACCATGGACATCAGCCGCAGCCGGACGGGGTCGGCCAGGGCCTTCAGCAGCGGGGCGATCCCGTCGGCTTCAGACTCGGACAACGGCTCCCGCGTCAACGGGGAGCAGCACGCCACCGTCTGGACCGGGGTCAATTCCAAGGACATAGACACAGGTAAATATATACACTTGTCTATATCTGGAGGCAAGACTTCCAACGGGGAGACCCCATTCATCTCGGAGCATTGTGGCACCTGCAGGCGTCGCCCCTTTATGACACGGACCAAAGTCCAGTTGAGTTAGGTAAGCATTACCTTCTACAGTTCACCGGGTGACGTTACAGACAGAGCTCGCCGGCGTCTCCTTTGCCGCCGCCCTGGCCCGCTTCGGAGACCGCCTCGCCGTCAGCACCCCCAAGGAGTCGCTCAGCTACGGGGAACTGGCGCGCCGGGTGGAGGACATGGCCCGCTCCTTCGGGCCCGGCCGCCGCCTGGTTGCCCTCGAAGCGGAGAACACGCTGGCGTCGCTCATTGCCTATCTTGCGGCTCTTTCGTCCGGCAACCCCTTGCTGATCCTGCCCGCCGGCGGCGGCGCAGCAGGGGAGGCGCTCGTGGCGGCCTATGATCCCGACGTGGTTGTCCGCGCGTCATCCGGTGAAGCAATCCTCGACGTCCGCCGCGAAACCACCAGCCATGATTTGAACCCGGAACTGGCACTGCTGCTCAGCACGTCAGGATCCACCGGCTCGCCGAAACTCGTCCGGCTTTCCGGGGACAGCATCCAGGCCAACGCAGGCGCCATTGCGGAATACCTCCAGCTGCGCCCCAGCGACACCGCTGCCACCACACTCCCCCTCTCCTACTGCTACGGGATGAGCGTGGTGAACAGCCACCTCCTGGTGGGCGCGTCCCTGGTGTTGACGGACCTTTCGGTGGTGGACCCGTGCTTCTGGCAACTGGTCCGGAGTGAAAAAGTGACGTCCTTCGCCGCGGTGCCGTACACGTTCGACCTCCTGGACCGCGTGCGTTTTGCGGACATGGACGTGCCGAGCCTGCGGTACATCACGCAGGCGGGCGGACGGCTCTCGCCGGACCGCGTCCGGTCCTATGCAGAGCTGGGCCGGCGGCAAGGGTGGGACCTGTTCGTCATGTACGGCCAGACAGAAGCCACAGCCCGCATGGCATACCTGCCCCCTGACCAGGCTGCAGATAATCCCCAGGCGATCGGAGTGCCCGTGCCCGGCGGCGCCTTCCGGCTTGAACCGGTCCCCGGGCTCGACGAGCGCGAGCTCGTGTACACCGGGCCCAACGTCATGCTCGGGTACGCCGAACGGCCCGAGGACCTTGCCCTGGGCCGGGTCATCACCGAGCTTCACACCGGGGACCTGGCACGGCGCGGACCCGACGGCCTGTACCAGATCGTGGGCAGGCGCAGCCGGTTTGTGAAGATTGTAGGACTCCGGGTGGACCTGGGGCAGGTGGAAAAATTGCTGGCGGACCTCGGGCTTACTGCAGCCGCCGCCGGAACGGACGATGCCGTGGTGGCCGCCGTCGAAGGCGACCACGACCTCGCCCTGATCGCCAAAACCCTGGCCCAGGACCTCGGCCTGCCGCGCGCCGCCGTCGAACTCGTTGCCGTGGAAGCCATCCCGCGCCTTGCCAACGGGAAGCCGGACTATCCCGCCGTCGCCGCCCTCGCCCCTGCAGGGGAACTCGCCTCTGGAGGAGAAGATGACGACGGCGGCCCTGCTCCGGTCCCGGACGCCGGCTCCACCGATGTGCGGCGGATCTTCGCGGAGGTCCTGGAGCAGGACAACGTCACCGATACGGACTCGTTCGTTTCGCTGGGCGGCGATTCCCTGTCCTACGTGGCGGCGTCCATCCGGCTGGAGCAGGCGCTCGGGCACCTTCCGCAAGGGTGGCACCTGATGCCGGTTTGCGAACTGTCGCCTGCGCCGCACCTGTCGCCCGGCCAGGTGCCGTCGTCGGGCCGTTCCCTCGCGGAGAAAGTGCCGCGGCTGCACACCTGGCGGCGGCGCATGCTCGCGCCCCTGGAAACGGGGATCGTGCTCCGCGCCGTCGCCATCATCTTCATCGTTTCCACCCACATCGGGTTCTTCCACTGGACCGGCACCGCGCACGTCCTGATGGCCGTGGCCGGCTACAACTTTGCCCGCTTCCAGCTCGCGGGCTCCCGAAGCGCCCGGTTGCGGCGGCATCTGCGCAGCATCACACGCATCGTGGTGCCCAGCGTGGCGGTCATCGCCGTCGCGTTTGCCATCACGGACAAGTACGCCTGGTTCAACGTGTTCCTGCTGAACTCGGTCCTCGGCCCGCAGGGGTGGACCGACTACTCCCGCTTTTGGTTCGTGGAGATCCTGGTCCACATCCTGATTGCGCTCGCCCTCATCCTGGCAATACCGGCGGTGGACCGTGCAGTTCGCAGATGGCCGTGGGCTTTCGGGCTTGCACTGGTGGCCGTTGACCTGCCGCTCCTTTTTGACCTGGTGGAAAACCGCTATCCGGGCCAGGGGCCGGTGCTGTGGCTGTTCGGGCTGGGCTGGGCCGCCGCGGCGTCCCGCACCCTGTGGCAGAAGGCGGCCGTAACGGCGGTGGCGTTCCTGATCGTCCCGGAATCGTTCGACAACCCCTACCGGAGCGCCACCATCCTGGCGGGCTGCCTCATCCTGCTCTGGGTGCCCACCCTGCACGTGCCACGCGGACTTCACCGGATCACGGCCCTGCTGGCCAGTGCGTCCCTGTACATCTACGTCACGCACTGGCTGGTGTACCCGCTCATCGACCCCGTCAGCAAGGGCCTGGCCGTCCTGGCCTCCCTGGCCTTCGGCGTCCTCTACTGGGCTGTGGCCACCCGGGTGATGGGCTTCGCGGAAAAGCGGCTGAAGGGCCGGCGCTCCTTGGCCCGGACTCCCGCTCTTGTGGGCCCTCGAGTGGATAGGCCGCGCACTCCCGCCGTCTAGGTCCGCCCTTTCCTGACCCGGCGCGCGTTCCAGCCCCGACCGGGCGCGCGTGCCAGCTCTGGCGCGTGCCGCCGTCGTACCTTCTCACGCGTGCCGCGGCCGTACCTTCCTGCCCGGTTACCTTTTTCGCACGCTGACAACGCGCCGCCTACGACGGCATGTCCCGCCCCGAGTGCCCGCCCGCACCGCGGGCAACTGGGCAGGAAGGTCTTAAAGAACCGATAGATCGGCCCCGGGCCTCTTGCGCCACCGCTATTCAGCGATACTATGTACTGGTAGTCAGTAATACTGAATAGCTGAGGTGGTCCGCATGGGCAAGCAAATGACAGAGATGCTCAAGGGCACCCTCGAGGGGATCGTCCTTGCGATCCTGGCCGTCAAGCCGGCCTATGGGTACGAGATCACGGCCCGGCTGCGCGACCAGGGCTTTTCCGACATCGCGGAGGGCACGGTGTACGCGCTGTTGATCAGGATCGAGCAGCGCCGACTGGTGGATGTGGCGAAGGTCCCGTCCGAGAAGGGCCCCCCGCGCAAGGTCTATTCACTGAACGGCCAGGGCAGCGAGTACCTCGAAGAATTCTGGCGCACCTGGGGCTTCCTTGCAGAACGCATCGACCAGCTCCAGGGCCACATCGGCACCGCACAAGACAACAAAAACGCACGGGATAAAGGAGAGTAACCATGGCCGCAGGATGGCTGGAAAAGATCACCGGCTCACTGGACGACAAGAAGCGCTGGCGCCAGTACAAGGACCGCAAGGAACAGCTTCCCCCGCGCTACCGGACGACAATCGACGGGCTGGAGCGCTACTTCACCTACGCCGGCGCCATCGTGAAGGGCGATGTGATGATGCAGATGCTCGAGGACCTCGCGGACCTGATTGAGCGGGCCGCTGCAGACGGCACCCCCATCCGCGACATAGTGGGGGACGATCCCGTGGAGTTCGCGGAGGCCTTTATCCAGAACTACTCGGACGGCCAGTGGATCAACAAGGAGCACAAGCGCCTGACGGACGCCATCAACCAGGCCGCAGCCGGCGACGCGTAAATCTGCCGGGAACGGAGAACCGGACATGACAACCAACCCGGCCCTCACACCGGCCATCCAGGTGCGGGGCATCGAAAAGTCCTTCAAGGACCTGCACGTGCTGCGGGGCGTCGACTTTGACGTGGCCGCCGGCACCATCTTCGCCCTGCTCGGCTCCAACGGCGCGGGCAAGACCACCCTGGTGCGGATCCTGGCCACGCTGCTCAAAGCTGACTCAGGCACCGCCACCGTCAACGGCGCCGACCTCGCCGCGGATCCCGCCGTCGTGCGCGGTTCCATCAGCCTGACCGGACAGTTCGCCGCCGTGGACGAAGTACTCACCGGCCGGGAAAACCTGGAGCTGGTGGCCAGGCTGCGCCACCTGAAGAATCCGGGCCGGATCGCCGATGGCCTGCTGGCCCGTTTTGACCTCGCCGAGGCAGCGAACCGCAAGGCAGGGACGTACTCGGGCGGCATGCGGCGGCGGCTGGACATCGCGATGAGCCTGATCGGGAACCCGCCGGTCATCTTCCTCGACGAACCGACAACCGGCCTGGACCCGCAGGCACGGATCGAGGTCTGGCAGACCGTCCGGCAACTGGCCGGCCAGGGCACAACGGTGCTGCTCACCACGCAGTACCTCGACGAGGCCGAGCAGCTCGCCGACCGGATAGCGATCCTCCACCAGGGCACCATCATCCGGAACGGCACTCTCGCGGAACTCAAACAGCTCCTCCCGCCCGCGAAGGTGGAATACGTCGAGAAGCAGCCCTCGCTTGAGGACGTCTTCCTCGCCCTCGTCGGCGGCACGGACGGTACGCGCGGCACCGGCGGGAAACACGGCGCGGGTGGAACACGAAAGGAACTTCCATGACCAGCCATGCCCTCAGCGACACCCGCATCCTGACCGGCCGCTCGCTGCGCCACATCCTCCGCAGCCCCGACACCATCATCACCACGGCCGTCACCCCCGTGGCGCTGATGCTGCTCTTCGTTTACGTGTTCGGCGGCGCGATCAACACCGGCTCCGACGAGTCCTATATCAACTACATGCTCCCGGGCATCCTGCTCATCACCATTGCGTCCGGCGTCGCCTACACCGCATACCGACTGTTCCTTGACCTGCAGGGCGGGATCTTCGAACGGTTCCAGTCCATGCCGATCGCGCGGCCCAGCGTGCTCTGGGCGCATGTGCTCACCTCGCTGACGGCCAACCTGGCGTCCGTGGCGGTTGTGGTGGGCGTCGCGCTGGTGATGGGATTCCGCACCGGAGCATCCGTGGCCGCCTGGCTCGCAGTGACCGGCATTTTGGTCCTGTTCACCTTGGCCCTGACCTGGGTTGCGGTGATCGCCGGCCTCTCGGCCAAAACCGTGGACGGCGCCAGCGCCTTCAGCTATCCCCTGATCTTCCTGCCGTTCATCAGCTCGGCGTTCGCGCCCACGGACTCAATGCCGGGCCCGGTGGCCTGGTTCGCCGAGAACCAGCCGGTGACCTCGATGGTGAACAGCATCCGGTCCCTGTTCGCCCAGGAGCCCGTCGGCAGCGACATCTGGACCGCCCTCGCCTGGCTCGTGGGCCTGCTCGTGGTTGCCTACGCCTTCGCGGGCGCGGCCTACCGGCGCAGGATCAGCTGACTGGCCAGTCCACGTCACGCAAGGGCAACTGCTACCACAACGCGGTGATGGAAACACCGTCAAAATCTCAACAAAGCCCAAGGGCCTGAGCTCGGTGCAATACCGTGCTCAGGCCCTTGCGGCGTAGGCTCTCAATTGGCCAGTCCAACTTCGGGGACCAGTTCAGGCAGGAGGGTGGACCGCGCTTTGCTTATCCCCGGGAATCCCGGCCGGAAGCCTTAGCGGCGGGTGCGGCCATCGTCGTCGAGCTCGATCTCTTCCTTGCGGACTTCCTCGGTGACGGTGTGCTCGTTGGTCACCGTCTCCTTGTCGAGGCGCACGCGCTCCACCGGGACGGTTTCCTTTTCCACAACGGGGCGTTCCTCGTGGAGGATGACCTCGTGCTCTTCCTCGCTGATGGCGGGCCCGTCCAGGGCGGCGCCCCTGTTGGCATCCGTGATGGGCTCGCGCTCGATGCGGACCTCTTCGCGCTGCACCGGGACGGTGGTGGTGACGTTCTCGGTGACGACGTACTTGCGCAGGCGTGCCCGGCCGGTTTCTTCCTGGCGGGTGCCCACGTGCAGCTGCTCCTCGGAGCGGGTCATTGCGTCGTCGGTGGTGGGACCGGAGGTGTCGTGGCCGACGGTTCCGCGGCTGTCCGCCGTGTCCGCGGTGCCGGTGAAGCCGTTGCCGGCAACGTCGCCGTTACCGCCCGCGAACCCGTTGCCGCCGGTGATGCCGTAGTAGGTGTAGAGCCGGTCTTCCTCCGCGGGCTCAAGGTGCCCGTCCGGGGCCACGCGCGGGGCGTCCTTGACCTTGTCCTTGGTGTGGGCCACCACGATGTCGTTGCCGTCCTGGGAGGCAGAGTCCAACGGTGCGAAGGATTCGTGGGTTCCGAAGAGCCCGGTCTTGACGGTGACCCAGGTGGGTTCTGAGGTGTTGTCGTCAACGTAGATCTGTCCGATGGATCCGATCTTGCTTCCGTCGGAGCCCAGGACATTTCCTCCGGCAGTGCTCAGTGCAGAAAGGTTCTCAGTGCTGATCATGTGTTTCTCCTTCTTGTTACTGGTTTGGTGCTGCTTGGGGGCAAAAATGTGGGCCTCTGTTAAGGCTGGCGCTCGGAGCCGCGGACCTCGCTGTACGGGTCATCCGGATCCTTCAGCGGGACTCCCCCCGCTTGGGTCCCGGAGTAGGCGGGACGCGCAGGTTCTCCGTAGATGGTTTCGCCGTAGGCCGCGGGTGCTGCGGGCTGCTCCCGGTATACGGGCTCCCCGCCCCATGGCGGAGCAGTTGCGCCGGCAACCGGCGGCTGTGCCGGCTTCGGCGGGATGGCAGCTTGCGGCGCCGCCGGCTGCAGGCCGCGGGCGAGGCGACCGGCGAGGATGCCCGCACCGGCGGCCAGGAGCAGGAAAGTGCCCGGCTTGCGGCGCGCGAACCGCTGAACCTCGCCCAGCAGCGCCCCCGGGTCCTTGCCCTCAACCCAGGAGGCGACCGACGACGTCCTGTCGGCAACCTGCCGGACCAGGTCGCTTGCGACGCCCTGCTGGTCCGGGGCCTCGGCCATGCGCTCCAACTGGCTGGAGATGGTCCGAAGTCCTTCTGCCGCCTTCCGTTGTTGCGCGCCGGCCTGGCTGCCCAGGCCCGACTTAGCCTGGTCCAATAAACCGCGGGCGCTGGACTTCGCCTCAGCTGCGACGTTTCCGGCCTCGTGCCTGGCGGTCTGGGCCACATTGTGGGCCGCACCGGCCGCCTGCCCGGCGAGCTTGGACGTCTCCTCCTTGGCTGCTTCCTTCTTGGTCAGGTACGTTTCCGGCTCCGCTGAGGGATCCGCCGGTATTGCATTCCCGTACTGGTCGAGAGGGCTTCGGGCAGAAGCCTCAGGCCACTGGTTCTCCGTCATCGTCACTCGCTTCCACTGGTGGTCACCGGCTGCTGAAGCCCTGCCGGATCGAATAGTAAGTAAGGTTACTAATTAGATACTAAGCACACTTGCTATCTTTGATGCAAGCGGATGCGAAGGAATTCGCTCGGCGCTTTGTGCTTCGAGCCGATTGTCACCCACGGGCCAAGCTATGCCATTATGTGCGTATGAATGCAGATAAGAGTGCATGCTCGCTGAGTGCGGACAGCCAGTACGTGGAGCTCGCCGTGGAGGTCTTCGCCATGCTGGCCGATGCCACCCGCGTACGGATCATCCTTGCCCTGCGCGACGGCGAGATGGCCGTAGGTGCCTTGGCGGACGCCGTTGGAAAATCACCCGCTGCCGTCTCCCAGCACCTGGCCAAGATGCGCCTGGCCCGGATGGTTTCCACCCGGCAAGACGGGACCAGGGTTCTCTATCGGCTCGAAAACGAGCATGCGCGCCAGCTGGTGGCCGACGCGATCTTCCAGGCTGAACATGCTCTGGGCGGCGAGCCGGCGCATCACCGGCGCGAGCGGAAGGCAGCGTCATGAGCAGTTCCGGGCACGTCCATCAGCACACGGACGACGAGCACGAGCATGACCACCACCATGGGCACGACGACAGCCACGACCACCCCCACGGTCACGGGCACGACCACGACCACGACCACAGCCACCATCACCACGGCGGTTTCAAGGGCTGGCTGTTCGAGCTGTTCGTCCCGCATACCCACGACGCCGCGGACTCCATTGATGACGCTATGGAAGCCAGCGTGGAGGGCGTCCGCGCGCTGAAGATCAGCCTCTTCCTCCTCCTGGGCACCACTATCCTGCAGTTCCTCGTGGTGCTGGTCAGCGGTTCCGTGGCGCTGCTGGCAGACACCATCCACAACTTCTCGGACGCCCTAACCGCCGTACCGCTGTGGGTCGCCTTCATCCTGGGCCGCCGCGCAGCAACCCGCCGGTACACCTACGGCTTTGGCCGGGCGGAGGACCTCGCGGGCCTGTTCATCGTCGGCGTCGTGGCCCTGTCCGCCGTCGTCGCAGCCTGGCAGTCAGTGGAGCGCCTCCTGAACCCCCAGCCGCTGGCCAATCTGTGGTGGGTCTTCGCCGCGGGCCTGATCGGATTCGCGGGGAACGAGGCGGTGGCCATCTACCGCATCCGGGTGGGCCGCCGCATCGGCTCCGCAGCCCTCGTCGCCGACGGCGTGCACGCCCGCACGGACGGCTTCACCTCCCTGGCCGTGGTGCTCGGCGCCGTCGGTGTGATGCTCGGCTTCCCCCTCGCCGATCCCATCGTTGGGCTCCTCATTTCCGCGGCCATCCTGGTTCTCTTGTGGGGGACGGTCCGCAGCATCGGCCGGCGGCTGATGGACGGGATCGAGGCTGAACTGGTTGAAACGGCGCAGCGGGCCCTCGAGGGCACGCCGGGAGTCCTGGCCGTGCCGCGGCTGCAGCTGCGCTGGTCCGGTCACCGTTTGCAGGGCGCAGCCACCCTGGTGATGGACGACGGCGTCACGCTGGCTGCCGCCGCTGAGGTCACCCACGAAGCCGCGCACCGCCTTAAGCATGCCCTGCCCAAGGTGGACGACATGATCCTCACCCCGTTCCGTGGCTGAGCTTTCGAAAGGCTCAACCACCCTGGACCGTTCACGCCACCGCCGGGCTTAGTCTGGGCTGATGGCCGTCCTCGCTGCCCTGGCACCCACGTTCGCGGCGGTGGCCATCCTGATGCTGCTCACCGTTGCGGTGCTGCGCGGCTCGCGCACGCCGTCATACCTGGGCCCAGCCCTGGCCATCCTCCGGGGGGCTGCCCAGCTCGCCCTCATCAGCCTGGTGCTCGGCGGCATCATCACGGCGCCGCTGTTGGTGGCATTGGCGCTCCTTGTCATGTTCACGGTCGCTGCCGTCACCGCCACCCGCAGGCTGGCGTGGTCCTGGCCGCGCTTCCTGGTAGTGGCAGGAACCATGGCCGCGGGCATCACGGTGACTCTCGCCGTCGTCTTCGGCACTGGCGCCATCGAATTCACGCCACGCTACGTTCTCGCCGTCGGCGGCATTGTGATCGGCAACTGCATGACCATAGCCGTCCTGGCCGGGCACCGGTTCTTCGAGGCCGTCCGGGAGCAGTGGGACCAGGTGGAAGGCTGGCTGGCCCTGGGTGCCACAGCCAGGCACGCGACCCTGACCCAGGCGCGCTATTCGGTGCATGCGGCCCTGATCCCGTCCACCGACCAGACGAAAACCACCGGCCTGGTCACCCTGCCCGGCGCATTCGTGGGCGCGATCTTCGGCGGGGCGTCACCGCTGGAGGCCGGGCGGTTCCAAGTGGTGGTGCTTGCGTCCATCATGGCGGCCGGCGCCATCACCGCCGTCGCGCTGATCCGTTCGCTAGGGGCGGTGAAGGTGCGGCCGCCCTAGCCGTCCACGCAGCCGATCCGTACTCGCGCCCCGGGCGTCAGCCTTCGCACTCGCGGCAGTATTTCTTTCCGTCCTTTTCCCGCGCGAGTTGGCTGCGGTGGTGCACAAGGAAGCACGACATACAGGTGAATTCGTCGGACTGGACCGGGACCACCTGCACCTGAAGCTCTTCATTGGAAAGGTCCGCACCGGGCAGTTCAAAGGCGTCCGCCAGGTCCGCTTCATCGAGATCGATCACCGCACCCTTGGGCGTGGCCTTCTCCGTGTTGAGCTCATCAAGCGGCTGGGGCAGCTCGTCCTCGGCCGAGCCGCGTGGTGCGTCGTAATCAACTGCCACTGGTTCTCCTTTGTTGCTCAGTCATTGTAGTTCCGAACCACCACACAACCCCGCGCATGGGCAGGATATTCCCGCGTGAAACGAGCGCGTTTCAGTGCCGGTGCCGCGCCTCCTTGCTCGAGCCGGTCAACAACTGCTGCAGCTCGGCGGTCAGCGCATTGACCAGCTCGGGCCTGCCATGGAACTGTGCCGGGGTGTTCTGGAGGAGCTCGATACCCCAGGCGCCATCCTGGCGGACCGCAATGAGGGTCTGATGCGCGTTCGTGGCGGGTGATACGTCTGACCCGCCCGGCGCCACGAGGCCTGCAATGGCGATCAGAAACGCAAGGTCCGGTCCGAGCAGGCGCACTTCCCTGACCTTGGTGACGTACCTTGCCGTGGCATGGTCCTTGAAGATGGGCTCCAGGTGCTGGAAGATCTCCTCCGGCCCCGTGGCGGTGCTGCCATCGAACCCGATCTGGAGCCCGTGTTGCCTAAAGCGCCCTGCCATTGATCTGGCGTCACGCCGGTTCCAGGCATCAATAAATCCTTCGTACAGTTCCTGTACTTCATAGAGGTCCGGCTGGTCCACGGCTACTCCTTGAGGAAGGTCTGGATAGTGTCTGCCATTCGCTCCGCCTGGGTCCAGTGCAGGTAGTGGTTGCCTTCCAGCGCGACGATGTGGTGCCGCTTGACGTTTTTCAGCAGGCTTTCGGCCCTGGCTGCCTTCTCGGCTGTGTGCTCGGTCTTTTCGTCCGCGATGAAGGCGAGAACGGGCAGGTCGTCCGGGTAGGTCACTCCCCGGAGGGCAGCGGCGTTGTTCGCAATCCGGGCCGTCTCGTCCACCACGGCCGGGTTGCCGAAGTTCCAGTTCAGCATCATCCGCATGCGCCGCAGCTCGTCGTCGGTGTAGGCGTCGCTGTCCGGATCAAGGAGGCCCGGCGCCACCCAACTCACTACCCGGATCGCGCCGGTGGCGGCCAGCGCCCGTTGCCAGTTGAACTCCGGCTGCGGGTCCGGAACCGGCTGATCCCCGGGCGTCGGGATGGTGGCATCGATTCCCACCACGGCAGACACCTCGGCACGGTAGCGGTTGGCGTAGTCAAGCAGATAGAAACCGGCGATCGAGTGCCCTGCCAGAACGTAGGGCTGCTTCACCTGGAGCCTGGTGAGCACTTCGTGGAGTTCGGTGCTGATGTTCTCGTTGGTCCGCGGACCGGCGTCGGGGTCGCTGTAGCCATACCCAAACCCCTCCACCACTGTGACGTCGAAGCCGTTGAACTCGCGGATCAAAGGCTGGAAATCGAGGGCAGGAGCCGGGGTTCCCAGGCCGCTGAGGAGGACGATCGGCTGGCCATCCTGCCCGTTCCGGTAGACGTTCAGGGCACCGCTTCCGACGGCGACGCGCTCGCCGTAGGCAGGGGTGCTGGATTTTTCCGTCCGCTCCAGGATCAAGTTGACCGCCGTCGACATCAGGATCAGGCCCAGGATGGCGAGCACCAAGACCCCGGCGCGGCGCAACCGGCGCCGGGGCCTCTTAACGGTCCCGGCGCCGTGTTCTTCCGGTTGATCAGGGATGTTTTTCGGGAGTGCACGCATGGAGGTGCCTGCGGTTCCGTTCCGTCCGGCTTTTATGTTCGGGCCAGCAGGTGAGCCTAGGCAGGCTTGGCGTAACCGGCCGCACTCATGATTTCGTAACCCACAAATGGCTCGTCGCCTTCCACCCAGGCATCGTGGCCCGCCGGAACGGTATAGGCCTGGCCGGCCGTCACCGTGGTCCGCGTGCCGTCATCCATTTGTACCGTGAGTGTCCCGGCGGCGCAGATCCCCACGTGGTTGACCTGGCAGCTGTCCGTATGCACCACGGTCTTGACGGTCTCGGACCACCGCCAGCCCGGCTCAAAAGTGAAGCGGCCCAAGGTGGTGTCTCCTATGCTGACCACATCGACGGCGGTCTTGGGCGGCCGGCGCCTTTCATCGGGTTCGTCAAATGACTTCGCTTCAAGGGTTCTGACTGCTTCTCCGGCCATTTCCGTCTCCTGACAGGGAGTGATTGGAACTATTCATCCGGAGCGCCCAGACCGCTCCCGGGGTTGGTTGGCCGGCCCGGACAGGTTCTGTGCCGTGCCAACGCTGGCGCCCAGCGGTATCAGAGTGCTCCCAGGAGTGGGTGGTGTCAATACATTCGCCACCCGGATGCGGTTTACCGAACGGGCCAGAAATCCGCAGGCCATCAAGGAATTAGGTCAAACAATTGGGTCTTTTTGATCGCCGCCGCCGGGCCTACCGTAGGAAAACACAGGACGGCCACACCGGGCTGCCGAAGTACGGAGGGTCTTAAGATGACATCGCACGTCGCAGACTGCAGCGTAACCAACTGTTCCTTCAATGACCATACAAACTGCAACGCCGCCGCCATCACCGTCAGCGGTGCCGAAAATCATGCCCATTGCGCAACCTTCATTGACACCGGCATGCACGGCGGCCTCCCCAAGGTGCTGGCCGACGTCGGAGCCTGCCAGCGCACCGAATGTGTCCATAACGACCATCTGATGTGCCAGGCACCGGAAGTCCATGTTGGTCCGGGCGCAGATAACGCCGACTGCCTCACCTACTCCCACCGCTGACCTTTTAGCCTTCGGTGGCTGAGCTTGGGTCGAAACCTGGATTTCGACAGGGCTCACCCGCCGAGGGCTTTTGGTTGCCCTCTTCAGTCCGCGGGCACCCACACCGTGCAGTTGGCGGCGTCTTTGACCACGTCTTCTAGGTCACCCGTGCGGTGCAGCACTTCCAGCTGGCGGGTCGCGCCGGTGCCCGCGTAAAGCAGGTCGTCGATCAGTTCCTCCACCCGGGGCAGGTCCCCGATGTCCTGCAGCGCCTCCCGGATGTGGTCCAGCAGCAGATTCACCACCGTGATGGCGGAGGCCGGCTGGAAGGTCAGGGGGTCCAGCAGTTCGCCGCGCAGTCCCCACCGACTGGCTTTCCAGCTGGCCAGCCGCAGCAGCTCGGTGGGGACGGCCACGGGCGGGATGCCCTCCCGCCACTCCCGGGCCCCCGTCTCCACCAGCCCGCGCGCAATCCCCGCCAGCAGCACGGCGTTTTGCGGCCGGAGGCACACATCGGCAATCCGGATTTCAACGGTGGGATAGTGCCGGGACAGGCGCGCGTCGAAGTAGACCATGCCTTCATCGAGCACCACCCCGGTGCTCACCATGTCATGCACCAGCTGGTGGTACGCATCCGGCGAGCCAAGAATACCCAGTGGCCCGGCGGACGGCCACCGGCTCCAGACCTGGGCACGGTAGCTGGCGTAGCCCGTGTCCTGCCCGTGCCAGAAGGGCGAGTTCGCACTGAGGGCGCTCAGTACCGGCAGCCAAATGCGGATCCGGTCCAGCACCGCCACACCTTCCTCGGCTGAATCCACGGACACGTGGATGTGGCAGCCGCACGTGAGCTGCTCCCTGGCGGTCAGCCCGTATTCCTGGGCCATTGCCATGAAGCGGCGCAGCTGCACCGGATGCGGATCAGAAGGAAGCGGGGATGTTCCCAGGGCAGCAACCCGGACCCCCACGTCCTGCGCTGCCCGGTCAGCCACAGCGCGCCCTGCGATGACGTCTTCCTGCAGTCCCGCCATGGTGGAATGCGGGGGCGTGACAACCTCGATCATCTCCTGTTGGAACTCGGCGGTCAGGACCGGCCCCTTGCTGGATTCCATCGGGCGCACGTACAGGTCCAGGAGCGCACCGGCCATGGGCACGGCTTCCCCTGTCCCCGGGTCTACCAGGAGCAGTTCCTCCTCCATCCCAAACGTACGACGACGTCCCTCGCCTGCGCTGGAATCTCCAGTTGCCGCCGGGGTGCTTTCCGCTTCCAAGCCATCCATCGCCGTCGTCCTTCTGCTATTCCATCCGGGCCTCAACTAAGTGAGGTCAGCAGGGCTGCGCACGCCTGTTCGCAGCGCCGGCACGCCTCCGCACAGATCTGGCACTGGTCATGCATGTCCGCGTGCTTTTCGCATTCCTCCGCGCATGCTTTGCAGGCCGTCCGGCAGGCTTCCACGAGAGCCCGGGTGACGGCGGCCTCATACCCGGTGAGCCGGGACAGCACTTTTCCGGTGGTGGCACAAATGTCGGCGCAGTCAAGGTCAGTGCGGATGCACTGGGCCAGATCCGCCACCATGTCTTCGCCCAGGCAGGCATCGGCGCAGCCAGTGCACGTCTGGGCACATTCGTAGCAGGCGCTGATGCACTCGGAAAGCTTGATGACGTCGATACCGCCGAGGTCCTTGGGATACGCATCAATCATGGACCGTATATGGGTCATGGCTGTTCTCCCTCTCGCTTGGGTTTACCCGCCCGCTTTATTGGTAAGTACACTTACTTCTTTTACGGTACCGGGATGGGCGCCGCTGGTACAGAGGAGCCCATCCCGTCGAACCGCCCGCCGGACAGCCCGCTAGGCGCTCACCTCAGCCCCCACCGGTTCCGGTTCCCGGGAGCCGGCCGCGAAAACAGACTCCGCCATCTGGTCAGCTATCGCATCCCAGTGGTACTTCTTCAGCAACTCACGGGTTTTCGGCTTCGGCCCGCGCGACGGATCCCGCTGGCCAAGGGTGCGGCAGAGCGCTGCGAACCCTGCGGCGTCGTCCCGCAGGTGCACCACTCCCGGGAAATCCGCGACGACGTCCGGCACCCGGGTGGAGACCACAGGCAGGCCGGCGGCCAGGTATTCCAGGGTTTTGGTGGGGCTGATGGAACGTGTCGCCTCATTCAGTGCGAACGGCATCAGTGCCACGTCCAGTCCTGCCATCGCGGCGGGCAGGTCCGTGTAGCAGGTGTAGCCTTCGTAGCTGATGTTGGGGGCCTGGGGCAGGCTGGCCGGATCGATTTTGGCCACCGGCCCGTACATTTTGATGTCCCACTCCGGCAGCGCGTGCGCCAGGCCGGCGATCAGCCCGAGATCCAGCCGTTCGTCCAGGACGCCCACGTAGCCCGCGACCGGACGCTGCCCCGCAACCCGCGGTTCCGCCGTCGGGAATCTGTAGTGCTCCGGCTCCACGCCGCTGGGAAAGAGCAGCGTGTCCGCGCGGCCCTGCCGCACCATGGAGCGGTGGAGCGAGCGGCCGCCGGCAAAAACGACATCGGCCCTGCGCAGCGCCTGCCGCTGCCTCACCACCAGTTCCGGCGGCGCGTCCTTGAACGCGGCAAGATCGTCCATCACGTCGTACACCAGCGTGGTGGGGTTCAGGGCCAGGGCCAGTTCCAGGGCCAGCGGGGTGTACAGCCAGACCACCCGGTCCCCTGCCGGCGGTCCCACCAGCCCGGGCAGCTGCTCGATGTAGTCCGGGAGGACGTCGTCGAAGAATCCCACGTGGTGGCCCTGCTCCGGAATTTCCAGCCAGGCGCGGTTCAGCCCGTCCACCTTCGTGTGGTTCATCCGGTTCGGCCCACTGAATCCCGGCGACGGTGTCAGCGGCTCCTCCACGTACCAGGTGGAACACCGGGAGCCCAGGCGGGAAACGAGGTGCTGGGGGCGCTGCCAGACCCAGTCCCAGCGGAGGTGCGACAAGACGATCAGTTCACTCTGCATTGGTTATCCTCAATTCCATTCGTGTCTCCGTGCGGGGAAGGCTGTTTCCCTGGTCCGCTTCAGGGGCCGGTATCCACTTCCAGTGGGACATCTGTGGCTCATAACCGCGCAGCCAGGTGGCCACGGGCTCGCCCAGCGTGTAGGCCGGCAATTCCCTCGAGGGGCTTCCGGCTGCGGCTTTCGCGTACGTCTCGGACATCGCTGACGGTTGGCGGCTCAGCTCGTCATCCAGCCAATACACCCCCACCGGGTCGATGTGCCCGTCGCTGCGGAACAGGAGTGAATCCCAGTCCGTGGAGTCAATTACCGGGAACCAGCAGAGCCCGTCCAGGGGGACCCCCATCCGCCGGGCGCGTTCGCACTGCTCCAGCACGTACTTGAACCAGGTGGCACGGTCCGTTGTCCTGCCGCGGACGTTGGTTTCGGTGAGCAGGCAGGGCAGGCGGTAGCGGTCCCAGTACAGGTAGATCTGCTGTGCCAACGGCAGCGGAAACGGGGTGTTGGGAGCGCCGCCCTCGTCATCGAAGTGCCACTGGCAGTGGGCGTAATAGTCCAAGCCGAGCACATCGACCCGGCCCGCTTCCAGTTCCTGCAGTTTCTCCCCGCCGGCTTCGCGGAGCAGGCCGGCCAGGGGGCCGCCCGGATCAAATCCCTTGCCGAGGAAGCTGTCCAGCACCAGGAACCGGCGCTCATTGGCCATGGTGGCGTAGGCGCTTCCGCCGGCGCCCTGCCCCGTGTGGTGTTCGCAGCTGTCCACCCAGACGTGCTTGGCGTCCGGCAGCAGTTCCGCATAGGCCCTGCTGGCCTCCGCCACGGCCGGGAGCACGTTGAGGAGTTGCGCCACGAAGGTGTCCAGGCCCTTCTGGTAGGGCGGCCAGATGCCTTCGTGCCCCGTCAGGAACAGGGTGGAGAAAGGCTCGTTGAAGAGCGTGTACTCCTGGACCCACGGGTAACGCCGGGCGAATGCCTCCGTGTACTGCAGGTAGGCGGCGTGGAACCTGGGGTCGGCGAAACCGCCATGCAGCCAGCGGGGGTAGCTGGTGTGGTGCACCAGGTCCACGATGGGCCGGAACCCGTGGTCGCGCAGGTAGTGCAGCACCTTGTCCGTATCCTGCCAGTCATAGACTCCCCTTTCGGCCTCCACCCGGTGCCACCGGACGGGATACCGCAGCCTCTTCACGCCGCAGCCGGCCAGGAGTTGGAGGTCCTGCTTCCACTGGACGTCGTGGGCGGTGGATTCAAAGATGTCCTTGTCGTGCCGGGGAAGGTAGGTGCTCTCGAAGGCGCCGATGATGTCGATTCCGCTCATATCCCAGCCCCTTCGCCCTGCAGGACGGGACTTTCTGCCTGGCCGTGAGCGACAGGAGCGGGTTTGGCGGCCAGGTGCTCGTACACCAGGTCCAGCAGTTCCGCTGCCCGCAGGTTCAACCTCCGGGATTCATCCAGGTCCCGGTCCAGCCGGGCCACTTCAGCCCGCAACTCCGCGATGTCCGTCGCGGCGATGGCCAGCCGCAGGTTGATCTCCTCCAGCGGGTCGCCCAGGGGCTCGTGCTCGTGGATGGCGTCAATCAGGGGATCATTCATGGCAGGGCCCTCACTTTCAGTCGGTTGGTGGAAAGGGCGCCTTCTTCCGGACGCCCTGATGGTGGTGGAACATCTTCTGTTTCCAGCCCCAGCCCGGCGAGGGTGGCCTTGAGCGCCGCGACGTCCACGGGAGCGTGGAAGCGGCTGTCCGGAAACGGCGGCTCGGAGTCTCCCGGGTGGACCTCCAGGAACGCCTCGGCCGGGTGGGACTGCTCCCTCAGCACATGCCCGATAAGCGTCAGCACGTTGTCCCTGCCCTGCCCGTTCAGGGAATTCAGCAACAGCCGGGCATACACGTGCAGCGGGCCGGGACCCTTGTTGGCCAGCCGTGCAAGCGGAGCGGTTTCCCGGACCGAATTGAGGTTGGCCCGCAGTGCCTCAAGGGAGCCGGGGCCGGATTGGGGGGTGTGCAGGCTCTGGACGGCGGGGCGGCTGTAGTCCACGGCCACCACGTGGTGTCCGTGTTCTGCGAAGTGCCGGGCATCGGCGCCGAGGCCGCAGCCCAGCTCCAGGATCCGGGAGCCCGGCGGGAGTTCCCGGGCCAGCTCCCGGGCCCAGCGGGATGGCAGGAGACAATCCGACGGCGTTGGGCCGGCATGGTGCCCGGCTTCCGGTCCGGCACGGTGCCCGGCTTCCGGTCCGGCACGGTGCCCGGCCTCACCGCGCGCTTCCTTACCGTGCGCGTCCTTAATACGGAGCAGCGAGCGGTGGTGGTCCTCCCAGTTCTCCCGGTCCCCGTCCAAATTGCCCAGCCAGTTGTCATAGCGGCGGCGGGCCGGCGGCGGGGTGGTGAACCGGAAGGCAGGATCGGGTGTAGGCCAGCCGGGGCCGTAAATGGCGGCGAGCATTTGCGCGGGTTCCGCCGGCGCGGGCAGGTCCCTGCCGTTGATCTGGAGGCTCCGCAGCGGAAAGATCTTCACCTTTTCGCTGCGCTCCCGGGCGTGGAAGGTGCCGTGGAACCAGCCGCCCACGGTGAAGTAGGTGAAGATGTCCAGGTAGAACCGGTCCGTGCCGTCAGCCCCTGGAAACAGCAACTGCAGGTGCCCTGCGGAGTGCCGCACTGTTTCGTAGCCCTGGGCATGCAAAGCGCGTTCCAGCTCGAAGCCCTCCAGCACTATGTCCGATGGGTTTTGGTGCCGGCTCAGGTAGGCCAGGTCCACGTCGTCATCACCCGGCATGACCCGGCCGTCCCGCACCGGTCCCAGGAGCGTGCCACCGGTGACAAACAACTCCTGGCCGCGGCCGCGCATCCACTCCACCAGCCTGCAGGCCTCGTCCAGCGCCTCATCAATGAGGTAGGCGCGCTCCCCCGCGAAGTTGCGGGCGATTCGCCCCCACTTGTTGACTACCTGCGGCATTCCGGTCCCCGGCTCCTCGAGGAAGAACTGGTGCGGTGCCTCATCGAAGGCGACTGTCGCCGTCGTACTTAACGGGCTGCCGTCCTGCAGCACGCTTAACCGGGCCCAGCCGGACAGGCGGGCGGCGAGCGCCGGGGGCCAGTCGACGATGGACACGCCGCGGCCGGGCCGGGCGGCCTCGCCGGCACGGACGTTCCAGATGGACCGGTCCTCCAGCACGATGGACAGGATCGCGTCCGCGGGGATGGGCGGGCCTTCAAGCCACAGCGACGACTTGTCCGCCCGCAACGCGTGGCTGGGGACTCCGGTTGCCCCTGCGCCTGCCTCAGCCCCGGCCCCGGCTTGATCCCTGGTTTCCACATCCTGGCTCACGGCTGGGCCACCAGTTCGGGATCCTTGGAGGCGTCCGTGTAGGGAAGCCGGACGTCAACCACCTGCCCGGTCATGGCCGAGGCCAGTACCTGGATGCTGGCGTCAGCAACGACCGCGGCCGGCAGGAGCGATCCTTCCGCTTCCAGCCCGAACGCCCTGGTCCGCATGGGGGTGGCGGTCCGGCTGGGGCTGATGCAGTTCACCCGGATGCCGTCCGTGCTCCATTCATCCGCGAGCGCCTGGGTGAGGTTTACGATGGCGGCTTTGGTGGCGGAGTAAAGGGTGTAGTTGGCGCGGCCGCGGGTGTACGAGCTGGAGGCGAAGAAGGTCAGGGATCCCCTGCTTTCGGCCAGGTACTTCTGCGATTCCTGGGCCACGATAAAGGCGGCAGTAAGGTTGACATCCACGTCGTGGTGCAGCTGCTCGTCCGTCAGCTGGGCCAGCGGACCCACGTTGAGGACGCCGGCGGTGAGGATCACGTGGTCCACGCGTCCGTGGATGGCGGCGGCCTGGGCGAGCGCCTGCGCCACGCACCGGCGGTCCTCCACATAGGTTCCATTGCCCGTACGGCTTTGCCCGATCACCAGTGCGCCCTCAGCCTCCAGCTGCTGGGCCAGTTCCAGCCCAATCCCTGAGCTGGCACCGAAGACCATCACCGTGGAACCCCGGAGCCCAGCCGTATCTCCGCCGGGCAGCACACTCTTGTGCTTGAGCTGGAACAGCTTGTCCGCGAGGTGGATGTCGATGGGCTGGGTGATCTTGATGTTGGCCTCGTCGCCGTCCACCACAAAGATCGGGACGTCCGGGCAGTACTTAAGGACCACGGAACAGTCGTCAGTGGCGGAGAAATCGGGGTCCTGGCTGGCCCGTTCATACGCTTGGGCTATGACCGGCATCCGGAAGGCCTGCGGAGTCTGGCCCCGGCGGAGTTTGGCCCGCGGGGGGGACGGCGCGGATGAAGTTGTTGTCATCCACTTCGATGATGGTGTCCGCTGAGGGAATGGCGGTGTCGACGGCGGCGTAGACATCCAGTGCGCGGATGCAGGCGGTGATGATGTCGCCGTCCAACAGGGGCCGCACGGCGTCGTGGAAGATGACGTTGGCGTCCTTGTCCGCGATGGCGGCAAGGGCCCGGCAGGACGTTTCGCTGCGGTCAGCGCCGCCGGTCAGGATCGCCGTGACCTTGCCCGCCCGGCTGGCTGCCTTTCCATCCTTGGTGCCGTTCAGAAGCAGTTCCCGGGCTTTGGGAATATAGCCCGGTGCCATCATCACGACGATCTCGTCCACGAGCTCGGAGTGCTGGAACAGCTCCACCGTGTGCTCAAGGCTGGTGCGGCCGGCGATGGGGACAAACTGTTTGGGAATGTCCAGGCCCATGCGGGCGCCCACTCCTCCCGCAAGGATGACAGCCACGTTTCGGCGGCGCGTGCCGGAGGAGGAAGAGGGTGGTTTCTGGTCCATGGCTGGTCCTTTCAATCGGGGTTTCGGCCTAGTGGCGGCCGCAGGGGGTGCCTCCCGCGTTCTCGCTGGCAGACGGAATGACGATGGCGGCGGCCTGGAGCCGCTGCTTGGCTTCCTCGGCTGTGATCTGGGAATTCATCCGGGGGTATTCGCCCACCGGAACCACTGCCGAAACGAAGGTCCTGTTGTGGATGCGGACCAGGTTGAAGGACCGCGCCCCGGCCAGCCCCTGCATCGCCCCGCCCGGCAATGCCAGGTCCTGGTTGTAGCTGGTGGATGAGGCCACCGATACGGGGATGTTGGCGAACACTGAAAAAACGGTGTGGTGGGTGTGGCCGGACAGGATCCCGATGACGTCGCTGCCTTCCAGCACCTGGGCCAGATGCTCCTGGTTCCGCAGCTCGGAAAGCACCGCGAGTTCCTGTACCGGCGGGACAGGCGGGTGGTGGATCACCAGGAGGGTGCCGTCGTCGGCCGTTGTTTCCAGCTCACCTGCCAGCCAGCGCAGCTGCTCGTCGGTAATGTCACCGTGATGGTGGCCCGGTATGGACGAATCCAGGACCAGCACGCGCAGGCCGCCCAGCCAGTAGCTGCGGTCCACGGGGAGCGACTGCGGTTCCTCGTCCAGGAGCGATTCCCGGAAGTTTGCCCGCTGATCGTGGTTTCCCATGGCCCAGATGAGTTGTGCGCCCATCCGCCCGGCGTATGACTCGCAGGTGTTCCTTAGCCGGCGATAAGCGTCTGCGTTCCCCTTGTCAGTGAGGTCGCCGGAGAAGATGATGGCTTCGGGGTGCAGGCCGCTTGCCTCGATGGAAGTGAGGACTTCCACCAGCCCCGCCTGCGGATCCAGCTCGCCGTACAGCAGCCCTTCTTCCACAAAGTGCGGGTCACTGACGTGGACCAGCACATGGTCGGGCGTGGAGTACTCAGAGCGGATCACGTGCATGGAAGCCTTTCAGCAGTTTCCCGCCGGGCATGCCGGGGGTGGTGTGCTGACGGACTCTGCATGCCGCCGAAAGAACAACATCATAAGCATGCTTACGAAACCTTGGGAAGACTTCCCCCTACCCTGCTTTGCGCCCCCGCCTTGCACAACTGGCCCGGCGCTCCCGCAACGTCTGGCGTTCGCTGGTCCGCTGTACTTACCCGCCGGCCGCGAGTAGATTCAAAACTGTGACGTGGATAATTCCCGTTCCTCGCCGGCCCCGCTGCATCCGCCGGACGAGCAGCTGCTGGAGCCAGCCGGCAGCACATGTTGCAGAACCGGAGAGAGCCTGAAATGCAGTCCTCCCACTACCAACAGTTCCTTGAGGAAGCCACCACTCCAGATCCTTCTGCCGACCACCCCCTGGGCCCTGATTGCCTCTACGGCCTGTACGTCAGCTGGGCTTCCCTGCACAATTTCCGGGCGAAACCGGACCAGGCCTTCCGCGCCGGCATGCGGCGCTGCGGCGTGGACCCGGATGACTGCCGGCTGCACATGACCGGTCCCGCGGCGGCGGACTACATCCTCTGCAGCTATCCCGCCGTAGCGTGACGTTCAAGCCCACGGCCGGAAAGGGGACAGCCATGGGGTTCGATCCGCACGAACCGGAGGAACGCAGCCGACTCAACCACACGTTGGAGGAAGCTGACATCACCGTTTCAGAACTCTGGCTGCAGTACTTCAGCATGAGCGGCACCGCCGGGGAATACGAGGTGCAGGCCTACGTGGAGGGGGTTATCTCCCTGCCCGCCCTGCAGCGCGACCTTCTGGCCATGGCCGCGGAGGAGATCATCAGCGAAACAGCCTGACCCCGGCACGGCAGCCCCTTTCCATGCGGCTCCCTTCCGCGCTACTGTGAGCACATCCACTGGCCACGAGCCATGGATTACTGGGCTCATGCAGTTGGGCCTCTGGAGGATTTCCGGAGGAGAACCGCGCGGTGATCACTACTCAACGAAGCACTTCCAGATGGCGGCGGGCCGCCCTCTTCTCCCTCCCCGCCCTGTTGGCTTTGACCTCGTGCTCCGCAGAGGTCCAGCGCGGCTGGCTTCCCGGGGAACGGGACACCACGGACCACACCCCCCTGGTCACCGACCTGTGGGTGAACTCGTGGATTGCGGCCCTGATTATCGGCGTCATCACCTGGGGACTCATTCTCTGGTGCGTCATCGCCTACCGCCGCAGGAAAAACACTGAGGGCTTCCCGCGGCAGATGAGCTACAACCTTCCGCTGGAAGTCTTCTACCTCTCCGTGCCGCTCATGGTGATCATGGTGCTGTTCGTCTTTACGGACCGGGACCAGCGGGCCATGGACGACCGCTTCAAGGACCCGGACGTGGTGATCGACGTACGCGGCAAGCAGTGGTCCTGGGACTTCAATTACGTCAAGGAAGATGTCCACGAGGACCCGGGCCAGCAGGCACACCTGGATGGCAACTGGGGCACGCCGGACCGGCTTCCCACCCTTTACCTGCCGGTCAACAAAAAGGTGGAACTGCAGGTGAATTCCCGCGACGTCCAGCATTCGTTCTGGGTAGTGGAGTTCCTCCAGAAACGGGACCTGTACCCGGGCGAAAACCAGTACAACAGGTACATCGACATCATTCCCACCCGCACCGGTGAGTTCACCGGCAAGTGCGCTGAACTCTGCGGTGAGTACCACTCCGAGATGCTCTTCAAGGTCCGGGTAGTCACCGAACAGGAATACAACAACCGCATTTCCGAACTGCGGGCCAAGGGCAACACCGGAATCCGGGGCGACGAATACGACCGGAATCCCGAACGGCCGGCCCTGGAGCAGGCACAGCAAAGGACGGAACCCTAAATGACCACCACCGGGCACAACCTGGGCGCCACGACGGCCACCGCCGCACCGGCGGCGGTCAAACGCCCCAAAGGCAGCATGGTTGTCAGCTGGATCACCTCCACCGACCACAAGACCATCGGGTTCATGTACCTGATCGCGTCGTTTGTGTTCTTCTGCCTGGCCGGCGTGATGGCGCTGCTCATCCGGGCGGAACTGTTCGAACCAGGCATGCAGATCCTGCAGACCAAGGAGCAGTACAACCAGCTGTTCACCATGCACGGCACCGCCATGCTGCTGATGTTCGCCACCCCGCTTTTTGCCGGCTTTGCGAATGTGATCATGCCGCTGCAGATCGGTGCGCCTGACGTGGCGTTCCCGCGGCTGAACGCGCTGGCTTTCTGGTTCTTCCTCTTCGGCTCCATCATCGCAACCGCAGGGTTCATCACCCCGCAGGGTGCTGCCTCCTTCGGCTGGTTCGCCTACGCGCCGCTGTCCAATACCACCTTCACACCAGGGGTGGGCGGCGACTTGTGGGTGTTCGGCCTGGCCCTGTCCGGCTTCGGCACCATCCTGGGCGCAGTCAACTTCATCACCACCATCATCTGCATGCGCGCACCCGGGCTCACCATGTGGCGGATGCCGATCTTCACCTGGAACACCCTGGTCACCGCCATCCTGGTCATCATGGCCTTCCCCCCGCTGGCCGCCGCACTGTTCGCTCTCGGTGCGGACCGGAAGTTCGGCGCCCACATTTACGACCCAGCCAACGGCGGCGCCATCCTCTGGCAGCACCTGTTCTGGTTCTTCGGCCACCCCGAGGTGTACATCATCGCGCTGCCGTTCTTCGGCATCGTTTCCGAGATTTTCCCGGTCTTCAGCCGCAAACCGATCTTCGGCTATAAGGGCCTGGTCTATGCGACGATCGCCATCGGCGCGCTGTCCGTGACCGTGTGGGCCCACCACATGTACGTCACCGGCGCGGTGCTGCTGCCGTTCTTCGCCTTCATGACCATGCTGATCGCGGTTCCTACCGGCGTGAAGTTCTTCAACTGGATCGGCACGCTGTGGGGTGGCTCGTTGACGTTCGAGACTCCTATGCTGTGGAGCCTGGGCTTCCTCATCACGTTCCTCTTCGGCGGCCTCACCGGCATCATCCTGGCTTCCCCGCCACTGGACTTCCACGTGTCCGACTCCTACTTCGTGGTGGCACACTTCCACTACGTGGTGTTCGGCACCGTGGTGTTCGCCATGTTCGCCGGGTTCTACTTCTGGTGGCCCAAGTTCACCGGCACCATGCTGAACGAACGGCTGGGCAAGATCCACTTCTGGATGCTGTTCCTCGGCTTCCACGGCACGTTCCTGATCCAGCACTGGCTCGGCGTGATGGGCATGCCCCGCCGGTATGCGGACTACATGCCGGAGGACGAGTTCACCTGGATGAACCAGTTCTCCACCATCAGCTCCTACCTGCTGGGGGCTTCCCTGATCCCGTTCTTCTGGAACGTTTACATCACCTGGCGGCGGGGCCACAAGGTTACCGTGGACGATCCGTGGGGTTTCGGGGCTTCGCTGGAGTGGGCCACGTCCTGCCCGCCGCCGCGCCACAACTTCACCTCGCTCCCCCGCATCCGGTCCGAGCGGCCGGCCCTTGACCTGCACCACCCCGAGCTCAGCGTCCGGGAGCACCCGGCCGCGCACGGCCCGGCCGCAGACATCCTGGGCGCTGCGGACATCGGCCCGGGCGACGTCAAGAATCCGGACCCCAACCAGTAGCATCCATCAACCAGTAAGCACCGACGAAGCCCCCTGCCGCCCGGTCCCTCGATCCGGCCGGCAGGGGGCTTCTTACTGCCATAGCGTACTGTGCTGTTTCCCCCGTGACGCCTTACCCGGGTACGCAGCCAGCCGTCGTCGTGCGCCCGCCCGCACTCTGCTGAGCGCGGGCCGGCGCCGCGCGTTAGACCTTCGACTCCTTAGGGTTGTCTGCGTCCTTCAGCTCAATCTCGGCCGTGGCCTGGATGAGTGCGAGCAGCTCGGGGTCCAGGCCCGGCGCGAACTCTTCCTTACGCTCCGGGGACATGGTCAGCGGGACGCCCGTGGGCATGACCTCGGTGCTCAGTTCGGTGCCGTCGTTGGACGGCGATGCACCCCGGTACAGCTTTCCCGCCTGGCTGAGGTTGTCCGCGCTGAAGGTGTACTGAACACTTTGCAGCCCCAGGTCGAGCAGCTTCTTGACTTCGGGGAACTGCTCGGCGTTGGTCTTGGGAATAGGCAGGACCTTGCCCCAGTTCACCCCGAGGCTTTCAAGGGCCTTGGCAAAGGCGTTCTCGTGCGCCTGGTCCCGGACGATCAGGTAGGCGATGGTGGACCGGGCCGTCTTGTTGTCCGTCATCTCGTAGATGCGGCATTTCTGGAGGCGCCCGGTGGATTCCAGCATCAGGTTGTACAGCAGGTCCAGGACCAGGTTCCCGCTGTTGTAGACGTACGATCCGCTCCAGGGGTTCCCTGCGGCATCCACGGGCAGCGCGCCCTGGGCGCCCACCAGGTAGTGGTGGATATTGCTGGTGTCCAGCGCGATCTTCAGCGGCGTGGCACCCTTGGCGCCGGGCTCGTCCACGGGGTCGGTTTTCTTGCCCTGGTACCGCGGGGATCCGTCCAGAAGCTGGGAGATGGTGGTTCCGATGAGCTCGACGTGGCTGATTTCCTCGGTGCCGACTCCCTGGAGCAGGTCCTTGTACGGCTTGGAGGACCGGTCCCCGCGGAAGTTCATGCTTTGGAACAGGTACTGCATCATGGTGCGCATCTCACCGAACTGGCCACCCAGGCCTTCCTGCAGCGCATTTGCTGCTGCCGGATCCGGCTCGTCGGCAGCGATTTCGTTGATGAGAAGCTCAGTATGCAGGTACATGGTGATTCTCTCCCTTGTTCGTGTGGCTTTGCCGCTTCATGCTTCGGGCCCGCCTACCGCGGGAAACCCTTGCCTGCGGCCGTAGGTACCGTCACGCCGATGCCTACGCCAGCCGACTTAGTCAGCATGCTTACTATCCTGTACCAGCCGCGTGGATATGGCCAGACGTTTGGCTACCCCGGTACCAAAACCATCCGCCCACGGCCAGGAGGAGGCTCACGCCCAGGAAGCCCAGGTCCCAGGCCAGCGGTGCGCCCAGGTCGTCCCGGACATGGTGGATCTGCAGGAGCTGATGGTTGACCAACCCCTCGATGATGTTGAAGACGCCCCAACCGCAGAGGACCAGTCCGGCGTGGAACCGCCATCCCGCGGACAACCGCCCCTTCCGCCGGGCACGGACGGCAAGAACCCCTGCGGCCGCCACCAGCACCCACATGGCGCTGTGGAACAGCCCGTCAGCCACGGTGTTCAGTTCCAGTCCGGCCACGGTTTTGGTGTTGCCTGCCCCGGTGTGGCTGAGCAAGTGGTGCCACTGCAGCAGCTGGTGCAGCACAATGCCGTCCACAAACCCGCCCATTCCCATGCCGAAAAGGAAGGCGGGTGCCTTCGCCGGCCTTTCAGCCATGGCTGGTGGTTGGGTTTCCCGTGACACTCTTCCGTCCCCTCTTCGGCGCGCCTTTCACTTTGTCCCTACCCGCCGTCGTCCGCGCTAACCACCTGGGGCCCCGTCAGCGGCCACCCTGGGCTACCGCCCTTGACCAATTCCCGCACCAGGTGGAAACGTAGGGCACGCGGTGCGCCTCCAGCAGCGGGGTGGTTCCTGCAATGGAGGGAACCGCACTGCCAGCCACAAATGTGAGGCGGCGCTCATGCGAGCGATGGTTTACCGCGGCCCGTACAAGATCCGGGTCGAAGAAAAAGACATTCCCAGGATCGAGCATCCCAACGACGCGATCGTGCGGGTCACTACGGGGGCCATCTGCGGCTCCGACCTGCACCTCTACCACGGCATGATGCCGGACACGCGGGTGGGGATGACGTTCGGGCACGAGTTCGTGGGGGTGGTGCACGAGGTTGGCCCGTCGGTGCAGAACCTCGCCCCCGGCGACCGCGTCATGGTGCCCTTCAACGTGTACTGCGGCTCCTGCTACTTCTGCTCCCGCGGCCTCTACTCGAACTGCCACAACGTCAACCCGAACGCGACGGCGGTGGGCGGCATCTACGGCTACTCCCACACCTGCGGAGGGTACGACGGCGGCCAGGCTGAGTTTGTGCGCGTGCCGTTCGCCGATGTGGGACCCGCCAAGATTCCGGACTGGATGGACGAAGAGGACGCCGTCCTCCTCACTGACGCGCTTCCCACCGGCTACTTCGGTGCGCAGCTGGGCGACATCGTGGAAGGCGACACCGTGGTGGTGTTCGGCGCCGGGCCCGTGGGGCTTTTCGCGGCCAAGTCCGCTTGGCTGATGGGCGCCGGACGGGTGATCGTGATCGACCACCTGGAATACCGGCTGGAGAAGGCGCGCTCGTTTGCACACTCCGAGACGTACAACTTTGTGGAGTACGACGACATTGTGGTGCACCTGAAGAAGGCCACTGATTACCTGGGCGCCGACGTCGTGATCGATGCCGTGGGGGCCGAGGCGGACGGCAACTTCCTGCAGCATGTGACCGCAGCAAAGCTGAAGCTGCAGGGTGGCTCGCCGGTGGCACTGAACTGGGCCATCGATGCGGTGCGCAAGGGCGGGACTGTGTCCGTGGTGGGCGCATACGGGCCGATCTTCAGCGCCGTGAAGTTTGGCGATGCCGTGAACAAGGGCCTCACGTTGCGGATGAACCAGTGCCCGGTGAAACGGCAGTGGCAGCGGTTGTTCGAACACATCCGGAACGGGTACCTGAAGCCCAGCGACATCGTCACCCACCGCATTCCCCTGGAGCACATCGCCGAGGGGTACCACCTGTTCTCCGCGAAGCTCGATGACTGCATCAAGCCGCTCATCGTTTCCACCGCATCGTGAAAGTGAGCGCAGCATGACTGATTCAGCAGACACACACCCAACGCCATACGTAGGGGCCCGGCCTTTGCCCAAGGAGTCCGCGGCCTCGCTGCTGGCGCGGATTCCGGGCTGGGGCGTGGACCTCGACCCGGCGGACCGCCCGTCGTTTCCCCGGGAAAAACCGGGCATCCCCACCGGCGCGCACTGGGACTTCCCCGAGCGCCAGCCCGAGGAGTGGCCCCGGGAGCGGTCCATCGAACACGCCATGCTGACTCCCGTTTTCGGCACGTCGTCCCCGCCAAAGGGAGCATCGGGAGCCATCAGGAAATATGCCTACGCCAGGTTCAGCGAGGGCCGGGCCGCGCACTGGCTTCTGCTGATTGCCGCTGACCGGGTGGACGCGTGGGAACACCACCTGCGGTCGCTGGCCACGCTGCGGCCGGACAATCCGGTCACCGAAACCGGGGTGCTCAGCGAGTTCTCCCGCCACGGCGTCCGCTCCCGGTTCGGGCAGAAGCGGGCCGACGTCAACCACCAGTGGATTGATCCTTTACTGGTGGGCGGGCCGTGGGTGCTGGCCGGGCTGGGCGCTGTTGCTGCAGTCCGGGCGGTGCGGCGGAGTTCAGGGCGGCTGGCAGGAGCCAGGCGATGACGCAGCCCGCCACCGGCAGGGCGTCGTTCACCACCGTGGCCGAGGGCGTGCACCGGATCTCCAAGGCTTACGTCAACTTCTACCTGGTGGAAAGCGCCGATGGGTTGACGCTGGTGGACTCCGGGCTGCCCGCGATGTGGAAGTACTTGGCGGAGTCCGTCCAGGGACTCGGACATGCGATCGGCGACATCAAGGCGGTGGTCCTCACCCACGCGCACTTCGACCACCTGGGCCTGGCGCATCGGCTGCATACGGAGTTCAAGGTGCCGGTCTGGGTCCACGGCGGCGACTCCTTCATTGCCCGCCACCCGTACCGGTACCAGCACGAGAAGTCCCGTTTTGTGTTCGCGTTGGCCCATCCTCAAGGCTTTCCCGTCCTGGCCCGAATGACGCGGGCGGGGGCGCTGAGGGTGCACGGCGTGGATGACCTCACCCTGTTTCCGGCCCAGTCCGGGACCCTGCCGGTGCCGGGCTCGCCCGAGGTGGTGTTCTCCCCCGGGCATACGGCGGGGCACTGCGGGCTGTACCTGCGGGACAGGGACGTGCTGTTCAGCGGGGATGCACTCGTGACGCTTGACCCGTATTCCGGCCGGACCGGTCCGCGCATCGTGGCCGGAGCTGCAACCATGGACAGCCTGCAGAACCTGGACACCCTCACCCAACTGGCACAGACCGGGGCTTCCCTGGTGCTTCCCGGGCACGGTGAACCCTGGACCGCGGGCATCGAGGAGGCCGTTTCAGCAGCCCGGCGCGAGGCGGCCACCTGAAAGATGCCGGACTTCGACGCGCACATGCGCATTCGAGGCGCAGATTTCAACGCGCACCGCTTATATCCAGCGCGTCAAGTAATTTGCGCGTCGGGGCTGCATTTCCGCGTCGAGGGTGAATCTGCGCGTCGGTGTGTCCAGTCCGTCGGCGCGGGCCGTAAGCATCACGTGTTCATGAGAACCGCAGCCCGCCGCGATATGTCGCGCCGGACCGCCGTCGTCGTAATCCCGCCACTGGATACAGAAAAAACACTGGATTGAAACATTTCAGCAACCTCCGCCGGGCAAGCTGTGACCACGGGGATACAACAGCAGGAGGCACCGCATCATGGAGGCACAAGGAGTACGCACCGCCCAGCTTCGCATCGGCGACCAGATCGAAGCGTGGCACAACGGCAAGCTTTTCCACCGGGGACGGGTCACGGACGTGGTTCCGGCCCTGGAACTGTTCTGGATCCTGGACGCCCGGACCGGCACGCGCAAGTTGCTGGATCCTGAGGCGCTGGAGATCCGGCACGTCGAGGCGCCGGCTAAACCGCTGGCCACGGCTTGAGAATGGGCGCCGTCAGCGGCAGGGGTTCCGACGCAGCCGGGGACAGCATCCGGGCCCTGCTCGAGCGCTAAGGAGCGGCGGCCCTGTCTGCCGCTCCTGAGCGGCAGCCGCGGACATAAGGTCAGCATGCTTACAATTAAGCCGATGCGGACCCGCCAGGGCCGTACGGGCCACATGCCCGCCAAACCGAAGGAGAACACCGTGATCGGATTTATTGTTGCCGGCCTGATCATTGGCGCACTTGCCCGCCTCATCAAACCTGGCAAGCAGAACCTTGGCCTGCTTGCCACACTGTTGCTGGGCCTTGTGGGGTCCGTCATTGGGGGCGTGGTGGCTTCGCTGCTCGGCACCGGGAACATTTTCGAGCTGAACTTCCTGGGCTTCGTGGTGGCCGTCATCGCCTCGGTGCTCCTGGTGGGAACCGCCGAGGCAGTTGCCGGGCGCCGCTCAGTGCGCCGCTGACACCATCGCCGGGAGCGGCCGGCGTTAAGGCCGCTCCTGGTAGACGTCCGGGATGCCGTCCTGGTCCGCGTCCAGTTGTTCGGCTTCCTCAGCTGCGCGGTATTGGCGGTTCCTGGCGCGCAGCACAACAGTGGCGAGCAACGCCGCCAGCAGGGATGCAGTCAGGATTCCCACCTTGGCGTGGTCATCATGCGGGCTTCCCTGCCCAAAGCTGAGCTCGGCCACCAGCAGGGACACCGTGAACCCGATGCCGGCCAGGACCGCCACTCCGAAGACGTCGATCCACCCGAAGGAATCGTCCAGCCGCGCCCTGCTGGTCTTAGTCAGGAGCCAGGTGGTGCCCATGATGCCCACCGGTTTGCCCAGCACCAGCGCCACAATGATGCCCAAGGCCACGGGATCAGTCAGGGCAGAGCCAAGGCCCTCCCAGCCGCCCACGGCCACGCCGGCGGAAAAAAACGCAAAGATGGGAACGGCGATGCCGGCGGAGATGGGCCGGAACCGGTGCTCGAAGATCTCGGCAAGGCCTGGCCCTGCTTCCGGCCCGCCGCTGGCCTGGGAACGGATCACGGGGATGGCAAAGCCGAGCAGGACCCCCGCCACGGTCGCGTGGATGCCCGAGGCATGGACAAGGGCCCAGGTGGCCACCCCGAGCGGCAGCAGGATCAGCCAGGCTGCTGCTGTATGCCGGCCGAAGAAGCGGCGGTATTTCTGCGCCAGGAACGCGTAGACGGCCAGCGGAATGAGCGCCAGGAGCAGCGGCATGACCTGGAGGTCGCTGGAGTAGAAGAACGCGATGATGCTGATGGCGATGAGGTCATCCACCACGGCCAGTGTCAGCAGGAAGATCCGCAGGGCGCTGGGGAGGTGGGAACCGATGATGGCCAGGACCGCCACCGCGAACGCGATGTCCGTGGCGGTGGGGATGGCCCAGCCGCGGAGGGTTTCCGGGCTGGCGAGGTTGATCAGGGCGTAGATGGCCGCTGGGGCCACCACTCCGCCGAAGGCCGCAGCTACCGGAACAATCGATTTGTTGATCTGGCGGAGGTCCCCCGCCACGAACTCCCGCTTAAGCTCAAGCCCCACCAGGAAAAAGAAGATGGCAAGCAGTCCGTCCGCCGCCCACGCGCCGAGGCTCAGCTGAAGATGCCAGGGCTCATAGCCGACTTTGAAGTCCCGCAAGGCGAAGTAGCTGTCCGACGCCGGCGAGTTGGCCCACACCAGGGCCACTACGGCTGCGGCAACGAGCAGGGCGCCGCCCACGGTTTCCTTGCGAAGGATCTCCCCGATCCGCAAGGCTTCGGCATAACTGCCGCGGCCGAAAATCGTGGACCGGGTGGCACCGGAACGGGGCGTTTGGCTCATAAAGGGTCCTCAAACTTGGCTCGACAAAATTATGCCGACCAGACTTCCCGGCGCACCTTCAAACCATCCTACAGGGGACTCCTAGCCCGCCCGGCGCCGCCCGCTTCCCGCCGGCCTGCTGTCCTGGGCGATGGCAGCCACCGCGTCGTTCAAATAACGGCGCGTCGCCCCGGAGTTGGCCAGCTTCACCAGTTCGGCGGCCACCACCACCAGTTTGACGTTGCGGTGGCTGCTGGTGCTCACAAGCACCTGGAAGGCATCATCGGAGTTCATCTCAAGCTGGCCCATCAGGATTCCGCGCGCCTGGTCGATGACGCTGCGGGTGGAGGTTGCCCCTATCACCGCATCCCGTGCCGTCTCCTCGGTTTCCCGCCGAAGGGTGGAGGTGAGATCCACCATCACGCCGTCAATGGCAACCACTTTTCCGGTGGCGTCCAAGATTCCATCGCCAGAGGTCAGCACCCGCCTGGTCCGCCCGCGGGAATCAATGATGCGGTGATACATACAGAAGTAGCCGCCGGTCCGGGACACCTGCTCAACGATTTCCTGGCAGCGCGCCCTGTCGTCCGGGTGTTTGTGGGAGAACAGCAGTTCAATCGTGGGGACCACCTCGCCGCGCTGGTACCCGTGAAGTTGGTACATCCCGTCCGACCACTCAAACTTCCAGCCGTCCAGTTCCACATGATAGGTGCCAGCCACGCACTGGTCGTCCCCCAGGGCACTGGAGTATGTGTAGGGGCTGCTGAGTTCAGCCACAAAGCCACCTCCGGTCTAGATTTCCCGGCCGCACGCGGCCAGGGCAGGCACCATTGCCCTGTGACAAGTATGGCCATGATGGCGCGCGGCGGATAGGTGGCGTCCAGGTTTGTGTGCTGCGCACGCAGGGTTGGGGAAAGCCGCACTCCGTTGACACGTATACCCCCTAGGGGTATATTTTGGAGTGTTGCCAGTGAAGTGGTATGTCCCGGCGGTGCACCGCACCCGCTTTCACAGCCGTTCAACCCTGCCACGCCCCATCACCTTTCGCGCTGATCCGGGCGACGCCCATCACCTTTCGCACGACCTACCGCAACGCTCCATCACCTTTCGCCGCCAGGCAGTGGCGGCGACGTCCTCCAAGGAGGAACACATGCAGGACCACATGCACCATCACGACGACGACAGCCGGTCCAGCGGCACCCTCACCGACGCGGGGGCTGCTTCAGCCCCGGCCGCGGCTGCTGCAGGGCACGGACACGGGCACGCGCACGAGCACCACCCTGCCCAGCACGACGACGACCACGCCGTCCACACCCACGGCCAGCACGCCGGGCACAGCACAGCCATGTTCAAGAACAGGTTCTGGCTGACACTGGCGCTCTCCGTTCCCGTGGTCTACTTCAGCCCCATGGTGGGCCACATCCTGGGGTATATGGCCCCCATGTTCCCCGGCTCCACCTGGATCCCCCCGGTCCTGGGCACAGTGATCTTCCTCTACGGCGGGCAGCCGTTCCTCAAGGGCGGGCTGCAGGAGCTGAAGGACCGCCGGCCCGGCATGATGCTCCTGATCGGCATGGCCATCACGGTGGCGTTTACCGCGTCGTGGATTACCAGCCTGGGCCTGGGCGGTTTCGATCTGGACTTCTGGTGGGAACTTGCGCTGCTGGTGGCCATCATGCTGCTGGGCCACTGGATCGAGATGCGGGCCCTGGGTTCGGCTCAGGGTGCTCTGGATGCGCTCGCCGCGCTGCTGCCCGATGTAGCTGAACGCATCACGGACGCCGGCACGGAAACCGTTCCCGTCTCAGAACTCCGCCCCGCCGATCTAGTGCTGGTGCGCTCCGGCGCCCGGATGCCCGCCGACGGCACGGTGGTTCAGGGGCAGGCCGAGTTCGACGAATCCATGATCACCGGTGAATCCAAGACGGTCCCGCGAGGCCCGGGGGACGCCGTGGTGGCCGGAACCGTGGCTACGGATTCGAGTGTCCGGGTCCGGGTGGACGCCGTGGGCGACGATACCGCGCTGGCCGGCATCCAGCGGCTGGTGGCCGAAGCGCAGGCTTCCTCGTCGCGGGCCCAGGCTTTGGCCGACCGCGCCGCGGCCTTCCTGTTCTACTTCGCGGCGGGCGCCGGCGTCATCACCTTTATCGTGTGGGCACTGCTGGGCAGCATTCCCGAAGCGGTGACCCGGACTGTGACCGTCCTGGTGATCGCTTGCCCGCATGCCCTGGGCCTGGCCATTCCGCTGGTCATTGCCATCTCCACGGAGCAGGCAGCCCGCGCCGGCGTCCTGATCAAGAACCGGATGGCGCTGGAGCGGATGCGCACCATCGACGTTGTCCTGTTCGACAAGACCGGCACCCTCACTACCGGCGAACCGGAGCTTAAGGACGTGGCCGCCGCGCCGGATGTGGACGCCGATGAGCTGCTGGCCCTGGCCGCCGCCGTCGAATCCGACAGCGAACACCCCGTGGCCCGGGCCATTGTCCGCGCCGCCCGGGAACGGAACCTGGCCCTGCCCGCCGTCGACGATTTTACGTCGCTCACCGGCCGCGGCGTCCGCGCCTCCATGGACGGCCGCACCGTGCACGTGGGCGGGCCCGCGCTCCTGCGCGAGCTTGGCGCCGTCGTACCCTCTGCCCTGTCCGGCACAACGCGGGGGTGGATGGACCGCGGCGCGGCCGTCCTGCACGTGATTGACGACGGCGGCCGCGTGCTGGGCGCCGTCAGCCTCGAGGACGCGGTGCGGGCGGAGTCGCGGCAGGCGGTGGCTGCCCTGCAGCAGCGCGGGGTCAAGGTGGCAATGATCACCGGCGACGCGCGCCAGGTGGCACAGGCGGTCGCGGCGGACCTTCGGATTGACGAAGTGTTTGCCGAGGTCCTGCCCGCGGACAAGGACAAGAAGGTGGCGGAGCTGCAGGCCCGCGGCCTGAAGGTGGCCATGGTGGGCGACGGCGTCAACGATTCACCCGCGCTGGCCCGCGCCGAAGTAGGCATTGCGATCGGCGCGGGGACGGACGTGGCGATGGAATCGGCCGGTGTGGTGCTGGCCGGAAACGACCCGCGCGCCGTGCTGTCCATGGTGGACCTGTCCCGGGCGAGCTACCGCAAGATGTGGCAGAACCTGGTGTGGGCCACCGGCTACAACATCCTGTCCGTGCCACTGGCCGCAGGCGTCCTGGCCTTCGCCGGCGTGGTGCTCTCCCCCGCCGCCGGCGCCGTGCTGATGTCCGTGTCCACCATCGTGGTGGCCCTGAACGCCCAGCTGCTGCGGCGCCTGAAACTGAACCCCGCCGAGGTACGTTAGAAACGCTGCCCCACTTACAACCATGTGCCGCCAATTCCCGGGAAGGAGGAACCGCCGGTGACTGCACGCCTCGAAACTTTGCCGGCAGTCCCCCGCACGGCGGCTCTGCTGGCTGTTGTGCTCGCCGTCGTGGCCGGGATCCTGGGAATGCACGTCATGACCGCCGGCCACTCGGAGCACTCGTCCCGCCCGGTGGTGCAGGAAGCCATGGTCTCACACGCGGCCGACGGTCTGCATAAGGCGGCCGCGCATGGAGGGCATGCGGCACACACAAGCCTGGCAACGGACCACTGCATGGGTTCCTGCCCGGGGATGCAGGACGCGGGACCAGCATGCATCCTCCTGGCCAAGACCCCGTCACTGACTGTCTTTCCGCCCGAGGAAACCCTTGCCCTGCAACGTGGCCCCGCGGCCGGTATCAGTCCGGTCCTTCCCTGCTCCTACAGGCCGGCAAGTCCCACGCCCGGTGAACTGTCCATCTCGCGAACGTAAACCCGGCCCCCGCGTAGCTCACCACGCACCAAACGGCCCGATTTACTACTTTCTTGAAGGACACCCCACATGACTACGAAGATCAAAACCCTGTCCATCGCCGCTGCCCTGGCTGCCTCGCTCGGACTGGCTGGCTGCGCGTCCGATTCCGGATCGTCCGGGGGCAGCAGCATGCACTCCGGCCATGGCAGCTCCAGCCCCATGTCCAGCATGACGCCGGAGGCCAACGCCGACCATAACCAGGCAGACATCGTGTTTGCCCAGATGATGATTCCGCACCATGCCCAGGCTGTTGAGATGAGCGAGATCGTCCTGGCCAAGCCGGACCTGCCCGCGGATGTCGCCGCGCTGGCCACCAGGATCAAGAACGCCCAGGCACCGGAAATCGAGACCATGACCGGCTGGCGGACAAGCTGGAATGTGCCCACCATGATGTCCGACCATTCCGGGCACGGCATGTCCGGCATGGTGGACGCCGAGGGCCTCGACAAGCTCAAGGCGGCCCAGGGAACCGAGGCTGCCCAGCTGTTTATGGAGCAGATGACGGGGCACCACGAAGGCGCCATCGACATGGCCAAGCAGGAGATCGGCGGGGGCAAAAACCCGGAGGCCATCCAGCTCGCGCACGACATTGTCACGGCCCAGGAAGCGGAGATCGCGGAGATGAAGGAACTCCTGGCCGGCCTCTGACTTTCCCTCAGGCTTGGGGCAGCCACACGGGCCGGTCAGGCGCGGCGTGTGGCGGGTTCAGGGTGGCTGATATGTTCGGGGCGGATTCCGACTCCGATGAACCGGGCTGTCACCGGGCGCAGCAGCGGCGAGGCGGCACGCAAGAGCCGCACCAGCCAGCGGGGTGCGACGCGGTTCCCGGTGGCAGCCCTGAACAGCACCCTGTGCCCGTTGCGCTGAAGCTGCTGCATGATCTTCACCGGCATCTCCCGGCGCCGCTGCACGCCCGCGAGCTTCTGGTCCGGAGCAGTTCCGGTGGCGAGGTCTTCCGCAACAGCGTTGGCCAGCGCGACGGCGTCCTGGATTGCGAAGTTCACACCCACGCCGAACATGGGTGACATCGCGTGGGCGGCGTCGCCGATGGCAATAAACCCAGGGCGGTGCCAGCGCCGAAGCCGGTTGATCTGGACGGTGAGGAGTTTCACCTGGTCCCAGCCGGCGAGGGTTCCGACGACGGGCAGCAGGGATGGGGCCGCGCTAACGATCCGCGCCCGAAGGGCTTCGATCCCCGCCGACTGCAGCTCGTCAAAGCCGCCTTTGGGGATCACCATTCCCGACTGATACCTGTCGCCGCGGTCGATTGTGAGGACCAGCCCCTGCGCCGAGATGTAGCCGAGCGTCACGGGCGGAGGGTCCGGCGGCTTGGGCAGGTTGAACCAGAGCACGTCAATGGGCACTCCGAAGTCATCGGGAACCAGCCCGGCAGCGGCGCGCAAGGCGGACGCGCGTCCGTCGGCAGCGACGGTGAGCGTCGCGCGGATCTCCAGCCCGCCGTCGGACGTTCTTGCCCTGACGCCGCGCACCTGGCCGTCTTCAATGATGAGCCCGGTGGCCTCGGTGAGCATGCGGAGTTCGAAGGTGTGGAACGCCGCCGTTTCGCGGGCGAGGAAGTTCAGGAAGTCCCATTGGGGCGCGAGGACGAGGAAGTTGTCCGGGGCGGGAAGGGTGCCAAAGTCGACGATAGTGATCCGCTGTCCGTCCACGACGGCGTCCAGGGTGGACAACCTGGTCAGCGGAAGTTCCAGGAACTTTTCGCGCAGCCCGAGCTCGCCCAGCAGGGTGACGGTGGACGGGTGCACGGTGTCGCCGCGGAAGTCGCGCAGGAAGTCCCCATGTTTCTCCAGGACGCTGACCCGCAGGCCTTTTCGCGCGAGCAGGTAGCCGAGCACCATCCCTGCCGGGCCGCCGCCGGCGATAACGCAGTCCCGTTCGATCAAGCTTTCCACAGTCATATCATCGTGCTTCCTCTCCTGAGGTGATAGAGCGTCGCCGGAAACCGTTCGGGAAGTGATGGAGCGTCGCCGAAAAACGCGCGAAAGGTGATGGAGCGTCCGGGGTGGGGCGGGCCCGGCAAGCCCGTCGCGTGTTAAGTTGAAAGGCACGGACGCACCGGCTGGAAAGAGAAATCTCCCTTGGACTCACCCGCACCAGTAAGAATCCTCACTGTCTGCACGGGCAACATCTGCCGCTCTCCCGTGGCCGAGCGGCTGCTGCAGGCCGGGCTCAACCAGGTGGTGCCGGATGGTTTCGAGGTGCGCAGCGCAGGGACCCGGGCCATGGTGGGCGACCCCATGCAGCCGATTTCCGCGGACATCGTGCGCACGTTCGGGGGCGACCCGGAGCATTTCGCCGCCCGCCAGCTGACTCCAAAGATCCTGCGCGGTGTCGACCTGGTGCTGACCATGACCGCCGGGCACCGCGGCGAAGTCCTCCAGCTTGATGCATCCCTGCTCAAGCGCACCTTCACCCTCCGCGAGTTCGCCCGGATGCTCGACGTCCTGGACCAGCGCGCCGGGGCTGCGGGCACCGTACCCGGGGAAACGTACGACGACGGCGATCCCCTCGCTGCCAACCACGCCTTCTGGCGGGGCTTGCCTGCGCGCGCCGCCGCAGTCCGGCACCTCTCGCTGCCCGCAGACCCGGCGGAGAACGACATCATCGACCCATACCGCAGGGCGCCGGAGGTATACCGCCAGATGGAGGATGAACTGGCGCCGGCCATTGTGTCCATCCTGCGCCATGCACGCCTCAATGCCCCGGCTCCCGGAACGCCGGCGCGCCCGCTTAAAGCCCGGCAACCCAGCCCCTCCCCGGGAGAGCGGAACAGCATCTTCCACCCATGGCAGATGACAGTTTGGATACGTATATAGCCAGCGAAGGCCCGGCGGGCGGACACTGATCCCACCAAGTCCACAATGAGGTGAGGCACAATGAGCACGCCAGGCGGTTCTGACCCCTCCAGCACGCATCCCCACGGCCTGGGCTGGGTGGCACACGGACGTCGCCGCTGGATCGCGGCCCTGCTGGCGCTGGCACTCGTGGCGGTCGCCGTCGTCGCGATCGTTAACCTGAACCGGGCCGGCTCGGAAGCGCAGCCCGCAGGACCCCAAACTGCTTCCCAGATGCCCACTCCAAGCGAGACACCCTCGGAAACGCCGCCCCCTGCCCCGGCACCCCCGCCACCGCCTCCCCCCATTCCGGAGCTTCCTGCGGCCGCCATGAACGTATTGGTGATCGGCAGCGACAGCCGCGAGAACGCCCGGGACGCGGCGGCGCATACGGCGGCAACCGGTGAGCCCATGGACCACCGCTCGGACACCCTGATGGTGGTCCACGTCCCGGCGGACCGGCACACCCTGTACATTGTGTCCATCAACCGGGACCTGTGGGTGGACATCCCCGGTTTCGGCGGCGGGAAGATCAACGCGGGGCTGCAGTACGGCGGCATCGACATGACCACCCAGACGGTGCAGCAACTCCTGGGCATCACCATCGACCACACCCTGATGCTGGACTTCAACGGCTTCCGGGGACTGATCGATAATCTCGGCGGAATCGATGTCAACGTCACCCTGCCGTTCCAGTCCACGCACGATACCGGGCACGTCTTCGGTCCCGGTGTGAACCACCTGGACGGGCAGGCCTCGATGGAGTTCGTCCGCGAGAGGTACGCATTTGCCGACGGCGACTTCCAGCGGGTGCGCAACCAGCAGACCATGCTCCGCGCCATCCTCGCCCGGCTCACCGCTGGCGGCGCCCTGAATGACGTCACCGCGGTCCGTAGCCTGGTGGACTTCGCCTCCTGCTGCCTCACCGTGGACAAGGGCTTCGATCCGGTCCAGGCCGCCATCCTCGCTTACAGCCTGCGGAACCTGGACACCAACGCGATCGGCACCATGACCCTGCCCACGGCCGGCTACGCAATGATCGCCGGCCAGTCGGTAATCCTCCCCGACTACGGCGGCATCGGCGCTGTCGGGGCGGCGCTGAGGGAGGGCCGGATCGGCGATTTCGCAGTGCCGTAAGGGCATCGGCCGGTTCTCCGTGCCGTGACGGCATCTAGGGCTTTTCCGTTTACACCGCTGCCCGGTGGGTACGCCGCTGATAGTGTTCCTGCATTCGGCACGGCACGCGGACGGGGTGATTTCTTGTGAAAGAGAACGGGCTGACGGAGGCTGTCCAGGAGGCCGGGGCGGTGGAACTGCTCCTGGTCCGCCATGGCGAGAGCGAAGGCAACGTGGCGGCCACGGACGCGAGGGTGGCCGGGGCCGAGGTGATCGAGGTGCCGGCAAGGGATGCGGACGTGAACCTCTCGGGGACCGGCCAGGAGCAGGCCAAGGCATTGGGTGCGGCGCTGGCACGGATCGCTGAAGACCTCCGGCCTGATGCCGTGGTTTCCTCTCCTTATGCGCGGGCGCTGCAGACTGCCGAGATTGCCGTGGAAACCGCAGGGTGGCCTGTGAAGGTCCGCACGGATGAGCGCCTGCGCGACCGGGAACTCGGCATCCTGGACCGGCTGACGCGGAGGGGGGTGGAAAAGCGCTTCCCGGAGGAGGCCGAACGCCGGGAGTGGCTGGGCAAGATGTACTACCGACCGCCGGGCGGGGAATCATGGGCCGACGTGGCATTGCGCCTGCGCTCCGTCCTGGACGAGCTGAACAACCTCAGCACCGGGCACCGGGTGATGCTGGTCTGCCATGACGCCGTGATCATGCTGTTCCGGTACGTGCTGGAGGGCATGAACGAGCGGGAACTCCTGGACTTGGCGGCGAACACGTCCGTCCTTAATGCCTCGCTGACACGGTATGTCCGGCCGTCAGGGGCGGGTCCCTGGACATTGGAGAGCTTCAACGTTGCGGACCACCTCACGGAGCAGGGTGTCACAGTCACCGAGCATGCGGGGGATGCCAGTGTCCACCCGAAATGAGTCCACGTCCCCCACGCTGGTGACGCCGTCGCTGCTGCGTGACTGGCCGCTGCCGGCCGCGGGCGAGGACAAGTATTCACGCGGCTCGGTGCTGGTGATCGGGGGCGCACGGTTCACCCCGGGTGCTGCGCTGCTGGCCGGCACTGCCGCCCTGCGGGCCGGCGCGGGCAAACTCACGCTGGCGGTGGCGGAATCCGTGGCCATGCAGGTAGCTGTGGCGCTCCCCGAATGCGGGGCCATGGGGCTGCCCGAAACCCCTGATGGGTCGGTGACAGGCGAAGGGCTGGACGTGCTCTCGTCCTACCTCAACCGGGCGGACGCGATCCTGGTGGGCCCCGGGCTGGATGACCAGGACCTTGCCGAGGCTCTGTTGCGGGCCCTGCTCGATCGGGAGACCGACGGCGGTTCAGGCTCGGGTGATTCAGGCTCCGGTGAGGGAAAAGGGGGCGGAGGTCCCGCCGTCGTTCTTGATGCGTATGCCTTGGGCGGCCTGCTGAAAGTGGCCGACCAGCTGGACCCGTGGAAGGGGCGGCTGATCCTCACGCCGAATCCCAAGGAGGCGGCTGTCCTGCTGGAGCGCGACGTGGATGACCTGGCGGCAGATGTTGCTGAAATTGCGGATAAGTTCCAGGCGGTGGTGAGCTGCCAGGGCCTGATCGCCCGGCCGTCCGGCGGGGACGCGGCCGACGAACCGGAGCTGTGGCAGATGACCACGGGTTATGGCGGACTGGGAACATCCGGAAGTGGCGACGTGCTGGCCGGCGCGATTGCGGGCCTCCGCGCACGGGGAACCAGCAGCACGCAGGCGGCCTGCTGGGGGACGCATCTGCACGCCGCGGCAGCCGACCGGCTCGCCAGCAGGATGGGCCCCCTCGGCTTCCTCGCCCGCGAGCTCGCCGACGAACTGCCCGCCCTGATGCTGGAGCTGAACACCTAAACGCATTGCAGGGACACCTGGGCATGGGATGACCCCCGGCTGAAGCCGGGGGCCACCGTATCGGGAGGTTCAGGTGTAGGCTGCCGGTGCGCTTTAAGCGCTGTGGCGTGCATACTTGGCGATCCGCCCAAAAGGCAGTCAACAATTAATCAATACCCGACGTCCCGATCCTGTTGAGACTAGGCGGAAATTTCCTGCTTTGCCCCCTTCGTTTCAATTTCAATCTTGCGCGGCTTGGCCTTTTCGGCGACAGGAATCCGCAGCGTCAGGACACCGGCGTCGTAGCTTGCCTTGACGTTATCGGTATCCAGGGTGTCCCCGAGGATCAGCTGGCGGCTGAACACGCCGCGCGGCCGCTCGGAGGCGATCAACTCGGTGTCTTTGCCTGCAGGCTCAGGGCGCTCGGCCCGCACCGTCAGGACATTCCGTTCCACATCCAGATCCACTGAATCCAGTGCCACGCCGGGCAGATCAAAGGCGACGACGAATTCCTGGTCCTCACGCCAAGCGTCCATGGGCATCGCTGCCGGACGCGCTGCCGTTCCGAGGACCTGCTGGGCCAGCCTGTCCAGCTCGCGGAACGGATCGGTTCGCATCAACATGGCTTCCCTCCTCGTAAGAGACGGTCCAACATTGGTTGTGGTACCAGCCGATCTATGTTGGCTGATATAGATTTTTTACCACTGGGCCAGCAGGTCTGCAAGCGGTTTTGGGGAAGATTTTTCATGCTTTTTCAGTCCGCGCGGACACGGCGAAGGGGCCCCCTGCGGTGTGCGGAAGGCCCCTTCTTTTAGGGGTTTGGGCAATCAGCTCCGGGTGGGATCCGGACGCAGCGGTGCGGGCCCTGGATCCGGCACCGGCAGCGGACCGGGAGGTTCCGGCGCGGGGAACGGATTGGGCGGCTGCGGGCCGGGATGGCCGGGCTGGGTGGGATCAGGCTGGTCCGGGCCTGGTTCCGGCGGGAACGGTTCGGGCTCGTGCACTGGCGGGATGGTCATATGCTTCCCCTCTCACGCTGGGCGGATGTGCCTTAGCGTGAACAGGATACGCCTGCGCCCGGAACCCCACTAGGCCACCCGACCTCCCCGGATGCGCTATCAGGTTTGGTCCCCAAGACGGGCCGTTGGGGACCAAACCTGATAGCGCATCGTCCGGATTCGCGCGAAAGGTGATGGGGCGTCGGGCCGAAAGGGGCGGAAGGTGATGGAGGGTTTCGGGGTGGTGTTGACGGGGTCGCGCGGCGGAGCTCTCGTCCGGTAGCGAACGGCCGGTCCATTGTCGGGGCGGGTCGATATATTGAAACCATGACCCAGACTCCCCTGCAGGATTCCGCCAGCACCGCGACTGCCACGCCCGCTCCCCCGGTTGCCAGGAAGGTCCCCACCGAACGCACGCACCACGGGGACACCTATGTGGATAACTACGAGTGGCTGCGGGACAAGGAATCCCAGGAAGTTGTGGAGCACCTGAAGGCGGAGAACGCCTACCAGGAAGCGGTCACAGCCCATCAGGAGCCGCTGCGCGAGGCCATCTTCCAGGAAATCAAGGGCCGCACCCAGGAAACAGACCTCTCCGTCCCGCACCGCAAGGACGACTGGTGGTACTTCAGCCGCTCCGTGGAGGGCAAGGAGTACGGCATCCAGTGCCGGGTCAAAGCAGAAAACACGGGCAATCCAATCCGGGACTGGACTCCGCCCCGCGTGGAACCCGGGGTGGACATCCCGGGCGAACAGGTCCTGCTGGACGGCAACGTCGAGGCCGAGGGCAAGCCCTTCTTCTCCGTCGGCGGCACGGCCGTGACAGTGGACGGGAACCTCTACGCCTACGCAGTGGACAACAGCGGCGACGAACGCTTCACCCTGCGCATCAAGGACCTTCGCACGGGTGAGCTCCTTCCGGACGTCATCGAGAACATCTTTTACGGCGTCTCCTTCTCCCCGGACGGCGCCCGCATCTTTTACACCGTGGTGGACGAGTCCTGGCGCCCCTACCAGGTCAAGGCACACACCCTGGGTACTCCCGTCGAGGAAGACGCGGTGATTTATCAGGAGGACGACGCCGCCATGTGGCTCGGCTTCGAGCTCTCCGCCGACAGGCGCTACCTCGTGCTGGGCATTGGCTGCTCCGAGTACAGCGAGACCCGCCTGCTCCGCTTCGATGACCCTGCGGGCGAACTGACAACGGTGATCTCGCGCAACGAGCGCGTGCTGTACGAGGCCGAGCCGTTCCTGCTGACGGGCCCGGACGGCGGAAAATCGGAGAAGATCCTGCTGACGCACAACCGCGGGGCCGTCAACTCCATGGTTTCCCTGGCAGATCCGGCCGAGCTCAGCAAGCCGCTGGCAAAGCAGCAGTGGGACACCGTGGTGGAGCATTCCGACGACGTCCGCGTCAATGGCGCGGGGGTCACCTCCACGCACCTCGTGGTGTCCATCCGCAAGGACACCATCGAACGTGTCCTGGTGATGGGGCTGTCCGGGCTGGGGACAGCCGCACAGGAACCGCCAGTGGAGCCGGCGTTTGATGAGGAGCTGTACACGGCCGGCGTGGGCGGCTCGGATTACGAGGCCCCGTTGATCCGCCTGGGGTACACCTCCTACTTCACGCCGTCGCGGGTTTACGACTTCGTGCTGCCCACCCCCGAACAGCCCGCCGGGGAGCTGCTGCTCCGGAAGGAAAGCCCCGTGCTGGGCGGCTACGACGGCAGTGACTACGTGGCCACGCGCGAGTGGGCGAAGGCCCAGGACGGAACCCGGATCCCGCTCTCGGTGCTGCGGCACAAGGCAGTCCGGCAGGATTCGACGGCGGCTGGCCTGGTGTACGGCTACGGCTCCTACGAGATGAGCATGGACCCGGGCTTCGGCATTGCGCGGCTGTCCCTGTTGGACCGCGGAGTGGTGTTCGTGATCGCCCACATCCGCGGCGGCGGTGAGCTGGGCCGGCACTGGTACGAGAACGGCAAGAAGCTCACCAAGAAGAACACGTTCACCGACTTCATCGACGCCACCGACTGGCTGGCCGGTTCCGGCTGGGTGGATCCCACCAGGATCGCCGCGTTGGGCGGCTCGGCCGGCGGGTTGCTCATGGGTGCCGTAGCGAATATTGCACCGGAAAAGTACGCCGCAATTGTGGCGCAGGTGCCGTTCGTGGACCCGTTGACCAGCATCCTTGACCCCGAACTGCCCCTGTCTGCGCTGGAGTGGGAAGAGTGGGGCAATCCGATCACGGACCCCGAGGTTTACGCGTACATGAAGTCGTACGCCCCTTACGAGAACATACGCCCGGCGGCGTATCCGAAGATTGCCGCCGTGACCTCCTTCAATGACACCCGGGTCCTCTACGTGGAGCCTGCCAAGTGGGTGCAGGAGCTGCGGAACAAGACCACCGGAACCCAGCCGATTGTGATGAAAATCGAGATGGACGGCGGCCATGGCGGCGCGTCCGGCCGCTACGTCCAGTGGCGCGAACGGGCCTGGGACTACGCCTTCATCGCCGATTCACTCGGGGCCAGGGAGGTGCTGCCGGGCGCCGGCCTGCGGTAACACTTAAGGCGACGACGGCGGGCGGGTCCCGCCGTCGTTCGTCCGTCTTGCGCCGATGCGCCGTGCCCCAGGCTGGGGGCTCCCGGGCAGGTCTTTGGACATCAATACTGCGGGTGCTCGGCAAGCCACTCCGCCAGGGTTTCCAGGTTCGCGCGGACCGTCCTCCCCTGTGCGCGTTCCACCAGGGAGTCGGCCAGTTTGCCAAAGACCCCGCCCAAGCCGGACGCGGCGTCGATCCTCTGGGTGAGGCGGGTGCCGTCGGCAGCCGGTTCGAGTGTGAACGCGACCGTAAAGTCCAGCTTGCCCTCGACCGAACGGGACACCATGCGCCGGGGCGGATCGAACTCGATGACCTCCACAGTCCAGTCAAACTGGCGCCCCATGATCTTGCTGGTACCGCGGCCCCGGGAACCGAGGCCAACCGGGCCTTCCCCCACCTGCGCAGACGAGGTGACGGAGGAATCATAGACGGCGATGTTTTCGAACTTCGAGAGGAAGTCAAAGACCTCCTGCGGCGGCCTTGCAATAACCACACTTTCCTCTACAACAGGCACAGCAGTCTCCTTTGGAAGGCACCTGATCCGGCCCGGCTGGCCGGCGCATGGGCAGGCACAGCGCCAGAGTGGACCCGGAGCCTGCCAGTGTCAATGCCCTGCGGGAGAGCAAAGCCGGGCTGCAGGGAGGGCAGCCTCCTGCGCCACTCCGACCCGCCTGACCGCCCTGACCTGCTGCAACAGGGCGCGCGGCAGGTCCCGCGCAATTCCCAAAAAAGCTAATCATGCTTACCATTGTCTGGCGTTGGCTGCCCGCTGGGGGCAGGAGTACCGGCGTTGAATGTGGAGGTTTGAGCATGGAACAGGAAATGCGTCCCGTGACCGCTGACGAACTGATCGCAGAACAGGCAACGGCTTTGCCCGATAAGGAAGTTGCCTCTGTCCTTGACCTGAACGCGGACCTGGACCTGGGCATCGACGCGGCAGCGCCCATTGATCTCGCCGTGGCCGCCAACGCCAACGTCGCTGCCCCGATTGACGCCGCCGCTTCTGCCAACATCCTCTCCTACGGCTCGGACGCGCAGGCGCTGGCGGACCAGGGCGTCATGATTGACCAGAGCATCGTGGCCGACGCGAACGCCGAGTCCACGCAGGACAGCGTCATCGACCAGGGCAACGACACCGTCGATGACGGCACGTCGGGCACCGACGGCACGTCAACTACCGGGGGCACAGAAGCGGCCGGCACCGAAACGGCGGCCGACGGCGGCACCCTCCTTCCGGATGGAGCGGGCACCGACGGGCTCGTCTCCGACGGCGGCCTGACCGACGCCCTGCCCGACGTTGGCGCGCTGCCCGTGGATCCCGCAGCGGCGCTCGACGGGGACCTGCTCAACGTCAACGTGGACCTGGCAGCCGACGCGGATATTGCGGCTCCCATCAACGGTGCCGTGGCCGCCAATGCGAACGTCGCCGCACCGATCGACGCCGCCGTCGCAGCCAACATCGGTTCCATCGACAGCCAGGCCTACGCCGTGGCGGACCAGGACGCCTTGATCACCCAGCACATCGAGGGCGAAGCCAACGCCTCCGCCGACCAGCAGTCCGACCTCGAACAGTAAGCCCAGATGACCCACACCAGCGGCGGGCCGCGCTCCCAGGCCGGCCCGCCGTCGTCTGCTGTGCCCTTTGCCGAACAGCGGCCGCACGTCCCTGCCACGGCGGATGGCGTGCAGCTCATCGGCCCGTCCCAGGGATCCGGCTACCGGGAGCCGCCGTCGCTGGTGCGCCGCGCGGACGGCCAGACCCTCCAGCTGACGCCGTTGCTGTTCGCGGTGCTGGAAGCGGTGGACGGCAGGCGGACGGTGGAGGACATCGCCCAGCACGCCAGCCAGGCAACCGGGCGGCTGATCAGCGCCGAAAATGTGCGCACCCTGATCGATTCTCAACTCCTGCCGCTGGGCCTGCTCCGGCTGGCAGACGGCTCGCAGCCCCAAGTTCGCAAGGCCGACCCACTGCTGGGCATGCGCTTCCGCTACACCGTGACGGACCCGGAACGCACCCGCCGGATCACGGGACCGTTCGCGGTGCTGTTCAACCCGTTCATTGTGGTGGCCGTGACGGTGGCATTCCTGGCCTCGTGCTGGTGGGTGCTTATGGTGAAGGGGCTGGGATCGGCCACCCATGAAGCGTTCGGGAACCCTGTCCTGCTGCTGCTGATCTTTGCCGTCACCATCCTCTCCGCCGGCTTCCACGAGTTCGGACATGCCGCAGCCGCCCGCAAAGGCGGCGCCACACCGGGCGCCATGGGTGCCGGCGTCTACCTCATTTGGCCCGCGTTCTTCACGGACGTCACTGATTCATACCGGCTGGGCCGGGCTGGCCGCCTCCGCACGGACACCGGCGGACTGTACTTCAACGCCATCGTTGCCGTAGTGATCATGGGGCTATGGTGGGCCACCGGCTTCGACGCGCTGCTGCTGGTGGTCGTCACGCAGATCCTGCAGATGGTCCGGCAGTTGCTGCCCCTGGTCAGGTTCGACGGGTACCACATCCTGGCCGACGCCACCGGGGTCCCGGACCTCTTCCAGCGCATCAAGCCGGTCCTGCTCGGCCTGCTTCCCTGGCGGTGGGGCCGGCCGGAAAACAAAGTCCTCAAGCCCTGGGCACGTACCGTGGTGACCCTGTGGGTGCTGGTCACGGTGCCGTTGCTGATATTCAGCCTGGCCATGATGGTGATCTCCCTCCCGCGGCTGCTGGCCACCGCCTGGAGCAGCGCGGCCAAACAGCAAGGGCTGTTCGCCCAAAGCCTTTCCGACGGCGACCTTGCCGGCGCTGCGGTGCGCGTCCTGGCGATCCTGGCCGTTGTACTGCCCGTGGTGGGGATGCTCTACATCCTGCTGCGGCTCCTGCGGCAACTGGTCACCGGGCTCTGGCAGAAGACGCACGGCAAGTTTATGCAGCGCACCGCTGCCATGGGTGCCGTGGCGGCATTGCTCGCCGGGCTCGCCTGGGCGTGGTGGCCCGACGGCGGGACCTACCGTCCGGTCCAGCCTTACGAACGCGGGACGCTGGCCGATGCGACAACAACAATCTTTCCGTCCACGGGAACGGCCCTTCGTGAGGGGCGCAGCGGCAGGACCGTGGCGCTCTGGCCGGAAGGGGCGGCGAAGCCAACCCGCGAGAACCCGCAGCTGGCCATGGTGCTGGTTCCGGCCGACGGTTCGGCCACTGGCCCATCTGCCGTTTCCCCTGCCGGGTCTGCCGGTCCCGCCGCTCCATCATGGGTCTTCCCGTTCGACCGGCCGTCTGCTCCTGAACGGGACGGCAACCAGGCGCTGGCGGTGAACACCACCGACGGTTCCGTCACCTACAGCGTGGCATTCGCGCTGGTGTGGGCTGAGTACGGGGAACCCGTTGATGCGCGCAATGAGGCCTACGCCTTCGCCAGCTGCACCGGTTGTGCTGCCGTGGCGGTGGGTTTCCAGGTGGTCCTCATCGTGGGGCAGGCGGACGTCATTGTTCCGGAGAACCTGTCCGCTGCTGCGAACTACAACTGCCTTGAATGCCTTACCTACGCCCTCGCCAGCCAACTGGTCCTCACCTTGGACGGACCGTTGACGGACGATGGCATGGCAGCCCTTCAGGCGCTCTGGACGGAGATCGCGGAGTACGGCCGGAACATCCAGAATGTGCCGCTCTCCGAAATCCAGGACCGGCTCGCGGCCTACAAGGAGCAGATCACGGCCATCATCAAAGCCGACCCGGGTGCTACGAAGAGCCCGACGGCGCCAAGCACGTCCGGGCCGACAGGAGCCCCAGGAGCAACGGGGGCTTCAACACCGCCCAGCCAGGGAGCCGAAGCACCTGCTCCGGCAGGAACTGCGGCCGCGACGGCACCGGCGGCGCCGCCGGTCCCCGGTGACGCCCCGCCGTCGTACGCCCCCGTTGAGACGGCGGTCCCAACAGCGGATACTGGGGGCACGGCCCCGGCCGTGGAGCCCCTACCGACCGCAAATCCCAGCTAGGAGTGCAGATGCCGTTGAGCAAGGGAACGTCCGTGGAATGGAACACGCCGCAAGGCACAACGCACGGCAAGATCGTGGAGAAAAAGACCAGCGACTTCGAGCTGGATGGGCACACGCACCGCGCCACTGAGGAGGAACCCCAGTATGTGGTGGAGTCCGCCAAAACCGGAGCCCGCGCGGCCCACAAAGCCTCGGCCCTGACGGAAAAGAAATAACCCGGTGGCTGGGCAGCACGAAGTTGTCATCATCGGCGGCGGCAACGCGGGCATCTCCCTCGCCGCCCGGCTGGAGCGGTACGGGGTCAAGGACGTGGCCGTTGTTGAGCCCCGGGACCACCACCTTTATCAGCCGCTGTTCTCGCACATTGCCGGCGGCAGGGCGTCAGCCAAGGAAGCGGTCCGGCCCCAGGAACCGTTGATCCCGAAAGGCGTGACGTGGATCCGGGACGCAGCCGCCGGTGTGGACACCGACTCGAACACGGTGACTCTTGGGTCCGGCACCACCGTTGCGTACGGGCAGCTGGTGGTGTGCCCGGGCCTGCAGTATGACTGGGACGCTGTGCCCGGGCTCGCCGAGGCAGTCCATTCGCCACACGGCGCCTCGCATTACGAATTCGAACTCGCACCCAAGGCCTGGACCCTGCTGAGCGGGCTGACATCCGGCACGGCCTTGTTCACCATGCCGTCCGGGCCCATCAAATGCGGTGGGGCGGCGCAGAAGCCCATGTACCTGGCCTGTGACTACTGGAAGGAACAGGGCGTGCTGGACCGGATCCGGGTGGTCATGGTGCAGCCTTACCCCACGATTTTCGGCGTGCCCGAGGTGGACCGGGAACTGGACCGGAAGATCGCCGAGTACGGCATCGAGCTGTGGACCAACAGCGAACTCGTGTCTGTTGATGCCGCAGGCCAGCTCGCCACCATCCGCAACACGGGCTCAGGCGACGAGGAGAACCTGCACTACGACGTCCTGAACGGCGTCCCGCCGCAGTCCGCCCCAGACTGGCTAAAAGCCACCAACCTGCCGGCGGCCGGCGATGCCGGCGGTTTTGTGGAAGTGGACCGGCAAACCCTGCGGCATATCCGGTTGCCGAACGTCTGGTCCCTGGGTGATGCTGCCGGGACCACCAACTCGAAGTCCGGCGGTGCACTGCGCAAGCAAGCGTCCGTGCTGGCCAAGAACCTGGTGGCAGCGCGGAAGGGGAAGCAACTGCCCGCCAAATACAACGGCTACTCGGTCTGCCCGTTCACCGTCTCCCGCGACACTGTGGTGTTTGCCGAATTCGATGACCGCTACCGGCCCATGCCCACCATCCCGCGGGTCCCCACCTGGAACGAGAGCAGGCTGTCCTGGGTGGTGGACCGTGACATTTTTCCGCAGGTCTACTGGAACATGATCCTCAAGGGGCGGGCCTGACCGAAGGGTCGGGCCTAACCGAAGGGGCGGGCCTCACCGAAGGGTCGGGCCTAACCGAAGGGGCGGGCCTCAGCGCCTTCGGCTCAACCAGGGGCATTCTGCTGCAGCCGCCCCAATTCCCGGGCCACGCGCCACTCGTCAGCCAGGACTGCGTAGATCAGCTCGGTGGCCCACTGGCCCTTGTAATGCCACTTGTCCACATGCCGTGCCTCCTGCCGCATGCCCAAACGGCGGCACAGCCCGGCGGATGCCGTGTTGAGCTCGTCCAGCCGTGCCTCGATCCGATGCATCCCCAGGTCCTCAAAGCCCAGCCGGAGAACGGCCGCGGCGGCTTCCGTGGCGTATCCCTTGCCCCTCGCGGCCGGTGCCAGGGTCCAGCCCACTTCGCCCTGGCCATGGCCGGGGAGCCACTTCAGCACCACCTCGCCCTGCAGTCCCGGGACGCCCGGCACCTCGATGGCCAACGCCACCCAGTCCCCCTCCTTCTCGAAGACAAAGTTGGCGTACCTGCCCACCCGCTCCATCGATTGCGTGTACGTCTTGGCCGGCCCTGGCAGGAAGCGGGCGGTTGCCGGCAGCGAATGGTAAGCATGGAAGGCGTCCAGGTCGGTGCCGTCAAAGCGGCGCAGGATGAGCCGTTCGGTATGGATCGGCAGGGTGATATGCGGCATGGACAGAGGCTACGCCATGGCCCGTCCATTGCTCCAAATCAGCCCTTTTGAGCGTCCAAAAGGGCCTTGATGGAGCAACCGATGAAGAGACGGCGGCGGCAGCTGCCTCCGTGTGGAGTGCTGACTGTTGCTCCTCCCACCGTCCAGGCGTAGGGTTCGCGTACGGCCTGCTGGCGCCCGCCCTGTCGCATATTCTTGCCCTTCGTGGAAGGTCGTTGCCATGGTCAAGCCGGTGGGGCGTTGGGCCGGATCCCTGGGGTTCGTGATGTTGCTGGCCCTTCCCGCCTGCACCTACGAGGAGAACACGGAGGAGCCAACCCAGGCAGCGACGACAGCCGCTCCTGCCAAGGTTCTCCGGGTGGGGACCCAGGATGATGGCAATGTGCCTACGCGCGGCCAGATCGAGGAATTTGCCCGGCAAGTTGCGGAACGATCCGGCGGAAGCCTCGCTATTGAGCCGGTTTTTAGGGCCGGAGGCGACGAAGTGAGGGCCTGGGATCAACTCGTCGCGCACCGGGTGATGACCGGCGACCTGGAGATGGCGGTAATTCCCGCCCGGACGTGGGATACCGAAGGCGTGTTATCTTTCCGCGCCCTCTCCGCACCGTTTTTGGTAACGTCCAGCGCCATCATCCGGGAAGTCGTCAAACCCGAGTACGCACAGGGCATGATGGCCGGCCTCAAGGACGTGGGCGTCACAGGGCTAGCCCTGTTCCCTGACGGGCCGCGGGTGCTGTTCTCCTTCACCACCCCGATCCTCACGCCTGATGACATCAAGGGGAAGGTGGTCAGGGCGCCCCTGTCCGCCACTACCTTCGCTGTCCTGGAGGCTCTCGGCGCGGTGCCGCAGGATCTGGCCGACCAGGAATTCGGCAATCGGGTTGAAGACGGAACGGTGGGCGGCGCCGAATCGTCAATGGCCTATGCCTCCAACTTGCCAGGTGCGCTGAACAGGTCGGGGCACGCGGTCGCGACAGGTAATGTGGTGGTCCACTCGAAAATCAGCACCCTGGTGATCAATGACAAGGCCAAGGATGCCCTCACCGCCGCGGAGCAGCAGATTCTCCAGGACGCGGCGGACTACACCCGGGAATGGGCCGTGGCACTGCTCTCACCGCTCGCGGCGGAGGCTCGGAAGTACTGCGAAGACGGCGGCCGAGTGGTGCTGGCAACCGAACAACAACTGGCTGCCTTCCGTGAGGCCGCAGCCCCGGTCTATGGCGCTCTCGAACAGGACGCCGGCACCCGGAAACTCATAGCATCAATCCGCGATCTGGCCGCCAGGACTCCAGCCGAGCCCGCCGTCGCGCCCTGCGACTACGACACCTACTGACGGCACACGCGCCAGCTCTGGAAGCGGGACCGTCAGGAAGGAACCGATGAAGAGACGACGGCGGCAGTCGCCTCCGCGATGGCGCGTTCCTCGTCGGTGGGAATCACCAGGACGGGGAGGGCAGACTGTGGCGTGGAAATGACGCGCGGTTCCTTGGACCGCGCAGCGTTCAGGCCGCCGTCGAGCTCCACCCCCAGCGCACCCAGCTTCTCCGCCACGAGCGCGCGGAACTGGTGTGAGTTCTCGCCGATCCCGGCGGTGAAGACCAGGGCCTTGGCCCCGCCCACGGCCACGTGGTAGCCGCCGATGTACTTGGCCAGCCGGTAGGAGGCGACCGCGAGCGCGGTGGCAGCCTTCGCGTCACCGGCCTCGGCCGCCTCCACCACGGAGCGCATGTCGTTGTTCCCGGCCAGGCCCTTCAGCCCGGATTCACGGTTGAGCATGGTGTCCAGGTCCTCGGGGCTCCACCCGGCCCGGCCCAGGAACACCAGGATGGAAGGGTCAAGGTCACCCGAGCGGGTCCCCATCACCAGGCCCTCCAACGGCGTGAAACCCATGGACGTGTCCACGGAGCGGCCGCCGCGGATGGCCGTGACGGAGGCGCCGTTGCCCAGGTGGGCGATCACGCCGTCGAACTCCTCCACGGGCAGGTCCAGCAGCGCTGCCGCCTGGCGGGTGACGTACTCATGGGACGTCCCGTGGAACCCGTAACGGCGGATGCCGTGGTTGGTGTACAGCTCGTCGGGGACGGCGTACCGCCAGGCCTGCTCCGGGAGGGTGCGGTGGAAGGCGGTATCGAAGACGGCCACCTGCGGCATGCTGGGCCACTTCCTGGTGATGGCCCGGATGCCCAGCACGTTGGCGGGGTTGTGCAGGGGCGCCAGCGGGTTGAGGCGCTCGATGGCACGGGTGATCTCGTTGTCGATCAGGACCGGCTCGGCAAACCGCTCACCGCCGTGCACTACCCGGTGCCCCACGGCGGCCAGCTCGAGATCACCCAGCTCCTGGTGGATGGCCGCGTCCACCTGCTCCAGCGCCTCGGCGTGGTCCCGCGGGCCCTCGATTTCGCCGTCCCCGTCGCCACCGTTGCCCATGCCGATCTTTTCGATCAGCCCCTCGGTGAGGACGCTCCCGTTGGCCACGTCACGGACCTGGTACTTGAGGGAGGACGAGCCGGAATTGATGACGAGCACGAGCATACGGGCCTCCTGAGCCTGGCTTTTGCAGTTCAAACCACACTATAGGTGGCACGGCCGGCTCGGCGTTTTCCTTGCGGACGGGCGCGGGCTGCGCCTAGAGTCGGCGGACAGGCTGGACCACGGCGAGAGGACATCTTCATGACAAGCGAGCCCACCCAGATCGACGAGAACGACCCCACCAACACGGGGTCCAGCAGTACGGCGCCTCTGAACGCACACGAGGGCGGCAGGTCCGGAACGTCAGATCCCACCGGCGTGGAGGGTGCCAACCCGGCCCTGGATGACACGGGCGGCCTCAAGGCAGCCGAGACCGGGGACTCTCCGGAGGCACCGGACAACACCGAGAACCTCGACCTGACACCGCAGGGACTGTCCGACGAGCCTGCCAAGCAGGAGGACGACGAAAGCCTGGCCAAGCCGGACAACAGCTAACCCCTCGGAAAGGACGACGGCGGCACCGCCTGGGTGCCGCCGTCGGCCTTTGTTGTGTCCCCGGAATCAGGACCCCGCCTGGTCGCGGCAGCCTCAACCGGCGGGAGGACCTCAGGCGGGACGCCCCTGTGCGGGCCCAGGAGTGCCGTGTACCCGCCGTGTGGCGGGCGCCCGGGCAAGGCCGATGGCCGCGAGCACGGCTCCCACGCCTTCGGCGACAGCGCTGAGCGTCTTCTCGAAGAACCACACGGGCTCATACATGGCGGGCAACGGGCCGAAGGCCGGGATATCGACATAGCGGTACAGCATCACGGCAGCGAAGGCACTCAATGCAACTGCCAGGGCCAGGGCGTAGGCGAGCTTGCTGCCCCGGATCAGGACATAGAACGCCACCAGCACCGCCGCAGCCGATTCGAGCAGGAACAGGTTGCCCTGCCCTATCCCGCCCGGGTTCGCGGCCTGGTAGCCCGGAGCCAGAATGATATGCACTCCGGCGTCGATGAACAGCGCCAAGGCTGTCAGCACCCTCAGGGTGATGTTCATTTCACCGTCAGCGTTCCTTTCATGTTGGAGTGGTACACACAGATGTAGGCGTAGGTGCCGGGTTGCGAGGGGGCCGTGAAGGTGCCCGTTGCGCCGCCGGCGAGGTCGACGTCAAAGACCTTGTTCTTTTCGGCTGTGACGGTGTGCGGGGCGGAGTCCATGTTCTTGACCGTCACCACCGCACCGGGTGCCACCGTCAGCGGCGCACCATAGTTGAAGTCCTTGATGGTGATGGTCGCCGCCGCTTCCGGCGCTGCGTCGGTGCTGGCTCCTCCTGGCGGTGCAGCCCCGGTTCCGCCTCCGCCGCCGGGGGCGCAGCCGCCCACCAGGACCGCGGCCATCAGGAGCACTGCCGCCTTGCCTCGAACCGCCCTCATCCTGCACCACCCTTGACGCCGGAAACCAGGCCGGGAAGTCCCCGCCCGTCCCTCTAATTGTGCGCCTAATGGTGGGGGCTGGCGGGCCGAAATGATCCTACAAAGCCGGAGCCTGCGCCTGGATGGCAGTGATGGCAACAGTGTTCACGATGTCCTCGACAGTGCAGCCGCGCGAGAGGTCGTTCACCGGCTTCCGCAGCCCCTGCAGGACCGGCCCGACGGCGACAGCCCCCGAGCTCTGCTGCACCGCCTTGTAGGTGTTGTTGCCGGTGTTCAGGTCCGGGAAGATGAACACCGTGGCCTGCCCGGCAACGGAGGAACCGGGCATTTTGGACTCGGCGATGGAAGCGTCCACGGCGGCGTCGTACTGGATGGGCCCTTCCACGGCGAGGTCGGGGCGGCGCCGGCGCACCAGTTCGGTGGCCTGCCGCACCTCATCCACCGCCTCGCCCGAGCCGGAGCCGCCGGTGGAGTAGGACAGCATGGCCACCCGCGGCTCCACCCCGAACTGGGCGGCGGTCTCGGCCGAAGCCAGCGCAATGTCCGCCAACTGCTCCACGTTGGGGTCCGGGTTCACCGCGCAGTCCCCGTACACCAGCACCCGGTCCGGCATGAGCATGAGGAACACGGAGGACACGATCTTCACGTCCGGGCGGGTTTTAACGAACTCCAGCGCCGGCCGGATGGTGTGCGCCGTGGTGTGGGCAGCCCCGGACACCATCCCGTCCACCACGCCGAGCTGGACCATCATGGTGCCGAAGTAACTGACGTCCTGCATGACCTCCAGCGCCTTGGCCAGGTCCACGCCCTTGTGCGCCCGCAGTTCGGAGTACTTCTCGGCGAACTTCTGCCGGAGGTCCGACGTGGCAGGGTCCACGATGTTGATCCCGGACAAGTCGATGCCCCGCGCGGCCGCCAGCTCCCGCACATCCAGTTCCGGGCCCAGCACAGTCAGGTCGCAAACGTCCCGCCGGTGCAGGATTTCAGCCGCCCGCAGGATCCGCACGTCCGTCCCCTCCGGGAGAACCACATGCCGGCGCTGGGACCGCGCACGTTCGATGAGGTCATGCAGGAACCGCAACGGGGTCATGCGTTCGGCCCGGGGCAGGTGCAGCCGTTCCACCAGCTCAGCCTCGTCCACGGTGCGGGACCAGAGGCCCAGGGCCGAGGCCACCTTGCGCCGGTGCCCGGACCAGATCTCGCTCCGCACTTCCGAGACGCGGCGGGCCGTGGTGTAGGTGTCATCGCCGGCCGCGAACACCGGGAACGGTGCCTGTGCCAGGAGCGGGTAAATGTTGGCGTCAGGGGCCAGACCACCGGTGAGGATCAGCGCCGATGCCACCGGGAACTCGGGCGAGAAGGACGACGCCAGGCAGGCCACCATCACATCCGCGCGGTCGCCCGGCACAATCACCAGGGCGCCTTCGTCCAGGACGTTCAGGAAGTTGCCCACATTCATGGCCGCCACCTTGATATCGCGGACATCGCGTTCCATATCCGCCCGGCCGGCGATCTGCCGCACACCCAGCGCGGCGGCCACCTCACCGGTGGTGGGCCGGGCGATCTCCTCCAGCTCCGGCAACACGTATACCGGTCGTTTGGAAGCGCCGGGCTTCACGGCTGCGGCGATTGACTCCACGTCGTCCGGGTGGGCGCGGTTCACCATAATTGCCAGCAGGGCGCACTTCTCCGCGACGAGCTCCTTGCGGGCAACCTCGACGGCGGCCGCCGCTTCCGCCACCGTGCGCCCCTTCGCGCCCACGACCGCCACAACAGGTGCCGCCAGGTTGTTGGCAAGGCGGGCGTTCAAGTCGAATTCGACGGCGGCGTCCTGGCCCGTAAGGTCGGTCCCCTCGATGATCACCACATCGCAGTGGCGGGACATTTCGGCGAAGATCTCCACGCAGCGGGAGTCGATGTCCGCCCGCTTCCCTTCGGCGAGCAGGGACCGGACTTCCTCGTGGGTGAGGCCGCCGCGGCACCGTTCATCCTCCAGCTCGAACCGCGACTTCATCAGGGCCACCATGGGATCGTTTGCCGCATCGGGGCCGTGGACCACGGGTTTGAAGAAACCGATCCTGTCCGCGTGCCGGTACAGGGTGTCCGCCAGGCCCAGGGCCACGAGGGACTTGCCCGAGCCGGGGGTGGTTGCGCTGACGTAGATGCCTTTGGCCATGGTCCGCCCTTTGCTGGTCTGCTGGTGCCGGTACTCCATCCTTGCACTTACCGCACAGAGCCGCCTGCCATCCACTCCAGCCCAGCTTTTGGCTGTCCTGCCCTAAGGCGTCCCAAGGTTGGGTTCTGAATCGGCAAAAACTGGGCTGGTCTGGACTGCTCGCTGATTCCCCTGCCCTTGACACCGGACCCCCTCATGGGATTACCTAATGAACATTCGGTAAATAAAGCTGGAGGCAATGACGCATGGCTGAAACGACAGTTTCCGGGGAAATACACCCCATCCTGGAAAACGACTACGCCTCCGAATGGATGGGAATCCAGGTCCTGTCCCTCAGCGACGGACACGCCACCATCCGAATGACCCTCCGCCAGGAGATGCTCAACGGCTTCGGCATGGCCCACGGCGGAATGATCTTCGCCTTCGCGGACACGGCCTTCGCGCTGGCCTGCAACCCGGTCAACCCGGCACCCGGCGAGGAAAAGAACATCACCGTGGCTGCCGGCGTCGACATCAACTTCCTGAAGCCGGCCTACCGCGGCCAGGTGGTCACCGCCGTCGCAGACCGCCGCTCCAGCGCCGGCCGCAGCGGGCTGTACGACATCCAGATTTTCGCTGCCGATGCCGGCTCCCAGCCGCATTCCGAAACGCCGGGTGAGCTTATCGCCGAGTTCCGCGGCCGCAGCCGGACCATCCCCAAGAAGTAGGAAACCCAATGACCCTCCACGCCCCCGAATCCCCCACATCCGCGGCCGCCCCAACAGATGCCACCCTGGACCGCGAGGAAACCATCTCCCGCGACGAGCTCGAAGCCCTGCAGCTCAGCCGGCTGCAGCACAGCGTGGCCTATGCCTACGAGCGGGTGCCCCTGTACAAGCGCAAGTTCGACGACGCCGGCGTCCACCCCTCGGACCTGCGCGAACTGAGCGACCTGGGCAACTTCCCGTTCACCACCAAGGAGGACCTGCGCGCCGAATACCCGTTCGGCATGTTCGCGGTGCCGCAGAGTGAAGTAGCCCGTATCCACGCCAGTTCGGGCACCACGGGCCGGCCCACCGTGGTCGGCTACACCAAGCAGGACCTGGCCGACTGGGCCAAGCTCGTGGCCCGCAGCTTCCGCGCCTCGGGCATCCGCCCCGGGATGAAGGTCCACAACGCGTACGGCTACGGCCTGTTCACCGGCGGCCTGGGCGCCCACGCCGGTGCCGAAGCGCTGGGCTGCACCGTCATCCCGATGTCCGGTGGACAGACCGAACGCCAGATCCAGCTCATCCAGGACTTCAAGCCGGACGCCATCCTGGCCACTCCCACCTACCTGCTGACCATCGCGGATGCCATGGCCCACATGGGCATCGACCCAGCCTCCACCTCGCTGAAGTTCGCCGTACTGGGCGCCGAGCCGTGGACCCAGGAAATGCGGCACGAACTCGAAGTCACCATGAACATCAAGGCCTGCGACATCTACGGCCTGTCCGAGGTGATGGGCCCGGGCGTCGCCGGCGAGGCCGTGGAAACCCAGGACGGCAGCCACATCTGGGAGGACCACTTCCGCCCCGAAATCATCGATGCCTTCAATCCCGTAGTGGGCAAGGAAAACGTCCTGCGCGACGGCGAACACGGCGAGCTGGTCTTCACGTCGCTCACCAAGGAAGCCCTGCCGATCATCCGCTACCGCACGAAGGACCTCACCCGGCTCCTGCCCGGCAGCGCCCGTCCCGCGCACCGGCGGATGGGCCGCATCACCGGCCGCAGCGACGACATGATCATCCTGCGCGGCGTGAACCTCTTCCCGTCCCAGATCGAGGAAATCGCGCTCCGCATCCCCGAACTGAGCCCGCACTTCCAGCTCGAACTCACCCGCCCCGAGGGCCAGCGGATGGACCAGCTCACCGTCCGGATTGAACGGCGGGACGCCGTCAGCCCGGAGCAAAGCACGACGGCGGCACGCACCTTGAAGGAACAGATCAAGATCCACGTGGGTTCTTCGTGCACGGTGGACGTGGTGGAGCCGGGCTCGCTGGAGCGGTCCAACGGCAAGCTGCGCCGGATCTACGACCTGCGGCCGAAGGGATGACCGGCAGGGGGCGGTATGGCCTTGGCCGGACCGCCCCCTGCCGTTGACCCTGCGCCGGCCGACCGACCGTTCATGAGAAACTAGCCACCATGCCCAGCAGCACTGAAACCGCAAGCACCGGCACCAAGCGCGGCCGCCCCGGATACGACCAGCAATCGGTGCTGCGCATCGCCGTGGACGTCTTCAACCGGCACGGCTACGACGCGACGTCAATGGGCATCCTGGCGGACAACCTGGGCATCTCGAAGTCGGCGATCTACCACCACGTACCGTCCAAAGGCGATCTGCTCAAGCTCGCGCTGGACCACGCGCTGGGCGGGCTCGAGGCCATCCTGGAGCAGCCTGAGGCCACCTCAGGGGCAGCTGATGCCCGGCTCGAGTTTGTGCTCCGGCAGACCGTAGCCGTACTCGTGGACCGGCTGCCGTTCGTCACGCTGCTCCTGCGGCTGCGCGGCAACACCGAGATTGAACGTGACGCGCTGGAACGTCGCCGCACCTTCGACCACAAGGTGGCCGGCCTCATCTCCGCGGCGCGGGACGAGGGCTCGCTGCGCCAGGACATCGATCCCCGGACGGTCACCCGGCTTCTTTTCGGCATGATCAACTCGATCGTGGAATGGTACAAACCGGGCGGTTCCCTCTCCCCCCAACGGCTTGCCGACGACGTCATCACCATGGCGTTCGACGGGCTGCACTCCCAGCCCTAGACTCTCCCGACCCCCCAATACTAAGTGTGCTTGGTATTTCTGCTGAAGCCCGGCTACGGTGGTAGGACAGCCAGCATCCGCAGGAGGTCAGCCCATGAGCACCAGCCGGGAATTACACGATTCCGCCCGCCTCGGCACCCTCGCCGGAGCCGTGGTGCTGGCAGCTTCCCTGACCCTGACTGCCTGCACGGGATCCCAGGCTCCGCCAGCCCCGAGCGAAACGTCCGGTGCCACTACGGCTGGCAGCAGCGGCTCGCCGTCGGCGGGCACTCCATCCGGCTCCAGCGCCGCACCCGGCGCCAGCAATCCCGCCCCCGGGCCGGACGCGGCCGGCGGAATTCCCCAACTGGTGGAGAACCTGGCTCCTTCGGTGGTGACCATCTTCACCCAGGACGGGCTGGGCAGCGGCGTGGTGTATTCCGAGGACGGGCTCATCCTGACCAACGAACATGTGATCAAGGGCAACAGCCGGGTGGAGGTCGGTTTCGCTGACGGCCAGCGGGTGCAGGGCACGGTCAAGGCGAGCGACGCCGTCACCGACCTGGCCCTGGTCCAGGCGGACCGGAAGGGCCTGCCCAAGCCCCCCTACCAGAGCACGCTGCCTAAGGTCGGAGAAGGCGCCCTGGTCCTCGGCTCCCCGCTGGGCTTCGAGAACACGGCGACGGCCGGGATCATCTCCGGACTGCACCGTGCCATCCCGGGCTCGGCCTCCAACAGCCTGTCCCTGGTGGACCTGATCCAGACGGACGCACCGATCAGTCCGGGCAATTCCGGCGGCGCCGTGATCAACATGCGCGGTGAAATCATCGGTATCAGCGAGGCGTACATTCCGCCGTCGGCCGGTGCAGTCTCCCTGGGCTTTGCCATTCCCGCCGCCACCGCCGTCCAGGTGGCGGAGGAACTGCTTGCCGACGGCACCGCCGAACACGCCTATCTGGGACTCACCCCGGGCGAACTCACACCCCAGATCGCGGACCAGCTGGGCATTCAGGCGAGTACCGGCGTCGTAGTCCTGTCCGTGGACGAGGACGGCCCCGCGGGGCGGGCCGGGATCCGGCCCGGTGACGTCCTGGAATCCATGGAAGGAGTGGAGCTGAATACCCCCGAAAAGCTCCTCGCGGAACTGCGGAACCGCAACCCCGGCGATACCGTGAGTTTCAAAGTCCAGCGCGGAGACGAGAGCCTTGAGCTCAAAGCTGACCTGATCGACAGGCCCACCCAGTAGTAAAACCCCGAAAGGAAGGTAGGACCATGAGCCACCCCAAGGAAGAACCGGACGCAGGCTTCATCATCCCGGACCCGTCCAAGCTCCGCGAGGACGTTCCCGGCGACGCCGCAGACGAGGCCAACGCGATCCGCTTCAGCGAAGAGCAGGCGCTGATCGAGGAACAGTCCCACGGCATCCGCCCGGACACCTACAGCGTCCCCTCCGGCGGCCCCACCATGGACGAGGCCCGCGGCAACATGGACTTGTCCGACCGCAGCGAGGGCGGCCGCGGTACGGGCCCAGAGGATGACAGCAGCGATGACGGCCTGCACGGCGGCGCCGAATCCTGACGCTTTCCCGTTAGAACGGCGGCAGGCGCGTCCCGGTCACCGGGGCGCGCCTGCCGCTGTCTGCGGGTCTTTAGTTCGTCAGAGTTCGTACTCGGCCTGGACGCCGCGCGTTTCGTGGACGCACAGGATGTTGTGCTCCGTATCCATGAACCAGGCGCACTTCTCCGAGTCCGTGGTGCAGATGTGGTTCTCGGTCCGAAGGTTCGGCAGGTCGTAATCCTGGAACTGCACTCCCCTGGCTTCCATGTCCCGGACAGTTCCTTCGATGTCCGTCACCTCGAAGGTCAGGGCCGTGTGCTCGGAATGTTTGCCATCCGAGACGGGCATCAGCTGCAGCATCGGGCCGCCGTTGGTGCCGAGGAGTACGCTACCGTCGTCTGTCTTGCCGCGGTGCGGGAGTCCGAGTTTTTCGGTATAGAACCGGCGGGCGCGCTGCGGATCATCGACTGGCAGGACGGTTGTGACTGTGTTCAATCTAAGGCTCATCTAGCCACCTCCTACGGGCAAAATTTTACGCGCGGGCAGCCCGAAAAGCCCCTGCTCCCCTTCACCGGATGCGCTATCACTTTTGGTCCCCATTCGGCGGTTTTAGGGACCAAAAGTGATAGCGCAACTGGCAGGGGGTGGGGTTACTTTTCGACCAGGGTGAGGACGTCGTAGGTGGCCACGATCTCGTCGTTCTGGTTGGTGAGGACTGCGTCCCAGGCCACCTCACCATACTCGTCCGTTTCGCGCGGGGTAATCTTCTTCGCGGTCAGGGTCACCCGGATGGAGTCGCCCGCGGCCACCGGCGTGATGAAGCGCAGGTTCTCCAGGCCGTAGTTGGCCAGGACGGGCCCCGGCGCCGGCTCCACAAAGAGTCCCGCACCCCAGGCCAGCAGGAGGTAGCCGTGCGCCACGATGCCCGGGAAAAACGGATTGGCCTCCGCGGCTTCCTCATTTGTGTGGGCGTAGAACGTATCGCCGGTGGAGTTGGCGAAAGCGGTGATGTCCTCCAAGGTGACCTGGCGCAGGTCGGAGCGGACGGCGTCGCCAATCCGCAGCGTCGCCAGGGACTTCCGGAACGGATGGGTCCCCTCAGTGTCGACCGTGAAGTTGCGGTCCGCTCCGGCGTGCCACACGCCGGTGACGGCGGTGAGCATGTTGGGCGAGCCCTGGATCGCGGTGCGCTGCATGTGGTGCATCACCGAACGGATGCCGCCCAGTTCCTCGCCGCCGCCTGCCCGGCCGGGACCGCCGTGGACCAGGTGCGGCACCGGTGAGCCGTGGCCGGTGGAGCTGCGGGCGTCCTCGCGGTTGAGCATGAGGACCCGGCCGTGGTGGGCTGCGATCCCGGTGACCAGTTCGCGGGCAACCGCGGGATCGTTGGTGCAGACCGAGGCGACCAGGGAGCCGCTGCCGCGGGCGGCGAGGCGGACGGCGTCGGGAAGGTCTTTGTACCCGATGACCGACGAAACAGGACCGAACGCTTCCAGCGAGTGGACTTCCTCTGCCTCCGGGTCCGGCCAGCTCAGCAGGACGGGCGCCATAAACGCCCCGCCGTCGGCCACGCCCGTGGATCCATCGGCAGAGGTGACCGACGGCGATTCGAGGGTTCCGTAGGCAAGCTCACCGCCGGCGTCGAGCATGGACTGCACGGCCGCGCGGACGTCGTTGAGCTGCTCCACGGAGGCGAGCGCGCCCATGGTGACACCGTCTGCGCGGGGGTCGCCGAGGACAATGCATTCTCTGATGCGCTTGCCGACGGCGGCGGACACGGCCGGGACCAGCTCCTGCGGCACGATGGCGCGGCGGATGGCAGTGCACTTCTGCCCGGCCTTGGCCGTCATTTCGGTGACCACGGATTTCACGAATGCGTCGAATTCCGGCGTTCCCTCCACCGCGTCGGGGCCGAGGATGGCGGCGTTGAGTGAGTCGGTTTCGGACGTGAAACGGACGCCGCCCTGGACCACGTTGGGGTGGGACTTCAAGGACAGCGCGGTGGAGGCGGAGCCGGTGAAGGCCACGAGGTCCCGGTAGTCCAGGACGTCCAGCAGTCCGCGGACCGAGCCGGAAATCAGCTGCAGCGAGCCCTTGGGCAGGATGTTGGATTCGACGATGGCTTTGACCACGGCCGCTGCCACGTAGCCGGTGGGTGTGGCCGGTTTGACGATGGTGGGGACGCCGGCGATGAAGGCAGGCGCGAACTTCTCCAGCATGCCCCAGACTGGAAAGTTGAACGCGTTGATCTGCACGGCCACACCGGGGATGCGGGTGTAGATGTGCTCGCCGGCGAAGGATCCGTCCTTGGACAGCACCTCCATGGGCCCGTCCACCACCACCTGCGAGTTGGGCAGTTCGCGCCGGCCCTTGGAACCGAAAGTAAACAGGACGCCGATGCCGCCGTCGATGTCGATCATGGAATCGACCTTGGTGGCACCCGTCTGCGCAGAGTAGGTGTAGAAGTGTTCGCGCCGGGCGTTGAGGTACTGCGCCAGTTCCTTGAGCTTGAGGGCCCGCTGGTGGAAGGTCAGCTGGCCGAGTTCGGCCTGGCCGGTGGTGCGCCCGTACTCAACCACGGCGCCCAGGTCCAGCCCCTCCGTGCTCACCTTGGCCAGGATCTCTCCGGTGCTCGCGTCACGGACGGGAACGGCGGAACCCGCGGCGCCGTCGTCGGGCGTCCACCATGCATCCATGATGTAGCTGGGCACTGTCTCCACGGTGTCGACCGTGGCCTGGGGAGCTGTGGCGGTGGTGGTCATCGTTGACGTGTCCTTCCAACAAAGGGGGCATACTTCGGCGGGCAATGATTACTGACCGTCCGTTCGGTAATATATTCACCATACATGAAGTGCCATGCTGCACACTAGAAGGCCAGGACTGAAATGCCCGCCCAGAAGGAGAACGTATGAGCACCACATCAGCGAAGGACGCCGCCGAGGACCAGCCGTCTGCGCATGAGCTGTGGAAGATCACCCTCGGCGAGCTCGACGAAAAGATGGGTGTCAAGATCCTGGAGGAGTCCGTCGAACGGGTGGTGGCCACCATGCCTGTGGAGGGGAACAGGCAGTCCTTCGGGTTGCTGCATGGTGGCGCGTCCCTTGCCGTCGGCGAAGCCGTGGGGTCCTGGGCAGCGGTGATCCATGCCAGCACGATGGGCAAGACGGCGGTGGGCGTGGACGTTTCCGCCACCCACCACCGCTCGGCGCGCGAGGGCCAGGTGACTATCACTGCAACCCCCATTCACCTGGGCGGCACGCTCACCACGCACGAGGTGGTCATCACCAACGAGGCCGGCCAGCGGCTGTGCACCCTCCGCATCACCAACCTGCTGATGAGGCGCCACAAATAACGCCGTTGCCCTGCCAGTTATCGTCGTCATCCATCGCTTTTGACGACGATAACTGGCAGATCATTTGCCCGTGCGTTGCCTCCGACGGCGGACCAGCACCATCAGGACGCCGCCGACGACGATCGCGCCTGCGGCAGCGGCTCCCGCGGGAAGCAGGGAGGAGGATCCGGTGAAGGCCAGGACGCCGGTGTCTTTTCGGTCACCGGTGTCTGTTCGGTCGCCGGACGTGTCCGCCAGGTCAGCGGGAGGGCTGACTGGTGGGATGACGACGACGGCGGTCGGGTCGTTCGCGGGTGCCGGCGGTACCAGCGGGGCCGGGTCAGCGGGAGCGGCGGGAGCGGCGTCAGCGGGGCCAGGATCCGCCGGAGCAGGGTCCGGTTCAGCGGGAGCAGGGTCCGGTTCAGCGGGAGCGGGGCTGGCCGGAGCAGACTCCGCTGGAGCAGGCGGCGGCGGTGTTGGTTCAGCCGATGCAACTTCTCCGAGCTCGAAGCTGCTGGCGCCGGAGGTGCTGAACCCGTTCACCGTTTCGGCAGTAAACCGGAGCGGTCCGTTGCCCCCGGGAGCGGGGAAGCTCCAGTTGCCGTCAGCGTCGACAGCAACATCAAAGGGCTCTTGTCCTTGAAGGGTGATCCGGACTTTCGAACCGGCCGCAACTGCCGCGGCGGGGGCTGCCGGGACATTGCCGTTGATGACCTGTCCGGGTTCGTAGGCGGCACCTGGCAGCGGCGAGGTCAGCACCGGCTTGTTGAGGAAAAGCTCCAGCTGGTACCCGGGTAGGACGGACATGCTGTCGCTCAGGGTGGCCGCGACCGCGAAATTCTGGATGACGTTGCCCTGCTTGTCCGGGGTATCGCCGGCTGAATGGGTACCCACCGCGTAGTTACCGCTGACGTATGGGCCGCCGGAGTCTCCGCCACTGGACTGGACGCCGTATGACAGGAACCCGCGGAATGCCCTGAGGTCCAGGGGCTCAGGGGGATCGGTGGGATTAGTTGGCTCTACATATGTCGGGCCGGGAACAATGAAGATTCCCACTGCATCCACTGTGCCGCAGGACCAGGCGGAGGTCCTGCCCGAACGGCATACCGGCATTCCGGCCACGGGATCTGCCGTGCCAATGATCTTGACGTCAGGTTCCGGCTGCGATGCGTCGCCCCACGTGCTGGCTGCTGGAAGCGGGTCCAAGTCGGGACGGAGGGACTCCACCACGGCGATATCCGTTCCCACGTTGCCGGGGTCCGTAAGGGCAGTATTATCCGGGCCTATGGGAGTGTTGGGATCGACTACCCATGAGTTACCTGGGCCCCCGAACTGGCTGAAACCAAACCTGCCCAGGAGCCCGATGGGATTGAACTGGAATTCAAGCGTGGCGGTCCGGGCAGCACCATCTGAAGCGCAATGCCCTGCGGTGAGGACCGCCGGCAGCCCGGCCGGGTCGAATGCGGAAAAGCCGGTGGAGCAGAACCAGCCGGTGTCGGCGAAGTAGCCAACTCCCCCGGGGACGTCCGCTTCGGGCGCGAGTAGAGCGCCGCCGTCGAGCTCCACGTTCGCAAAACGTGAGACGAACTCGGCCGGCGACTTCCTGCCGGTCTCCGCTTTCACAGCAGCCGCAGTGCCGGCCCCCGCGGGCCCGCTGCTGGTGGACGCAGCCGCAGTTTCGCCGTTAGCTGCGTTCTCCGTTGACTCCGGAGTGTTGATGCCGCCGGTGCGGATGACAAATTTCCCGCCCGTGGACACCACTGCCTGCAGGCCCTCCGTGCCCACCTCGCGGACATAGGCCTGGAAAAGCTGTTCCGTGCTGACCGCCAGTTCGGAACCGCGGGGCTGGGCAGCGGTCCCAGGGAGCGCCTCAGCCTCCTCCGCGGTGACGGGGTCCTCCACTGCCAAAGCAGGGACGGTCTGCGAAAGCACTGCCACTGCCGCCAGCAGTTTCTCGCCGGAGCCGGACACAACAATCCGGGCATCCTGCAACCTGACCCCCACAAATCCCGGAACGTCCCGCAGTTGCCCTGCCACCTCTGCCGCCCGGGTACCCAGCTCGCCCGCGGCGGCGAACTCCGCCGGAGTTAGGCCAAGATCGCGGGCCACGGCTTCCTCAAGGGCAGCCGCGGACAGGCCGGAGCCATTGGAAGCCCTGACGGTTGCCGAAGGTTCCGGCAGCCCGGGCTCGTCATTAGCCCACGCCGGAGCCACGGCGTAACCGGAGGCCGCAAGCAACCCGGCAGCCGCGCCGGCCGCCAGCATGCGCTGCACACCGCCCGGCGTCACCGGGATACCCCGGCTCCGCAGAGGGACCGCACGGCATCCAGTTCGGTCGCGGTGAGGCCGTTGCGAAGCAGGAACTTCGCCGTGTCCAGGCCGCGCACAAACGCCACCACGGCGTTCCCGCGCTGCTCAAGCAGTGGGGCCAGTTCGTGCTCCTCAACGTAGCGTTCGCGGGCATGCGGCGGGCCGTGCGTACGGTAGCGCTCATTGATGCCGCGGGCCGCCCGCCGGTAACCGTCCGCGATGTCCTGGTCGGAGTCCCCTGCCAGGTCCTGCACCATGGCTGCCACCATGCCGCTGCGGTCCCTGCCGGCGGCGCAATGCAGCACCACATCCCCGCGCTGGGATGCTGCCGCGAGCGCCTGGAAAACACCAGCGAGCTTTTCGGGGAAAAGCCGGGCGTTGTCGGCGTAGTAGGCAGGATCGTTAAGGTAGGGGCCAGCCAATTCCGTGAAGCGCACATCGTCCGGTTGTTCGGTGGGCGCGGACACCACTGTGATTCCTGCCAAGGCGGACTCCACCACCAAAGGGTCACTGTCCCGGCGCCGCGCCTCCGCAGCGTTTCGGAGGTCGATTACGGTGCGGACGCCGTCGTCGTACGCCTGCCGCCACCCCGCCTCGGTCAGCCACTCGCGCCGCCCCATACGGTAAACCCCGCCAGCCACATGCCACGCGTTGACAGCACCATCCCAGTCCATGGACCCGTCCGCTCTCTTCATCCGCACAGCTAATCACACGCGTCACAGGGGTGCACGTCACGTGCAGTGACATGGGAAGGAAAACGGGTACTCAGGTTCAGTGACCGGTGCTGCCCGCAGGCGTACGGTGACACCTACCGACTTCGCACGCCCACAGTTGATGTTCAAAGGAGAACCCATGGCCAGTACAGTACGACGACGGCACTCGGCTTTTGCTGCAGCTCTCGCCGCTTTTGCAATGACGTTGAGTCTCGCCGCTCCTGCGCAGGCACGCACAGTCCAAGACTAGGTCGCCTTGGGAGACTCCTATGCGGCCGGAATCGGAGGTGGATCGTACGCGATAGAAGACTGCGTCCGTAGTGCAAACGCCTACTCCCAACTCGCGGACGATCTGAAATCCGTCAGGGACGTCACAAACGTGGCGTGCGGCGGAGCTACGACTCAGCAAGTGGTGCAAACCCAGCTCGCCCTGCTCGACAAGAAGACCGACCTTGTCACCATCACGGCTGGCGGCAATAACTTAGGCTTCCGGACCCTCGCTGCTGCTTGCGGCCCCGCTCTGATCGATCCTGCCGCCGGTCCGGCGTGTTTCGGCTCCATCGCTGAGGCTCGAGCCAAGATTGCGAGCGGACTTCTGCTCCAGGACCTTGTCACCATGATCGAAGCCGTGAAGGGCGCCGCGCCAAAGGCCGAGATTGTGCTCACCGGGTACCCCTACCTCTTCGATCCGGTCCCTTTCGATCCAACCAATCCGACGTCTGTCTTCATCAGTCAAGCCAATCTCCTGGTGTCCGAGCTGAACGCCACTATCGAGGCCGCCGCCGAAGCCACTGGAACGGAGTACGTCGACGTCACGGACGAGTTCGCGGGCCATGGCATCAACTTGACGAACAACGACTCCTGGATCAACTTCAACGTTCACCCGGCTGCCCCGAACAGCTTCGAAAATCTCCACCCCAACGCCGAGGGCTACCAGGCGTACTTCGCCGCGATCTACAGCGAGGGCTTCTACAACTAGCCCCTACCCGCGCCGGACCAGCCGGTATTCGAGCCCGGCGCGGACCATGGGCCATTCGTGCTCAAGGATGGAGAAGACCACGGTGTCGCGGAGGATTCCGTCGCGGGTCCTGGAGTGGTTGCGGAGCACACCGTCCTGCTTCGCACCAAGCCGGGCAATGGCTTCGCGCGACTGGTGGTTGAGCCAGTGCGTCCGGAACTCCACCGCCGGGCAGCCCAGCACCTCAAAGGCGTGCTGCAGGAGCAGCAGCTTGGAGTCCGGGTTCGTTCCGGTCCCTTGTACGGAGGCGGCATTCCAGGTGGAACCGATCTCCACACGGGGAGTTCCGGCGTCGACATTCATATACGTGGTCATCCCGATGATCCTGCCCGGCCCACCGGTGGCGGGATCGATCAACCGGGTGGTGAACGGCAGCATGGAGCCCTGCTCCTGCAGGGCGAGCCGCCGCTCAATCTCCGCCGCCATCCCCTCCGGAGCCGGCACCGAGGTGTACCAGAGCCGCCACAGCTCGCCGTCGCTGGCCGCCTCAACCAGACCGTCGTGGTGATGACCGGAAAGCGGCTCGAGGATTACATGGCGTCCGGTCAGGGTAAGGGGTTCAAGGAAAGTCACTGCACCAGCCTAGGTCCAACCCCTTGCGCCGGGGAGGAGACCAGGGACCCGCAAACGAAGGAGATGACATGTCAGGACACAATCCGGACCCGGAGGATGACAAGCTGACCGGCCTGGAGCCGGGCGGTGGAGTCCCGCCGGGGGAAACGCCGCCGGGTGAAGCTTCGACGACCACCACGCAGGGCCATGACGAGCATGGCACGAAGAGGGGCACGCAGTTCATCGTGATCGGTGCGATCGCGGTGGTGGTCCTGCTGTCGCTCCTCTACTTCGTCGGCTACATCGTGGGGATGTTCGACTGACGCGGTGTCCTAGCTGGGCCAGTCGAAAAAACCCTTCCCGGTTTTGCGCCCCAGCTCGCCCCTTGCCACCTTGTCCTTGAGGATCTGCGGCGGTGCGAAGCGTTCACCCAGGGTGGAGTGCAGGTATTCGGCAATGCCCAGCCGGACGTCCAGCCCCACGATGTCGGTGGTTTTCAGCGGCCCGGTGGGGTGCTTGTAGCCAAGGACCATGGCAGCGTCGATGTCTTCCGCCGACGCCACGCCCTCCTCCACCATGCGCATCGCTTCCAGCGCGATGGCCACGCCCAGCCGCGAGGACGCGAACCCGGGAGCATCGTTGACGACGACGGCGGTCTTGCCGAGTGCCTCCACCCACCCTTTCGCCGCGGCCGCGAGTCCGGGAGACGTGCGCGTCCCGAGCACCACTTCGATGAGTGTGGATGCCGGAACCGGGTTGAAGAAATGCAGGCCCACGAAATTTTGCGGCCGCTTCAGCTCACCGGCCAGCCCGCTTACGGACAAGGACGACGTGTTGGACGCCAGGTACGCCTCATCCGCCAACCGCTCCTCTATCCCGCGCAGCGCCGTCACTTTGAGGTCCCAGTCCTCCGGCACCGCCTCAACCACCAGCTGCCGGTCCTTGAAGGCGTCATAATCCACGCCCACCTTCAGCCGTGACACCAGCTCGTCCATGGTGGCATCCACGGACCCGCGCTCGATGCTCTTGGCCGTGGCCGATTCGACCCGCTCACGCGCTGCCTCTGCCGATTGCTCGTCGCGCTCAATGACCAGAACATCGGCACCCTTCACCAGGAAGGCGTGGGCAATGCCGGCACCCATGCGCCCACCGCCGAGGACACCCACCCGCGACGGCAGGCCAGTGGAAAGTTGCGGTGTGCTCATGAAATCTTGTCTCCGGTCTCGGCGCCGGTATTCGCGCCAGTAGTCTTATTGGCCTTCTTGCCGGCATTCCTGTCGAGGAATTTCTGCATCCGGTCGAACTTGGCCTCGGATTCAAAGAGGATCCCCTGGGCCAGCTGATCAATCAAGGGGTGCGACTCTGCCGGGGCGTGGAACACGGACTTGGTGATCCGGACCGCCAAAGGGTCCTGCCGGCCGATCCGGTCCGCCAGGTCATGTGCCGCGCCCAGCAGTTCTGCGGGCTCGTGGATCCCCGCAATGAGGTTCACGGCGAGGGCTTCGTCCGCGCCAAGAACCCGCCCGGCGAGGAGGAGCTGCTTGGCTACCGGCTCCCCCACCAGTTCCTTGAGCCGCCAGCTGGCACCGGCGGCGGCGAGGATGCCCAGCCCCGTTTCGGGGTTGCCAATCCGGACGTTGGGGGTCCCGATCCGGAAATCGGCTGCGTAGGCGAGCTCCGCCCCGCCTCCCAGGCAGTATCCGTCCAGAGCCGCGATAACCGGCATCGGCAGCTTCGCGATCCGTACAAAAATCGTGGAGTTGATCCCCTGCAGGGCGTCATCCCGGCGCCGCTCGCGCAGCTGGGCTATGTCCGCACCGGAAGCGAAGACACCATCCACACCCGCGATGATCAGTACCTTCGGATTCTGCTCCAGGGCCGCACAGACCAGATGGAGTTCATCCACCATCTGCTGGTCGATGGCGTTACGCACCTCAGGGCGGTTGAGGAGCACCACCACCCGGTCGGAGCGCTCCTCCACCAGCAGGGCATGGAACTTCTCCGCCGCCAGGTCCACAGCGTCCGCCATCAGACCTTCTCCAGCAGCATCGCCGTACCCTGGCCCACACCGATGCACATCGTGGCCAGGCCCACCTTGGCATCCTCACGCTCCATCCGCCCCAGCAGCGTGATGGCAATCCGTGCCCCGCTGGAACCCAGCGGGTGCCCCAAAGCGATGGCGCCGCCGTCGTTATTCACAATGTCCGCTTCCAGGCCCAGCCGGCGGATGCAGGCCAGGGACTGCGTGGCAAACGCTTCATTAAGTTCGACGGCGTCAAGGTCGCCTACGCTGAGGCCGGTCCGCTTCAGGATTTTCTGTGTGGCCGGCACGGGGCCGATGCCCATGATTTCCGGTTCGCAGCCGGCCGACGCGCCGTCGAGGATCCGGGCCCGGGGCGTGAGGCCGAGCCGTTCGATGGCTGCTTCGGAGGCAACGATGATCGCGGAGGCGCCATCGTTGAGTGACGAGGAGTTGCCGGCTGTGACCACCTTGCCGCCGTGGGTCACGGGCTTCAGTCCGGCCAGGACGTCCATGGTGGTGCCCTCGCGGGGGCCTTCGTCTGTGTCCACGACGTGTTCGGACTTGCGGGTCTTGACGGTGACGGGGACGATCTCATCCTTGAACCGGCCGGCAGCGATGGCGTCCAGGGCGCGCTGGTGGGAGCGGACGGCGAAGGCGTCGGCGTCCTCACGGGAAATGCTGTCCACGCGCGCCACTTCCTCTGCGGTTTCCGGCATCGCGTAGGTCATTTTGCCGTCCCGGGACAGCTCGCCCTTGTGGAAGCGGGGGTTGGTGAAGCGCCAGCCGATGGAGGTATCGAAGATCTGGCCGGGTTTGGCAAAGGCAGCGGTCGGTTTCTCCTGGACCCAGGGAGCACGGCTCATGGATTCAACCCCGCCGGCGATCACGATGTCCGCGGCGCCGGCCTTGATCATGTGGCTTGCCTGGATGATGGCGCTGAGGCCGGAGGAACAGAGGCGGTTGACCGTAATGCCCGGGATGTGGAGGGGCAGTCCTGCGAGCAGGGTGGCCATCCGCGCCACGTTTCGGTTTTCCTCGCCCGCCCCGTTGGCGTTGCCCAGGATCACTTCATCAATGCTGTCCGGATCAAGGCCGGCCCGGTTCACCGCTTCCCGGATCACCAGGGCGGCGAGGTCATCCGGGCGGATCGACGACAACGCGCCGCCGTATTTGCCCACCGGCGTTCGGACCCCGCCAACAAGGAAAGCCTGCGGACCTGCGGTTGCAGCCATGGAAACACCCTTCACGCGATAAACAACACTGTCATCTGCGGCCGGCGGCTCCCCGCGCACTTACCGACCGTTCGTTCTGTAAATGGTACACGGGAGGAGGCTGCGGTGAATACCTGTTACCTAGAGGACCGTCATCCCCAGGTGCGCTGCGAGCAATGGCGCCAACAGGCCCAGCTGGTATTCATCGATCACCACACCGGCCAGGCTGCCGAGACCGCTGATGCTGCGGAAGTTGTTGCCGCGGAGGTCGAAGTCCTTGAGCCGCGCCCCGCTGACGTCCAGCGAACCGATGGTGCAGTTCTTCAATGCCACCCGCGTACCTGCCGCTGAACCGAGATCCAGTTCATTGATGATGCAGTCACTGATCAGGACGTCCACGAGCTTGGCGCCCCGCAAATTCAGGAAATCCACCTTGCCGCCGTCAATGCGGACGGACTGCCAGCCACTCTCATACAGTTCCGCAGAGCCCAGCCGCGGGTTCCGCAGCTCAACGTCCCGCCACGTGCTCCGGGCCGCCCGAAACACCGGGGCATACAGCTCCCCGACGATGCAGTCGCGGAAGGAGGCGCCGCGCAGTTGGGTGTCGTTGAAGGAGGCGCCCGTAAACTCACACTCGGCGAAATCCGTGCCGCCCAACTCAAGGCCGTCAGCTGCCACCCTGCTGTACCGGCCGCCGTCGTACCTTTCACCACGCCGGAAAACCGGCGCGGAACCCTCCTCCAGCTCCTCCAGCACAACGGGCGAAAGCCTGGGGGCAGTAACTGCTGGCGCGGCCGCTTTCCGGGCGCCGCCACGGCCGGTGGAGGCTGCCACTACGCTTGAGATTCCGCTTTGGCCGCGATCTCCGCCAAGTCCTTGGTGAGGGCCTTGCGGGTGGCAGCCATTCCCATCCTGCCAAACAGCAGCATCAGGATTTTGCTGGCGGGCGTGGGCTTGAGGACCTCGGCGCCGAACGTAAGGGTGAGGTCCGTGCCGCCGTCGCGCGGGGCGAGGTTGAACCGGGTGGTGTAGTCCGCCCCACCCTGGAGGGCCTTGACAGTGGTGCTCCGGTTCGGCTCAGCCTGGGCCACCCACATCTCCACCGTTTCAGCCCTGCCGAACATCTTCCGGGTCTCCTTCCAGCGGGTTCCCTCGGCATAAGGGCCGTCGGTGAGGAGCTGGACGGAATCGACCCCGGAAAGAGTGGCCGCGGAGCCCGGGATGTCCGTTATGACGGACCAGACCCTTTCCGGTGGCGCCTGGATGTGTTGGGTGAGGCTGGTTTTGTGGTCCATGATTCGAGCCTAGCCGCGGGCACTGACGATCAACAGGCGCCCAGTCTGGGTGGGACAGAGGAATCGGAGATAGTAAGTAAGCTTCATGTTATGGTGAAACCGCACTGTTTGATCACTGGAAACGAAAGGAGGCCACCACCATGGGCCTCGGAGACAAGATCAGTAACGCAGCAGAAGACATGGGCGGCAAGGCCAAGGAAGCAACCGGCAATGCCACCAACAATGACCGCTTGAAGGCTGAAGGCCAGACCGACCAGGTCAAGGCTGACGCCAAGAAGGTGGGCGAAAGCGTGAAGGACGAGTTCAAGCGCGACTAGCATCTTCCTGCGGCAGCCACCCCCCAAGCTGGCTGTGACAGAGCGAAACGGCGGCGGATCCCCCCGGATCCGCCGCCGTTCTGTTTGTCCCGGAACTAATCACTGGAGCATCACCATCCGCTGCGGGTGGGAGTATGCCCTTGCCGGGAATCCTCGGGCATGGTCATTTCGGCGCGCAGGCCAAGGAGCCGGATGGGACGCTCCGGCTCGATCTTGGCCATGAGCTCGAGGGCGCGGGTGAGCACTTCTTCAGGAGCCGATGTCTCCGGGATCTTCCGTGCGTACGTCTTGGTGATGAACGGGGCGTAGCGGACTTTCAGGGTGAGTCCCACCACCGGCCGCCCCTCAGCCGCAACATCCGCCAGGACGTGCGCTGCCAAGTCCCTGACAGCGTCCTCAATCTGCCCGGGTTCGGTCAGATCGCGCTGGAAGGTGGTTTCCCGGCTGTGCCCGCGCGCCACCCAGGGCGTGTCATCGACTACCCGCGCTCCGTCGCCCCGCCCGAGCTGTGCATACCAGGGACCCATCTTTGGACCGAACTCGGGAACCAGGTCCTGGGGAGGGGAAGCGGCCAGTTCGGCAACGGTCCCGATGCCGAGCTTGGCAAGGCGGCGCGAAACCTTGGTTCCCACACCCCACAGCTCGATGGTGGGCCGGCTCCCCATCACCTCGAGCCAGTTCGCTGCCGTGAGCCGGAAGACGCCGGCGGGCTTGCCGAACGTCGTCGCCACTTTTGCCCGCACCAGGGTGTCGCCGATGCCCACACTGCAGTGCAGCCGGGTCTCCTGAAGGATGGCCTGCTGCATCTGTCGGGCGTAGGCCGTGGGATCATCCGTCTGCACGCCAACAAACGCCTCATCCCAGCCGAGCACCTGAACCGTGGCACCGGGTTGTGAGCGCAGCACCGCCATAACGTTGTCGGATGCCTCGAGGTAGGCCTCGTGGTCAACGGGCAGGATCACCGCATCGGGGACCTTCCGGGCGGCGATACGCAGCGGCATCCCCGAGCCCACACCGTATGCCCGGGCTTCGTAAGATGCCGTCGAGACCACTGCCCGTTCGGTGGGATCGCCGCGGCCGCCGACGATCACCGGCTTGCCCGCCAGCTCAGGCCGGCGCAGCACCTCCACCGCCGCGATGAACTGGTCAAGGTCCACATGCAGCACCCACGGTTCACTCACAAGCCCCAGTCTGCCCCGGCCGGTGCCCGCAGCACCACCGTCTCCGCCGGACGTCGTCGAAATCGCCGAAACAGTGCCCGGACGCTGAACCGTTCCGACTACCCGGCACTGTTCCGGCGATTCGGCCCTTCCAGGTTCCGTACAGAAGCCGGGAAACGCCGACGGCGGGACTCCCCTCCCCCAGGGATCCCGCCGTCGTCGTACTGCTTGGAGGTTGCCGCTTGGAAGCTAGCTGTACAGCTCGCTCTTCGGCTGGTTGTTTTTGACCTTCTGCCAGCCCAGCCACAGAACCAGGGCGAAGAACGGGATGGTGGCCAAAGTCCAGAGGCCCAGGTAGAAGACCTCGCCGCTCTTGCTGGTCATCGTGTCGAAGCCGATGAGCACGGTGATGGCGAGCAGGCCAACCAGGCCCGCCCAACTGGTCCACGGCGAGCCGGGCATCGCCAGGGTGGACGTGACGCCCTTGCGGTGGCGCAGTGCGATCTGGCTGGCGAAGATGGAGCCCCAGCAGAAGATCACGCCGATGGAGGCCGAGTTCAGAGCCAGGTCGAACGCGTAGGAGCCGCCCAGCCAGATGTTGAGCAGGATGCCCACCAGGTAGAAGACCGCGATGGCGAGGATGGCCGCGTACGGGACGTGGCGCTTGGACATCTTGGTGAGCCACTGCGGGGCGTGCCCGTTGTTGGCCATGGTGCGGAAGACGCGGCCGATGGAGTACAGGCCGGAGTTGCAGGAGGACAGGGCGGCGGTAATAACGATCATGTTCATCACGTCACCCACCCAGCCCAGGCCCATCTGGCCGAAGACGGTGACGAACGGCGAGGTCCCGGCAACGTACTGGTCCGAGGGCAGCAGCATGGCGAGCAGGGTCACGGAACCGACGTAGAACACCACAATGCGGAGCACGACGGCGCGGATCGCCTTGGGCACTTCGCGTTCCGGGTTCTGCATCTCGCCGGCGGTGATGCCCACCAGTTCGATGCCGTTGTAGGCGAAAATCACGGCGTTGAGGACCAGGACCATCACCAGGGCGCCCTTGGGGAACATGCCGCCTTCTGCGGCGAACAGGTTCGCTACGGAGGCGTGGCCGTCGCCCACCTGGGCGTTGGTGAGGACCATGAACGTGCCCACGGCCAGGAAGATCAGGATGGCGCCCACCTTGAGGCAGGAGGCCCAGAATTCGAACTCGCCGAACGCCTTGACGCTCAGGAGGTTGACGGCCACCAGGAGCAGCAGGGCGGCGATGGCGGAGGCTTCCACCGGGACGTTCGGGAAGAAGAACTGGAAGTACAAACCGATGGCGATCAGTTCCGCGATCCCGGTCATGCCCCAGTTGATGAAGTACATCCAGCCGGAGAGGTAGGCGCCCTTTTTGCCGAACATCTCGCCGGCATAGCTGACGAATGAACCGGAGGTCTGGCGGTACATGATGAGTTCGCCCAGCGCGCGCATCAGCAGGTAGGCGATGACGCCGGCGATGGCGTAGGAGAAAATCAGGGCCGGTCCCGTGGAGGCCAGGCGGCCGCCGGCTCCCATGAACAGGCCGACGCCGATGGCGCCGCCCATGGCGATCATGGTGACATGGCGCCGGCCCAGCGTCTTGCTGTAGCCCTCGGCGCTGAGGGTGGGGTCGACGGCGGTGGATGGGGCCGTGGGGTTCTGGAGATCTGTGGGGGTACTTTGAGGCACAACGATTCCTTGTGGGTTGGGGGTTGGCCGCATCCGGACACAAATGATCCGGCTCACAAAATTCGGGGAAATGCCTGTTGGGCAACCGAATGTGATCGGAATCTCTCGTGGCGCCGAAGCTTCGAGCGGCTCGTCTATCTTACAAGACGCGAAGGGGTGCTACGTGACGCGCGCTACACCGGCATCCGCAGGACCAGGTTGTGCTGCCCGTCCGTGGACACGGGGTAAGTGCGGAGATCGTCCGCGCCCGTGGTGGAACATCCCGTTGCCAGGTCAAACGCATGCTGGTGCAAAGGACACACCACAAGGTTGAGGTCAATGGTGCCGTCAGCCAGCGGGCCTCCCCTGTGCGGGCAGACGGCGGGAAGCGCCCGGAGCGAGCCGTCGCGGAGCCGGAAGACGGCCACCTCCCCACCGTCCACCGCGAAGGCTCTGCCCTCACCCAGCGGAATCTGCTCCACGGGGCCCAGCACGAACGTCTTCCCTCCTGCCGGACTGGGATCGGCGCTCATCGGACGGGTACCTGCGGGAGAACGGTCAGCGGCAGGGACGTGCGGAACTGCCCGGGGGTGGCTGGTTCCCCGCGCTCGGCCCAGGGGTCCTCGTAGCTGTCCACGGAGTCCTGCATCGCGGAGTCCAACTGGGCCGCGATGCCCTCCGAATCGGCCACAATAACCGCGCGCAAATGCTCGATGCCAACCCGCGGGACAAACGAATAGGTCCGTTCCAGCCAGTTGGCCCGCTCCCGGTAGTACTGCATGAACCTTCCGGTGAGGACCTTGACCTCTTCAGGATCGTCAACGGTGGCAAGGAGGTCGCCCTTGCGGATATGGGCGCCGGCAGCACCACCAACGTAGATCTCCCACCGGCCGCCTTCCACAGCCACCACGCCCACGTCCTTCACCAGCGATTCCGCGCAGTTGCGGGGGCATCCAGACACGGCCAGTTTCAGCTTGGCCGGTGCTTCGATCCCCTGGAAGCGGGATTCGATTTCAATGCCCAGTTTGGTGGAGTCCCCGGTTCCGTAGCGGCAGAAGTCCTTGCCCACGCAGGTCTTCACAGTGCGGAAGCTCTTGCCGTAGGCGTAGCCCGAGGGCATATCCAAGTCCGCCCACACCTGCGGCAGGTCCTCCTTGCGGATGCCCAGGAGGTCGATGCGCTGCCCACCGGTGAGCTTGATCAGCGGGACGTTGTGCTTTTCGGCAACATCGGCGATGCGGCGGAGCTGCTGGACAGACGTCACGCCGCCTTTCATCTGCGGCACCACCGAGAAGGTGCCGTCCCGCTGGATGTTGGCGTGCACTCGGTCGTTGATGAACCGGGCGTCGCGTTCATCGATGTAGCGGTCGGCCAGCATCATCTTCAGCAGTGAGGCGAGCCCCATCTTGGATTTGGCGTCTTCCCCGCCCGGTGCCAGCGCTTGGAACACCGCCGAGACCGACCGCAGCCCGCGCTTCCGGATTTCGGCCATCAGCGCGGGCTTGTCCAAGGGGATGGCCGGCACGTAGTAGCTGGCCGCGGGGTCCTCTTCAACGGCTCCGTCCGCAGCCCACTCCACCACCTGCCGCACCAGCAGTTTGCACGAGCCGCACCCCTTGCCGGCACGGGTGGCCTCCATGGCTCCGGCAACCGTGGTGCAACCGCCCTGCACCGCATCCACGAGCGTCTTTTTGCTCACGCCGTTGCAATTGCAGACCTGCGCGTCATTGCTGAGCTCGCCGACCCCTGCGTCCCCGTCCGGGGTCCCGATATCGAACATCAGCCCGATCCGTTCCTCGGGCAGGGGCAGTCCGCGGTCGTATGCTTCGGTCAGGTAGGCCACTTTGCGGCTGTCGCCAAGGAGCGTGGCTCCTACCATTTTGTTGTCCCGGACCACGATGGATTTGAAGACGCCGCGGCTGGGCTCGGAGAAAACGATGTGTTCATCCGTATCGAGCACCGGTGCGTGCAGGCCCATCGAGGCCACCTCGACGCCGGCAACCTTCAGTTTCGTGGCTGTACGTGAGCCCAGGTACTGGGCTGACGTATCCGCCCCGGTGACGTGGTTTGCCAGCACCACCGCCTGTTCCCAGAGCGGTGCCACCAGGCCGTACACCTCGCCGCGGTGCTGGACGCACTCGCCCACGGCGTAAATGTCGTCCTCGTCCTGGACCCGCAACCTGTCATCCACCACGATGGCCCGCTCCACCGGCAGGCCACTGAGGACGGCGAGGTCAACGTTGGGGCGGATCCCTGCCGCCACCACCACCATGTCGCATGCGATATCGGTGCCGTCGCGGAGGCTGACTCCGGTGACCCGGTCGCTTCCCTGAACAGCGGTGGTGCGGCTGCCGGTAAGTACCCCGATGCCCAGGGACTCCACGCTGCGGCGGAGCACGGCACCGCCGTCGGGCCCCATTTGGGCGCTCATCAGGTGGCCGCCGGAGTGGACCACGTCCACCTCAAGCCCGATACTCCGCAATCCGTAGGCGGCCTCAAGCCCCAGCAGTCCCCCGCCGATCACCACGGCGCGGTGGTGGTGATCATGCTGGGCGTACGCCACCATCCTGCGGGTGTCGTCGATGGTGCGGAAGCCGAAAACGCCCTGCTTGATCGATCCGCCCGGCGTGTATAGCCCATCCATTGGCGGCATGTGGGAGCGGCTGCCCGTGGCGATGACCAGGGTGTCGTAGGGCGTTACCCTGCCGTCGCTGGAGAACACGTGTTTGGTGAAACGGTCTATCCGCTCCGCCTTCACCCCGGCGTGGAGCGTGATGCCGTTGTCCTGGTACCAGGACAGGGAGTTGAGGAAGATGTCGGCATCGCTTTCCTCGCCGGAGAGGACGTGGCTGAGCATGATCCGGTTGTAGTTTCCATAGGGCTCGTCGCCGAACATGGTGATGGTGAACTGCCCGCCGCCGCCCCGGGCCAGGATTTCCTCCACCGCCCGGGCTCCGGCCATGCCGTTGCCGATGACCACCAGCCGGCGTCGCTGACTCTGCCCGGACGGCCGGGTCCGCGGGTTGTCCAGGATGCTGGTCATCAGTGCTCCACCATGCCCAGGTCGATCACCACGGAGCCGCTGGCGCCCTCCGGCGCTGCCAGGTACAGTTCGATGGCCGATCCGCCCTCGATGTCCTCCACCACCCGCAGCGGAACGTGGACGTCGCTTTTGGCTCCGATGGGAAAGTACCGCATGGGCACGCCGTTGCGCAGCAGGACCACCGTGATCAGTTCCGGGCTTGAGTTGCCGCCGCGGAAGTAGAGCGTCTGGTTGACCACTCCGTCCGGGACGTAGTGCGAGAGCTCGCTGTGGATGGGCACCGGCTTTTCCAGGCCCGCGCCGTGGAACGGGAAGATGCCTTGCAGGAAAAGGTTTTTGGTCAGCATGGGCGTTCCCTTTCGGCCGGCAACAACTGTTACAGCCCATCCTGCGACGCCGATGTTTCAGCCTGCCGGTTCCCCGGTAACGATCCTTTTACGCAAAACTCACGGTTTTTCGGGCTGGCCGTACTACCGCCGACCCAAATGCGTGACTTATGCCGGCTGCGTCGAACCGGAAGCCCGGCAATCCAAGGAAACCGGCTCACTGGGAAGCTGAAAATGACGCATTAACGTCAGGAGGCGGCGAGTGCTGCCGCTTTCCTGCGACGGGCCTTTGCCAGCCGGGTACCGATCAGGCCCTGCCGCGGGCTGAACAGGTAGACAACGGCGAACACCACCCCCTGCGTGAGCACCACCATGGCTCCGGAGGCGGTGTCCAGGTAGTAGCTGATGTAGATGCCGGCCAGCGAGCACACGGCCGAGACCACCGGGGCGATGACCAGCATGCGGGAGAAGCGGTCCGTCAGCAGGTATGCCGTGGCGCCCGGGATGATGAGCATGGCCACCACCAGCACCACACCCACTGTCTGCAGTGCCACCACGGAGGTGAGGGCGAGCAGGCCCAGCAGCAGCGCACCGAGGCGTTTAGGTGAAAGGCCAATGGCGTGTGCGTGGGTGGGATCGAAGGCGTAGAGCGTGAGGTCGCGCCGTTTGAGGATCAGGATGGCGAAAGCCACCACGCCGAGGACAAGGACCTGGATCAGGTCCGGGACGCTGACGCCCAGGAGGTTGCCGAAGATGATGTGGTTGAGGTCCGTCTGGCTGGGTGTGACCGAAATCAGCACCAGGCCCAGGGCGAACAGCGACGAGAACACAATGCCGATCGCGGCGTCCTCCTTCACCCTGCTGGTGTTGCGGACCACCCCGATCAGGGTGACGGCGACCAGCGCGAAGACGAGTGCCCCCAAGGCAAACGGGGCACCGACGATGTACGCCAGCACAACACCCGGGAGCACTGCGTGGGACACGGCATCGCCCATCAGGGACCAGCCGATCAGTACCAACCAGCAGCTCAGCACGGCGCACACCACTGCAGCCAGGGCGGTGGTGACCAGTGCGCGGACCATAAAGTCGTAACCCAGCGGTTCGAGGAGGAGCTCCATCAGCGGGTCACCTTCTTCGTGTCCGTGCCCTTGCCGCCCGGCAGCTCCCGGTCCAGCACGTCCAGGCCGAACGCCATGGCCAGGTTCTCCGGTTGCAGCACCACATCCGGCGGCCCGTGCATGAGGACCTTGTGCATCAGGAGTATGGCCTCATCGCACAGCTGCGGCAAGGCATGCAGATCGTGGGTGGATACCAGGATGGTGCAGCCATCTGAGGCCAGTTCGCGCAGGAGCCGGGTGATGGTGGCCTCGGAGCGTTTGTCCACGCCGGCGAAGGGTTCGTCGAGCAGCATAGTGGTGGCCCCCTGGGCGATCCCGCGGGCCACAAAAGCTCGCTTCTTCTGCCCGCCCGAGAGCTGGCCGATCTGGCGCCCGGCATACGCCCCCAGCTCCACCCGGTCCAGGGCTTCGTCCACGGCCGCGCGGTCCGCCTTGGAGGCACGCCGGGTGAAGCCCTGGTGGCCGTAGCGGCCCATCATCACCACGTCCCGGACGGACAACGGAAATTGCCAGTCAACGTCCTCGCTCTGCGGCACGTAGCCGATGCCGCCCTGCCTGCGCGCCTTGGAAGGCGACGCTCCGTTGATCCGGACGGTGCCGGCGTCGGGCTTGACCATTCCCATGATCACCTTGAACAGGGTGGATTTTCCCGAGCCGTTCATGCCCACCAGGCCGCAGATCCGGGCGGGCTCGAGGGTCACGGACGCCGAGTCCAGCGCCAGCACCTCGCCGTAGTGGACGGTGACGTTCTCAACAAGGATGGCCGGTGGGGTCATGATGCCGCTCCTGTGCTGGCTCCGGCGAGCGCCTTGGTGATGAGGCCGGCGTCGTGCCGGATGAGGTCGAGATAGGTGGGCACCGGGCCATCTGCCTCTGAGAGGGAGTCCACGTAGAGGGTGCCGCCGAACTTGGCTCCGGTGGCGCCCACCACCTGCTGCATGGGCGCATCGGAGACGGTGGATTCACAGAAAACCGCGGGGACTTTATTGGCCTTGACGTATTCTATGGCGCGGGTGATCTGCTGTGGCGTGGCCTGCTGTTCGGCATTGACGGCCCAGATGTACACCTCTTTGAGTCCGGCGTCGCGGGCCAGGTAGGAAAACGCGCCTTCGCAGGTGACCAGCGCGCGCTGGTTCTCCGGCAGGACTGCCAGGCTTGACACCATCTGGTCCTGCACCGCCTGCAGTTCAGCCTTGTAGGCATCCCCGTTGGCCTTGAAAACCCCGGCATTATCAGGATCCAGAGCGCTGAAGGACTTCACCATGTTGTCTACATAGATCTGGACATTCACAGGCGACATCCACGCGTGCGGGTTCGGCTTGCCCTGGTACGAGTCCTCGCTGATGGACACCACCTTCACCCCGTCACTCACCACCGCATGCGGCACGTCCAGGCCCTCCACGAATTGCGCGAACCAGGCCTCCAGGTTCAACCCGTTGTCCAGGATGAGGTCCGCCTTCGAGGCTTTCCGGATGTCGCCGGGAGTGGGTTCGTAACCGTGGATCTCGGCGCCGGCTTTGGTGATCGACTCCACGGTGAGCTTGTCCCCCGCAACGTTCTTCGCGACGTCGGCCAGCACGGTAAAGGTTGTGAGGACCACCTTCTTGTTGCCGTCGCCGTTTCCGGAGGCGCCTCCTCCGCAGGCTGTCAGCAGGAGGGAAAGCACGACGGCGGCTGCCGCAGCCAGGCGCAAGCGCTCCTTGCGGAGGGAGCGGGTCCGGGCGGCTACTTTGGCGCACCGAAACGAAAGTTTAGGCATACCGAATATTCTAAGGGACGCACGAATCACGGGACAACGCTGTTACGGCAAATGCAGTGGGATGTGGGGGGATAGGCTGAAACCATGGCCATCGCACACCGCCGACCACCCGCTCCGCAGCCACAGCTCTACCGGTTTACGGCATGGGACTTCACCACCGCGGGCCTGTACGTGGCGATCGCCGGGTTCTTCGCGGTGGCCGGGCAACTGGTGGAACCGTTCCTGCGCCAGATTGCCCCTACCCCCGCAGCCGCCTCCTATGCCACCAACCTGCTCTTCTATGCCTCGGTGGGAATTCTTGCGGTGCTTGCAGCCCGGCGCGTGATAGCCCGGGACCTGCGGGTCCTCGCAACCAGGCCGTGGTTCACCCTGCTGATGGTGCCCGCAGCCGTGATCGCGATGATGATCCTCTCGGCCATCGCCGTGGCGGCCAGCGGCAGTGTGGCGACGTCAGAGAACCAAGCGGGCCTGCAGGCGCTGATGCAGCAGGTCCCGGCCTGGCTGATGGTCCCGCTGCTGGTGGTGGTGGGCCCGTTTGTGGAGGAATATATTTTCCGCCACCTGCTGATCGGCAAGCTGAGCCGGCGGATCAACATCTGGGTGTGCTGCATCCTGTCCGTGTTCCTGTTCGCAGCCCTTCACATCGTGGGCCAGGAAGCACTGACCCTCACGGTCCTGCTGCCGTACCTGGCCATGGGCGCAACGCTGGTGTTTGTGTATGTGTGGACCGGCAGGAACCTGATGTTCTCCTACTTTGTCCACGCCGCCAAGAACCTGCTGGCAGTGGTTTTTATCTACGCCATCCCGCCCGAGGTCTACGAACAGCTCCAGCAGGTCCAAACCTAAGAGAGGCCGCTCAAGCGGCATGCTTAGCGCTGTCGCAATGGCCCCGGCCCACGTAGCTTGGTGCCATGGGACTGAATATCCAGATCGTCATCGACTGCCGCGATCCGCACCACCTTGCAGAATGGTGGGCTGAATCCCTCGCCTGGGCGGTGGAACCCCAGGATGAGCGCTTCATCCGGTCCATGATCGAGCAGGGCTTCGCGACCGAGGACCAGACAACCATCCACAACGGGGCACTGGTGTGGCGGGATGCGTGCGCCATCCGCCCGCCCGAGGAACTGGAATCCAAGGCGCCCGCCCGGCGCCTCCTGTTCCAGACGGCGCCGGAGGAAAAGACAGTCAAGAACCGGGTGCATTGGGACTTAAACCTGGCAGGCCGGGACAAGGACGAGGCGCGCCGGGAACTCGAGGCCCGCGGCGCAACATTCCTGTGGACGGCCAATGAAGGACCTCACTTCTGGCACACCATGGCGGACCCTGAGGGCAACGAGTTCTGCATCAGCTGACCCCGATTACTAGACTTGGACGGTGAGCAACCAAATCCCCGCCTCGGTGTCCGATGTCTTCGATCCCAGCCGCTGGCGTGTTGTGTCCGGCTTCGAGGACTTCCAGGACATGACCTACCACCGGCAGGTGGAAAGGGATTCCGACGGCGGCTGGGTGCGTGACCTGCCCACGGTCCGGATCGCTTTCAACCGGCCCGAGGTCCGCAACGCTTTCCGGCCCGGGACCGTGGATGAGCTGTACCGGGCAATGGACCACGCCCGGATGTCCCCGGACGTCGCCACCGTCCTGCTCACCGGCAACGGCCCCTCCCCCAAGGACGGCGGCCACTCCTTCTGCTCCGGCGGCGACCAGCGGATTCGGGGCCGGGACGGGTACCGGTATGCCGACGGCGAGACCCAGGAGAGCATCGACCCCGCCCGGGCCGGCAGGCTGCACATCCTGGAAGTCCAGCGGCTGATGCGGACCATGCCCAAGGTGGTCATCGCCGTCGTCAACGGCTGGGCGGCCGGCGGCGGCCACTCCCTGCACGTCGTCGCGGACCTCACCATCGCCTCCCGTCAGTACGGCAAGTTCAAGCAGACTGACGCCACCGTGGGCAGCTTCGATGCCGGCTACGGCTCCGCGCTGCTGGCACGCCAGATCGGCCAGAAGGCTGCCCGGGAAATCTTCTTCCTGGCCCGCGAATATTCCGCAGAGGACATGGTTCGGATGGGCGCCGTCAATGAGGCGGTGGACCACGACCGCCTTGAGGAAGTGGCACTGGAGTACGCCGCCGATATCGCCCGCCAGTCGCCGCAGGCCATCCGGATGCTGAAGTTCGCCTTCAACCTTGCCGACGACGGCCTGGCCGGCCAGCAGGTGTTCGCCGGCGAGGCCACGCGCCTGGCCTACATGACGGACGAGGCGGTGGAGGGCAAGGAGGCGTTCCTGCAAAAACGGGACCCGGACTGGTCCGGCTTCCCGCACTACTTCTAAGGCAGGACCGGCCATGAGCACCGAACCTACCGGCGCCCGCGTCAACGGAGCCCTCAACATCGATCCCGCGCTGAAGGCCTTGGCTGCAGCCCTTCACGGTGAAGGCCCTGCGGTGGAACTTTCCGTCGACGACCAAGGCCACCTGGTGGTGGGCCACGTGGAAACCCCCGGCTGCGACGACGCCGTCGCCGTGGTCCGCACCTCCGGTTCCACGGGGACCCCGAAGGCCACCGTCCTCACCGTTGAATCCCTGGCCGCGTCCTCCATGGCGACGGCACTGGCGCTCAAGGGCGAGGGCCAGTGGCTGCTGGCGCTGCCCGTGCAGTTCGTCGCGGGCATCCAGGTCCTGGTCCGTTCCCTCTTCGCCGGCACCCGCCCGTGGGTGATGGACTTGTCCGGCGGGTTTACCCCCGAAGCCTTCACTGCGGCAGCCCTGGAGTTGACCGATAAGATCCGGTTTACCTCGCTCGTCCCCACCCAGCTGCAGCGGCTGCTCGAGGATCCGTCGCCGGAAACGCTGGCTGTGCTCCGCCGCTTCAATGCGGTCCTGCTGGGTGGGGCCCCTGCCTCCGCTTCGCTGCTGGCCGCTGCCAGGGATGCAGGCGTCCGCGTGGTCACCACGTACGGTTCCGCCGAGTCCTCCGGCGGCTGCATCTACAACGGCTATCCGCTGGAAGGTGTCTCGGTCCGGGTGGACGGGGACGGCCGGATCCTGCTGGGCGGCGACACTATCGCCGCCGGCTACCTGGAAGCCCCGGACCAGGAGTCCGGCACCTTCTTCGAAGAGGACGGCGTGCGCTGGTACCGAACCAGCGACCTCGGCACCATCGACGAGGACGGCCGCCTCACCGTCCTGGGCCGCGTCGACGACGTGATCATCACCGGCGGCATCAAAGTGTCTGCCGCGCTTGTGCAGGAAGAGCTGGAAAAGTCCGACGCCGTCATCGCCGCTTTTGTGGCGGGCGTCCCGTCCGCGGAATGGGGCCAGGCCGTGGCCGCTTACGTGGCACTGGCCGCAGAAGGCTCCGCGGCGGGTACCGGGACCGCCTCCGAAAGCGGCGGGCCCTCACGCAGCCGGGACCACGCCGTCGTCCTTGAACAGGAATGGCACCGGACGCTGGGCATCCTGGCGCCCAAAACCGTGCTCGCCGCCCCCGCGCTGCTGATGCTGCCGAACGGAAAGCCGGACCGGCTGGCCATGACCGCCGAACTCAACGCCCTGCACCAGGGAAAGTAAAGTAGACCTGCACCACCTGGCAGGACCCCATCCTGCCGCCTTCCCCAAACCAACGCGAGGTACTGACCGTGGCCACAGCCGCACAATGGATCCAAGGCGCCCGACTCCGGACGCTGCCCGCTGCGATTGCGCCGGTGCTGATCGGTTCCGCCGCCGCCTATGAGATGGATTCGTTCCTCCTGTTCAACGCCATCCTCGCGGCGCTTGTGGCACTCCTGCTGCAGGTGGGCGTGAACTTCGCCAACGACTACTCGGACGGGATCCGCGGCACGGACGATGACCGGGTGGGCCCGCTCCGCCTGGTCGGCTCAGGCGCCGCCAAGCCCGAGCACGTCAAGTATGCCGCTTTCGGTACGTTTGGCGCCGCCATGCTCTTCGGCCTGGTCCTGGTGGTCATGACGCAGAGCTGGTGGCTGATCCTGGTGGGCCTGGGCTGCGTGATGGCGGCCTGGGGATACACCGGCGGCAAAAATCCCTACGGCTACATGGGCCTGGGCGACGTGTTCGTGTTTGTGTTCTTCGGGTTGGTGGCCACCCTGGGCACTACCTATACCCAGGCGGGGCAGATCAACCTGCCGGCCATCATCGGCGCGATCGGAACCGGGCTGATTGCCACGGCGCTGCTCATGGCCAACAACGTCCGGGACATCCCCACCGACATGCAGGCCGGCAAGAAAACCCTGGCCGTGCGGCTGGGTGATAAGCATGCCCGCGAAAGCTACGTGCTGATGCTTGCCGTCGCCATCATGCTGGTGGTGATCCTGGCCCCGGGACGGCCGTGGATGCTGATTGTCCTGCTGCTGATCCCGGCTTGCCTGATGCCTGCGTGGCTGATGATCAACGGCCGCAAGCGCAAGAGCCTCATCCCGGTGCTGAAGCAGACCGGGCTGATCAACCTTGGATACAGTCTCCTGTTCTCGCTGGGCCTGGTCCTCAGCCACGGCTTCTAGGAGCGCTTGGGATCCTTGGCGTCGTTGCTGATGGCGATGTCCGGGTTGGCATCCAGGAGAGCGTCCTCGGCGTTCGCGTCCAGGACTTCACCTGCTGAGCGGAGCGGCTTGGCCTTACCGGAAAAGCGGTGGTGGAGGGCCGCTGCCGCAGCGTCCCGCTGCTTCTGGAAGAACAGGTAGCTCACGGCGAAAGCGATCAGGGCAGCGCAGATCACGGACATCAGTACGCCCAGCTGGAGGAGCATAAAAACCACGAACAGGGGCGCGAAGAGCGCCAGGCGGATCAGGGAATATTTCAAAAAGGCCACTATTCAAGTTTAGCCGCCTCCCGCCCAAGGCCCCTGCGCCTCCTGACGATAGACTTAATGGCATGCTCCTCCGTGTGGCTTTGGCCGTGGCAGTCCTCGTCATCTTTGTGTATGGCCTCGTGGACGTGATCCGCACTGATGGGCGACTCACCCGGGGGATCTCCAAACCGGCCTGGATTGTGGTCATGATCGTCCTGCCCGTCATCGGCGCCATCCTCTGGCTCCTGATCGGCCGGCCGCGCGGCACCTCCCCCCAGCAGAGCCAGCGCCATCCCACTGCTCCGGACGACGATCCGGATTTCCTCCGCAACCTTGAGGCGCGCCGGCGCAACCAGGCGGAAGCGGAGCGCCTGAAGAAGCTCAAGGATGATCTCGATGCCAAAACGAAGAACCATGGCGAAGGGACAGCCGGCGGCAAGGACAAACACGAAACCGACGAACACGATGCCGACGGACTGAAGTAGGGGCGGATGGCTCTGGACTCTGAGGGAGAAGACCGGCTTCGGGCCGCATCCAATGGGCCTGCAGCCCCGTCTTCATCCCCAGGCCCGGCGGCCCCTCCGCCCAGGCCGGGGTTGTCCTGGTCCGCTCCGGCCCCCATTCCCGCCATCCCGTCACCGCCCCGCAGCGTCCGAAACGCGAGGACCCTATGGCTGTTCAGTTTCGTGGCTGGCCTGGCCGTCCTCATCGGATCCTTCCTGACCCGGGATTCCCATCTTCAACGGCTGAAAACCGTAGTGGAAGGGATGGCGCCCGGCCGGGACGCCGAGGCCGTCACCACTGCAACCGGGGTCGTCTTCTGGGGAAGCCTGGGGGCAGTCCTCCTGGTCATCCTTCTGGAGGGCGCCATGCTGGGCGTGGCGATGGGCCGCCGCGGCTGGGCCCGCTGGGCGCTGCTCCTCCTGCTGGCCGGGCATGCGGTGGTCCTGTTCGTGGCCGCAGCCTTCCTGGTGCCCGACGGCGATGCCGGCAGCTATGTGGTGCTGCTCTGGGGCCTTGATCTCCTGCTGGCGGTTGTTGGGCTGGTGTTCTTCTTTATGCCCGCCGCCAACGCCTGGCTGAAATCGCGCCGCTAAGCTGGTTGGTCCGCCAGTTGCGCGCATTCGGCCAGCACGCCTTCGCAGCTGCGGATCACCACCCGGCACACCTCGAGGGCGGATCGGTCGGTCAACGGGCTTTCCGCCACGGCCCGCCACCTGTCCAGGCAGCGACGGGCAGCAGCCGACAGCTCGTCCGGGCCGGCGTCGGCTCGGAGTCCCAGCCGCAGGTGGGAGGCTGCGCCCCAGCCGCCGATGAGGCCTTCGGCTTCGGCAGCCACCTCAGGGGGCAGCGCGACGCCGGTGGTCCGCAGGGTTGCCAGCAGCCTCAGTTCACGGAACTCGTGGGCGTTGACCTGGAGCCGCTCCAGTGCGGCCTGCAGCTTGCCGGTGCCCTCCCGGGGTGAGTTCCGCAGCAGGGTTTCCACCCCCACCAGGGCTGTCCTGGCCTTGAGTGCCTCGGCGCGGGCCTGGAACTGGCTTGCCAGCAGGTCCAGCAGCGGGTGCAGGCCGCTGCGCCGGGCCAGTTCGTGTGCCAGCGGCGTGGGTTCGGCAAACCCATTGCGGATGAGGACCACTGCAAGGCGGATCCCGAACAGCCCGTACCTTTCCAGCAAGGACCTGCGGGACGCCGCGGTCAATCCCTCCGGGCCTGCCACCCGCACAAACCGGTCCGCGGACAGCAGGAGCTTTTCCCGCTCACCCCGTTCCATTCCAGCCAGGAGCTGCAGGGCCTCGAAGTCGGGCTGGCGCATGGTGCGGGCGCTTTGCGCCAGGAGCCCCGCCACCGGGACCACCCCCAACGCCAATTTCCGCAGGTTGTGGTCCTGCCGGTACCTTTCGGCGATGTCCGCGGCGGACAGCAGGGAATCAATCCGTCCTGCGCCCACCTCGTCTGCCCTGGAAAGCACGGCCAGGGCATTGACGGTGCCGGACCTGCCCGTCTCCGTGTCCTTGAAGGATTCGAGGAACCGCAGGTCCGAGGCATGCATGTGCCGCATCAGGTAGACGATGGCATCAGCCTCCGACGGCGTGTCCCCCGGGGTGAGGAAGCTGGTGGTCCGTGCGGCCACGTCCGTCGACAGGGAGGCAATGCCAGGCGTATCGATCAACGTCATTTCCCGCAGCCCCGGCGACGGCCACTCTACGTCCAGCCGGTCGACGTCGTCTGCTTTAAACCCGCCCAGAACAAACGCGAGCCGGCCGTCCACGCGCTTGACGGGGAGGCTGCGCGGTTCACCCTGAACGGGGAAGAGCGTGATGCGGGGCGTGTGGCCGTAGCGGTACCAGGTCACGATGCGGGTGCATTCCGCAGTGTCCGTCGGGGCTATTTCTTCGCCGAGGATCGCGTTCAGCAGCGTGGACTTGCCGGCCTTCACCATGCCGGCGACAGCGATCCGCAGCGGCTCTTCCAGTCTCATGGCATAGCCCTGAAGTGCTGACACAGCTGCCGGATCATCCCGGTAGGCCACCAACGCCTCCCGGACCAGGTCCGCCGCTCCCGCGATCGTTGATGCTGTCATCACACCCCCGCCGCTGCCGGTGACACGCCCGCACCACCGGTCGGGCCTGCCGGCGCGTTCGAAGGCACGGCCGGCTGGCCGGGCTGGGCAGTGCCGGTGGCCACTTCCGCGGCCACCGCCTCCGCGGCACGCGCCAGCGCATCAACCTTTTTCAGCTCCGCCTTGATCTCCCGGATGCGCTCGTCCTTCTCCAAGGCGTAGGTGGTGGCCGCTTTTTGGGCTGCAGCCACTGAATCCGCCAGGGACCGATGGTGCTCGTCTGCGACCTCCGTGAAGTGGTCCCGGGTGGAACGCTGGACCAGCCGCAACCGGTCTTTCAGCTGTTTGCCCACCTGGAACGTCACGTCGTCGAGTTGGCGGCGCACCAGCGCTTTCGCCTCGGCCTGGCGCCGCTTCAACCGGGCTTCCTTGTCCTCCCGGTATGCCTTGCGTCCCAGGAGCAACCCGGCACCCACGGAAAGGGGGTTGATGAGCGCCATGCCGAAAATCCCGGTCAACAAGCCGAACATCAGCACGCCCCCGTAGGACCCCCGCATGCCGATCAGCACTTTCTGCACGGGGTTGACCCGGCCGCTGTCCAGCGTTGGCATGTCATCCACAGGGTCCAGGGCGTCTCCGGTGTCCGAGACGTGCAGGACCGGAAGGGTTACCTCGTCCGCGGCGAAATGCTCTGCAACCTGCGCGGCCAGCCACTGTGCCCGCTCGCTGGTCCAGACGAACGTGTCCGAGATGGCGGCGGCGGTGCACTCCTCGAGCCATTGGGTGAATTCGGTCCAGGCAGGTCCGGGATCACCGAGGTCGATGGCCGTCTCGGCTTCGCGCTGGATCCGCCGCAGCCGGTCCCGGAGGTCATACTCCATATCCGCGATGAGATCGCTGATTCCATCGTTCAGGGTGATCTGCCAGCGCGCGGACCGTTTGCGCAGTTCGTCGGCCTCCGCCTTAGCCTCTTCCAGGCCGGCGATCATGCGGGGTGTCTTTTCCGGGTTTTCAAAGGCTTCCAACTCGGACTGCAGGGACAGCCGGAGGTTCTCGGCAACGGACAACAGGTCCTGGCTAACCGAACGCCGCTGGATCCGCTGTGCCTTGCCCACGATCTCGTTACGGATGTGCGTGATGAGGGCGGGGAAGCCCGACTCCGCGTTGAGTTCGGCATCCTGCAGGCGTGAGGCTTCCAGGCGAAGATCCGCGGAGACACTGAACAGCGGAATGTCCGGGGCCACCTGGGCAAGATGGCCCCTGTCGATCTCCTCCACGCGCCGCCACTCCGGGTAGAGGTCGGTCTTCGAGAGGATCCCCACCACGCTGGGCGTGATCCGCATGGCCTGCCGCAGGAACCGCAGTTCGGGTTCGGTGTACTCCTGGGAGGCGTCGGAGACCAGCAGCATGGCGTCGGCGGTAGGAAGGGCGGTGAGGGTGGTCAGGGTGTGCGAGGAGTTCAGTCCGCCCACACCCGGGGAGTCAATGACCGTCAGCCCGCCCATGAGCAGTTTTCGAGGCAGGCACACTTCGCCCGCCACGAGTTTTTTGGTGTTGCCGGGGTTCCCCCGCTCGGAGACATAGGACGGCAGGTCAGAGATGGGGACGGGGCGGCGTTCAATATTGGCATCATCGCCGGGATCGGAGTCTGGCTTGGGGACCAGGATGGCAGCAGAAGCGGTGTCGCCGTAACGCACCACAGTGGGGACAGACGTGGCAATGTCGTCATCAACAGGGCATGCCGGCGCATTCACCAATGCGTTGATCAGTTTGCTTTTGCCTTGCTTGAATTCGCCCACCACGATGACGCGGATGCTGGGGTCCTGCAACCTCCTCAAGGTCTGGTCGAGGCGCTTTCGCAGGTCCAGACGGTCTCCGGTACCCACCAGTTCAAGGCCATGCTCCACCAGCCGTTCAAGTTGCGCCGGCGTTGCCGGTTTTGCCTGCCCTGCTTCTGCCACAGCGTGTCCTTCGCCTCGCATCCGTAAAAAACATGACTGGGGTGAGCCCCGAAATGCCCGGCAGGAGCTTCGCGTCTCCTGCCGGGCACCTCTGGGACCTCTGGACTTCTAGCTTTCCGCCACCGCGTCATCACCTGCGATCGCAGTGGTCACGTCCAGATCGTTGTTCGCGATGATCGTCGACTCGTCAATGGTGGTGAAGTCGGCGTCCACGTCGCCCATTGCCACTTCGGTGTAGTCCACGTCGCCCACCTCAAGGGATTCGTGGACAGAATTGTCGGTTGTGTTGCCGACGTTCTCCAGGTTGTTCTCGGTGTTCCCCACGTCCTCAACGTCGATTCGATTGTCAGAGTTGTCCGTGGTGTTACCGACGTCCTCGATGTCGACACGGTTGTCAGAGTTGTCCGTGGTGTTACCAACGTCCTCGATGTCGACACGGTTGTCAGAGTTGTCCGTGGTGTTACCGACGTCCTCGATGTCGACGCGGTTGTCAGAGTTGTCGGTGGTGTTGCCCACATTGTCAAAGTCAACCTCAGTGTTCCCGACATCATGCAGGGAGTTGTCGTTGCCGGAGTCGCGGATATCGATCGAGTTGTCCGATTCGTCGTTGAAGGACTCATCGATGTCCACATCCAGGTCGGTGTTGAAGGAATCGTCGATGTCCGTATCGGTGTTGCCCACGCTGGCATCCCGGCCGGCCCTGATGGAGTTGTCCGTCGAGCTATCCGTGGAGTTGTCCGTGGTGTAGGAGTCCTTGATGTTGTTGGACCCTTCAACGTCAGCGTCGTCGCCGGCAGCAATGGCCCGGTCACCGGAGGCTACAACCGCATCATTATCGAACCACTGCTCTACGTCACCGTCAGCCCAGATGTTCTGGTTCACCGACTGGTCCGTGATGGTGTCCCGGTCATCCACTGTGGACGTATAAGAGTAGTTGTTCACCACGTGGTGCAGCTGCTGGACTGCATGCGCATGGTCCTCGTGCTCATCATGTCCGCCGCCGCCTCCACCGCCATGATGGCCTCCGCCATTGGAGCTGCTGCCGTGGTGTCCGCCACCCGTGCTGCCGCCACCATTGTGTCCTGTCCACGAGGTGTTGCCTCCGGTGTTGTACTCGCGGTCGAACCGGGAAGCGTTGATCGTCACGGGTGCATAGTCGAGGACAACAGGCATGACCGCGTCAACGTCAGCGGAGCAGACACCACCCAGGCCGTGGGCCTCAAGGACGCGTTCCGGATCGTCCAGGAAGTCCTGTGCGGCCTGGCGGTTGCCGAAGATCTGCATCAGGAACTGGACAAGATCGTTTGCGAGTGTCATTGGTTGTCCTCATCTTCTCGAATAGCGGATGACCCGCGGGCCTTGCCGGGCTTCCATCCAAACGTAGGTTCCCCGTCGGAACCGGGCATCGGGCCATTTCCCCCTATCCGAGGTCCCCCCTCTCGGGAACTGGACGCCCTCCGGTTAGGTGTTTTAGGGATGCCGGGGTTTCATTCCTCCTGGAGGTTCTCGACAGCCAGGGCCAGCCGGAGCCTTGCCAGCAGGTCCGATCGGTTTTCGGCACCGAGCCGGCGGCGCATGCGGGCAATGTGGTGTTCTGCAGTCCGCGGCGAGATGTAGATCGCCTCCCCGATCTCCCGGTACGTCTTGCCCTCAAGCACCAGCCTGGCAACTTCCTTCTCACGCTCACTGAGGCCGGAGCCATCAGGATGCATTCCGTTGGCGCCCTCGGGAGCCTCGCGGGACTCCGGCGTCCTCGGTGGTCCGTTTCCTCCCACGCTCGGCTGCGGGTGAAGGTCCCTTGCACAGGAGAGCAGGCGCACCATGTCCTTGCGGTCCTCGGCGCGTGCGGCACCGTGCCCGGCCAGCCTGGCGCCTTCCCATGGCATCCCCACACTGCCCAGGCCCCGCGCTGCGGACTCGACGTCACTTGGGCGGAACTTGCGTGCCAAGACAGAAACCCAGGCCTTCCCGGCGGCGGCAAAGACCGCAGCAAGGCGGCTGTGGCTGGCAGCCCTGGCCAAGGCAGCGGCATGGGGGGCCAGGCTTGCCGGGCTTTCGCCGAGCAGGGCTGCCTGGACCGCTGTCCAATGGAAGGGCACCGCCCAGAGGGGGGGATCACCGAGGCGCGCCAGCAGTTGGATCGCCTCGTCCAGGTAGTGCGTTACCCGGCGGGTCTCCCTCAAACGGGCGGCGGCGATGATCAGTTCACCCCACGGCAGCAAGCTGTAAAGGTCCACAGCCGTGTGCAGCATGGCTTCACGTGCCCGCTCCCAGGCCATTACAAGTTCGGGGATCTCGCCGTTGCGCCGGGCGAGGCCCACCTCCAGGGCCGCGCAGAGGAACTCGTCCCGGGGAACCAATGGCCAGTGATTCACTTTGGAGGCCTCGTTGATGGCAAGCCGGGCGTCCTCAGGCTTGTCCTGTTGCATCGCTGACCACGCTTGAAGCAGGAAGAGCCTTGGCTTGGCGGCGTTTCCGCCTTGGCCTGCCGCCGCGGCGGAGCGGCAGATGGTTTCGGCGAGGTGCGGCTCGCCCGTATGCAGGGCGAGAAGCGCGGCCAGGGCCGCGGGGGTGTCCGGGAGGGGAAGGGCAGTACCGGTTGAGTTGAGCATGTCCGAGGCATGAATCAGCACTGGGAGCGCCTGCTTCGGCTCTACGGCCAGCGATTCCAGGACTCCCTTACCCATCTCCGCAAGGGCAGCCGCTTGCAAGGTCGGAGAGGCCGGCGGCGCGTCCGCCCGGAACAGCGTCGTGGCGCCCGCGGCATTGCCGCAACCGATCATGGCCACGGCAGCAAGCGGCGCCGACGGCCCCACCCGCGAAGCACCCAGCCAACTGTAAACGTCCGCACCCCTGGCCAGCATGCCCCGCTGGGCCCACACTGCCGCGGCTACGTCCACGCCGCGGCGGACGTCGGGCGGATCAGCCTGTACCAGGAGGGTATCGATAATACGGGCGGCCCTGTCCAGGTCGCCGTCGGCGGCGGCAGCCTGGGCGCGTCGGGCGGCGGTTGCCGTTTCGTCGGCCCCCGCCCGCAGGGCTTCGTCGTAAAGCTGGGAGGCCAGTCCCGGGTCATGATCCAGCGCCTTGTCACCTGCGTGTTCAAGCTCGGAGGCAACACGGGGATCAGCAAGGCCGCCGCGGGCAAGTTCACGGGCAAGGTCCCCCAGTAGTTGGCCATCCTCCGCATAATCGGACACGAGCTCGCGCTGGAGCATATGCACCCTGCTCGTAGGGGTCACCGCCAGCAAGGCATGCTGCGCAGGTCCCACCACTGTTCCGTCCGGAGCCAGCAGCCCGGCGGACTCGGCCCGCTCCACGAGCGTCTCCAGGCTGTCCACATGGCCTTCGTCGATCTTCCGTTGCAGGTCCGCGGGCAACGGGCCGGGCAGTGAAAAACCAACGGACAGGGCGAGGAGGAGTTCACGGACAGCCGCGGTCTCACCCTTGAGCTGCCGGGCCATGTGCTCCGCAGCATCGGGCGACGACGCGTGGTTCAGCTCCTGCGGCAGGAAACCATCCCCTTCCGGGTAGATGTCACGGCCAGCCATCCTACGCCGCCGGCTCAATCGTGGTGGCTGTAGCCTGCTCGGTCACAGCTGGCTCGGTGGCCGGAGGCGGTGGCGGAGGAACTTCCGTCGCTTCCGGTGGTAGTGGAGCTTCCGTCGTTTCCGGCGGTGGCGGAGGAACTTCCGTCGCTTCCGGCGGTGGCGCTTCCGTCGGCTCAGCCTCCACCACAGGGGAAGGCGAAGGCGAAGCTTCCGGCGGCGGTGGAGAATCCGGCGTGGTGGGATCAGGATCCGGCGTGGTGGGATCAGGATCCGGCGTGGTGGGACCAACCGGCGTGGTGGGGTCCGTTGCCGGCAACGGCTCGCCCGTCACCGGATCAGTGGGCAGCGGCTGGCCTGTCACAGGATCAATTGCGGTTGGTGTTCCGGCCGGGTTGGGGGTTCCCGCCGCGCTGCCGCCACCGGTGGAGTCCGCGCTTCCCCCGGCTGCAACGAGCGGCCCGACCGCGGTTCCAGCACTGGTTGAACCACCATCAGCTGCGGCATTCGACGAGGGGCGGCTGGTGGGCGAGGCCTCCACCTCGAGGCCTGCCCCGGCCGCGGCTGCGTCCGGTTTGTTCACGCCCGCTTCGATGCCCGCCACCGGTGTACTGGCCATCTGCGCTGCCGCGGCACCCGTTCCGCTTCCACCCCCGGAACCGCCGGAGGTACCGGGATCCGCAGCGCCGCCAGGGGCAGCACCGGCCTGGGGTATAAATATGGCTGTCAGCTCAGTGAAGCCCGCCGGACTCTGGGCGGCAGTGGCGGTGAGGACACTCACCAAGGCTGCAGCGGTGGCGATCGCCGTCAGCCGGACAGTGGGCTTCGGCGCGTGGGCGCCACCGTGCGCGTGGGCGCCACCGTGCGTATGGGCGCCGCCGTGCGTATGGGCGCCGCCGTGGGCATGAGCCAAGGCGGCTCCTGAAACCGCACCGCCCGCCGTCGGGCTCTTGCGCGACCAGCTGGCGTGGCGGGCATGGTGCACATCCCTGTCTGGAACCAATCCGACGGCGGCGCCGGCGGCTTCCGCAGGCTCCTCCCCTGCGGCTGCCCGCGGCTGGGCCTGCGCGTGTGCAAGCACGGCCGACACTGCCGCGCCAAGGCAGATGGATGACTTGGGGTCGGCGTCCACGGCGATGGGCCGGTCCAGCTGTTCGGAAATCAGCTGTGCCACGAGCGGAATCCGCGATGATCCGCCAATCAGCAGCACGGCGGAGAGGTCCGCCGGCTCCAGATCCAGCTGGGCCAGCGACTTTTCCAGCGCTTCCACGGTATCGCGGACGGAATCCTCGATCAGCGCTTCGAACTCCGAACGCACCAGGCGGATCTGCTGCTGGAATCCGGGAAGGAGCACCGAAATGTTGGCTTCGCTGTCCGATGAGAGCGCTTCCTTGGCTTCCACGCATTCCCGCCGCAGCCTGCCCAATGCCCCGCGTACGCCTTCATCGGCAGGGTTGAGCGTGGACAGGGCGTCGCCGGTGTGCTGGGCGACGTAGCGGAACACTTCCGCGTCAAAGTCGGCACCGCCCAGGTTCTCGATACCCTCCGGGCGTCCCACCAGCTGGAACCGGTCGCTGCCGGCCTTCCGCAGGACAGCGGTGTCGAAGGTCCCGCCGCCAAGATCATAGACGGCGAGGGTGCTGCCCACCTCCACGCGGACCTGGGAGGCGTAGTACAGCGCCGCGGCTTCCGGCTCGGCGACGAGCGTGACGTTGGCCAGGCCCTTGGCGGCCAGCGCGGCCAGGATCATCGAGGTCCGGTGGCTGCCCCAGGCAGCAGGATGGGTCAGGATGACCTCCGACGGCGGCGCCCCCTCACGCTCCGTGGCGCGGTCCACCACCCAGCAGGCCATGGTGGCGAAAACGTCTTCGGGGGCCAGGGACAGCCCGCCTATTGAAATCGGGACAGCATCGCCCACGCGGCGCTTGAATTCGCGCACCACACGGCCGGGGAAATCGAGGCCGCGGCGTTCCGCCGCCTCACCCACAAGGAGGGGACCATCCTCGGGGTAATACACCACGGAGGGTACTGATGTACCGCGAAGACCCAGCGGCAGGCACTCCGGAGCAGGGGAAGTTCCCTCGCTAAAACGGGCAACGGCGGCAGCGGTGAAGCTGGTCCCGACATCGATGGCGAGGACATAGCTCATGGGAACCTCGGCAAAAACTTGCGTTTCGCCTGCAAGCTTCATCACGGGCGAACGTCACCAAGTTAGCATCAGGCCCGGACGGCGAACAGCCCTATTGCTACACCGATTTGTTATTCGCCTGCACCTACCGCCGAGTACGGAAGAAACGCCTGTTCAGAGCCCTGAGTACGAGTGCAGCCCGTTGAAGAATTGGTTCACGATGGTGAAGTTGAAGATCACGCACAGGTAGCCCACGATTGACAGCCAGGCAGCCCGTGTTCCGGTCCATCCGCGGGTTGCGCGGGCGTGAAGGTAGCCTGCGTACACCACCCAGATGACGAAAGTCCATACTTCCTTGGTATCCCAGCCCCAAAACCGTCCCCACGCCTTCTCCGCCCAGATGGCACCGAACATCAGGGTGAAGGTCCAGCCGATGAAGGCGATGGCGTTGATACGGTAGGACAGGTTTTCCAGGCTCAGTGCCGACGGCACCAGGCGCATGAAGCCCAGCTTGTCCGCGCCGCCGGCGGCAACGGCCTTTTGCCGGTGCGACTGGACCAGTTGCAGCGCGGACATGGCAAACGTCAGGGTGAACAGCGCTGAGGAGAGCACGGCGATGGACACGTGGATGATCAGCCAGTAGCTCTGCAGGGCCGGGACCAGGTGGCCCACCGGTGTCCAGTACGCTACGGAGGCAGCCACCAGCATGATGATGGCCAGGCCCACCACGAAGGTGCCAAGGAACCGCAGGTCGCGGCGGATCAGCACCAGGAGGAAAACGGCGACTGCCACGAAGGCGCCGGTGGTAAGGAATTCGTACATGTTGCCCCAGGGCACCCGTCCGGCTCCAAGGGCACGGGTCACTACGCCCGCACCGTGGATCACTGCGCCCAGGACGGTCAGGGCCACGGCCACCCGCGCGGGGGCGCGGCGTTCGGCCGCGTACCGCATATCGCCGTCTGCGGTGACCACACCCCCGCCTCCTGCGCCGGCTGCCCGCGCAGTGGACGACGACGGCCGTTCAGCCCGGCCCGCAGGCCCGGCAAGGTGGGACCCGCTGCGGGTCCCCGCCCCCGCTGCCACCGGCACCCTTGCGGACTCTTCAGCCTGCGCGGCCTTGAGGTCGATGGCGCGCAGGGCCTTGCTGCTCTTTGCCAGGTCCCATGCGAACGCGATGAAGGCCACCGTGTACGTGCCGGCCGCCAGGAGCATAAACAGCTCGCTGTACTGGCCCATGGTTTCGTTGATTCCAAACGGCATTACTGGTCCTTTTCGGGCCCGGAGGGGCCGGCTGGGGTGGGTTGCGCTGAAGGTGCGGCAGCGCCTGCGCCATTATCGGCGCCGCTGCTGGGAGTTTGCTGTGATTCACCGGTGTCTGCATCCGCGGCGAGCTGCCATTCGGCGGACAGCAGCTTCCGCACGGCTTCCGCTTCGGCGGCGAGCCGGTGGTCTTCGCCGCGGGCCAGGAGCCCGTATTCCACCATGGTGCGGCCATCCTGGTGAGTGCCGGTGCGGACCCAGGCGCGGCGGCGGTTGATGTACAGGGACAGGATCAGCCCTGCCACCGCCAGGAGCGCGAAGATCAAGGCATAGACCTGGCCGGGGTTGTGGTGGATGTCCACGCCGATGTAGCGCTTCACGCCGTCAAAGCTGATGGTGCCCTTGCCGTCGGGAAGCGTGTAGCTGGTCCCGGGGGCCAGTTTGATACCGCCGGCCTCGAGGTTCCGGGCGTTCAGCGGGGTGAGGTTCCTGACGTCGATTTCGAAGACGTTCTGCGGGGCGCCGTCGTCCAGGCCAAGGTCACCGTAAAAGGAGTTAAGTGTCAGCTGGGGGTTGAACAGTCCGGGGTCTCCGCTGTAGGAAACGCCCTCATTCGAAACGAACGCCGTGGGCAGGAAAAAGCCCTGGAACCCTAACTGGTCAGGCTTGGCGTCCGGGACCTTGATCACCACGGAGGAGTAGTAGTTGTCCCCTTGCAGCTTGCCCACTACGGGTCCCTGCATGGCAACGTTTCCCTGGCCGTCCCTGACGGTCACCACGGGGGCGTAGCCGTTGCCGGTGAGGTAGATGCTGGTGCCGCCGAGGGTGATGGGATCGTTGACCTTCAGGATTTCTTTCTGCGCCGGGGCGTCCGGATTTTCCTTGGTGGTCACGGACGCGGAGAAGTCGATGGGCTGGCCGATCTTGCCCCGTGACTCACGGTCAAACGTGATATCGAACTTGTCCAGCTGCAGGGAGTAGGGCTGGAGCTGGCTGGACTGGAAGTTGGTGCCCGGGGTGAACTGGTCGTAGCCCACCAGGGTGTTCACGAAGGTATCGCCCTCCACCAGGATGCGCTGGCCGCTGTAACCGAACAGGCCGCCGATCGCCACGGATACCAGCACCCCGATCAGTGAGGTATGGAACACGAGGTTCCCCACCTCTTTCGCGAGACCGCGCTCGGCGCCCAGGGACGGGCGGTCGCCGTCGGCGTCCCGGACTTCCACGCGGTAGCCGCGCTTCTTAAGCACCCCGGCGGCACTGGTGATGGCTTCCGACGCCGGGATCCCGGCGTCGGCCGGAATGACGAGGGTGCCGTACTCGGGAAGGCGGGACAGGCGTTGGGGGGTGCGCGGCGGCTGCGAGCGCATGGCCTTGTAGTGCGCAATGGCGCGGGGCACCACGCAGCCGATCAGGGAAATGAACAGCAGCAGGTAGATGGCGGAGAACCAGGCCGAGGAGTAGACGTCGTACAGCTGCAGTTTGTCCAGCAGCCCGCCGTAGTCCGGGTTGTCCTTAATGTACTGGGTGACCACGGAGGGATTGGCCGGACGCTGCGGGAACAGGGACCCCGGGACCGCCGCGACGGCGAGGAGCAGCAGCAGGAACAGCGCCGTGCGCATGCTGGTCAGCTGGGTCCAGGCCCACCGGAGCATACCCACCGGCCCCAACACCGGCAGCGCGGCGTCAGCCTTGGCCGCTGATACCTTGTCGCCGGCCACCGGAGTGGAGGACTTCTTCTCTGTCTTCACGCGCTCGCTCATCAGATCGGCAATTTCACATCGGTTTGGAACCAGTACTGCAGCCCGGTGACCCAAGCCCCCCAGACGCCGCTGGCCATCAGCAGGCCAAGGACCACCAGGATGCCGCCGCCGATGCGCTGGATGGCCAGGCGGTGCTTGCGGAAGAAGGCCATGACGCCCATCCCCCGGCGGACCGCCAAAGCGATCAGCAGGAACGGGATCCCCAGCCCCAGGCTGTAGATGAAGGCCAGGAAGGCGCCCTTCGCAGCGGACGATCCGCCGGACAGGCTCAGGAGCTGGACCGCAGAGTAGGTGGGGCCGATGCAGGGTGCCCAGCCCAGCCCGAACGTCAGTCCCAGCAGCGGTGCACCCCAGAGTCCGGCCGGCGGTTTGGCATGAATTTTTGCGTCCCGTTGCAGCCAGCTGAAGCCGCCCATGAACACAATGCCCATCACGATCACCAGGATGCCCAGGAGTTGGGTGATCCAGGCGTTCTGCGATCCGGTGAGCAGGGTGCCCAGCTGGCCGAATGCACCGCCCAGGAGGACGAAAATCACGGAGAATCCCAGCACGAACAGGCCGATGCCCACCAGCATCCGCCCGCGCTTCTGCTTTTGCAGGTCCACGCCGGACAAACCCGTGACGTAGCCCAGGTAGCCGGGCACCAGCGGCAGCACGCAGGGGGAAAGGAAGGAGACCAGTCCGGCAAGCAGCGCCACCGGAATGGCAAGGAGGAGCGAGCCGTTGAGGATGGCTTCGGCGAAGGGGCTGTTCACGGCTACTCGGCCACGGCGGCGGCGATAAGGGCCTTCAGGGTGCCCTTTTGGATTTCGCCCAGGACGCGGGAGGCCACCCGCCCCTGCTTGTCCAGCACCAGGGTGGTGGGGACTGCGCCGGGGGGAACCAGTCCGGAGACGGCCAGGAGGACGTCGCCGTCCTTGTCGTCAAAGCTGGGGTAGGTCAGGTTGAAGGACTTCTCGAAGGCTTCCGCGGTGGCTTTCTCATCCCGAAGGTTGACGCCGAAGAACTGCACGCCCTGGGGCTTGAACTCCTGGTGGAGCTCTTCGAGGATGGGCGCTTCCACCCGGCACGGGGCGCAAGCGGCGAACCAGAAGTTCAGGACGGTCACCTTGCCCTGGAAGTCCGACGGCGTCACGCCAGTGCCGTTGAACAGTGTCCCGCTAATCTGCACGGCAGATTTCCGGTCCGCGGCGGCGAACTCCGTGACGGAGCCGTCGCCGGCAACATAGTTCTTGTTGTCCCCCGCCCTGGCCTGCTCGGCAAGGGCGTCTTGTTGGGCGCAGGCCGAGAGGCCCAGGGTGAGGGCGGTCAGGGCGAGGCCGCCGGCAGCCAGGACGCTGCGGCGGGAGGCCGAAGGAGCGGCCTTATTCATGCTGTCAGTCACGCTAGGCTCCAGGGGTGCTGGCTGCACCGGGAAGAAGGGATGCCGCGGGCTCGCTGTACGTCACGCGCAGCAGCGCGCCGTCGTCGTCGAACACCAGCGACGTGATGGAGGTCAGGGTGCACTCACGCTTGCGCGGATCGTGCCAGAGGGGCTTGCCTTCTGCGCTGAGCCGGGTGGCCCAGATGGGCAGCTGGTGGCTGACCATGATCGCCTCGGGCCCGTCCGTTCCGAAATCGCCTGCGGCCAGTTCGATGGCACGGAGGCGCGCGTCCTGCACTGCTGCCATCACCCGCGCTGCCTGCTGCTTGTATGGCTCGCCCCACGAGGGCCGCAGGGGATTGACCAGCCTGGGCCAGTGCTTGGGCCGGCGGAGTTCGGCCTTGGTGACCTTTATGCCCTCGAAGTAGTTTTCGGCTTCGATGATCCGCTCGTCCGTGTGGATCTGCAGATGCAGGGCTTCCGACGTCGGCCGGGCAGTTTCCTGCGCACGGTCCAGTGGCGAGGCGGCCAAGTACGTAATGCGGGCGCCCCTTTCCGCACGCTGCCGGAAGTGGTCCGCCAGCATGCGGGCCATCTCCTGTCCCAGTGCGGAGAGGTGGAATTCGGGCAGCCTTCCATACAGAACGCCGTCGGGGTTGTGGACCTCGCCGTGGCGGAGCAGATGGACAGTGGCTTGGGGCATGTTTACCAGTTTCTCAAAGATGGCGTGCGATCCGAAATCTTCTACATCCAGTAGAACTGAAGTTTTTGAAGAAATGTTCCGAAGGCGGGAACAAAAGATGCAAATGCATGTTTATACTAGGTGCAGCAGTTAGTTGATACTTCAACAGATGAAGCTTCAACGCCACTCATCAGGCACCATCCTCTAAGGAGCAACATCATGGCACTTCCCGCAGACGTCACCACCGGCACCTGGACCCTCGACAACTCCCACAGCGAAATCGGCTTCACCGTCCGCCACGCAGGCATCAGCAAGGTCCGCGGCCAGTTCACCGAAGCCGCCGCCACCCTGGACCTCCCCCAGGACGTCACCGGCGCCAAGATCAATGCCACCATCAACACCGCCAGCTTTGACTCCGGTGACGCCAACCGCGACGGCCACGTCAAGGGCGAAGACTTCTTCGACGTGGAGAAGTTCCCCGAGATCTCCTTCGTCTCCAACGGGCTCGTGGCCAAGGGCAACAGCTACGAACTGACCGGTGACCTGACCATCAAGGGCGTCACCCGCCCCGTCACCCTCGAAACCGAGTTCAATGGCGTGGCCGTGGACCCGTTCGGCAACACCCGCGCCGGCGTTTCCGCCGAGACCACCATCAGCCGCAAGGACTTCGGCCTCACCTGGAACGCTGTCCTCGAGACCGGCGGCGTCCTGGTGAGCGACAAGGTTGCCATCAACCTCGAACTGGCCTTCATCGCCCCCGCGGCCTAATCACGAATCACGCCGGAACCCCGGCACCGGCTTCTCCAGCCGGTGCCGGGGTTTTCGCCTTAACCCGTGCCGCCCTGGGCCGGGACTACAGTGATGGCCATGAGCAACTTCGAGAATGCCAGGCCGCGCGCCGGTTTCGCCGCAATGCTTTCGGTGGCCGGCCTTCCCACCGCGCTCAAGGTCTCGTTCTGGATCTGGTTCATTGGCGGGCTCCTCGGCCTGCTCGGCGGGCTGCTGGGAATGATGGCCTCGCTGACGCTCTTTGCCGCAGCACCGGCCGCCGCCGTCGGGGTCCTGTTGCTGATGCTGCTGGCCGCCGCCGTAGGCACCGCGCAAATAGTCTTTGCACTGCGGATGAAAGAAGGAAAGCAGTGGGCGCGGCTCGCCCTCACGGTCCTGACCGCCGTCACCCTGGTCCTTGCCGTGGCCAACCTGGCCATGCGTGTGGGACAAGGCGGCAACTGGGCAGGCTTCCTGATCAGCCTTGCAGCAACAATCCTGTTGTGGCTGCCCCGTTCACAGGCATGGTTCGACGCTGCCCGCACGGGCAGGGGCACCGGGGCAGGTGCCAACTGAGCAGCACGGCCGGCCGCAGCTGATTCGGCAGGGACATCCGCGGAACGGCGGGCGGAATACCTCCTTCGAATGACCCCCAAGCGTCCGGTCCGGGGGTACGGTGGACTTAAGCCATGCTGGGGGTAGGGCGCAGGACCGAAACCCGGCAGCCCACCTGAATCCCGACATGCAGAAGGACAGCTCATGAGTAATCCTCCAGTCCCGCCCCCCGTGCCCAACGGCCCCGAGCAGGGCAACCAGCAGCCGCGCTACGGTGAAAACGCTCCCCAGTACGGTCAGCAATCAGGGCAGAACGCGCCACAGTACGGTCAGAACCCGCCCCAGTACGGCCAGTCCGGCGTACCGCAGTACGGGCAGAACGCTCCCCAGTATGGCCAGAACCCGCCGCAGGCCCCCGGTTATGGACAGCAGCCGTACGGTCAGCAGCCCTACGGCCAGTCCCCTTACGCGCAGTACCCGTCAGAGCAGCCCCAGCCCACCGGCAGCAACGGCGTCCCTCAGCTGGTCAACATTTCGTTCTGGCTGCTGATCGCTTCCGCCGCGATTTTCGTCATCTCGTTGCTCACCGGACTCACCCAGCTTGACAACCCCGCCTTCCGCCAGGCTTTTGAGGACCAGATGGCGGCCGGTGGTGCCAGTGGAATCACTTACGAAGACATCAAGGGCGTCATCGCCGGCACCCTGGTGGTGTTCGCGATCATCGGCGCAGCGCTGTACCTGCTGGTGGCATTCTTCGTCAGGAAGGGCAAGAACTGGGCCCGCATCCTGGGCACCGTGTTCGCCGCGCTGTCCATCTTCGGCCTGTTCGGTGTTCCTACACTCGGCACCGTGGGAACCCTTCTGGGGATTGCCGCCATCGTCCTGCTGTACCTGCCGGCGTCGGCTCCCTACTTCCGCAAGCAACAGCCCTTTGCCAACCCGTACGGCGGCGGCCTGGGCAACCCTTACGGGCGGTAACCACAGCACTTCCCACCCCTGCGGGCGTGGGTCCCGGAACTGCCGGAGCGATCAGGCAGTCTGACCCGGGGCCTGCGCCCGTTGTGCGTGGTAGGCCAGGATCTGCAGTTCAGTAGCCATGTCCACCTTGCGGAGATTGACCCCCTCGGGTACCTGAAGCATCACGGGTGCGAAGCTGAGGATACTGTGCACGCCGGCTGCCACCACCCGGTCGCAGACGTCCTGCGCCACAGCGGCCGGCAGCGCGAGGACCACCATGTTGGCGCCGGTCCGGTGCAGTACAGTTTCCATGTCCGCCACGTCACTCACCCGCAGCCAACCCACCTCGTTGCCCACCACCATCTGATCGGCGTCGAAAATTGCCACGACGTCGAAACCGCGGGATTCGAACCCGCCGTACCGTGCCAGCGCCTTGCCCAGGTTGCCGGCGCCGACGATTGCGACCTTCCAGTCATGCGTCAAGCCAAGGGCCGCAGCAATGTGCCGGCTCAGGTACTGGACTTCGTAGCCCACGCCCCGGGTGCCGTAGGAGCCCACATGGGACAAATCCTTGCGCAGGGTGGCGGAACTGACGCCCGAGGCTTCAGCCAGGGATTCGGAGGACACGCGCTCCACACCCTCCGCCAGCAGGGTGTTCAGGGCGCGCAGGTAGAGCGTCAGCCTGGCCACCGCAGCGGGCGGTATCTGTTTGGCCGGAGTGTCCGTGGCGTCCGGCAGGTCCGGGACAGCCTGGGGGGTTGAATCCAGCGAAGCCACCAGCCCCTCCCTCGCATCGCGTTGTGACTCCACTCTAGAGCCCTCCCGCCAAAGCCAACAAAGCAGGGAGCAACAAAGCAGCGGGCAACACAGGGCACGCCATCACCGGCATGGCTCCCCTACCGGGCCATGGCCCGCTGAAGAACGCGTTCCAGCCGGGCCTCGTCGATCTTCCAGAAATCGCGCTGCACACCGTCCACCAGCACCACGGGGATCTCCTCTGCGTAGCGGTCCCGCAGTTCCGGCTGGTTGTCCACCAGCTCTTCGGTCCACTCAAGGCCCAATGAGGCAGTAACCCGCGCCACGGCGTCGCGCGCTTCCTCGCAAAGGTGGCAGTCAGCTTTGGTGACCAGGACGACGTGCGGGGTAGCCATGGGTTAACCGTAGTACCGTTCACGGGGCCCGGCGACGCCGACCGCGCCCAGGCAGGGGATTGACTAGACTCGACTCCATGCCCGAGGAGAAATACGTCGCCGTGGTCACCAAACCGGTTGCTGCGCCGCAGCCCGGCGAGGCGGCGTTCTTCGATGTGGACAATACGCTGATGCGCGGCGCCAGCCTCTTTCATGTGGCCCGGAAGATGCACCAGCGGGGGGCCTTCACCCTTGCCCAGGCAGCGGGTTTCGCCTGGAAGCAGTTCAAGTTCGTGGCCCGCGGCGAAAACATGGACGACGTCCACGCGGTCCGCGACTCTGCCCTCACGCTGGCGGCGGGGATCACCGTGGATGATGTGAAGGCCCTGGGCGAGGAAGTCTACGACGAGATGATCGCGTCCAGGATCTGGCCCGGCGCGAAGGCCCTGGCCGAGCAGCACCTGCGGGTGGGCCGGCGCGTGTGGCTGGTGACGGCCACCCCTATCGAGGTTGCCACCGTGATCTCCACCCGGCTGGGCCTCACCGGTGCGCTGGGCACGGTGGGGGAAATCTCGGACGGCATGTACACCGGACGGCTTGTGGGAGACATCCTGCATGGCTCCGCCAAGGCAGTGGCTGTCCAGGAGATCGCCGACGCCGAGGAGCTGGACCTGAAGCGCTGCTGGGCCTACAGCGACTCCTTCAACGACATCCCGTTGCTCACCCTCGTGGGCCACCCGGTGGCCATCAACCCAGATGCACGCCTGCGCCGCCACGCCCGCGACCACAACTGGCCTGTCTACGACTTCCGCGCCGGCCGCCGCGCAGCCACGCTCGGCCTGAAGGCGGCCACGGCCGGCGGCGCCGTCTACGGTCTGTGGAAAGGCTTCGCCCGGATCCGCGGGCCGCGCGTCTAGGCAGCGCTACTCAGTTGGGCCGGAAAACAGAAATGCCCGCCGCCTCGGAAGGCGACGGGCATTTCCACGCTGTTTGAAGTATCTCTACTTCTTGTTGCGGCGCTGGTGACGGGTCTTGCGAAGCAGCTTGCGGTGCTTCTTCTTGGCCATACGCTTGCGACGCTTCTTGATAACTGAACCCACGAAAGTTCCTTACAAACTAGATGCAGTACCTGTCTGATGGAGAAGGTTCGTGGACAGAGCTACGAACTGAACAACTGACAGATTCTTACAATGACGTAAAACGTTCCTTAACAGGGTACCGCCTATCCGGGGCGGCTTCTGACCGCCCTGGCTCCCACCGGCGGAAATGCGGGTTTTTGCTAGGTAACGGTCAGGCGGTTTCCGTGTGGCCGTCCACCACAGCACCCTTGAGGTACTGCTCCACGGCGTTCTCGGGTACCCGGTAGGAGCGGCCGAACCGCACTGCCGGCATCTCGCCGGCGTGGACAAGCCGGTACACGGTCATTTTGGAGACACGCATGACCTGGGCTACTTCTGCCACGGTCAGGAACTTCGCGTTGGAGAAGTTCTGTTCTGCCGACATTTCCCTATTTCCTTTGCTGACGGATGGACAACAGTGACCCCAGGTACATGCCAATGCGGTGTTCCGATGCTGAGCCATCCACCAACCACCTACCTAGATACTCTAGATGTTCGTGTGGCAGATGTGAAAGTAGTGTGCTCCCCTATTTCACTCCCCTAATTGGCCGCACGGCGCTTGCGTGCAGAAGCCGCCAATTGGCCCAGTACGGAAACGGAGACGTCCCAATCCATGCACGCATCGGTCACGCTCTGGCCGTAGACCAGTTCAGTGCGGCCCGCGGCATGCTCGGCAACGTCGAGGTTCTGGGCCCCGCCCACCAGGAAGCTCTCCAGCATGACACCGGCAATGGCCTGGGCTGAGGCGCCGCCGTCCTCGAGCTGCGCACCGATTTCCAGCGCCACTTCAGCCTGCCGGTGGTGGCTCTTGCCGCTGTTGGCGTGGCTTGCGTCCACGATCAGGCGCGGGTTCAGCTGCTTGCCGGCAAGCTTGGCGGAGGCAGCTTCGACGTCCGCCGCGGAGTAGTTCGGCCCCTTGCGTCCGCCGCGGAGGATGACGTGGGTGTCCGGGTTTCCGGCGGTGGCCACCAGGGCTGCCCGTCCGTCGCCGTCGATGCCCAGGAACGCCTGGGCTGCCGCGGCGGCACCGCAGGCGTCAATCGCCACCTGGAGGTCGCCGTCGGTCCCGTTCTTGAAACCGATGGGCATGGACAGGCCGGAAGCGAGCTGCCGGTGGATCTGGCTTTCGGTGGTGCGCGCCCCGATGGCGCCCCAGGAGATGAGGTCCGCCATGTACTGCGGGCTGATCGGCTCGAGGAATTCGGTGGCAGTGGGCAGTCCGAGCGTGGTGACCTGCTGCAGGAAGTGCCGGGCGGTGCGCAGGCCGGTGACCATGTCGTGGCTGCCGTCCAGCCGCGGATCGTTGATCAGGCCCTTCCAGCCAACAGTAGTGCGGGGCTTTTCGAAGTAGGTCCGCATCACGATCAGCAGGTCTTCCTTGTGCTTTTCGGCCTGGCTGACCAGCCGCCGGGCGTATTCCAGCCCTGCCTTGGGATCGTGGATGGAGCAGGGCCCCACGATCACCAGCAGGCGGTCGTCCACGCCGTCCATGATGGCGCGCACTTCATCGCGTCCGCGTTCGACGACGCCTGCCACCTGGGCTGCCAGCGGCAGTTCCGCGATGAGTTCCTGTGGCGTGGGCAACGGAGTGAATTCGCTGACGCGCAGGTTGGATGTGGACTTTGCCGTCGCTTCCGTGCGCGGGTTGCCGGCGGCTGTGTGTGCGGGGGCTGTTGCGGTGCTCATTGTGCGGGTCCTGTTCCAGAAGGGAAGCGGGCCCAGTCAGAACCCGCCGGAGAAACGGCGAAGGGCAGAGAATGATCTCTGCCCTGTTGGCTCTGAAGGAAAGTTGGATGCGTGTCAGTTAGACGCGGGCCCCTCCAGAGCCAACGAAAAATACGCATACCAACGGTTTGTCATGCCATGAACCATAACCGGAAGCAGCCGCCTCCGCAAAAGTGTTACGCCTCGTCACGGGAGAGGCCCGCCACCAGCTCTGCGTGCTTCTGGTCCGTGAGGTGGTACCAGTGCATGATGCCGACGGCGGCCAGCACCAGCATTCCGGGCAGCAGGCCTGCCGCTGCCCGGATGGCAAGGGTGGCGGCACTGGAGTGTGCCGCCGTGCCCGAAACATAGCCGCCCCAGGCCAGGGAGAAGGCCACCAGGCCGCCGCCGAATCCCATGCCCAGCTTCCTCGTGGCTGCCAGGAGTGCGTAGTTGATGCCCTGGACCCGCACACCGGTTTTCCACTCGCCGTATTCCACGGTGTCAGCGATCAGCGCCCAGGTGAGGATGCTGACCGACGCCGACGCCAGCAGCCCCAGGACGAGTCCTGCCAGACCGAGGAACGGTGCGTCCGCGGGTGCCAGGAACACGAACAGCCCGCCCAGCACCCCCAGCCCGCCGCCGGCACTGTAGACCGCACGCTTGCCCCATCGGGACACCGGGCGTGGCATCAGGACGGCCACCGTGAGGGTGATGGCCACTTGCGCGCCGGCCATCACGGGGAACAGGTCCACCCGGGAGAGGACGTCCCGCAGGTAGTAGAACTGCGCGGCGCCGGTGGCGGACGTGCCTGTTACGAAGAGTATGGAGCTGAGGCACAGAATCACCAGCGGCGAATTGGCCTTCAGGGCGGTGATGCTTTGGCTGAGGGTGATTCTGGGGACGCTGCCGGCACTCCGCTCCACGCAAACTGCACCGGTGAAGAAATACAGTCCGGAACCGAGGACCGCGAATGCCAGGGTCAGCCAGGTGAAAATCTGCTGCATGTCCTGGCCGGCCCCCAGGAGCGGTGCGATGAAGAAGCCCAGGGTGGCGCCCACCGACAGGCCCCCGAGCGTTCTGGCCCCAGCGAGCCGGGCGCGGTCCCTGGCGTCCTGGGTCATGGCTCCCACCAGGCACCCGTAGGGGACGTTGACCATGCTGTAGGAGAGGCAGACCAGGCCGTACGTGCAGTAGGCGTAGAGCAGTTTCAGGGACGGGCGACGTCCGGGACGTGGAACACGGCCACACTCAGCAGCAGGGGAATGAAGCCGAACAGCAGGAACGGCCGGAATTTTCCCCAGCGCTTGCTGTGCACGCGGTCCACAATCCGGCCGGCGGCGATGTCCGTGAAGGCATTGAAGATCCGCGCCGACAGCAACAAAGTGCCGGCGGCAGCCGCCCCGATTCCCGCCACGTCCGTGTAATAGACCAGCAGGAACATGTTCCCGGTACTGATGATCATGCTGTTGGCGGCATCGCCGGCGCCGTAGCCGAAGACACTGAGCCTGCTGAGTTTGTTCATTGCTTCCTTGTCCCTGCAGGCCAGAAACCGTTTTCCCGGGCCTGCAGACAGGAACTTACCCCAAATTCTTTCCGAGAAACACCACCTACCTGATTAGGTGGTGTTCCCGGCCGCCTTCGTGGTTGATGGACCCGTAAACCTCGATGCCCGCGGCCGCGTCGGTGCACCGCTTCAACAACCGCAGCGCTACAGCCGCGAGAGCTCCGGCACAAAGACCTGCAAGGGGCTCCCGGCTGCCACAAGGGCACGCAGTTCTCCGAGGCCGCCCTCCACCGTTCCGGCCGCTCGGGCCTGCACCAGGACGTTCCCCAATGCCGTGGCTTCCACCGGCCCGGCCACCACTTTCCTGCCCGTGGCATCGGCGGTGAGCTGGCAGAGCAGGCGGTTTTGGGAACCGCCGCCCACCACGTGCACCACATTCACGGACCGGTCAGCGAGCCGTTCGGCGTCGCGGATGGTGCGGGCGTAGCCGGCGGCGAGGCTGTCCATGATGCAGCGGGTGATGGCCGCGGGGTGGTCCGGCAGCACCTCTCCGGTGCGGCGGACTGCGGCGCGGATGCGGTCGGGCATGTTGTCCGGGGCGATGAAGCAGGAATCGTCCGGGTTGATCTGCGGCCCGCCGGCCGGCAGTGCGGCCGCCTCGGCCAGCAGTGCAGTGAGTTCCAGCTGGAACCCTTCCTGTGCCCAGGTCCGCTGGCATTCGCTGAGGAGCCAGAGCCCGCCCATGTTGCGAAGGTAGCGGATGCTGCCGTCCACGCCGCGTTCATTGGTGAAGTTCGCCTCGCGGCTGGCCTCGGTGAGCACCGGATGGTTCAGTTCCAGGCCCACGAGCGACCACGTGCCGGAGGAGATGTAGGCGAAGTCCTCCTCGCCGTCGTCTGCTGTGGCAGGAACCGCGGCGACGGCGGAAGCAGTGTCGTGCGAGCCCACTGCCACTACCCGGGTTTCCTGGGCCAGGCCCACCTGCGCGGCGATCTCCGGCAGGAGCGTGCCCACCGTTTCGCCCGGCTGGACCAGCGGCGGAAACAGATCCTTCCGCAGGCCAAGGGCTGCAAAGAATTCCGTGGCCCACTTCCCCGCCACGGCGTCGAACAGCCCGGTGGTGGAGGCGTTGGTGGCTTCGGTCCGGCGCTGCCCCGTCAGGAGGAACGCGATCAGATCCGGAATCAGGAGGGCCTGCAGCTCGTCCAGGTCCGGCTCGGTGGCGAGCTGGTAGATGGTGTTGAACTGCAGGAACTGCAGTCCGGTGATGGCGTAGAGGCGTGCGGGGTCCAGCTTCCGGTGCACGGGTTCGACGGCGGCGCGGCTGCGGTCATTGCGGTAGCTGAACGGCTGAGCCGTCAGCTTCCCGGCGGCGTTGACCAGGCCGTAGTCCACCGCCCAAGTGTCGATGCCGATGCTGGCCACCCGCTCACCCTGCACGGCGGCGACGGTAGCGGCCGCTGAGAGCCCCTTGAGCACCTCGGCGAACAGGGCGTCGAAGTCCCAGCGAAGGCCGCCGTCGATCTCCACCACGCCATTGGGAAAACGGTGCACAACTTCGAGCTGCACACCGGGTTCCCCGGCGGTACCGCCGTCGGTTTGCCCGCCGGTGATCCGGCCCAGGATGACCCGGCCGGAGGAGGCGCCAATATCGACCGCGGCGAAAACACTGCCGCCGAAGACGTCGGCCGGTGTTCCTGCTGAAACTGCCCCGGCCTGGGCCGGGGCTGTTTCAGTGGCGCGTTCGCGGCTCATCGCAGGAAGGCTGCGGCCACTCCGGCGTCCACGGGGATGTGCAGGCCGGTGGTGTGGGACAGTTCGTTGCTGGTGAGGACAGCGGCTGCGTTGGCCACGTGCTCGGGCAGGACTTCGCGCTTGAGCAGGGTGCGCTGGGCGTAGTACTCGCCCAGTTTCTCCTCGTCCACGCCGTACACGGCGGCGCGCTTGGCGCCCCAGCCGCCGGCGAAGATGCCGGAGCCGCGGACCACGCCGTCGGGGTTGATGCCGTTGACGCGGATGCCGTACTCGCCCAGTTCGGCCGCGAGCAGGCGCACCTGGTGGGCCTGGTCCGCCTTAGTGGCGGAGTAGGCGATGTTGTTGGGGCCGGCGAACACGGAGTTCTTGGAGGAGATGTAGATGATGTCTCCGCCCAGGCCCTGGGCGATCATCACCTTCGCGGCTGCCTTGGCCACCAGGAACGAGCCCTTGGCCATGACGTTATGCTGCAGGTCCCAGTCCTTCTCGGTGGTTTCCAGCAGCGGCTTGGAGATGGACAGGCCGGCGTTGTTGACCACCAGGTCCACGCCGCCGAACGCCAGCACGGCGGCGTCGATGGCGGCGGCGACCTGGGCCTCCTCCGTGACGTCCGCCTGGACGCCGATGGCAACGTCCGGGCCGCCGAGCTCTTCAGCCACCTTTTCGGCGTTCTCCAGGTTCAGGTCCGCGATGACCACGCAGGCGCCTTCCGCGGCGAGACGCGTGGCGATGGCCTTGCCGATGCCCGACGCCGCGCCGGTGACCAGCGCGATGCGCGTGGCGTGCGACTTCGGCTTGGGCATGCGGGCCAGCTTGGCTTCCTCCAGTGCCCAGTACTCAATCCGGAACTTCTCGGATTCCTCGATCGGGGCATAGGTGGAGATCGCTTCGGCGCCGCGCATCACGTTGATCGCGTTGATGTAGAACTCGCCGGCAACCCGGGCGGTCTGCTTGTTCGCGCCGAAGGAGAACATGCCCACGCCGGGGACCAGCACAATGGCCGGGTCCGCGCCGCGCATGGCCGGGATAGCAGGGCCCACGGCCGCAGGGTCCCCTGGCCGAGCTTGCGAGGTTAGGGAGCGGCTGGGGACATGGCGGTCGTAGTAGGCCTGGTAGTCCTCGCGGTAATCGGCGTGCAGTTCGTGCAGGCGGGCGATCGAATCCTCGACGGACGCGTCGGCGGGCAGATCGAGGATCAGCGGCTTGACCTTGGTGCGCAGGAAGTGGTCCGGGCAGGAGGTTCCGAGCGCACCCAGGCGCGGGTGCTCGGCGGCTTCGAGGAAGTCCAGGACGACGGCGTCATCGCTGAAGTGCCCCAGCTGCGGCTTGTCCGTGGAGGCCAAGCCGCGGATCACGGGTGCCAGGGCTGCGGCCTTGGCTTTGCGCTCGGCTTTGGGCAGTGCTGCGTAGCCGGGGAGCTTGGGCCCGAAGGGTTCGGCCTTGCCGTTGTCGCGGATGAACTTTTCGGCCTGCTCGATGATCCACAGCGAGTTCTGCTCTGCTTCTTCGCTGGTGGTACCCCAGGCCGTGATGCCGTGTCCGCCCAGGACGGTGCCGATGGCCTGCGGGTTGGCTTCCTTGATCGCGGCGATGTCCAGGCCCAGCTGGAACCCGGGGCGGCGCCAGGGAACCCAGACCACTTTGTTGCCGAAAATCTTGGTGGTCAGTGCCTCGCCATCCACCGCGGTGGCAATCGCGATGCCGGAGTCGGGGTGCAGGTGGTCCACGTGGGCGGCGTCCACCAGGCCGTGCATGGCGGTGTCGATGGAGGGGGCTGCGCCGCCCTTGCCGTGCAGGCAGTAATCGAAGGCGGCCACCATCTCGTCTTCACGCTCGACACCGGGGTAAACGTTCTTCAGGGCATTCAGCCGGTCCAGGCGCAGCACAGCGAGGTTTTCGGCCTTTAGCGTGCCGAGGTCTCCGCCCGAGCCCTTGACCCAGAGCAGCTGGACGTCCTCGCCGGTTACCGGGTCCCTCTCAGTGCCCTTGGCGGAGGTGTTGCCGCCGGCAAAGTTGGTGTTCCGCTTGTCTGCACCCAGGCGGTTGGAACGGGAAATCAGGTCTTCAACAGTCTTATTGCCTGTGTTCTGCATGTTCATGCTTCTACGCGCCCCATCCGGCTTGCTGGCCGCCCACGCGGTCCTCGTTGATCTTCTTCTGGTAACCGCTGGCCTTGAACGCGGCCAGGGGGTCCGCGGGCAGCCCGCGGGATTCACGCCATTCGGCCAGCACGGGCCGGACGTCGGTGTAGAAAGCATCGTTGAAGATGCCATTCGCAGCCAGGACATCACCCGCGCGCTGGGCTTCGGCCAGGGCGGCGGTGTCCACCAGCAGGGCCCGTGCAGTCATCTCCTGCACGTTCAGGACCGAGCGGATCTGGCCCGGAATCTTCTCTTCCAGGTTGTGGCACTGGTCCAGCATGAGCGCCACGCCGGAATCCTTGCCGTAACCGCCGCCACGGATCACCTCATACATGATGCGGAAAAGCTGGAAGGGATCCGCAGCACCCACGATGAGGTCGTCGTCGGCGTAGAAGCGCGAGTTGAAGTCGAACGAACCCAGCTTGCCCAGGCGCAGCAGCTGCATCACGATGAACTCGATGTTGGTGCCCGGGGCGTGGTGGCCGGTATCCAGGCAGACAAACGCCTTTTCGCCCAGCGCGAGGGTCTGGGCGTAGGAGGTGCCCCAGTCCGGAACATCGGTGTGGTAGAAAGCCGGCTCGAAGAACTTGTACTCCAGCACCAGGCGCTGCTGATCACCCAGGGCCGCGTAGATTTCCTGCAGGGATTCGGCCAGCCGGTCCTGGCGGCCGCGGATGTCATCCTGGCCCGGGTAGTTGGTGCCGTCGGCCAGCCAGATCTTCAGGTCCTTCGACCCCGTGGCGCGCATGATCTGGATGCAGTCCAGGTGGTGCTCGATGGCCCGGCGGCGGACGGCCTCGTTGGAGGAGGTCAGCGAACCGTACTTGTACTCGTCGTCCTGGAAGGTGTTGGAGTTGATGGTACCCAGGCCAACACCCAGGCCGGCCGCATACTCCTTCAGGGCGGCGTAGTCATCCACCTTGTCCCAGGGAATGTGCAGCGCCACGGTGGGGGCAAGGCCGGTCAGTTCGTGAACCTTGGCTGCGTCCGCCAGCTTCTCCTGGACGGTACGCGGGGTGCCGGGGGTGCCGAACACCTTGAACCGCGTACCGGAATTTCCATAAGCCCACGAAGGGACCTCGATGGCAAGCTCCTCGAGCCTACCCAGCGCCGTTGCTACGTCATTCATGGTGGGGGTTCTTTCCGGTGTCTTGTTATCTGGTCTGGATTGTTGTGCCACCAGGGGGTGGGCTCCGGTGGCGGAGCGCCTGGCGTATGTCCCGTTGCCGCTGTCAGCCGGCGGAAGCTGCTGCCGCCAGCTGGCTCTCAAGGTTGAAGACTTCCTCAAGTACCTGGAACCCCTCATCGGGCGCCTGGTCCGTCTTCTCAAAGAGCGTGGCCATTTCAACCTGCCAGCGGGCGTTCACCTTGGCGAGGGCCATGCGGGCCCTGGCCGCGTCGAAGTCGTCGCACTCCAGGTAGCCGATCAGGAGCCCGTCCCCGTCGAGGAAAAGGGAATAGTTGTTCCAGCCGGCCTTCTTGAGGGCGTGGAGCATTTCCGGCCACACGGCGGCGTGCCGCCGCCGGTATTCGTCCATCAGCGCCGGCTGGACCGACGAACGGAAACACACCCTCATTTCAACTCTCCCGAACTCTTGCATCTTTGAATCGTTTCATTGTTACGATTCAAAGTACTCTTGAACGTGAGTAGGTGTCAAGCATTCTGTGGCTGCGTTCTTCAGCGGCAAAGGACGCGCAGGCACTCCGCCCACCAGCACGGAGAATTATGAACCGCACAGCCAGCATCAAGGACGTTGCCAACCATGCCAGCGTGGCGGTGGGCACGGTTTCGAATGTGCTGAACTACCCGGACAGGGTCTCGCAACGGACCAAGGAGCGGGTGCTGCGTGCCATCGACGAGCTGGGCTTCGTCCGCAACGACGCTGCCCGCCAGCTGCGCGCCGGCCACAGCCGCACCATCGGCCTGATCGTCCTGGACGTGGGCAACCCCTTCTTCACCGCCGTGGTGCGGGCGGCCGAGGATGCAGCCGCCTTGCAGGGCAGTGCCGTGCTGCTGGGAGACAGCGGCCATGACGCCAGCCGCGAAGCCAATTACATCGACCTTTTCCAGGAGCAGCGCGTCCAAGGCCTGCTGATCTCACCCGTGGGCGACGTGACTGAGCGCCTGGACCTCCTCCGCGAGCGCGGCGTGCCCACCGTCCTGGTGGACCGGCTGGCGGACGAGGAAAAGTTCAGTTCCGTAGCCGTTGACGACGACGCCGGCGGGTACCTCGCTGCCCGGCACCTGCTGGACACCGGCCGCCGTCGGCTCGCCTTTGTGGGTGGCTCCACCGCCATCCGCCAGGTGGCGGACCGCCTGCAGGGCGCCCGGCGTGCCGTGAAGGAAGAACCGGGCGCCACTCTTGAAGTGCTGGCGTCCGAGGGCATGACGGTCCTCGCCGGACGCAGCGTAGGAGATACCTTGGTGGAGCGGGACCGAGGGGACCTGCCGGACGGGATCTTCTGCGCCAACGATCTTCTGGCGCTGGGAGTCATGCAATCACTGACCATGACGCATACCTTCAGGATTCCGGAGGACATTGCCCTGATCGGTTATGACGATATCGACTTCGCAGTCTCCGCAGTGGTACCGCTGTCCTCAATCCGGCAGCCCACCGGAGCACTGGGCCGCACCGCCATCGAGCTCCTGGCGGAAGAGGTCGAGGCCCAGCATTCCCGGCACCGGGCAGTGATCTTCACTCCAGAACTGGTTGTCCGGCAGAGTACCGGGGCAGCGTCCACGAATTGATCCGCGGCGGGCGCGTTACCCGTCCGCCTGCTGCAGCCACTGCATCGACTCGGCCCTGGACGTGAAGAAGCGGGTGGGGCAGGGCGGGATGTGGACGCCCAGGAAAAAGTTCGCCAGGATCCGGTCCACCGGACTCGCCCCCAGGAGGGCGATCCGGTTCGCGGCGCACGGGATCGAGAACACGCCCCGTGCCGCCCTGGTGACAGATTCGGTGGTGGCCATATCCACCAGCAACGGGTAGCCCTTATCCCCCGCAATGTCGTTGACGGCCGCCATGGCCGCCTTCGCATCCTGCTGTTCTATGCGTACTTTCGGTTCCCAGATAAGGTGGATCACCCCGTCGGAACGCAGCTCCACCGTGCCTTTGCCGCCGTCAACCATTACAGGCTCCATGCCCTGCTCCCCTCCATGTGCAGACTCCCCCATTCTGCTCCTACTTTCACTTTCCGGATCAACATTGGCCCGGCGGCTGTTCCAAGCGCACTCACAGCCTTTCCTCAGAAACCCTAAACCGCAGGCACAGCCCCGGGCAGTAAGAAGGACACATGACATACGGCAAAAGACCCGGACCGGCATTGATTGTCCTCCTGGGCATCGATGGTGCCGGCAAATCCACGGCTGCCAAGGAAGCGGCAGGGCTGCTCCGGGACACACCAGTGCTGGTCCTGGGCAACTATTCCGGGCGGAAAACCATCGCGGGCCTGGGACAGCGCTTCGGTATGTCCTTGCCGGTCCAGGTGGCAGATGTCCTTGAAACCGCTGTTCGGGTGTTCAATGTCCTGCTCAACCACTTGCGGGCCTCACGCTTCGACGGCCTCGTGATCATGGACAGGCACCTGTACTGCCAGCTGGCGCTGCGGGCAGCCCGCGGGATCCGCCGCGGCCGGGCCCTGGCAGGCCTGTTGCGGTTGCTGCCGCAGGCCCGGGCTGTGGTCTATTTCGACATATCCGCCGAGCAGGCGCACCACCGGATCACTTTGCGGGGCGAGGACCAGGAGAACCTCGATGATCTTGAGAAGTTTCGAAAGGGGTATACCGAAATGCCGGGGTTTTCCGGTTTCACGGTGGTGGATGCGAGCGGCACCACCCACAGCAGCGTGAGTCAACTGATGCAGATCCTCCACGCCGTACGGGAACCCGGCGGGGCTCTCACCGAGGTGATGTAGCCCCTGATCCGAATCTCTTGCGGCAAATCCCGCCACTGCTCTTGTGGGCAGGGGGGAGCAGAAGCAAGGATTGGTCATGGAAGACCTGCGGCACACCGCCAGAGCACTGCTGCAGCGGAATGATCTTGGCCTGATCGACTTGTGGATTCTCTACTGGAACCACGGCGGGCACTGCCATCCCTTTGATTTTGATGCTTTTATCCACGACGTGCTGCCCGCTGCGTGGTTCGACCTGGAAGCCCTCCAGGTGGCAGTGGAGGAGTTGTCGCTGGAAGCGATCACGTAAAGGCCGGGGCCCCAAAGCAGGGGCTGGATCCACGGATATGGACCGGGTGCCGGGCAGAGACTGAGGTATCGCCAGCAGCGAGGACCAACCACTCACGGTGCCGCCAAAATACTATCCAGGGCATTACCAGGAACGAGGCCGCATGGCCCAACAACCCGGCGCACAACATGAAAACATGGCCCGGGGTCCACTCCCTGGACGAACTGCAGTACGGCCTCGGCATAGCCCATGCCTGACGGCGATCGGTGAGCTGACTGTGGTCCACGTGCCCGACGTTAGCGCTGGCCCGAATATTGCCGCGCGGTGAAGTTGCGGCGTCCATTGTCGCTTCCGTTGCCCAGGACCCGAAGGTCCTCACGCATTTCGACAGCTGACCGTGACCCAAGCGCTGCCGATTACCTCCCCTCCCCGTTACCTCTTTCGCCTGCTGGGTAGGGATGGAAGATCAGCGTTGCAAGGTAACGGCCAGCATGGACGGGAGCAGCAAATGCAAAATGCAAAGCGGGGACGAAGCCTTCTGGCGGCCGCTGGGAAGGGCGCTGTATGCGGTCTTGCAGGGGTTGCGGTGATGACCGTGGGCGAGAAGGTGGAACAGGTTGCTACCAAGCGGCCCAACTCCTACGTGCCCGCCCGGACACTGCTTACCCTCCTGGGCAAAGGCCCAGGACAGGGGGAGACTCCGTTGATCTGGAACCACGCGATGCATTGGGGCACAGGCGCGCTGCTGGGGGCACTTCGCGGCGTTTGGTCTGCCACGGGGATCCGGGGAGCATTGGCGAACACGAAGCACGCCGGCGTTCGCCTGGCCTTTGACCAGACCCTCGAAAACGCTACCGGCATGGGGGCGCCTCCCTCAACGTGGACACCGCGGGAACAGGTCATTGATGTGCTGCATAAGGGCATCTATTCCATTGCAACCGGCATCGCCGCAGATCGCTGGATCCAGCCCGGACTCGAATCCCGGAAAGGAACCAGCAGCCACTAGGCGGCCGGCTGATGCAGAGGTGCCCACACGACGCAGCTTCCTGGTGAGCGCGCGAGCCTTCTCCGCGGTAGCTGCCCTCTCAGCCTGTTCTGGAGGAAACATGGAGCGTCCACAGGAAACGCGGCTGGGTTTCGCCGCCATTAAGGCAAGGCCGGGACGTGACCCTGGACAGCTCCCTGCGCCTGGGCAGCATGGCCTGGGCATGGACAGTCTCCGGGACACCTTGCTCTCTGTCCCCTCCGGGCTCCAGCCGGGCCAACCAGCCCCGCTGATCCTCCTGCTCCACGGCGCGGGAGGTGAAGCGGCAGGTGGACTGGCGCTGCTTTCCGCCCTTGCCGAAAGCCGAAAAATCCTCCTGGCGGCGCCGTCTTCGCGTGCCTCCACCTGGGACGGGGTCCGGAGCGCATTCGGCCCCGACATCCAGATCATCAATCAAAGCCTGGAACGGATTTTCCAGTTGGTTTACGTTGACCCGGACCGGATAGCGGTGGGCGGCTTTTCGGACGGAGCTTCCTATGCCCTGGGACTGGGGCTGGCGAACGGCGAGCTCTTTTCAAGGGTCATTGCATTCTCCCCGGGGTTTGTCCCGCCTGTGCCGCACGGTGCCAAGCCGTGGCTTTTCGTTTCCCATGGCACTGCCGACGGCGTCCTGCCGATAGACCGTACCAGCCGCCGCTTGGTGCCTGCCCTGCAATCGGAGGGTTATCGCGTCACCTACCGGGAGTTCCAGGGCGGCCATACGGTCCCCGCGGATATTGCCCAGGAGGCTGTGGACTGGCTGGACTGGGCGGGCACCGGCTGAAGGCGTCTGTTGATGGGCCACTGTGGCTGCCTGCCGACGAGGGGTTTTTCCGGTGACGTCATACCGCTGGACTTGCGCACTTCCGTGCTTCACACTTGATACGGGAAAGCGCTTGCCAAGAACGTAAGCGCTGCTAAAAGCGCCCTCTGGGGCGGAACGGAGCACTATGGGAACGCCAGCGGGCACCGCCGCCCGGACTCAAGCCGACGGCATCGACGTCGCGGCGACCACCGCCGTACAGGGGTCACCGCTTTCTACGGCGCGGCCTCGACGAGCGGCGAGGGTGGCGCTGGTAGGTGTTCACGGCTTTGGTACCCATCACCTGCGGAACCTGGAACGCCTCCAGCCTGCCGGCGTCGTCGATCTTGTTGCCGTGGCGGACCCTCATCCCCCTGCGCCCGGCGCCGTCCCGGACACCACGCAGGTTTTCCCGGCGCTGGCTGAACTGCTCGCCGGGACCAGCGGACTGGACGTCGTTATTGTCGCCACCCCCATCCAGACGCACGCTCCGCTGGGCCTGGCAGCCCTGGCCACGGCCGCCGACCTTTACCTGGAAAAGCCGCCTGTGGCCTCCCTGGCGGACTTCGACCGGCTCTGCGACGCCGCTGCCGCCTCCGGCCGAAGCGTACAGATCGGCTTCCAAAGCCTGGGTTCGCACGCACTGAACGCCATTGAAAAGCTCCTCGCCGAGGGAACCATTGGAACGTTGCAGGGCATCTCGGCAACGGGCCGCTGGGTGCGGGACCGGGCCTACTACAAGCGGTCCCGCTGGGCCGGGAAACGCTCCATCGATGGCGTGGATGTGGTGGACGGCGTGGCCACGAATCCGCTGGCCCATGCGGTGGCGACGGCGTTGAGGATAGCCGGAGCACGTACCACGGCGGACCTTGCGTCCCTTGAAACCGAGCTGTATCGTGCCAACGACATCGAGTCCGATGACACCTCGGTGATCCGGATCCGCACCAGCGCGGGCCTGCCCATCACGTGTGCTTTGACGCTGTGCGCCACGGAGTCCGTGGAACCCTACGTGACCCTCCAGGGCTCCGAAGGAACAGCGGTGTTCCATTACACGGAGGACCGCCTCGCCGTGGAAACGGCAACTGGACGTTCCGAGGAAATTTTCGGCCGGGACGACCTTACCGAGAATCTCTTGGCGCACCGCAACAATGGCGAGCCGCTTCTCAGCCCGCTCCTGGACAGCGGCGCTTTTATGCTGGTGCTGGAGGCCATCCGGACCGCTCCGCTGCCCGCTCCCATTGATGGCGGGTACGTCCAGTGGGAGGGCGGGGACGACGCAGCGCACGCTGTGGTCAGCGGTATCGAAGAAGCGCTGGAACGTGCCGCCGCGCAGCATGCCACCTTCAGCGAGTTGGGCCTGCCCTGGGCCAGGACTGCCCCGACCGTCTTCAGCCTGCCCGTTTCCTGAAGGGGACCAAGTGGCGGCATTAGTGGGGTCACGCCTGCCGTGCACGCCTCCGGTTCAGCCAGAGCAGCAAACCGATAACGGCGGCGGACAGCATTCCCCCGGCGCCCGTGGCCACAAGGCCCAGCCGCACCCCGAACTGCTCAGTTAGCCAGCCTGCCAGCAAGCCGCCCATGGCGTGTCCGCCCAGCAGGAGCGGGAGGTAGAGGGCCATCACCCTGCCGCGGATTTCGGGCCCTGCCTCAAGCTGGACGGCGGTTGCCGCGCTGGTCAGGAACAGCAGGGTCATCAGGCCCACCACCACCAGCATCACGGTAAAGAGGATGAGGTTTGGCATCAGGGCAGCCACCAGCTGCGACAGACCGAAGAGGCCGGCCGCCAGCACAATCCCCTTCCGTCCCAGCGTCCGGAGGCGGGCGGCCAGCAGCGCCCCCGTGAGGGCTCCAATGGCACTGACTGTGTTGAACAGGCCAAAGCCTTCAACACCGTTATGCCAGACGCGTTCGGCAAAAGCTGCCAGCACCACGGGTCCGTTCATCCCGAACATGCCAAGCAGCCCCGCAAGTGCGATAACCAGCAGCAGGGAGGGGCGGTCCTTGACGTACCGGAACCCGGCCAGCAGTTGGCCCCGCCCCCGCACGGCCGGGGTGCTGGGGTACAGCTCAGCGGGCCTGATTGCGGCGATCATGCACAGGACCAGTACGCACAACAGCGAATTCGCGGCGAATGCTGCCGCTGAGCCCGCCTGGGCAATGACTACTCCGCCGACAGCGGGTCCAGCCATCGCCCCCAACTGGCCGATCGCGTTGTTAAGGCCAATGGCAGGCCGGAGGGCAGCGTCTCCCACCACTTCGTTGACGAACACCTGGCTGGCGGGCTGATTGATGGCTGACGTCACCCCCAGCGCCATGCAGCTGGCATAGACGGCCGAGACGGTAATGGTCCCGCTCGCCGCCCAGGCCGCCAAGCCCATGGCGAGCAGGGCGATGACGGCCTGGCAGACCAGCATGATCCGGCGCTTGGGAAAGAGGTCCACCAGCAGGCCGCTGAGCGGGCCCACCACCAGCATTGGCAGGAATTGCAGGGCAACGGCCACACCCACCGCGGCGGGGCTGCCGGTCAACTGCAGCACCAGCCAGTCCTGGGCCAGGCGCTGCATCCACACCCCCACACCGCCGGTGAACACCAGCGCCAGGAAGAGCCGGTAATTGCGCTGCTTCAGTGGCTGGTACCACGGCGGCTGGTTCTGTGAAGGACGGAGGGACTGCTCGGAACGCTGGCGGTCGGAAGACACGTCGGACTCAACTCAATAGTGACGGACAAAACCAGGAGATTCAGGCGGGGTTGGAGCGCACTTTGACGGCCGCCGCGGCCAGGATCAAGGTGCCGGGGACCACTACGAACAGGGCGGCGAGCATCCACACGAACACAACGCCCCCGAAGAGCGCGGCCACCAGCAGGAGGGATCCTGTCCAGTCCCGCACGGACACGGCTTGGCCGGTTTCGAGTGCGGAGCGCCAGGCACCGCCCGCGTCCGGACGGGAGCCCGCTCCGGAGCCTGCGGCGTCGGGGCGAGTGACGTCAGACCAGGCCGCGGTGGTGCGTAGGAGCAGGACGGCGCCCGCCGCAGCCAGCACCAGGGTGGCGGGCAGCACGACGTCCCGGCCGGGAAGCTGCCCTACCCAGGCGAGCAAAAGGTTAAGGACAATCACGACGGCGGCTGCCGCCGTCGTGATCCCCAGCTTCCAGCTGCCCGGCAGGGCAGCCTTGAACGTCCCCCAGAGGCTGCGGACGGAATCGTCGCGGCCGGAAAGGTGGCGTTCCAAATGGGCGATCCCCGCCGCATAGGCGGCGGGGATCGTGACCAGCGGAATGGACAGCACCAGCACCAGCACGCCGGCCAGGAGGGTCTCGGAGAACAGCGCAAAGCGGTTGACCGGTACGGGTTCGTGGTGGTTGGGGGCGGGGGTGGTGCTGTCCATGACGCTCATTTTCTATCGGTCCGGCGCTTAGCCCTTGAGGCCCTGGGTGGAAACGCCTTCGACGATGTAGCGCTGGAAGACCAGGAAGAAGATCAGTACGGGGAGCAGGGCCAGGACGGACATGGCGATCATGGCGCCGTAGTCCGAGCTTTGCGTCTGGTCCACGAAGAGGCGCAGGGCCAGCGGCAGAGGGTATTTTTCCGGAGTGTTCAGGTACAGCAGCGGGCCAAGGAAGTCGTTCCAGCTCCAGATGAAGGAGAAGATCGAGGTGGAGATCAGGGCAGGCTTCATCAGCGGCAGCATGATGGAGGTGAAGATACGGACGTGGCCGGCGCCGTCGATCCTTGCCGCCTCATCCAGCTCACCCGGCAGGTTGCGCATGAACTGGACCATCAGGAACACGAAGAACGCATCGGCCGCGAGGAACTTGCCGATCAGCAGCGGCACATACGTGTCCACCAGGCCCAACTGCTGGAACACGATGTACTGCGGGATGATCACCACATGGAACGGCAGCAGCAGGGTGGCGATCATCATGCCGAAGAACATGCTGCGGCCGGGGAACTTGATCCGTGCGAACGCGTACGCGGATACGCTGGCCGAGAGGATGGTTCCCACTACGGCGCCGATGGCCAGGATCAGGGAGTTGGTGAAGAACTGGAGGGTGGATACGCCGCCGATGCCGTCCATCGCCGTGACGAAGTTGTCGAAGCTGAAGTTGTTGGACCACAGCGAGGTGTTCCCGCCACCGATCTCGGCGTTTGGTTTGAAGGACGAGGCGATCATCCACAGGCCCGGGTACAGGACAACGGCCGTGAGCGCGAGCGCCACCACGTGGAAGATGGCACTCTTGGTCCGCTTTGCGCCAACCGATTCGGACTTGGGGTTGTAGTGCGGCACCTGTGCGTCCGGCGTGGACTGGGTGGGGGTTGCCATGGTTGTCATTTTGCATCACCGCTGTAGTGGACCCAGGACTTGGACGTGCGGAAGAAGATCAGGGTAATGATGCCCACCACGACCACCAGCAGCCAGGCCATCGCCGAGGCGTAGCCCATCCGGAAGTCGCTGAAGCCCCGCAGGTACAGGTAGAGGGTGTAGAAGAGGGTGGAGCCGGCCGGGCCGCCTTCACCGTTGGAGATGATGTAGGCCGAGGCGAAGATCTGGAACGCGTGGATGGTTTCCATCAGCAGGTTGAAGAAGATCACCGGAGAGAGCATGGGCCAGGTGATGTTGAAGAACTTCCGCACCGGGCCGGCACCGTCCATGGAGGCAGCTTCGTAGAGATCGTTCGGGATCTGCTTCAGGCCGGCCAGGAAGATCACCATCGGGGCGCCGAACTGCCAGACCGTCAGCAGGATGAACATCGGCATGGTCATGGCCGGGTTGCCCACCCAGCCGCCCAGGTTGATTCCGAAGAAGGACAGGCCCTGGTCCACCGGACCGGAATCACCGAACATGGCCTTCCAGACGATGGCGATGGACACGGACGCGCCGATCAGGGACGGCGCGTAGAACGCCGAGCGGTAGAACCCCTGGCCGCGGCGCTTGCTGTTCAGCAGCATGGCCACCGCGAGGGCCGCGGCGAGCTTCAGCGGGGTACCGAAGACCACATAGCCCACGGTCACGCCTACAGACTGCAGGAACCGTTCGTCCTGGAAAAGGGAGGTGTAGTTGTCCAGGCCGATCCACTTGGGCGCATCGAACAGGTTGTAGTTGGTGAAAGACAGATAGAGCGAGGAAATCATTGGCCCGACAGTGAGGGCGATGAATCCCAGCAGCCAGGGCAGCAGGAAAGTGTAGCCGGCGCGGGCGTCCGCCCCGCGCTGCTTCGACTTGCGAAGCTGCGCGGGAGCGGATGGCGTGGAACGCCTGCTCAGTGTTGGGCTTTGAGTCACGAGTTCATTCCGTCAGTTGTGGACGTCTTGGTCAGAGTGCCTGATCAGGCGTTCTGCTTGATGAGGTCTTCGGCTTCCTTGAACCATGCGTCGGCTGCGCCGTCGACGGTCAGCTTGCCGTAGTTCAAATCCGAGGCGACGCGCTTGAAGGAAGCTTCGAGGGTGCCGAAACCGACGATGGGCGGCTCGGGAGCGTCCTTGAGGTACTTCTCGATGGACTTTTCGTAGTCCACCACGAGCTTGTCCGTACCTTCGAAGGTGGTGCCGTCACGCTGGGTCTTGGACGCCGGAACACCGCGGGAGGTCTTGAAGATCTGGCCCACCTCGGGATCGTTGACCATGAAGTCGATGAAGCGGGCGGCAGCGTCCTTGTACTTGGTCTTGGCGCTGGCCACCATCAGCATGGACGGCTTCAGGAACAGGCCCAGGTTGTCCTGGTCATCCGACGGAACCGGAACCAGCTTCAGTTCCTTGGCACCGCTGTCCGCGAGATAACCGGCCATGAAGTTGTCCCAGGTGACTTCCGTGGCGGTGACGTTGGAACCGAACGGGGACTTGGGGGCGAGCTGGGTGACGCGCTCTTCGGAGACGATGGCAGGGGTGCCGCGCAACGGGGCTACCTGGTTCCACCACTTCTTCAGGTCGTCCTTGGAGAAGCCGAGCTTGCCGTCTTCCGTGAACGCCTCGATGTCGTTCTGGCGGAGCCAGATGTTGAACATCCACCAGACTCCCGTGTAGTCCGTGCCGCCGAAGAGGGTGCCGTTGCTCTTGGTGCCCACCTCAGTGAGGAACTCGTTGAATTCCTTGTAGTTCCAGGAGCCTTCCGGTTCCGCTATGCCCAACGAGGCGAGCTTCGCGGGGTCGTAGTAGACGGCGAAGGCGTTGGTGCTGGTGGGGATGCCGTACTGCTTGCCCTTGATCTGGCCGGAGGGCAGGAGCGACTTCTCAAAGGCATCAGTGTTGATCTTGAGTGCGCCAAGGTCCAGGAGCTGGTTGCGCTGGCCGTAATCGCGCAGGTAGGAGAGGTCCCACTGCATGACGTCCGGCAGGCCGCCGCCGGCTGCCTCGGTGGCGCGCTTCTGCCAGTAGCCGGCGAAGTCGGTGAAGTTGCCGTTGACCTTGATGTCCGGGTTCTTCGATTCGAACAGGGCGATGGCCTTGCGCGTACGCTCAGCGCGGTCATCGTTGCCCCACCAGGTGTAGTTGATGGTGACCGGCTTCTCGGCGGAGCCCGTTTCTCCGGAGGAGCTGGCGCCAGTTCCACAGGCTGCCAGAGCTGCGGCAGATGCGGTGCCGACGGCTACGGTGGTGAGGAAATGCCTTCTGTTGATCATGGGAGCCTCCTTGCTCGATGTGTGCAGTCCCTTTGCCCGACCCAGGTGAGAAGTGAGCTGGCTTACACGGCTTCTGAAACGATACAATATCTGCATTCCCAGGAATGGGCAAGCGTTTTCCAACGACCAGCTTTCGAGCCTCGTCCGTTTTTCCAGCAGACAGTTTCCCAGCAGACAAAGGAGTCCCATGACTTTGCAGGAACCCTCCCGGCCAGCCAGCGTCTGGAACAACATTGAAGGCATTGCCTATGGCGGCGACTACAACCCGGAACAGTGGCCCGTCAGCGTCCGGCTCGAGGACCTGGAGCTGATGAAGGAAGCCGGTGTCAGCTTCCTCAGCGTGGGAATCTTCTCCTGGGCACTGCTGGAGCCTGCCGAGGGGAACTACGACTTTGGCTGGCTGGACGAGGTGATGGACAACCTTGCCGGAATCGGTGTCAAGGTTGCCCTCGCTACCGCCACCGCCGCTCCCCCTGCGTGGCTGGTACGGAAGCATCCGGAAATCCTGCCGGTCACGGCTGACGGAACCGTACTGGGACCGGGGTCGCGGCGCCACTACTCGCCGTCGTCGGCCGTCTACCGCCGTTACGCCACGGGAATCACCCGCGCACTGGCGGAACGGTACAAGGACCACCCGGCCCTGGCACTTTGGCATGTGGACAACGAACTGGGCTGCCATGTCTCGGAGTTCTACGGTGAGGAGGATGCGGCCGCCTTTCGTGCCTGGCTGGAGCGCCGGTACGGCAGCATCGAGGCCCTGAACGCATCCTGGGGTACTGCCTTTTGGTCCCAGAACTACAGCTCGTTCGAAGAGATCCTGCCGCCTGCCGTCGCCCCGTCCACGCTGAACCCGGGCCAGCAGCTGGACTTCCAGCGCTTCAACTCCTGGGCGCTGATGGACTATTACCACGAACTCGTTGCCGTCCTGCGCGAAGTGACCCCGGACGTACCGTGCACCACCAATCTGATGGCATCCAGCGCCACCAAATCCATGGACTACTTCGACTGGGCCAAGGACCTGGACGTCATCGCGAATGACCACTACCTGGTGGCTGCGGATCCGGAGCGGCACATCGAACTCGCGTTCAGCGCGGACCTCACCCGCGGCATCGCGGGAGGCGACCCGTGGATCCTGATGGAACATTCGACGTCGGCCGTCAACTGGCAGCCGCGCAACCAGCCGAAGATGCCGGGCGAAATGCTCCGCAACTCGCTGGCACATGTTGCCCGCGGCGCCGATGCCGTGATGTTTTTCCAGTGGCGGCAAAGCTTCGCCGGCTCGGAGAAGTTCCACTCGGCCATGGTGCCCCATGGCGGACGGGACAGCCGGGTGTGGCGCGAGGTGGTGGATCTGGGGGCGGCCCTGAAGCGGCTGGCTCCGGTCCGGGGCTCCCGGGTGGAATCACGGGTTGCCATCGTGTTCGACTACGAAGCCTGGTGGGCAAGCGAAATCGACTCCAAGCCGAGCATAGACGTGAAGTACCTGGACCTGCTGCGGGCCTTCCATCGGTCGTTGTTCCTGCGGGGCGTATCGGTGGATATGGTGCATCCCTCTGCATCCCTGGATGGGTACGACCTCGTCCTGGTGTGCACGCTTTACTTGGTGACGGATGAGGCCGCGGCCAAAATTGCCGCTGCCGCTGCCGCCGGGGCCACCGTTCTGGTGAGCTACTTCAGCGGGATCGTGGATGAGAAGGACCACATACGGCTGGGCGGCTACCCAGGCGCTTTCCGTGATCTGCTGGGCGTGCGGGTGGAGGAGTTCCACCCCCTGCTGGCGGGTACGCAGCTGAAGCTGAGCGACGGCACGGTGTCCTCTGTCTGGAGCGAGCACGTTCACCTTGCCGGCGCGGAAGCCGTGCAGACGTTTACGGAATATCCGCTTGAGGGCGTTCCGTCGTTAACCCGGCGTGCCGTGGGCTCCGGTGCAGCCTGGTACCTGGCCACGTTCCCTGATCCGGAGGGCATCGAGTCCGTTGTGGACCGGCTGTTGGAAGAGTCCGGGGCTGCGCCCGTTGCGGCTGCCGATCCGGGTGTGGAGCTGACGCGCCGCCGTTCCGGTGACGGCCGCACCTTCCTTTTCGCGATCAATCATTCGCGGTCTTCCGGGACGGTCCGGGCCTCCGGTGTTGACCTGCTCTCCGGTGAGCGGTTTGACGACGGTACGGTTCCTGCCGGCGGCGTTGTGGTGATCGCGGAGGACTGACCGCAACAGCGGCGTTGTGGTGATCGCGGAGGACTGACCGCAACAGTTATCCACATAGGAGGGTTGGCAGTCATGTTCTGCCGGCGGCCTTTGGGAGAGTTGACCTATGGAGGATATTGGGTATCAGCTCGCAGAGTTCGGCGGCTCCACCGCCGCGCCTGCGCTGGTTCCTGGTGGCTCCTTAGTCGCTGATTCTGCAATACAGCCCGGGACGACTTCGCGCGCTTCTCGGTTTGCTGACCTTGGCGGCAGAATTGTCCGACCCCCACACCAAAATGGGGTTATGGAAGCCATTGGGGAACGGCCTGAGCAGTTCGGCGGTAGCGTCGTGGTGCTCGGTGGGGCTGGGGTTCCCACCTTGCCGGCACCCTCGGGCTGCAAAAGTCCGGCAGCGGTCAGTTCCGGTTCTTTTGCCGTTTCCGGCCCGTACGCACGCGCTGACTACGACGACCGCACCCCGCTTAGTCCCGGCTGGCCCCTCCAGGCTGTACCCACCGAGCCCATGCACGATGACGACACCACGCCAGCGGCGCCCACCGAGCCTGCTTCAGCACTCGCGGGGCCCGTGGCAGGGCCGGCGCCGGCGGATTCCTTGGGTGCCGGGGGGCCGCTGGGTCTGGCGGAGCTCGGCAGGCTCGTGGCGCAGGCCGCTGCTGCCGCGCCGTCCATGCTTGCCGGGGCCAGCTACGTTGAAGCCGCCACCTACGCTGCTGGAGTGGAGGATCTCTCCCGGACTGCCGAGTATCTGCAGGTCCTGTCCGCCGGGGCCGTGGACCGGACCCGGACCGAGGCCATCGCCGCCGCGGACGCCGCGCGGGCCAGCCGCTCCCGCGCGGGCAAGGGCTGGGTTACCGGCTGGGACAACGGGGGCGAGACTCTGGACGAAACAGATGCCAACTGGCCCGGCCCACCAGCAGCACCCAGTTCAAGCAGCCCCGACGAATCCACCGATTCCGGGAGTGGGGCTGGGTCTGGGAGTCAGGACCGTGTCGTGACCTCACCGGCGGATGACGGCTGCGCCAACACCGCCGAGTTCCTCCGGCTCCTGCTGCGGATCGGCAAAAGCGAAGCCAACCGCCGTCTCGCTTTGGCAAGAGACATCCTGCCCACCCCAACGCTCACCGGCGACAGCATCCCCGCACCCCGCGAACACCTCGCCGCCGCCCTCACACCCACATCCGCCAACAACAGCGCCGGCGCCGAAGACCCGGCAGTGGCCCAGGCCCCGGACGCCCCGGTAGCGTCGTCCCGCGCTGGGACCATCATCGCCCTGACCCTGAACCGGCTCCAACACCTCACCACACCCGAGAAACTGTCCCTGATCGAAGAAAACCTCACCGCCACCGCAGCGGCATCAGATCCGGACTTCCTCACCCGCGTCGCCCGCCGCTGGGCCGACACCATCGACGCCGACGGCACCGAACCCAGCGAAGAAGCCCTCCGCCACAGCCAAGGCGCCTTCATCCGCAAACCCCGCCACGGACTCCACCACCTCGAAATCTTCGCCACCACCGACCAATACGAACACCTCCTCACCGTCATGAACACAGCCACCAACCCCCGCACCACCACAGCCACCGGCCCGGACCTGGACCGGCGCACCCGCCCGCAAAAACAACTCGACGGACTCGTCGACGCCGCCAAAGTAGCCCTTGCCACCAACGCCCTGCCCGCCACCGGTGGCAACCGCCCCCAGATCATCGCCACCATCAACTACCAAGACCTCCTCCCCCACCACCCCGGCACCGCCACCCGTGCCAATACCCGAGACACCGGCAACGGCAACAGCAACCCCGGAGGCACCCGCACAGGCACAGGTTCTGCAGTGAATAGCCCCGAGGGCAACAGTTCCTTACCCGGCACGGGCAACGGCATGGGCACCGGCGCCGTCAGCAACCGAACCAACACCACGGCCACAGGCGCCAGCAACGGCACCGGCACCGGCAATTTTGTGTTCACCGGGCCCGTCGCCGCCGCCACCCTGCGCAAAATCGCCTGCGACACCGACATCATCCCCGCCATCCTCGGCACCGACGGCGAACTCCTGGACCTCGGCCGCAAAACCCGGCTCTTCAGCCCAGCCCAACGCACCGCCCTCATCGCCCGCGACCAAGGCTGCGCCTTCCCCAACTGCACCATCCCCGCCCCCTGGTGCGAAGCCCACCACATCACCTACTGGTCCCACGGCGGACACACCACACCGGACAACGGCGTCCTGCTCTGCAGCGGCCACCACCACCTCATCCACAAAGAACAATGGACCATCACCACCACCAACGGCACCCCCTGGTTCACACCCCCAAAACACCTCGACCCCCACCAAAAACCCCAACAAAACCACTACTTCAAACCACCCCCACCACCAACACCCCCCCGAATAGACCACGGGACCACATTGTCGGCCCGAAAAATCCCCATAAACGAGCAGAAAGCCCCACAAACAGCTCCGCCCCGGAAGGAACCTAAAGGTTCCCGCCGGGACGGAGCTGCCACCCGCCGTCGGACGTTCTGGGCGGAGGAGGCGGCCACCCAAGTTGTCCAGAGCCGTGTTGGCGGCGTGAAGACTGGCTGTCTTTGAAACTGAAACTAGCTGCTGATGGCGGACTTCATCTCGTCGTGCGCCTTCTTGCCTGCGTCCTCCGTGGAAAGCCTCTCGAAGAGGACCTCGGAGGTATAGCGCTTGATGATTTCCTGGATGGCGCCTGCGCCCTTCGGCGGCGGGGCCGGGGCCTCACCGAGCTCGTCCTTGATCTGGTCGATGAACTTGACCACCTTGACGTCGGACGGGGTCAGCTTGGATTCGATGGCTGCACGGACTTCCGAGTTGGGGTAGACGCCGCGGTCGGCCAGGAGGGCCTCGCCGGCCTTGACGTTGTTGGCCAGGAAGTTGATGAACTTGGCGGTTTCCTCAGGGTGCTTGGTGCGCGAAGAGGCCGACCAGAACTGGGATGCCTTGTACCAAAGCCCCGCATCGTCTGCCGAACCCGTCTTGGTGGGGAACCGCAGGATCTTCAGGTCACCGCCGGATGCCTTTTCCAGCGCAGGAGCCTGGTTGGACCACCAGAAAGCCATGCCGTTTTTGCCGGTGGCGAGTCCACTCTGGTCCAGCGGCGCGGCCTCGGCCTCTACCACCTCGGACGCGGTCGGAACTGCCTTCTTTTCGCTGAGCTCCTTCAGGAACGCCCACCATTCGGCGATGTCGCCCGGCTCAAAGCCCAGCTTGCCGTCCGAGGTGTACAGGGACTTGCCGTTCTGGCGGAGCCAAACGCCCAATGACGCTTCATCGGTTCCATAGGCGGCCGCCCCATAGGTGCCCTTAGGGGACTTGGCCGTGATGTCAGCGGCAATCCGCTCGAAGTCCTGCCAGGTCCACTTCGAATCGTCCGGCAGTGGTACGCCTGCAGCCTCAAACACCTTGGGGTTCGCCAGGATAGTCGCTGCGTTGATGCCGGCTGCGATACCCGTCAGGCCGTCTTCGCCCTTGCCCGCGTTGAGGGCGGCCTCGTCGAGCTTGGAAGTGTCGATGTCGTACTTGGAAAGGTCAAGAAGCGCGCCGCGGCTGGAGTATTCCGTGATGTACTTTTCATCCATCTGGATGATATCGGGGGCGTCGTTGGCGGCGACCTGTGTGGCCAGCTTGTCCCAATAACCGCTCCAGTCGCCGAATTCCGGCTTGACCTTGATATTGGGGTTTTCAGCCTCGAACTGCTTGATGGCTTCCTGGGTCAGCTGCGCGCGCTTGTCGCCGCCCCACCAGGAGAACCGCAGTTCAACCGGACCGTCGGCGCTTTGCTGGCCGGCTCCCCCGCCGCAGGCACTGAGGCTCAAGGCCATAACGACGGCGGCCGCTGCAGCTGCAACGCCGGTCTTACGTATGGGGCGGCGTCCGCCGGTGGAGGATGTTGCTGCCGGCTGCTGGGTAGCAGCGGAGGCAGAGCGGGAAAAAAGCGGCACTGGTACTCCGATCTTCTTTGATCATGGTGCTTGGATGCGAATGGGGAAAGGATTCAGGACTGAAAGGGCAGAAACGGGAAACCGGTTTCTGGAATGCAATACTACAAGTCTGCAACTTGTATCACAAGATCTGGCGGCAACACTTTTGGAAGCAGAAGCGGCCCATCTGTGGGCGGGCCGCTTCCAGGCTGGCAGCCGATCCCATCAGGGGAGGTGGAACCGGACCAGTTGCTGCGGCTACTTGATGCCGGTGGTGGCGATGCCCTTGATGAGGAACCGCTGGCCGAAGAGGAAGACCAGGAACACCGGCAAGAGGGAAACGATGGACATTGCGAACAACGATCCCCAGCTCGTGGCCGACTGTGAGTCGACAAAGGCCCGGAGTGCTACCGGAACAGTAAACATGTCCGGGTCCGTCAGGTAGATCAGGGCGCCGAAGAAGTCGTTCCAGGTCCAGATGAACGTGAAGATGGTGGTGGTGGCCAGCGCAGGGACCATCAGCGGCAGGATGACCCGCAGGAAGATACGCGGGTGGCCTGCGCCGTCGATCCTCGCGGCCTCGTCCAGTTCCCGGGGAATGCCGCGGATGAACTGGACCATCAGGAACACGAAGAACGCATCCGTGGCGAGCAGCTTGGGTACCAGGAGCGGCCAGAACGTATTCACCCAGCCGATCTGCGAGAACAGGATGTACTGCGGCACGATGACCACGTGGAACGGCAGCATGATGGTCAGCAGCATGATGCCGAAAAACAGTTTTTTGCCGGTGAACTGCAGCCGCGCGAAGGCGTAGGCGGCCATCGAGCAGGAAATGAGGTTGCCCAGGATGGAGCCGATCACCACGATGGCCGAGTTGAGCATGTAGTGGCCGAAAGGGTGGGTCAGGGCGGACCAGCCGGACGTGTAGTTGCCCATTTCCAGGCTGTTCAGCCACAGGCCCGGCTCGCGGAAGATCAGCTCGTTGGGCCGCAGCGAGGAAACCACCATCCACAGCAGCGGGTAGATCATCAGCCCGCCGGCCAGGATCAGGATCGCATGCTTGATAAGGGCTTTTGTCCGCTGCGAACGGCTGAAAGCCAGGGTGCCGCGGGACTCCCGGACTTTGGGCTTGCGGTGGTTCGTAGGCGTGCCGGCGCCGGGTGACTTTTTGTCCGGGGCGGGCAGCTCAAGCTTAGTCGTCATAGAAAACCCAATACTTAGAAGCGATGAAATTGATAGCGGTGAAGACGCCGATGATCAGCAGCAGGACCCACGCCATTGCGGACGCGTAGCCCATGTCGAACTGGCCGAAGCCCTTTTGGTACAGGTACAGGGTGAAGAACATCGTGGAGTCCGAGGGCCCGCCGTTACCGCCGGAAACAATGAACGCCTGCGTGAACGACTGGAACGAACCGATGATCTGGAGCACCAGGTTGAAGAAGATGATGGGGCTCAGCATCGGCAGGGTGATCCTCCAGAACTGCTGGAGCGTGGTGGCACCGTCAACCTTGGCCGCCTCGTAGTACATGTTCGGGATCTGCCGCAGGCCGGCCAGGAAGATGATCATGGGAGCGCCAAAGGTCCAGACGTGCAGCAGGATGATCGAGCCGAGCGCGGTGCTGGGGTCCGAGATCCACCCCGGCCCCTGGATGCCGAACATCGCCAGGACCTGGTTGACCAGGCCGGTGGTGCCGAAGATCTGCTTCCACAGGATGGCCACGGCTACCGAACCGCCCAGAAGGGAGGGCAGGTAGAACACGGACCGGTAGAACGGCAATCCCCGCAACCCCTTGTCCAGGACAAGTGCGATCAGCAGAGCCACTGCGAGCTGGAGCGGAACACCGACAAACACGTAGGTGAAGGTCACCCGCAGCGAGTTGTGCAGCCGGGCGTCGCTGAGCATCCGGGTGAAGTTCTCCAGTCCCGTCCATTCCGGCGGCTGGAGCAGGTTGTAGTCCGTGAAGGACAGGTAGAGGGACATCAGCATGGGGCCGATGGTGATGGCCACCAGGCCAACCAGCCACGGCAGCAGGAAGATGTAGGCGGCCTTATTGTCCCGGCCGTTCGCCTTCTTCTCCTCAGCGGTGGCCTTGCCCTTCCGCCGGGAGATGGAGCTGAGTTCGCTGATGGCGCTCATTGCATCAACCCCGTTCCGGTCAAGTGCTCCGCTGCAGCCGGCATTCCTGCCGGGCGCGGCGCCCTGGGTATGTGCTTAGCGGCCATGTGGTCTCCTTTGGTCATCGTGGCCTCCACGTGTTGGTTGTCGCCGGAGTGATCGAGGACGCCCACCTCCCCCGCCAGGCCTCCAAGTGAAGGTGGCATTGGATTGATGATCGTCTTGCGCGCCACCCTTGGGCGGTGGCGGATGAGAATGCTGCTCCGTACCAAAGTAAACGGTTTCTTGACTCTTGTATAGCCCTTTGTTAGCTTTTGAGAAAGCGCTTTCCATCCTAGGCGGTTATGTCACCCTGGTTCACCAACTGAGAGGCAGGACAATGCGGTTTGGTCTCGAGATATCGTCAATGGCAGCAGCCGGCGCTTCAGCAGCGCTGGCGCTGGTTCTCACCGGCTGCGGCGGAAATCCCGAAGCCGGCAAGGTAGGAACCGTGGGTTGGGCCAGGGCAAGCAAGGCATGAAGATCTCTTGGAGCAACCGGATGAACTCCTACTCGGGTTCGCCGCTGGTCATGATGAAGCTGCCCAACGAGAGCAAGCAGCCCGGTTCCTGGTTGCGGTCCTCGATGGAATACGCCATCTCCGCCAAGTTTGCGCACCCCAAGGAAGCGGCGCAGTTCATCAACTACCTGGTGAACAACGTTGACGCCGCCACCAAGATCAAGAGCGACCGGGGCATGCCCGCCAAAACCGAACTCAAGGCCGCCATCACCCCCCTCATGAAGGAATCCCAGCAGAAGGAAGCGGCATACCTGGACCGTCTCGCCACGATGGACATCGACCCGCCGCTGCCGTTCCCCGCTGGATCCTCCGCCTCCATGGAGGTCCTCAACAGGTTCAACACCGATGTATTGTTCGGGAAGATCTCCCTGCGGGACGCCGCCCCAGGCTTCATCCAAGAGGTCAACTCGAACCTGGGCTACTCCAGGGATGATTCTGGTGTCACCATACCCATCCCGTATCACCAGGCGAACCGGAGGCAAGCCCGTGAACCGTAAGGCCGGACCTAATCCTGATGTTGCGTTCAGCAGTGCTGGTGGCCTGACTCCCGATGCCCGGCTGGGCCCTGATGCCGGGCTGAGCAGTCGTGGGGAACTGCGTCAGGACGGTGGCCCGCACCGGGACGGTGGCCCGCGTCAGGATGGTGGCCTGCGTCGGGATGGTGACCCGTCCCGCGATTCCCGCCCACCACGGCCCAGTGCGATTGCCGGCTACGAGGACTGGCCCGGCTACGTCCAGCAACACCCCCGGTACCAGGCCGCTGGCGAAGCGTCGCAGGAACTGGCGGACGTCCTCGGCGTGCCCGCGGCGCTGCGGACCCCTGAGGTGACGGTCCACTGGGATAGGACGCACGACGGCGTCACCACCTCCCAGCTCAGCTGGCAGTTGGGCTTTGGTCCCCGCAGCACCGGCTGGCTGATTCGGCCGGCGGGTGCTGCCGGTCCCCTGCCCGGCGTCCTGGCATTGCACTGCCATGGCGGGAACAAGTTCGGTGGCGCAGACCGGTTGGTGGAACTCCACGAGTCCCATCCCTCGGCGGAAAACGCGCGGGCCGGGCACTACGACGGCCATGCACTCGCCACTGACATCGCGCGGCGCGGCTTCGCCGTTTTGGCCCACGACGCTTTCGCCTGGGGAAGCCGCCGCTTTAACCTCGACGTCCCGCCCTGGCGGACGGCCTCGGCACTTGAGGCGAGGCGGGCGCAATGGCGGGAGGACGGCGTCGTGCCTTCCGAAGCCGAGGTGTACAACGCCGCGGCCGGATTCCACGAAGAAACCGTCGCCAAAACCGCAGGCCTCCTCGGAACCAGCCTCGCCGGCATGGTGGCCCATGACGACCTCGCAGCCCTGGAGATCCTCGCCGGACTGCCCGGGGTGGACCAGGACCGGCTGGGCTGTATGGGGTTCTCCGGCGGCGGCGGCCGTTCCCTTGCCCTCGCCGCGCTGAGCCCCCGGATCCGCAGCTACGTGGTGACCTGCATGATGACCACGTTCCAGTCACTGCTGCCTGCCCACCTGGATGCCCATTCCTGGCTGCTGCAGACTCCACGCCTGTGGCGGCTGGGCGACTGGCCGGAGCTGAGCGCACGGTCAACAGCCGGCCGCCTGCTGGTCCAGTACGCCTTGGCCGACGAACTCTTTCCCGAAGACGGCATGCGCGAGGCCCACGCCATCCTTGAGTCACTGCACCCACCCGGAACCTACACCGGACGCTTCTGGGCCGGCGGGCACGTGTTCACGTCCCGCATGCAGGACGAAGCACTGGACTTCCTCGCCGCCACACTTCATCCTCAATCCAACCTCACGTCGGCATCGACCCCAAGCTTCTGATCCACCCCAGCTTCCAGTCCACCTCCAGCCTTCAGCCTTCAAGGACCATCCTCATGATTCAACAACCCGCCACCGCGGAGAGCAGCACGCAGCCCGCCGGTGACAACCCGACCGCCCCTGATCGGGTGGCCGTTCCACGCATAGCGCTGGTAGGCGTCCACGGCTTCGGTGAACAGCATCTGGCCAACCTGGCCCGGCTGGAGGAGGCCGGCGTCGCCCAACTTGTCGCCGTGGCGGACCCCAACCCGCCGGCGCAGGGACGGCTGGCAGACTCCGTAGCCGTCTTCGATGACCTGGCGCAGCTGCTGGCCGCGGACCCGGGCGTCGACGTGGTTATTCTTGCCACCCCCATCCAGACCCATGCTCCCTTGGCCCTCGCCGCTTTGTCAGCGGGCAAAGACGTCTATGTGGAAAAACCGCCCGTGGCGTCCCTCGCCCAGTTCCAGGAGGTGCTGGCAGCGGCCGAAGCCGCCGGACGGCTGGTTCAGGTGGGCTTCCAAAGCCTTGGCTCCCACGCGCTGCCTGCCATCCGGGCACTTGTTGAATCCGGCGGCATCGGCGACGTCCTCGGGCTGAGCGCAACAGGGCAATGGGTACGGAGCAAGGCGTACTTCAAGCGGTCACGCTGGGCGGGGAAGCGGAGCCTGGATGGCATCGACGTGGTGGACGGCGTGGCAACCAACGCCCTCGCGCACGCGGTGGCCACGGCGCTCCACATGGCCGGGGCCCGCACCATTGCGGACGTGGACTCGGTGGACACGGACCTTTACCGGGCGCACGATACCGAGAGCGACGACACCTCCATCCTCCGCGTGCGGACCGCCGGAGGCACTACCCTGCTCTGCGGCCTGACACTGTGCGCGGCGGAGCAGGAAAACCCCTCCGTGACGGTGCACGGCACGCTCGGGGAGATCACCCTGTTCTACACCGAAGATGAGGTGCTTATCACCACGGCCGACGGCGAGCGCCGTGAAACATTCGGCCGCACCGACCTGTTGGAGAACCTCCTGGACGCTCGCTCCACCGGGGCCCCTCTGCTCTGTTCCTTCCCGGACACCGGCGCTTTCACCACGGTGCTCGAAGCCATCCGCACCGCACCGGCACCGCAGGAGATCAGCCCTGACCACATCACGTGGGAGGGCGAAGGCGACGAGGCCCATCCCGTAGTGCACGGCATCGGGCCCTTGCTCGAGCGGGCCGCCAAAGCACAGGCCACGTTCGCTGAACTGGGCGTGCCCTGGGCCCGGAAAGTGCCACCAGTGCGCACGCTGACGGTGGACGGCCACGGGGTTGCAGAGTACCAGGACGGCAGCCGCATCCGTGCGGTCTCTTCCCCGCGGCCGTACCTGCACCCGGTCCGGACCCTTGCCGGAACCGTGGTCACCGATCATCAACCGCTGGACCACGTGTGGCACCTGGGCGTCGGGGTGGCCCTGCAGGACGTCGACGGCATCAACTTTTGGGGCGGCCGTACCTACACGCGCGACGCCGGACAGTACATCTGGCGCCCGGACCATGGCACCATCACCAGCACGGCCACCTTGATGGAGGAGGCCAATGCGTTGACAGGCAGCCGGGAAGGCCGGCTGCAGGAATCCCTCAGCTGGAACGGACCCGACGCCGCCACGGTCCTGGTGGAGGAACGCACCTGGGCCTGGTCCGGCGTCGACTCTTCCACCTGGCAGCTCTCCCTGGACTTCGCCCTTTCCCCCGCCGGCAACCATCCAGTGAGCCTGGGAAGCCCCGGCTCCAACGGCCGCCACGAAGGCGGCTACGGCGGATTCTTCTGGCGGCTGCCCGGATGCGACGACGCCACCGTCTGGACGCCCGCGGGCACCGGGGAATCCGAGGTTCATGGCTCCCTGAGCCCTTGGCTCGCCTGGGCCGGGACATTCGGGGCGGGAACATCCGGTGCGGGAACACCGGGGGCCGGGACAGCAGAGGCGGCAACTTCCAGCTCGGGCAGCGCCACGCTCGTTTTTGTGGCCACGGAGGGTTCCACAGACCCCTGGTTCGTCCGTGTGGACGGCTACCCGGGGGTGGGCCAGTCATTGGCGTGGGGCGCACCGGTCATCGCTGAACCCGGCAGGCCCGTCCAACGCAGCATCACCGTTTTTGTGGCCGACGGCATCCTCGGCACAGCAGACATCGAAGCATTGATCAACCGGCAGGGGAACCGTTCATGAGCCAGACAACAGCCGACACCACACGGATTGCGGGCAGGGTCGCCCCAGCCTCCACGGAAGACCGCGCCGTCAAGCGAAAACGCGTCCTGGATATCCTCGACGCGAAAGGCCGGGATTCCCTGCTGCTGACCACCAACACGGCGCTGACCTGGTACCTGGATGGCAGCCGGGTGCACATCAGCCTGGCCGGCGATCCAATCGCCGCGCTCCTGGTGGACCGCGAGGGCGACCACCTCGTCACCTTCAACAACGAAGCCGCCCGGATCGCTGCGGAGGAACTGCCGGCCGGCGTCGCCCTGCACACGGTGCCCTGGTACGGCAACCTGCACGAGGCCGCTGCCGCCGTCGGTACCGCTGGAGCTGGCGCAGATGGAGCTGGCCCTGCTGGAACAAGCGCAGACGGAACGGGCACCGCACCGCTGGCCGAAGCAGAAGTGGCCGAGGAACTCCGCGCGGCCCGGCAGCGCCTGCTCCCGGCGGAGAGCGAACGCTACGCCCGCCTCGGTGCCGACGTCGCCGTGATCATGACCGATGTCCTCGCCTCGGCCCGTCCGGAAACCACTGAGTTTGAGCTGGTGTCCGCGCTGGCCGCCCGAGTGGTCGCCGCCGGTGCGGAGCCGCTGGTCCTGCTGTGCAACGGCAGCAGCCGGAGTGAATTCAGGCACCCGCTGGCCACCCACTCGCCCCTGGGCCGCCGCGCCATGGCCGTGGTGTGTGCGCGCAGGGACGGCATGGTCGCCAACATCACCCGCTGGGTAAGGTTCGACGGCGGCACCGCGGAAGAGCGCGACGCCGAGGCGCGCATCGCAGCAGTGGAAGCGGACATCTTCGACGCCACCGTCCCCGGCGCCCGGCTGGACCGGATCTTCGCGGAGATCAAGGCAGCCTACGCCCGGCACGGCTTCGGCCCGGACCAGTGGGAGCTGCACCATCAGGGCGGGCCTGCCGGTTACGCGGGCCGTGATCCCCGGGTCACCGCTGCCGCAACGGACACCGTAGTCCTGAACCAGGCCTTTACCTGGAATCCGTCCGGGCCAGGCGTCAAGATCGAGGACACCGTCCAGCTCGCCGAGTCGGGCCTGCAGGTCCTTACCGTCGATCCACGGTGGCCGGTTAACACCGTCAACGGCCTCCAGCGGCCGGACACGCTCCAGCTGTAGGAAAACGCTCTCCCAGCTCCTGCAACAAAACGAAAAACGCTCTCCCGGTCGCCGCGGTAGTCCCGGCAGCGACAGGGAGAGCGTTTCGGTTAAGCCGACGTCAGGTGAGAGACGGTTGCTGAGGAAGCACCAATTCCCCGTCCACCCGGCGCGGGATGCCGAGCGGGTTGCTCTCGAGCAGCGCCGGGTGAAGCACCGTTTCCGGTGCATCCTGGTAGGCGACCGGGCGCTGGAAGCGGCGGACCGCCGTCGCGCCCACCGAGGTGAAGAGCGAGGTGGTGGCCGGGTAGGGTCCGCCGTGCTGCTGCGCCCAGCTGACGGCCACGCCGGTGGGCCACCCGTCGAAAAGGACGCGCCCGGCGAGTTCCGACAACTGCTCCACGAGCGCGGAGATGTCCTCCCCGGGCTGGGCGTGCACCGTGGCAGTCAGGCTGCCCGGTACTTTGGCCAGCACGGAGGACAGTTCGTCCCGGTCCTTGTATTCGATGAGCATGGTGGTGGGCCCGAAGCACTCCTCGAGCAACTGCCCGGGGTTTTCCAGGACATTGGCGGCCGTAGTGGAGAAGACCACCGGAGCTGCCCCGTTGGACACCGCGTCCTGGTCCACGCTTCCGCTGACCACGTCCACACCCTGCACGGAGGAGAAACTGCGCAGGCCGTCGGGGTAGGCCTCAGCGATCCGGCTGGTGAGCATGCCCAAGGCCGGTTTGTCCTTGCTTGCCTCTGCCACCTGGGCGGCGAAATCGGTTCCGGCCGGGATGAACACCAGCCCGGGCTTGGTGCAGAACTGCCCCGCGCCCAGGGTGAAGGACTCGGCCAGGCCCTCGGCAAGCTGGCCGGAGCGTTCCGCCAGCGCGTCTGCCGTGACAACCACCGGGTTCAGGCTGCCCAGTTCCCCGTAGAACGGGATGGGTTCCGGGCGGGTCGTGGCGAGGTCGAAGAGGGCGCGGCCGCCGGGGATGGAACCGGTGAAGCCCACCGCTTTGATGGCCGGGTCTTGGACCAGGGCTGTTCCCACCTCACGCCCTGTTACCAACGCAAAGATGCCTTCCGGTGCGCCCGCTGCATGGAGCGCCTCAGCCACGATTTCAGCGGTCCGCTCGGAGAGGCGCAGGTGGCCTGAGTGGGCCTTGACGATCACCGAGCAGCCCACCGCCAGCGCCGAGGCAGTGTCGCCACCGGCCACAGAGAAGGCGAACGGGAAGTTCGACGCCGAGAAGACCGCCACTGGTCCGATGGGTCGCAGGATGCGGCGCAGGTCGGGCGTGGGTGGAGTGGCGTCCGGGTTTGCGTGGTCAATCACGACTTCAAGGTAGGAGCCCTCGGTGATAACGCGGGCGAACAGGCGCAGCTGCCCGCTGGTCCTGGCCACTTCCCCGGTGAGCCGGCCGGCGCCGAGGCTCGTCTCGGAATCGGCGATTTCCACCAGTTCGGCGGCATTGGCGTCCACAGCATCGGCCACGGCGGTGAGCCAGGCGGCCCGCTGCGCGTCGGAGGCCGCCGCCGAGATTTTGGCGGCAGCCGCGGCCGCGGCCGTGAGCTCGGACAATGAAAGCGTTGCAGTTGTCACGTCAGGTACCTGTTCTGTGGATGTGCGTTCTTCGTTGCGGTGTGTCCGGGAATCTACGTGTCCGGGAATCTACGTGTCCAGGAATCTACGTGTCCAGGAATTACGGCGTCCAGAAAGTTACAGCGCCAGGGCATACGGCGCGCGTCCTGTTTACAGGTCCACCCGGAAGCGGAAGCCCAGCCCCTGCTGGTCGGTCAGTGCCACCTGGCTGTTGCTGAACTGCACCGGCGACGGGCCCGCCAGGATCCCCAGCTGTTCAAAGGACGCCTCCTCCACGTCTTCCACCAGGGTGGGTTCCGCGAGCGTCAACGCCAGCTGGCCGGACAGCTCCGGAAGCAGGTGCGGCATCACCTTGATGCTGTTGGTCCGGGCCAGTTCAACGATGCGGCGGAACGGAGTGATGCCTCCCACCCGGATGATATTGGGCTGGACGATGTCCACTGCTTCCGCCTCTATGAAATCGCGGAAGCGGTAGATGGTGTGCAGGTTTTCACCGAGGGCGATCGGCACGGGCGAGTGCTTGCGGAGCCTCCGGTAAGCCCAGAGGTCGTCAGCGCGGATGGGTTCCTCGAGCCACTCCAGGCCAAACCCGGCGAGGACATCGAGGGCGCGGAGCGTGGTGGGCAGGTCCCAGCGCTGGTTGGCGTCGATCATCAGCTTCCGGCCCGGGCCCAGGACGGAGCGGACGGCGGCAACGCGCTCAGCGTCCTCACGGATGTCCCGTTTGCCCACCTTGATCTTTACCGCCTGGTGCCCGGCGGCGACCCAGCGTTCCGTCTGGGCTACGAGCTCATCCAGGCTGTAGTGCAGGTTCACCCCGGAGCCGTAGACCTCGGCGGACTCGTGGCGTTGCCCCAGAAGTCCGGTGACGGAGGTGTGGGCGCGGCGGGCCTGGAGGTCCCAGAGCGCCAGGTCCACTCCGGCCATCGCAATGGTGGTCAGTCCCCCGCTGCCGGCCTCGTGCAGGCGTTTCCACAGGGCGTCCCAGACCACCTCAGGGTTGGCGGGCAATCCGGCGATGAAGGGCGCGATGTCGTAGTCCAGTAATGCTTTAACTGCCTGGGGGCCGATGGTGGGCGTCCAGGAAAATCCGTGCCCCGCACCGCCGTCGTCCGTGTGGATCTCCGTGGCGATCACATGGTTCTCGGGCGCCTCAACGCCCCAGCTGCGGCGCAGCGGAACAGTGATGAGCCGGCTGGAGAGGCCCGTAATGCGCGGTACTGTGCGGACCGCTTCGGCGGCCGGGGCACTCATCAGCGGCCGGCCAGCTCGTAGCCCTTGGCAAGGATGCTTTTCAGCTGCACCAGCTGCTCCTCCGTGGGGTCAACCAGCGGCGGGCGCACGGAGCCCACCGGCAGGCCACCCAGGCGCAGGCCTGCCTTGATCAGCGAAACGCCGAAGCCGGGGGTCTGGTCGCGGAGCCGGACGAGCGGTGCGTAGAAGCCCTCCAGCAGGGCATTGCGGCGGTCCTCATCACCGGCCATGTAGGCGTCGTAGTAGGCCTTGGCGATCTCCGGTGCCATCGCGAACGCGGCCGAGGAGTAGAGCGGGATGCCGAGGCCGCGATAGGCGCCCTGGGTCAGTTCTGCAGTGAGCAGGCCGTTGAAGAACGCGAAGTCCTCGCGTCCGGTGGCCTTGACGGCTGACACGATCTCCTGCGCCAGTCCCACATCCCCCAGTCCGTCCTTGAAACCAACCACTTTCGGGTTGGCTGCGAGCCGGGCCATGGAGGCGGCGGTGAACTTGGCATTGCCGCGGTGGTAGACGATCACCGGAAGGCTGCTGGCATTGGCCACGGCTTCGATGTAGGCCACGAGCCCGTCCGTGGGGCCGGTCACCAGGTAAGGAGGCAGCACCAGGAGGGCGTCGGCACCGGCCTCTTCGGCAGCGCGGGCGGAGGCGATGGCGTGTCCCAGCGGACCGCCGGCGCCGGCTACCACCGGAACCTCTCCTGCGACAACCTCGACGGCGGCCGTCACCACGGTGCGGACCTCCTCGATACTGAGGGCATGGAATTCGCCGGTGCCGCAGGCCGGGAACACGCCACCGGGCCCGAACGGAAGCCGGGAGCTGATGTGCTCCTTGAGCAGTTCCACGTCAACAGCACCTTCAGCCGTAAACGGGGTGACGGGAAAGAACAGTACGCCGTCGAATTTCATGGTGTCTCCTTGGCTCCGCTGCCGGCAGTGGCCAGCGCGGAGTTCTCGTCGTTGAGGGTGGGGCGGGACTTGAGTTCTGTACGCCAATTGCGCGTGGGGTGCCAGCCCAGGAGTTCCTCGGCTTTGGCGATGGAGAAGGCCGGGCTGGTGCCGGTCAGGCCGGCGCTGAGGACTTCGCTTCCGGGCAGGAATTGGGGCATCAGTTCAGCCAGGGGTCTCGTGGCCAGGGCGTCAGCGGCGCCCACGAAGAAGGTTTCACCGTTGGGGATGGACGGCATCTTCTTCAGCAGCAGGTCCAGGAAATCCGCCACGTCCCGGGCATCCACATAGTTGAACAGTGCAGGAGCGGAGAGGGCGGGATCGGCCAGCCGTTCAGCGAGGGTATGGCCCTGCTGCGTCGGCGCGCCGTCCCATTCCTCCGGTGAGATCACAAAGCACGGGCGGAAAGCCGCGTACCGGATCTTCTCGCCCTGTGCTGCAGCGAACGTCTGCACGGTCTGCTCGGCAATGAGTTTGGACAGTGCGTACGCGTTCCACGGCCGTGGCGGTGTCCGCTCATCGAGCGGGAACGACGGCGGCAGCCAGCCCGCCGGTGAACCGTAGCCCAATACCGTGGGGCTGCTGGCCGTCACGATCTTCGGCACCCCCACGTCCGTTGCCGCACTGATCACGGCGAAGGCGAGGCGCGTGTTGGTGGCGAAGATGACGTCCTCGGGCGCGCTGAACGGGACAGCGATCGCCGCAAGGTGGATGACGGCGTCGGGCGTGGTCTCCCGGAGGAGGCGCAGCGCCTCGCCCGGGGCCAGGAGGTCGGCGGTTTCCTGCACGACGCCGGCCGGCAACTGGTCTGCGGGGACGGCGTCGCGGTCCACCGAGATCACCTCATGACCCTTTTCCACGAGACCGGCTACAACGCTGCGCCCCAGGCGGCCGGAGCCGCCGGTGACAAAAATCCTGCTCATGTTATTCCTTCAGATCCGGCGCCGCGGTCACTTGCCGCGGTGGAGGTCGACGCCGAGGTCCAGGTCCTCGATGCGTACGGGCAGGGAGGTCTCGAGGGAGCGGTTGCCGGCGATGCCGACCGAGACGGACCGCAGCCCGTCAAGGTAGCCCGAGGGCCGGCCCAGCGGGTCCTCCCCGGGTCCGTTGAAGAGGTCCGAGAGCAGGAGCTCGTCACCGCCGCCGTGGCCGCCTTCGCCGTTGACGATCGGCACCTCGTAGGCTGCTTCCCAGTGGCGCTGGACCACCAGGCGCTCGCCGTTGCGGCGGATGGCGTCATCTTCCTCAATGGGCGTAGCGCTGGGGTCCACCACGGTCTTTTTGTCCGTGCTGCTGGTAACGGCGGCGCGTTCCACCACCTCCAGTTCGGCGCGGCCTTCGGTGCCGTTGACCGCTACCCGGTAGCCCTCCCAGGGGCTGTGGGCGTTCAGCGAGTAGCTCAGGCGCGGGCCGCCCTGGTATTCCACTACCAGCGCGAGGTTGTCTTCGATGGTGATGCCGCCGGTGAAGACGTCCTGGTCGCGGCGGTAGCCGTCGTAGTGCTCGTTGTCCAGGAAGAGCGCCTTGAGCCGCTCGTCCTCCCGCAGGTCCAGGGTGAAGGGATCCTTTTCAGCGGTGGCCGGGGCATCGGCGTCAGGGGTGCCGCGTTCGGGTCGGGGTCCCAGGCCCCGCTCGGCGGCGTTCTTGTCGCCGTAGAACTTCAGGCCGCCGGAAGCGAAGACCCGCTCGGGGACGTCGTCGATCCACCAGTTGACGAGGTCGAAGTGGTGGGACGCCTTGTGGATCAGCAGGCCGCCGGAGTTCTTCTTCTCCCGGTGCCAGCGGCGGAAGTAGTCCGCGCCGTGGACCGTGTCCAGGACCCAGCTGAAGTCGATGGAGGTAACCTTGCCGATCACGCCGCTTTGGATGATCTCCTTGAGCGCGCTGTTGCGCGGTGAGTAGCGGTAGTTGAAAGTGACCACCACGTTGCGGCCGGTCTCGTGCACGGCCTGGGTGATGCGGCGGCAGCCCTCTGCATCGATGGTCAGGGGCTTTTCGACGACGACGTCCGCGCCGGCGCGCAGTCCCTCGACGATGTAGTCGGCGTGGGTGTAGTCCGGTGTGGTGACGATGACGCGGTCAATGTTGTTGGCCTGGATGAAGGCGGTGAGCTCCGCCGGATCAAAGGAAGCGAGCGGTCCCGGCGCCCCGAGTTCCTGGATCAGTTGCTGGTAGAACTCCACACGGCCCGGGTTCACATCCGAAAATGCGACAAGTTCAGCGGTATCTGAGTGCTTGCCGAAGATGGCGCGGATGTACATCTCGGAACGGCCGCCGGTGCCGATAAGGGCGATGCGGGCTTTGCCGCCGCGTCCGGCTGCAGCGCCAAGGGCGGTGGCAGTCTCCGCGGCTGCTGCCGTCCCTGCAGTACTCGACTCGGCTGTGTTGACCATGAGGTCCCTTTCGAAAGCTGTCTACTGACCGCACCAGCGGCCACTGAGGTCCGAGACACGACGCCTTGCTGCACCTGCGCAAGAAAGCGGTTTCTCAGTTCGTTACTAGATTTGTACCAACCCTGACCGGCATTCGTCAACCATTATGGGTACTGAGAGAAAGCGTTTTCCAGTGACCGCGAGGGGTCCACACGGGTCGAGCGGTAAAAATCTTGCGGGAAAAATTGGGAAAAGGTTAGAAATCGGTTTCCTGCCTCGTTATATGCTGTGAGCAATAAGCCGCCGCAACGGCGGCAGGAATAGGCCCGCCGCAGCATCACGTCCGCGGCAGCAGCAGCACGCGCACGGTCACGGCCCGCGGCGCAAACGAAGGGGACCACCATGGTCAGGAGATCGGCAACCGGCAGGATCGGCATCGCTGATGTTGCCGTCAAGGCAGGGGTTTCCCACGCCACGGTGTCCCGGGTGATGAACGGGAATTTCACAGTGGATCCGGACATTGCCGCGCGCGTCCGGGCGGCCGCCGCCGAACTGAAGTACCAGCCCAACCCCGTCGGCAGGAGCCTCGCCCTAGGCAAGACCGACACCATCGGGATTGTGGTGCCGGACCTCGCGAACCCCACCTTCCAGGCAATCCTCCGCGGCCTGAGCCGGGCTGCCGCCCAGGACGGTTACCGCGTCCTGATCGCCGATTCCTTTGAGGTGTCCAGTGAGGAAACCATCCTTGCCAGTGAGGCCCGCAGGCGCTGTGATGGCCTGGTGCTGTGTGCACCCCGCATGACAGACGCCGAACTGGAGGAAATCGCACCCTCCCTGCAGCCCCTGGTGCTGATCAACCGGACCACGGCGGCAGCGGACGTTCCCAGCCTGGTAGTGGATTACGGGCAGGGCGTGCAGGACCTGGCCGAGCACCTGGTGGATCTGGGCCACACCCGGCTGGCATTCCTTGCCGGCCCGCCCCGCAGCGCGTCCAACGGCATGCGGCTCAAGGGCCTGGAAGCGTTCAAGGCTGCCCACCCCCAAGTGGATGTGCGGATGCTGGAAGGCGGCTCGGACTTCGACACCGGACATGACGCCGTGGACGCGGTGCTGGACAGCGGCGCCACCGGCATCCTCGCCTTCAACGACCTGGTGGCCATGGGCCTGATGAGTGGGCTGCACGAGCGGGGGCTGGATGTGCCCGGCGATATTTCCGTCACGGGCTTCGATGACATCCCTTTCGCCAAATACACCACCCCCGCCCTCACCACTGCGGCCGTGCCCATCACCGAACTGGGTGAGCAGGCCTGGCACCAGCTGCGCGCGCAGATCCGCAAGGAAGAGAACGACGCACCCGGAAGCCGCTACCAGCCCCGCCTCCAGGTCAGGGCCAGCAGCGGACCGGCCAAGGCACCGCGCTCAGCCGTGCACGGCTGACGACGGCCGACTAGGGCTCCAGCTTCCCGGGGCCGAGCCCGGCTTCCCGGTAGTAGCCCTCGATGTGGGCGGCAACAAGCTTTGCCGCCCGTTCGCCGTCGCCATTCCGGACGGCGGCCAGGATGTCATGGTGCTCCGCCCGCAGCCGCGCAGCGGTGGTCTCCCAATCGGGCAGGTTAGCGGTGAGGCGGGACGCGTAGCCGGTAATGGATTCGCGCAGCGACCCCATCATGGCGCTGACCACGGCATTGCCGGCGGCGTCCGCGAGCGCAAGGTGGAAACGGACATCCAGGGCCAGGAACTCATCCACCTCCACCGCTTCGGCGTCCATCTCGTCCAACAGCCGGGCAGCACCTGCCAGCTCCGGTGAGCCGGGCTTGGCGTGGGAGACCGCCCATGACTCAAGCAGCATCCGTGTTTCCACGATGTCCGCCACGGGGAGGTGCTGCGTGGCCACGTGCAGCCGCAACGCTGAGCCGAGTGCCGCCGTCGGATCTGAAATGACAACCGTCCCGGCATCGGGACCGGACCCCACACCCGCCCGTACCACGCCCATGGCCTCCAGGATCCTGATGGCCTCGCGCACGGAGGTCCGGGACACCTGCAGTTGCTCGGCAAGGGAACGCTCGGCCGGAAGCCGCCCACCCACTGCCAGCCGCCCCTCGGAAAGCTCGGTCTCGATCCAGGCGAGGACAAGTTGATGGGTCTTCATGCAGCAATAGTAGTTGATGTGGTTGGACCACATGGCCTAGAGTGTGGTTAGACCACATCGAGCCTCGAACCTGACTCCCCTGTCACCGCCCAACGGAGGACGCCATGACCCACACCATCCAGCCCAACAACCCCGAAACCACCCCGGCTCCGGATGCCACGGATATCCCGGCCACGCCTGCGGCTCGCGCCGCCCCGGCCACCGCTTCCGCTGTTCCCGCTGCCCTGAAGCGGCGCATTCCCAAGTACTCGGACCTGGCCCCGTTGATGCAGTTCAAAAAGCCCGAGTTCAGCAAGGAAGCCCGGCTCAAGCGCGCCAGCACCATTTGGGAGTTGCGCGACATCGCCAAGCGCCGCACCCCGCAGGCACCTTTCGACTACACGGACGGTGCCGCCGAAGAGGAAATCACCCTTCGCCGCGCCCGCCAGGCCTTCCTGGACATCGAGTTCCGTCCCGGTATCCTCCGGAATGTTTCCGCCATCGACCTAAGCACCGAGATCCTGGGGAAGCCGTCCCGGCTCCCCGTCGGTATCGCTCCCACCGGCTTCACCCGCATGATGCAGTCCGAAGGCGAGTACGCCGGGTCCCAGGCAGCCGAGGCCGCCGGCATCCCCTACACCCTCTCCACCATGGGCACCGCTTCCATCGAAGACGTCGCCGCCGCCGCCCCCAACGGCCGCAACTGGTTCCAGTTGTATTTGTGGACGGACCGCGACCGCTCCCTGGAGCTGATCGAACGTGCCGCCAAGGCCGGCAACGACACCCTGATGGTCACGGTGGACACTGCAGTGGCCGGCGCCCGCCTCCGCGACGTGCGCAACGGCATGACCATCCCGCCGGCACTGACCGTGAAGACCGTGCTGGATGCTTCATACCGCCCCGCCTGGTGGTTCAACTTCCTCACCCATGAGCCGCTGACCTTCGCCTCGCTCTCCCGCTATACCGGCACGGTGGCGGACCTGATCAACTCAATGTTCGATCCCACCCTCACTTTCGAGGACCTCGACTGGCTGCGGGAAACCTGGAAGGGCAAGCTCGTGGTCAAGGGCATCCAGACCGTAGAGGACGCCCGCCGTGTTGTGGACCACGGCGCGGACGGTGTGGTCCTGTCCAACCACGGCGGCCGCCAGCTGGACCGGGCACCCATCCCGTTCCACCTGCTCCCCGAGGTTAAGCAGGCGTTCACCGCGGACAACACCAACGCGGCGATCATGCTCGATACCGGCATCATGAGCGGCGCGGATATCGTGGCGGCCCTGGCCTTGGGAGCAGATTTCACGCTCATTGGACGCGCCTATCTGTACGGGCTGATGGCCGGCGGCCGCGCAGGCGTGGACCGCACGCTGCAGATCCTGGAGAAGGACATGGCCCGCACCATGGCGCTGCTGGGCGTCAGCAAGATCTCGGAGCTCACCCCGGACCACGTGCGCCTGCTGAACAAGTAGGTCCCCTCGACCAAGTAGCGCCACGTGCGGTTCTGATCGCCCAGAACGGCACGTGGTGCTGCTCACTTGCTGAGGCGGCTACTTCTTGCGGCCGAACTTGGGCAGGTTCGGAAGGTTCGCCAGCAGGTCTGCGGCCTTGGTGGCAGCGCGGCCCACGGTCCGGCCGATCTGCTGGGGCACACTGTCGTCACTGAGCGGCGCAGCCGTTCCACCGGGGATGACGACGGCGGGGCTCAGGTCGGCGCCGTCGGGCGTCAGGACGCCGGCGGAGACAGCGTCCGCTGCCACGGCATCCGCTGCCCTGTGGTCCTTCGCCTGCGCGAACCGGGCCGGGGCTTCCCCCGTTGCTCCTGGGGACAATGCGGAAGCTTCTTCCCGAAAGAGGGCGCCTGCGCCTGCGCCGGGGGCGGCAGGTGACTTTGATGCCGCGGCGGCCGAGCCGACGTCGAACGTTTCCAGCCAGCTGGCGATCCCTTCCAGCGGCTCGCGGTTCAACGCGTAGTAGCGCTTCTGGCCTTGCGCCCTCATGCTGACCAGCTGCGCTTCACGCAGGACTTTAAGGTGCTTGGAAATGGTGGGCTGGCTCGCCGCCAGTTCCTCCACGAGTTCACCCACGGCCTTGTCTCCGGAACGAAGGGAGGCCAGGATGTCCCGCCGGGTCGATTCCGCTATGACGGCAAATACGTCGTCTGTCACCATGCCTCCCACCCTAGCGACATATACGTCGAAAGGCATCAACTATTTCGCCGGTCAGCGCCATTGGGAAGAGCCACTTGGAAGGGGTGGATTTAGTCGAACCAGGGGTCGAGTCCGTGCAGTGGAAAAACCGCCTTGCGGGTGGCCATTACGGTGCGGTCAACGGCGTCGTTGGGATCGAATCCCACTTCCCAGGACCGCCACCAGAGCTCCACGTCATCGCCCATCAGGCCAGGTGCCGCGGCACCGAACTTCTCCTCAACGTAGGTGCGCCAGTCCTCCGGGACAGCAGTCCGCAGCGGCACCGGCCGGCCCGCAGCGATGGCAATCAGGTGGCTCCACGACCGCGGCACCACCCGCAGCACGTTGTACCCGCCGCCGCCGGTAGCAATCCAGCGGTTGCCGCAGTAGCGGGCGGCAAGGTTTCCGACGGCGGTGGCTGCTTCCCGTTGCCCGTCCACACTGAGGTTGAGGTGCGTGAGGGGATCCGTCCGGTGCGAGTCACAGCCATGCTGGCTGACGATCACCTCGGGGTGGAAGGCTGCCACAAGCTGGGGCACCACCGCGTGGAAGGCCCGCAGCCAGCCGGCGTCGCCTGTGCCTGAAGGCAGGGCGATGTTGACCGCCGTTCCCTCCGCTGCGGGACCGCCGATCTCGTTGGCGAACCCGGTGCCGGGGAAAAGGGTGAGGCCGCTTTCGTGCAGGGATATCGTGAGCACCCGCGGGTCGTCCCAGAAGATGCTTTCCGTTCCGTCCCCGTGGTGGGCGTCAACGTCAAGGTATGCCACCTTGCTGATCCCGCCGTCGAGCAGCTTCTGCACGGCCAGTGCGGCGTCGTTGTAGATGCAGAACCCGCTGGCCCGGTCCCGCGAGGCGTGGTGCATGCCGCCGCCGAAGTTGACCGCGTGCAGGGCCGAGCCGTCCAGGATCTTCGATGCGGCGAGCAGGGAGCCGCCGGCCAGCCTGGCCGCGGCCTCGTGCATCCCCGCGAACGCAGGATCATCCTCGGTGCCGAGGCCGCGCGATTCGTCGGTTGCGTAAGGGTCGTCGCTGACCCTGCGGACCGCTGCCACGAATTCGGCTGAGTGCACGGACTCGAGTTCCGCGTCGGTGGCCACAGATGGAGCCTCCACGGAGACATGCGCGAGGTCGAACAACCCCAAACTGCTGGCCAGGCGTGCCGTCAGGTCCATCCGCTCAGGCGCCATCGGGTGCCCCGGACCGAAATTGTAGGCGGTCATGTCAGCACCCCACGCCACCGTCGTCGGCGGCGCGGGCTGGCTGAGACCGGGCAGATATGTCATCAATCACAGGCTACCCGAGCCTGCAGCCCTTCCCGCCCGGCCATTACGCGGGCATAAGTGGTTTACTACTGAGGGAAGCAGATTCGACCGAGGAAAAGCCACACATGACGCAAAGCCAGGCGAGGCCCCGGAACCCGGCCAGCTGGCATCCCGCCGCGCAGGACCGGGAAGGCCTTTGGATCTTCACCCGGCTGCGCGACTTCATTGACGATATTGCCAACACTTCGCCGGCCCGGCTCGCCCTCAGCGCGTTCGCCGCCGTCTGCCTGGTGTTCACGTTCCTGCTCTCCTTGCCCATCTCGTCCGCCACCGGCACGGCCACCCCGCTGCACCAGGCGATGTTCACCGCCGTTTCCGCTGTGTGCGTGACGGGCCTGACGGTGGTGTCGACGGCGGTCCATTGGTCCTTCTTCGGCCAGCTGGTGATCCTGATCGGCATCTTCATCGGAGGCCTCGGCACCCTGACCCTGGCGTCGCTGCTGGCGCTGATGGTGAGCAAGCGGCTTGGGGTGCGCGGCAAGATTATTGCGGCCGAATCCATGAATAACGCAGGCCGGCTGGGCGAAGTGGGTACCCTGCTGCGGATCGTGATCACCACCTCCATGGTTATCGAAGGCACCCTTGCGCTGGCACTGGTCCCCCGGTTCCTGACGTTGGGCGAGCCCTTCTGGCAGTCCGTCTGGCACGGCATCTTCTATGCCATCTCGTCCTTTAACAACGCCGGTTTCACGCCGCACTCGGACGGCATCGTGCCGTATGAGACCGACCTGTGGATCCTGGTTCCCCTGATGCTGGGGGTGTTCCTGGGCAGCCTCGGATTTCCCGTGGTGATGGTCCTGCAACAGAACGGCCTGAACTGGAAAAAGTGGAACCTGCACACCAAGCTCACCATCCAGGTGTCCTTCATCCTGCTGGCGGCGGGCATGTTCCTGTGGGCGTTGATGGAGTGGGACAACGCCCGCACCATCGGTTCCATGGACCTGGGTGACAAGATCACCCATGCGTTGTTCGCTTCGGTGATGACCCGGTCCGGCGGCTTCAACCTGGTGGACCAGAACCAGATGGAATCCACCACCATGCTGCTGACGGATGCACTGATGTTCGCCGGCGGCGGGTCCGCATCCACCGCCGGCGGCATCAAGGTGACCACCATCGCCGTGATGTTCCTGGCCATTATTGCCGAAGCACGCGGTGACGCCGACGTGAAGGTCTACGGCAGGACTATCCCGCAGGGCAGCATGCGAGTCGCCATCTCGGTGATCGTGGCCGGCGCCACCCTGGTGTCCGTGTCCGCGTTCCTGCTGCTGCACATCAGTGGCGCTTCCCTGGACCGGGTGCTGTTCGAAACCATTTCCGCGTTTGCCACCGTCGGCCTGAGCACCAACCTCAGTGCGGAGGTGGCGCCGTCGGGCGTGTATGTCCTCACGGCGCTGATGTTCGCAGGCCGTGTGGGCACCGTGACCCTTGCCGCCGCCCTGGCCCTGCGCCAGCGCAGCCAGTTGTACCACTACCCCGAAGAGAGGCCCATCATTGGCTAGTTCCCCAGACGCTCCCCGGCGGCCCGCCCACAATGCGCCCGTGCTGGTCATCGGGCTGGGCCGCTTCGGTTCCTCGACCGCCGAGCAGCTGGTCAAGCAGGGCCGGGAAGTGCTCGCCATCGAGCGTGACCGCAGCCTGGTGCAGAAGTTCGCGCCCCTGCTGACGCATGTGGTGGAGGCCGATGCGACCAATATCGATGCCCTTCGCCAACTCGGGGCGCAGGAGTTCAGCTCTGCAGTGGTGGGTGTTGGCACGTCCATCGAATCCTCGGTGCTGATCACCGTCAACCTTGTGGATCTCGGCATCGAGCACCTGTGGGTCAAGGCCATTACGCCCTCGCACGGCAAAATCCTCACCCGCATCGGCGCCAACCACGTGATCTACCCGGAGGCCGACGCCGGAGTCCGGGCCGCCCACCTCGTTTCCGGGCGCATGCTGGACTTCATCGAGTTCGACGACGATTTCGCCATCGTAAAGATGTACCCGCCGCGCGAAACGGTGGGGTTCACCCTGGATGAGTCCAAGGTCCGGTCCAAATACGGTGTGACGATCGTGGGCGTGAAGTCGCCGGGCGAGGACTTCACGTATGCGCGGCCGGAAACCAAAGTGTCCTCCCGGGACATGCTGATCGTGTCAGGGCACGTGGACCTGCTGGAACGCTTCGCCGCCCGGCCGTGATTTGCGGGGTTAGCCGAGCTGCTTGGTGATTTCTGCTGCCCGGTCCGCTGCTGCGCGTGCGCCTGCGGCGATGATGGACGGGATGCCCCGTTCGTCGAAGGTTGCGATGGCCCGCTCGGTGGTGCCGTTCGGGCTGGTCACGGCCTTCCGCAGAGCGGCCGGGTCTGCCCCAGGCTCGGCGAGCATGAATCCGGCGCCAGCCACGGTTTCCCGGGCCAGGAGCAGGGACAGTTCCGCGTCCAGGCCGAGCTCCTGTCCTGCGGCTGCCATCGCCTCGGCCAGGTAGAAGGCGTAGGCCGGTCCTGAGCCGCTGATGGCCGAAAGGGCATCCACCTGCTCCTCGGGCACCTCAACAACGGTTCCGGCGCCTTGCAGGATGTCCTTCACCTTCTGGACCTGTTCCGGCGTGCAGTTGGTGCCCGGCGAGACCGAAACAACCCCGCGCCCCAGCTTCGCGGGAGTGTTGGGCATGGTGCGGATCACCGGCTGGCCGGGAGGGAGGGCAGCCTCCAGCTGGGCGATCGAAACGGCCGCGGCCACGCTCACCACGACGGTGTCCGGCGCCAGTGCCGGGCTGATCTCCCGCGCCAGTGCGGCAACGCCTACGGGTTTCACACCCAGAATCACGACGGCGGACCCCTTGCTGGCCTGCTTGTTGTTGTCCGGCTCTTCCTCACCGGCGATCGCGGTGATGCCGTGGTAGCGCTCGGCCAGTTCCGCGGCACGCTCTGCGCGCCGGACGGTGGCTACAACGTCAGCCGGGTCCGTCCCGGCTTCCAGCAGGCCGCCAAGGATGGCCTCGTTCATGGACCCACAGCCAAGGAATGCGATTCGGTTGCTCATGGCTCCATCATTGCAGTTTGATCCCGCAGGCGCAGATTCTTTACTGCGGCAGATTCTTTACTGCGAAGGGAGGGGAAACCAGATTCACAGGTGGCTCACATGTAGGGTGCAGCTTCCTCACAAGTGGCGTCCCTACAGTAGTTAGTACCTCATTGAGGGTGCGAGTGATGCGGCAGGCATGGGGATGCCTGCCAGGGCACCGGCGTACGCAACAGGTTTTCCCCCATTTTCCTGTCGCGGCCGCCGGTGCTTCCGCTTTTAAGCCGAGGTTTCGGCGCGCGGCGCGCTCAGACGGCGGCCTGCACCACCGCGGGCGCAACGTGCGGGGCCAACTCCAGGGGCCCGGAGAACACCAGCTGGTCGAGCCGGCGCAGGATCAGGCCTTCGCGCAACGCCCAGGGACAGATCTTGATCTTCTTGAACTTGAACAGCTCCAGTGCCGCCTCCGCCACCAGGGCCCCGGCAAGCAACTGGTGCGCCCGCGCCTCGGAAACCCCGGGCAGGTGCAGACGGTCCTCAACTTTCATCGCAGAGATACGCTGCGCCCACACGCCAAGATCGGAACCGTTCAGCTCCCGCTTGACGTACGGACCGGCCGCGCTCGGTGCAGCCCCGGCGATGCGGGCCAGGGACCGGAAGGTCTTGGAGGTTCCCGCGACGACGTTTGCCCGCCCCAGCCCGTCAAATTCCCGCACCGCGGGTTTGAGCGTGGCCTGGATGTAGCGCCGCAGCTCCTTGACGCTTTTTGCCGACGGCGGGTCTTCGGCAAGCCAGTCCCGGGTGAGGCGGCTGGCTCCCAGCGGTACGGAGGTGGCTACTTCCGGCAGCTCATCCTGGCCAAACGCCATTTCAAAGGAGCCGCCGCCGATGTCCAGGTTGAGGATGGGTCCGGCGCCCCAGCCATGCCAGCGGCGTACGGCGAAGAAGGTCATGGACGCTTCTTCACTGCCCGTCAGCTCCTGCAGCGTGACGGTGGTTTCGTGCTTGACGCGGGCCAGGACGTCGGGGCCGTTCGTGGCCTCCCGGATGGCGGAGGTACAGAACGCCAGGAGGTCCTCGGCCTTGTGCCGGGCGGCGAATTCCCACGCTTCCAGGACGAATTCAGTGAGTTCGTGCTGGCCGGCGTCGCTGATGCTGCCGTCCGGCTCCAGGTACTGGACCAGGGAGAGCGGACGCTTGTGTGACGCGAAGGGCACTGGCCGCGCGCCGGGGTGGGCATCCACCAGCAGAAGATGGACAGTGTTGGACCCGATATCGAGGACGCCTAGCCGCATGGTGCCATTATTCCCCGTCGGCGCGCTTGAAGTCGCGTTTGATGTTGGCCACGCCTTCGGGGTTGATCTCAAAGCCGTAGGCCGCGCCCGGGTTGATGACCATTCCCAACTCGTCTCCGATGTTGGCGATGATGGCTGCACCCTGGGTTCCGAGAACGTTGGGCGCCGCATCCAAGTACTGCTGGTCCACCCGGCTGGGGTGGGAGAAGACCGCGAGGACGGGATCGCCGTCGGCGTTGGCGAGGACCAGCGGCTCCACCTGGGAATCGGCGCCTTCGATGGAGTCCGAGCTGACGATGTAGACCTCGCTGTTCAGGAAGGACAGGATGACGTCCACGGGACTGGCATCAGGCTGTCCGCCCTTGGCGAGCTTCTCCTCAAGGTCATTAAGCGGAGCGGGATCGGCAATTCCGGGTTGTTCAGTCATGTGACAACTCGACCACGTTGGGCCCTCCACCGCAATTCGGCCATGCTTGCTGCGGACCGAAGCTACTTTTTCGCAGCCGCCTTCTTCTTGGGCGGAGCCTTGCGGGCGGCAGTGCGCTTGACCGGTCCCTTGGCACGCTTCTCGGCGAGGAGCTCAACAGCCTGCTCACGCGTCAGTTCCTCCAGCGAGGTGGCGCGGGGGACCGTAATGTTGGTGATTCCATCAGTGATGTAGGGCCCGAAACGGCCTTCCTTCACCACGATGTTCTTCTCCGACACCGGGTCCGGGCCAAACTCGGCCAACGGCGGCACCGCGGCACGGGCGCCGCGCTGCTTCGGCTGCGAGTAGATCTCCAGCGCCTGTTCCATCGTGATGGTGAAGATCTCCTCCTCCGACCCGATGGAACGGGAGTCGGTACCCTTCTTCAAGTACGGACCAAACCGGCCGTTCTGGACGGTAATGAGGTTGCCTTCGGCGTCCTCCCCCAGAACGCGGGGCAGGCTCATCAGCGCAAGTGCCTCATCCAGGGTCACCGACTCAACGGTCATGGACTTGAACAGCGAGCCCGTGCGCGGCTTGGCCTTGACCGGCTTCTTGGGCGGCTTCGGCTTGCCGTTCTTGTAGTACTCCACCGGCTGGGCGGCGATCTGTTCCTCTGTCATCTCGGGAATGATCTCGGTGACGTAGGCGCCGTAGCGGCCGTTCTTGGCCACGATGGTGTGGCCGGTGTGCGGGTCGGTCCCCAGCACCCGCTCCTCGGGAGCCGCCGTCTCCATCAGTTCAATAGCTTTCGCCGCGGTCAGTTCATCCGGGGCGAGGTCCTCGGGCACATTGGCCCGCGCCGATTCCACGATTTCCCCGGTCTTCGGGTCGACCGTGGCGGCGGAGCTTTCAAGGTAGGGACCGAATTTGCCTACCCGGAGCGTGATTTCGTCCGTGATGGGGATGGAGTTGATTTCCCGCGCGTCGATTTCGCCGAGGTTGTTAACGATGCTCAGCAGGCCCGGATCGGAGTCCTCGCCAAAGTAGAAGTGCCGGAGCCAGGAGGCGCCCGCGGCCTGGCCATTGGCGATCTTATCCAGGTCGCCTTCCATGTCAGCGGTGAATTCGTAGTCCACGTAGTCGCTGAAGTGCTGTTCCAGCAGCCGGATCACGGAGAAGGCAATCCAGCTGGGAACCAGCGCGGAGCCTTGTTTCCGGACGTAGCCGCGGTCCTGGATGGTGGAGATGGTGGAGGCGTACGTGGACGGGCGGCCGATGCCCTTCTTCTCCAGCTCTGCTGTCAGCGAGGCTTCCGTGTAGCGCGGCGGCGGGGACGTTTCGTGGCCGATGGCGATGATGTCGGCTGCGGTGAGTGGGTCGCCCTTGGCAACGTTCGGCAGGCGGCGGGCTTCGTCGGACTCGTCGTCGCCGCGGGTCTCGTCCTTGCCTTCCTCGTAGGCTGCCAGGAAACCGGGGAACGTGATCACTGTGCCGGAGGCGGAGAACTCGGCGTCACGGCCGTCGGAAGCCACGGCACCCAGCCGGATGGTGGCGGTCGAACCCTTGGCATCAGCCATCTGCGAGGCGACCGTGCGCTTCCAGATCAGTTCATAGAGGCGGAACTCGTCGCCGGAAAGCTGCTTGGCCACCTGCGCCGGAGTGCGGAAGGAGTCACCGGCGGGACGGATGGCCTCGTGGGCTTCCTGTGCGTTGGCTGCCTTGCCGGTATACACGCGGGGGGACTGCGGGATGTACTCGGGGCCGTACAGCTCGGAGGCCTGGCGGCGGGCGGCCGTGACGGCTTCGTCGCTCAGCGCCGAGGAGTCCGTACGCATATAGGTGATGTAGCCGTTTTCGTACAGCCGTTGGGCCACCTGCATGGTGCTCTTGGACGAGAACCTCAGCTTCCGGCCCGCTTCCTGTTGCAGGGTGGAGGTGGTGAAGGGGGCTGCCGGACGGCGGGTATACGGCTTGGTGTCAACGGAGCGGACGCGGAACTCGGCGTTCTGCAGCCCGGCTGCCAGGGACGTTGCCAGCTCCTCGTTGAGGTGCGCCACGTTTTTTGAGGTGAGGACGCCGTCGTCGTTGAAGTCCCGGCCGCTGGCCACTTTGGCACCGTCAACAGCGGCGAGCTTGGCTTTGAAGGAGCCGGCGTCGGCGCCGAACTGGCCCGTGAGGTCCCAGTAGGAGGCAGCCTTGAAGGCCATACGTTCGCGTTCGCGGTCCACCACCATGCGCGTTACCACTGACTGCACGCGGCCGGCGGACAGGCCGCGTGCCACCTTGCGCCACAGCACCGGGGAGATTTCGTAGCCGTACAGGCGGTCCAGGACGCGGCGGGTCTCCTGGGCGTCCACCAGCGCCGTGTCCACATCGCGCAGGTTGCCCATGGCGCGCTGGATGGCTTCCTTGGTGATTTCGCCGAACGTCATCCGGTACACCGGGACCTTGGGCTTGAGCACTTCGAGCAGGTGCCACGCGATGGCTTCGCCCTCGCGGTCCCCATCGGTTGCGAGGTAAAGTTCGTCGGCGTCCTTGAGCGCAGCCTTGAGCTCGGTCACCTTTTTCTTTTTGTCCGGGGACACCACGTAATAAGGCTTGAAGTCGTGCTCAATATCGACGGCGAACTTGCCCACAGAGGTTTTCTTCAGCTCGGCGGGGAGTTCGGACGGCTGCGGCAGGTCGCGGATGTGACCGATGGAGGCCTCGACGATGAAGCCCTCGCCCAAGTACTTGGCGATGGTCTTGCTCTTGGCCGGAGACTCCACAATCACGAGTTTCTTGCCGGTTTTGGCCTTGCTTGGCACGGTGCTCCTACAGAAAAAGGTTGCTCGGGCAGATGCGCCCATACTGGCCTAGTTCACCATATTTTGCAGAAATGTGCGCATCCATGTGGAAAAGAGGGGGATGGGCGGGACTCCCTCCCGCTCCCCCTGCCTTTCCTTAATCAGTGGCTGGAATCAGGAAGCCGTCGCGGACCAGGTTGGCTGCGTCGGCGAGCAAACCGGCCCGGAATCCGCTGGCGTCGAACGCTTCATCGCCACCCGGGCCGCCGCCCAGGCCCCCTCCCAGCAGCGCCTCCAGCGCACCGGCGATCTGGCCGGCAGTCAGGTCCCCGTCGCAGGCAGAAACAAACCCGGCCAGTTCGGTGCTGAGCAGGTTGGTCCGTCGCAGGCCGGCGCCCTGGCGGAGCAGGATCACACCCGGATGCTCGGCGCCCGGCCGCTGGTGGCGCTCCTCAGTCACGTCGTCCGCCACCAGCAGGTGCGCGTCCTCGATATTGTTGGCCGCCAGCCAGTCCTGCCGCTCCAGGGCAGCACCCAGGTGCGGGCCAATGGGCTGCTCGATGGGATAGGTGATTTCCTCAAACCGGTTAAAGTTGGCTGGCCCCGGCGTGAGGGGCCGTCGCAGCAGCACCATGCCGAATCCGATTCCCGCCACGTTCCTTGACGCAAAGTCGGCAAGATATGCCTCGTAGGCGTCCCGGTAATGGTCCCGGTCCCGGGCCTCGGAGGCGTCCCGCAGCCACGTTTCCGCATACTGCTCCGGGCTGACCTGTTCGCGCTGGATGAACCAGGCATCCACGCCGGGACCAACCCACGCCTGGGGGCGCTCCTGCCAGGCGGCGCCGTGGGCCACCTCCCAGTTGCCCAGCATCTGAGCCGTTCCACCCGGAGCCAGGACTGCCGGGAGTTCCGCCACCAGGGCCGCCACTATCCCGTCGCCGGGCAGGCCGCCGTCGCGGTAGGTGAACTGTTCGGAGGCGTCCTCCCCGACGCTGCGCGGGGTGATGACGAAGGGTGGGTTGGAGACCACGAGGCCGAACTCCTCGCCGGCCACCGGTTCCAGCAGCGAACCAAGGCGCAGGCTCACCCGTTGCTCCAGCCGGTCCGGGTCCACGTGCAGGGCCTGCGCGTTCAGCAGGATATTGAAGCGGGCAAAGGCGAGCGCGCGCTCGGAGATATCAGTGGCGGTGACGTGCTCGCAGTGGTGCAGCAGGTGGAAGGCCTGGATGCCGCAGCCCGTTCCCAGGTCCAGTGCGCGTGCGGTGTGGCGGCGGTAGGTGGTCTGCACCAGGGTGGTGGAGGCCTGGCCGATGCCCAGCACGTGGTCGTGCCGGAGCACCCCTTCCTGCTGGTGCGCGGCGAGGTCGCTGGCCACCCAGAGTTCCGCCCCGCCGCTGCCGTCCTCATTAACATCCCAGCCGTAGGGCCGCAGGTCGGCTTTGGCGGCCAGCAGCGAGGTGCCCGGACCGGGCTCCACCAGTCCCAGCGCCAGCAGGCCTTCGGCCCCGATGCCCGGCAGGGCGGCGTCGAGCGTTTCCTTCGGCTGCGGCTCAGCGAGGAGCCACAGACGGACGACGGCGGCAAGCGCCTTCGCGCCGTCATCCCGCCGCACTGCGTGCTCGGCAGCGAGGAGCGCGGGGATGACCTGGTCCCGGTTCAGCGCCGTGTAGGCCGATTCACCCAGAAGGCTGGCCACACCGTCGAGTGTGTACTGCACGGCCCTCAGATCCGCGGCGAGCGCGGCGAGCAGGTCCGGAAGGTCGCTGCGGGGCGCGTCGGGGGTGTTACCGGCGGTGAACTCGTATGGGGATTCAGGCACCGCTCAAGTTTAGTGCGGCAGCCCGGGGTCGGAGGGAGGTGGCACCTTGACGCCGGCCCGACGCGGTAGCGTGGGGGTATGCCAACAACGCTCTCCGTCCTTCCGCGCGCCCGGAAGCAGCCCTCCACCCTGCGGCGTTCGCCGCTTGGAGCTTTGGTGCTCGCAAGCTTGGCGGCCGTCACCTTGGCGGGGTGCTCGCCGGTGGTGTCGATCGAGAACGCGGACGTGCCGGCGTGGCGGGCCACCGCCCTGCCAACGGCCCCGGGGGCCGTGCTGGAGGACGCCGGGAAAATCCTCAACCGGAACCGGATCGTGCAGGAGGCCGCCAACGTGGGCGCCGGCCGCTACACCTTGACGGCGACGTGCGAGGGTGGGGGCAAAGCCTTCTTCGCGGTGTCACTGGACGGGGAAGACGTGGTGGATGCCGGGGCCGCCTGCAACGGAAGCAACGAGATCACCAGGATCGCGCTGCCGCATTCAGGAAAACTGGAAATCAGCACCTCCAGTGTGGACGCTCCGCTCATCTACGCCTACCAACTGACGCCGGCCGAATAGCACTGGCCCGCGGGGGCGAGCGGGCTTAAAGTCGGATCATGCCCAGTGTGCGGAAATCCTCCGCGCCCAGTCCCCTGCCGACAGCCCAGCCGCCGCTGGCGCGAAACCCTGCGGCCGTCGCCGTCCTGGCCCTGGTGTCTGCCGCGGGGCTGGCGCTGGGCGGCTGTGAATACACCTACGACGACGGCCGGTGGGCTGATCCCTCTAATGCCGAAGAAACAGTGGCCCCGGCTCCGGCATTCACCCGTGATCCGCTCCAGCGCGAGCCGGTCAGCCAGGCCGAACTGGAATCGTGGGTGGCCCGCAGCCTGCCGGACACCGGCGATCCCGTAGTCCATGCGGCGGCCGGGCTGCTGGCCGCGGGCGAGGTGCGCAGCGAGACGAGTCCCGTGGTTGGCACCGGCACCTACGCTTTGGAACTGACGTGCCGGAGCCAGCGGCGGGTGGACTTCACGGTCCGGAGCGACACGCTGACCCTGGTGGACCTGGGCCTGCGGTGCGGCATCAACCGGGAGAACGTCATCTACCTCTCGGCCGAAACTGCGCTCACCATCATCGTTGAGTCCAGGACAGGGGCCAATTACGCCTACCGTCTCCGGCGCCTGTGATGGCTGTTCCCGGTGCCGCGCCCATCAGGCAGGACTTAAGCGGCGCACCCTTCAGGACACCGCAGGGTCTCCGGGCTGGAAGCGCATTCGGCGCAGTACAGGGTGAGGGTTCGGCAGCTCGGGTTGGAGCAGTTCTCGAATTTGCTGGTGGGGGCCGAGCACCGGACGCATTGCCCGATGGTTTTGGCGTCCTCGCTGAATTCGAGGTGCATGCGTTTGTCGAACACGTACAGCGAGCCTTCCCAGAGGCCCTGGTCCTTGAAGGTTTCGCCGTAGCGGACGATTCCGCCGTCCAGCTGGTACACCTCTTTGAAGCCGCGGTTGACCATCAAACTCGAGAGCACTTCACAGCGGATACCGCCCGTGCAGTAGGTGACTACCGGCTTGTCCTTGAGTTCGTCATATTTTCCGGACTCAAGTTCCTTGATGAAGTCGTGGGTGGTGGCGACGTCGGGGACGATGGCGTCCTTGAACCGGCCGATCTGTGCTTCGAAGGCGTTTCGTCCGTCGAAGAACACCACGTCTTCCCCGCCTTGTTTCCTGGCTTCCACGAGTTCGTGGAGTTCTTCGGGCTTGAGGTGCTTGCCTCCGCCCACCACCCCGTTCGCGTCCACCCTGAGTTCGCCGGGGGCGCCGAAGGAGACGATCTCGTCGCGCACCTTGACGCTGAGCCGCGGGAAGTCCTCCGCCCCGCCGTCGGACCATTTGACGTCGATGCCGTGGAATCCCTTGTACTCACGCGTGGTCTTGACGTATTGCTTCACGTCGGCGATCGGGCCGCCCACGGTTGCGTTGATGCCGTCTTTGGAGATCAGGATGCGGCCGGTCAATCCCAGCTTTTCGCAGAGGGCACGCTGCCACAGCCGTACGGCGTCGGGATCAGCGATCGGGGTAAAGCCGTAAAAGAGGACGATTCGGTTCAAAGCCACGTATTTAAGGGTACCGGCTTGGGTTCCTGCGGCCCGCCCCGTTTCCGCCGGGGCCGGGCAGGTGGCCGCGCCGCATCACAATTGCGTAAGCACAGCACTTCCGGCCTGCCAACCCCTGTTGCTTGTGAACGCCGTGGAATAGTCTCATCGCATGAGCCCGGACACCATGGTTAACGACATCACTGGCCTTCTTGAAGTGTGGGTGGCCGGTTGGGCAGGCTGTCGCGGATACCGGACGTCGTCCGAAGGCCGCTTTCCCGCGGTGTTCCGGTCTGACACCAGCGGTGAATGGGAATTTTTCGCTTCCGAGCCCACCGACGCCGAGTTTGCCGTTCTCGCAGCGAAGACGGCGGAAGCCCCGGCCCGGGGCCTTACCATCCTGACCAACGACCCCGCCCGCTATTCGGATCTTGCCCTGCAACACGGCCTGAACGTGAATTCCGACTCCCAGGCCATGATGATCGTGGACATGGAGACCCAGGATGCCGAAGATCCGTGGCTTTCGGATGACGATCTTTCCCTGGCGACGTCTGAACAGGACGGCGTGCACTATGCGGAAGTGATCTCAGGTGACACCGTGGCTGCCAGCGGACGCGTATTTGTGGTGGGCGATACCGCCGTTTTCGACAAGATCATCACCAATTCGGCCTTCCAGCGGCGGGGCCTTGGCAGTTTTATTATGCGGGCCCTGGCGGCGCAGGCGTTTGAGCACGATGTCCAGACCGGGCTGCTGCTGGCATCCCTTGACGGCCAGAAGCTTTATTCGCACCTGGGCTGGACCACTGTTTCCCGGGTCCTGATGCTGTCCGCATCGCACGACGGGTCCGACTTGTCCCTGAGCTAGGTGCCGGCAGTATCCACGGTTCCCCGGTTTCGTCCGTTTCCTTCAGTTTCCCTCTTGCGTTGTTTCCCCGAGGGCGAATCCGGCGTGCCAAGGTCCTGCCGGGTGAAACAATGTTGGGGTGAACCCCCATGACTCCCTGATTCCGTTGCTGGGCCGCGGCCCGGACCCGGAGCAGCTGCGTCATGTCCGCACCATCCCTGCCCGCGAGGCGGTGCACGAGCCGTGGCCGTCATGGGTGCACCCGGACCTCGTTGCAGCGTACGGTTCCCTCGGCGTCGAGCGGCCCTACCGCCACCAGGTGGAGGCTGCCGATATCGCCCACAGCGGCGGACACGTGGTGTTGGCCACGGGCACCGCCTCGGGAAAGTCGCTCGCCTACCAGCTGCCGGCGCTGGATGCCATCCACCGTTCCGAGCTGCGGGTCCTTGCCGACCCCGGAAAGATCCACGACGACGGCGCGGTCACCCTTTACCTGTCCCCCACCAAGGCCCTCGCGGCCGACCAGCTGAACGCCATTCGGGCGCTGCAGCTGCCCACGGTCCGGGCGGAAACCTACGACGGCGACACCGACCCCGCGTCCCGGCGCTGGATCCGGGACCACGCAAACTTCATCCTGGCCAACCCGGACATGCTTCACTTCGGGATCCTCCCCAACCACGCTTGGTGGGCGGGGTTCTTCCGCCGCCTTCGCTATGTGATCGTGGACGAGGCGCACAGTTACCGGGGCGTTTTCGGCTCGCACGTGGCCAACCTGATGCGCCGGCTGCGCCGGATCTGTGCGTACTACGGAGCCGGTTCCTCGTTCCCTGAACCGGTGTTCATTGCCGCTTCAGCCACTGCCTCCGACCCCGATGTCTCCTTCGCCCGGCTCATCGGGGCACCGGTCAAGGCAGTGTCGGAGGATGGTTCGCCCCATGGTGCCACCACGGTGGCGTTCTGGGAACCTGCCCTGACCGAACTCAAGGGCGAGAACGGTGCCAAGGAACGGCGCACGGCGGTGGCTGAGACGTCGGACCTCCTGGCCAACCTGGTGTCCGCACACGTCCGCACCATTGCCTTCATCAAGTCCCGGCGTGGAGCGGAAACCATCTCCTCCATCACCAAGCGCCTCCTGGACGAGGTGGACCCCAGCCTGCCGCAGCGGGTGGCGGCCTACCGTTCCGGGTATCTTCCCGAGGAACGCCGGGCCGTGGAGAAGGCCCTGCGTTCGGGCAGGCTGCTGGGTGTTTCGAGCACCTCCGCCCTGGAGCTGGGCATCGACATCTCCGGGCTGGACGCTGTGCTGGTAGCCGGTTGGCCGGGCACCAGGGCCTCACTGTTCCAGCAGATCGGGCGGGCCGGCAGGGCAGGACAGGACGCCATCGCGGCGTTCGTCGCCAGTGACGACCCGCTGGACACGTTCCTGGTGAACCATCCGGAGGCCATCTTCGACGTGTCCGTGGAAGCCACTGTTTTCGACCCCGCCAATCCGTACGTCCTGGGACCCCACCTGTGCGCCGCTGCTGCGGAACTGCCACTGGGACCGGCTGAGCTGGACCTGTTCGGGAGCACGGCAGAGGCCCTTCTCGACCGGCTGGTGGCCCAGGGCTATCTCCGGCGCCGCCCTGCCGGATGGTTCTGGACCCATTCCCAGAGCGCAGCCGCCATGGTGAACCTTCGTGCCGACGGCGGCGGCCCGGTCAGTATTGTTGATGCTGAAACCGGTTCCCTGCTGGGGACGATGGACTCACCCCAGACCCACTACCAGGCACACACTGGCGCCGTGTACATCCACCAAGGTGACAGCTACGTGGTGGAGGACCTCAACGAAGACGATCACTGCGTGGTGGTCCGCCGCGCCAATCCCGACTACTACACCACGGCACGGGATGTCACCCAGATCGAGGTGCTGGAAACACAGCGCACCGCCCGGTGGGGGGACGTCTCCCTGCACTTCGGCGACGTAAAGGTCACCACCCAGGTGGTTTCCTTCCAGCGCAAGGCCCTGATCTCCAACGAGATCCTCGGCGAGGAACCCCTCGACCTCGGAGCCCGGGAATTGTTCACCAAGGCTGTGTGGTTTGAGGTGGACAACCGGTCCCTCGCTGCCGCCGGCCTGATCGAAGCCCAGTTCCCTGGCGCCCTGCACGCGGCGGAGCACGCAGCAATCGGCCTGCTCCCGTTGGTCGCTTCCAGTGACCGGTGGGACATCGGGGGCGTTTCGACTGCTCTGCATGCCGACACCGGGGTGCCCACCATTTTTGTGTATGACGGGCACCCTGGCGGCGCTGGTTTTGCCGAGCGCGGATTCGACAAAGCGAAGGTGTGGCTGGCGGCGACGCGCGATGCCATCAAGGCCTGTGAATGCGACTCCGGCTGTCCGTCCTGCGTGCAGTCGCCCAAGTGCGGGAACAAGAACAACCCTTTGGACAAGGCCGCGGCTGTCACCTTGCTCGAGGTCCTGCTCAAGGATGCCACCGAGGCCAGCGCCGAGAGCCTCGAGGCCCGGCGCTGACGCGCGGATCTCCGCCCTACTCAGGGTGGAGGTCCGGCACGGGCGTGGCCGCTGGCCGCCCCCATCGTAGTCCGCTCCCTCAGTTCCGTCCGGACCTCCACCGTCTGCCCCTCACCCTCGAAGCAGCTGGTAACCGTGGCGGCGTGCCGGGCCGCGACCTCCGCAGCCACGCTGCACGGTTCCCCGTCAGCGACCCCCCGCAGGGCGTCCGCGGCGGCAAGTGCAGCAAGATCTGCAGCTGCCGCTGCCCGGCTGGCAAAAACAGCCGACTGCGCCAGGAGCAGCAACAGTGCCAGGGCCATCATCACCACCAAGGCAAGGCCCGCCGCCAGGACGGTTCCCGAACCGCGCTCCGGGCCATCCTGGCCATGCTTCGCCCGCACGGTGACTTTCATGTGGCCGGGCTCCTTCCTGCTGTTGTGGTTTGCCTGTGCCGGGTTGTTGGAAGGGATAGCAGTTCCGGGCGCCGCTGTACCGGTTTCGCTGCAGCAGGCGGCCCGATCATTCGGCGCCCGTTATGGCCGCAACCGGTAATGGAACAGCCGGGCTCGCGGCAACTGTTCGCTGCGGGTTGAGGCGCGTGCCGTGAGCGTCCATGGAAGCGACGACCCCAGCGGTCCCCCTACCCGGTCCGTGACAGTGACACTGAGCCATTCGCCGTCTGCTGCTACGGCCGCGGACGCCGACGCCCCCGAAAGGGTCCGTACGATTCTTTCCACGGCAGTGGAATCGTCGCCGCGGGCCAGCGCACGGGCACCCGCCCGGGCTCCCTCCTCCAGCCGCAACTGCGTGACACCGGCCGCGGCGCCCGACAGAAGCATGGCCAGGAGCAGCAGGACGGCAGGCAGTGCCACGGCAAACTCTGCGGTAATGGCGCCATGGTCTGCCGCTTGCCGAAGCTGCAATCCGTCCGGCGCTCTGGTCATGGCAACGCCAGCGCCGTGCGGATCAGGTTCAGCAGGAAGCCGCGCACTTCCTCGCTGCGCAGGATAAAGACCAGCAGCCCGGCAAAGCCGACGGCGGCCAACGTGGCGATGGCGTATTCAGCTGTCGCCATGCCTGCTTCTGATCCGAAAAGACTTCTGATCGCGGTGCGGCGGGGTACGGCGGCGCCCGGGTAAAGCTCCACCACATTGGCGGGCAGCGAGGCAGCGCCAGCCGGGGCTGCATACGCGGACTGAGCCTGCCTGGCGCCGTGTTTGGTGTTTGCGTGCCCTGTTGCACGTGCTGCGGTTCCGGCAGGATAGCGGCGGTCCTGGTTGATGGACATGCGATGGTTCCTTTCTGTACACCGGCGGGATTGCCGGCTGGTTTGACTCTTCCGGGCCTTGCCAGGAGCGGTAAGGCCACCGGTGGTGTAAGTGGAAAACTGGATCGATTCGGCTGCTGTGGAGGGAAAGAGCAGGGTTACTGGCCGGACGGCACCAGGGCCAGCAAAACGGGAACAACCCCGAGGCAGATAAAGGCCGGCAGCGAACACAGGCCCAGCGGGACCACGAGCTTGACGCCGAGGGACGCCGCCCGCTTTTCGGCAGCACGAAACCGCTCCCTGCGCAGCCTTCCGGCCTGGGCATAGAGAATGGCCGATGAGGGCGCTCCTGTGAGCGCCGCAAACCCCAGGGCGTCCCGTAACTCCAGGATCGCGGGCAACCTGACGGCAGAGCTCCGCCACGCAGTGTCCCAGTCGGCACCGATGGCCAGCGCGGAAACGACAGGGCGGAGAGATTCGCGGTACTGGGCTGACGCCGAAGCAGAGACGAGATCAAGCGAGCGGCCAATTCCGGACCCCGAGTCCAGCATTGCGGCGACGAGTTCAAGCATCATGGCGGTGTCGTGCAGACCGTCGTGGCGGTCACTGGTGCGGGGTCGCCGGGCTGTGGCCCGGTGATTGTCCGCTGAATCAGGCTGTTGAGCCGTGGACAGGCCGGTCAGGCGCTTCCGGGAGCGGCTCTTTCCTGTGAAAAGAAGACAGGCGGCGGTGACCAATATGGCCAAGAGCGCAGAGGCCTGCAGCAGCGGTCCGGTCATGGCACTCCCGCACCTGCCGCAGCAGCCACCAGCCGGGAGGACCAGGCCCGGCCCGCTAGGGTGAGCGCAATGCCCGCACCGAGCGACGCCAATCCCAGCGGTGTACCCAGCAGAATGGCCAGCGGATCCACGCCAAGGGCCATGCCTAGGCCCAGTCCCATCAGGGGAAGCCACGTCAGCAGCCTGACCGTTGCTTTGGGTCCTGCCAATGCCGTCTGCCGGGCAGCATCGGCATCGTCCTCCACTTCCAACTGCGCCGCGAACCTGGTCAGGACATCAGCCAAGGGACAGCCGCTTGCCTCTGCGATATCGAAGCAGGCAGCCAGCTGCGACCAGATCCTGCGCTCACGGTCCGCCCGGGGAAACGCCGCGGGCAAGGAGCACCTGATGGCCTCTGAGACCGGAGCCCCGGTCCCCGCAGCCGCGCGCGCGGCAGTCAGCATGGCGATTGAACCTCGGGCGGGTCCCCTGGCCTGCTGCCATGCGGCTGGATCATCCGGCCTGGTCTTGCCGTCAACGGCGTAAACAAGCCACAGTTCGTCCCACAGCCGGCCGGGCGTCCGCCCACCTTTCAGCAGTGCGGCCAATTGCTGCACCACCAGGGTCATGGGTACCGCCGGAGCGGAATGTGGGGCCTTCCCGGCTCCATGTCCGGCCCTCGGGAACAGGGATCCGGCCCACGGGACCACACGAGCCGGCGGACTGCCGGTCGAAGGGGCAACCGCGCCCGTTGCACGACGGAACCTTGCCGCTGCACCCTGCGGCGGGCGAAGGATCATCAGTGCAGCCAGGACCAACGCGGCTGCCAGGAAAACGGTCACAGGCCTTGCCCCTGATCAAGACCCAGCCGGCCGGCCAGGGCGTGCCAGGCCGGGCCATAAACCACCGCGTCTCCAGCCACTTCCAGGGCGGATTGAACGCGAAGCGCGCCGGCGACGTCCTCGATGACGCCGATTGCGGCCACTTCCCTGCCGCGGCCGGTCCTCCCAACGTGAATGACCACGTCAAGGGCGCTGGCAGCCTGGAGCCGGACGCCGTCAGGGCTCAGCCCCGCGAGGGCGCCCAGCGCTGTGAGCCGGGCAGGGACCGCGCCTGCGGTATTGGCGTGGATGGTTCCGCCTCCACCGCTGTGGCCGGTGTTCATCGCGGTCAACAGTTCCCGGACCTCGGCGCCGCGGCACTCACCGACCACCAGCCGGTCGGGCCTCATGCGCAAGGCCTGCCGGACGAGCTCACCCAGCCCCACCTCCCCGCCGCCTTCAAGGTTCCCGTGCCGGGATTCGAGCGAGACTACATGCGGATGGACCGGGTTCAGTTCGGACGCATCCTCAATGAGGACCAGCCGTTCCCGTGGAGCACACAGCCCCAGCAGGGTGGACAACAGGGTGGTCTTGCCGGAGCCTGTGGCACCGCTGATCAGGAAGCTCAGCCGACGCTCCACCACCCGCTCCAGTACGTCCTTGACGAGGGGGCTGAACATGCCCGCCGCCTGCAACTCGTCCATGCTGAAGACGCGTTCGCGGCGAATCCTGACACTGAGGAGTGTTCCCGCCGTGGAAACCGGCGGGAGCACCGCATGGACGCGGTACCCGCCTGCCAGCCGAACATCCACACAGGGCGAGCCGTCATCCAGGCGCCGGCCTCCTGCAGCAACCAACCTGCACGCAAGCGCCCGCAGCTGGGCTTCATCATGAAAAGCCGCCGCGACCTGCTCGATGCCCCTGCCGCGGTCCACCCACACGGAATCCGGAGCGTTCACGAAAATGTCTGTGACTGATGGATCCCGGGTGAGCGATTGGAGGGGTCCCAGTCCGTTGAGCTCAGCACTGATTCTTTCCACAGCGGCGAGCGAGCCCGCTGTGCCCAGCAGTTTGCCGGTGGCCTGTACGGCGGCCGCCACCCGCGAAGGGGTGACCAACCCGGCTTCCGCCATCATGGATTCACGGACCGATTCCAGCAGCCCCGCGTCAACAGCCTGGCGTTCCGCCTGGCGCCAGTCCCGGGGCCGGCTTTCCAGGCGTTGGCCTTCGAGGACTCGGGCCCTGCGCCGAAGGCCGTCGACCGCTCCCGATTCGCGCGCGGACTGCTTCATCCAAACTCCCCGGCCGGCAACTCGTCGCCGAGTGAATCCAGTACGGAGGCGGCAAAGCGCCGGATGCTGCGCCGCTTGCCGAGCTCCAGGAGCCGGCCGGACTCCATGGCCGCAGGGACACCGCGGAGCTCTGGGACCCGGCCCTGCACGGGCAACCCGATGGCCTCTGAAATGATTGGGCCGTCCAACGCCGCCCCTGCCCGGCCGCGAACCAGGAGCCCGGCTTCAACGGGCGGGAACTCGTGGAGCAGCCGCACGGCGGCCACGGCCGCCTTCAACTGCGCGGGAACCACCATCATGATCCGGTCACAGTCCCAGGCATAGGACTGAAGCGGCCCCGCTCCCCTGCCGATATCCAGCACCACCAGCTCATAGCCCCTGCGCGCGGCGTCCAGTACCCCGGTGGTGGTAGGTGCTGCCACCGGAACGGGCTGTTCCCGGCTGGCAGGCCAGGACAGGAACGAGAATCCGCCAGCCACCGGCAGCGAGTCAGAAAGCTGGCTCGAATCGATGCTTCCCCGCGCCTCAGCAAGGTCAGGCCACCGCAGGCCGGGACTTTCCTCGGCGGCAATGGCGAGCTCCAGACCACCGCCCCATGGGTCACCGTCAACGAGCAGTACCCGGGCCCCCATTCCGGCCGCCGCCTGGGCTATCCAGACCGCAGCCGTGGAGGCTCCTGCCCCGCCGCACCCGCCGGTCACGCCAAGGATGATCCCGCCGGGGCCGGGCGAGCGGGAGCGGCTGAGATGGTCCGCCAGCCACGCCGCGGCATCAGGGAGCACAGCCACCCGCTCAGCGCCAAGCGCCGCCGCCAGATGCCACAGGCTGTCGCCTTCACCGTCCAACCCGACGAGGACGGCGGGCGCCCGCCGGCGGGGCGGCAGCTCCCGGATGTCGCTTCCCACCAGCACCGCGGCCGAGCCGTCCCAGTACCTGGCCCCTTCCAGGGCATCGGCAACAACCCGAAGAGTGGCGCCGGCAGCCGCCACGATGCGCTCCACCTCCGCCCGCACAACAGCGGACGAAGTTACCAGCAGCACCTCTTCTCCGGTATCGGGGAGCCAGGCATCGGCCGGCCCTCCCGGCCCAGCCGCAAAACCCGGAGGCGCGGGCAGCAGCCCGTCATCCGGGCTTCGGTATGAACGCCCGGCGAGGCGAGGGCCAGGGTAGGAGGGGGTCAACTGATGCCTGCTCATGGAGCCACTGTCCGCTCCTGGCCGGGCAAGGATAAGACGGCCCCGGTCCTATGTGCACAAACCCCGGCCTCGGCAACCCTGTGGAGGACAAGACCTTCGGCACAACAACACCCTGGAAAGACAAGGCAGAATTGGAGCATGTATCTCCTGCTCGCCGCCCACCCCTCCGGGGCGGTCCTGCAGGAACTCACCCAGGCAGGCCACGCCCACCCTGCCAATCCGGAACCCAGGGTGATCGCCGCCGGCGAGCTGGCCGACGTCGTCCTCGGGCTGGAACGAAAGCCGCGGGCAGGGCAATCTCCCCGCTGGATCTGGCACCGCACCCAGGACTGGTACCCGTCCCTCCTGTCCAGCGGGGTGGAGCTCGAGCGCTGTTATGACCTCCGCCTCTGCGGGAACATCCTGGCCCTCTCCCAGTTCACCGCCCACACGGATTACGCCCGGAATGCCGAAAAGGTCACGCTCGATGACCCGCTGCAGCCGCCCAGGGCGCTCCAGCCCCCGTCGCCGCCACCGGAACAGGACGCCCTGTTCGACAATCCCCGCCCGGGCTCTGGCCTGCAGCACACCCTTGACGATCTTCGCGGTGAATACGCTGCCCAGCAGGAAGCCCTGGCCTCCGTGAGCCCGGACGAGAACCGCCGAAACAGGTTGCAGCTCCTGCTCGCCGCGGAATCGGCCGCTGCCATGATCGCAGCTGAGATGCAGCACGCCGGTGTTCCGTGGCGGGAGGACCTGCACGAAATTATCCTCGCCGACTACCTGGGCCCCCGCCCGCCCATGGGCCACCGTCCGGCGAAACTTGAAGCCCTGAACAACGAACTGCGCGGGCTGCTGAACGCGCCAACGCTCAATCCCGATTCCCCGCAGGAACTCATCCGCGCGCTGCACCGGAACGGCATAGAGGTCAACAGCACCCGGCAGTGGGAGCTGAAGGAATCAAACCACCCTGCCATCGCGCCGCTCCTTGCCTACAAGAAGCTTTCACGCCTGCACACCGCCAACGGCTGGGCCTGGCTCGACGCGTGGGTTGCCGGCGGCAGGTTCCGGCCCGAGTACGTGGTGGGCGGAGTGGTCTCGGGCCGCTGGGCGTCGCGCGGCGGGGGCGCGCTGCAGATTCCCCGCCAGATCCGCGGTGCAGTCCATGCCGATCCCGGGCACAAGCTGATTGTGGCGGACGCTTCCCAGCTCGAACCCCGCGTCCTGGTGGCATTGGCCCAGGACTCCATCATGGCCGAGGCCGCCAGGGACCAAGACCTCTACGCGGGAATCGCTGCGAAGGGGTTTGGCGGCGACCGGGCAAAAGCGAAGGTGGCCCTGCTGGGCGCCATGTACGGCGCCACCTCAGGCGAGTCCGGACGCCTTATGCCGCAGCTTGCCAGGACCTATCCGCGGGCGGTGGGGTTCGTGGAGCAGGCGGCCCGCGCCGGGGAGTCCGGCGGGACGGTCACCACCCGGCTGGGCCGCAGCAGCCCGCCGCCCTCCGAAGGATGGTTCCAAAGCCAGCGCCCTGCGTCCGCGGAGGGGCAGCGGCGGGCGGAGTCGATAGCCCGTTCCAGGGGACGTTTCACACGGAACTTTGTGGTCCAGGGCTCCGCGGCGGACTGGGCGGCCTGCTGGCTGGCGGAATTACGACGGCGGCTGCGCACCTTGCGCACGGAAGGCCAGGCGGGGCCGGAGCTGGTTTTCTTCCTCCACGACGAGGTGATGGTCCACGCGTCGGTTCAGCAGGTGGAGGCGGTTGTCGCAGCGATCGAGGCCGCAGCCAGCGCAGCCAAGGAGCTGTTGTTCGGACGCATCCCCGTGGAGTTTCCGGTAAGCGTGGCCGTGGTTGATTCCTACGACCATGCCAAATAACGGGGTCCTCTACGGGGTGCACCGCGACATTTGTCGACAAATGTAACCTACCCGGCAGTAGCTCGCCCGGGCCCCGTGACCCGGGTTACAGTCTTTGGGTGACTGAAACAGATCGGTCCGCAGGTTGATGCAAAGACGCACACCAAGGGGAGGTCCGGGCTATGGCGGGCAGGTTTGAAATACACCGGGTTGGGGACGAGTCGTACAGGCTTCGGCTTACAGACGCAGAGGGCAACATCGTTGCCGTTTCGCCCAACTTCAAGTCGTTGAACACACTTTTGGAAGGCATCAAGGCGATGCGCGAGAACGCGGCTACCGGAATAGTGGTGGATCTGCGGCAACAACAGGTCTGAGCCACCGGCCGCTGGCGCAACCGGGCCGCAGCTGGACAGCTATCAGCTAGACACCTATTGGATGGACCCGGCTGCGGTCCCACGGAACGGCCCAGCCTAGCTGTTCGAACAGTCCGTTCAGGACGATTCCGGTGAAACCCCAGACCACCACGCCGTTGACGGTGAAGGCGGGACTGTCGAAGCTTCGCCCGGCCCGATGGACTGTGGCCATGACCCTGTTGTCGGGGTCCAGCAGGTCCCGGACAGGAATTCGGAACACTTGGGAAGACTCGGCATAATCCACCACCCGGACCGGCGATGGCGCACGCCACCAGCCGAGCACGGGGGTGACCAGGAAGTTGCTGTGGGCCAGGCCCAGTTCCTGCAGGGTGCCAAGGACCTCGACGCCGTCCGCGTCCAGTCCCGTTTCTTCTTCGGCCTCGCGCAGTGCCGCCTGAACCGGCGTTTCCCGGGCGTCAATGGAGCCGCCGGGAAACGCCACTTGACCTGGGTGCGAACCCAACGTGTGGGCGCGCTCCAGGAGCAGGACGTCCAGCTCTGCCGGGGCCAGCGGCTTGTCCGAGGCAGCTGGAACGTCATCGAGCGCGCCGAACAGCATCAGGACGGCAGCCCTGCGCGCCCGTGTGGCATCCACCGTCAGGGCGGCCCACAGGGGGTCCGGGGCGGAGACCGACCCTGACGCGGACCTTTGCGCCAACCCGATCAGGTCTTCGCGGGCGCTCACGGGGTCCTCTTTTGGGATTCCATCCTGATTTCGGCCGCCCGGTGGGTTTCGGCCAGCAGTTGGGCCAGGAGGGCTTCGTTGCCGGGAGCGAGTTCGTATTTCAGCAGTTTTGCCGCTTTCGCTGGATCTGTTTCGCCCATGCCGTAGCTGGGGCACCACGTGGCCACAGGGCACGCGCCGCAGGCCGGTTTGCGGGAGTGGCACACCCGCCGCCCATGGAACACCACCCGGTGCGAGAGCATGGTCCAGTCCCTCTTCTCGAAAAGCTCGGCCACGTCATGTTCAATCTGGACGGGGTCCTCGGATTGCGTCCAGCCGAACCGGCGGGCCAGCCGGCCGAAGTGGGTGTCCACTGTGATCCCGGGGACGCCGAAGGCGTTGCCCAGCACCACATTGGCTGTCTTCCGGCCAACCCCCGGCAGCGTGACCAGGTCCTCCAGCTTTCCGGGAACCACGCCGTTGTACTCATCCACCAGCCGGGTGCACAAGGCGAGAAGGCTTCGCGTCTTGGCCCGGAAGAAACCGGTGGGTTTGATGATCTCTTCAATCGCGGCGGGATCCGCTTCTGCCATGGACCGGGGGTCGGGATAACGCGCGAACAGCAGCGGTGTGATCTGGTTGACGGTGACGTCCGTGGTCTGCGCTGACAGGACGGTGGCCACCAGCAGCTCAAACGGATTGCGGAAATCCAGTTCCGCATGGGCGTAGGGATACTTCTCGGCCAGCGCCCTGTTGATCCGGCGCGCCCGCCTCTTCAGCCCAAGCATGGACTCCGAGGACACTACGGGCATGCCCGCCGCCTGGCCACCGGAGGCAGCTGCACCACCTTTCGGGGCAGCTGCCGTGCCGGCGGCCAGTGCGGCCTTGGCCTGCCGGGGCGAGGCCATGGGCTAGCCGCGCTCGATATTACTGAGGTCCCGCAGCACACCCAGCCGCCCGTCAGTGTGTTGGACCAGGAACTCGTGCCCACGGTCCTCCAAGGCCAACACCCAGCCGCCGGGCTCAATAACGAACGCCGGGGCGCCGGTGCGGGGATCGAAGGCGGTGCGGTGCTGTGCTACGGCAAACCAGAAGGCTTCATGGATGGGCTGCTCGTCCGATTCCTCCGGCCGGCTGGCGGGGTCCACGGTAGCCCCGATGGGAACGTCGGCGCGGACCTGCGGGTGGACCGCGGTAGCGGCGGGCGGCTCCCAGGAGCCCTGCCCGGCGGAGGCAGCGGAGGCGGGAGTGCCGCCGTCGTGATTGTCCGCAGTTCCCTGCCCTGCAGCCGGTGCCGCAGCCGCGGAAGCCCCGGCACGGGCACCGGGGGCAGCGGCGCTGGCGGAAGCGGCGCCAGGGGCGCTGGCGGAAGCGGCGCCAGGGGCGCTGGCGGAAGCGGCGCCAGGGGCGCTGGCGGAAGGGATGTCCGCGTACTGTGTCTCTTCCGCGGCAGGCGTCGAAGCAGGACGGACGACGTCGGAGGCCTGGGTGGCGGGACCGGAGTCACCGGCGGAGCCCGCATCGGAAGCTTCAGGGGCGGTGGAAACAGGTGCGGGACGGGCGGCCGGTGCACCGGCAGCGGCAGCCCCGCTGGTGGGAACTGCCGCAGTGGCAGGTTCCTGGTGTGCGGCACTGTGCTGGACTGCGGAGGACCCGGCACCGGCACCGCTGAACAGGCCAGCCCCGGAGGCGGGCTTGGAAGCAGAGGACTCCGCCTTGGGCTTTTTGGGAGCGCGCGGCTTCCGGACAGGAACGGCCGCTTCCCGTGCCACTACATGGGCCGGGGATTCCGCGCGGCCCTGGAAATCGGGCGAGACGTAAGGGAGGAAGCGTCCAAGGACCGTCGCGGCGAACATGATCAGGGAGCCGATCAGGCCCACCAGCAGGCTCGGAACATAGGCGCCGGCTACTGACAGGAAGAAGAAGGCGACGGCGAAGGACGCCACCACCGAAGCGAACTGGTCAATAGACAGCGACCCGATCCGGATTTTCGTGCCCGGGGCCAGCCGGCGCGCAGCGAAAAGTGCGCTCACCACCAGGGGAAGCACTATGCCCAAACCCAGGAAAAAGAGGTTGTTCAGGTTCCAGAGGTTGTACCTGCCGCCAAAGATAGGCAGCAGGGACGCGATAAACAAAATGAGCGTGCCAGCGAACACGGCCAGGTCGCGGATGGTGAAGGGACCGAGCACCGTCTGATGGGCGTCGGCAGCCGGCTTACCTCCGGACGTGGCCGGCCTGCCTGCCCCGGTGGCCGGCGCGCTGCTGCCGGAACCCGCCACAGTGTCAGGGCCCGTTTTCTGGCCGAAGATCTGCTGGTTCATTCTGTTCTCCTTAGCGTGGCGGCACCGGCGCCCATTGGCTCCGAAACCGTGCCGTCGTACAGCGGTCCCTCCCGTTCCGGACGCATGTGCGGCCGGGATGGGAGGGCCCGAAGTGAAGTCACAATTCCATCTCAGCCTAGTCAACAGCCCCACTGATCACTAGCTGGGCTCGGCGCCGGAGGGCCCTCTGCAGCCGTGCACTCCACCATTCACCGCTTAATAAATGCCGCTCGCGGGCCCATCTGTGACAGGGCACACATGCGGCGGCGGGCAAGCACTAGTCTTGATTTTGGAACAGCTCTTTGCGGAAAATCCGTGACCAGCCGGTGCCCGGCGTCGTGCAGGCGGCGGAGCCCGGCCGGCGGCGGATGCCTCCGCAGCAAAGATCGATGAATGATGAGGTTCACATGTCCCAGGACACTTCAAGCTCCACGGCCACCGCTTCCACCGGCTCCGGGCACAGCGGTCAGCCCGGCCAGCAGGGGGATGCCTTTGAAAACCTGCTGCACGAGACCCGGACGTTTCCGCCCTCTCCCGAGTTCGCCGCTGACGCTGTGGTCAAGGCATCTGAATACGAGGAGGCTGCTGCTGACCGTCCCGCTTTCTGGGCCAAGCAGGCGCGGGAGCTGCTGACCTGGAGCAAGGACTTTGACCAGGCGCTGGACTGGTCCAACCCGCCATTCGCCAAATGGTTCGTGGGCGGGGAAGTCAACGCCGCCTACAACGCGCTGGACCGGCATGTGGAAGCCGGCCGGGGCGACCGCGTGGCCATCTACTTCGAGGGCGAACCGGGCGACACCCGTACCTACACCTACGCCCAGCTGACCGAAGAGGTGAAGAAGGCGGCAAATGCTTTCGAGTCCCTCGGCGTGGTGAAGGGTGACCGGGTGGCGGTGTACCTGCCGATGATTCCCGAGGCGGTCATCACGCTCCTGGCCTGCGCCCGGATCGGGGCAGTGCATTCGGTGGTGTTCGGCGGGTTCTCCGCGGACGCGCTGCGCTCGAGGATCGAGGATGCCGAGGCCAAGCTGGTGGTCACCGCGGACGGGACGTACCGCCGCGGCAAGCCCAGCGCACTCAAGAGCGCGGTGGATGAGGCCCTCGCGAACGATGGCCACAGCGTACAGAACGTCGTGGTGGTCAAGCGCAACGGCCAGGACGTGGACTGGACCGAGGGCCGGGACCACTGGTGGGCGGACACCGTGGAGGCCGCTTCCGCAGAGCACACCGCGGTGGGGCATGATTCCGAGCACCCGCTGTTCATCCTGTACACCTCCGGCACCACCGGCAAGCCCAAGGGCATCCTGCACACCACCGGCGGGTACCTCACCCAGAACGCCTACACGCACAAGGCCGTCTTCGATCTGCACCCGGAGACCGACGTGTACTGGTGCACGGCCGACGTCGGCTGGGTCACCGGCCACTCCTACGTCACCTACGCCCCGCTCCTCAACGGCGCCACCCAGGTGATGTACGAAGGAACCCCCGACTCCCCGCACCAAGGCCGCTGGTGGGAAATCGTGGAGAAGTACAAGGTCTCCATCCTCTACACCGCCCCCACGGCGATCCGGACTTTCATGAAGTGGGGCCGGGAGATCCCGGACAAGTACGACCTGTCCTCCCTCCGCGTGCTCGGTTCCGTGGGCGAACCGATCAACCCCGAGGCCTGGATGTGGTACCGGAACGTCATCGGCGGGGACAAGACCCCCATCGTGGATACCTGGTGGCAGACCGAAACCGGCGCGCAGATGATCGCACCGCTCCCCGGCGTCACGGCCGCCAAGCCCGGCTCCGCCCAGGTCCCCCTGCCGGGCATCGCGGTGGACGTGGTGGACGAGATGGGCGGATCGGTGCCCAACGGCCACGGCGGGTTCCTGGTGATCCGCGAGCCCTGGCCCGCCATGCTCCGCGGCATCTGGGGCGACCCGGAACGGTACAAGGACACCTACTGGTCCCGCTTTGAGAACATGTACTTCGCCGGGGACGGCGCGAAGAAGGACGAGGACGGCGACATCTGGCTCCTGGGCCGGGTGGATGACGTCATGAACGTCTCCGGCCACCGCCTCTCCACCACCGAAATCGAATCCGCCCTGGTCTCCCACCCCGCCGTCGCAGAAGCCGCCGTGGTCGGAGCCACGGACGAAACCACCGGGCAGGCCGTCGTCGCGTTCGTCATCCTCCGCGGTGACGCCATTGATTCCGGCGATGACATCGTGCAGGAACTCCGCAACCACGTGGGCAAGGAAATCGGCCCCATCGCCAAACCAAAGAACATCCTGGTGGTCCCCGAACTGCCCAAAACCCGCTCCGGCAAAATCATGCGCCGCCTGCTCAAGGACGTAGCCGAAGGCCGCGACCCCGGCGACGCCACCACCCTCTCGGACCCGACCATCATGCAGCAGATCGCGCAGTCGCTCAGAAAGTAACAGTGGCTTAGTATCTGCTTCTACGCTGCAGAATGGCCCCGTTACCCCGTCATCACGGGGAAACGGGGCCATTCTGCGTTGTGACGATTCAAAAAAATCGTTGCTCAAAATGTTACTTCCCGTGCTTCCATGTTCTGTTTTGCGAGGTTATAGTCGTAAGCGTGTGAGGTGCCTCACACGCGGCTATTTTTCAAGGGAGAGAACATGGCTTCACAGTTTGATGCATCCGCAACTGCTTTTCCGAGCAGGCGGAGCATCCTCAAGACCGTCGGCGTGGGCGCGGCAGGCCTGGCCGGCATCCCGTTCCTCGCAGCCTGCACCGGCGGAAGTGCACCCTCCGCTACGGGTTCCGACTCCCCCGGCCTGACCTTCGGATCCGGATCCTCCGACGACGTCCCCAAGCGGGCATACCAGGCGGTCACCGATGCCTTCACCGCCAAGACGGGCAAGAAAGTCACCACCAACGTGGTGCCGCACAACGATTTCCAGAACAAGATCAACTCCTACCTGCAGGGTTCCCCGGACGATACATTCACCTGGTTCGCCGGGTACCGCATGCAGTACTACGCAGGCAAGGGCCTTCTCGCACCCATCGATGACGTCTGGGAAACCATCGGCGACAACTACTCCGATGCCTTGAAGAAGGCCTCCACCGGACCCGACGGCAAGATGTACTTCGTCCCCAACTACAACTACCCGTGGGGATTCTTCTACCGGAAGAGCCTTTGGGCCGAGAAGGGCTACGAGGTGCCGGAGACCTTTGACGCACTCAAGGCCCTCGCCACCAAGATGCAGGCTGACGGCATCATTCCCATCGGCTTCGCCGACAAGGACGGCTGGCCAGCCATGGGAACCTTTGACTACATCAATATGCGGCTCAACGGCTACCAGTTCCACGTGGACCTGTGCTCGCACAAGGAATCCTGGGACCAGCAAAAGGTCAGCTCCGTCTTTGACACCTGGTCCGCGCTCCTTCCTTTCCAGGATCCTGCAGCCCTCGGCCAGACCTGGCAGGACGCCGCCAAGGCACTGGAAGCCAAGAAGACCGGTATGTACCTGCTTGGTTCCTTCGTGACGCAGCAGTTCACCGACCCGGCGGTTCTGGCAGACATCGATTTCTTCCCCTTCCCGGAGATTGCCATGGAAGGCCGCGACTCGGTCGAAGCCCCCATCGACGGCCTGCTGCTGTCCAAGAAGGGCGGCGAAAACAAGACGGCGCGCGACTTCATGGCGTTCCTCGGCACGGCCGAAGCCCAGGACGCCTACGCCGCCGTGGATGCGTCCAACATCGCCACCGCCAAGGGGACGGACACATCCAAGTTCAGCCCGCTCAACAAGAAGTGCGCAGACACCATTGCCGACGCCAAGAACATCAGCCAGTTCTTCGACCGCGACGCCCTGCCGGCCATGGCCAACAACGTGATGATCCCGGCCCTGCAGAGCTTCATCAAGGACGGCAAGATGGACGTCAAGAATCTTGAAGCCCAGGCCAAGACGCTCTACGCAGCGCAATAATTCCAGCCGCAGCAGTTCCGGGGCCTGGCTTCCGCCCTGCGCGCCGTTTCACAGGCGACCAGCCAGGAACGGAACGACGACGGCGGCACGCCCGCGCCGTCGTCGTTCCCTTCCAGCGTCAGCACCAACAAAGGGAAGATTTCCATGAGCAGCATCGCACAAGAACTGATCCCGCCCGAGGCGCGGGAACCCGGGGGCGGCCGTATCGCCCGGACAAAAGGCGGACGGGTCCGGCGCCTGTCCGGACGGGACAAGGTGGTCCTGTCACTGATGGTGGGCATCCCCACCCTGATCGAATTAGCCCTGGTCTGGCTGCCGACCCTGATGTCTGTGGGCCTTAGCTTCACCCGCTGGAACGGGCTGGACCTGGGCGATATACGCCCCGCCGGCGCTGACAACTATCAATACATCTCCCAGGACTATCCGCCCTTCTGGCCGGCCGTGCAGCACAACCTGCTGTGGCTCCTGTTCCTTGCCCTGATTGCCACACCGCTGGGCCTGTTGCTCGCCGTCCTCCTGGACCAGAACATCCGCGGCAGCAAGATCTACCAGAGCATCTTCTTCGCGCCGGTGATGTTGTCTCTGGCCCTGATCGGCATCATCTGGCAGCTCTTCTACCAGCGCGACAACGGGCTCCTGAACTTCCTCCTGGGCACTGCAGGAACGCCGCAGGCCGTTGACTGGTTCGGGGACTCCTCCGTGAACATCTGGGCCGCCATGATCGCGGCGACCTGGCGGCATGCCGGTTATGTCATGCTCCTGTACCTGGCCGGGCTGAAGGGCGTGGACCCGAGCCTGAAGGAGGCCGCGGCCATCGACGGGGCCAGCGCAGTGCAGACCTTCTTCCGTGTGGTCTTCCCGGCGATGCGCCCCATCAACATCGTCATCGTGGTCATCACCATCATCGAATCTCTGCGCGCCTTTGACGTGGTGTATGTCATCAACCGCGGCACCAACGGCCTGGAAATGCTCAGCGCCCTGGTCATCCAGAACCTCGTGGGCGAAGGCCAGGTGATCGGCGTTGGCTCGGCCCTGGCAGTGGTGCTGCTGGTCATTTCGCTGGTCCCCATCGTCTTCTACCTCAGCCGCACCTTCGGCAAGGAGAACCAAGCATGAGCACCACAACAGCACACCCGGGCACTATCGACGCCCAGGTACTGCGGTCCGGCAGCAGGCCCAAGCGCCACTTCGGAACACATGTCTTCCTGATGGTCATGGCGGTGATGTGGCTGATACCGCTTGGCTGGTCGCTGTACACAGCGCTCCGTCCCGTGGCCTCCACGAACCAGTACGGTTATTTCAGCTTTGCCGGCGACTTCAACTTCGACAATTTCGCCCAGGCCTGGACCCAGGGCGGGTTTGCCACGTACTTCGTCAACTCCATCATCCTGACTGTTCCGGCCGTGCTGCTCACCCTGTTCCTTGCTTCCCTCATGGCCTTCGCCGTGAGCCGGGTGAACTGGAAGTTCAACATCACGCTGCTCATCATGTTCACTGCCGGCAACCTGCTGCCCCCGCAGGTCCTGGCCGCTCCGCTATTCGAGATGGCCAAGCACTTCGAGGTGCCGTATTCGTTCAGCGACTCAGGAAACATGCTGAACACCTACATTGTGGTGATCGCCGTCAATACCGCCTTCCAGATGGGATTCTGCACCTTTGTGCTCTCCAACTACATGAAGGCACTCTCCGCGGACCTCACCGAGGCCGCCTTGGTGGACGGCGCCGGCATCTGGCGGCAGTACCGGGAAATCATCATGCCGCTGTGCCGGCCGGCGTTCGCCGCCCTCGGCACGCTCCAGGTCATCTTTATCTATAACGACTACTTCTGGCCCCTGATCTTCATCCAGAGCGGCAACCGCCTCCCGATCACCACGGCCATCAACAACCTTCAGGGCGAATTCCTGAGCAACTACAACCTCCTCGCAGCCGGCGCCGTCATCACGGTCATTCCCACCCTGGTGATCTACCTGCTCCTGCAGCGGCAGTTTGTTGCGGGGCTGACTCTTGGTTCCAGCAAGGGGTAGACCATGATGGAACGAGACGGGGACAGCGCTCCCCTGGCCGAAGCACGAAAGGAACCCCATGCTCCCCGCAGCACGCCACCAGGCAATCGTGGATGCCGTCCAGCGCGAACGGGTTGTCCGCGTCTCGGACCTCGCCCAGCAACTGGGTGTATCGCTGATGACTGTCCGCCGGGATATCGAGCTGCTGGAGGACGGCGGGAAGCTGGAGCGGATCCACGGCGGGGCCAAGCTCCCCGGCGATGCGAGCACGCACGAGCCAGGCTTCGAGCTGAAGTCCACGCAGCTGACATCGGAGAAGCGGGCCATTGCAGTTGAAGCGGCCGCGCTGGTGCAGGAAGGAATGGCGGTCGGCTTGAGTGCCGGGACCACCACGTGGGCCCTGGCCAAGGAACTGGTCAACGGCCCCCAGATCACAGTGGTCACCAACTCGGTGCGCATTGCCGACCTGTTCCACCATGCCGCGTCAACCGGCCCGGCCCGCTACAGCTCCACGGTGATCCTGATCGGCGGGCAGCGCACGCCGTCGGACGCCCTGGTGGGCCCAATTGCCACCAGCGCCCTGAAACAGCTGCACCTGGACCTCCTGTTCCTGGGCGTGCACGGCATGGACGCCCAGGCTGGTTTCACCACACCCAACCTGCTTGAAGCGGAAACCAACCGGGCTTTTGTGGCCGCAGCGCGGAAAACGGTGGTGCTGGCGGACCACACAAAGTGGGGGGTGCTGGGCATCAGTTCCATTGCGTCGCTGGAGGACGTGGACGAGGTAATTAGTGATCCCGGGCTGGGTTCGGAGGCACAACGCGTGCTGCAGGAGAAGGTGGGCAGGCTGCGGCTCGCTGCTGCCTAGGAGCCTGGACTGGAAGCTTCTGGACCAGGGGCTTCTGAACCCGGGATTTCCGAACGCGGGCTTCCGGCCTAGGGGCAGCCGCAGGACTGCCGGACCTGGAGCTCGGCCGGGAAGATAAGGTGTTCGGATTCCTGGCCGCGATGGGCGCCGATGAGGGCACTGACGGCGGCCTCAGCCATTGCTTTTGCCGGCTGTTTCACGGTGGTGAGGGGAGGCCAGCTGTATTCCGCCTCGGCCGAACCGTCGAAGGATGCCAGGGCGATGTCATGGGGAATGGACCGTCCAGCTTCGTGGAGTGCGCGAAGAATGCCCACGGCCTGCAGGTCGGAGGTGGCAAAAATGGCTGTCGGATGGCTCGCGGAGGCAAGGAGGCGTTTGCCTGCGGCGTAGCCGCCCTCGCGGGTGAAGGGGGTACGGACAATGGGGCCTTCCGGCAGTCCGGCCTCGGCCAAGGCCTGCAGCCATCCCTCTTCACGCCCGTCATAGTAGTTGCCGGTGTTGGTACCCATGGCGAGGGCGATGGTGGTGTGCCCATGGCCGATCAAGTGTCTAACGGCTGCTTTTGCGCCCGACACCAGGTCCACGCCCACGCTGTTGAATCCGGGCGCATCCGCACTGTGGTTCAGGAGGACAACCGGTATCTCCGCCGCTTCAAGGTCCGCCAGGCCAGGTTCCATCAAAACACTGGAAAGGATCACCCCGTCCACTTGGCGGGCAGCGAGGTTGCGGACGTTCCGGATTTCCTTCGCCAGGTTTCCGTCCGAGTTGGTCAGCACCAGGGCGTACCCCAATTCGGCGGCGGCATCTTCCACGGCGTGGGCCAGCAGGGAGAAGAAGGGGTTGCTGTTGTCCGGGATCACCAACCCGATTGTTTCGCTGGATCCCAGTTTCAGGGCCCGGGCGGCAGCGTTCGGGCGGTACCCGAGCCGGCGGATTGCATCCTGCACTTTTGCTTCGGTGGCGGGTGCCACTTTCTTGGGCCCGCCATTGACCACATAACTCACGACGGCGGTGCTGACGCCGGCGAACCGGGCGACGTCCTTGCGTGTCACCGGGCCGCGCGGGGCCGGCACTGCCGAAGTGGTCATGGAGTACATGCTAGCTACCAGTTGCCCGGCGCATCGCCGAAGTCGCGGATGGGCAGCCGCGCGCCATTTTGCCGGGCTGACTCATGGGCCACGATTCCGGGCAGGGTAAAGCGGGCCGCCACCCAGGCATTGACCGGCGGCAAGGTCCCCGTGTTGACGGCGGTGGCGAAGTCATCCACCAGGAAGTGGTGGCTGCCTTCATGTCCATTGGGCGCGCCGCGGAATTCTTCCGGCAGCCGCTCCGCGTCATGGACGGGCGCAAGCCCCGAGACGAAGGCGTCGCGCAGCTCAGGGGCAACGTTGGCCAGGGACGGGTCGTCCAGGGACATGCTGGGCCGCGTTTCAAGCTGTTCCGAAATGTCGTGGACGTTCACCTTGTCCTGCCAGACGGTGACCTTCGCGAGCTGTTCAAAGCTGGCCTCGGTACCGAAGAACCGGAACCGGGACTCGCGGATGTGTGACGGATAGCCAACCCTGCGCATCTCGTTAGTGCGCATCACGCCGCCGTCGTTCAGTTCGAAGAGCGCGGTCGCGTTCGAAAAGTCGTTGCTGAACATACTGACGTCCTTGTTGAACACGCCGTCATTCCGGTCATCCTTGACCCCCACGCAGCTGACGCTGACGGCGTGCGCCGGGACGGCGCCGAGTACGCCGCCGATGGCGTGGGTGGGGTAGAGCATGGGCGGGTAGCTGGCAGTTTCTTTCCACCGGTCCCCGCCGCTGTACTGGTAAGCGTCGTAAAAGCCCAGGTCCATGTCATGGACGTAGTCGCCCTCCGAGTAGAAGATGCGCCCGAACCGGCCGGCAGCATGTTGCTCGCGGGCGTAGACGGTGGCGGGGTTGTAGTAGCTGGTCTCCCCCATCATGTACACCAGCCCGGTTTCGCGGACGGCGTCGATAATGCGCGCAATTTCTTCTTCGGAGATGGCCATTGGAACGGCGGAGTACACGTGCTTGCCTGCGCGCAGGGCCTGTTCCACCAGCGGGCCGTGGGTCCAGCGCTGCGTGAAGATCGCCACCGCGTCGACATCTGAGGCGAGGAGTTCTTCAAAATCTTCCTTGGAACCGGCCAGCTTGTAGCGCTCCACCGCCTCGGCCGCACGCTCAGGACGCTCGTCCACCACATAAACACCGCTGACACCGGGGTGGAGGTTGAAAAGGTGCGCGAACTGCCCGCCGAATTGCCCTGCACCGAGTACGCCGATCGAAAACGTCATTGTTTACCTTTCCGGTATGGGGACGCCTGAGTAAGTGCGCCCATCAAATAAAGCCAAGTGTTCCACCTTGATCTACTCGAGTCAACGCTCGCCCGGGCACAAAGGGGACGGCATTACTGCCCAGTGGATTGATCCTTGCCACTCCAAATCTACTCGTGTAGATTGCAACCAGTTGTTGCCCCCCGTCACAGTCAGGAAAGGGTCGAAGATGACCACCCTTGCCAAACACCCACGATCCGTTTCGCCTGTCCCGGACAAACCGCGGCCCAGCGGCGGCCTCCGCCGGTTCGGGGATCTCAAGATTGCACTGCTTTTTATCGCCCCGGCCATGATCGGGTTCATTGTGTTCTACGTTGTGCCCACCATCCGCGGCGTGTACCTCAGCTTCACCGAATACAACATCCTTGGAGACCCGGAGTGGGTGGGCATGGAGAACTACACCGCCATCGTCAAGGATCCCCTTTTCTGGAACTCGTTGGCGGTCACGGGACAGTACGTATTCCTGAACATCGTCCTCCAAACCGCGCTGGCCCTGGGCATGGCCCTCCTGATGCACCAGGTGGCCAAATCCACCATCATCAGGGGCACCCTGCTGCTGCCGTACCTGATGTCCAACGTCATCGCCGCGCTGCTGTGGTTCTGGATGCTCGACTACCAGATCGGCGTGGTGAACCAGTTCATCGAATGGAGCGGGCTTCCCCGCGTGGCGTTCTTCGGCAGCGAAGCCTGGGCCATCCCTACCCAGGCCCTGATCAACACCTGGCGGCACATGGGCTACACCGCGCTGCTGATCTTCGCAGGTCTGCAGGCCATCCCGGGTCACGTGTACGAGGTAGCGAAACTGGACGGCGCATCCGCGTTCCAGACCTTCCGCAAAATCACCATTCCACTGCTGCGCCCGGTCCTGGTCCTGGTCCTCGTGGTGACGGTGATCGGCTCCTTCCAGGTTTTCGACACCGTTGCTGTCACCTCAGGGGGCGGCCCGGTCAACGCCACGCGCGTTATTCAGTACTACATCTACCAGCGCGCCTTCACCGAGTCTGACTTCGGCTACGGATCTGCCATCGCCGTCATCCTCTTCCTCATCCTCGCCCTGGTGGCCTTCATCCAGATGAAGTTCCTCAAAGGCAACGAATCGGACCTGGACTAAGGAGTCCCCATGACCACCACTGCCCGCCGCGCGCCCCTGCCGGCCGCAACCCGCCGCCGTCGTACATTCAACCCGCGCCGTGCTGCCGCCTGGACCCTGCTGGCCCTCGCCATTGCCGTCTCCGTCCTGCCCTTCCTCTGGGTACTGCGCACAGCATTGTCCACCAACAACGCGCTGGCCACCAACGCCACCAGCCTGCTGCCCGCAGAGTTCAGCTTCGGCGCCTTCAAACGCGTCTTCGGGCTCCAGTCAGCCGCGGAAGCCGTGGCCGAAGGTGGCTCCGGAGCACAAATCGACTTTTGGCTCTACCTGCGGAACTCCCTCGTTTTCTCCTCCATCACCACCGCAGGCGCAGTCTTCTTCAGCGCGATGGCCGCCTACGCCTTCGCCCGCCTGCGCTGGAAGGGCCGCAACGCCGTCTTCAGCCTCTTCCTGGGCACCATGCTGGTCCCGCCGATCTTCACCGCACTGCCCAATTTCCTCCTCATCAAGAACCTGGACCTGCTCAACACGATGCTCGGCATGGTCCTGCCCTACCTCTTTATGACCCCCTTCGCCATCTTCTTCCTGCGGCAGTTCTTCCTGAACATGTCCCGCGAGGTGGAGGAAGCCGCAATGCTCGACGGCGCCAAGCACGTCCGGATCTTCTTCCAGATCATCCTGCCCAATGCCGCAGCCCCCATCGCCACACTTGCCCTGCTCACCTTCATCGGCCAGTGGAACGAATACTTCTGGCCCCTGCTGGTGGGCTCGCAGGACGATGTCCGCGTGCTTCAGGTTGGCCTGGGCGTCTTCAAGTCGCAGTCTCCGCAGGGCGCACCGGACTGGTCCGGCCTCATGGCCGCGACCCTCATCTCGGCCCTGCCGGTGCTGATCCTCTTCGCCGCCTTCGGCAAGAAAATCGTCAACTCCATCGGCTTCTCCGGCATCAAGTAATCACCCGCATCCCTTATCACCCCACCCCGAACCGAAAGTAGAACCATGAAGAAATCCCTCGGCGCCGTCGCCGTCGCCGCAGCTGTGGCACTGTCCCTCTCCGCATGCAGCGGATCCGCCTCCTCGAGCGAATCCGCCAAGGGTGAGATCAGCTACTGGCTCTGGGACGCCAACCAGCTTCCCGCCTACCAGCAGTGCGCCGACGATTTCACCAGGGCCAACCCGGACATCAAGGTCAAGATCACCCAGCGCGGCTGGGATGACTACTGGAGCACCCTCACCAACGGCTTCGTGGGCGGCACCGCTCCGGACGTGTTCACCAACCACCTGGGCCGCTACGGCGAACTGGCAGAGAACAAGCAATTGCTGGCCATCGACGACGCCGTCACGAAGGACAATCTGGACCTGACCGCCTACCAGGAGGGCCTGGCCGATCTCTGGGTGGGCCAGGACGGCAAGCGCTATGGCCTGCCCAAGGACTGGGACACCATCGGCCTTTTCTACAACAAGGCAATGCTCGCCGGGGCAGGGGTATCCGAGGACCAGATGAAGGACCTCAGCTGGAACCCGGAAGATGGCGGCACCTACGAACAGGTCATCGCCCACCTCACCGTGGACAAGAGCGGCAAACGCGGAGACGAGGCCGGCTTCGACAAGAACAACGTTGAGGTCTACGGCCTGGGGCTGAACGGGGGTGGGGACTCCTCCGGCCAGACCGAGTGGAGCTACCTCACCAACACCACCGGATGGTCCCACACGGACAAGAATCCGTGGGGCACGCACTACAACTACGACGACCCCAAGTTCCAGGAAAGCATGACGTGGTTCGCCGGGTTGGCGGACAAGGGCTACATGCCCAAGCTTGAGACAACGGTGGGCGCCAGCATGGCCGACACCTTTGCCGCCGGCAAGTCGGCAATCAACGCCCACGGTTCCTGGATGACCGGCCAGTACACCGGCTACAAGGGCATCGAGGTGGGCATCGCTCCCACCCCGGTGGGGCCGGAAGGCGAGCGCGCGTCAATGTTCAACGGCCTCGCGGACTCCATCTGGGCCGGTACCAAGAAGAAGGACGCCTCCATCAAGTGGGTCGAGTACCTCGCCTCCGCTGACTGCCAGGACGTTGTAGCCGCCAAGGCGGTTGTGTTCCCGGCGCTCAAGGCATCCTCGGACAAGGCTGCGGCAGCGTTCCAGGCCAAGGGCGTGGATGTCAGCGCGTTCACCGAGCACGTCAAGAACAAGACCACCTTCCTGTACCCCATCACGGACAACACCGCCAAAGTCAAGGGCATCATGGAACCCGCCATGGATGCAGTGGTCTCCGGCAAGGCCCCCGCGACTTCCCTCACCCAGGCCAACGAGCAGGTCAACGCCCTGTTCAAGTAGGCCTCCATCGTGGCTGCGTTTGTGGTCGCAGCCACCTGTGCTGGATGCCGCCGCCTCCTCCTCCTCGCGGCGGCGGCATCCAGCCGCCCCTTCCCTTGCTTTCCTCCCGTGCGTAACTTAGACGCACGCCCTTTGCACCGAAAGAGATCCTATGGACCCCCTCCACCTCCGTTCCGCCGGCACCAGCCTGGTGATCAGCTTCAGCAGCGGGGAGGCCGAGATCATCCACTGGGGCGCTGATCTTGGCGGCAGCCTTCCGGACCTCGCCATCCTCGGCGAACCGGTTCCCCACTCCGCCGTCGACGCCACCGTTGCCGCCGGGCTCCTGCCCCAGGCTTCCTCCAGTTGGCGGGGCCGGCCTGGCCTGCGTGGGCACCGGATTGCCGACGGCCTCTCCGGACTCGACTTCTCCCCGCGGCTCCGTACGGTGGCAGCGCGCGCCGACGGCACCACCGCCATGATCACCCAGGCGGACGCCGAGGCGGGCCTCAGCGTGGAGTCGACCCTGACGCTGCACGACGGGGGCCTGCTGGAGCTGCGGCACACCCTCACCAATGAAGGGACCACGCCTTACCAGCTGGACGAACTGGCCACCGTCCTCCCGGTGGCCCCGGACGCCGTCGAACTCCTCGACCTGACCGGCCGCTGGTGCCGGGAGAACCACCCGCAGCGGCGCGCCATCCAGCAGGGCACCTGGGTCCGCACCGGCCGCCACGGCCGCACCGGACACGACTCTTCCCTGCTGCTGGCCGCCGGCACCCACGGATTCGGCAACCGCCACGGCAAGGTCTGGGCCACGCACCTGGCCTGGAGCGGGAACCACGAACAGTTCACCGATACCTTGGGCGACGGCCGCACCATGATCGGCGGCTCCGAACTCCTGGGACCGGCCGAGGTGATCCTCGGGCCCCAGGGCACATACACCACCCCCGCCTTGTTCGCCGCGTACTCGGACAGTGGCCTGGACGGCATCAGCGAAGCCTTCTACAGCTGGTTCCGGTCCCGCCCGCACCACGTCCTGCCGGCCACCGGCGGAGGCAAGCCACGCCCGGTGGTGTTGAACACCTGGGAAGCTGTCTACTTCGACCACAACCTGTCCACACTGATTGAACTTGCTGACTCAGCGGCAGAGCTGGGCGTGGAACGTTTCGTGCTCGATGACGGCTGGTTCCGCGGACGCCGCGACGACCACGCCGGCCTCGGCGACTGGTACGTGGACGAGACCCTCTGGCCTGAGGGGCTGGCCCCGCTGATTGACGCCGTCACCTCACGCGGCATGGAATTCGGCCTGTGGGTGGAGCCGGAAATGGTCAACCTCAACTCCGACGTTGCCCGGGCACACCCGGAGTGGATCGTAGGCCCGGCCGCGCTGTCCCACAAGGAGGGCGGGCGGCTGCCGCTGGAATGGCGGAACCAGCACGTCATTGACCTGGTCAACCCCGACGCCTGGCAATACATCTTCGACCGCATCGACGCCCTGCTCCGGGAAAACAACATCAGCTACCTGAAGTGGGACCAAAACCGTGACCTGCTGGAACATGGACATGCCGGCCGGCCTTCCGTGCACCAACAGACCCTGGCCGCCTACCGGTTGTTCGACGAGCTCAAGAAGGCGCACCCCGGCGTCGAAATTGAAAGCTGTTCCTCGGGCGGCGCCCGTGTGGACCTCGGAATCCTGGACCGCACCGACCGGATCTGGGCGTCCGACTGCAACGACGCCCTGGAGCGCCAGAACATCCAGCGCTGGACCGGCCTGGTGGTCCCGCCGGAGCTGGTGGGCGGGCACATCGGGCCCACCACCTCGCACACCACGGCCCGCACCCATGACTTGTCCTTCCGCGCCATCACGGCGCTCTTTGGGCACTTTGGCATGGAGTGGGATGTCCGGCAGGTCACGGGGGCCCAGCGGGAGGAACTCACGCGTTTCATCGGCCTGTACAAGGAGCACCGGGACCTCATCCACAGCGGCCGCATGATCCGAGCGGACGTTCCGGACCAGTCCCTGATGCTGCATGGTGCCGTAGCTCCCGGGATGCCGGAAACCGGGACGACGGCGGCCCTGTTCGCCTTGGTCAGCACGCGCACGGCGTTTGCCGAACAGCCCGGCAAGGTGGCCATCCCAGGCCTGGAGCAGGACCGTGACTACCGGGTGGAAGCGATCTTCCCGGCCCCGGGTGATGCCGACTACAGCCACACGTTCACCCAGGTCCGGCCCCCGGCCTGGCTGGCGGACGGTGCCGTGGCCAACGGCCGCTTCCTTGCCGAGGTGGGACTGCCCATGCCCATCCTCAACCCTGAGCACGCGCTGCTGCTGCGCTTCACCGCACTCGGTGGTTAAGCCTGTCGAAACCGGGCGGCCGCTCAATCACTGGGGCATTTGGCTGTAAGAAATGCGTCCCGGGCCCGCGCAGCACTAGATTTGCATCCATGACTGAAGCCACCACCGAAGCCAGCCGCGGGACCATCCTGGTCATCAACGGACCCAACCTGAACCTGCTGGGCACCCGGGAACCGGAAAAATACGGAACGTCAACCCTGGCTGACGTGGAGGACCTGGCCGCCCGCACCGCAAAGGAACACGGCTTCGCGGCCGAATGCCTGCAGTCAAACCATGAGGGCGTGCTCCTGGACGCCATCCACGCCGCAAGGGAATCCGCCGTCGGAATTGTCCTGAACGCCGGCGCCTTCACGCATACGTCGGTGGCTCTTCGCGATGCACTCGCGGCAGTCCAACTGCCCGCGGTGGAAGTGCACATCACCAATGTGCACCAGCGCGAGGAGTTCCGGCACCACTCGTTCCTGTCGCCGGTGTGTTCCGCCGTGATTGTGGGCGCAGGAGTGTTCGGCTACAAGCTGGCCATCGACTACCTCGCCGAAGTCCTCTAGGGGCCTACTTCTGGATGCACTGTCCCGAGGAAACGGGTGCGCTCAGTGAGGCTGCCTGCGAGGCTACCGGGTTCAGGTCGTCCATAGTGATGGCGAAGCCCATCTCGGCGTCGGACGTCGCTTTTGCGAAGACCACCCCGGCCACTTGGCCGTCCATGGTCAGCAGCGGGCCGCCGGAGTTGCCGGGCTGGACATTTCCGGCCAGCCGGTAGATCTCTTCAGGTGACGGGTTGCTGCCGTAAATGTCGGGTACCAGCACCGTGGTGATGTCCTGGATGGTGGCCGGCCGGGACTGGAAGGGGCCGCCGTAAGGGTAGCCGGCGAACGCCGCCGGGCTGCCGCTGGGCAAGTCGCTGCTCAGCGGCAAGGGCTGGACAGGGAGGTCCTCTACGGCAAGGACGGCGAGATCGTGCTTGGTGTCGAAGTAGACAACGCGCCCGGGCATCGCTCCGCCGTCGGCCAGCTCCACCACCGGCTCCGACACGCCCGCCACCACATGGGCGTTGGTGACTATCCGGTCCTCGGAAACGACAAAGCCGGTGCCGGTCTGGTTCTGGCCGCACTGATAGGCCGTTCCGGCGATCTTCAGGACGGACTCTGCCGCGCGGTTCAGGGCAGGTGTATCGGTGCTGGCGTCCGGTACCGGCACTGCCTGGCCCTGGTCCAGCCCTTCAATCAGGGTGGGGATGCCGTTGCCGATCACCTCCGACCGCAACTGCGCCATGGTGGCCTTCACGGGATCCGGCGTCATGCCGTCGATAAAACGGATCACCTTGGATTCGGCGAGCTGCCGGGAAACAAACGGCACACCCAAGGATCCAATGCTGAAGGCCAGCATGGACATGACCAGGGCGGAAACCACCAGGTTCACCGCGCCGCCCACCAGGCGGTCAACGGCCCGCAGCGGCCTGATCCGGACCACACCGCGGATTTGCCGGCCGATCATGGTTCCGAGTCCGTGGCCAAGAACCACCAAGGCGACGGCGGCGGCAACGATCGCGGTAAGCCGCCATCCGGAGTCTGCCACGAAGCCGCTTACCAAAGGGACTGCGAAAAAGGCGGCTATGGCTCCGGCAGCAAAGCCGGCAATGCCGCCGATGGTGACGAGGAACCCGTTGCGCAGACCGTAGGCCAGGTAGGACAGCAGCGCCAGGATCAGGACGAGGTCCAGGACAGTCAAGCCGACCACTAAGGCTCCTTATAAGCAGTTGTAGGCTCATTCTAGTGGCGCACGCTGACAATCTTCTGAGCGCTCCCGCCGCCCGCGCTGCCCGCCGTTCGGGCGTTTTCGCTGCCAAGTTCGTCACAGAACCTTGAAAATTCTGAAACAATGGCACAAGCGCCACAGCCGAAACTTTTATTCAGGAGATTTTATGGACATCGAGGTACTGCGCCGAGCACCCCTTTTCGCCACGCTCGACGACGACGCATTCCGTCTGCTGACGGACGAGCTCACCGAGGTGGACCTTTCCCGCGGTGCTTCGGTTTTCCGTGAAGGAGACCAGGGCGATCAGCTCTACTTCATCGTTTCGGGCAAGGTGAAGCTGGGACGCACGTCCCCGGACGGCCGGGAGTCGCTCCTTGCCATCCTCGGCCCGGGTGAGCTCTTCGGCGAGATGGCCCTGTTCGATCCCAGCCCGCGTACTGCCACCGCCACCGCGGTATCGGAAACCCGGCTGGCCGGGCTGAAGAACGAAAGCCTCAACAACCTGCTCCGCACCCGCCCGGAGGTTTCCGCGCAGCTCCTGCAGGCCCTCGCCCGCAGGCTGCGCCGCACCAACGATTCCCTGTCGGACCTGGTGTTCTCCGACGTGCCAGGCCGCGTTGCCAAGGCGCTCCTGGACCTGGCAGACCGCTTCGGCCGCCCCGCCACCGACGGTGTGCTGGTTGCCCACGAGCTCACCCAGGAAGAGCTGGCCCAGCTGGTGGGCGCTTCGCGCGAAACCGTCAACAAGGCCCTGGCCGAGTTCGTCCAGCGCGGCTGGCTCCGCCTCGAAGCCCGCGCCGTGGTCATCCTGGACATGCAGCGCCTCCGCCAGCGCTCCCGCTAGGCTTAACAGCACAAAGGCCGCCCCAAGGGGCGGCCTTTGTTACGTCCGCAGCGTCACGAACTGATATCCGGTCAGCGCTCCCGCTGGGGATCGCCGGCCACGGTCTTGGCGGCCTCGACCTCAAGCAGCAGCTTTCCGTCTTCCTCCACGAGTTGCGGCTGGTACACGTGCGCCTTGCGTTTGTAGCTAAGGTACGCGATGCAGCCGTTGGCCATCGCCATCTTTTCGAGCATGATCTCCGAGCCCGGCACCAGGAGTTCGCCGAGGGTGCGGCCCACCGTGTTCTCCTGGCCCACTTCGTCACCCAGCGCGGTGGTATCGCGTCCGGCGATGACTTCCGCGGCGTTCACCCACCGCCCCCACACGCCCTTGCCCTCCAGCAGGGTGGGCTGCTGGTTCAGCGGAACGGTGGCGGCGAAATAGCGGGTATCGAACCTGCGGTGGGCAAAGTCCGGGCTGCGCCAGTTGACCAGGGACTTCAGCAGGTCGGTGCGCAGGGAGAGTCCCCGTTTGCCGAGGACCTCGGGGAAGCTCTTTTCCTGGTCGGCCACGGCGAGGCGGGCACGCATCCATTCAGAAGTGGACGTGGCTTCAACCGTGCCGGCCATGTCTGCGCCGGCCAGGAGCACGCCGGTCTCCTCGAAGAGTTCGCGGATGGCGCCCACCACGTGGCGGCGCGCCAGCCCGACGTCGTCCGTTCCCATCTGCTCGGCCCAATGCTGCGGTGAGGGGCCCAGCCAGCCCACGGGGTCGTCGTCGGCCGCATCCAGCGAGCCGCCGGGGAACGCCAGGACCCCCAGCGGCGAGGAACCGGGCCTGTAGGCCAGCCAGGTTTCCAGGCCGGTGGGGGAATCACGCAGCAGTACAACGGATGATGCGAGGCGGGCGGCCCGGGGGCTCCTCTCGCCGTGTTCGAGCCAGCTCTGCGCCGCTCCTTCAAGGTCCTGAGGGAGTGCAAACAGGCGTCGGGCGAGGTGAGGCAAGGGAAGCGACCGGTCCTAGCTGAATTCGGCGATCAGTTCGACCTCTACCGGAGAGTCGAGCGGCAGTACGGAAACGCCGACGGCGGAACGGGCATGCTGGCCTGCGTCACCAAGGACGCGGCCCAGCAGTTCCGAGGCGCCGTTGATCACCCCGGGCTGTCCGGTGAAGGACGGGTCCGATGAGACGAATCCCACAACCTTGACGATGCGGGTGATGCGGTCGAGGTCTCCGATGACACTCTTGACGGCGGCCAGGGCGTTAACGGCGCAGACCGCGGCGTACTGCTGGGCGTCTTCAGGGGAAACAGTGGGCTCGTCGGCAAAACCTTCAGTGCCGGCGGAAACTTTGCCCCTTGCCGGGAGTTTGCCGTTAATGAAGGGCAGCTGTCCGGAGGTGTAGACGTGGTTGCCGGAGATCACGGCGGGGACGTATGCGGCCACCGGCGCGGCAACCTCGGGAAGGCTCAACCCGAGGTCCGCCAGGCGCTGCTCAACAGCGGAAACAGGTGCGGCGGCGGCGCCGGACTGGGCTTCTGCGGAGGTGCTCATGCTACTGCTTCTCCCTCTTCAAGTAGGCAACCAAACCGTTTCCGTCGGGTCCGGGGACTACCTGGACGAGCTCCCAGCCGTCATCTCCCCACTGGTCCAGGATCTGTTTTGTGGCGTGGATAATGAGCGGAATCGTGGCGTACTCCCATTTGGTCATGAGAGAAAGACTAGTCCTTGCCGGTAAAGTGGAAAACATGGCGACTCGTAAGAACCCATTATTCGACACTGCCACCACCCTCGGAAAGATCCTCGTTTTCCTTGGCGTGAGTGCTATTTGTGGTGTCCTGGTAGCAGGCCTGCTGGTCCCCGCGGCGGCCGTCTCCGGCAGCGCGGCCAGTGGTTCGATCGAGTTCTTCGACACCCTTCCGGCAGAGCTGAAGGTTGATCCGCCCAACCAGACCACCAGGATCCTGGCCGCGGATGGCAGCGAGATTGCCAGCGTCTACACGGAAAACCGCACCAAGGTAGCGCTGGATCAGATCTCACCGTTCATGAAGGAAGCTGTCATCGCCGTCGAGGACAGCCGTTTTTATGACCACGGCGGTGTGGACACCACGGGTATCCTCCGTGCGCTGGTCAGCACTGCGCGCGGCAACAAGCAGGGCGCCTCCACCATCACCCAGCAGTACGTCAACAACGTGCTCAACGCCAACCTCGCCGCCGAAGGCAACGAGGACCAGATCAAGCTCAACGGCGTCAACAAGGGCGTTGGCGACAAGCTTCGCGAGATGAAACTCGCCATCGCCCTGGAGAAGGAGTTCAGCAAGGAGCAGATCCTTGAGGGCTACCTGAACATCGTGTTCTTCAACCGTGACGCGTACGGCGTGGAGGCCGCCTCCAGGTTCTTCTTCAGCACTTCCGCCAAGGACCTTTCGCTTCCGCAGGCTGCGCTGCTGGCCGGGCTGGTCAACAGTCCCTCCGCGTTCGACCCCATCACCAACCCGGAAGCGTCCAAAGAGCGCCGCGACCTGGTCCTGGGCCTGATGCTGAACCAGGGCAAGATCAGCCAGGCAGACCATGACGCCGCCGTCGCCACCCCGGTGGAACCCAAAGTGACCCAGCCCAAGCAGGGCTGCTCCTATTCATCCACCGCTCCGTACTTCTGCGACTACGTCCTGCACCTGCTGGAGAATAACCCTGCCTATGGCGCGGACCTCAAGGAGCGCCAGCGCCTGATTTACGGCGGCGGCCTCACCATCACCACCACGCTGGACCCGAATGCCCAGGCCGTGGCACAGGAACAGGTCAACGCGTCCACCGGAGCCAACCCGGACAAATGGGGCGCCTCGATGGTTTCCGTGCAGCCTGGCACCGGCAAGATCATCTCCATGGCGCAGAACACCAGCTTCCTGCCCGCTGAAAGTTCCTTCGACTCGCAGCTGAACTTCAACGTGGACAAGCTGGACAAGGACGGCAACGACCTCAACGGCATCGGCGGCTTCCAGCCCGGCTCCACCATGAAGCCCTTCACGTTCGCGGAATGGCTTAACGAGGGCAAGTCCATGAACACCGTGGTCAATGCAGCCCAGCGCATCTACCCGCTGAACTTCCCGTGGCGGAACACCTGCGGCAAGGTGACCGGCGGCTACAGCACTGCGCAGAAGAACGCCGGCCTTGGCACGGCGGACGACCTGCAGAACGCCGAACCCCAGTGGTACCGCCCCTTGTCCGTGCTCGAAGGCCTCTACAACTCCATCAACACGGTTACCTTCGCCTCAGCAGCCCAGCTGGACTTCTGCGGCATCCAGAAGGTGGTTGACGCCGTCGGACTGCACAGCGGCCTGCCGTCCGGGGATGATCCCCACCCCAAGGTGGACATGTCCACGCTGGGCAACCTCCTGGGTTCCACCCAGACGTCCCCGCTGACCATGGCCAGCGCCTTCGCCACGTTCGCGAACGACGGCAAGTTCTGCGAGGCCATTGCCATCACCGCGGTTACAGATGGAAGCGGCAAGCAACTGCCTGCGCAGTCCACCAGTTGCCGGGACGCACTCAAGCCCGAGGTGGCCCGCGGCGTCAACTATGCGCTGCAGGAAGTCCTCAACCGCGGATCGGGCTCGTTGATCCAGCCCCGGATTTCCACCCGCACGAGCTTCCCCATCGGCGCGAAGACCGGTACGTCCAACAACAACGGCTCCACCTGGGTTGTTGGCCACACCACGGGCCTGGCCACCGCTGCCTGGTTCGGTGATGCACTGGGCGACCAAGGCCGCGCAGGGCAGAACGTCACGGTCAACGGCAAGTTCTACAAAGGCATTGACGGCTACATGATCGCGGGGCCGATGTTCTCCAACTTCATGTCGAAGATCGCACCCGCGTACGGCACGGATCCGTTCCCGGCAGCGCCCGGCAACCTGCTGAACGGCGGCGGAACCACTACCCGGACCACCCCGGCGGCACCCCAGGGCACCCAGGGCACCCAAGCCCCGGTGGCACCGCCCGCCACCCAGCCCGCGCCCCAGCCGAGCAGCAACGGAAACGGCAATGGGAACGGCAATGGAAACGGGAACGGCTAGCCGCCGATGACCTCAACCAGTGCTTTGGTTAGCCGCGCCCGCACCATCGGGCGCGGCTTTGCCGTCACCGCGGGAGCCGGCGCCACGGCAGGACTCGCTGCCGTGGGGTACGGCCTGTGGGAGAAAAACCAGTTTGTCCTCCGGGAAGAGACTTTGGACATCCTTCCCCGGGGCCAAGCGCCCTTCCGGGTCCTGCACCTGAGCGATATCCATTTTGTCCCGGGGCAGGAGAAGAAGGCTGCCTGGCTGGAGTCGCTGGCCGGCCTTGAGCCCGACCTGGTGGTCAACACCGGTGACAACCTCAGCCATGCCAAGGCGGTGGACCCCCTCCTGCAGGCGCTCCGCCCCCTCCTGGAGTTCCCCGGCGTGTTTGTCCCCGGCTCCAACGACTACTTTGCCCCCAGCCTGAAGAACCCGGCGTCCTACCTGCTTGGCCCTTCCAAAGCCAAACCCAAGCCCATCCCGCTGGACTGGCCGCGGCTCCGTTCCGGCTTTGGCATGGGCGGCTGGATAGACCTGACCAACCGGCACCAGTCCGTGGTCCTGAAAGGCATCCGCTTCGACTTCTCCGGCGTGGACGATCCCCACCTCAACCGGGAGCGCTACGCAGGCTGGCCCCGCGGCACAGTCAACCAGGACGCCACTCCGCACGTCCGCGTCGCCGTCATCCATGCCCCCTACCAGCGCGTGCTGGACCACTTTACCGAGGCCGGGGCGGACCTCCTCCTCGCCGGGCACACCCATGGCGGCCAACTGTGCGTGCCCGGGTACGGCGCGCTGGTGTCCAACTGCGACCTCCCCACCTGGCGGGCCAAGGGCCTTAATGACTGGCAGAGCAACGGAAGTACGACGCCGGTGAACGTCTCGGGCGGTATCGGCACCTCCCGCTTTGCCCCGGTAAGGATCGCCTGCCGGCCCGAAGCAGTCCTGCTGACGCTCACCTCGCCCAGCTGACCCGTTTGCGCTATCAGTTCGGGTTCCCTGCCGGCACTTTTTGGAACCAAAGGTCATAGCGCATCGGGTTCTGCCGGACAGCCTCTTCATTGCGTACTGCAATAACTGGCCAAGCTGCCTACGCTCTCCCGATTCCTGTGAATCGCCTCACGCCATGGCATAGGGTTGTTGCTACGGGAAACTACATTCGTTTTAGAGCTTGAGAAGCGGGCATGGCCAAGCAAACTCCTTTTTTTCGATCCATCCGTCGCCTCTATCCGCATGTCCGGCCGATCATCCCCCGGCTTCTGTTGGGACTTCTCTGCGCGCTTCTGGCCAGCGTGGTAGCACTCACCATCCCGCAGGTCCTCCGGGTGCTGGTCAATGAAGCACTCAAGCCGGGCGGCGCAACGGAAGCAGTCTGGATCTCCGCCGGCGTCATCCTGGTACTGGGTGTAGCCGAAGCAGGCCTTGTGGCCCTCCGCCGGCAGTTCGTCATCAACCCCGCCACGTCAGTGGAAACCCGGATGCGGGTTTCGTTGTATGACCACCTCCAGGACCTGACCGTCTCCTTCCACGATCGCTGGGGATCCGGCCAGTTGTTGTCGCGGGCAATGACAGACCTGAACTTCCTGCGCCGCTGGATGGCTTTTGGCGCCATCATGCTGGTGGTCACCACCCTCACGGTAATCATCGGCATCACGGTGATGTTCGTCATGAGCTGGCAGCTTGCCCTCATCTTCCTGGCCGCGGCCGTGCCCATCATGGCCTACAGTTTCCGGTTCCGGACCCGCTTCAGCAGGGTGGCCCGCCGCAGCCAGGACCAAGCCGGCGATCTTGCCACCACCGTTGAGGAATCAGTGCACGGCATCCGCGTGCTCAAGGCGTTCGGGCGGAGCCGGGAGGCGCTCGAAAACTTCAACGAACAAGCGGAAGAACTGCGCCAGACCGAGATTGAAAAGGCACGCCACCAGGCAACATTCACCATGGTGGTCACGCTCCTGCCCGAACTTGCCCTCGGGGCAGGGCTGGTGGTTGGCGTGATGTTGTGCGCGAGCGGCCAGCTCAGTATCGGCGCGCTGGTGGCTTTCTTTGCCACCGCAGCCGTTATGGCCTCACCCGTGGAATTTTCCGGCATGCTGCTGGCCATGGCACTCACTGCAAAGACCGCCGTCGACCGGCACTTCGAAGTGATGGACGCGCCCAACACCATCACCAGTCCCCCGGAACCCGCCCGGCCCAGCCAGTTGGCCGGCGAACTCCGCTTCAACAGCGCCACCTTCGCCTTTGAGGACGCCCCGGACAAGCCCATCCTGAAGGAAATCACCCTCGACATCCGGCCCGGCGAAACCATGGCGCTGGTAGGCATCACCGGAAGCGGCAAGAGCGCACTCATCCAGCTTGTTCCCCGCTTGTACGACGTTACGGGCGGGTCCATCACCATCGATGGCGTGGACCTGCGGAACTTCCACGTGGAGGAGCTCCGCCGGATTGTCGCCGTAGCCTTCGAGGACACCACGCTTTTCTCCAATTCCGTCCGGGACAACGTCCTGCTCGGTGCGCCCGTGAGGACAGACGCCGTCCTCGACGAAGCCCTGGACGTGGCCCAGGCGCACTTCGCCTACTCCCTTCCTGAGGGGGTGGACACGCTGATCGGCGAGGAAGGACTCAGCCTGTCCGGCGGACAACGGCAGCGGATTGCCCTGGCGCGCGCCATCGCCGCGCGCCCCCGGGTACTGGTCCTGGACGATCCGCTGTCTGCCCTGGACGTCCACACCGAGGAGCTGGTGGAAACACGGCTCCGGGCGGTACTGCAAGACACCACTACGCTCATCGTGGCCCACCGCCCGTCCACCGTGGCACTGGCGGACCGGGTGGCGCTGCTGGAAGACGGCCGCATCAGTGCGGTGGGCACGCACACCGAACTGCTGGCGGGCAACCACCACTACCGCTACGTCATTGCCAGCCTGGAGCAGGAACCACGCGACCTCGACTCTGAACTGTCCGCCCTCGAGGACCAGGCAGAGGAAGTGACCCGATGAGCACCACTACCTTTGGCACGGCCAACGAGGATAATGCCCACCTCAGCAAGAGCGACAGCAGGGCAGTACGACGGCGGTCGCTGGCACTGCTGCGCAGCCTGATCCGGCCGGTGCGGCTGAGGTTCTGGCTGACGATTGCCACGGTGGTCCTTTCGCAGGCGGCCCGTGTGGCCGGCCCGGCGCTGATCGCCTTTGGGATCGACCACGCGCTGCCTGCCCTGCAGGCCGGAGACAACCTCCCCCTGGTCATGACCGGCGTCGCCTATCTGCTCGCTGCGGTTGCGACGGCAGGGCTCACCGCCCTGTATGTGACGTCCACCGCCAGGCTGAGCCAGGCCATGCTGCTGGACCTTCGCCTGAGGGTGTTCCGCCACACGCAGCGGCTGAGCCTGGAGTTCCACGAGAAATACACGTCGGGGCGCATCATTGCCCGCCAGACCTCGGACCTGGAAGCCCTCCGCGAACTCCTGGACTCCGGGGTCAGCTCGCTGGCTTCCGGTTTGCTGTTTATGGTCTTCACCGCCGTAACGGTGTTCGCGCTGGACTGGCGCAGCGGCCTGCTGGTGCTGGCCGCCGGCGTCCCGATGTTCTTCCTGGCCCGCTGGTACCAGAAGCACTCCCAGATCGCGTTCCGTGAATCCCGGGTGGTCTCCGCGCGGCTGATTGTGCACTTCGTGGAGACCATGACGGGCATCCGGGCCGTAAAGGCTTTCCGCAAGGAACAGGAAAATGCCGATCAGTACGGGAAGCTCGCCGAGGACTACCGGCTGGTTACCGTCCGTTCCATCAACCTCAACGGCATCTTCCAGCCGGGGCTGGTATTGATCGGAAACGTCTGCGTGGCCGTGGTGCTGCTCTTTGGCGGTTTCCGCGTCCTCACCGGCGACCTTGCAGTGGGGGTGCTGCTGGCGCTCATCCTGTCCACCAAGCGGTTCTTCCAGCCCGTGGACCAGATGGCGATGTTCTACAACTCCTTCCAGAGTGCGCAGGCCGCCCTGGAGAAGGTATCCGGCCTCCTCGAAGAGGTGCCCACCGTCCGCCCGCCCAGGAACCCCGTGGCCCTGGACAACGCCAGCGGCAGGATCGATTTCAAGGACGTGGAGTTCCGCTACGGCGACGGCCCGCTCGTTGTTCCGCGGCTGAACCTGCACATCCCGGCGGGCCAGACGGTGGCCCTGGTGGGCCAGACCGGCGCCGGGAAGTCCACCCTGGCCAAACTGATCGCCCGCTTCTACGACGTTTCTTCCGGATCCCTGGCCCTGGACGGCGTGGACCTCCGCAGCCTCAGCACCACCGACCTGAGGCGCAACATCGTGATGGTCACGCAGGAGGCCTTCCTGTTCAGCGGTTCCGTTGCTGACAACATCGCCCTGGGCCGGCCGGAGGCATCCCGGGCCGACATCGAGGAGGCCGCGAAAGCGGTGGGCGCGCATGACTTCATCCTGGAACTTCCCGAGGGATATGACACCGACGTCAACAAGCGCGGCGGCCGGGTCTCCTCCGGGCAACGCCAACTGATCAGCTTCGCCCGCGCGTTCCTGGCCCGCCCGGCCGTGCTGATCCTGGACGAGGCCACGTCCTCACTGGACATCCCCTCGGAAAGGCTGGTTCAGAACGGGCTCTCCCGGCTGCTGGCGGGCACGGACGCCGCCAGCAGGACGGCGCTGATCATCGCGCACCGGCTGTCAACGGTGGAAACGGCTGACCGGGTACTGGTGGTGCATGCCGGCCGGATCGTGGAGGACGGCTCCCCCGCGGAACTGATCGGCGGGGGCGGCCGGTTCGCCGACCTGCACGGTGCGTGGAAGGACTCGCTGGTCTGAGACTGGAAAGCCGAGGGGAGCCTTCAGGATTTCGCATCGGGGACCCGCATCGGCTATTCTTGTAAAGTTGCTTTTGCAGCGGATCGGGATGTAGCGCAGCTTGGTAGCGCGCTTCGTTCGGGACGAAGAGGTCGCAGGTTCAAATCCTGTCATCCCGACCATAGCAAAGAGGGTCTCCTGCCGGAGGCCCTCTTTTGTGTTCCGGGCAGACGTGCCGGCAGATAACTTTTCGGTAAAGGGAAAGGCCCCGGAGCAGATGCTCCGGGGCCTCCCTCGCCTCCTGTGGTGAGGAAGCTATTTACATCGGGTCAGGCCAGTTGCCGGTGTACGTGGTGTACGTGGTGTCGCTGTTCTTATCCTTGACCGGCTTTGACATCGGATCCGGCCAGTTGCCTGTGCGTGCTACCGCTACGTTCTCGGTGTCGGCGATGGAACCCGCGGACAGAACGGCCGGAGCCGCAGCAGAGAAGGCCAGTGCCCCGGCCAGTGCGGCGGCGGCCGCAATCTTCTTCAACATAGATATGTTCCTCAATACGAGTCGGATTCGTTACAAATTCAGCACAGCCCTTGTTGACATACATTGTAAAATGTTTTCCACAGAGGCTGTCAAGCCTCTGATGCAAAGAGTGTCCGGAAAAGGAGGAAATCCCGTGGGCAACGGATTCGGGGAGAAGCTCCGGGCGGAGCGGCTTGAACGCGGACTGACACAGGCTGAACTGGGTAAAGATCTTTACTCGCCCAGTTACATCTCCCTGCTTGAAACCGGCCGAAGGGAACCAACGGCGGAGGTGATCGACGAGCTTGCAAAGCGGCTTGAGCTTGCCCCCAAGGCTCTGGAGGCCTGGAGCCAACCCATCACCGTCAGCGACGCCGAGTACGTCCTGGCCGGCCTCTACGCCCGCCAGGCCTGGGACCTGCGCGACTATCCGCTCGCCGCGAGCCACGCCGCCAGTGCCGCCCGGATAGCCCTCGACGGGAAGAACACCAGCGCCTGGTGGAACATGTCCTATATGCAGGCCGAATGCCTGATGAAGCATGGCGACCTGCAGGAGTGCCGTGAAATTATCCAGCGCCTGCTGGAGCACCCGATGGCCACCGAATCGGTGGGCCTGGGCGTGCGAGCGCGGCAAATGCTGGCCACGGTGTGCCAGCGCCAGGGCCAGTTGTCAATGGCTGTCAATTATGCCCAGGAGGCCATGGAGCTTTCGCGGCAGCTGCCCAAGAGCTCCACCATCATCGTCGGTGCCCTGCGGGTCCTGATCGGCGCCCTCGCTGAGAGCGGCCGGCTCGACGAAGCATGGAAATCCTGCCAGGACCTCCTGACCCAGGTTGACGAGAACTCCATGTCCCAGCTTGCCGGCGAAGTCGCGTGGGTGGTGGGCAATGTGGCCTTCATGCGCCACGACTACGCTGAAGGAGTCAAGCATCACGAACGTGCCGCGAAGCTCCTCTCCCCCGCCAACGATATAGAGCTGTGGGCGCGGTTCAACAAGGCCTCCGCGGCGGTCCGGCTGTCATCGGGAATCGTCGAGCCCGAGACCTTATCCTCGATCGAACGGGCAGAGCTGGCCTTCTCCATCGTGGGCGGCACCAAGAGCGACGAACTTGAGGTCGCCTTCATCCGCGCCCGCTGGCTGTACCTGACCGGGGACATTGTTGGCGCCGTCGAAAAGCTGCGGGAAATCCACGCGGAACGCGACGCCCTCGCCAAGCACACGGCAGGCGAGGTTTCACTGCTCCTCGGCAAATCCCTGAAAGCCGCCGGCGAAGCTGACGAAGCCCTGGTGCACCTGGAAGAAGCCCAGAAAGCCTTCACCGCGGCCGGCGCGGCAGACCGCGTCCAGCAGGCACTGGACGCGGTCCTGGAAATCCGGCTGGCCCAGAAGCGGGCCGCAGCTGCCACCAAGGCCAGCTGAGCCGCAACAATCAGGCGAAGGCCTTCCCGGTCAGCTTCTCGTACGCCTCGACGTAGCGGCTGCGGGTACGGGAAATAACGTCTTCGGGCAGTGGCGGCAGAGGCGCATCAGACGATCTGTCCCAGCCCGACTCGGCCGACGTGAGCCAGTCGCGGACATACTGCTTGTCGTACGAAGGCTGCGCCTGCCCCGGCTGGTATGTGGCGGCGTCCCAAAACCGCGAGGAATCCGGTGTCAGCACTTCGTCGCCAAGGGTGATCGAACCGGAGACGGCGTCGTAGCCGAACTCCACTTTGGTATCGGCGAGGATAATCCCCCGGTCCCGCGCAATGGCCTCCGCCTTGGTATAAATCTGCAAGGTGAGCTCGCTCAGCCGGCCGGCGATGTCGTCACCCACCATGGCCACCACAGCGTCGTAGGTGATGTTCTCGTCGTGCTCGCCCACCGCAGCCTTTGCCGACGGCGTAAAGATGGCCTGCTCCAGCCGCGAGCCGTCCACCAGCCCCTCCGGCAGGGGGATGCTGCACACGGTTCCGGAGGCGCGGTATTCCTGCAGGCCGGAGCCGGTGAGGTAGCCGCGGGCGATGCACTCCACCGGGAACATGTCCAGCTTCTTGCAGATCATGGCACGGCCTTCCACGGCCGCCGGAACGCCGTCCTCCACGGTGGAGGCCAGCACGTGGTGCTCCACGTCCAACTGGTCGAACCACCAGAGGCTCAGCTGGGTCAGGATGCGCCCCTTGTCCGGAATTTCGCTGGCCAGGACGTGGTCGAAGGCGCTGATCCGGTCGCTGGCCACTACCAGCACGCACTCCTGGCCCACCCGTTCGACGATGGAATCGTCAGCCGGCTCATACAGGTCGCGGACCTTGCCGGAGTAGAGGTGCTTCCAGCCCGGCAGGTCCAGGGTGGCGGTGCTGAAGCCGCGTGGTGCGGAAGTTTCGCTCATGCTATGCCTTCGCCTTCGTGATGGGCAGCGATCCGGTAGCGCCGGACGATACCCGGATCTCGCCGCGGGCGGCCTTGCCGCCGATGTCCGTGCGGAACTGCGAGCCTTCCAGCTGGACCAGCTCCACGCCGTCGTACGCTTTTTCACGCGCCTCCACCAGGTCACTTCCCAGCGCGACGACGGCGAGGACGCGCCCGCCTGCGGAGATGACCTTGCCGTCCTCGTCCAGGGAGGTGCCGGCGTGGATCACGTGTACGCCTTCAAGTTCCTCCACCTTCTTCAGCCCGCGGATGCGGTCACCGGTGCGGGGAGTGCCGGGGTAGTTTTCGGAAGCGACGACGACGGCGACAGCAGTCTCTTTCGCCCAGCGCAGCTCTTCTGCCTTGTCCAGTTCGCCCTTGGCGGCTGCCATCAGCAGGGCACCGAGGGGCGTCTTGAGCCGTGCCAGCACGGCCTGGGTTTCGGGGTCGCCGAAGCGGACGTTGAATTCGATCACGCGGGTGCCGCGGGAGGTGAGGGCCAGCCCCACGAACAGGACGCCAACAAACGGGGTGCCGCGGCGGGCCATCTCGTTGACGGTGGGCTGGGCCACGCGTTCGATGACTTCCTGGACCAAACCTTCGGGGGCCCATTCCAGCGGGGTGTAGGCGCCCATTCCGCCGGTGTTGGGTCCTTCGTCGTTGTCGAAGATCCGCTTGAAGTCCTGGGCTGGTGACAGCGGGACGGTGTTCTGGCCGTCGCAGAGGACAAAGAGGGAAACCTCGGGGCCGTCGAGGAACTCCTCGATCACCACGGAGCCGCCGGCGTCGAAACAGGACTGCGCGTGGGCCAGGGCTTCGTCGCGGTTCTTGGTGACCACCACGCCCTTGCCGGCCGCAAGTCCGTCGTCTTTCACCACATAGGGCGCGCCGAAAGTGTCCAGGGCTGATGCGGCTTCCTCGGCGTTGGTGGCCACCATGGCCATGGCCGTGGGGACGCCGGCTTCGGCCATGATCTCCTTGGCGAATGCCTTGGAAGCCTCGAGCTGGGCGGCGGCCTTGCTGGGGCCGAAGACGGGGATCCCGGCCTCGCGGACGGCGTCCGAAACACCTGCTGCGAGCGGCGCCTCCGGACCCACTACCACCAGGTCCACGGTGAGCTTGGTGGCCAGGGCGGCTACGGCGTCGGGATCGTTGGCGTTGATCTTGTGGGTGGGGACCAGCGTGCTGATGCCGGCATTGCCGGGGGCTGCGTGGACCTCGGAAACGTTGGGGTCGGCGAGCAGGGAGCGGACAATGGCGTGTTCGCGGCCTCCGGGGCCGATGACGAGTACCTTCACAGTCTCCAAGGGTACTTTGTGCACCCTGCCCCCTCCTAAGCTGTGTCAGTACCTGTGCCAGCCCGGGGAAAACCATCCCTGGAGCAGTCCGCTCCGAATCTCCATCATGGAAAACCTTCAAAACCGGCTCAAAGGCCCCACCCCTCTGGCAGCGCTGGCGGGTGTGGTGGCGGCCGCCGTCGTCCTTGCCGTGGCCGAGCTGGTTGGAGCGTTTTTTACGGCCCGCGCTACCCCCGTTATTGCCCTGGGTTCGACTTTCATCGACTTCACGCCATCGTGGATGAAGGACTTCGCGATCGCCACGTTCGGCACCAACGACAAGGCGGCGCTTTTTGTCGGCATGGGCCTGACCATCGCCGTCCTGGCGTGTGTCCTGGGCGTTGTGGCCTACCGGCGCTGGATCCTGGGTGTGTTGGGTGTCCTGTTGATGGGTGCTGTCATCGTGGCCAGCGTGGTGACCCGGGCAGGAGTAGGGCCGGCGGATGCCATCCCGTCCGTCGTGGGAACCATCGCCGGCCTGGTTGTGCTGCGGCTCTTGGTGGCCCGGCTGCACGGACTAAAGACCTGGCCGGAAGCGCCGGCCAGTAGTGCCGGCTCTGCCGTGGCCGGCGGCGCCACCCGCCGCCGTTTCTTCGCCGCCGCCGGGACCACGGCGGCTGCTGCCGGAATGGCAGCGGTGGGCGGCAAGCTCCTGAGCGCCGCACGCAGCAGGGTTGCCCAGGCACGCGGGGCGCTGCAGCTGCCCGCACCGGCCAGGGCTGCCTCCGCCGTTCCGGCCGGGGTCCAGTCTCCGGTGCCAGGTGTCCCGCCGTGGGTCACCCCGAACGGGGAGTTCTACCGCATCGATACCGCCCTGAGCGTGCCGGAAATCAATGCGGACGAGTGGGAACTGCGGGTGCACGGGCTGGTGGAGGAGGAAGTCCGGCTCACCTTCCAGGACCTGCTCGACGCCGACCTGATCGAATCGCACGTCACGCTCACCTGTGTCTCCAATCCTGTGGGCGGCAACCTCGCCGGCAATGCCAAATGGCTGGGCCTGCCCATCCGCGAGGTGCTGAAGCGGGCACGGCCCAAGGACGGGGCGGACATGGTGCTCTCCACATCCGTTGACGGTTTCAGCGCATCCACCCCGCTGGAGGTCCTGCAGGATGACCGCGATGCCATCCTGGCGATCGGAATGAACGGCGAGCCGCTGCCCCTCGAGCACGGCTACCCGGTGCGGATGGTGGTCCCAGGCCTGTACGGGTTCGTATCCGCCACCAAGTGGGTAGTGGACCTGGAAGTGACGAGGTTCGCGGACAACAAGGCCTACTGGACGGAGCGCGGCTGGTCCGAGCGCGGGCCCATCAAGACCATGGCGCGGGTGGACGTTCCAAAGTCCTTCGCGAAGGTGCCCGCGGGGAAGGTGGCGGTGGGCGGCACCGCCTGGGCCCAGACCCGCGGCATCACCAAGGTGGAAATCCAGGTCGACAACGAGGACTGGGTGGAAGTGGACCTCTCCGCTGAGGCGTCCCTGGTGACGTGGCGCCAGTGGTCCTATCAGTGGGATGCCACGCCCGGCCCGCACTACCTCAAAGTCCGCGCCACGGACGGCACCGGCGCAGTCCAGACCCAGCAGCGTGCCGACCCGGTTCCCGACGGCGCCTCCGGCTGGCAGTCGGTGATGGTCACCGTGGAGTAGCCGGGCATCCAGGGCGCTGGCCCATAGACTGGCAGCATGCCGCATAACCCGCATGCCACCTTTACCGTGGACTCCGCCGTCGAGCTGGCCGTGATCGAGCGCAGCGGCTTTGTGGAATCCCGGCACATTGGCTCCGCCGTGCTCATCGCCGCCGACGGTTCGGTGGTTACCGAACTTGGCGACATCAACACCCCCATCTACGCCAGATCCGCCCTGAAGCCGCTCCAGGCACTGGCCTCGATGCAGGCCGGCGTGCCGCTCCGCGGCGCCCAGGTGGCGTTGGCCTGCGCCAGCCACGTGGGTTCCCTGGACCACATGGATGTTGTGTCCGGCATGCTCAAGGCGGCCGGGGTGCGCGAAGACCAGCTGCAGTGCCCCGAAGCTTGGCCGCAGGATGAAACAGCCCGGAACTGGCTGGTGCGTTCCGAACGCGGCAAGTCGAAGCTGGCCTTCAACTGTTCGGGCAAGCACGCCGCTTTCCTGTGGGCCTGCACGGAAAACGGCTGGGACACGCACAGCTATTTGGAGCCCAACCACCCGCTGCAGCAGCAAGTCCGCACGGTTATCGAGGAGTACACGGGTGAGAAGATCGCCCACCTGGGGATCGACGGGTGCGGCGCGCCCGTGGCCGCCGTCTCGCTCAAGGGGCTGGCGCGGGGCTTCTCGCAGCTGGCCAAGGCGCCCGGCGACCAGAGCTTCAACGCCCGGGCCGCCACCATCGCGACCTCGATGCTCGACTATCCGTGGGCGGTGCAGGGCCGCGGCGAGGCCAACACCGTGGTGATGGATGAACTGGAAATCATCGCCAAGATAGGAGCAGAAGGTGTCCTGGCCATGGCCACGCCGCAGGGTGCCGCCGTGGCCGTCAAGGTCCTGGACGGAAACGTCAGGGCCACCTCGCTGGTGGCCCTGACGCTCCTCGCTGCCGCCGGTGCCGTAGAGATCCCGGGGGTCGCCAGCGTGCTCGAGAAGGTAGTTGAGCCCGTCCTTGGCGGCGGCCGGCCGGTGGGGAAGATCCGGCTCGGGCCGGCTGTTTCGGCGCTGCTGGACTGACACCGGCCAGAAGCATTCACTTTCACAGAGGAGCCCGGAAACATGCCTGTCGCCCGCCGTCGTATTGACGTCCAGGAAGGCGCCGCGGCCCTCGCGGCGTGGCGGAAAGCTGCCGGCCCGGCCTCGGACGTTCCTCCCGTTACGCGGGCCCTCCTGGCGACGGCGGTGCGGTACACACTGGAGGAAGTGACGGCGCGTGCACCGGGCAATTCCGTGGAGGTGCGGGTTCCGCCGTTCGGCGTAACCCAGTGTGTGGAAGGTCCCCGCCACACGCGCGGAACGCCGCCCAATGTGATTGAGTGCGACGCCGGCACTTGGCTGGCGATGGCAACGGGCCAGTTGGGCTGGGCGGAGGCAGTGGCGGCAGGCAGGGTGGCCGCCTCCGGCCTGCGCGCCGATTTGTCAGGCCTGCTGCCGCTGTAGTTCGGTGCAGCTAGCCGCGCCCGATGAACGGCATGCCCGCCGCCGTCACTACCACGGACCCCACACTGGCCGAAGCCGGCATGTTGGCCATCATCAGGACGGCCCGGGCTGCGTCCTCCACTGGAAACGTGGGCTCCACCCGGCGGCTGCCGTCGGCCTGCAGCGCTCCGGCTCCGACGCCGATCGTGTCCATGATCTCCGTGGCGGTGTTGCCGATGTCGATCTGCCCGCAGGTGATCCCGAAGCCCCGCCCGTCCAGCTCGATGCTTTTAGTCAGGCCCGTCATGGCGTGCTTCGTGACGGCGTAGGCCACCGTCCGGGGCCGGGGCGAGTGCGCGGAAATGGATCCGTTGTTGATAATCCGCCCGCCCTGCGGATCCTGCGCCTTCATGGCCCGGACTGCCGCCGCGGCGCAGAGCATGGACCCGGTCAGGTTCACCGCCAGGGTGGCGTCCCAGTCGGCCAACGAGATCTCATCCACGCTCGCCGCCGGACCAAACACCCCGGCGTTGTTGAACAGCAGGTCCACCCGCCCCCATTTCTGCAGTGTGGCACCAAAAAGACGCTCGACGTCGTCAGGCCGGGTAACGTCGCATGTCACCACCAGCGCACCCGGATGGGCGTCCGCGGTCTCCTGCAGTTGCTGTTCGCGCCGCCCGGCCAGGGCAACGGCGAAGCCATCGGCCAGGAGGAGGTGGGCCACCGCCCGGCCGATTCCGGAACCCGCTCCGGTGACCACTGCGACGCGGCCCGGGCGCTGGGGGTGGTTCAACTTTTCTCCTGTGTGCCGATGGCTGCCGTAAGGCGGTGACGGATTCGAGCCGGTGCTGTATTGAGCGGCAGCTAAAGGGAAGCCGGGACGCCCGTGCTGTTCAGCGGCCAGCCTATGACGGTCTTGGGCCGCGGTGCAGCGTACGTCCGGACTTTGGATGTGGAGAGGCGCATGCGGACAAGGGATTCGGCGATGGTTACCGCGGAGGCCACACCGTCCACCACGGGCACTCCCGCGCGTTGCCGGATCTGCTCGTCCAGGCCCGCCATCCCGCCGCAGCCCAACACAATCACCTCGGCCCTGTCCTGGCTGACGGCCAGCATCGCCTGGCTGATGATGGCTTCCACTGCACGCTCCGGCTCCTCCTCCAGCTCCAGGACTGCCATGCCGCTGGCCCGGACGGAAGCGCAGCGGGCATCCAAGCCGGCCAGCTTCAGCCGGTCCTCGATGAGCGGGACAGTCCGGTCGAGGGTGGTCACCACCGAATACTTGTGGCCCAGGAACATGGCGGTGCTGGCCGCGGCTTCGGTGATATCCACTACGGGAACGTCCAGCAGCTCCTGCAGCCCCTCCCGTCCGTGCTCACCGTACCCGGCCTGGACTACGGCGTCGTACGGCTCCGGGTAGGAGGTCACAGCATCCATCACTGCGATGGCCGCAAGGTAGCTTTCGAAGTTCCCCTCACAGGAGTCGGCGCCGAACCGTGGTGTTATTCCCACGATTTCCGTTCCCGGGGACGCGATGCTGCGGGCCTGGGCGGCGATGGAGTCCGTCATGGACGCGGTGGTGTTGACGTTCGCTACGAGTATGCGCATTGCGGTTCCTTAGTGCTTGCTGGCGACGGCGATGGTCTCGCCGTCGCGGTCTTCCAGCTGCTGCGAGCGGTCCGCGATGAAGAAATACACCACAGCCGCAATTCCGGCGGCGAAGAACCAGGCGAACGGTGCTGCCGGTGCCAACGCCGGGACGAACGCGATGAGGAGGGCGACGACGGCGGCCGGCACCAGGGCGACGATGGCCTTGGGATTGACGCCGTTTTTGTAGTGGTAGGCGCCGGCCGGGGAGGCGGTATACAGCTCGGGGACGTTGACTTTGCCGCGGCGGATGAGCCAGTAGTCAGCCATCACCACACCGAACAGCGGGCCGAGCAGGGCACCCAGGCCACCCAGGAAGTACACAATCACCAAGGGGTTGTTGTACAGGTTCCAGGGCAGGATCACCAGGCCGATGACAGCGCTGACAATGGCTGCCTTGCGGAAGTTCAGGTGCTTGGGGAACAGGTTGGTCAGGGCGTAGACGGGGGCCACGAAGTTGGCCATGAGGTTGACTGCGATGGTCAGGATCAGCAGGGCCAGGCAGGCCAGCACCAGGAACAATGTGTTGGGGATCGTCTGGACGATGTCCGACGGGCTTTCGATGATGGTGCCGTTGATCTTGAACTGGCCGCCGGCCATCACCACAACGATGGCTCCGAACACCAGCATGTTGATGGGGATGCCCCAGAAGTTGCCGCGGACAATGGCCTTTTTGGAAACGGCGGAGCGGGTGAAGTCGCAGAAGTTCAGCACGAAGGTGCCGTAGATGGAGACCCAGAGGGCGCCGCCGGCGAAGATGGTGAGCCACATTTCGGGCCCTTCGAGGGCGTTGTCCGAGGACCAGGCGATGGCGCCGCCGGCTTCGATGAAGATCCAGACGGCGATGGCCGCCATAGTGGCCAGGATGACCGGGCCGGCGAACGCCTCGTACTTGCGGATCATTTCCATGCCGAAGCTGACGATGACCAGCTGGACAATCCAAAGAATGACGAAGGCGATCCAGCCGAGGGTGGACAGCCCGAGGATGGAGTTTTTGTCCAGTTCCCCGAGGGGTGGGAACATCGCCACAAGCATCACGCGGAACACCACGGAGGCGAGGTAGGTCTGGATGCCGAACCAGGCGACGGCGACGGCGCCGCGCAGGAGGCTGGCAATCTGGGCTCCCCGGATCCCGAAGCTGATCCGGCTCATCACCGGGAAGGGGACGCCGGTTTTAACCCCCATAAACCCTGAGAGAGTCAGCAGCCCGAAGAGGAGCGCCGCGCCGATGCCCAGGGCCAGCAGGATCTGCCAGCCACCGAGGCCGAGGGCGAAGAGCCCGATGGCGAAGGCGTAGTTACCGAGGCTGTGGACGTCGTTGGCCCACAGGGTGAAGATGCTGTAGCCGGACCAGCTGCGGCCGGCACGCTTGGTGGGGGCGAGGTCTGCGTTGTAGAGGGTGGGGCTGATGGCCTGGCCTGATGCCGCGCTTGCTGATTCACAAAGAGCATCGATGCCCGTTGCCGGGTGGGCGGACGAATCTGACGGCGCTGTCAGGTCGGTAGCCACATCAACGCCCACCGGTGGAGGGGTCTGCATAATCGTCTCAATTCTGGGAGGATTCCGCGGTGGTGAGTCCGGCTCGAAGCCGTTTCTGTTATTCCACATCGCGGAAGCAAGATATTGAATAGTGAAATAAGACTATGACCTGCATCACCCGCGGTCAAGCGTTGCACGGGGGCTGGTCCGGTCATAATCGGTTGGCAGGAGCCATCCCGCGAAGACTGCGGGCGGTGGAGCCGGCAATATTGACCCCACCACACGCCCGTCGCTAATCTCATAAGGCAAGAATGTTTTCTCACAATACGAAAACATGAAGCCAGCATTCAAAGATGAAAGAGGCTGACGTGGCTGCAGGAGAAGATACCTCCCATATCCTCAGCGGGTTGACTAACCAGCTGCCTGATCGTGATCCGGAAGAGACCGCCGAGTGGGTTGAGTCCCTGGATTCGTTGATCAGGGAACAGGGCACCGAGCGTGCGCAATACATTATGCGGAGCCTGCTGCAGCGCGCGGGTGCGCAGAGCGTGGGCGTGCCGATGGTGACCACCACCGATTATGTGAACACCATCCCGGTGGACCAGGAGGCGCAGTTCCCGGGCAACGAGGAATACGAGCGCCGGTACCGGGCGTACATGCGCTGGAACGCCGCGGTGATGGTCCACCGCTCGCAGCGGCCCAACATTGGTGTGGGCGGGCATATTTCCACCTACGCCGGCGCGGCGACCCTGTACGAGGTGGGGTTCAACCATTTCTTCCGCGGCAAGGACCACCCCGGCGGCGGGGACCAGGTGTTCTTCCAGGGCCACGCCTCCCCCGGCATGTACGCGCGGGCGTTTATGGAAGGCCGGCTCTCGGAGCAGGACCTGGACGGGTTCCGGCAGGAAAAGTCCCGGGAGGGCCATGCCCTGTCTTCCTACCCGCACCCGCGGTTGATGCCGCAGTTCTGGGAGTTCCCCACGGTGTCGATGGGGATCGGGCCGATGAACGCGATCTACCAGGCCCAGTCCAACCGGTACCTGCATAACCGGGGCCTGAAAGACACCTCCGACCAGCAGGTCTGGGCGTTTTTGGGTGACGGGGAAATGGATGAGCCCGAGTCCCGCGGCCTGCTCCAGCTCGCCGCGAACGAGAACCTGGACAACCTGAACTTCGTGATCAACTGCAACCTCCAGCGCCTGGACGGGCCGGTGCGCGGCAACGGCAAGATCATGCAGGAACTCGAAGCGTTCTTCCGCGGCGCGGGCTGGAACGTGATCAAGGTGGTCTGGGGCCGGGAATGGGATGACCTGCTGGCCCGCGACACCGACGGGTCGCTGGTGAAGATCATGAACGAAACCCCTGACGGGGACTACCAGACCTACAAGGCCGAATCCGGCGGGTTCGTCCGTGAACACTTCTTCGGCAAGGACCCGGCCACCAAGGACCTGGTCGCGGACCTGACCGATGACCAGATCTGGAACCTCAAACGCGGCGGCCACGACTACCGCAAGGTCTACGCCGCGTACAAGGCAGCCACCGAATTCAAGGGCAAACCCACCGTCATCCTCGCCAAAACCGTCAAGGGCTACGGACTCGGACCCCACTTCGAAGGCCGCAACGCGACCCACCAAATGAAAAAACTCACCCTCGATGACCTGAAGAAGTTCCGCGACCACCTGCGGATCCCGGTCACGGATGAGCAGCTCGAAAAAGACCCGTACCAGCCGCCCTACTTCCACCCCGGCACGGACGCCCCCGAGATCCAGTACATGATGGAGCGCCGGGCCGCCCTGGGCGGATCTGTTCCGGAACGCCGGTCCAAGCACGCCCAGATCACCCTGCCGGACGCGAAGTCCTACGAGGTGGCCAAACGCGGTTCAGGCAAGCAGCAGGCCGCCACCACCATGGCCTTCGTGCGTCTGCTCAAGGACCTGATCAGGGACAAGAACTTCGGCCACCGGATTGTGCCCATCGTTCCGGACGAATCACGGACCTTCGGGATGGACGCGTTCTTCCCGTCAGCCAAAATTTACAACCCGGGCGGGCAGAACTACCTCTCCGTGGACCGGGACCTGGTCCTGGCCTACAAGGAGTCCGCACAGGGCCAGCTGATCCACCCCGGCATCAACGAAGCCGGCGCCGTGGCAGCCTTCACCGCCGCCGGCACCGCCTACGCCACCCACGGCGTACCCCTGGTCCCGGTCTACGTCTTCTACTCCATGTTCGGCTTCCAGCGCACCGGCGACGCCTTCTGGGCAGCAGCAGACCAAATGACCCGCGGCTTCATCATCGGCGCCACCGCAGGACGGACCACCCTCACCGGCGAAGGACTCCAGCACGCCGACGGCCACTCCCCCCTGCTCGCCTCCACCAACCCCGCCGTCGTCACCTACGACCCCGCCTACGGCTACGAAATGGGCCACATCATCCGCGACGGCCTCGAACGCATGTACGGGGAGGGCGGGTCCGGAACTGCGTCAGATAAAAACCTGATGTACTACCTCACCGTGTACAACGAGCCCATCACCCAACCCGCTGAACCCGAGAACCTCGACGTCGAGGGTGTGCTGAAGGGCATCTACCGGGTCTCGGCGTCGGGGGTTGATGGTCCGAAGGCGCAGATACTCGCCTCCGGCGTGTCCGTGCCCTGGGCCCTGGAGGCGCAGAGGGTCCTGGCCGATGACTGGGGTGTCTCCGCCGACGTCTGGTCCGTGACCTCCTGGAACGAACTGCGCCGCGATGGCCTCGCCGCGGAGGAGGAAGCCTTCCTCAACCCGGGCCAGCCCGCCCGCGTCCCCTTCGTCGCCCAACAGCTCGAAGGCGCCACCGGCCCCGTCGTCGCCGTGTCCGACTACATGAAAGCCGTCCCGGACCAGATCCGCCAGTTCGTGCCCAACGAATTCGCCACCCTCGGGGCCGACGGCTTCGGCTTCTCCGACACCCGCGCCGCAGCCCGCCGCTTCTTCAAGAACGACATCCACTCCATCGTGGTCAAAGCCCTGCAGATGCTCGCGGCGAGGGGCGAAGTCGAGGAAGGCGCGCCGTCGTACGCCATGGACCGGTACAAACTCCTGGATGTCAATGCCGGAACCACCGGTGGGGCCGGCGGCGACGCCTGACCGGTTCCTTATGCCGGCAACCGGGACGGTTTCCGGGGGGAGGCCGTCCCGGTTGCCATTCATCATCTAGGGTTCAGCTATGGGCAGTAGTGGAAGGGACGGGCCGGACCGACCGGCGACGGGCATCGTCCTGGCGGCCGGGGCAGGAACACGCCTGGGCCTGGGCCCGAAGGCATTGCTGCCGTACCGCGGGCGTCCGCTGGTGGAGACCATTGCCGGAAACCTGCTCGACGGGGGCTGCCGCGAAGTTGTGGTGGTGCTTGGTGCGGGGGCGCCGGACGTGGCCGCCACCGCCGAACTGGACCGCTACCGCACTGTAGTGAACCACGAATGGCAGTCCGGGATGGGCAGTTCCCTGCTGCTGGGCAACACTGCCGCCGATCCCGCGGACCATCTGCTGATCGCGCTCGTGGACCAGCCCGGGGTGACCCGGGCAACTGTTGGCCGCCTGCTGGCGGTTCACCGGCCGGGGCGGATCACCGCCGCTGCCTACCGCCGTTTGGCAGCGCCCGACGGCGGGCAGCCGGCCGGGCGCAAGACCGGGCCGGAGACCTGGCATGAGACGGGTGCACCGGACGCGCTCCTGCGCGGCCATCCGCTGCTTATTGATGCTTCCCTGCGCGAAGCAGTCATCGCCACCGTGACTGGCGACGCCGGGGCACGCGGCTTCTTGCAGGCCCACCCGGACCTGGTGGACGAGGTGGACTGCAGCGACCAATCCACCGGCGAGGACATCGACACACCGGACCAGTTGCGGCTTCTCAATTAGTGCACCGCTGAATTTTCCAGTGTTGGATAAGGCCGGGTCAGCGTCGGATGACGGCTCAGGTTTCGCTTCTGGCCTCAATTGCTGCGGCCAGTGTGGTGGTTCCCAGTCCTGGTGTTCGCGCTTGTAGCGTCGTCCGGATGGCGATATCCAGGCCGGTGGCTTGTCCTTGGTCGCCGGACTGGGTGTCCAGGTTCCAGCGGTGCCCCGTCCCGTGGGCCCACCAGCACCCGGTAGAACGAGCCCGCCCCGGCAAGAGTCAGCGGCAAAGGGAGCTTGCGGCCCTAGTCTGTCAACGTTGTTTCCGACCCCAGGCAGCCGATTCCTCGAACCAGCCGAGCGCGGCCACAGTCTCGAGGTCGGCCGGCGTGCGCACTTCGATCTGGTGCGTGTACTTGTCGTCACGAAAGCGGATAACACTCCGAAGGGACGGGGCGTCGTGCTCCTCCCACATGTCCATGGTCAGAAGCGCCTTGGTTTTCTTGACCGGGGTGAGCCAGAATCCTTCAGGCCTGCATTCCAGCATCCAAGAGCTGCTCCAGCCCGCCCTTGAAGCCGGATCTTCCGCCATGGGAGGGATGCCGGACCTTTGGTACATCCATTCCGTTGGACAGCAGGCTGCGGTGGGCCACGTTGCCCACAGCCACCACGGTTTCGATCCGGAACAGCTCTGCCAGCGACTGCCAGAACGGGGTGCCGAGCCGGGCATCGGCAGCGGTTGGCGTCCGGTTGGATTGTGGCTTGCCCGGTACATGGGTGTGCCAGGGGCAGGCACTCCAGAGCAGGGGAAGGAACTGCAGTTCGGCCAGCACTCCCCACATCACGGTCGCCGTAGGCTCGGCTGGCACGTCCGCCGCCTCCGGCGGCAAAGAATAGCCCTTGCCCGGGCCGAACAGGCCGAAGCTGTTGGCCGGCCCCTGGAACATGGTGCGGTTGGTGAAGGGAACCCCGGTGATCCTCATCCCCCGGAAACCCGGGGCCTCGCCCAGCAGCAGCACCTTTGGGGAGCGCTCCAGCATCTCACCGAGGTAAAGCTCCAGGTTGTGCCGCCGCAGTGCATTCGCCGGTACGTGGTGATCGAAAAAGTTGTTGCGCCCGGGGACGGTTGGCACGGCCGCGAGCCGGTCCACAAACTCACTGACGGAGGCAGTCACAAGCGTGCTCCCAAGCGTAAGAGTGCCCCGGGGCCGCCGTGGCGGGTGCAGCGAGGCAGGCGGCAGGAGGCACGGGGCAGGCGCGAACGCTACCAGCGCGGGTGGATGGCCTCGCGGAAGTAGTGGTCGTAGATCCAGCGCACGCCGCCGTTGAACTCCTCAGTAACGGCGATGGAGGCCGCGGCAGCATTCGCTGCCGCCTGCTCGGCGTTGCGCGCGCCGGGGATTACCGAGGTAACGCCGTCCTGCGCGGCGATCCAGGCGATAGCCGCCTGGGCGGTGCTGGCACCGGCCGGAACGATCTGCTCAAACTCGGCAACGGCTTTCAGGCCCAGGTCGTAGTCCACGCCGGAGAAAGTTTCACCGACGTCGAAGGAATCGCCGTTGCGGTTGTAGTTGCGGTGGTCGTTCTCAGCGAACCTGGTCTCCTTCGTGTACTTGCCGGAGAGCAGCCCGGAAGCGAGCGGCACGCGGGCGATGATGCCCACGTTCGCTGCCTTAGCGGCGGGCAGGACCTCGTCCAGGGGCTTGAGCCGGAAGGCGTTCAGGATGATCTGGACGGAGGCCGTCCCCTCGTGGCGGATCGCTTCGAGCGCCTCGTCGGTTCGCTCCACGCTCACGCCGTAGTTGCGGATGGCCCCCTCGGACACCAGTGTGTCCAGCGCGTCGTAGACCTCGGCCTTGCTGTACACCGGCGTGGGCGGGCAGTGCAGCTGGACCAGGTCCAGGGTGTCGGTGCCCAGGTTCTTCCGCGACCGGTCCACCCACTGGCGGAAGTTGGCCAGCGTGTAGTGCTCCGGCTTCTGCTCCACGCGGCGGCCCATCTTGGTGGCTACCGTGATGTCCAGGCCCGGGTTGTCCGCGAGGAACTTTCCGATGGCCTGCTCGCTCCTGCCGTCGCCGTAGACGTCCGCGGTGTCGAAGAAATTCACGCCCGCTTCCGCGGAAGCGGCCAGGATGGCCTGCGTCTGGGCCGGATCAACGTTGCCCCAGTCCGCGCCGAGCTGCCACGTTCCGAGCCCCACGATGGAGACGTTCCGTCCGGTCTTGCCTAAAATCCGCTGTTCCATCCCTCGACTATATGCAACGATGCAGCGATGGGGTCAGATGGGACCCGCTGCACGTGCCGTACCGGGCGTTATGTGACCCCCGCCCGTTCAGGAACGGGCGTGTTCCAGGTCCGGCACCAGCCCCGCTTCCTTGAGCCCCAGGTAGATCTTGTCGCGCGCGATGGGCAAGGCAGCGAAGCGGACCCCGGTGGCATTCCGGATGGCGTTCGCGAGCGCCGGCGCCACCGGGTTGAAGGGACTCTCGCTCATGGACTTGGCACCAAGCGGCCCCATCGTGTCATTGGTGTCCGCGAAGTACACCTCACTGCGCGGCACGTCGGCAAAAGTAGGGATGTGGTACTGCCGCAGGATGTCAGTTGTCACCCGTCCGGCGTCGTCAACCACAACCTCCTCATACAGCGCCGCCCCGATGGCCTGGGCAATGCCGCCCTCGACCTGGCCGCGGCACTGGCGCGGATTCACCACCACGCCGGCGTCCGCCGCTTGCACGCTCTGCAGGATTTTCAGCTCGCCCGTGCCCCGGTTCACGGCAACACGGAAACCGTGCACGTTGAACGCCACGGACCGTGGCGTTCCGCCCCAGCGCCCTTCCGCTGCGAGTTCGACGCCGGCTTCCGCAGCCGCCTGCGCCAGTTCAGCGAGCGGCACGGGCGTTCCGTCGATAACTATCGCCTCACCATCAAGGACGCACGCGGACGCCTGGGTCTGGTGGATGCCGGCGGCGAACGCCCGGACGCGGACGGCCAGTTCCTCCGCCGCCGTCAGCGTTGCCTTTCCGGCCACCACCGTTCCGGCAGAGCCGAAGGCACCGGTGTCGTGCTCGATCAGGTCCGTGTCCGACTGCCGCACCGCTACTTTGGTGGCGTCCGTGGACAGGGCCGTTGCGGCCAGCTGGGCGTGGACGGTGGTGGTGCCGTTGCCGAACTCGGCTGTCCCGACGTCGGCCTGGTACGTGCCGTCCGGCAGGAGCCGGAGCCGGGAATGGGCGAAGTGGCCGCGCGGGGGCACGGTGTCGATCATGGAGAGCGCGGTCCCCTCGCCCGTTAGCCATTCAGGTCCCAGCTCATCCAGGCCGGCGGCGCGGTACCGTTCGCGGCCGCGGGCCAGGGCGTCTCGGACCAGGCTCAGGCATTGGTCCAGTCCGTAGCTGCCGTAGTGGACGTCCTCCTCGGGCTCGGGCTGGGTAGACAGCATCCTGTCCCCCTCGCGCACCATGTTCCGGCGGCGGAATTCGAACGGATCCATGCCGATGCCCGCCGCAAGCTCATCCATGGCGGACTCGATGGCGAAGATCATCTGGCTCAGCCCGTAGCCGCGGAACGCCCCTGCCGGAACGGTGTTGGTGTACATCGCATGGGCGTCCACCTTCTTGTTCGCGCAGTTGTAGACGCTGAGGGATTCGCCGCAGCCATGGAACATCACGCCCGGTCCGTGGTTGCCGTAGGCGCCGGTGTTCGTCAGGACATCCAGTTCCAAGGCTGTGAGCCGGCCGTCATTGCTGGTGCCGGCGCGAAGTTTTATGGTGAACGGATGCCGGGTGGTGGTGGCTGTGAACTGCTCGGTCCTGGTCAGTTCGAGCTGGACGGGCCGGCCGAGTTTCAGGGCCGCGAGCGCCACGATGTCCTCGGTCAGGACCTCTTGCTTGCCGCCGAAGCCGCCGCCCACCCGGCCGGCCACCACGTGGACCTGATCCTCGGGAAGCCCGAAGACCCGGCACAATGTCCGGCGGACCAGGAACGGAACCTGGCTGGACGTGCGGACCTGCAGCCGCCCGTCGCTGTCCACCGACGCGATGGCTGCGTGGGTTTCCAGCGCCACGTGCTGGACGCGCTGGGTCCGATACGTCTGTTCGTGGATAAAGTCGGCTTGGGCAAAACCGTCAGCCACGCTCCCGAGTTCGGAATGAAGTTCGGCCACCACGTTGCGCTCCGGGCGGGAAATGCGCGACGCCGATCCGTCCTTGTCTCCGTGCACCAGCGGCGCGCCGGGCATCAGTGCGTCCTGGGGAGAGAAGACGGCGGGCAGCTCCTCGTAGTCCACCTCCAGCGCCCGTACTCCGGCTTCGGCGGCGGCCACGGACTCGGCCACCACTGCGACAACCCGCTGGCCGCGGAACCGCACCACGTCATCGAGCACGCGGGTATCGTCCGGGTCATCGGTGAACAGTTCGTGCTGCGCCGTGGAAAACAGCTGTTCCGGAGCGTCGCGGTGGGTGAAAACGGCCACCACGCCGGGAATCTTCAGCGCGGCGTCTGTATTGATGGACAGCACCCGGGCATGGGCATGGGGCGAGCGTAGGAGCTTGAGGTGGAGCAGGCCCTTCAGCTGGTCCTGCAACTGTTCCGGCGGAATGTCCAAGGTGTAACGGGCCGTCCCGGTGACAATGGCCCGGCTGGCAGGTGCGGGAACGTCGTCACCCAGTTGTCCGGGTTCGGGTTGCGGCTGCCCGGCGCCTGCGATCCCTGAGCCTTGTCCCTTGGGATCGGGGTGGCCGGCGTGCCCGCAGACGGCATCGGAGATGGCCCGGTACCCTGTGCAGCGGCAGAGGTTTCCCTTAAGGTTCCGGGGCAGGTTCTCCTTCTGGTCGTCGTCGAAGGTCGCGGCCGTCATCACCATGCCCGCCGTGCAGAATCCGCACTGGAAGCCCTGCCGCTCCATGAACTGCTGCTGGACAGGGTGCAGGTCCGCGCCGCCGCCTTCAGTTGCAGCCAGCCCCTCGATAGTGGTGACGGCGTGTCCCTCCGCCCGGACGGCCGGGTAGATACAGCTGTGAACGGGAATGCCGTCCACATGCACAGTGCAGGCCCCGCAGTCTCCACCGTCGCAGCCTTTCTTCACACCCAGGTTGCCCTGTTCCCGGACGAAGGTGCGCAGGCACTGCCCGGGTCGCGGCGCGGCGTCCGCCGGCTTTCCATTAATCTCGATGGCCATGCTCAGGCCCCTTCCTGCTCTGCGTAAAGTCCCTGGGCGTAAAGTCCCTGTGCGTAAAGTCCACGGCCCATCGGCGGCCAGAAGTCACCGGAGATCCGGAGCGCGGCGGCGCCTTCCGGGGCAGCGAGCTCGGCGCGGATTTCCTCGGCCAGACGGTAGGTCATGTCCCGCCGCCAGGCAGGCAGCCCATGGATGTCGTTGTGATAAAGGTCGGCCGGGACGGCGTCGTCGATGGCCCCGGCCAGGGCGGCCGTGTCCGGCATTGTCAAGAAGCGCAGCTGCACGGGCCGTGTGGTGGCGGCGGTGACGGTGAGGACAAAGGAAGTGCCGCCGTCGAGCCTTCCGATCAGCAGCACTCCGGACCTGCCGAGGTTGCTCAGTGACAGGCGGCGGAACGCCACGCGCGAGGCAAGGGCCGACGCCGGGAGCTGGACGCTTCGGAGGAGCTCGCCGGGTGCCAGGCAGTTTTTTGCGTCGCCGGTGACGAAGTCAGCGACCGGGACGCTGCGGCTGGTGCCGCCGGGACCGAGGATGGTGGCGGTGCCGTCCAGCCCCGCGCAGAGCGAGATGATGGGGCCGGCGGGCAGGGATGTGCACAGGTTCCCGCCGACGGTGGACATGTTCCACACCTTAAAGGAGGCGACGAAGGAGTCGCAGCAGGGCCGGACCAGGTCCAGTCCGGGCCAGTTGAGCGCTGCGGCCGCTGGCAGCCCTGGAAGCTTGTACAGCTCGGCGATGGTGCAGGTGGCGGCCAGCTCGATCCCCTCGTCCGTGATTGTCACGGGGTTCCAGCCTGCGCTGCCGAGGTCCAGGAGGCGCTTCAACGGCTGGGGCCCAAACGCGAAGCTGCCGTAGGAGAACAGCACGGTGCCGCCAGCCAGCCAGGCGTCGCCCTCGCGCCATTGTGCCGGGTCCGTGGTGGGGACCACGGCCTCGATGGTGTTCATGTCCATGCGATCTCCTGCTGTTTAACGTTGGTGAGCGCCGGCGCGTTGGCTGGATTGTCCGCGGTGGGCGCGGCCGGCTGGTGGATGGGGCCGGAGGTCTCCCTCAACGGCTGATGGGATGCTGCAATGTTGCGGGCGGCGATGATCTCCGCCAGGACGGAAACTGCCACTTCCGCCGGGGTCACCGCCCCGATGTCCAGGCCGAGCGGTGAGTGGAGCTGGACGATCCGTTCAGGCCGCGCTCCCCTGTCCAGGAGTGCGTCCACCCGTTGCGCATGGCTCCGCCGGGATCCGAGGGCTCCGATAAAAGCGGCATCCAATCCCAGCGCGGCTTCGAGCAGGGGAATATCAAACTTGGGGTCGTGGGTGAGGACGCAGATGACTGTCCTGCCGTCCACCCGTCCCGCGGCCGCTTCTGCTGCCAGGTACTGGTGTGGCCAGGCCGTGATGACGTCATCGGCTGTTCCGAACCGTGCCTGGGCGGTAAAGGCCGGGCGCGCGTCCACCAGCGTGACGTGGTAGCCCAGCGGTTTGGCGGCCGGCAGCAGTGCTGCGCTGAAATCGTTGGCGCCGAAGACCAGCAGGCGGGGCGGCGCGAGCCGGGACTCCACCAGCACATCGGCTTCCCCGGCGCAGAGTCCCGCACCGGCCAGATCCAGGACGCCAGTGCCTCCGCTGTGCAGGAACGACTCAAGCTGGGCTGCTGCCCGGGTCCTTCCTGCATCCGGGGCTCCGGCAAGGTCCTGCGACCGGTGCCGGGGCATATACAGCGGCACGTCCAGCAGCGCGTCCAGCAAGGCAGCCAGCACCGGATGTCCATTCACCCGGGCGGAGCCGGGGTCAGGAATAACGACGGCGGTGCTGCCGCCATGTTCCGCGTGGCCGTCGAGCCGGCGCACCAGCGCTACCGGCTCATCCTGCCCGTAAGCAGCCAACTGCCGGACGGCTTCTCCCAGGGTGCAGCCATCGTGCAGGTTGGCCGGCTCGATGTGCACGTCCAGCTCTCCCCCGCAGGTGAGCCCGGCGGCGAAGGCATCCTCGGCACTGAACCCGAAGGTCTCACGGCGCGTGACGCCGTCGTCCATCGACTCCAGTGCTGCGGCCACTACGGCTCCTTCGACGCAGCCGCCGGAAAGGCTTCCCAGGATAGCCCCGGCGTGGGACACCAGCATGGAGGTGCCCACCGGCCGGGGAACCGAGCCGCTGGCCCGCACGATGGTGGCCACCGCAAACCGCTGACGGGCCAGGGCCGGAGCCCAGCCGCTCAGTGAAGGGATCAAATCAAGCATGGCGGCACTCCTTCTTCCGCACTGCGGTGGTGTCCATATTGTCGTTCCTAAAACGTGGTACGGAAAGCGCTGCAGCTCCGGACATCCGCCCCTGGGTCACGGGGGCGGATGTCCGGAAACCGTGCGGGGGTCCGAAAAGGGGTCCGGTCAGGCGCCGAGCAGCAGGTTGATGGGTCCGCGGGCGAAGTACACCAGGAACCCGGCGCTGACCACCCACATGAGCGGATGGATCTTCTTCGCCTTGCCGGACGCGGCCCCGATGATGGCCCAGCTGATGAAGCCCACCCCGATCCCGTTGGCGATCGAGTAGCTCAGCGGCATGGTGACGATGGTGAGGAAGGCCGGCAGCGCCACGGTGAACTTGCTGAACTTGATCTCCCGGATCTGCGCCATCATCATTGCGCCCACCACCACCAGGGCAGCCGCGGCCACCTCGAGCGGAACCACGCTGGTGAGCGGAGTAAGGAACATCGAGCCCAGGAACAGGACTCCCGTCACCACCGATGCCAGGCCGGTCCGGGCACCCTCGCCGATGCCGGCCGCGGAGTCGATGTACACGGTGTTGGACGAACCCGACGTTGCCCCGCCGGCGATGGCGCCAAAGCCTTCCACAATGAAGGCTGACTTCAGGCGGGGGAACGTCCCGTCTTTGTGCGCGACGCCGGCGCTCTTGGCCAGGCCGGTCATGGTGCCCATGGCGTCGAAGAAGTTGGTGAACACCAGGGTGAACACCAGCATGGTGGCTGCCAGTCCGCCGATCCTGCCGAAGGCGCCGAACAGGTCGAACTGCCCTACCAGGCCCAGGTCCGGGGCGGATACCAGGTGCCCGGAGAGGACCGGGGTGTTCAGGTGCCAGCCGCCGGGGTTGGTGCTGCTGGCCGGGCCGATGTGCAGGATGGCTTCGACGATGGCGGCCAGAACAGTGGTTGCCACGATGCCGATCAATAGCCCGCCCTGGATCTTGCGTGCCACCAGGATGCCCATGGCCAGCAGGCCGACGATGAACACCAGCGTGGGAATGGAGGTGATGGAGCCGCCGTTGCCCAGCTGGACGGGAGGTCCGCCGGCCGTTGCCTTGACGAAGCCGGAGTCCACGAAGCCGATGAAGGCGATGAACAGGCCGATGCCCACCGTGATGGCGGCCTTCAGCTCCTTGGGAACTGCCCGGAAGATGGCCGTGCGGGCGCCGGTGATGCCGAAGAGGACGATCAGGACGCCGTTGATGACCACCAAGCCCATGGCCTCGGCCCAGGTGACTTCCTGGATGACGGAGACAGCCAGGAATGAGTTGATGCCGAGCCCGGCGGCGAGGCCGAAGGGAAGGTTGGCGATGAGGCCGAACAGGATGGTCATCACGCCGGCGGTGAGTCCGGTAACCGCTCCCACCTGCGCCGCTGACAGCCAGCCCCCGGCGACGTCGGTGGGGGCGTTGTCCGCGCTGAATCCGCCAAGGATCAAGGGGTTGAGGATGACGATGTACGCCATGGTGAAGAAAGTGACCAGGCCGCCCCGGAACTCGCGGGCAAGGGTGGAGCCGCGCTGAGTGACCTGGAAGAACCGGTCCAGGACCGAGTCAGACGCCGGTGGCTTGGGAGTGCTGTTCGCGGGCCGCGGGGTGCGGGTGCTTGGAGCCGAATGCTCCTCGTGTGAGTTGTCCAGGATGGTCATGTCAGCCGCCGGGCCTAGTAGTCAATCCTGGTTTCGAGTGTGTTCCAGGTGTTGAACGGTTCCAGCGGGGCCGGGGCCTCGGGATCGTCCAGCACCAGCTTCGAGACCGGCATCAGGGAGTCCCTGTCCTGGTTGTCGAAGTATTCGTAGAAGACGGCGTCATCGAAGCCAACGGAGGCGGCGTCGTGCCTGTCGGCAGCGAAGACCACCTTTTCCACCCTGGCCCAGAGCGCGGACGCCAGGCACATGGGGCACGGCTCGCAGCTGGTGTAGAGGACGGCTCCGGTGAGGTCGAAGGTGCCGAGTTCGCGGCAGGCGGTCCGGATGGCCGTTACCTCCGCGTGGGCGGTGGGATCGTTGTCCGCAGTGACGCGGTTGACGCCGTCGAACGTCCGGCCGTCAGCCGTAACGATCATGGCTCCGAAAGGGCCCCCGCTGTTCAGGACGTTGGCCGTGGCCAACCGGATGGATCTGGCCAGAAACTGTTCGGCCGTGACGGTGGTACTCATGATGCGACTTCCTTTTGCCGGGAAGCCTGTTGCCGCTTGCAGGACCAGTAGAACCAGGTGCGAACGGTTACCAGGCTTCAGCATGTGCTGTGAAGGTTAAGTTGCGCCTGGTAGATAGCTTCCCGGTGACCGGGTGCCCGCCTTTGGCAAGATCGAGATTAGCACCGGAATGTGGGCTACGCCATAGCTTTCTGGAATTTTAATTTCGCAATGTGAAATCCTTGTTTCGCGGTCTTCACCCCGCCGACGCAGCTTGGTCACATCGTGCAGACGTTGACGCAGGTCAGGCCGTTTGCCTAGTCTTATCCCACCCGCCGCTGCTCCGCAGCCGCGGCACCTGGATCAGCAGACAGGGCCTCACTGAGCTGGAATGAAACCAACCCCGCTCAGACAGGGAAGTCCATGAACCCCTCCACACCTCCTGCTCCCCGCTTCTGGATCCGCAATCCCCAAGCCGCCTTCACAGCCAACCAGCTCGACGCATCAGGCGGCCTGGTGGTCAGCGGCGGGAAAATCGCCGAGGTTCTCGCCTCAGGGCAGCAGCCGTCCGCGCCGTGTAATGAGACATTCGACGCGCGGAACCATGTGCTGCTGCCGGGCCTGATCAACACCCACCACCACTTCTACCAGACCCTCACGCGGGCCTGGGGTCCGGTAGCGAACGCCCCGCTGTTCCCCTGGCTGCAGAACCTGTATCCGGTGTGGGCCCGGCTCACTCCGCGGGACCTCGAGCTCGCCACTACTGTGGCACTGGCGGAACTGCTGCTGTCCGGCTGCACCACGGCAGCCGATCACCACTACCTCTTCCCCGCGGGCCTTGAGGACGCGATCGACATCCAGGTGGCGGCGGTCCGCCGGCTGGGAATGCGCGCCACCCTCACGCGCGGGTCCATGACATTGGGGACTGACGACGGCGGCCTGCCGCCGCAGTCAACGGTGCAGGCGGCCGAGGTGGTTCTGGCCGACAGCGAACGCTTGGTGCACGCATATCACGAGCGCGGTGACGATGCCGTGATCCAGGTTGCCCTGGCGCCATGCTCGCCGTTCTCGGTCACCAAGGAGATCATGGCCGAAAGCGCCGTCCTCGCCGAAAGGCTGGATGTCCGGCTGCACACACACCTGGCCGAAACCCTGGACGAGGAGGACTTTTGCCGGGAGATGTTCGGGCTGCGGACCGTGGACTACCTGGACAGCGTGGGCTGGCTGACGGACCGCACGTGGCTGGGCCACGGTATCCATTTCAGCAGCGCGGAGATAGCAAGGCTGGGAGCCGCGGGCACCGCCGTCGCGCACTGCCCCACGTCCAACATGCGCCTGGCCTCCGGGACGGCGCGGGTCCTGGAACTCGAGGACGCGGGGGCTCCGGTGGGGCTGGGAGTGGACGGCTCGGCGTCGAACGATGCGTCGAACATGATCCTGGAAGCACGGCAGGCGCTCTACCTCCAGCGGCTGCGGTACGGGGCGAACGTTCCCGTGGAGCGCGCGCTCGGCTGGGCAACCCGCGGTTCGGCAGCGGTCCTTGGCCGTTCCGGGCTGGGCCAGCTGGCTCCCGGGATGCAGGCGGACCTGGCCCTCTTCCGGCTGGATGACCTGCGCTTCTCCGGCAGCCACGATCCCGTGGCCGCGCTGCTGCTGTGCGCCGCGGACCGGGCGGACCGGGTGATGGTGGGCGGACAGTGGCGCGTGCTGGACGGCCAGATCCCGGGGCTCGATATCGCCGGCCTGATCGCGGAACATTCAGCGGCCGCGCGCCGCCTGGTGAACGGGTAGCCGGATCGCCCTAAACCATTTCCGACGCGCAGATTCAGCTGTGACGCAAAAATGCACTGGCGAGACCCATATATCGGTCTCGCCAGTGCATTTGCGCAGCGGAATCGAAGGTGCGTGTCGCCACCCTAGATTCCCGTCGCGCCGCAGATACGCGTCGCCGGCAGGGGCCTGTTGAAAGCTTGGCCCGTGGCCGGCTACGAACGCCGGCTGAAGCCCGGGAGCGCCTGGACCCAGCGAGAGAAGCGGCCGGGAACGTGCTCCCGGTCCGCAGGGAGGTAGAAGTCCGGATCCGTCCCGCCACCGAGGGGGAGGTAGAACTCCTGGACTGAAGCTGCCGCCGTGGGTGCTGGTGAAACCGGCGTGCTGTCCTGCTGGTACATCTGATCCTCCTTCGAGGGCTGGTATGAGTTCCGCAAAATGGAAAAGAAGTTTTGCTATGTGGAATATCCTAGGGCTGACTCCACAGGTTCGTCAATGGCCGGCGCCAGGCGCGGTCATAAACCGAATTTTCGCTTTGTGATGTACACCACCGGATTCCGGGGGTACGCTGGATGTCAATTCGTGGTGTATGTCACGTAACCTGGGAGCAGCAGGCAGGGTCGTAATGAGCTGGCATCAATGGATGCCGGCTCTTTTTTGTTGGGTCGGCACCACCGGAAACGCGCTTGAAATGCGCGCTTAATTTCAGTGATGGAACCTAGGTTCCACTTACCGGAAGTTGGGAACAGACCATGAGCAGCAAGATCATCCTCGGCGAGAACCAGTACGGCAAGGCCGAGGTCCGGGTCGTCAAGATCACCCGCGATACCGACCGCCACGAGATCGAAGACCTCAACGTCACCTCGCAGCTGCGGGGCGATTTCGCCGCGGCGCACCTTGAAGGCGACAACGCCCACGTGGTGGCCACTGACACCCAGAAGAACACCATTTACGCCTTCGCCCGTGAGGGCGTCGGCTCGCCCGAGGCGTTCCTACTTCGACTCGGCGAGCACTTCACCTCCGGCTTCGACTGGGTCACCGGCGGCCGCTGGGAGGCCGAGTCCTACAGCTGGGACCGGATCCAGGCCCACGGCGCCGAGCACGACCACTCCTTCGTGCGCAACGGCCAGGAAGTCCGCACCGCAGTCCTGGTCCGCGACGGCGCCACCTCGCACCTCATCTCCGGGCTCAAGGACCTGACCGTCCTGAAGTCCACCCAATCCGGCTTCGTGGGCTACCCGAAGGACAAGTACACCACCCTGCCCGAAACCACGGACCGCATCCTGGCCACCGATGTCTCGGCCCGCTGGCGCTTCAAGACCGGCACCGACTTCAGCACCCTGGACTTCAACAAGAGTTACGACGACGTCAAGGGACTCCTGCTTGAAGGCTTCACGGAGAAGTATTCCCACGCCCTCCAGCAGACCCTGTTCGACATGGGCACCAAGGTGCTGGAAGCCCACAACGAGATTGATGAGATCAAGTTCTCGATGCCCAACAAGCACCACTTCCTGGTGGACCTCTCCCCGTTCGGCCTCGACAACCCGAACGAGGTCTTCTTCGCCGCGGACCGCCCCTACGGCCTGATCGAGGCCACCGTCCAGCGCGACGACGCCACCCCGGCAGACATCGCCTGGTCCGGCATCGCCGGCTTCTGCTAAACAGCCGCATTGGTGGCGGCGGGCTCACCCCGGTGGTTGAGCCCGCCACAACCCACCACACGTCTTTCAACACCTGTTAGCCAGACCCCGTTAGCCAGACAATGTCGTCTGCCATGAACCAAGAAAGTCTGCCATGAACATCCGAAGGAAACCGGCCGCTGCTGCCGCCGGAAAAGGCACCCCCTCAACCCGCCCGGAGGACCAGCGCCTCCCCATCGCCAGCACTTTTGCATACGGCTTCCAACATGTCCTCACCATGTACGGCGGCATCATCGCCCCGCCCCTGATCATCGGCGCCGCAGCCGGAATGTCCTCCCAGGACATCGGCCTGCTGATCGCGGCCTGCCTCTTTGTCGGCGGGCTGGCCACCATCCTGCAGACCGTCGGCGTCCCCTTCTTCGGCTCGCAGCTGCCGCTGGTCCAGGGCGTCTCCTTCGCGGGCGTCTCCACCATGGTGGCCATTGTGCACGGCGGCGGCGGAATTCAATCAGTCTTCGGCTCCGTCATTGCCGCTTCCCTGATCGGCCTGCTGATCACACCGCTCTTTTCGAAAATCATCCGGTTCTTCCCACCCGTGGTCACCGGCACCGTCATCACCACCATCGGACTCACGCTGATGCCTGTGGCAGCCAACTGGGCCATGGGCGGCAACAGCAAGGCGGACAACTACGGCAGCGTGGCCAACATCGGCCTCGCCGCGGCCACGATGGCCATCGTCCTGCTGCTCAGCAAGGTGGGCAGCGCCGCCATCTCCCGCCTCTCCATCCTGCTGGCGATGGTCCTGGGCACGCTGATCGCGTTCGCCTTCGGCATGGCCGATTTCTCCAAGGTGGGCCAGGGCGAGATCGTCGCGTTCCCCACGCCCTTCGCCTTCGGTCCGCCGACGTTCGAGCTTGCCGCCATCATCTCCATGCTCATCGTCATCCTGGTGACCCTGACCGAGACCTCGGCGGACATCATCGCGGTGGGCGAGATCGTGGGCACCAAGGTGGACTCCAAGAGGATCGGCAACGGCCTCCGGGCGGACATGCTCTCCAGCGCCATCTCCCCGCTGTTCAACTCCTTCACGCAGAGCGCGTTTGCCCAGAACGTGGGTTTGGTGGCCATCACCGGCGTCAAGAGCCGCTTTGTGGTCAGCGCCGGCGGCCTCATCCTGGTGATCCTTGGCCTGCTGCCGGTCCTTGGCCGGGTGGTCGCAGCGGTGCCCACGCCCGTCCTCGGAGGTGCCGGCGTCGTGCTCTTTGGCACGGTGGCCGCCAGCGGCATCCGCACGCTGTCCAAGGTGGAGTACAGGAACAACATGAACCTGATCGTCGTGGCAGCCTCGATCGGGTTCGGCATGATCCCCATCGCCGCCCCGTCGTTCTACGACCACTTTCCGTCATGGTTCGGGACCATCTTCCACTCGGGAATCAGCTCCGCCGCCGTGATGGCCATCCTGCTGAACCTGCTCTTCAACCACCTCAAGGCCGGCAACTCGGAGAATCAGTCCGTCTTTGTGGCTGGCACTGAACGGGTGGTCCGGGAAGAGGACCTGAAATGCCTGGCCGACGGCGACCGCTATGAAGGCGGCAAGCTCATCGACTGCGACGGCAAGGAAGTCCGGGTCGAGTCGTCCGAAAAGGCGTCAGAACACTAGGAGTGTCCCTGAATAAAAAGACGGCGGCCCGCTTCCGAAAGGAGCGGGCCGCCGTCTGGGTAGCAGCGGACGTTGTGTCAGGTGCGGTTGAGTTCCAGCGAGATTGCCTCGGCGGCCTCACGGAGGACGGGTACGGCCTTGTCGGAGAAGTGCTCGTCCACGCGGGATACCGGACCGGAAACCGAGATTGCCGTGGGGGTGGGAGCGTTGGGCACTGCCATGGCGAAGCAGCGGACGCCGAGTTCCTGCTCCTCCTCGTCAATGGAGTAGCCCCGCTCGCGGATGAGCTTCAAGTCGGCCAGGAGGTCATCCACATCGCCGATGCTCTTGGAGGTGGGGGTGGGCATCCCGGCGCGGCTGACGATGCCGCGGACCGTCTCGTCATCCAGCTGGGCGAGGATGGCTTTTCCGACGCCGGTGGCATGGGTGTGGGCGCGCCGGCCCACTTCCGTGAACATGCGCATGGAGTGCAGCGACGGCACCTGTGCCACGTAGATCACCATGTCCGAGTCCAGCACAGCCATATTGGAGGTCTCCCCCAGCCGGTCCACCAGCGTCTTCAGCTGCGGACGGGCCACGGCCCCAAGCTGCTTGTTGGCTCCTTCGCCGAGCCTGATAAGCCGGGGCCCCAGTGCGTAGCGCCGGTTGGGCAGCTGGCGGATGTAGCCCAGGGACACCAGCGTCCGCAGCAGGCGGTGGATGGTGGGCAGCGGAAGGTCGGTGGACGAGGACAGTTCGCTGAGCGTGACGTCACCGCCGGCGTCCGTAATGAGCTCCAGCAGTTCGAAGACGCGCTCTACCGACTGCACGCCGCCCGTGGCTTTTTCTGCCATTCCGTTGTCTCCTACGGCTCGGAATCCGACAACTCTTATCCGCATCGTGAAAAGAGTTGCTTAGAACACCCAACATACAGCACCCCGGCAGGCACGGCGATGCATGCTTGCCGGTCGCATTCGGAGGGCTTGTATTTCCATCTTGTAGATAATAATATCCATAATACGAAAACATTCGTTTCGAGATGACAGACCGGACACGGCCCGGCACAGGGCCCAACAGGAGGACATTCAATGGCGAACCCCAGCCCCGGAAATTCGATTACCCTGCGTGTGGAAGCACCGTCCAGCTTCAGCGCTACCAGTGAACTCGCCGCAGCCGTGGGAGCGGCAGGTGCTGCCATCACCGCGCTGGACGTCAGCGAATCCCACCACGAGACCCTGGTAGTGGACGTCACCTGCAACACCACCGACGACGAACACGCCGCCCGCGTCAAGGACGCACTTAACGCGCTCGACGGCGTCACGGTCCAGCACGTCTCTGACCGCACCTTCCTGATGCACCTGGGCGGCAAGCTGGAAGTCGTCCCCAAGGTTGCCCTGCGCAACCGCGACGATCTTTCCCGCGCCTACACTCCCGGCGTCGCCCGCGTTTGCCTCGCCATCGCCGAGGACCCTGCAGCGGCCCGCAACCTGACCGTCAAGCGCAACACCATTGCCGTCCTCACCGACGGTTCCGCTGTCCTGGGCCTGGGCAACATCGGCCCGGCAGCGGCGCTGCCGGTGATGGAAGGCAAGGCGGCGCTGTTCAAGCAGTTCGCCAACGTTGACGCCTGGCCCGTCTGCCTCGACACGCAGGACACCGAGGAAATCATCATGATCGCCAAGGCCATGGCCCCGGTCTACGGCGGCATCAACCTGGAGGACATCGCCGCCCCGCGCTGCTTCGAAATCGAGAACCGGCTCCGCGAGGAACTGGACATCCCGGTCTTCCACGACGACCAGCACGGCACCGCCATCGTCACCCTGGCAGCCCTGGTCAACGCACTGCGCGTGGTGGGCAAGAAGCTGGACGAGGTGAAGATTGTGGTGTCGGGCGTCGGCGCAGCCGGCTCAGCCATCATCCAGCTCCTGAAGGCACAGGGGGCGCAGCACATCGTCGCCGCCGGCCGCTCGGGCGCCATCCACTCCGGCGAAACCTACGGGGACGAGCACCGCAGCTGGATCGCGGCGAACACCAACGAAGAAGGCTTTGCAGGCACGCTCCACGAAGCACTCGTCGGCGCGGATGTGTTCATCGGCGTCAGCGCCCCGCACGTGATCGGCGAGGAACAGGTGGCAGCGATGGCGGACAAGGCCATCGTGTTCGCCATGGCCAACCCGACACCGGAAATCGATCCGGTCATCGCCTCCCGGCACGCCGCCGTGGTGGCCACCGGCCGCAGCGACTTCCCCAACCAGATCAACAACGTGCTGGCCTTCCCGGGCTTCTTCCGCGGCCTGCTCGACGCCGGAGCCTCGGACATCACCCCGGAGATGCTGGTGGCCGCCGCGGAGGCAATCGCCAACCGGGTAGCTGACGACGAGCTCAATGCCAGCTACATTATCCCCAGCGTCTTCGATCCCCACGTGGCTGCCGATGTTGCCTCAGCCGTTGCCGCCGCCGCCCACGCTGCCAACGTGGCAACCGCGGCCGCAGCCAAGGAACTTGAAGCCGCCCTGGCCAGCGCCTGATTCACCGCCTGACTTCAGTACAAGGAAAGGACCAGAAATGGCCATCACTGTCACAGACCCCCGGCCCATCGAGCGCGCGGAGGAAATCCTCACCCCCAAGGCCCTGGCCTTCATCGAGGAGCTCCACACCCGCTTCGCCGGCACCCGCAACGAACTGCTGGCGGCCCGCGGCGCCAAGCGGCAGCGCGTAGCTGAAACCGGCAAGCTGGACTTCCTGCCCGAGACCCAGGACGTGCGCGACGGCGACTGGAAAGTTGCGCCGGCACCTGCGGCTTTGCAGGACCGCCGGGTGGAGATGACCGGACCCGCCTCACCGGCAAAGATGGCCATTAACGCACTGAATTCAGGCGCCAAGGTCTGGCTCGCGGACCTCGAGGATGCCAGCACCCCCACATGGGGCAACGTCATCGACGCCATCCTGAACCTCCGCGACGCCGCCCAGGGCACCCTCAGCTACACCTCAGAGGAGGGCAAGGAGTACAGGCTCCGCACGGACGCGCCGCTTGCCGTGGTGGTGGCCCGCCCCCGCGGCTGGCACATGCCCGAAAAGCACCTGCTCATCAACGGCGAACCTGCCGTGGGCGCGCTGGTGGACTTCGGCCTGCACTTCTTCCACGTGGCCAAGCAGCTGGTCCTCAACGGGCAGGGCCCGTACTACTACCTGCCCAAGATGGAGAGCCACCTTGAGGCCCGGCTGTGGAACGACGTTTTTGTCTTCGCCCAGGATTTCCTGGGGTTGGGCCAGGGCACCATCCGCGCCACCGTGCTGATCGAGACCATCCCGGCGGCCTTCGAGATGGACGAGATCCTGTACGAACTGCGGGACCACGCCTCCGGCCTGAACGCCGGCCGCTGGGACTACCTGTTCAGCATCATCAAGTACTTCCGTGATGCCGGTGAGGAGTTTGTGCTCCCGGACCGCGCCTCGGTTGCCATGACCGCCCCGTTCATGCGGGCCTACACCGAACTGCTGGTCAAGACCTGCCACAAGCGCGGCGCCTTCGCGATGGGCGGCATGGCGGCCGTGATCCCCAACCGCCGCCACCCGGAAGTCACCGAGGCCGCCTTCGCCAAGGTCCGCGCGGACAAGACCCGTGAGGCAAACGACGGCTTTGACGGTTCCTGGGTTGCCCACCCGGACCTGGTGCCCACCTGCCGCGAGGTGTTTGATGCAGTGCTCGGCGACAAGCCGAACCAGCTGGACAAGCAGCGCCCCGAGGTCAACGTGACGGCAGAGCAGCTGCTGGACGTCACTTCTGCCGAGGGCCAGGTCACCGAGGCCGGGCTGCGGCTGAACCTCTACGTCGCCATCGCCTACACAGCGGTATGGCTCTCCGGAAACGGCGCCGTGGCCATCCATAACCTGATGGAGGACGCCGCCACCGCCGAGATCTCCCGCTCACAGGTGTGGCAGCAGATCCGCAACAAGTCCGTCCTCGCGGACACCGGCAACACCGTCACCCGCGAACTCGTGGAGCGGATCCTGGGCGAGGAAACCGAGCGCCTGCGCACCGAGTTCGGCGACGAGGCTTTCCGTCGCTACTACCAGCCGGCCAGCGAACTGATTGCGGACATCTGCCTGTCCGAGGAGTACACGGACTTCCTCACCACCCCGGCCTACGAACTGGTGGGCTGAGGCATGGCCGGATCACCCAAGCCCTCCCTGTCCGCCGGGGACCTGGCGACCATTGACGGGCAGCTGGCGGACACGGACCGGCTGCTGGAGCAGAACTACCCGGGCGACGACGGCTCCCGCCAGCCCGTCCACACGGTGTATGTGCCCGCGGACCGGTTCACGCCGTCGTTCGCTCCCGACTGGGGCGCGGAGGCACTGGCCGCGGCGAACGCCCACGGCGGGCTGGAAAAGCTCGGTGCCCTGCTGGGCCAGGACGCGGCGCTGGCTGAGGCCGTAGCCCCGCGCGTCGAAGCGAAGCTGGCCAGCGAACCGATCGAGGACCTGCGGCTTGATTTTGAGGACGGCTTCGGGGACAGGGGCGACGACGCCGAGGACGACGCCGCGGTTGGCGCGGCTTCCGCCGTGGCCGCCGCTGTCGCTGCCGGTTCGGCTCCCCCCTTTATAGGGATCCGGTTCAAGTGCTTCGAGGCGGCCACCCGCGCCCGCGGGCTGCGGACCCTGGACCTGTTCGTCTCCGGCCTGGCCGCGGCGGGCGAGCTGCCGGAGGGACTGGTCCTGACCCTGCCCAAGGTGACCACCGTGGCCCAGGTCAAGGCAATGGACTACGCCGTGTCCCGGCTCGAGGAAGTGCATTCACTGCCGGCCGGACGGCTCCGCTTCGAAGTGCAGGTGGAAACGCCGCAGCTGATCCTGGGGCCGGAGGGAACGTCGCCGGTGGCGCAGCTGCCGCACGCCGTCCCGGGCCGGATCAGCGGCCTGCACTACGGCACCTACGACTATTCCGCCTCGCTGCAGATCTCGGCCGAATACCAGTCCATGGAGCACCCCGTGGCGGACTTCGCTAAAGAAGTCATGCAGCTGGCCGTGGCCGGTACGGGCATCAGGCTCTCGGACGGCTCCACCAACATCATCCCCGTGGGCGACAACGTCGAGAACGCCTGGCAGCTGCACGGCCGGCTGGTCCGCCGGTCGCTGGAACGCGGCTACTACCAGGGCTGGGACCTGCACCCGGCCCAGCTGCCCAGCCGCTTCGCCGCTACCTACGCCTTCTACCGGCAGGGCCAGCCCGCCGCCGCGGCCCGCCTGCGGAACTACGTGGAGCAGACCGCGGGCGGGGTAATGGATGAACCGGCCACCGCCCGCGCGCTGGCCGCGTTCGTCCTCCGCGGCGTCCAGTGTGGCGCCGTAGGTGCCGATGAAGTCCAGTCGCTGGCCGGCGTTGGCGTCCCCCAGCTGACTGCACTGGCCCACCCGCGGCTCGCCACCACCTCAACTCCCAAGTAAGGATCCACACTGATGGGCAAGTACTACTCCCCCACCGGCGGGCTGCCGCCGCAGACCCACCTGACCACCGAGCGGGCCATCGTCACTGAGGCCTACACGGTCATTCCCAAGGGCGTGATGACGGACATCGTCACGTCCAACCTGCCGGGTTTTTCGAACACCCGCTCCTGGATCATCGCCCGCCCCATCTCGGGCTTCGCCACCACGTTCTCGCAGCTGATCGTGGAGATCGGCCCGGGCGGCGGTGCGCCAAAGGCAGAATTCGAGGCCGGCGTTGAAGGCGTCATCTTCGTCACCCGCGGCAAGGTCAACCTGACCCTCGACGGCGAGCTGCACCAGCTCGAGGAAGGCGGCTACGCCTACCTCGCTGCGGGTTCCGACTGGGGCCTGGAGAACGTCTCCGACGACGTTGTGTCCTTCCACTGGATCCGCAAGGCTTACGAACGGCTCGAGGGCTACGAAGCGAAGTCCTTCGTCACCAACGAAAAAGACGTGGAGCCGACGGCGATGCCGGACACCGATGGCGCCTGGAAGACCACCCGCTTCACTGATTCCAGCGACCTGGCCCACGACATGCAGGTGAACATTGTGACCTTCCAGCCCGGCGGCGTCATTCCGTTCCCGGAAACCCACGTGATGGAGCACGGCCTGTACGTCTTGGAGGGCAAAGCCATGTACCTGCTCAACAACGATTGGGTGGAGGTGGAGGCCGGCGACTTCATGTGGCTGCGTGCGTTCTGCCCGCAGGCCTGCTACGCCGGCGGCCCGGGCGAGTTCCGCTACCTGCTGTATAAGGACATGAACCGCCAGGTGCGCCTCACCTAAAGCGCCGCCTCCCCAACCAGGTAGCGCATAGTGTCGTTTGGAGCCCAAGAACGACACTTAGCGCTACCTGGTTGGGGCAAAATTGGTCGCATGGGCACACCCCTTGGCCGAGCGTGGAAACGGATCGCGGCCGCCCTGTGCACCGTCCTGCTGGCGGCCGCTTCGGCTGGCTGCACCGAGGAGCCGCCCCCTCCCGAACCGGATAAAGCGGCGGCTTTTGCGCTGTTGGAATCCTTCAGCGCCAGGATGCTGGAGGAAGGCGCCCCGGCGGTCTTGATCGCCGTCCGGACCGGCGGCAACAGCTGGACCCACGCTGCCGGCGTCCGGAACCTGGAAACGGGTGAGCCCGCCACCGTGTCTGATCCCGTGCGCATCGGTGGCGTCACCGAATCGATGGTGGCGGTTTCCGTCCTCAAGCTGGTTGAGGAGGGAAAACTTAACCTGGACAGCCAGGCCAGTGATTACCTTCCCGAGTTCGGCAGCGTCCTCCATCCGCCCGGGCCTGTCACCGTCCGCCAGCTCCTGACCCACGAATCCGGCCTCCCCGACTTCTTCGTGCCGTTGGTGGCGTCCGGCGGATGGGAGGAGACGATGAACCGGCCGCTCAGCCTTGAACAGCAATTGTCCCTGGCCGCTACCGTTCCCTGGGAACGGCGGCTGGCACAGATTTTCAACTACTCCCGGACCAATTACGCGGCCTTGGGGCTGATCATTGAACGGCTCCGCGGCCAAAGCATCAGCCGGGTCCTGACTGCAGACATCGCACAACCACTGGGTTTGAAGGCCACCAGCCTTGGCAGCGAAGCTCCGGCCAGCATGATCCACGGTTACATCACCGCCGAGGGCAGGCGGCTGGACGTGGCCCGGCCCGCATGGCAGGCCGAACTGCCCTCCGGGGGAGCAGTATCCACTGTGGAGGAAGTGAACACGTTCTATGCCGCGCTGCTGCGGGGCAACCTGCTCCCACCGGATCAGGTGACGGCCATGAAGGGCGGCTACTCGCAGTATTACGGGTTTGCCCTCCGGCGGTGGAACAACACCTGCAACAACCGTTTCTACTATGGCCTCCCCGGTGACACCGACGGCTACGGCATGATTGCCATGACCAGCGAGGACGGCAGCACGCAGTTGACCCTCTCGGTCGCCTACCCTCCCGCGCCGCCAACCCTCCAGCTCAACCCGCTGATCTACGAGATGCAGGACGTAGCGCAGGAAGCCTTGAACAGCCTGTGTGCCGCCTAGGGGTTCAGGACCACCTTGATGCAGCCGTCTTCCTTCTTCTGGAACTTCTCGTACAGTGCCGGCGCCCCCTCCAGGCCGGAGCGGTGGGTGACCAGATCCATGACACCCAGCGGATCGGCGTCGTCCTCCACGAGGGGAAGAATGTCATCCGTCCACCGGCGCACGTTGCACTGCCCCATCCGGAACTGGATCTGCTTGTCGAACATGGTCAGCATCGGCATCGGACTGGCCTGCCCGCCGTACACCCCGCTTAGCGATACAGTTCCGCCCCGGCGCACCGCCTGGATGGACGCATGCAGGGCAGCCAGCCTGTCCACGCCTGCCGTTTCCATCGCCTTCTGCGCCAGTTTGTCCGGCAGCAGGCCCAGCGCCTGGTGGGCGAACCCGGCAACGGGGGAACCGTGCGCTTCCATCCCGACGGCGTCCACCACCGCATCCGGTCCACGCCCCGCAGTCATCTCCCGCAGCCGGTCCACCACGTCCTTGGTGTAATCCAGCGCTTCGATCCCGTGCCGCGCCGCCATGTCGCGCCGCTCCGGAACAGGATCGATGCCGATGACGCGCAGCCCGCGCTGGACCCCGATCCGGCCCGAGAACTGGCCCACCGGTCCCAGTCCGAAAACTGCCAGGGTGCCGCCGGCCGGAGTGTCGGCATATTCAACGGCCTGCCAGGCGGTGGGAAGGATGTCCGAGAGGAAGAGGTACCGTTCGTCCGGCAATTCCGTTCCCACCTTGACGGGGCCGTAGTCGGCGTGCGGGACGCGCAAGTACTCGGCCTGGCCGCCGGGGACGGAACCGTACAGCTCCGAATAGCCAAAGAGGGCTGCGCCGGAGCCCTTGTCCTTGACCTGGGTGGTCTCGCACTGGGACTGCAGGCCCTGTGCGCAGAAGTAGCAGCGGCCGCAGGAGATGTTGAAGGGGACCACCACGCGGTCGCCTTTGCGCAGGTTGGTGACGGCGCTGCCCACCTCCTCCACGATGCCCATGGGTTCGTGCCCGATCACATCGCCCCTGTGCATGTACGGCCCGAGCACCTCATAGAGGTGGAGGTCCGAGCCGCAGATCGCCGTGGAGGTGATCCGAACGATGGCGTCAGTGGGCTCCTGGATGACGGGATCAGGCACTTCTTCCACGCTTACCGACCGTTTTCCTTGCCACGTCAGTGCTTTCACAGTCTCCCTTTCTCCGGATCAGGGCGTGCCGCCCTCGCTTCGACGCTATCGGCTCCGGAACAAAAAAGTAAGCAGGCTGATGAAAGTCTTGTCGTCCCGGCCGGCGGCTCCTAGCGTAGGAAGGGTCAGCACCGGAGATGACGAATGAAAGAGGAACGCCATGTCGCTCTACCAGCCGGAACCGGTTGAGATTTCCACGCGGATGCGTCCGGGAGAATGGACGGAGGCCAGCCTGGAGGAGCTCGTGAACAGCTACCGCCAGAGGATTGTGGAGATGGGAGCCAGCCCCGCCGACGTGGTCACGGACATTGAGCGGGGCGACGACGGCGCGGTGCGGGTGGCGGTGTCCTGGGACAAGCCGGCCAATGCGGGCGACGAGGACGCCGCCGCCCGCGGCCAGACCCTCTAGGGCAGGATCAAGAGGCCGTCGAGAGCAGCCGGCCCACGGCACTGGTGGTCAGGTTTTCGAGCAGGTCGCGCGGTCCCGCATAGACTTCCACCGCACCGGCGTCACGGAGTTCGGCGGCGTTGACGCCCCCGCAGGTGACCCCGACGGCAGGGATGCCGAGCGCTGCGGCGGCCTTCATGTCCCAAACAGCATCCCCGACAAAGACGGCATCGGCCGCTTCCACGCCGATAGCCTCCAGCGCAGCGACGAGGATGTCCGGGGCCGGCTTGCTGTCCTTGGCGTCGTTGGCGCTGGTGGCGGCGTCGATGAACGCATCAGCATCGAGGGTGGACTTCATGACCTCCAGGTCCTGGCTGCGCGCCGAGGACGCGAGCGCGACGGCGAGGCCCACCGCGTGGCATTGGGCCAGCAGTTCCTTGGCGCCTTCGAACCTGCGAAGTGCCGGCCAGTGCGAGGCATAGAGTGCGGCATGGCTGGCCATGACCTCAGAATCGAGGGATTTGTCCCGCCCGGCCGGCAGGAGGTTGTCCACCAAGCGGTCACCGCCCATGCCCACAAAGTGGTGGATCGAGGCCATCGGGACATCGTAGCCCTGCTGGCGGAAGGCACCCCACCAGGAGATGGTGTGGATGTATGAGGAATCGATCAGCGTGCCGTCAACGTCAAAGAGAATCCCCCGGCGGCGTCCACCGTCAGGGGATCCAGGTTCCCGCACCACCATCAGCTGACCGCAGCCCGCTTGGCATCCGCGGCCTTCCTGGCCCGCGAGGCCTCTTCTTTGGGGCTGCTCACCGGACGCACACGCTCCCTGATGACCGTGCCGGCGCCGTCGTGGCTCTTATCCCTGATAAGGCCGGTGCCGGCGATCTCCCGCGCCATTGCCACCCCGGCAGCAGCCGCCCTTTTCGTGGGAAAGGTGACCGAGATGGCCATCAGGTTCCCGCTGCCGTCCATCATCCGGACCCTATAGCCGCCGTCGGGCGCGTCCACGAGCTCAAAATACCCGGCCATTGCAATCACTCCTCCGTCAGTCACGGCACTGTGCTTTCCAGGCGCACGCCATGAAGTGTTAGTAAGTATACTTATCTATTTCGCGAAGGAGAAGCCGGACACCCGAACGCGCCGCCTCAGCGCGTTTCCGCCGTTTCCGGCGGAATGGGGGTGTCACTTCGCCGAACCGTATCCTGATGCAGCTCCAGGGCGCTAGTCACAAGCGCGAAGTGGCTGAACGCCTGGGGTGTGTTCCCGAGCTGCCGGCCCAGCCGGACCCCCCATTCCTCGCTCAGGAGGCCTACGTCGTTGCGCAGCTCCAGGAGCCGCTCGAACAGCTCCCGGGATTCATCCTGGCGGCCCGCACCCAGCAGCGCTTCCACCAGCCAGAACGAACAGGCCAGGAAAACGCCTTCGTCGCCTGGCAGGCCGTCATCGGCTTCGGCAGGACGGTAGCGGAGCACAAACCCGTCCTCGGTCAGCTCCCGCTGGACGGCCTCGATGGTCCCAATCACCCGGGGATCGTCCGGCGGCAGGAAGCCCACCCGGGGAATCAGGAGGAGGCTGGCGTCCAGTTCCGGCCGCCCGTAGGACTGGACAAAAGTGTTGCGCTTGGCATCGAAGCCGTTGGCCATAACGTCACGGTGGATGGTGTCCCGCAGCTTCTCCCAACGTTCCACCGGCCCCGGCAGGCCTGAATCGCGGACACCCTTCACCATCCGGTCCGCCGCGACCCACGCCATCACCTTTGAGTGCGTAAAGTGCCGGCGCGGGCCGCGCATTTCCCACAGCCCGTTGTCCGGCTGGTCCCAGATGGTTTCCAGGTGCTCCATCAGGGCAATCTGGACGTCCCAGGCCTCATCGGTGTGCTTCAGGAGGGAATTGCGGGTGAGGGCCAGGCAGTCCAGCACTTCGCCCCACACATCCAGCTGGAGCTGCTCTGCGGCGCCGTTCCCAATACGGACCGGGGAAGAGTTTTCGTAGCCTTTCAGCCACGGCAGCTCCATTTCCGGCAGGCGGCGCTCCCCGTGGATGCCGTACATGATCTGGAGGTCTGACGGGTCGCCGGCCACGGCCCGGAGCAGCCAGTCCCGCCAGGCTGCCGCCTCGGCGGTATAGCCGGCAGCCAGGAGCGCCTGAAGCGTCATGGTGGCGTCCCGCAGCCAGCAGTAGCGGTAGTCCCAGTTCCGGGGGCCGCCCAATTGTTCCGGAAGGGACGTGGTCACGGCCGCAACGATCCCGCCCGTGGGTGCGTAGGTGAGGGCCTTGAGCGTCACCAGCGAGCGGATCACGGCCTCCTGGTACTTGCCCTCTACGGTGCACTGGGAGGCCCAGCCCCGCCAGAACGCGTAGGTGGTGCCCAGCACTTCCTCGGCGTCCACCGTATGCGGCCGTCCCACGTGGCTCGGAGCCCAGGTCAGCACAAACGGGACCCGCTCGCCTGCGTTGACCGTGAAGTCGCTGACGGTGTGCATGTTCTCCCCGTGCAGGGGTGCGGGGGTCACAAAATAGACGGCGTCCGGTCCGGCGATGGCGTGCAGGCCGTACTCGTCCTTGCGCACCCAGGGGATAATGTGTCCGTAGTCGAACCGAAGGGTCAGTTCACCGCGCATTTTCACGCTTCCGGTGACCCCTTCGACGATGCGGACGATGTCAGCCACGGAGTCTCGCGGCGGCATGAAGTCGATGACCCGCACCGTACCGTCTTCGGTTTCCCACTCGGTTTCCAGGATCAGGGTGCCGTCCCGGTAACGGCGCCGGGTGCAGGTGCCACCGCTTGCCGGTGCCAACAGCCACCGGCCCGCTTCGGGCGTGTCCAGCAGTGCGTTAAAGCAGGCAGGGGAATCGAACCGGGGAAGGCAGAGCCAGTCGATGGAGCCTTCCTTGTTGACCAGCGCCCCCGTATGGAGGTCACCAACAACCGCATAATCTTCAATTCGCGCCATGACCATACCCTGCCACAGCAAGAGCCGCAGTGGACCGGTAAGAGAGGTGTAGCCTCAAAGAACGGCAGCGGGACGGGGGCAAACATGGCAATCCACATCGGGACCTCCGGCTGGAGCTACGACCACTGGGAGAACGTCCTCTACCCGCCCAAGCTGCCCGTGAAGAACCGGCTGCAGCATTATGTGGCCCGCTTCCACACTGTTGAGCTCAACGCCAGCTTCTACCGCTGGCCCCGCGACACCACGTTCGCCGGCTGGAACCAGCGGCTGCCCGCCGGCTTCAGCATGTCCGTCAAGGCTCCCCGCGGCCTGACCCATGCCCGGAAACTGTACGAGCCGGAGGTGTGGCTGGAGCGCATCACCCGGTGCTGGCATGAACTCGGCGACAAACGGGCAGTACTCCTGGTCCAACTCCCGCCCGGCATGGAACGGGACGATGCCAGGCTGGACTATTTCCTGGCCGCAGTGCCGGACTGGATCCGGGTCACGGTGGAGTTCCGGCACCCGAGTTGGGACTGTTCCGAAGTGTTCGCCCTGCTGGAGCGGCACCAAGCGGCCTACTGCATCATGAGCGGCGCCAATCTTCCCTGCATCCTTCGGACCACCGCACCCTTCACGTACGTGCGGCTCCACGGACCGGACCACCAGCACCTTTATGCGGGCTCCTACTCAGACGCGGACCTTCAGTGGTGGGCGGACCGCATCCGGGAGTGGGCGGGCAATGGCCTGGATGTCTACGCCTATTTCAATAACGACGGCGGTGGGAACGCCGTGCGGAACGCCGAGACCCTGCGCGGGATCCTGGGCGAAGGGTAACGTCACGAAGCGTCAGCGGACGCCCGGCTTCCCTTCCGCCCGTACCGCCCTGTGGCAGAGTGGAGGCATGGACTCGGCTCCCAAGAACTCCCCACAGGACACAGTGCCCACCGTGGCTCCGGCCGCGCTCTCCGGGAACCACGTGTTCCGGCTGGCGCACCGGCTCTCCGACGCAGTCAACTCCGTTCGGATCCAGCTGGCCAAGCGCTGGAACTTCGTTCCCCAGACGGTCGCATACCAGGGCTACGGCTCCACCAGCCTGGTGCGGGTGCTGGCCAGGGTGTTGCTGACACAGAAGCCCCTGCCCGGGAGCAAAGCAGACCATGCCGCGCGCAACGGCAACCAGAACGTGCGCGGCTGGCGCGCCTTCACGAGTGTTCCGCTGCAGTTCACCGACGTCGAAATCACCATCGGCGATGTAGTCACCCATGCCCGTGCGGACCGGGGCGGACTGATCGACGTCGAGGTGGACGTCCAGCTTTCACCTGGCTGGCACACCGCTATCCTTCGGGCGGAAGGCACAGAGCCCACCGAAGCGCTCATCCGCGTTGTTGCACCCGATGTGAAGTTCGGCATCGTTTCCGATATTGATGACACCGTGATGGTAACGGCGCTGCCGCGGCCCTTCCTTGCCCTCTGGAACACCTTTGTGCTGAGCGAACGGGCCCGTATGGCAACGCCCGGCATGGCGGTGCTGCTGGACCGGCTGACCGTGGAGCACCCGGATGCCCCGGTGGTCTACCTGTCCACCGGGCCGTGGAACGCTGCGCCTACGCTGGCCCGTTTCCTGACCCGCAACATGTACCCCACCGGAGCCCTGCTGCTGACGGACTGGGGCCTGACGCAGGACCGCTGGTTCCGCAGCGGCCAGGACCACAAACTGCGCAACCTCGAGCGGCTCGCCAAGGAATTCCCGGACATGCGCTGGCTCCTGGTGGGCGACAACGGCCAGCATGATGAAGCGATCTACTCACGCTTCGCGCAGGAGCATCCGGACAAGGTTGCCGCCATCGCCATCCGCCAGTTGTCCATCAGCGAATCCGTGTTCGCGGGCGGCCACTCCGAGGACGGCGACCACACGGCCTCGCAGGTGCCGTGGATCTACTCTCCGGACGGCGCCGGCATCGCCAAGCAGCTGGCCATGCTGGGCCTCCTCTAGGCCGGAACCCTGACCGCACCTTGTGACGGGGCGGTCTTTTCCCGCGCCGGGCCTAAGCGCTGGCACCCAGCGGGCTCACGCCGTCGTCGGGCGATTCCGAATCCAGGGCCTCCGGGTCCAGGACTTCAGGATCCAGAACTTCAGGATCCAGCGCCTCAGCACCCAAGGCCTCAGGATCCAGCTCCCCGGGCGCAACGGCTGCCGCGATGACAACGTCCGCCGCGACGGCAAGGTCGCGCTCCTCGATGAGTTCCTGGTACCAGAAGTAGGAGGCCTTGGGGGTCCGTTCGAGGGTCTCGAAGTCCACGTGCAGCAGCCCGAATGGCTGGTTGTAGCCGGCAGACCATTCGAAGTTGTCCATCAGGGACCACACGTAGTAGCCGCGCAGGTCGATCGACTCAGCCGAACCGCCGGGGGCGGTGGCCCTTAAAGCGGCCTCAAGGTGGTCGGAGAGGTATTTCAGGCGGCGCTCGTCAGGAATGAACCGGGTGTTGGTGGACTTGTCCCGGACAATGATGTCCTCGAAACTGGCACCGCCCTCGGTGAGGATGACGGGCGGCAGGTTGGGGTAGCGATCGGCCATTTCCTTCAGGGCCACCGCCATATACTCCGGTTTCACCGGCCAGCCGTAGGCCGTGATGTCCGCTTCCGGCCAGGTCTCCACGTGGAAGGGGGTGCCTCCGCTGCCTGCTGCACTGAGGTCGCTGCCCATGGCCTCGGCCATGCTGGCCGGCACCGCCCCGCCGCCCGGCCCCACAGCCACCTTGGTGGGCATGTAGTAGTTGAGTCCGTAGAAGTCCAGCGGCTGGGAAATGAGTTCCATGTCTTCTTCGGGGTGCTCGAACGAGCTGAAGAACTTGGCGGCACGGATCAGGTCCGGGTATTTTCCGGTGAGTACCGGATCGGCGTAGAGCCGGTTCTGGGCCAGGTCCATCAGGCCGGCACTGACGTAGTCCAGCGGGTTGATGGAGTTCGGGACCATCGGCGAGTAGACGTTGGTCATTCCGATCTCGCCCGGCACTTTCGCGGCCCGCAGCGCCTGCACCGCAAGCCCGTGCCCCAGCAGCTGGTGGTGGACGGTGGGAAAGGCGCCCAGGAGGAGCTCCTTGCCGGGCGAATGCAGACCCAGCGTGTAGCCGTTGGTGCTCACGGTGGCGGGCTCGTTGATGGTCACCCAACGGGCCACCCTGTCACCGAAAGCCTCGGCCAGGATACCCGCGTACTCCCCCAGCCGGTAGGCCGTATCCCGGTTCATCCACCCGCCGTCTTCATCCAGTGCCAGCGGGGTGTCCCAATGGTAGATGGTGGCCATGGGCGAGATCCCGTTGGCGAGGAGCTCATCCAGGAGCCTGTCGTAGAAAGCCAGCCCCGCCCGGTTTGCCGGGCCGCTGCCGATGGGCTGGATGCGCGGCCAGGCGAACGAGAAGCGGTAGGAGTCCACGCCCAACTGCTTCATGAGGGCCACATCCTGCGGCATGCGGTGGTAGTGGTCGCAGGCTGTCTTCGGGCTGTGGTCCTCAACGATGGCGCCCGGTTTCGCGGCAAACACATCCCAACCGGCGGCTCCGCGCCCGTCCTCGTCCAGTGCCCCTTCGATCTGTAGGGCCGCAGTGGCCACTCCCAGCGTGAAGCCCGGCGGGATGAGCGCGGCGAGGTCCTTGGCGGAAATATGCATCGAATCAACCCTTACTAGGACAGGACGGTGCCCGCGCCAATCCTGGGACCCGCGCGGACTCAGGACCATATCCTCGCATATCGGCCGCCGCTGGTGAACGACCCGACACGGATGCCCCTCACCGCCAGTCCGCTGCCGGTGGCCCTCTGCCCCGGCTGCTACTGGTCGCCGAACAGGAATTCCTTCGCGTGCGCCACGGCCTTGCGGAAGGCATCGTTCCGGAGCGTCACCAGGTGTTCCGTTTCGCCGTCTGCCGGTTCGAGATACCCCGTATAGCCCGGCCGCAGGACCCAAATGTCTCCGGCGGGAGGAAGATAGAAGACTCCGAAAGAACGCTGCTGCTTTTCATCCAACGTCCACACCGGTACCACGGCCAGGGCTGCGCCGGTTGTCGGATTGATCCACTGGGCACGCGGAAGCGGCTCCTCGTGTGCTTCGGGGTCCAGGAACGGTGCGGTGCCTTCGCCCCAGCGCTGTTCAAAACGTTCGTGGAACGCCGGTATCAGGTGTGAGTCGTAGCGGCGCCAATCACTCATACAGTTCTCGAACCTCCTTTAGTAGGTGCCGCCCCGGGTTGCCTCCCGGGCGGCTTAACAGCCGTTGCACCGGCACGATTGTGCCCGGGGAAGTTTTCGCCCGGTGGTTTGCACCGGGTGCGTTGGTACAGCTAGGCCCATGGTCCGCTTTCCCAATGCACAGGGCTGATTCTGATGCTGTTCCCGGAACGGCCGGTTGCGCGCTGGACTTTGCGGACCGGGATGTCCGTCGCCGTACTCGACGCCGGTGTTGCCCGCACCGTCGGCGATGTCTCGCGGTCATAGTCTGCCCGCCGGCCGGGATCGCGCAGGACAGCGAAGGCGCGCATGATGTCCAACAGTTCGCCTTCTGCTGGTGGCTGTCCCGTCACCGGGTTGCCTGGGGGCCCGCCTGCCTTGGCCCGGCCTGCATCGAGGTCCGGGTGGTGGCTGCGCATGAGGGCCCGGTAGGCGCGCGAAATCTGCTGCTGTGTTGCGTCCCGCGGGACGCGCAGCATGGCATAGTAATCCGGGATATCGCTCATGTCAGCCTTCCCGTTCCACGTCCGGCCCGATGTGTGTCGGCGCAGGGCTGCCGCCAAGGCTGCCCTGCGCCGCCGGACCGTTCGCTTTCAATCCGTCCTGGCTTTCGATGTGGCCTACCCTGCGATCTGATGCATCTCGCTCTGCTGGGTCTGGACTTCGATCTTGCGGGGCTTGGCCTGTTCCGCCACCGGAATCCGCAACGTCAGGACACCTTGGTCGTAGCTGGCCTTGATGTTGTCCGTGTTCAGCGTGTCGCCCAGGATCAACTGGCGGCTGAAAACGCCGCGGGGCCGCTCGGATGCCACCAGCTCCACGTTGGGCTGGGTGGGGTCCTTGCGTTCGGCGCGGACGGTGAGGACGTTGCGCTCAACGTTCAGGTCCAGGGAATCGAGCTTGACGCCGGGCAGATCAAACGCGACAACAAACTCCCCGTCTTCCTGCCAGGCATCCATGGGCATGGCAGCCGGGCGGGCGGCGGTTCCGAAAACCTGCTGCGTGAGCCGGTCCAGCTCACGGAACGGGTCCGTGCGCATCAACATCATTTCCCACTCCTTCAGCTTTGTCAGATGTTGGTTCGATGCCATATCCGCTGGCCATGATCTATGGTAGTGGATATAGATTTTTTATAGCACCCGTGGGAAACTGAAGCAAGATCACTGCAAAAAATTTGGAGAATCCATGGCAGAGCAGGAGACAGGACGCATCCCGGCGCCCGCGAAGGGACGTGCGCTGTATGCCATTTCCGTTGCCGCAAAACTGGCAGGCACGGGCCAGCAAAACATCCGCCTCTACGAGACGCGCGGCCTGCTCACACCCTCACGCACTTCAGGAGGCACGCGGCAGTACAGTGATGCGGACATTGCCGTTCTGCTCAGGATCGGAGAACTCCTCGAACAAGGCCTGAACCTCGCCGGGGTGGCCAAGGTATTGGAACTGGAGGAAGCGAATCTCAGGCTCCATCGGGCGCTGAAGCGGGCACGGTCGCGGCCACCCACCTGACTGGTCCAGCCTTCAGGCCGGCATCCCAGAGTGGCGTCCAGAATCACGACGGCGGCGCGTCGCCCCGGTGCCACACCCCGCAGGGGCTGTTGGTCACCGGGCCAGCACAACCCCCGTTCAGTCGCCCGGGGCTTCGGCCTTGGACAGTTCCCCGGTGATCCGTTCGCCGGGAATCCTTGCTGTGCGCCAGGTGTCGAGGGCGATGACTCCGCCCAGGATCAGCACTGACAGCGAGACCGAGGCCAGGGCGTCGCTGAGCCAGTGGTACCCCAGGTACAACCGGCTGGCGGAGGCGAGCAGGATGCCGATCCCGGCCCCGATGAACCCAAAAACCGCGGCCTTCCGGTTCTTCCGCCGGGAGTAGATCAGGAAGGTGCCCACCAGAAGGAAGTCGCACGCACCCAGGACGTGTCCGGAGGGGAACGAGAAGGTGTGGTCTATCCCGAAGAGCATCTGTTCCACCGGAGGACGCGAGCGGCGCACAATCTGGAGGATGATCTGCGAGATAACCACCCCGCTGAGCATGGCCGATGCCAGCACGATGGGACGCCAGGCGTGCTTTGCGGCGAAACCCCACACAACAACCACCACCAGCACGATGATGGGCAGGGCAATGGGACCGAAGACCACGGCAAGGAAGATCATGACAACCGTCAGGGTCTGGGACCGCAGCCCAAGCAGCCAGTCGCGGACCGGCCCGTCGGCTGCGGAAAGTCCGTCCGCCTGCACCACGCTGACCAGGGTGGCGAGGAAAAGCGCCAGCCCGGCCGCCGCCAGAATGACCGAGGCCCGGTACAGTCCGCGGCGGTCGGCCGGGTCCATGTAACGCTCCTCCACCACGAACTTGTCGTGGAAGGTCCGCCACCTGCCGGTACTCTTCCGGCTGGTCCCGGAGCCTGATGATTCCTGCTGTCCCACCGGCACGTCCATCCTCAGTAGTGAAGTTTTCCTAGGGTGAAGATTATCCCTGTTCCCCGATGTTGGCGCGGCGCCGTATGGCAGGTGGTTTCCGGCTGCCTGTGTGCGGCCCGAATTGTCGGACCGCGGCGGTAGCCTGACTGCATGGGCGTGATGAACGAACTGATTGACCCGCCGGCCGTAGCCAACCTCACCAGGGTCCTCACGCAAAAGGCGCCCGGGATCCGGTGGAGTCGGACCGCCGCCAGCGGCGTGGAGTTGGGGCAGCTCAATTTGCGCGCCCGCACTGACCTGGTGGCGCAGGCCCTGCTCGCAGACGTCAGGGCAGGCACCAGGGAGGGCAGCGGCGGCAGGGAATACACGACGGCGGCCGGCGCCTTCCGCGCAGCGCTGTCTGTTCCGGAATTCACGGGCTGGGTCTTGTGGCCGGTGTCCGAGGCAGCCGTCAGCCTCGCCTTGGATACGGGTGGTCAGGAGGACTTTGACGACTGCCTGGCGCTGCTGGCGGAACTGACGCCACGGCTCACCGGAGAGTTTGCCGTACGGCGCCTCCTGGCCCGGAACCCGGACCGCGCCCTGGCGGCAATCCAAGACTGGACGGGGAACCCGGATGAGCACGTCCGCCGGCTGGCAAGCGAGGGAACCCGTCCCTACCTGCCCTGGGCGGTGCGCGTCCCCGCCCTGGTACAGAGTCCCGGAGCCACCATCCCGATTCTCGATGCCCTGTACCGGGATTCCTCGGAGTACGTACGGCGTTCTGTAGCGAACCATCTCAACGACCTCGCCAGGCACGATCCGGAAGCTGTTGTTGCCACGGCCCGGCGCTGGCTCTCCGCCGCAGACGGCAACACGAACTGGGTAGTTCGCCACGGGCTCCGCACGCTGATCAAGAAGGGGCATCCCGGCGCCCTGGCGTTGTTGGGTTTCACCCCGGCGTTCGTCGCCGTTACCGGGCCGCGGCTTGACCAAAAAACCCTCACCCTGCCGGCTGAGCTCACGTTCAGCTTTGAAATTTCCAACACCGGCGGCCAGGACGCGCGGCTGGCTGTGGACTATCTGATCCACTACCAAAAGGCCAACGGCAGCCAGTCCTCGAAGGTCTTCAAGATCTCCACCCTGACCCTCGCCCCGGGTGAGAGCAGGAGCGTGTCCAAACGCCACGCGTTCCGGCAAATGACCACCCGGGTGCACCATCCGGGGCTGCATGCGTTGGAGCTGCAGATCAACGGCGAGGTGCATGGGCGCACGGAATTCCTGCTGGAAACGGTCTAGGACGAACTAGAACGAACCGGTGCTGAACTGCCAGCTGCTGCCGGCAAAGGGGTTCCCTGCCAGGTCCCGCACCCCGGCACCGCCGCCGGTCACGGTCACGGTGTACTTTGTTTTGGCGGCCAGCGGCTGCTGGGGATCCAGGATCCACTGGTTGGTAGTCCCGTACCGATATACGGACGCCGGCACCAGGGCTCCGGTGGCGGCGTTCTTCACCGTGAAAGTGGTTCCGGCAACGCCTTGGACGGCCTCGTTGAAGGTGATGCTGATGTTGTTGGACCGGCGTACCAGCAGGGCATTGCTGCCGGGCGTGGTGCCGGTGGCCACGGGCACGGGACCGGTAAGGAAGCTCCAGCTGGTGGAGGCCAGCGGGGTGCCTGCACTGTCCCGGATGGCCGTGGCTCCACCCACCAGCCAGGCGGTGTAGCGGGTGTCCAAAGCCAGGCCGGCGGCCGGATCAAGGGTAGCTGTGCGGGTGGTGGCGTTGTAGGAGACGGCAGCGGGGATGGTGCTGCCTGCCGCGTTTTTGAGTACGAACGTTCCGCTGGTGACGCCTTGGACCGCGGCACTGAAGGTGGCCGTGATGTTGGTGCCGGCGCCTACGGCCGTAGAATCGGCGCTCGGCGTCACCGCTGTCACAGTGGGTGCCGGAGCAGGCGCGGGGGCGGGGGCGGGAGTGGGTGCCGGAGCAGGCGCGGGGGCGGGAGCGGGGGCCGGTGCAGGGGCAGCAGCTTCGGCCCCGGCAAACAGCAGCCGGTTGGGGGTGCCGCTGGTGGCACCGGTGATCACCCCGGCCGTGGCGTCAGCCGTCAGCGCACTGGCCACCTGCGCCGGCGTGAGGGCAGGATTCCGGGACAGCAGCAGTGCTGCCGCCCCGGCCACGTGCGGCGACGCCATCGACGTTCCGGACATGGACGCTGTGGCACTGGCCGAGGTGTAGTAGGTGGAGGTGATGCCAACACCAGGGGCGTAGAGGTCCACGCAGGAGCCGAAGTTGGAGAAGGACGCCTGCCGGTCGGCAGAGTCACTGGCAGCAACCGTTACGGCGGCCGGAACCCGGGCGGGAGAACTGGTGCAGGCGTCCACGGCAGAGTTGCCGGCGGCAACCACCGCCGTGACGCCGTCGTTCATTACTGCCTGGATGGCAGTGTCCACGGCTGTGCTCGCACCCCCACCAAGGCTCAGGTTTGCCACTGCGGGAGCCCCGGCGGCGTGGTTGGCCACCACCCAGTCCAGCCCGGCCACCACGTCGGAGTTGTAGCCGGAGCCATTGCAGTCGAGCACCCGTACGGGCACCACCGCGGCACCCTTTGCCACGCCATAAGTGGAACCTGCCACAGTACCGGCCACGTGTGTGCCGTGCCCGTTGCAGTCGCCCGAGCCGAGTCCGTCCGCAACGGCAGACCAGCCGGCCGCCACCCGTCCGCCGAAATCGGTGTGTGAGGCCAGGACGCCGGTGTCCACTACGTATGCGGTCACACCGGCACCGGAGGCAGTCCAAGAGTAGGACCCGGACAAGGGAAGTGCCTTCTGGTCGATGCGGTCCAGGCCCCACGGTGCGGGCTGCTCAGTTGCGGAAACACTGACCGGGGCATCGGCTTCCACCGAGACCACGCGTCCGGAACGTGCCAGTGCTGCTGCCTGCGCAGGGTTGGCGGTCACCACGGCGGCGCGGACGGCATGCGAAAAGGTCCGGCCCACAGCCAGGCCCTGTGCCCGTAGTTCCGCCGCTTCTGCTGCCACGTCGGCAGTGGCCGCATACTGCACGATGTACCGGGCGGCACCGGTATCAGCCGGTGGAGCTGCGGAGGCAGGCATGGCAGTGGCGGAAAGTGCGACGGCGGAAACCAGTACAGCTGCGGCGGACAGCACAGAGGCGGGAGTACGAATTTTGGGGTCCTTGTTTTGGTTTGGGGAGGTGCGCGGGCGGAACATCCATCCGTCCGTACCAAAAGATTAGGACCCCAAAACCCGCCAAAACCCGGTCCTTGCCGGATCCTGTGCCAACCTTGGGCGATTCCTGTGCCGGTCCCGAAATCCCTACTTCAGGGTGCCTGCCGGGGTATGAGCCTGGTGGTTCCGCCAGGAGTGTTCAGGTTCGAAACCCAGCAGCCGCCGGGCCTTGTCGATGGACAGCATGGTCTCGTGCTCGCCCAACTCCTTGGTGACTTTGACATCGGGGAACACCTCGGCAGCAAGGCTTGCGCTTGACCGGCTCATCACCGTGTCCGCGTTGGCGATGATGTAGGCCTCGAATCCGGGCCGACCGTTCTCCAGTGCGCGCGCTACTGCCTGCGCTCCGTCGCGGCCGTCGATGTAGCCCCAGAGGTTCCACTTCCGCAAGGTGGCGTCGGCGTCGTAGGCCGGGAACCTTTCGTAGTCTTCCGGGTCCATCACATTGGAGAACCGCAGGCCGGAGATGCTCAGCTCCGGGTCCCATCGGGTCAGCTCCACCGCCATCTGCTCCTCCAGGTGCTTCACCAGGGAGTAAGTGCTCTCAGGCCGGGCCGGGTACTCCTCGTCCACCGGGATGTAGGGCGGATCGACGTCGAACGGCAGCCCCAGCACCGTCTCGCTGGAGGCATACACAATTTTCTTGATCCCGGCCCGCCGGGCGGCCTGGAACACGTTGTAGGTGGCGAGCATGTTGTTTTCGAAGGTGGCAGCATCCGGGATGATGCCCGGCGCCGGAACGGCGCCCAGGTGGACAACAGCATCAAATCCGGTGTGCCGGTCATCAACGCCCAGCAGGACATCCAGGACCTGGCCGTAGTTGCGCAGGTCCACCACCACCAGCCCGGGGTCCCGCTCCCCTGCCCGGTCCAGGTTCAGCACCTGGTGCCCGTCATCCACCAGCCGCCGGATAACGTGCCGTCCTAGTTTTCCGCTTCCTCCGGTTACTGCCACCCTCATGCGTGTGCTCCTTTTCCGTTAATAAAGTGTTCGACGGCGGCAATCGCCAGTTCGGTGATCTCGCCGGGATCCCCGCTGCCGTTCACCGGCACCAGGAGGCTCCGGCCGGCGTAGACCGACACCACTTCGTGGGTTTCCCGGTGATAGAGGTCAAGGCGGCGCCGGAACACGTCCAGGGTGTCGTCCTTGCGGCCCTCCTTGTGGGCGCGCTGCAGCATCCGCTGTTCCAGCTCGGAGTCTGGCGCCCGGAGTTCGATGACCGCATCCAGGGCGCAGCCCTGGGAGGCCAGGAAGTTGTCCAGCTCCACCACCTGGGGCGCGGTCCTGGGGTAACCGTCCAACAAAAAGCCTGCCCGGACGTCGTCGTCCAGGAGCCGGTCCTTGACCAGGGCGTTGGTGAGGTGGTCCGGGACGAAATCCCCGCCGTCGAGATACCTGGCTGCTTCGTTTCCCAGTTCAGTGTGCCTGCTGACATTGCTCCGGAAAATCTCACCCGTGGACACGGCCTGGATCCCGAAGTGCCGGGCCAGGTGTTCGGCCTGGGTTCCCTTTCCGGAGCCGGGCGGACCGATGATAAGCAGTCTGGTCATGTACGTATCCCTCCGCGGCGCAGCAACCGCTGGTTTCCGGACCGGCCACCGGCAGCCCCGGCGCGTGCCCTATTCTGCCCATAACCGGCAACACAATGCCAGCGTCCGCAAGTAAACTCACCGCGCCCCAACAAGGCGGAAAGCGAAGTTGCCATAGGCCAGAGCTGTATATACTTCTGGATATCGGTTTAGCAGCAGGCCGTTGGAAAGTTCTTCGATCCAGCGACGCCAGCCGCCTGCCGCCCTCCGGGTGAAGGGGGATGTTGCGGGGTCGTTTTGACCTGAGCGAATGGCACCAAAAAACCGTGGCCAGCGAGTCAACAGCAAAAACCGATACTTCAATAACTGAGCACCTGCATGAACTCGTCCTCAACAGCTCTGACGTTGAGGACTTCCTTAACGAACTGGCACAGGTGTCCGCCCGTAATCTGTCCGAGCCAGGGGACGAGATGCTGTGCGCCATCACCCTGCTGCGGCAGCGGAAGGCTGCCACGGTGGCCAGCAGCAGCCCGGCTGCCGAGGCTGTGGCGCGCCTTGAGTACGAATGCAGCCATACGCCCAGCATGGAGGCGTCCACGTCCCAAGCCACAGTCCACGTGCCGGACGTCAGGGATGACGGGGCCTGGCCTGAGTACTCCGCATCCCTGCTGGGCCAGGGCATCCGCTCCGTCCTGGCCGTGCCTTTCCGGCTGGAAGGCGAGACAAAAGCGGCGTTGCTGCTGTATTCAAGCCGTCCCAACCGCTTTGAGTCCCGGGTGCAGGAGTTCGCCGAGGACTTCGTCAGCCAGACATCCCTCGCACTGCGGCTTGCGGTGCGTTTTGCGCACTACAGCGAGACGGCAGCCAACCTGCGTGCCACGCTGGAATCGCGCACAGTGATTGATATGGCGGTGGGCATCATCATGGCCCAGAACAGGTGCAGCCAGCACGATGCCTTTGAGATCCTGAAGACGGCCTCCAGCACCCGCAATGCCAAACTGCACGACGTGGCAGCCTCAGTGGTGAACTCGCTCGGCCAGGGACCTGCCCGCACGCACTACGACGGGTAGCACTAACCGGAAGCCTGCGGCGGTAGACTGGGTCAAACTTTCGCCGGGGGGCCTAAATGGAAATGAAACGCGTCTGCCTGGTCGTCGAGGACGACGACGACATCCGCGGGCTGGTGACCGTCGTGCTGCAACGCGCCGGATTCGAGGTCATGGCCGTGGCCACCGGCGCCGAGGGCATTGCGGCAGCAGCAGATCCCTCCGTCTCGCTGGTCACCCTGGACCTTGGCCTGCCGGACATGGACGGCCATGTGGTGGCCCGCGCCGTCCGCGCCCTGAGCAAGGCTCCCCTCCTGTTCCTCACGGCCAGGTCGGAGGAGGATGACGTTCTGGCAGGAATGGCCTCCGGCGCCGCCGTCTACCTCACCAAACCGTTCAGCCCCAGGGAACTGCGGGACGTGGCCGAACAGCTGTGCCCGGCCCCGGTTCCAGCAGGTCCTGCTTCGGAAACTCCTCTTTCACCGGCTCCACACGATTGATCCAACGCTCCATCGCTTCCGGCGACGGCGGCCTCCCGCCGTCGCCGGACGTTTTTGGCGTGGGGCCTGACTACGTGGGGCCTGACTACTTGGCGAGGAAACCCAGCAGCGCGTCGTTGACTTCCGCGGCGTGTGTCAGCAGCAGGCCGTGCGGGGCGCCCTCGATCTCCACGTACTCGGCGCTGGGGAGGGCCTTGGCGAACAGCCGCCCGGTGGAGTCGATGGGGAGGATGTTGTCCGCCGTTCCGTGGAGGATCAGTGCAGGGACGTCGATCTTCGGGATATCATCCCGGAAGTCCGTGATCCAGGTGGCCTGCGCGGCAACGGAGGCTGTGGCACCGGCGTTGGACGCTGTATTCCAGCTGGCAGTGACGGCTTCCTGGCTGAGGCGGGGCGTGCCGAGGAATGTATCGCTGTTGTAGAAGTTCTTGAAGAACTCAGTGAAGAAGGCGTACCGGTCGGCCGTGACTGCCTCCTTCAACCCGTCGAAGACTTCCTGCGGAACCCCGTCCGGGTTCTCATCCGTCTTCAGCAGGAACGGTTCCAGGGAACCCAGGAAGGCTGCCTTAGCAACCCGGGCCGATCCGTAATTGCCGAGGTACCGGGCCACTTCGCCGGTGCCCATGGAGAAACCCACCAGCACTGCATCGCTCAGGTCCAGGGCGGTCATGAGGGTGTTAAGGTCAGCCGCGAAAGTGTCGTAGTCGTATCCGGCGGTGGTCTTGCTGGATTTCCCGAAACCACGGCGGTCATAGGTGATCACCCGGTAGCCGGCGTCGAGCAGGGCTGTGGTCTGTTTCTCCCAGGAGGCGCCGTCCAGTGGGTAGCCGTGGATCAGCACTACGGGCTGGCCGGAGCCGTGGTCCTCATAATAGAGCTCAGTATCAGTGCTGTTTTCAGTTCCAACGGTGATGAAGGCCATCGCGGCGGTCCTTTCGAGACTGTGGGATCGGAGCGGGCGGAAAGCTGCCTTGCCCGCGCAGTTCCTACTCTAGGCGGGCATCCGCTGCTCCGGTCCGCAATCCATGTTTGGGCCCCACAGCACCTACTCCTCGGGTGGTCCGCCCCTCGGGTGGTCCGCCCCTCGGGTGGTCCGCCCCTCGGGTGGTCCGCCCCTCGGGTGGTCCGCCGTTCCGTTGACTAGCCGTGCCGCTGACTACTGGGACGGCTGCGGCAGCTCGCAGGATATTTGCGGATTGGCGCCCATGTAATTCAGCGGCCCCGCGGCAATAGTGATGGCGATGGTACCGGCCTGGGCACAATTTCCGGGAGCCGCGCCGAAGTAGCCGCGCTGCCAGGCAGCCACGCCGCCGATAATGAGCCAGATGACGACAAGTACTCCGAGAATCCGCATGATTCCTCCATTGGCCGCGGCGGCTGTGGGATCAATTATGCGCGTGGACCGCGCAAAGTGAGAGAGCGCGGGGTGAAAACGTGCACGGAGCGGGTGAGCGCCCGGCGCGGACAAAGAAGCACCCCCGGCGCCGGGTTGGTTCCCGGCACCGGAGGTGCATTGCTGTGCTTTCCCTAAACGGGCTGTGATCAGGCCTTGGCGGCCTTGCCCGGGAGGGCCAGTTTGAAGATTTTGCCCCAGGTGGATCCAACCTGCTTCAGCAGCGGACCGGTGGTGTACTTCAGGCCGTAGCGCTGGCAGATTTCCCGGACCTTGGGCGCAACCTCTGCGTACCGGTTGGAGGGCAGGTCCGGGAACAGGTGGTGTTCAATCTGGTGGGACAGGTTGCCCGTCATGATGTGCATGAACTTTGACCCGGAGATGTTGGCTGAGCCGATCATCTGGCGGATGTACCAGTCGCCGCGGGTTTCGCCTTCAGCCATTTCCTCCGTGAAGGTGTCGGTGCCTTCGGGGAAGTGGCCGCAGAAGATGACTGCGTGGGCCCAGACGTTCCGTACCGCGTTGGCGGTCAGGGTTCCGTAGAGCGCCTGCTTGCCGGAGCCCGTCAGCATGGCGACAGCGGGGGTGGCGGCATAGTCCTTGGTGAACTGGGTGACCACCTTCTTACCCAGGGCTTTGAGGTCCTTAAGCAGTGCTTCCTTGGACTTGGTGCCTTCCTTGAACTCCGTGAGCTCGAGGTCGTAGATGGCGATGCCCCACTCGAAGAGTGGAGCGAGAATAGCGTTGAACAACGGGTTGGCCAGGTTGATGGGCTTCCACGGCTGCTGCTCGTCCATGCGCAGGAGGTTGTATCCGACGTCGTTGTCCTTGCCCACCACGTTGGTCCAGCGGTGGTGGAGGTCGTTGTGGGTGTGCTGCCAGGAGCGCGACGGCGTGACGAAGTCCCACTCCCAGGTGGTGGAGTGGATGTCCGGATCCCGCATCCAGTCCCACTGGCCGTGCAGGACGTTGTGCCCGATCTCCATGTTTTCAAGAATCTTGGCCAGGCTGAGCAGGGTGGTGCCGGTGACCCACGCGGCCTTGTTCTTGCTGACCAGCAGGGCGGCCCGGCCGGAAATTTCCAGGCCCCGCTGGATCTTGATCACGCGGCGGATGTACGCGGCATCTTCCGCGCCTCGCTTGGCGAGGATGTCGTCACGGATCGCATCAAGTTCGCGCCCGAGTTCGGCCACTTGCTCGTCACTGAGGTGGGCGGCCGCAGGCGGGCGAACAGTGGGGCTGCCGGATTCGGCAAGCTTTCCGGGGCGCGTTCGTGAGCTCCCGGCGGTGTTGCCGCCGGTGGTGGGTGTGGCCTTGCTGGGTGAAATTACAGACATACAGTGATACTCCTCAGATTTCGAGGTTGACGGGCCCGGCGGCTGCCGAGACACACGTTTGGATCAGTTGGCCGGGTTCGCCGTGGACTTCCCCGGTGCGGAGGTCGCGAACTTGCCCGGACAGGAGTGGAGTGAGGCAGCTGTGGCAGATACCCATGCGGCAGCCGCTGGGCATCAGCACCCCGGCGTCCTCGCCGACGTCAAGGATGGGGGTGTCGCCGTCGGCCTGCACTTCCCGGTCGGAGGCTTCAAAGGTGACCAAGCCGCCGTCGTACCCCACACCGCCTTCGAAGGTGGTGTTGAAGCGTTCGATCATGAGGTTCCCGGCGCCACCTGCTACCGCGACATCCGTGCCGGGCGCGGCGGTGGTCAGGGCCGCACGCTTCCACAGCGCTTCGGCGTCGTCCAGGAAGCTGTCCGGGCCGCACGCATAGGCGGCGCGTTCCTTCCAGTCCGGGCAGATTTCGTCCAGCTGCGTGGTGTTGGTCAGGTCCATGCGGCCCTGTTCACCGGTGAACCAGTGGGCCAGGCGGAAGTTGGGGAACTGGTCCGCGAGTTCGGCGAGTTCCTCACGGAAGAGGCTGTCACCGGGGGTGCGGGCTGAATGGACCAGCACGACGTCGGCATCCGGACGCCGCGGAACGAGGGTGCGGATCATCGACATGACGGGAGTGATGCCGCTGCCCGCAGTGACCATCAGCAGGGGGCGGGGGTGCTCCGGGAGAACGAAGTCGCCCTGCGGCGGGGCCAGGAACAGCACATCACCAGGCTTGGTGGTGCGCACCAGCGTGCCGGAGACTGCGCCCACATCGGTGACGGTGATGGCCGGATCCTTGCCGGCGGGGGCGCTGAGGGAGTAGGACCGCCAGTGGCGGACGCCGTCGAGCTCAACGCCGATGCGTGCCCATTGGCCGGCAAGGTGGGAGTGCCAGCCGCGGCCGGGCCTGAAAAAGATGGTTGCTGACTGCGCGGTCTCCTGGACCACCCGTGTGACCACCCCGCGTAACTGCCTTGCAGAGTACACAGGGTTGAACAGCGCCAGGATATCCTCGGGCGCCAAGGGCGTGGTAAGCACAGAGGCCGCCTGGGCCAGCTGACGTAGCCGGATCATAGATCAAAGCCTAAAACGGCGCGGGCCATATTTCTCTCTCTTCGTTATATGACCGTTCCGCAGTCACGCTGTAATAAAGGCGCTAAGCCCCCAAAGCCGCACTACAAGAGTAACGGCTGCGATGTGCGGAAGGTTCCCCCTCACTTCAGTAAGTATGCTTATCATACCCGCCGATGCGGGTGGGCAAAGTTTTATTCAGGGGTGACGGAGAGGAAAGGGGACGCTTACTTAGTCAGGACCGGGCCGCCGTCCAGCCAAGGGCAGGAGCGATGTAGCGTGCCACGTTTCCCAGGAGCTTGGCGTTGAACTCCACGCCGAGCTGGTTGGGGACGGTGAGCAGCAGGGTGTCGGCAGCCTGGACCGCGCTATCGGCAGCGAGCTCTTCGGCCAGGACATCCGGGGCGCCCACGTAGCTCTTCCCGAACCGGGCCGTCAGCCCGTCGATGATGCCCACCTGGTCGCGGCTGTCGCGCAGGGCGCTACCGGCGAAGTAGCGGCTGTCCTCGGCGTCAACGATGGGAAGCACACTGCGGCTGACCGAAACCCGGGGTGTGTGGCTGTGGCCCGCGGCCGCCCAGGCGTCCCTGAAGAGCCGGATCTGTTCGGCCTGGAGTTCGTGGAAGGGAACGCCGGTGTCCTCCGTCAACAGGGTTGAACTCATCAGGTTCATCCCCGCTTCGGCGGCCCAGATTGCGGTCTTCCGGCTGCCCGCTCCCCACCAGATGCGTTCGCCCAGTCCCGGTGATTGCGGCTGGATGGGCAGCAGACCGGTGGCGCCCCCGGCGTACCGCGGGTCAGCCTCGGCCACACCGTCACCCGTGATGGCCTTCCGGAAGAGTTCGGTGTGCCGGCGGGCCATGTCCGCGTCGGTTTCCCCCGGCGCGGGGCGGTAGCCGAACGCGGCTGCACCTTGCTTGGCCGGTTCGGGTGAGCCGCGGCTGATGCCCAGTTGCAGCCTGCCGCCGCTGATGAGATCCGCTGCCGCGGCTTCCTCCGCCATGTACAGGGGATTTTCGTAGCGCATGTCGATCACGCCTGTGCCGATTTCAATCCTGCTGGTCCGGGCGGCAATGGCCGACAGGAGCGGGAACGGGGACGCCTGCTGCCGGGCGAAATGGTGGACCCGGAAGAACGCGCCGTCCACTCCCAGGTCTTCAGCGGCCACGGCAAGGTCGATGGCCTGGAGGAGGGCGTCCCGGGCGGTCCGTGTTTGTGAGCCCTGCCCGGGGCCCCAGTGTCCGAATGAGAGGAATCCGATGCGCTCCATACCTCCCCTAACCGCCCTGGTACCCGCGGCATTCCCGCAGAAATGGGACCCCCTTCCCACCCTCGCCAAGCGCCACCGGCAGCCACGTTCACCTGCGGGCACGTGTTGCTGCAAGGCGTGGCTAGACTGGCACCGTGACCAACAGTGAGCCGCCCACCAACGCCGGCAGCACGCGGTCTCGCGGGAAAATCGCTGAGCGGCTCCTGCCCGGCGGCGAGGAACCGGACCCGCGGTTCACGCTTGCCAACGAGCGCACCTTCCTGGCCTGGATCCGCACCTCCCTTGCCCTGCTGGCAGGCGGCATCGCCATCGAGGCATTCACGGCCGAACTCTTCCTGGAGCCCGTCCGGAAGGGCTTGGCGGTGGTACTGCTCCTGCTGGGGATGCTGCTCAGCGCCGGTTCAGCAGTGCGCTGGTTGCGGGTGGAACGGAGCATGCGCAACAAGGCACCGCTGCCGCTGCCGCTCATTGTCCCGCTGCTGGCAGGGGCAGGTGCGCTGGCGGCCGCTGTCGTACTGGTCTTCATCCTACGGCGCTGACCCGTGGCCGCTTCCCGCCCTGCCGGCAACCACGGCGACCCCGGGCTGCAGCCCGAGCGGACCACCCTGGCCTGGGGCAGGACCGTGCTGGCACTGGTGACAGTCAGCGCCATCTTCCTGCGCTGGCTCCCCCGGCACGGCCTCCCCATCCTGCTGCTCTTCGCCGTCTCGGCAGCCGCGGCACTGGGCATCTACCTCACCCAGCGCCGCCGGTACAGCGCCAGGTCCCGCGGCCTCCTGAAGGAAAAGTTCGACGCCGACATCACGGCAGTGCTGTGGACGGCTTGTGCGGGGGTTGTGCTGGGCGGCCTGGGCATCGTCGTGGTGCTGGGCGGATAGCACCGGCGGCGAAATCCCTAGAACATCGGCAGCACAAAACCCGCAAGCAGCGCCACGGCACCGATGGCGGTCAGGCAACGGCCCAGGACAGCGGCTGTCCTGCCGGGCTCTTCCGGCACCGCCGTCTGCCACTGCGTGGGCCGCTTGGGGTGGTAATAGATGGGAAGGGTATCCCCCACGGCCATGTCCTTGATGTCATGCGGCGACATCGGTGCGTGGTGCACCTGGTATTTGCGGTCGAACCAGCGGAAGCCTACGCCCGTGTTGTCCGAGTAGACCACCGCTTCGGCCACATCCCACGGGTGCACGAAGCGGCGCAGGAATCCCGTGTAGAAGAGCAGACCAAGCCCGACGGGCAGGCACAACCAGGTGAGCATTTCCAGGATCGGACTTGCCATATCAAGCACAGTGGGCATGGATTTGATGGTACAGGCGTACGCTGAGGGAAACGTTCCTGCGGAAGGGAAGACATGAACGACGAAGATCTTTTGGCCCGCATCCAGGCCCTGGTGGAGGAGGAACACACCCTCCGCGAGGGAGCTGGCGACGGCCAGGCGCCGGACCACGCCCGGCTCCGGCAGGTTGAAGAAAGACTGGACCAGTGCTGGGACCTGCTCCGCCAACGCCGGGCCAAGGCGGAATCCGGGGAGAACCCCAACGACGCCGAAGCCCGGCCCGTCAGCGAGGTCGAGGGCTACAAGCAGTAGCTCTGCCGTTGCCGCAACGCCTGGCAGGATGATCGCGCCAGAGCGATTGGAGCCGTGCCAACAGATTGGAGCTATTGATGCGTCTTGCCGTCGCCCAGATAATCAGCAGTGCGGACCTTGAGTCCAACCTGGAGCTGATCCGGGACTACGCCACCGAAGCCAAGTCTGCAGGAGCGGAACTGGTGGTCTTTCCGGAGGCGACCATGCGCGCGTTCGGCCACTCCCTGAAAGACATCGCCGAACCATTGGACGGGCCGTGGGCCGAAAAGGTCCGCGGACTGGCCAATGAGCTGGACCTTGTGATCGTAGCGGGAATGTTCACCCCCGGACAGGACGGACGGGTCCGCAACACCCTCTTGGTCACCGGCCCCGGCGTTGACACCTCCTATGACAAGGTGCACCTCTTCGACGCCTTCGGCTTCATGGAGTCGAAAACGGTGGACGCGGGCACGGACCCCGTCACCTTCGAAGTCAACGGCACCGTCTTCGGGCTGGCAACGTGTTACGACGTCCGCTTCCCGGAGCTGTTCACCGCCAACGCCCGCACGGGCGCCCAGGTAAACATCGTGTGCGCCTCCTGGGGAGCCGGCGAAGGAAAAGCTGAGCAGTGGGACCTCCTGGTGCGCGCACGCGCCTTGGACAGCACCACATTCGTGGTGGCCTGCGGCCAAGGCGACCCCCAAACCATTGGGGCCGGTCCGGCCGGGACAGCCCCTACGGGCATCGGCCACAGTGCCGTCATCACTCCCCTGGGCGCAGCAATGGTTGCGCTGGGTGGAAAGCCGGAGCTCGCCGTCGTTGACCTCGATCCCTCCATAGTGGACGACGTACGGAGCAAGCTCCCTGTGCTGGCCAACGCCCGCCAGTTCTGATCCCGGCCCAGGGCCTGCCGCCTGAGCCTCCCGGGCCCGGGCAGCTCCCCTCGACGGCGCGCCGCTTGTCCTCCTGGCGGCGCGCCGTCGTCGTGCTTGCCGACGGCAATTTACCGCCGGCAGCGGTGAGCTTCCGTTCATGGCCGTGTAATTTTCGGGGATCGAACGGACGACGACGGCATCTCACTGCTTGTCCCTTGTCCCGCCGTGGTGCCGCAGGGGTTTTTGCCGCCGATGCGCCATCTCGCGGCAGTCGCTGATGGCCCCTGTTTACACAGCCGAAACATTTCCGACACGGGGACTTCACACACCCGCTGTTTCTGTAACGCGAACGCAACTTTGGCGCGCATTTCCCGAAACACGGAACGCGAAAGATGGAGCGCGGGGGAAATGCGAGGGCCTGGAAGAGCGCCCCGCTTCAGGCGCAAGTGAAGGGACCTTCCGGTGGAGATTTCTGCCCAACATGTCTGGCTGATGATCTCAGCCGCGATGGTGCTGCTGATGACGCCCGGGCTCGGTCTCTTCTACGGTGGCATGACGCGGGCCAAGGCAGCCCTGAACATGATCCTGATGAGCTTCATCTCTGCCGGGATCGTCGGGGTGGTCTGGGTTCTCTGGGGCTACTCCATGACCACCGGCGACGGCGTGCTCGGCATCTTCGGCAATCCCTTCGCCAACTTCGGATTGCAGAACCTGATGGGATCCCCGGACCTGATCAAAGCCGGCTACAGCGCCACGTTCGCAATCATTACTGTTGCGCTGATCAGCGGCGCCATTGCTGACCGCGCCAAGTTTGGTGCCTGGGCACTGTTCGTACCCATCTGGATCACCGTGGTCTACTGCCCGCTCGCCTACATGATCTGGGGCGGCGGCCTCATGAGCGCAGGCGGAGCCGTCTCCGCTGTTTTCGGCCAGGTCATCGACTTCGCCGGCGGCGCAGTGGTGGAGATCAGCTCCGGCACGGCGGCCCTTGTCCTCGCCATCATCGTCGGCCAGCGCCACGGCTTCGCCAAGGACCCCAACCACCGCCCGCACAACATCCCCTTCATCATGCTGGGCGCCGCCATCCTGTGGTTTGGCTGGTTCGGCTTCAACGGCGGCGCTGCCACCACGGCTGAACAGGCCGGCCTGATTTGGATCAACACCCTGGTGACGCCCGCAGCCGCCATGCTCAGCTGGCTGCTCGCGGAGAAGGTCCGCCACGGACATCCCACCTCGCTCGGTGCTGCCTCCGGTGTTGTGGCCGGCCTGGTTGCCATCACTCCTTCCTGCGCCAACATCAGCCCGGTGGCCGCAATCGGCCTGGGCTTGGTGGCGGGCGCCGCCTGTGCCGTCTTCGTGGATCTCAAGTACCGCTTTGGCCTGGATGACTCCCTGGACGTAGTGGGAGTTCACTTGGGCGCCGGCCTCATCGGCACCCTGGCTCTTGGCTTCATCGCCCTCCCGGTGGACGGCCAGGGCGGCGGGCTCTTCTATGGCGGCGGCGTCCAGCAGCTCATTGCGCAGACCGCGGCCGTGGTCATCACGCTGCTGCTCTCAGGGATCGGCACCCTGGTGATCGGCCGGGCCATCAACAAGGCCATCGGGTTCCGGGTCAGCCGTGAAGCCGAAACCGCCGGTGTGGACTTGGCCGAGCACGCCGAGAGCGCCTACGCCTTCGGGGAAATCGGCGGGGGCTTCCGCCCCCTGAACCACGGGGTTCCGCAGGCATCCGCTGCGTCGCACGCCGCAGCCGGACCAGTTTCTCCTTCCGGCGAAACCCAGCCGCAGCGGCAAGCCAAGGAAGACTCGTTCGCCTGAGTCCTGCCCGCCATCCCGCAACTTTCCCGGTGGGCGCTTCCGTTAGTCAGCCAGGATTTTGTAGAGCGCCCGGCGGGTCTCATCCAACTTTTCCAGTGCAGCGGCCCGCTGTTCCTCGGTGACACCGCTACGGAACTGGTGGATGGCAGCCATCAGCTTCCCAATGCTCTGGTGGAAATCCCGGTCCGGGTTTTCAGCTCCGGTGTTCCAGGCGTTCTCCAGTTCCTCAGAGTGCTCTTCCACCCACGCCCGCCCGGCGTCCGTGAGTGAGAATTCGGTGCCGCGGCCTTCGCTCAAGGGCGTGATGAGCTCCTCGTCAACCAACTGCTGCAGCGTGGGGTAGATGGATCCGGGACTGGGCCGCCATGCCCCGTTGGTCTTTTCCGCAATGGCCTTGATCAGTCCGTAACCATTCGACGGCGATTCGGCCAGCAGCGACAGGATTGCCGAGCGCACATCGCCCCGGCTGGCCCGCCGTGTTCCACGGCCAAAGCCCGGTCCGAAACCCGGGCCAAGCCCTGGCCCGGGACCGCCAAAACCGGGTCCAAAACCGGGGCCGAAGCCTGGTCCAAAGCCTGCACCCCTGTGTCCGTGCGGTGCGCGCCGCCCCCGGCCACGCTCAAAGCGCCCTCTGCCGTGCTGCTGATTGGGGAAACTTTCTTCTGGTATGCCTTTCATCGTGGCATCAACCTTTCATTCAGTAAGGTCGCCGTTCGTTCGGCGATAGTTAACGATATGTCGTTAACTATCGGTGAGTCAATAGAAAAATTCATCAAATCATGACCTTCCATCCTCTGGATCGCCCTCGGGAGCCCGCGTAGTCTTGTGGCACTCTTCAAGCTCGAGGGCTGGAAAATGGCGAAGAAAAAGAAGCGCAGGCGTCGCGGCGGTTCAGCCTTGGGAAGGATCCTGGGTTTCCTCGCGGCCAGTGTTATGTGTGGGATACTGGCCGCGAGCCTGGTGGTTCCGGCAGTAGCAGCGGCAGGATTCGGCGTCACCACTTCCATCGGGTTCTTTGAGAGCCTGCCGGAGGAACTCACGGTCCAGCCGCCGTCGCAGTCCACCAAAGTCCTCACCTCCGATGGCAAACCCATCGCCGCCTTCTACGCCGAGAACCGCGTCCGGATTCCGCTGGACCAGATGTCGCCCTACATCAAGGACGCCGTCATTGCCATCGAGGACAGCCGCTTTTACGAGCATGCCGGCCTTGACCCCCAGGGGATCCTCCGGGCGGTGGTGGCCAACCTGACCAAGGGCGACCAACAGGGCGCGTCCACCATCACCCAGCAATACGTCACCAATGTGATTAATGAGGCCCGGGTGTCCCAGGACAGGCCCGACGAGGTGATCCTCAGCGGCCAAAAGGACATCGGCGACAAACTGCGCGAAATGAAGCTGGCCGTCGCGCTGGAGAAGAAGTACACCAAGGACCAGATCCTTGAGGGCTACCTGAATATCGTGTTCTTCAACAGTGACGCCTACGGCGTGGAAGCTGCAGCCCGGTACTTCTTCAGCACCACCGCCCACGACCTGAACCTTCCGCAGTCCGCACTCCTGGCCGGGCTGGTCAACAGCCCTACGTTCTATAACCCGGCGATTAACCCGGAGAACTCGCTGACGCGCCGCAACCAGGTGCTTGACGAGATGCTCCGGTTGCAGAAGATCAACCAGAAAGAGCATGATGACGCCGTTGCGGCGCCTATCGACTTGAAACTCAGCCCCGAGCGGCAGGGCTGCGCCAACGCCTCCATGGCACCGTATTTCTGCGACTACATCTCGCATCTCATCCTGAACAACCCTGCGTTCGGATCCAACCAGGCTGAACGCGAGCAAAAGCTCTACCGGGGCGGCCTCACCATCACCACCACCTTGGACAGCAGGCTGCAGGCCGCCGCCCAAGCCCAGGTGGATGGAACGGCTGGAGCCAACCCGGACCGCTGGGGCGCAGCCCTGGTCACCATCCAGCCAGGAACGGGAAAGATCCTGGCAATGGCGCAGAACACGGTCTTCCTTGCCGAGCCGGGCAAGTTCGACACGCAGTTGAATTTCAACGTGGACGCAAAGGACCCCCAGGGCAACGACCTGAACGGCGCCGGAGGGTTCCAGACTGGGTCCACCATGAAGCCTTTCACCTTCGCTGAATGGCTGAACGAGGGCAAGACCATTACTGCCGAGGTGGACGCCTCCCGCCGGGTCTATCCTTTGGGATTCCCGTGGCGTTCCAGCTGCGGAAAGGTGCTGGGCGCCTACAGTACCGCACAGAACAACCCCGAACTGGGCGCAGCCGATGACCTGCAAAACGCCGAAGAGGGCTTCTACCGCAAGATGGCGGCCAATTACGGCCTGTACAACTCCATCAACACCGCCACTTTTGCCGAAGCCACGCAGCTGGACTTCTGCGGGATCCAGAAGATGGTGGATGCCGTCGGCCTCCACAGCGGCCTGGACGGTTCTCCGCTCAACATGCATCAACTGGGCAACCTGCTCGGCGCCACTGGTGTTGCTCCCCTGCATATGGCTAATGCCTTTGCCACCTTCGCCAACGACGGCCGCTACTGCAACCCCATCGCCCTGCTGGAGATCACCGATGCCAACGGCGGCAAGCTGCCGGCGCAGTCCACGGAATGCCGGGACGCTGTGAAGCCGGATGTGGCTCGCGGGGTCAACTCCGTTCTCCAGGACGTGCTGAAGAAGGGCTCGGGCGTCTGGATCAACCCCAAGGTGCACGACAAGGTTCCCACTGCGGCCAAAACCGGAACGTCGAACAACAACGGCTCCACCTGGGTAGTTGGATACACCTCGGGACTTTCCACCGCTTCCTTCTTCGGGGACGCACTGGAGGGCCAGAAGCGGTCCGGGCAGAATGTCACCATCAACGGAACGTTCTACCCCCGCCTTGACGGCTACATGATTGCCGGACCGCAGTGGGCCAACTACATGGTGAACGTCGCTCCGCTGTACCCGGCTGCACCGTTCCCGCCCCCTCCGCCGCCGATGATAGGCCCGAACCCGTAGCCACCCGCGGGCGGTAATCATCGACGGCAGCACCTAGGATTGGCGGAGTGAAAAGCCTCGAAACCGAGCGGCTGATTCTCCGCCCCTGGGAGCCGGAAGACGCCGACTTCGTGTTGGACCTCTACTCCCGCTGGGAGGTGCAGCGCTTCATCGGCAACCATCCGCAGGTGATGCGGGACCGCACCGAAGCCGAAGAACGTATCCGGACATGGCGGGCGATGCACCACGCCGTGCATGGGGTGTGGGCAGTGCAGCTGAAAGAGCGCTGCCAGCTGAAGAACCCGGGCCAAACAAAGAACCCGGCGCCCCTGGCCGGCACGCTGCTGCTGAAGTCCATCCCGGCTTCCAGCGAAAAACTTCCGCTGCAGCCCTCGGGCGATACGGAGGTCGGCTGGCACTTCCACCCCGACTACTGGGGGCACGGCTACGCCACGGAAGCCGCCGCCGCAGTCCTCTCCTACGCCCACGCCGGAGGTTTGGACAAGGTTGTGGCAGTCACGGCCCCGGCCAACAGTGCTTCACAGGGAGTCTGCCTCCGGATCGGGATGACCCACCGGGGCCAGACCAGCAGGTACTACAACGCGCTCTGCGAGCTTTTCGAACTCACCTGGCCCTAGCCGCCGTTGCCCTTCCAGAGCCGCTGCCACCAGGACCGCGGCGGTTCCGGCTCAGGCGGCGGGGCCTGCCCGGCCCGGGCGGCCCTGCGCTGACGCCACCGCTCCACCTCACCCTCAACGTCCCGGGTCTTGGTGATCACGGGCGGGCCGCCCTGAAGCTGGCGCCGGGCGTCGATGACCCGGCGGTTAAAGTCCTGCAGGATGTCCCGCGCCTGCTGCTCGGTGTACTGTGCGTCGAGCTTGGCGTCCAGCTCCGCGTCCTCGCTGCGGAGCAGGATGGCGGCAGGGCCCAGGCCGCTAATGTTTTCGCGCTGGATGAGGCCCTTGACCCACCAGTCGGGATCGTAGGACTCGCCCAGCCCTGGGATCGGCTTGCCGGCATACTTGAGGTTGTCGAATTTGCCCTGCGCCATAGCGTCCCGGACCAGGTACTCCGCCTTGGCTGAGTCGCTGACTTTCCGGCGCTTCTCCCGCTCTTGTGCATCGAGGGCGTCGAGCGCGGCTTCCTCCTCGGCGCTGATGCCGGCTCCGCGGTAGGACCGGACCTCTGCGGCCCGCTCCAGGCGTTTCCGGAAATCCTCCGCACCGCCGCTCATCGTTGCCACCGCCTCACCTCGAAAAGATGCTTCTTCCAGTATTCAAAAGCTTTTCCTCCGGTTCAACGGTTACCGGGCAACACGAATTCCGGGAGCTTTGGGACACCAGCGGGCGGGGGCGAAAGAAGGCGTACGACGGCGGGATGGCCCGCCGTCGTACGCTTCTGCTGGGTGCCGCGATGGTCAGGCGTTGGCGTGTTCGGCGAGGATGGCGTCGATTTGGCCGACGGCCTCCTTCATCCCTTCCTCCATGCCCATCTGGACCATCTGTTCCATCTGCTCCTCCGACTCGAAGGTGGAAAGGATGATCATCCTGGTGCGGTCGCCGATGCCCTCGAGATTGACGGATGCGTGGGTGGTTCCCATGGACTCCACTGGCTGGCCGTTGTCATCAGCAAACCCGTCGTCGAAGGCAAGCCGCTTGGGTCCTTCAATGGTGCTGAAGCGCCACCAGCCACGCGCCTTTTCACCCTCAGGACCGGTCATGTAGTAGCTGGCATTGCCGCCCGGCCGGAAGTCGAACTCTTCGAAGGTGGCCGGCCACGTGGGCGGGCCCCACCACCGCTCCAGCTGGCGCGGGTCTTCCCACAGCTGCCAGACCCGCTGGATATCCGCGTCGAATTCTGCGATCAGCGTGAAACTGAGCGCCTCAAGATTCTTGGTGGAGCTGATAACCGGCATTGCAGAACCTTTCCTTATCCTTCAGCCAAGATGTCCGCGATCCGGTCAACACGCTGCAACCAGATCGCCTCGTACTCATCGAGCAGCCGCCGGGCCTTCTGCAGGCCTTCGTGGTTTCCCCGCACGATCTGCTCCCTTCCGCGCTTCTCCTTGGTGACCAGGGATGCACGCTCCAACACCGCCACATGCTTCTGGACTGCGGCGAAACTCATGGCGTAGAGCGCCGCAAGGCCGGAGACGGAGTATTCACCCACCGTCACGCGCCGGACGATGTCCCGGCGGGTGGAGTCGGCGAATGCCTGGAAGAGCCGGTCCAGTTCGGTCTCGTGGAGCTGATCTACAACCATTTGGTTGTACGATAGTCCCGGCCGATAGCGGTGTCAATGGCTTTTCGCGCCGGTCTCGTGTGGCCCGGAATTAGCCCCGCGCCAACCGGCACCTGTGCCGCTAAGCGTCGAAGTGGGTTTCGATCTTGCTGCCGGACAGCTGTTCGATCAGTTCTGTTGCCACGTCACGCAGCTTGCGGTTGCGGTTGCTGGAGACCTTGGTCAGGATTTCCATCGCCTCTGATTGCGAGCACCTGTTCTGCGCCATGATGACACCGCAGGCGAGGTTAATCGCCGTACGGTGTTGCATGGCTGCCTCCAGGTCTTCCGCCCGGCTTTCTGCCGTATCAATTCGCACCGACAGATGCAGCGTGCTGTGGGCGGCGGCGCCAAAGCCAACAGCCTTGTCGTAAACGTTGGGGGTGAAGACGCCGGGCTTTGACGCAAAGAAGTTCAGCGCCGCGCTGGCATCACCGGTGATTTCCAACGGCACGCCCAGCGAGCTGTAGACGCCTGACTCCGCGAATCTCTTGTTTAGCTCAGGCCAACGGGAGTCCGAGGCAACGTCGTCGATAATCACCGGAGACATTTCCTTCAGCGCCCTCAGGCACGGGCCATCGCCGATGGCCTGCTCAATGCGGTCGAGTTCAACAGCCCGATTGCTGCTGCCCGCAACCGTGGACGGCCTGCGCCGCAGCTTGACGGTAACAGCGCATTCCACGGCATCGCCTGCCACTTCGGAAACAGCTGCCGCGGCCAGCCCCGAGAGCCCCGAAAGAAACTCCCCTGCATTTTCCGCTCCCACCAGAATGCTCTGCAACTGGTTAACAGGTTCGCTTTCCGGTGAACTCGACATGATGCCCATACTACTGTCCCGTCTCTCTCTGTTGCGCAGTGGAGGCTATGCCGCGACCTGGGATCAGCTCATAACCAGCCACGCCGCCCCGAAAATATGCAACAGGTCCCGGACGGTAGCTCGAAGGGTTCTTGGCCCGACCCCTACTCCGGAACCTCCATTTGGAAACCGCACTGGCAATGCAGTACCTGTGTCGTCAGGTACACGTCCAAGGCGTCCACCGGTGGCCCGTCGGTGAAGGCCGGCGCACTGAGCCTGCGTAGCTCAGAGCCGGTCTTCTGCATCGGCTCCCCGCAGTGGATGTATTGACCGCCAAAAGCCAGGATCCCCTCGATACGATTCCTGCGGCGCTCGGGATGGATGGACATCGTCATGCAGCTGCCGGATAGCTGAACAGGATGTAGTCGGCCGCCGCCGGGCCCACCATCCGAAGCCGGAGGTCATGGACGTCGACCCCTGCCCGGTGCATGGCGGCGCGAAAGGTGACGTCGGGCTTGGCTTCCATACCTTGGAGGCGGCACCAGCTGACGTACAACCCATAAAGGCAATCAGCGGAGATGGGACAGTCCGTATCGAATTCCGGAACGGTGGCTTCGGCAAGGAACTTTGTGAAATGCGAGGCAGCCATGATGGCTCTCTTTCGCCTGTGTGCATCTGTCCGCCGTGTTGCTACAGCGGCCGCTCCTGGAAGGCCCTGCACATGGCCCGGAGGGGTAAATCGCCAAAAAACGTGACGCCTACCACTAAGAATTTACGCATTGACCGGCAAATTGTCCAATTGCTGGGCTTCCTGCCCGCGGACTACTTTTTCCTTAGCCAGTTTCGAAGCCAGAAGAGTTCGACGGCGGAATCAAGCAGGTAAACCTTACTGATCCGTCCCTTGGACGCGTAATACAGGTCAATGGCAGCGAGGGTTGCGGCTGTTCCCACGCCAAGGCGTTTTGCAACGGCAGCACCTTCGCCATGAGGGGCGGCGCGGAGCTGTTCCAAGCCGACGGCGATCAGTAAGCCTGATACGGTCCGCACCAGCCACTTATCCTTCTTGGGTCCGCTCACCGCCTCGAAGCTGCGCATGTGGACGAGCGGCCAAACGCCGCTGACAAGGTTGAAGGTTCCCTGGGCCTTTGCCGTGGTTAGTGGCTGCACAAGTGCTCCGCTCTGATACGTCTTCGAAGGCCCAGCCCTGCCAACCCTGGGCTTACGCATGGAACTGCTGGCGGCCTTACTCGTCGAAGTGAGTCCGCAACCCCGAGTCCGGCGAGACGGATTCAATAACGCCTGCGGCCACATCCCGCAGCTTGATGTTGCGGCTGTTGGACGCCTTCCGCAAGATTCCCATGGCTGCCGCCTGGGTGCAACGGTTTTGCGCCATGATCACACCTACGGCGATGTCGATGGCCGTCCTGGATTTCATCGCCGCTTCAAGGTCTTCCTTCGCGTCCCTCAACTGCGCCAGCCGCAGTTCCAACTTAAGCGTCTTGGCGGAATGTTCACCAAACGATTCAGCCCGGGCAATATCCTCCGGGGAGAAGCCTTCAACGGACGAGGAGTAGATGTTCAAAGCAGCCGTGGAGTCCCCCTCGAGCTGCAGGGGAACTCCGAGAATTGAGCGGACGCCGTGGGCAGCGACCGCCGCGGCGTAGGCCGGCCATCGGCAGTCCGTAGCCACATCGCCCACGTAGATGGTTTTGCCTGTCCGCATCGCCGTAAGGCAGGGCCCGTCACCGTGGGAATATTGCAGCTCATCCATGACCTGCGCATGGGGAGTGCTGGAGGCAACGGTGATGGGCCGCTTCCTGCGCACCACGGTGACGTTGCAATGCACTTCTCCGCCGGGGGGCGCCAGCAGGGAGGCCGAGAAGACGGCGAGCTCCTTGAAAAAGTCCTGCGCGTCGGCAGCGTCCAGGACAAGGTCCTGCAGGCGTGAGACGACCCCGTCCTGCATCACGGCGCTGTGGGACGAAGAATCTGCACTGTTGGGTAAAGAGTCTGCGGTGTTGGGCAAAGTGTCCATGGCAAGTCCCTGATCATAAGCGTTAACCGCAATCAGTTTTCCCGCGCGGCCTTTAGACGCCCACTTCCAAACGCTTCCAACAGCCTACATTGATTCCCAAGACGGGCCCTGCACCAACGGGACCGCTGGCCCACGCTGCGGATGTGCCCCACGGCAGCCGCCACCCTTGGCCGTATGCTTGGAATTATGGCCCAGCAACCTCCCTTGGACGAGCTCAGCACTGTGATCGCCCGCATCCAGGGGCTGCTGCTGACGGAGGAAAAGGTGAGCACCGCCGTCCGGCTCCTGGCCCAGGCGGCGAAGGAATCGGTTCCAGGCACTATTGGGGCGGGCGTGTCCCTCCTGGATGCCCGGGGGCGCCGTACGAGCAGCGGTTACACGGACAAGGTTGTGACCCTGGCCGATGCCACCCAATACGAGTGCGGGGAAGGACCCTGCCTGACAGCCTGGGCATCAGAGGAGCCTGTGCTGGTCCGCAACCTCAAGGACGAATCCCGATGGCCGGAGTGGCGGAGGGCCGTCGCCGGACTGCCCATCCGTTCTGTAGTGAGTGCCCCGCTGATCTCGGGCAAGGATTCCATCGGTGCGCTGAAGCTGTATGCCGCTGCCCCGAATACCTACGACGAGTCCAGCGCAATGCTGCTGCAACTTTTTGCCGGCCCGGCGGCCACCTTGCTCTCGCACATCCAAACCAGCGAGGCGCCGCACCGAATGACAAAGGTCCTCCAGACGTCCTTGTATACGAGGGACCTTGTAAACCGGGCCTGTGGCGTCCTGATGGAGCGCATGGGGCTGACCCACGAAGTCGCGCTGCAGCGCCTGATCAAGCAGGCCCGCGATGAAGACACCGCACTGCAGAACATCAGTGAACGCGTCCTGGCCGGGACGCGGGCGCCCGGACCGTAGGTGTTGAGCATGGGCTTCGATCCCAACGAACCGGAACAACGGCGCAGGCTCCGCTCAGCGATGAAGGCCGCCGATATCTCACTGTCCGAATTGTGGCTGAAATATTTTGGCCTCTCCGGAGACGCGGGCGAATACGAGGTGGAAGCCTACCTGCAGGGATTGTTGTCCCTGCCACCCGTCCAGCGCGACCTGCTGGCATTGGCCGCCAACGAGTTGATCGATGACCTTCCCCGGCCGCGTGCACCCTACTCCGATGACTTCAACGGCCTGGGCCTGGGCAGCGCAGCATCGGATACCACAGAGGATGGAATCGAACGCCAGGCCGAACCCGAGGAGTAGATCTGAGGGCAGGCGCCGTATCAATAGGTCCCGCACCGGCGTAGTGTCGGTAGTAGGAGATTTCGGGATAAACAACAGATCCAGGGGTTGAATACTCAGGGCCAGCCCGCGTACAGAGCGGCGGCCGATGCCAGGGAAAGATTCCCTGGAAACTCAGGATCGAGGGCTCATGGCCCAGGACAGCAGCCTTACCACCACGGACCAGATGCAGGACCTGCTCCTCGAAAGCCCCGGCTTCCCTGATTTCCTCCTGGGCCTGGCCACCATCTCCGCCTCCCAGCTCGCAACTGAGGGACCGCTCTGGTGCACCATCACAGTGGAGCGCGATGGCGGCCCCATCACCGTTGCCAGCAGCAGCGAGGAGGGGCGCCGGCTGGATGAAACACAATACGCGCTCGACGATGGGCCTTGCCTCACTGCCTTGCGGCAGCAGCGCCTGGTCTGGATTCCGGACCTGAAAGGCGACGAGCGCTGGAGCGACTATCTGGACGCTGCACTGCAGCTGGGCGTCCGCTCCATACTGGCCGTCCCCATTGCCACCGATCCCTTGTCCCGGGCCGGGCTGAACTGCTATGCGGGCACGATGGGCGCGTTCACTGAAGACTCGATAGTGCTCATCGAACAGCACGCTGCCGCGATGTCACGCGTCCTGCGCATCGCCCTGCGGCTGCACGGGGCCGAAGTACATCCCCAGCACCTCCGTGCGGCGTTGAAATCACGGGCCATGGTGGACGCGGCAGTTTCGCTGATCATGCTCCAGAACCACGGCGGGCGGGACGGCGCCCTGGACATTCTTCAGTTGGCGGCGAAATCCACCAACCGCCGGATCCATGACATTGCGCACGACATTGTCCGGGGAGCCAACCTTCCTGCTGCACAGCCGGGCGGAGGAGCGGAATGATCCCTGACCCATTGGGAGGCCCCGAGCAACCGGACCGGGCCGTTGAAATGCGACGGGGGGCAGCGGAACGTTTCCGGAACACGGATATTCCGCTGCCCGCATTGTGGCTGTACTACTACGGCATCGGCGGCGGGATCGACGAAATGTCCATGGACGCCTTCCTCCACGAAGCCCTCGACATCCCGGCCGGGCAAGTGACACTGATCTCCCTGGCAATCACGGAACTGACGGAAGGCGATGCGCCATGACCAATCTTGATTCCGGCGCCGGCAGCTTTGGCATCACGCCCCGCGAAACCCCGGCTTCAGCCCTCAACATGGAGCTGCAGCTGCAGGAACTGGTCCTGGACAGTCGGGACATAGTCGGCTTCCTCACTGATCTGGCAGTTATTGCCTCATCCCGGCTGTCCTCTACACACAACAGGATCCATAGCGGCGTCACGGTCATCCGGCGCAAAAGGCCTGAGGCAGTGGCCAGCAGCGACGCCGCAGCCCGTGCCTTGGACGAGTTGCAGAACGGGTTCGGAGACGGCCCCTGCCTGACAGCGCTTCGGACCGGAACAAGCGTCCTGGTATCCGATCTTTCCATCGAGCGGCGCTGGGCCCCCTACATCAGGATCGCCCTGGAACAGGGCGTGGCCTCCATCCTTGCCGTGCCGCTGGACCTCGCCGGCGAGGCAGAAGCGGTCTTGAACCTCTACTCAGGCCGAAGCCAAGGATTTTCCCCAGACGACATTTCTACTGTGGAAGCCTTCGCCAGCCAGGCTGCAAGCTCCGTCCGGCTGGTCCTCCGCATTACCCAGCTCAGTGAGGCCAGGCGCGACCTCGCCACAGCAATGCAGTCCCGGACCGTCATCGACATGGCGGTGGGGGCCATCATGGCCGAGAACAGGTGCAGCCGGGAGAGTGCTTTCAATATCCTCACCAAGGCCTCCAGCACGCGCAACACCAAGCTGCGGGACGTTGCGGCCTCAGTCATTTCCTCCATCTCCGGTGAGAAGCAGATCATCACCTACTTCGACGAGTAGCTTCTGGTGCTCTGACTCCGGTACGTGATCAGACTCACCTGCAATAATCCCCATTCCAGTTGAGACCCCTCCGCCGCTCTGGGCACTATGGAAACGCAGGGCGAGGCGCTGCGGGGCTCAGGCCCGCCGGGCCGGTGTGCTTGGTCACACTGGCCCTGCCACGGTTGCCAATCGCATCGGCAACCTGCACCATAGAAGTAAGGGAATGCGCTTTCCCACCCTGCATTCCGTCCTCATAGACGAGGACAACGGCCCGGGCAATGAAGATTCCGGGCTGTCCACCGCATGAAATGGAAGTTGAATAATGACGTTCGATGCCAATGACTCCGTGACCCTTAAAATCTGGGACAGGTCCGCCCTCCACCACACCCTGGACGCCGCAGTGAGCGATCTCTCGGCGCGCCACAACACCACCAACTGCCGCATCGCCGTCACGTGCAGCGGGCCCAACACCTTCACCTTGAGCGTCCGAGCCGAAGACCGGGCCTTGGTGTCGGCCTAAGTCTCCAAGGGGATAAATGAAGCGGTCGACGGCGGTGCTTACCGCCGTCGACCGCGTCAGTTAAGCGCCCCTCCCCACCAGGGAGGGATGGTCAGCTGTGGGTCGGTTCCTCGACCAGGGCCATGGCGATGCTGTCCGCATCCTCAAGCGCGGCGAGGTAGCGTTCGGCGTCGAGGGCGGCTGCGCAACCTGTCCCTGCGGCGGTAATGGCCTGCCGGTAGCGGTGGTCAACGGCATCGCCGCATGCGAAGACGCCGGAGAGGTTAGTGACGGTGGTGGGTGAGTCCACCTTGATGTAGCCGTCCTCGTCGAGGTCCACCTGCCCGGCCAGGAGTTCGGTGCGTGGCACGTGGCCAATGGCCACGAAGATGCCGGTGGCTGCCTGGTGCCGGCTCTCCCCCGAGCGGGTGTCCGTCAAGGTAACGCCCGAGACTTTCCCGTCGCCGTGGATGGCCGTGACGGCGGAGTTCCAGGCGAAGCTGATTTTGGGGTTGTCCTTGGCGCGCTGGGCCATGATGCGGGAGGCGCGGAGTTCGTTTTTCCGGACGACGACGGTAACGGACTTGCCGAACCGGGTCAGGAACATCGCTTCCTCCATGGCCGAGTCGCCACCCCCGACCACGATGATGTCCTGCTCACGGAAGAAGAATCCGTCGCAGGTGGCGCACCAGGAAACGCCGTGCCCGCTGAATTTCTTCTCCTCCGGGAGGCCGAGCTCCTTGTACGCCGAGCCGGTGGCCAGGATGACGCCCGGAGCCCTGTGGGTTTCGCCGCCGCCGGTGACCACTGTCTTCATGTGACCCTTCAGCGAAACTTCGGTGACGTCGTCGAACACCACTTTGGCGCCGAACTTCTCGGCCTGCTCCTGCAGCCCATCCATGAGCTCCGGGCCCTGGATGCCGCCGGGGAAACCGGGGAAGTTTTCCACTTCGGTGGTGTTCATCAGCGCCCCGCCGGCGGTCACGGACCCGGCCAGCACCAGCGGCTGGAGGCCTGCGCGGGCCGCGTAGATGGCGGCGGTGTAGCCGGCCGGGCCGGAGCCGATGATGATCAGCTGCTCAGTTGCGGGGTGCTGGTTGTTCGCGTCCATACTCACGGTGGGGCTTCCTTTGTTTGGCGTTTGGAAACAGGCTACTGGGCACCAGGTGCTGCCCGGGAACCAGGTGGGCGGGATAGGTTTTAATTGTGCGCGCTTATGGCGTGCGGCTCGTACAGGAATCACGTGCAGGGCAAGGACCGGATATGGCATCACCGCAGAACGCCAGTGACAATACTGAAGCGTCCATGACGCAGCTGCCCCAGCAAGCCCAACTGCCCGACGCGCGGCCGGCCGGTCTGCACCGTACGTCCCTGAACGTGATCCCGGCGGCGCTCGTTTCGGCGTCGGGCTTCCTGCTGTTTGTCCGGGAGGACCGCGTGTCGGGCTTCCTCCTGCTGGCCGCCGCCCTCCTGCTGGCCGGCATCATGGGCCGGCGGCTGTTGGTTGACCTGGCGTTGATTGCCGTGGGTTTGACGGCGATGAGCCTGGTCCCGGTCACCACGGACATCAGTACCGAACACATGGCGGTGATGGGGACCGCGATGATTCTGGCCGTCGGTATCCCGTATGCCGTTTCGCGCTTCGTCACCAGGGACCACGCCATCCGGTTTCCCGTCCGGACGGGCCAGCCGTGGACCCATGCGGAGAAGTGGTACCTGCCCGCCGTCCTGGTGATCGGGTACGCGCTGATGCCCGTCTACATGATCCGGACCGGCGTCTACAACAACTGGCCGGCGGTCAGTGATCCCGAGGGCATATTCCGGCTCTTCCTGGGCACCAATGTGCTGGGCATCTGGGACGAGCTGTTCTTCATCTGCACGGCTTTCACCCTGCTGCGCCGGCACCTTCCGGACTGGCAGGCCAACCTGCTCCAGGCGGTGCTTTTCACATCGTTCCTGTGGGAGCTGGGATTCCACGCGTGGGCGCCGTTCTTCATCTTCCCGTTCGCGCTGCTCCAGGCGCGGCTGTTCACGATCACCAGGTCGCTCTCCTACATTGTCAGCGTGCACCTGCTGTTCGACTTCGTGTTGTTCCTGGTCCTCATCCACGCCCACAACCGGGAATGGATCGACATCTTCCTCTACTGATTTCTTGCCATGGACGTGCAGTGATGCCGGGCCCATAGTTGAACTGTGCAGACACCTGACCCTGAACGTTAGGCCCTGACGCGGCTGGCGGACCAAGGTGACCCGGATGCCATTGACGAGCTCGTTGAGCGCGCCGCGGAGCTCGGGGACCTCACCGAACTCCGGCGGCTGGCCGATGCCGGCAGCAGGGACGCGCTGGACCAGCTGGTGGAAACTGCAGGCGAACAAGACGATCTCGATGAACTCAGGCGCCTTGCTGCCGGAGGGAACCGCGACGCCGCCGACGTGCTGGCCGAGCTCGAAGAAGGAGCCGGCGGCTCGTAGTACGGATAGACGATAGGCGGTTGGAACATGAGTGGAACTGTTGACAAGCTGGCGGCGGCGCTGAATTCCCATGATGTCGACGCAGCAGCCGCGCTCTTCGAAGAAAACTACCGCAGCGAGCAACCGGCCCATCCGGCCAGAACCTTTGTTGGGCGCGCTCAAATGCATGCCAACTGGAGGGCGATGCTCGCTGGCATCCCCGATTTTCATGCGGAGCTGGTCCGCTCCGTGGACGATGGCGACACGACATGGAGCGAATGGTCATGGACCGGAACCCGGTCCGACGGCCACGACTTCCAAGTCCGGGGTGTGACACTCTTTGAGATTCTGCAGGGCAAAATCACGGCCGGCAGGCTTTACCTGGAGGACGTGGAGCGTGATGCCGTAGGTGTGGAGGAGGCCGTTGAAAAATTATCGGGACAGCGGCCCGATTCGGCGAGTCCACAAAAATAAGGCAGGGGCAGGACTGAGGCCCGCACCGGGAAGTTTTACCCGTGTCATGACCTGCCCTGCCCGCCGATTCTTCCTCAGCGGCTGCATCAAGCCAGGGGCGCCCTTCCGGACGTGCCGCCGCGGAACCTGCCACACGTAGTTGCACTACAGAACGCTAGCTCCCTCTTTGGCGGACGTGCCGAAAACGCCCGCCGGCCTGCTTGCGCGCCCGCTGCCGTGCCTGCTCCAACGATCACTCCATCGGCCGACCGATGCCTCAATGCACCTCAACTACCGCCAAGGGGTTGACACAACCACGCTTATGTCTAATGCTTAGACGAAAGTTTGTGCAGTGGCGCACACTCGATTGGAGCAGTCAATGAAAGACATGAATTTCCAGCTCAAGCACGCCGCAGTTTCCCGCAGAAGCCTCCTTTTGGCCGGACTGGGCACGGCGATGTCGGCTCCCTTCCTGGCATCATGTGCAGGTTTCGACACCAGCGGGGCCTCCGCCGGCGAGGGGACTGTGGGTTTCCTTTCCACCCAGTTCACTCCTGTTGAGGAAAAGCAGAAGTACGAGGCGGTCCTTAAGAAGTTCGCCAAAGTGCCGGTGGCCTACAACTCCGTTGACCCGGGCGTTTTCGCCTCAACAGTCAAGACGCAGACCGACGCAAGCAACGTCCGGACGGCCCTGCTGGGGGGACTTCACGGTGAGCTTGCTCCCCTGGCTGATTCCCTTGAGGACGTGGACGGCCTCATCCGCGACCTCTCGGGCCGGGGGTTCACCAAGGAGATGCTTGAGCTGACCAAAGTTGGCGGCTCAACGTCCCGGTATGTCCCCTGGATGCAGGCCACCTACGTGGTGGCGGTGAACAAAAAGGCACTCGAATGGCTGCCGTCCGGCGTGGACGTCAACGATCTGACGTACGAGGATTTCCTTGCCTGGGCCAAGGCCGCAAAACAGGGCGCCGGCCGTCCGGTGTTTGGGATGCCTGCCGGCCCTAAAGGCCTGCACCATCGCTTCTACCAGGGTTTCCTGTTGCCGAGCTTCACCGGAGGCCAGATCACCACCTTCCGGAACGAGGACGCGGCGGCGTCCTGGACCTACATGCAGGAGCTGTGGTCCGCGATGACTCCGGCTTCCACCAACTACGACTACATGCAGGAACCACTGGCCCGGGGCGAAGTGCTGGTGGCTTGGGACCACGTGGCAAGGCTGGTCAATGCCCCGGCCAACAACCCCGACGAATGGCTGATGGTGCCCGCACCGCGAGGACCGAAGGGCCGCGGCTACATGTTGATCGTCGCAGGCCTCGCCCTGCCAAAGAACGGTAAGGAGCGAGACCTGGCGGAGAAGGCCATCCGTGCGCTGTCCGAGCCGCTGTCCCAGATTGAAACCCTGCGCAGCAATGCCTTCTTCCCTGTTGTCCAGACGGAACTTCCGTCTGACCTGAAGGGCGCCATCGCGCTGGAAGCCGCGGCCGTCCGGAAGCAGCAGCGATCCGAGGGTGCCCTGCTGGCACTTCCACCCGTGGGCCTGGGTGCGAAGGAAGGCGAGGTATCCCAGGTCTTCAAAAACTGCTTCCAGCAGATCTGCCTGGAAAACCGCCCCGTCAGGCAGGTCCTGGATACCCAGGCAACACAGCTGAACACCATCCTGCAGGGCCTGAACGTGCCCTGCTGGGCACCGGATCCGATCTCAACGAAGTGCGAGGTAGCGTAATGGCCGTAGAGGCACCACCCACTCCGGCCGGAACGCTGGCCCCGCCCCGTCGTCGCAAGATACCTCCGGCCATCATGCTCATCGCCCCTTCGGTGGTCTTTATGGCGCTTCTCCTGGGCTGGCCGGTCATCCAGGGAATCCTCCAGGCGTTCCGGGACGAAAACGGCTTCACGTTGGACTTTGTGACCCGCATGGTGGAGGATCCGTACTTCTGGCCTGCCGTCCGCAACACGGTGCTGCTCATCGTGGTGATGATTCCGCTGCAGTTCGCGTTCGCCATCGGCATGGCCCTGATGCTGCGGACCAATCCCCGTTTGCATAAAATCCACTTCTTCGTCTGGGCCATACCCCTGGCGCTCAGCGACCTGGCGGCCGGCCTTGTGTGGCTGGCGATCTTCAATGACCGCGGCTACCTGAACTCCGCCTTGTCGTTCATCGGCATTGAAGGGGGCTCCTGGCTGGCCTACGACAACCAGGCGAGCATGTTCATGTGCGTCCTGATCGCCGAACTCTGGCGGGCAACGTCGCTGGTGCTGATCATCGTGGTGGCAGGCCTGCAGGGCATTCCTAAGGACTACGACGAAGCCGCCCAGGTCTTCGGCGCCACCTTCTGGCAGCGGCTCAGGCACGTGACCCTGCCGCTGTTGAAACCGAGCCTCCAGGTGGCCCTCATCCTCCGGACCATCCTGGCCTTCCAGACCTTCGCGGTGGCCCAGGCCCTCACCGGACAGAATTTCCCACTCGTCGTGGGTGAAACCTACCGGTGGTACACCGGGCTGCAGAATCCCAACGTGGCGGCTGCGCTGGCGCTAGTCATCCTCGTCGTCTCCATGCTGACGTCGATCTTCTACCTGCGGGCACTCCGCGACAAGAACCAGGGAGGGCTCCGATGAGCACCACAGTGGACACAACCCCCATTGCCCGGCAGAAGCGCAACCGGTTCCTGCTGCAGGCGGCCTGCATCGCCGTCTCGCTCTTTATGCTGATCCCCATCTACCTGATCTCGCTGGCGGCACTGTCCACCAGGGAATCCCTCAACGCGTTTCCGCTCTCGCTGCTTCCCAACAATCTGTCCGTGGAGACCCTCAACGCATTCCTCGGATCCACCGGCATCTTCGGCGCCCTGGGCAACTCCCTGATTGTTGGGCTGGGAACGCTGATCTTCGCCGCGGTCCTCGGAGTCCCCGCCGGATACGCGCTGGCCCGCTTCAGCTTCCGGGGCAAGGACCCCTACCAGCTGTTCCTGCTCTTCACCCGCGCCCTTCCCATCGTGGTCCTCTCCGTTCCCCTGGCCAGGCTCTTCCTGACGGTGGACATTTATGACACCACCTACGCGGTCATCCTGCTGCACACCGCCCTTGCCCTGCCCACCACCATCCTCATCTCTGCCAGCGTCTTCCTCAGCGTCCCCATCGACGTCGAAGAGGCGGCCAGGCTCTTCGGCTGCAGCCCCCTCGGGGCCTTCGGCCGGGTGGTCCTGCCCATGGCGCTGCCGGGCCTGGCGGCGGCGTCGATCTTTACGTTCGTGATGTCCTGGAACGAAGTCCTGGGCGCCTCCATCCTGACCCTGGACCACCGCACACTGCCGGCCCAGGTGCTCAGCTCGCTGTCCGACTCACCGCTCGCCTACCGGTTCGCCGGCGGCTTTGCGCTGGTCATCCCGTCCATCATCTTCATTGCCCTGATGCGCCGTTACCTCACCAACATGTGGGGCTCAACCATCCGCTAGGTCCGCCCGACCTATCACCGCACTTCAAAAAGGAGCCGATCGTGGCTGACATCCAAATCTCCAACCTCGTCAAGACCTATCCGGGCGGATCCGAAAGGGCCACCGACGATGTGTCCCTGCAGATCCAGGACGGCGAATTCACCGTCCTCCTGGGCCCATCCGGCTGCGGCAAGACCACCTTGCTGCGCATGATCGCCGGACTCGAACTCCCCGATTCGGGTTCGATCTCCATCGGTGGCCGCGATGTAACCTACCTGCCGCCCAACAAGCGCAACCTGTCCATGGTGTTCCAGTCCTACGCCGTATTCCCGCACCGCAAGGTCCGCTACAACATCGGATTCGGGCTGCGGATGGCAAAAGTTCCTGCCGACGAAATCGAACGGAAGGTCCAGTGGGCGGCGGACCTGCTCCAGCTCGGCCCGTACCTGGACCGGCTGCCCGCCAACCTGTCCGGCGGCCAGCGCCAGCGCGTCGCCGTCGCCCGTGCCATCGTGATGGATGCCGACGTCCTGCTCATGGATGAGCCGCTCTCCAACCTCGATGCCCTGCTGCGCCTGACCTTCCGGTCGGAACTGAAAAAGATCGTCCAGGACCTCGGCACCACCACCGTGTACGTAACGCACGACCAAAGCGAGGCCCTGTCCCTCGGCGACCAGGTGGCGGTGATGCGCAAGGGCCGCATCGCCCAGCTCGGTGACCCGCTGGACGTCTACGATGCCCCGGCGGACCGCTTTGTGGGCGGCTTCATCGGATCCCCGCCCATGAACTTCATGGACGCCGCGGTCAGCCACGACGGCGGCACCCTGGTCCTGGGCGAACAGCAGCTCATGGCGCCGTCCATCCTGAGGTCCTTCGCCGGCAGGAACGTCCTGCTGGGCGTCCGGGCCGAGAACGTGACGGTCCGCAACGAGCGTTCGTCCGGCGACGTCGCGGCTACGGTCCTGGTGGTTGAACCCATGGGCTCCACCATCCTCCTCACCGTGGAAGTGGACGGTCACACCCTGAAGGTCCAGGCACCGCCGACCTTCAGGACAGCGCCCCACAAAACCATCTGGCTGGGCTTCGCCCCCAACACCATGCGCGTCTACGACCGCGAGACCTCGATGGCACTGGAGGCCAATTGAACCCCGTCACGTCCGTTTCCATGGAACAGCTCCGCACCGCCGCCATTGAGGTCCTGCGCCTGAATGACCTCGGCACCATGACCAGCGCAGCGCCAAACCTCTACCCGCACATGTGGAGCTGGGACGCCGCGTTCGTAGCCATCGGCCTGGCCCGCACCAGCGTGCCGCGCGCCGTCACCGAGCTCCGGACCCTGCTCAATGCCCAGTGGTCAACCGGGATGATCCCCCACATCGTGTTCAGCGACAACGACACCGGCTACTTTCCCGGCTTCGACAGGTGGGGAACGGCCGGCGCGGCGGCCCTTCCCGCAGGTGTGAGGAGCAGCGGAATCTGCCAGCCTCCGGTGCACGCCATCGCACTGCGCCACATTGTTGACCGTGGCCGGGAAAATGGCGGCGCAGACCAGGAAGCGGCCGAAGAGTTCCTGGCCGGGTCCTTCGACGGCTGGCTCGCGTGGCACCGCTGGCTTGCTACCGTACGTGACCCGGATGGTGTTGGCCTGGTTGAGATCCACCACGGCTGGGAATCGGGCTTTGATAATTCCCCCCGCTGGGACGGCCCGTATGCCCGGGTGGTGCCCGGCGCCGTCGCACCCTTCACACGGCGGGACACGCTTCACGTTGCGGATGTCAGCGAACGTCCGGACGATGCGGAGTACACCAAGTACCTGTGGCTGGTCCAGCAGATGGCGGACGTAAAGTTCGACGACGACGCCGTCCAGCAAGTGGTGGACTTCCGGGTCCGCGACGTGTTCTTCTCCGCCATCATGGCTGCTGCAAGTGCCGTGCTGGCCGATCTCGGTGACGACATCGGACGGCATGAGGAAGCCCGGGAACTGCGGGCGATTGCCGCCCGGTTCCAGGCAGGGGTGGCCTCAACCGTGGACCCGGCGACCGGCCTGGCGAGGGACTATGACGTGCTTGCCGGGCAGTGGATCGGCACCGAGACGGTCTCCGGATTCGCGCCGCTGGTGTCCGGCGGAGACCCTGCCCTGCTGGCAGCCCAGCGGGAACTGCTGCAGGGGCCGCGCTGGATGGGCTTCCCGGACCTCCGGTTCCCGCTGCCGCCGTCGACCTCTCCTGCGAGCGGCGCCTTCAAGCCCCGGACGTACTGGCGGGGGCCCGTGTGGCCCTTCCTCAACCTGCTGCTTGGCTGGGCCTCCGCGCGCGACGGCGAGGCCGGGCTGTACAACCAGCTGAGGTCAGCTTCCCTTGAACAGCTGGCCGACCTTCAATTCGGAGAGTACTACGAGCCCTTCACGGGCGAACCATTGGGAAGCCTTGCCCAGGCGTGGACAGCGGCCGCGGCCCTGGAATGGATGGGGGCCGGGCCTGCAACAGTCCATTTGGAAAGCCAAGGGACCCGACCCCAATGAACACTCCGGAAAAGGTGATTATTGGCCTGGACATCGGGGGCTCCAAGACCCACGGCGTCCGGATCGACGGCGGCCGGGTCACCCGGGATGAGGTGGCGGGGAGCGCCAACGTGCAGAACGTTGACAAGCCCACGGCCAGCCGGAACCTGGAAAACCTCATGTCTGCCCTTGGCGGGCCGGAGGCCGACGAGGTGTACGTCGGGGCCGGCGGAATCGACACGGAAGAGGACGCCGCCAATCTCAGCCTGCTCATAGCTCCTTACGCTCCGCGCGCCTCTGTGCAGGTGGTGCACGACACCAGGCTGATCCTGGCCGCAGGAGGCCAGGACACCGGCATAGCGGTGATCGCGGGCACCGGATCTGCCGTCTGGGGAGTCAATGACGCTGGTGAACAGGCCCGGAGCGGCGGCTGGGGTTACCTTCTCGGTGACGAAGGAAGCGGATACTGGTTTGGCCGGGAGGCTGTCCGCCACAGTCTCCGCCAGTTCAACCTGGGGCTGGTGCCGGACAAGCTCACGGTGCTGTTATTGGCCGAGTGCGGGCTGGACCGTCCTGAGCAACTGATCAGCCATTTCCACACCCACCACGACCGGCGCTACTGGGCGCAGCGGTCCGGCGTCGTTTTTGAAGCCGCGGCGGGCGGACATGTGCTCAGCCAAACCATCATTCAGGAAGGCGGGTGGCAACTGGCGGAGCAGGTCCTGCAAGTGAGCCGCCGGCTCACCGCCAGTGGTCCCGTAGTTTTGGGCGGCGGCCTGGGCGTGCACCAGCCGGCCCTGCTGGAAGCGCTGAACGCCCATCTGGCAGGGGAGGGGCTCTCCCCTGCCCAGCCCCTTGCTGCCGAGCCGGTTTTCGGCGTCCTCCATTTGGCCGGCCTCCAACAAGTGACTGATGCACCAATGGCCGGGGACGGCCGGAAGCTCGGGCAGGAAGTAGGCTTGTAACCCGAGAGAAGGGGGCCGGTGTGACAGTTGAAAGAGTGCCTGCCAGCCTGGGCGGAGCCACCTCGCATGGGCATCTCCTGGAACTGATCCGTGCAGCTGACGGACTCTCGCGCCAACAGCTGCTGTCGAGCACCGGGATGTCGCGCGCAACGCTCTACGAGCGGTTGGACACCCTGACCAGAAGGGGTTACATCTACGAGGCTGAACCCCTCGGCTCCACAGGCGGCCGGCCTTCCCGGAAGATCCGGTTCGAGGACCGTGGGCGGGTTGTCCTGGCCCTGACCCTGGGGCAGGCCCACGGCACCGTGAGCATCACTGACACCACAGGCCGCCAATTGCGGTCCGAGACCTTCGAACTGGATATCAGCGCGCCCGCTGAGGTTGTCCTGACTCCACTGGTCAAGGCGGGGCTGAAGCTGGTGGAGCAGGGCGCCGATGAAACGTTGCTGGGCATCGGCGTCAGCCTGCCGGCCCCGGTGGAGGCTGAAACCGGGCACGTGAAGCACCCCACCACCATCCCGGGCTGGTCCCCCGATTCAGTGGTGCAGGCCGTCAAAACGACCTGGGACCTGCCGCTGGTTATTGAGAACGATGCCCGTGCCGCGGCCTTGGGCGAACGGGCCAGCGACGCTGAAACGGTGGTGTACGTCAAGGTGGGAACCGGTATTGGCTGTGGCATCGTGGTGGAAGGATCCATCCTGCGCGGAGCCCACGGATCTGCCGGCGATATCGGCCATATCCGCATGTCCGCTGATGGTCCGCTCTGCCGCTGCGGCCGCCACGGGTGCCTGGCCGCCTACAGTTCGGGCCGCGCGCTTCGGGACAGGCTGGGCCACCTGGGGCTGCGGAAGGTCGAGGACATCAGTGCGGCGGCCACGAAGGATAATTCCGAGGTCCTTGAAGCCCTCGATGAAGCGGCCGATGTCCTGGGCCGGGCCTTGGCCGCCACCGTCACCACCCTCAACCCGGACCGCCTGGTACTCGGCGGACAGATCGGCGCCCTGCCCGGGTTCGTGGACAAGGTGTCCACCCGTGTGCTCACCGACGTGGTGGAGCGCATCGCCGAAGGCATGGTGGTGGAAGCCGGGCATCCGGAAGACCTCGCCGCATGCAACGGCCTCACCACCCTAGTCATGCGGAAAATCTTCGACCCGGCGGCCGTGGACCAGCAGTTTACCGACGACGCGGAGAGCGTCGAGGGCTAGGAACCAGCGAGGTGTTCAAATGACGGGCTTCAGCCGGCCGGCCGGAGCGACGTGATCATGCGCCTGATGTTCTGGTACTCCGTGGTGTCCATGTATTTCCGCGCCTGTTCCAGGTAGGGCAAGGATTCGGCGCCCGGGGTCCTGTTGTTGTCCGGGTTGTAGAAGGCGCCGAACATGGCGGCCGTGGGCGGCCAGGTAAAGAAGTGGAAGATCGGGCAGGCCGAATCACCGGCCGGAGCCTCAACAGTGGTAATGCCGTAGGCGGCAGCCGGGGTATCGGCCGGGCCGGGAGCGCCGGCATTGCCGCGGGTCTCAAACACATACCGGGGCACGTCCCCGTTTTGGGCCAGGGCCGGCATTTCCTGGGACTCAAATTCGGAGAAGGGGTACTTCTCCATGCAGGTGGACCCTGTGGCCATGTTGGTCCGCAGCGTCGCCAGCGGCCTGCCCGCCTCGTTCGTGACCTCCGCGAAAGCCCCGCCGCCTTCAGGGAGCTCGCCCGCCGGATCCCGGACGCTCCACGCGGCCGGATGATCGAAGGCCAATTGTCCGTCCGCCGTAGTAAAGGTCATCCAGGCCTTCGCCGGGGTGGTGGCCGCGGTAGGGCCGGCAGGTGACTGCGTCGGCTGGACCGGTGGCGTGGGCGGCACACTGGTGACGGTAAACGTGCCGGGAACAGCCGTCGTCGAGATCGGCGGGGCTGGCTGCTGGCCGCATCCGGCCGCCAAAACGCCAGCCACAACCAACACGGACAGCAACCCGGCGGACCCACGCATGTCAACCTCCTCGCGTAAAAACCTGTCTTTCAATTGTGGAACCGGGGGCAGGTTTAGGACCGTGCGCCGGCTGATTGGCGCCGAACTGTTGTGGCGAATAACAGAAGGGCTTTGAGGCTTTGACGCGCAACGGCGGCCCGCTCCCCCGGAGCCGGCCGCCGTCGAAGGCGTTGTGTTACTGGAGGGTGGCGGTATCGATCACGAAGCGGTAGCGGACGTCAGAGGCTAGGACGCGCTCGTAGGCGTCGTTGATCTTTTCGGCCGGGATGACCTCGATCTCGGCACCCAAGTGGTGCTCAGCGCAGAAGTCCAGCATTTCCTGGGTCTCGGCAATGCCGCCGATCATGGAACCGGCGAAGGACCGGCGCCCGCCGATGAGGGCGAACGCGTTGACCGGCAGCGGCTCGGCAGGGGCGCCGACGTTCACCAGTGCGCCTTCGAGGGCCAGCAGCTGCAGGTAGGAGCTGATGTCGATCGAGGCGCTGACCGTGTTGATGATCAGGTCAAAGTGGCCGGCGAGTTCTTCGAACGTGCCGGGATCGCTGGTGGCGAAGTAGTGGTCCGCACCCAGGCGCAGCCCGTCCTCCTGCTTCTTCAAAGACTGGGACAGAACCGTCACCTCGGCCCCCATGGCGTGGGCCAGTTTGACGGCCATGTGGCCGAGCCCGCCAAGGCCGACGACGGCCACCTTCTTGCCAGGGCCGGCACCCCAGTGCCGCAGCGGGGAGTACGTGGTAATGCCGGCGCACAGCAGCGGGGCGGCGACGTCGAGGTCCAGGCCGTCGGGGATCCGCACCACGAAGTCTTCGGTCACCACAACGTGGGTTGAGTAGCCGCCCTGCGTGATGGTGCCGTCGCTGTCAACCGCCCCGTACGTGCCCACCATTCCCTTGAGGCAGTACTGCTCATCGCCCTTCAGGCAGTTGGCGCACTCCTTGCAGGAGTTGACCATGCAGCCGACTCCGACGCGGTCGCCTACCTGGTGTTTGGTCACCTCAGTGCCCACCTGGGTGACGACGCCGGCGATTTCGTGCCCGGGCACCAGCGGGTACTGCTGCGGGCCCCAGTCGCCGCGGACGGTGTGGATGTCCGAGTGGCAGATGCCGGCGAACTTGATCTCGATCAGGACATCGTGCGGCCCCACTTCGCGGCGTTCGATGGTGGTGGCGATGAGGTCCTCTGTGGCGGACGGGGATGCATAAGCTTTGACGGTAGTCATGGCTCTCCTGTGGTTTTGGGGGGGGCTTTCTTTATGCTAGCGGGGAAAAAGGCCGTCAATGCGGCATATGGGCCCTTCAGGGGTGGCCCTGTTGATACTGGGTCTGGCAGTCCTACCCTTGGCGGCCTTCAAACTGGTCGTCGGTGATGTGGTCTGCCCAGATGGTGGTTTTGGCCGGATCGTCGCCGTTCTCGAGGATGGCGATGTGCTCCATGAAAGTTCCGTTGGCCGAGGCATGCCAGTGCTCCTCCCCGGGCGGGGTGTAGAGCGTCTGCCCGGGGTGCACTTCGACGATGTTGCCGTCACGCGTGCCGAAGCGGGCAACACCTGCGGTGACGTGCAGGTACTGGCCGCGTTCATGTGAGTGCCACGCCGTGCGGGCACCCGGCGCGAAACGAACTTTGGCAACCACTGCACGCTGTTCGGGCCCATGCGGCGCGGCAATGATGTCCAACCACACGTCGCCGGCGAACTGCTCCGGCGGGTTCTTGATGGTTTCACGGGCTGGTTCGATGTTCATTTGGTTCCTTTCCTGCGGCTGCTACTGGGCGGCTGCTGCTGGCTGGCCTGCTACTCGCCTCAACTACTTGGCGAGGATGCGCTTCGCCAGCATGAGCGCGGACACGGCCTTGGGCCAGCCGGCGTAGAACGCCACGTGGGTGATCGCTTCCTTGACCTCGTCCTCGGTGAGGCCATTGGCGATGCCCATGGGGATGTGCGCCTCGAGCTGTTCGATGTTCCCGGCCGAGACGAGGCTGCTGATGGTAATCAGGCTGCGGTCCCGCGGGGACAGTTCCGGCCGGGACCACACCTGCCCGAACAGCACGTCATCGGTCAGTGACACAAATGTGGGAGCGAAATCGCCCATCATTTTCTGCATCGGAGTCTGTCCAACGTTTTCAGGCATGTGCTTTTACCTCCTGGAAGGGAATGGGTTTGGAATGCGGGCGGGCCAGGACAAGGAGCCCAAACAGGGACAGCAGCGCGCCGCCGATCATGAGCAGGGCCATGGGCACGGCCGTGTTCTCGCCGCCAAGGCCGGCGATTGGCGCCACGATGCCTGCGGTGGTCCACTGCACGAGTCCCAGGACGGCGGAACTGGTGCCGGGGTGCTGGGGCACTTCCGCGGAAGCGAGCGCGCCGCCGTTGGTGTTGATCAGGCCCTGCGCCACCATGAGGGCCAAGAAGCAGCCCATGGCTACGAGCAGCGGGGTGGCCCACCAGAGTGCTCCGGCCAGCATGGCCACCCCGGCGGCCAGGGCGATCAGCTGTCCCGCCAGGATGACCTTCCTGGTGGGGACCCGGCCGGCCAGCCTGGCTGAGACGAGGGCCGCGATTGTCATGCCGCCGGCGTTAGCGGCGAACACGATGGAGTACATCACCGGAGACAGCCCGTTCATGTTCTGCAGGATGAACGCCGACGTTGCCACGTACGCGAACAGGGCGATAAAGGCCGACGACGCCACCACCACATAGCCGACGAACCGGCGGTTTGAGAGCACGTCCTTGGCCGCTCGGCCGAATTCGGCCAGCCCGCCGGAGTGGCGTTTTTCCGGCGGGAGCGATTCCGGGACGACGAACAGGGCGCAGAGGGTCATCAGGATGCCCAGGGCGGCTAATGTCCAGAAGGTCATCCGCCACCCGGTCAGCTGCAGGATCACCGCCCCGAGCAGCGGGCTGATGATGGGTGCCACCCCGCCGATGCCCATCACGATGTTGAGCACCCGGACCAGCTGGGACCCATGAGCCAGGTCCACGATGACGGACCGGCCAATCACCATGGCCCAGCCGCCGCCAAAGCCCTGCAGGAACCGGGCGATCATCAGGATCGCTATGTCCGGGGCGAGGGCGCAGGCCACCGATGCCACCGCCATCAGGACGGTTCCGGCCACCAGCGGCAGCCGCCGTCCGCGCTGGTCGCTGAAAGGTCCGCCCACCAGCTGCCCCAGTCCCATTCCGGCGAAGAACGTAGTGAGGGTCAGCTGTACCGCGGACGCTGGGCTGCCGAACTCCGCGGCAACGCGCGGGAAGGCCGGGACGTACATGTCGGTGGCCAGGGGGGCCACCGCCGTCAGGAAGATGACCGTGGCCACGAGCGTCGCGGGGACGGCGCCGGCAGCAGAAGGGGCCCGGGTTGGCGATGTTGATGCTGTCACGGGCGAAGGGCGTGCCTGATCGTGTCGCGCAAGTGGTGCTCCATCCGGTTGGCAGGCTTTGTGGTTGTGTCCATCAAACAGCCGCCCGGCATCCGTAGCGAGGGCCCTGCTGTAACTGGTTCTGCCAGACCCTCCTTGCGGGCATGCCCTTCGCCGTAACGTGTCCTGTATGGATAACCGGGCCGAGGTACGGCAGTTTCTTTCCACCCGCCGTGCGCGCATCACGCCCGAACAGGCAGGTATCGAACCGTACGGCGGACGGCGCCGCGTGCCCGGGTTGCGCCGGGAAGAGGTGGCCCGCCTGGCAGGCGTCAGCGTGGATTACTACACCCGGCTGGAACGCGGCAATCTCTCCGGCGTCTCGGACAGTGTCCTCGACGCGATCGCACGCGCCCTGGAGCTGGACCGCGCCGAACACGACCACCTCTACGACCTTGCGCGGACGGCCAACACATCCGGCCGCAAGCGTGCCGCCAGCGCGGCGCCCGCCGGCGTGCGCCCCGAACTGCAGTACCTCCTGGACGCCATCACCAGTGCGCCGGCTTTCATTGGCAATAACCGGCTGGACATCGTGGCTGCCAACACCCTGGGTTACGCCCTGTACTCGGACATGTACCGGGGCCCCGCCCGGCCGGCCAACCATTCGCGGTTCATCTTCCTGGACTCCCGGGCGCACAACTTTTACACGGACTGGGAACGGGCCGCCGAGACCAATGTGGCCATCCTGCGCCGTGAAGCCGGCCGCAATCCGCTGGACAAGGGCATCGCGGAACTCATCGGCGAGCTCTCCATGCGCAGCGACGAGTTCCGGACCCGCTGGGCTGCCCACAACGTCCGGCGGCACTATGCCGGAACAAAGATCTTCCAGCATCCCGTGGTGGGACTGCTCGAACTGAACTACCAGGTCCTGGGGCTCGAAGAGGATCCCGGGCATGCCCTCACTGTCTACCCCGCCACCCCGGGCACTCCTTCCGAAGAAGCCCTCAAGCTTCTCGCCTCCTGGGCCGCTACGGAGAAAATCACCGAGCTGGCTCAAGCCCAGGCACGTTAGCTCCACGCCGGCCCGGGTGTTCCGGACGTGCCTGCCACGTTAACCACCGTTGCGGATGATGGCGCCGCGTTGCCCGGTTTGTCCTCTGAATGGCGCCATGTGTAGCGCCGTTTCCTTCCGTTTCGCCTCTGGTGCGCAGTGCTGGCCAAGGCCTTGACCAGCGTGCTTAGGTGTTTGCACGGCCCCGGCCGGACAGCACCAGAACGCACCGCAACTACCCCAAAGCCATCCTCGGCCCTCGTCCAGGGCCAGCTCGGCCATGCCCACCTTCCGCCGTCGTCCTTCCACGCAAGCCGCCCTCCCACCTCAACCAGGAGCACCTCATGACTTCCGCACACCCCGCCCCGACACCGTCTCCAGCCCAGCGGACACTCCACCTCAACGCGTTCCTGATGAGCACCGGCCACCACGAAGCGTCGTGGCGGCTGCCGGAGAGCGACCCGCAGTCCAGCACCAACATTGAGCACTACAAGCGGTTGGCCCGCACAGCAGAACGCGGCAAGCTGGACTCCATCTTCTTTGCCGATTCTCCGGTGCTCTTCGGCGAGGTGGGCCGCCGCCCGGCCGGCAAGCTGGAGCCCACCGTGCTGCTCACGGCCATCGCAGGAGCCACTGAACGCATCGGGCTGATCGCAACCGCCTCCACCACCTACAACGAGCCGTTCAACCTGACCCGCCGCTTCGCCTCCGTGGACTGGGTCAGCGGAGGCCGCGCAGGCTGGAACGTTGTTACCACCGCCGGCCCTGACGCCGCCCGCAACTTCGGCGTGGACGACCAGCCCGCCCATGCTGTCCGGTACGAGCGTGCCGCCGAATTCATCGAGGTGGCGCAGAAGCTGTGGGACAGCTGGCAGGACGATGCAGTCCTGGCCGACAAGGCGGAGGGCGTGTGGGGTGACTCCGAAAAGATCCGCGTGATCGACCATGAAGGCAAGCACTTCAAGGTCCGCGGGCCGCTCAATGTGCCCCGCCCGCCGCAGGGACACCCGCTGATCGTCCAGGCCGGGTCATCCGAAGCCGGAAAGGACCTCGCGGCCCGGTATGCCGACGCCGTCTTCACGGCCCATCAGACGCTTGCCGATGCCCAGGCGTTCTACCGCGACCTGAAGGCCCGCACTGCAGCTGCCGGCCGCGATCCGGAGCGCATCAAGATCCTGCCGGGCATCGTGCCTGTCATCGGTGCCACCGAGGAGGAAGCGCTCGAGCTGGAGCGGGAGCTGGACCGCCTGATCAAGCCGGAGTACGCCCGGATCCAGCTGGCCAAGACGCTCCGTGTTGAGCCCGAGGACCTGCCGCTGGACCGGCAACTGCCGGACGACCTGCCGAGCGAGGACCAGATCGAGGGCGCCAAGAGCCGCTACACCCTGATCGTCCAGCTGGCCCGCCGGGAAAAGCTCACAGTGCGCCAGCTGATCGGCCGCCTGGGCGGCGGCCGCGGCCACCGGACCTTCACCGGCACCCCGGTGCAGGTGGCGGATGCCATCCAGGAGTGGTTCGACGGCGGCGCGGCGGACGGCTTCAACATCATGCCGCCGGTGCTGCCCTCGGGACTGGAGGCGTTTGTGGACCAAGTGGTGCCGATTCTTCAGGACCGCGGCCTGTTCCGTACCGACTACACCGGCACCACATTGCGTGAGCACTACGGCCTGGAACGTCCGGAGAACCGCTTTGCCGGTGACACTGCGCCGGCGCTGGCTTCAATCGGTTCGGCATTCTGACGGGCACGCACTAACGGCCACGCGATGACGGGCGGGCCGGCGGCGGCGCAGGGCGGGTCGGGCGGCGGCGCGGAACCTCCCGCCGTCGTCCGGCCCGGGCTCAGTCAGGCCGAATGCACCCGGGTGGTGAGGTAGAGGCGGTGGGCGGTGATGACCAGCGACAGCCACGCGGCGCCCAAAGCCCAGGCCCCCAGCACGTCGGTGAGCCAGTGGTGCCCAAGGTACACCCGGCTGAGCCCCATGGTAGCGGCGAAGATTGCTGCGGCCACGACTGTCAGGACGCGGGCGCGGGCGGACTTGAGGCGCAGGATGATCAGGTAGGCCACGATCCCGGCGATCACCACCGAGTTCAATGAGTGGCCGCTGGGGAATGAAGCGGAGTATTCGTAAGGCGGCACCGCGTCGGCCAGGTCAGGCCGTGTCCGGCCCACCAGTTCCTTGCCGGCGATAGTCATCAGCAGCGAACCGAGCCCGGTCACCAGCATCAGGATGACAGGTGTCCAGGACCGCCGCCGCCACGCGAGAAGGACCATGACCACTACAGCCAGCACGGGCATTCCGACGGTCCCGCCAATGTCTGTGTATGCGGTGACCACGAGATCCAGGGTTGGGGAACGAAGTGTCTTGGCACCGTCCAGGACCGGATGGTCCAGCCCTGCCACACCGTCAGCTTCCACCACGGATTCATAGACCTGGGCGAAAACCGACGCCAGGGTAACGGCCAGCACCGCCCCGACCGCCAGCGTGAGCACCAGCGCGGCATGCGAACCAAGCAGGCTGCTGATTTTCTTGACAACCGAAACCAGGAACCGGCCCAGCTTGGTATCCCAGCGGGTGAGGTCCTGGCCGCCGACAAAGCGGTCCTGCTGGACCTCACCGGTGACGCCGGTCTCGGCCGGATTGTTGCCTGCAACCATTTCCTCAGTCCTCCGCGCAGCCCATGTGCAATTAGTAAGTAAGCTTACCTTGCGGTTCGGCGGACTCCTTCTGCCCTTCTTCCGCGTCCGGAGGCTGGGGTTTGTAGACCCAGGCCACCAGCACCACCGAGATGATCATCAGAAGGAACCACGAGACGAGTTTGTCCAGCGGGACCGGGTGCCAGCCATCCACCTGGCTGGGGTAGAGCCAGGCACCGGACCAGGTGGCAATGTTTTCGGCGATCCAGATGAAGAGCGCCACCAAGAGGAATGCGATGACCAGGGGCATCCGGTGGTGCTTCCTAAAGACCCTGAAGTGCATCACGCACCGGCCGAAAGTGATCACGACGGCGGCGAGCAGCACCCAGCGCAGGTCCCAGATGTAGTGGTGGGTAAAGAAGTTGGCGTAGATGGCCCCCGCAACGAGGGCCGTGATCCACCGGCGCGGGTAACCGGTGAAGCGGAGGTCGAAGAGCCGGTATACCCGCACCATGTAGGAGCCCACCGCCGCGTACATAAACCCGCTGAAAAGCGGCACCGCGCCCACCCGCAGGACGCCCTCCGCCTCATAGGACCAGGAGCCGACGTCGGTCTTGAACAGTTCCATCACCGTGCCCACCAGGTGGAACAGGATAATGACGCGCAGTTCCCGGAGGGTTTCCAGTTTGAACGCCACCATGAGGACCTGGATGGCCACCGCGGCGAGGGTCAGGAAATCGTTCCTGGCCAGTCCACTGCCTTCCGGGTACCAGAGCCGCGCGGCCATGAGCACAGCAAGGAGGGCGGCGCCGAAGATGCACGCCCAGCCCTGCTTGAGGCCGAAGACAACGAATTCCGTGAGCTTGGGGCGTATCCGGCTGGCCGGGGCGTTCTCCAGGAACCGGCGCGCGCGATCGTCCAGGCGCTGCTCCAGCGGGGTGGAATTACGCACCGGCTCCCTGACGCTGGGCTGGCCTCCGCCGGCTGTTTCCGCGAATATCGGTCTCCAGGCTGTTCAGGCAATAGTTCTTGAACCAGTGCCGGATGCCTTGGGGCAGTTTGGGGTAGGTGACGGCCAAAATCCGCATGGTCCGGTTGAAGCGGCGCTCGTGGCGGCCGCTCCACGGGAGGCCAAAGTCCTGCCGGAGCTGCTCGGGAAGGAACCCGGCCGTGAGGAACCTGGCGGCCGGCATGATGGCGCGGTACCAGAGAGCCGTGTGCTTCGGGAACAGCAGCCCGCGGCCTACCCGCACCCCCGCGTCCCCGGCGCGCAGGGTGGAGATGCGCTGGTTCCAATAGCGGCTGAATGCTGCCCTGTCCTCCGGCCAGACGTCGGGCGGAAGCTGCAGGGCTGTGCCGATCCTCGCGTAGTCGCGGTACATCGCATCGGCTGACTCGTCGTCGAGCGGGCCGTAGATCTTCTCGATGATAGTGACCGCCGTGTCATAAAGCGTGGCCACCACCCAGAGCTGCAGCTGGGGGTCGTACGCGTTGTAGCCGGCGGTGGCCGCCTCGTCCGGCCTGTGGACCGGAACGTGGGCGCGGTTCACCCTGCGGCGGACCTCTTTCACTTGCTCATCCGTGCCGTAGACAATGGCGTAAACGTACGTCAGGGTGCCCTTGAGCCTGTTGACCGGCCGGCCCACGAACGTGCTGTGCTCGTAAACGCCCCGGCCAACCGCGGGATCGGCAAGCTGCAGGAGGAGAGCCCGCCCTGCCCCGGCGAGCAGGATGCCTTCCGCGCCGTACTCAGCCATTCCTCGCACCATTTCAACAGGGTACCGGAGGCGGACGACGGCGGGACGTCCCGCCGTCGTCCCCTCCCCTCAAAACGGGGTGGCTGCGGTCCCCGGCGGCGTCAGGCGAGGTACTCCGTGCGACCGGCCACGACGGTGCGCAGTACCCGGGCATTCAGCAACGACTCATCACCATGGAGGAACGGATCCGCGTCAAGCACGGCGAAGTCGGCAGCGAGTCCCGCCACCAGGCGGCCTCGCCGGTCCTCCTCCATGACCGATGCCGCGGCGTCGCGTGTGGCGTGGCCGATGGCATCCGCCAGGGGCCGGGCGAAATGCGGATTGTTGGGCGGATAGGACGGGTCCAGCGCCGACTTCCGCGTGGCGGCGACGAACATGTTCTGCAGGGCATCATAGGGAGCGGTGGGAGCGTCAGTGGAAAAGGCCAAAAGCGCGCCGGCGGCCACATACTCCGGCCAGGCGAAGCTGCGGTCCGGCCGGTCATCCCCCAGCATGGCCACCCAGTTGCCGTAAATGGCGGGGTCCGCGTGGACGGGCTGCATGGATGCGGTGACGCCCAGCCTGGCCATCCGGGCGGGGGTTTCCGGCGAAGTGTATTCGAGGTGCTCGATGCGGTGGCGGCGAAGCATCGGACCATTCACCTCTGCGGCATGTTCGAGCGCATCCAGGGCAATATCGCTGGCGTGGTCGCCGATGGCATGCAGCGCCACCTGCAGTCCGGCAGCATCGGCAGCGGCAACCACCGGAGCCAACTGCTCCGGCAACCAGATCGGCCCCGCGTGCGAGCCGTCCGCGTAGGGCTGGTTCATGGCGGCAGTGCAGGCATCGATCACGCCGTCGAGTGCCAGCTTTATGCCAGCCACCCGCAGCCACTTCGTGTTCACTTCCTTCGCCAGGAGCACGGCGCGTTCCACCTGCGCCAGGTTTTCCGCTTCGTCGCCGGTGTTGTGGATGAACCAATGTGCCACGATGCGGATGGGCAGCCTGCCGCCGCGCCGTGCTGCAGCACGCCGGAAAGCGGCCAGGTCGAGTTCGCCCAGGGCCATGTCCACTGCACCGGTAACGCCGGCCGCGAGATAGGCAGCAAGGGAACGTTCGACGGCGGCGTCACGGTCCGCGTCGGACGTCACCTCCCCGAGGAACGTCCAGACAAACTGCTGGGCAGCAGTTTCGTAGAGCATGCCGTCAGGCTCGCCCTGGCTGTCCCGTCCAATACGCCCGCCGAGCGGATCCGGGGTGTCGCGGGTGATGCCGAGTTCCTTGAGGGCAGCCCGGTTGACCCAGCAGGAGTGGTAATCGTTGGCATCGAGGTAGACAGGGGCATCCGACACGGCCTCATCGATCATGGCCGAGGTTGGTGCTCCGGGCAGCGAATCAAACAGCCAGCCCCTCCCCAGCACCCGCTCGCTACCGGTGTTCGTGGCCCGGGCGGTGCGAAGGCGTTCCTGTATTTCGGGCAGGGACCTGGCGTCCGTCAAAGCAACCTTCCCCAGCGCCTCCCCCAGCATCATCACGTGCGTGTGCGCGTCGATGAATCCCGGCAGCACCAACCGCCCGTCGAGGTCCACCACCTCGGCAGCGGCACCGGCGGCCGCCTCGGCCGAGGCGTTGGTGCCGACGTGGGCAAGGGTGTCGGCGTCGACAACGAATGCATCAGCCCAGGGAGCCGATCCGTCAGCGGTAAAGACGCGGGCGTTGCGGTACAGCACGGTCATGGGTTTCATACTCCTGCAGTTCGGATGGTGGCGATATCAGGCGAGTTTGGAGTGTTTGCGGCGTTCGCTGACTCCACCCGGGACGAGAGCCGGGCGATAAGGACGGCGGGAACCAGGAGCACCAGGCTGAAGCCGGCGAGGACCCAACCGAGGGCGGGGAAGCCGAACGACTCACCGATCCAGGCTCCGAACATAGGCGCGAAGCTGGATCCCACCAGATACACCCCCAGTACCGGCCCGGACCAGCGGCCGCTGGCATCGAGGGCTGCGGCGGTGGCAATGAAGTACATAAACGCGACGGCGTACACAGTGTTCCAGGCGATCATGGCGACGAGGTAGATCGTGGAGTCGGTGGTCAGGCAGGCTGTCAGCTTCAAGGCGGCGCCGAGGGCGAGCAGGATTCCCAGCGGGAGTGCCCGGCCCAGCCTGGTTCCGAGGAAAATCAGGGCTATGGCGGCAAGCAGTCCGCCGCCGGTGGAGGCGCTCAGCACCAGGCCCAACTGTTCCTCCGTCATCCCGGGCCTGGGCTACCCCAATGGCGCCGGACATCGCCCAGAGCGAGTCTTCGCCAACGGCCCAGAGGGCAAAGATGGACAGCAACGCGAAGCCCGCAAAGGTGATGGTCCGGGTGGTGACCGTTGCCCCGGTGGTGGCTGCCGTCGTCGTACTTTGCCGTGGTGGTGTGTGGGCCGCTTCGCCGCCGACTGCTGAATCGCCGGCCGTGGGCAGCCACCCTGCAGCGAACAGCAGCACGAGGGAGAGCCCGGCCACAAAGCCGAAGGCACTGCCCATACTGATACCTACTGCCGGAATGAGTCCCAGCACCACCGTGACGATGGCGCGGTTCGCCAATCCGCTGATGCCGGAGGCGCGGTTTGGATTGCGCAATGCCGCAAGGGCAGCACCGCCGGATGCCACCGCGCCGCCGGCGCCGATACCTCCGGCGATGATTCCGGCAATGGAGGTGGCGGGAGCCAGGTCCAGGGCGGCGAGTCCGAAGCCGGCAGCCGTCACCAGGAGCCCCAGCCGCGCCACGAGGTAACGCCCCCGGCCTTCGGTGAAACGGGTGACGGCGAGGCAGGTGAGGGCGGTGGCGAGGAGGCAGGCGGTCATGAGTGTTCCGGCTTCGGTGGCGCCTACCTCCAGCGAATCCTGGATGGCAAGGATCATGAACGGGACCAGGTTGGCACTCATGAAGCCCACCACGCCGATGCCGAAAGTCGAGACCGCGCGTTTGGTGGTCAGCGGAAGCCGCTGTGGTTCGTGCTGGGTCATTTCTTGTCCTTTAAACAGGGAGATGCGCGTGGTTGGCCTGCGGCGGATGCTTCGTTGCATCCTGAGGCGCTTGCCGCCGGTTCTGGCTTTCCCGCTAAAACGAATGGCGTTCGTTTTATTATGCATGTGACCTGGATCAAAGGGAAGAGTCCTTAGACTGGCTTTTGACGAAGGGAGTTTGATGGCACGGCCCAGGACGCCGATCCTGTCAGTGGACCGCATTGCGGATGCGGCCATTGAACTGGTGGATGAAGGGGCCGGCTTCGGCGTTAATGCCCTTGCCCGAAGGCTTGGGGTAACCGCATCGTCCCTGTACAACCACATATCGGGGCGGGACGAGATCATCGAGCTCATGCGCGCCCGGCTGGCGGAACAGTCCATTCCGGAGGTGCCTGCGAGCGCCGGCTGGGATACTGCGGTTTCATTGATTGTGCGGGGCCAGCGGGAAATGTACGCAGCGCACCCGTTCGTGGTACCGCTCATCGTGGGCAAGACCATCACTGATCCCGGCGTCATCAGCGCCTACGAACGCATGGCCTCCGCGCTCATTGAGGGCGGTTTTCCCGAGGCGGACGTCCTGACAATCATCTCCGTCATTGACAATTTTTCCCTCGGCGCCGGCATGGACCTCGCCGCCCCCGACGACGTGTGGGCACCCACCGAAGCCGCAGCCACCCTGTCCCGGCTGGTCAAAGCATCGGGCCAGGGGCGGGAGCGCAGCGACAGGGCCTTCGAGGCGGGGCTTGAACTGCTTCTTGAGTCGCTGCGGCTGCGGCTGGCCTGAGATGGTAGTTGCACGGGCACCGTCTCCTCGTTCCTTAGACCACCCGGCTGGACCGATGAGTGAGTTGACTCACAAGCAAACAAGAACTAACATTTGCTGTTAGCGCTAACATACCGGTACGCGCAGATGCTTGCCGGACCAGCACCACTTAGCGGAGCAAGCTCCGCAAAAGGAGAAGATCGTGAGAATGAGGAAACTCCTGGGCGCCGTTGCTGTCGCCCTCGCAGTTACTGTGGGTGCCACAGGTTGCGGCTCCCGAGGCGCAGCGCCTGAATCGGCTGCCTCTGCAAACCCCAGCGACTCGCTGGTGGGAATCTCCATGCCGACGCAGACTTCGGAGCGCTGGATCGCCGATGGCGGAAACGTGGAGAAGTCCCTGAAGGACCTGGGCTACAAGACCGACCTGCAGTTCGCTAACGATGACATCCCCACCCAGGTGTCGCAGATCGAGAACATGCTCACCAAGGGAGCCAAGGCCCTCATTATTGCGGCTATCGACGGCACCACCCTCACGGATGTCCTGGCCAAGGCAAAGGAACAGAACGTCAAGGTCATCGCCTACGACCGCCTCATCAACGGCACCCCTAACGTTGACTACTACACCACGTTCGACAACTACACCGTAGGCGTGCAGCAGGCCACATCCTTGTTGACCGGACTGGGCCTGGTCGATGCCAGCGGCAAGAAGGTGGACGGCAAGGGCCCCTTCAATGTGGAGCTTTTCGCCGGCAGCCCGGACGACAACAACGCCAACTTCTTCTGGACCGGCGCGATGGACACCCTGAAGCCGTACCTGGACGCCGGAACCCTCAAGGTGCCGAGCGGCCAGACCAAGTTCGAGCAGGCGGCCATCCTGCGCTGGCAGGCCCCCGTGGCCCAGAAGCGCATGGAAGACATCCTTACCGCTGCCTACAGCTCCGGCACCAAGCTCGACGGCGTGCTCTCCCCCTATGACGGCCTCTCCATCGGCATCATCTCCGCCCTGACCAGCACCGGCGGCTATGCCAAGGGCGACCTCCCCGTGGTCACCGGCCAGGACGCCGAGAAGGGTTCCGTGAAGTCCATCATCGCCGGCGAGCAGTACTCCACCATCTTCAAGGACACCCGCCAGCTGGGTTCCCAGGCTGTCAAGATGGTTGATGCCGTGCTGAAGGGACAGGAGCCGGAAACCAACGACACCAAGACCTACAACAACAAGGTCAAGGTTGTCCCGGCCTACCTGCTGAAGTCCGTGATCATCACGAAGGACAACTACAAGAAGGAACTGATCGAGTCGGGCTACTACACCGACGCCGACGTAAAGTAACCGTTGTTTGGGGTTGCGGCCGGCCACAGAGGCTGGCCGCAACCCCTTCCCGTCGGCTCCTGCAGCCGCAGGCGGCCCAGTTTTCCAACCAGTCAGTGGGAATTGACGATGAACACACCCATTCTTCAAATGCGAGGAATCACCAAGACCTTTCCGGGCGTGAAGGCCCTCCAGGATGTCACCCTGGACGTGAACCGGGGCGAAGTCCACGCCATCTGCGGCGAGAACGGGGCAGGGAAGTCCACCCTCATGAAGGTCCTGTCCGGCGTCTACCCGCACAACTCCTTCGACGGTGAGATCCTCTTCGAAAACGAGCCGTGCAACTTCTCCAGCATCAGCGACAGTGAGAAGCGCGGCATTGTGATCATCCACCAGGAACTCGCCCTGAGCCCCTACCTTTCGATCGCCGAGAATATCTACCTCGGAAACGAGCAAGCCAAGAACGGCTGGGTGGATTGGCGCAAGACGAACCTGGAGGCGGCCAAGCTGCTGGCCCGGGTGGGCCTGAGTGAAAACCCCGTTACCCCGGTCCAGCACATCAGCGTGGGAAAGCAACAGTTGGTGGAGATCGCCAAGGCGCTGTCCAAGGAAGTTAAGCTCCTCATCCTGGACGAACCCACGGCCGCGCTCAACGACGAAGACTCCGGCCACCTCCTGGACCTGATACTCCATCTGAAGGGTCAGGGGATCACCAGCATCATCATCAGCCACAAACTCAACGAGATCCGCAGGGTCGCGGACGCCGTCACCATCATCCGTGACGGCAAAACCATCGAAACCCTCCGCATGGATGAAGGCCAGATCACGCAGGAACGGATCATCCGCGGCATGGTGGGCCGGGACCTGGAGAGCCTCTACCCGGACAGGAACCCCCGCATCGGCGAGGAAGTCCTTCGGATTGAGGACTGGTCCGTCAGGCACCCCCAGGACCACTCGCGCATGGTGGTCCGTAACGCGAGCCTGAACGTCCGCAAGGGCGAGGTGGTGGGCCTTGCCGGCCTGATGGGCGCGGGCAGGACTGAACTGGCGATGAGCGTTTTCGGTCGGACGTACGGCACCGCGACGTCCGGAAAGGTCTACAAGTACGGCAAGGAAATCAACACTTCCACCGTTCCCGCTGCCATCGCGAACGGCCTTGCCTACGCTACCGAGGACCGCAAGCGGTACGGCCTGAACCTGATTGAGGACATCAAGCGGAACATCTCCATGGCGGCGCTGCGGAAGCTGGTCAAGGGCGGCTGGGTGGACAAGAACCAGGAAACCATGGTGGCCAACGGCTACCGCGAAAGCATGAACATCAAAGCACCGTCGGTAGCCGCCATCACCGGGAAACTCTCCGGCGGAAACCAGCAAAAGGTGGTGCTCAGCAAATGGATGTTCTCGGACCCGGACGTGCTGATCCTCGATGAACCTACCCGCGGAATCGACGTCGGCGCCAAATTCGAGATCTACACCATCATCGGCAAGCTGGCGGCGGAGGGAAAAGCGGTGATCGTCATTTCCTCTGAGCTGCCCGAGCTCCTTGGCATCTGCGACCGGATCTATACCCTCTCGGCTGGCCACATCACCGGCGAGGTACCCATCGCCGAAGCAACCCAGGAATCACTCATGCACTACATGACCAAAGAGAAGGAATAGGACCATGTCCGCCCTACGAGAATCGCTCGGCTTCCTGACAAGCCGCCTCCGGCAGGTTGGCATCTTCGTTGCCCTGATCCTGATCGTCCTGCTATTCCAGGTTTTGACCAACGGCATCCTCCTGGAACCCCAGAACGTCACCAACCTGGTGGTCCAGAACAGCTACATCCTCATTCTCGCGATCGGCATGGTGATGGTGATCATTGCCGGCCATATCGATCTCTCGGTGGGTTCCATCGCAGGGTTCATCGGCGCCGTAGCCGGCGTGATGATCGTCCACTGGGGTTGGGCCTGGTGGATCGCCATCCCGGCGTGCCTGCTGGTGGGAGCGCTTGTGGGAGCGTGGCAGGGTTACTGGATCGCTTACGTCGGCATCCCGGCGTTCATCGTCACGCTGGCGGGCATGCTGATCTTCCGCGGCCTGACCCTGATCACGCTCAAGAACCAGCAGATCACCCCCTTCCCCGCTGAACTCCGTGCCTTGGGCGGCGGCTTCCTGCCGGACATCTCCGGCGGCACCTCGGTGCTGGAATGGCTAACCGTCATCCTGGGCGTCGGAGCCACCGTGGCACTGCTCATCCAGGCGCTGAAGGAACGCCGGATCCGGAAGAAGTTCGATCTCGAGAACGAACCTATGGCCTGGTTTGCCACCAAGACCACCTTCATCGCCCTGCTCATGCTGGTCATCACGTTCCTCCTGGCTAGCTACCGTGGCACGCCGATCGTCCTGATCGTGCTGGCCGTCCTGGTGATCGCGTATACGGCGCTGATGAACAACAGCGTCTTTGGCCGGCACACGTACGCGATCGGCGGAAACCTCCACGCCGCCGAGCTGTCCGGCGTCAAGACCAAGGCCGTCACCTTCCGCCTCTTCGTCAACATGGGCGTCCTGGCAGCCTTGGCAGGTCTCGTGTTCACGGCACGCCTCAACTCGGCCCAACCGGCCGGCGGCACAGGCTTCGAGCTTGACTCCATTGCCGCCGCTTTCATCGGCGGCGCCGCAGTCCAAGGCGGCATCGGAACAGTGGCCGGCGCCATGATCGGTGGCCTGATCATGGGCGTCCTGAACAACGGCATGTCCATCCTGGGCCTCGGCACCGATTACCAGCAGCTCATCAAGGGCCTGGTCCTCCTGCTGGCCGTAGGCTTCGACATCTTCAACAAGAACCGCACGGGTGGCGGCACCAGCATCACCAGCCGCTTCAAGAAGAAGCCGGTGCCCCCGGCTGCTGCCGAGTCGGCTGCGGCCGATGAGCGGTCGGTTCCGGTGGCAGCAAACGCCTCCGAATAGAACCGACGCAGGAGCAGGAAGCGGGCGACGGCGGGAACCTCCCGCCGTCGCCCGCTTTCCTATGTGCGCTGATCTATGAAGTTTTTGTTGTGGCGGGTGACTGACCCGGGACCAGTTGCAGTTCCTGGATTATCCGGTCCGCCAGCGCTGCCGGGTCCTAATTCCGCGCCGAGCAGGCGATGACGCAGGAGGCCGTTCCCTCAGCCGGGGATGCCGGGGCAGCCCCGATTTCAGCAAGCCAGGGCGCCGTCGTCGTCGTTGAGTGGAACTCCCTCGGCCATCTTGGCCTTATTCGCCGCGGATGGAAGTCATCACCCACCGGATTGTCTGACCCCCTTGTCATGATGGGTGTATGGGGAAAGCAGCGGTGGCGAGGGCATTTGCGGACATTGAGTCCGCCCTTGCTGTGCTCACTGCCGAGGTGGACCGGTGCGGTTCAGAGCCGTTCTCGGCTGCTGATCCGTTGGCCGGCCTCGCTGATGGGTGCCTGGACATTCTTGCCGGCGCGGCAGGGGTGCAGGCACGCGTGTCGGGCTTAGTGGCCAAGACCGCGGGGACGTACGCCGACGCCGCCCGGGCGGCCGCGCCACCGGATACTCCTGTGCAGGGGCTGGAGATGGCGACCGCCGCGGAAATCGGCTGCGTCCTCGCGATCGGTGACCGGGCCGCCGGTTCCTTGCTGGCCCGGTCGCACGCCCTGACCACCTCCCTGCCCCGGACTCTGGCAGCCCTGCAATCCGGGACGATCTCCTGGCAGCACGCCACAGTGATGGTGGACGAAACCGCCACCCTGGACCCAGCCGGCGCGGCGGCGCTGGAAGCCAACTTTCTGGACCCGGACGTCCCGAGGCCGCCGGCGGCCGCCTCAATCGGGGACATGCCGGCGTACCGGTTCCGCCATAAGGCCCGCACCTGGCGCGAACGCCACCACGCCGAATCCATCGAAAAACGCCACGCCAAGGGCGTGGCGGACCGGCGCGTGGAGTACCGGCCGGACCAGGACGGCATGGCCTGGCTCGGCGCCTACCTGCCCGCCGACCAGGCAGCGGCAGGCTGGAACAGGCTCACCACACTCGCCCGGGCCGCGCAGGGCCCGGACGAACCCCGCACCCTCACCCAGACACGCACCGACATCTTCTCCGCAGCACTCCTCACCACTGGCACCAACACCAGCACGACCGCCAGCGCCAGTGCCGGTGGAGGTGGGAGTACCAGTGCCGGGACCGCTACGGGCGGCAGCGCAGGCGCCGGGACCGGTGGTATTGCCAGCGCCGAAAACGGAAACGGTAGCGCTGGCGCTGGCGGGGACGGTACTGGTGCAGGAGCCGCTCCCGGGCCGGGCTCCTCGATCCGGGTGCAGGTACTGGTCACCGTGCCGGTGTTTTCGCTCATGGGCCTGACCGATGAGCCCGCGATGCTGGACGGGTTCGGGCCCATCCCGCCCTCGATGGCGCGGGACCTGGTAGCGAACGGGGCGGGCTCGTTCTACCGGGTGCTGGTGGACCCGCGGGACGGGGCGCCCCTGGAAATCGGCCGCACCAACTACCGCGTGGGCGCGGCAATGCGGAAATGGCTTATGCTCCGGGACGGCAAATGCCCCTTCCCCGGCTGCAACAACAACTCCCTCGACAACGAAGCCGACCACATCCTCGCCTGGCACCACGGCGGCACCACCGGAATCAGCAACCTCGGACAACCCTGCCCGAAACACCACAAACTCCGCCACACCAGCGGCTGGAAACCCACCCCCGCCACCACAACCGAACCACCCGGCTGGACCTCACCTACCGGCCGTCACTACAAAAGCGAACACCAGAACTGGGAACCACCCCACTGGCCCGAACAACTGCAGCCGGAACAAAAAGCAAAGGCCGGCTGCCCGCCATCGGCCCACGGCGACCCACCAGACTTTATCTACCTCAGACACTCCCCAGGCGAAGACGCCCTCGAGCGGTTCCTGCACGCCCACGGCTAGAGAGGCGCGTAGGAGGACCTTTTGGGGTGCCGCAAGTCGGAGTCCCTGCGGGAAACACTTGAATGCAGAAGCGCCGCCGAAGTGCGATTCTGACTGCCACGGTTCGGAAGCTGTTCTGTCCTGGCGCCGCTCTGGCCTGTCGCTGTTCTGTCCGGGCGCCGCTCTGGCCTGTCGCTGTTCTGGTCCGAGCCACTTGCCGGCGTCGTGCATGAAGTTCTCTAGACTGACTCCTGAACGCCAAGTGACGGATACCAGTAAAGGAGCACGGCATGAGTGGAGTAGTTGTTGTAGGTGTGGATGGCAGCGAGTCGGCCAGGAAGGCCGCGGAAGCCGCGAGGGACCTGGCGGCGGCGCTGGGTGCCTCACTGCACGTGGTCACCGCCTTCGAGACCGAGACGGCCGAGACCTTCGGCGTTGGGTCGGACAAGGTGAGGATTTCAAACGCCGACAGCGCTGAACTGGTTGCCAACGGGCTCGCCAACTCCGGGCAGAGGTTGCAGATTACCCACTCTGCCGCCCGCGGCAAGCCGGCGGATGCACTGATCAAGGAAGCCATCCGCCTTGATGCCCGGGTGATCGTGGTGGGCAACCGCAGGATGCGCGGCATCGGCCGGCTCTTGGGCAGCGTCGCCAACAGTGTGGCGCACAACGCCCCCTGCGACGTGTACATCGCCAACACGTACGAAGACTGACGGCCTAAAAAGCGAGCGGACGACGCCGGGACCTCCCGGCGTCGTCCGCTCGCTTTAAGTGACGGTGCGGGCCACCTGGACCACTGGTATTGCTCCCGGTAAGGAGCCATGCGCCCAACACGGCCAGCGCACTAATCCAGGTTGTTCCCTGCCGTTTCAGGCCCGCCCGCCCTAATACTACGAACTGGCCTGAAATCGCTCCACTTTACTCACCACAAATTCCGACTAATACAATGCGGAATCCATCGCTTTTTCTTATTTCCCTTGACATAGATACTGGGACGCAGAACGAAACCAGCCTCAGTCACGCAGCGCCGCGTGGAGTGAATGGAGAAGAAGCAATGATGAAGAAACGTATCCCCAGCAAGCAGTCGCGGGGCAGGCACCACGGCAAAGGCGGCGAGGCCCGGACCGGCGAGCATTGCCCGCTCGATGGCTGGTGGGTACCGGCAGGGCAGGAGTCAGAAGCCAGGTTTGTTGCAGAGGGCAGCATCATGCCGCCACGAAGCGGCCATCCAGTCGTTTGGGAGCTTGCCGTGGCCCAATCCGAACCACGCCAGCCCAAGCATGCGCACCCCTTGATCGGAGCATCCATTGACCAGCTTTAGCCCGGCCACCAGCCAGGACACCTGCGAAGCAGGCTGCCACTTCTGCGAGGGGCCGGAAACTGACTAGCTGCCATGCGGCAGCCCTTCAGCGGAGGAGGCTCAGACGTTGGCTTTGCGCTTGAACCAGCCCCACACGGCCGTGGCCACAAACAGGATCAGGCCGATGAACGCCAGCCACAGCAGGCCTTTCACCACGAAGCCCGCGATCGAAAGAACAAGCCAAATAATAAGCAGTGTGATTATTAGTCCCATAAACGAAGCTTAGGCCACGGAGGGAACTCCACACGCCACCCTAGCTGGACACGTCCCGCTCAATTTCCTCGGCGAGGTCATCCACCGCTTCGGGACGCAGGTTGATGCCCGCCTCATCAAAGCGTTCCTCCAGCACATGGCTCACATCGTCCTGCACGTGACCCAGCCGGATCTCATCCTTGACGTCTTCGGCGATGCTTTCCGCCGTCTCCACGGCGTCAACCTCCTCGGCATTGTCGTCGTCGAAAGGGGCACCGGTATCAGCTGAGTCACTCATACTTCATGGTTGCGGGTTGGCGGCGGACGGTCAATGCCGGGAACCGCAAAAAGGAAGTGGACGACGGCGGGCCCTCCCGCCGTCGCCGGCCCGCCTTGTGCGTAGTTCCCCGTCCGCGCCGCCTTCCCTTGGGCGACCCCCTTGCACAGGAGCAAACCTGGTGAGCCTCGCCCATACCGATTGACTTTCGATAGAAAAGCCAACACTATTGACGCATGTCTATCGTTAGTCGATTGATCCTCCCGCTGCGGGTCCTGCTGGCACTGGTGTTTCTCGGGCTCCTGGTGGCCCAGGTCATGTCCTTCCCTGGCGAGTTTCTGTTCACCACTGAGGAGGGGCCCGCCATGGATCCGTGGCGATGGCCCATGCTGTTGTTCTGGGAACTTGAAGCCCTGTGCCTGCAGGTGGTGATTGTGTGCATCTGGCGGTTGCTGATCCTGGTCCAGCGCGACCGGATCTTCACCACGGCCTCGCTGCACTGGGTCGACGTGATCATGTGGACGTTTATCGCGGCGTGGCTTCTGCTGGCAGCCATGGCGGGTTCCCTCGTGGCCTACATCTACTTCACCCCGGAACTGCGGGACCCGGGAACGCCCGCGCTGCTGGTCGGCATCACGCTGATCGGCTCGGTGTTTGTCCTGCTGATCGTGGTGATGCGGGATCTCCTGCGGCAGGCAACGTCCCTGCGCACCGACATGGAAGGGGTCATCTGATGCCCATCGTGGTGCGCATCGACGTCGAACTGGCCAAACAAAAAATGAGCGTAGGGGAATTCGCCGACCGTGTGGGCCTCACGCCCGCCAACGTCGCAGTGCTGAAGAACGGGCGGGCCAAGGCAGTCCGCTTCAGCACCTTGGACGCAATGTGCCGGGTCCTCAACTGCCAGCCCGGCGACCTGCTCGAATGGGTCGACGACGACGGTGCTGCCGCCGGGCGGGTGTAGAAGCCGTGAGGTGGCGGGGCCAGCCCCGACTTATTCCATGATTTCCACCCGGACGTAGTCCTCCCGCAGGAACATCCGGCGTTCCAGCCACCCGTCGAGTACAACCCAGATGATGGAGCCGTCGGGCGTGGCTGCGTCCACATAACCCGACCCGATGGGCAGCCCGTGCTGCGAAAGCCGCACGCGCTGTCCCATCGGCAGGGCGTTCCACGAGACCCGCCGCCACTGTTGCCCGCTCGCCGTTCTCAAGTGGCTACCGGAGGATGACCGTGCGGTTGCCCAGGAGCAGGATCCTGCCCTCGCAGTGCCAGCGGACAGCGTTCCGCAACGCCACGCACTCGGCGTCCCGGCCCGCGGCCACCAGGTCATCGGCGGTATAGGTGTGGTCCACCTCGATGACCTGCTGCGAAATGATTGGCCCCTCGTCCAGTTCGGCGTTCACGTAGTGCGCCGTGGCGCCCACCGTCTTCACGCCCCGTTCGTAGGCCTGGTGATAAGGCTTGGCACCTTTGAAACTGGGCAGGAACGAGTGGTGGATGTTGATGGTCCTGCCCGCGAGCTGCGCTGAGAGCTCGTCGCTGAGCACCTGCATGTAGCGGGCAAGGACCACGAGTTCCACGTCGAATGAGTCCACCAGTTCCAGCAGCCTGGCCTCGGCGTCGGCCTTGGTGTCCCTGGTGACCGGTACGTGGAAGAACTGGATGCCGTTCCACTCGACAAGGTCTGCCTGGTCACGGTGGTTGGAGACGACGGCGACGATCTCCACCGGGATATCTCCCGTGCGTGCCCGGAAGAGCAGGTCGTTGAGGCAGTGCCCCATCTTGGACACCATCACCAGCACCCGGCGTTTCCGGCCGTGCGGTTCCAGCTGCCAGTTCATCCGCCACTTTTCCGCAACAGGCGTGAAGCCCCGGCGGAGGTCCTCCGTGCCGGAAAAGTCCTCCTCGGGGGCGGATGGGCCCGGGGCGGATGGCTTCGAGGCGGCGAATGGTTCGGAGGCGAAGTGCACCCGCATGAAGAAGTGGCCCTGCGCCCTGTCGCCGTACTGCTTGATGTCGATGATGTCGCAGCCGCGCTCCAGCAGGAATGCCGAGACCGCGTGGACAATCCCTGGCGACTCCGCACAGTCAAGCGTCAGGACATGCTCGACGGCGGCAGCGGGCTCCCCCGCCACGGCATCGGCGGAAGGGGCAGTCGTTTCCAACGCCCCGCTCACTTCTTCGCCCCATCCTTCAGTGCGCCGTCCAGGTCCCGTCCAATGGCGGACGCCTCGGAATCCATGTCCTGCGCCAGCTCGGACTTGAACGTCTCGTAACGGGCCACGTGGGCGGGACGCCGGCGCAGCACCAGCCAGGCGGCACCGAGCACCAGGAACCACACGGGGGTGACCAGCAGCGCCATCAGGGTGTCCGGTTGTGTGGTCAGGGCCCACAGCACGAAGGCGAAGAAGGCGAACACCACCCACACCATCGCGATCCCGCCGGGCATCCGGTACTTTGACGCCTCGTGCAGGTGTGCGCGCCGACGTCGGAAGGCCAGGTAGCTGGCCAAAATGATGGACCAGACGAACACGAAGCAGACGGCGGAGACGGTGGTCACCATGTCGAAGGCCCTGCCGATGTCCTGGCCGGCGTACATCAGCACCACGCCGGAGAGCAGGAGGACACAGGAGAGGAACAGGGCGTTCTGCGGGACTTTGCGGGTGGACAGGTGGCGGAAGACCGACGGCGCGTCGCCCTCCTGTGCCAGGCCGTAGACCATGCGCGAGGTGGAGTAGATGCCGGAGTTGGCCGAGGACATGGCCGAGCTGAGCACCACCAGGTTCACCACGGTGGCTGCGGCGCCGAGGCCGGCAAGGGAGAACATGGCGATGAACGGGCTGTGGCCGGCCTGGAACTGGGTCCACGGGGTGACGGACATCAGGATGATTAGGGCGCCCACGTAGAACAGGAGCACGCGGATGGGGATGGAGTTGATCGCCTTGGGCAGGTTCTTTTCCGGATCTTTGGCCTCGGCGGCCGTGGTGCCCACCAGCTCAATGCCCACAAACGCGAACACCGCAATCTGGAAGCCGGCCACAAACCCCATGAACTCGTTCGGGAAGAACCCGCCATGGCTCCACAGATTCGTAAAGGTGGCAGGGCCGGCGTCGGACTGGAAGCCGGTGAAGATCATGAACATGCCCACGATGATCAGCGCCGCGATGGCGACTATCTTGATCAGCGCGAACCAGAACTCGGTCTCGCCGAACGCCTTAACGGTGACGAGGTTCAGGAACAGGAGGATGGCCACGGTGGCCAGGCCCGGGATCCAGAGCGGCAGTCCGGGCCAGAGCTCCTTGGAGTAGCCGGCGATCGCGATCACGTCCGCGATGCCGGTGATCACCCAGCAGAACCAGTAGGTCCAGCCGGTGAAGAAGCCAGCCCAGGGGCCCAGCAGGTCGGCCGCGAAATCGCTGAAGGATTTGTAGTTCAGGTTGCTCAGCAGCAGTTCGCCCATGGCCCGCATAACGAAAAACAGCATGAAGCCGATGAGCATGTAGACGAAGATGACGGACGGTCCGGCTGCCGAGATGGTTTTGCCTGAGCCCATGAACAGCCCCGTGCCGATGGCGCCGCCGATGGCGATCAGCTGGATGTGCCTGTTGGTGAGCTGCCGCTCCAAATGCGGCTCCTGGTGGGAAATTTCAGGTTTAGTTGTCACGTGCTGCTCCTCGAATCAATGCTGTCTGGAGTGCTGAAGGGGATGCCTGGTCCGGTGCCGCGGGGACGGGCTCCAGGCTGTTGAAGGTGTAAAGGTGGATGCCGGCGATATCGCCGGGCCGGCTTTCGAGGCCGGCGATCAGGCTGTCCGGCGAGTAGCGGTCACCGCTGAGGAGTTTGCGGGCCAGCGGGCCCTTGCGGCTGAGGAATTTCAGTGAACTTCCGACGCCGATCTGCCCGGCGAGTGCCACAAGCTTGGTCCGCGGGACGGACCCTGCCACGCCCGCCCAGACGGGCAGGTGGACGCCTTCGCGGCGCAGGAGCGCCGCGTAGTCGTGAATTTTCGCGGCGGCAAAGCACATTTGGGTGACGACGTGTGTGGCCAGGTGCTGCTTGGCCAGCAGGCCGTCCAGCAGGTCCACCGGGCTGACCCGCGGATGGCCCTCCGGGTAGCCCGCCACGCCTGCCCGCATCATCCCGCCGCTGTACTGCGCGATGTCTTCGAGGACCGGAAGCGCTGAGTCGTAAACGCCGGCGGGCTGTTTCCGGTCTCCCCCAATAACGAAGACTTCGCTGATGGCCGCGGCATCGCAGGCGCGGACAATCTCGGTGAGTTCAGCGCGGCTGCGGATGCTCCGCGCGGCGAGGTGCGGAACCACGGTGTAGCCGGCGTCGCCCAGCTCTACCGCGGTGCGGATGGTCCGTTCGATGCCGTGGTGCGGCAGGCACGTCACGCTGAGCGTGGTGGTCTTGGGCACCAGGGCCTGGACCTGCCCAACAATTCCCTGTGAGGGGATGATTTCGATTCTGACGGGGAACATCATTGGTCCTGTCTATGCATCAGGTGTGGGGCATCATGCCGAGGCGGCGAGCAGTGAGCTGGCTTCCTGGCGGGTGCTGCCGGAGGATTCGATGTGGGCCAGTTCGGCGGGGATTTCCCAGCCTTTCTTCCGCATCGCGGTGGCCCAGAGCCGGCCGGCCCGGTAGGAAGAACGGACCAGCGGGCCGGACATGACGCCGAGGAAGCCGATCTCGTCCGCTTCGTGCTGGAGGTCCACGAATTCCTGCGGCTTGACCCACCGGTCCACCGGCAGGTGCCGCTCACTGGGGCGCAGGTACTGGGTGATGGTGATCAGATCACACCCGGCCTCGTGCAGGTCCCGGAGCGCTTCGGAGATCTCTTCGCGGGTTTCGCCCATGCCCAGGATCAGGTTGGACTTGGTCACCATGCCCAGGTTCCGGCCCTGCGTGATCACATCCAGGGACCGCTCGTACCGGAAGGCCGGCCGGATCCGCTTGAAAATCCGCGGCACGGTCTCCACGTTGTGGGCGAACACCTCGGGCTTGGAATCACAGATCGCGGCGATGTGCTCGGGCTTTCCGGAGAAGTCCGGGATCAACAGCTCCACCCCGGTGCCGGGGTTCAGTTCGTGGATCTTGCGGACCGTCTCGGCGTACAGCCACACACCCTCGTCCGCCAGGTCGTCCCGGGCCACGCCGGTGACGGTGGCGTAGCGCAGCTGCATCGCCTGCACCGACCGGGCCACCTTGGTGGGTTCGAACATGTCCACCGGGGAGGGTTTGCCGGTATCGATCTGGCAGAAATCACACCGCCGGGTGCATTCGGACCCGCCGATCAGGAACGTCGCTTCCTTGTCCTCCCAGCACTCAAAAATGTTGGGGCACCCGGCCTCCTCACACACCGTGTGCAGGCCTTCCTTTTTCACCAGGTTCTTGAGCTGGACGAACTCCGGGCCCATCTGGACCTTGGCCTTGATCCACTCCGGCTTACGCTCCACCGGGACAGCAGAGTTGCGCTGTTCAACGCGCAAAAGCTTCCGGCCTTCAGGTGCCAATGTCATTTCTATACTTCCTTCAGCATTCGACGACGTTGACGGCGAGGCCGCCCATGGCCGTTTCCTTGTATTTGGAGCTCATGTCCTTGCCGGTCTCGCGCATGGTCACGATGACCTCGTCCAGCGAGACGCGGTGCGACCCGTCGCCCCAGAGCGCCATCTTCGCCGCATTGATCGCCTTGGCCGCGGCGATCGCGTTCCGTTCAATGCACGGCACTTGCACGAGGCCGCCGATCGGATCACACGTCAGGCCCAGGTTGTGCTCCATCGCGATCTCGGCCGCGTTCTCCACCTGCGCCGGAGTTCCGCCCATCACCTCCGCGAGGCCGGCCGCCGCCATGGACGACGCCGAGCCCACCTCGCCCTGGCAGCCCACCTCAGCACCCGAAATGGACGCCTGTTCCTTGTACAGCACCCCGACCGCGCCGGCGGCGAGCAGGAACCTGACCACCACGTCGTCGCGGTCCTCCTGCGAGGCGTTCTCCATCCCCGGCGCGAAATGCAGCGCGTAATACAGCACCGCCGGAATAATCCCGGCAGCGCCGTTCGTGGGGGCAGTGACCACCCGGCCGCCGGAGGCGTTCTCCTCGTTCACCGCCAGGGCGATCAAGTTAACCCATTCCTGCCAATACTTCGGGTCATGGAATTCCCGGTCCTGGCCTTCACCGTCCTGGCTCTCCGCGGCCGGCCGGGAGCTTTCCTTCCTCAGCCGGTCGTACCAGTCCGGAGCACGACGGCGGACCTTCAGTCCCCCGGGCAGCACACCTTCGCGCTTCAGGCTGGTGGCCACGCAATCCTCCATGACTGACCAGATATGCAGCAGGCCTGCACGGATCTCCTGGGGAGTGCGGCTGTCTTCCTCGTTGATCCGCATCACGTCGCTGATGCCCAGGCCGGTTACCCGGCAGTGCTCGAGCAGTTCGGCGGCGGTCCGGAAGGGCAGCGGCAGCTCCTTCTTGGACTCCTCGAGTTCCTGCTGCGCTGCGTCTTCCTCGCCCTCGCGGACAATGAAGCCGCCACCCACCGAAAAGAACGTGGCCGTGTGCAGGACGTTGCCGTCAGCGTCGAATACCGTGAAGGTCATGCCGTTGGTGTGCCGCGGCAGTACCGTCAGCGGCCGCAGCACCATGTCCGTCACCCCGTAAGGCAAGGGGACGGCACCGGCCAACTGGAGCATGCCGGTGTCGGCAATTGCGGCCAGCCGTTGCTCCACCTCGTCCGGCAGGATCAGCTCCGGGTGGAAACCTTCCAGCCCCAGCAGGATCGCGGTCATGGTGCCGTGGCCGTGGCCGGTCGCCGCGAGGGACCCGTAAAGGTCAACCCGCAGCGAGGCCACGTCCGCGAGCTTGCCGAGGCCCTTGAGCTCCTCCGCAAAAACGGCAGCAGCCCGCATCGGCCCCACAGTATGAGAACTAGAGGGCCCAATCCCAATAGAAAAGAGATCAAAGACTCCAACAGCCATTACTTTGTTCCTAACTAAGTTCTGGTCGGGGTGGAGGTGCCAGGACATCCTCTGCATGCTCGGTCGCGAAGACGCCCGCTGCGCGGACGTGACGCTCCCTTAGACGCATGCTGCCGGATGCCCCACCACCTCCGAGGGTCCGTTACCAAGGCGACGGAACTGCGAGCGTCGGCGGAGCCAGACTTTTCGAAAGCGTGCGTCAGAGGCGAGGAACGAGCCAGCACGCGTGAAAAGTCCGGTCCGCCGGCGCGGACGCAGCCGAGGCAAAGCACCTAGGCGAGGTTCTTGACACGGGGGTAAAGCGGGTGGGCTGCAGCCAGGGCTTCGACGCGGTGACGCAGGGCGGAAAGGTCCGTGCCGGCGTCGGCCGTCAACGCCTCGGCGATGATGTCCGCAACCTCGCGGAAGGCATCCTCGCCGAAGCCGCGCGTAGCCAGCGCAGGGGTGCCGATCCGCAGTCCGGAGGTGACCATCGGCGGGCGGGGGTCGAACGGGACGGCGTTGCGGTTGACCGTGATGTCGATCGCGGCGAGCCGGTCCTCGGCCTGCTGGCCGTCGAGCTCGCAGTTGCGCAGGTCAACGAGGACCAGGTGCACATCCGTTCCCCCGGAGACCACACTGATGCCCTTGGCGGCGACGTCGGGCTGGACCAGGCGCTCGGCCAGGATCCGGGCGCCGGCCAGGACGCGCTCCTGGCGCTCCTTGAACTCGGGCGACGCGGCGATTTTGAATGCCACGGCCTTGCCGGCGATGACGTGCTCCAGCGGGCCGCCCTGCTGACCCGGAAACACTGCCGAGTTGATCTTCTTGGCGATGTCGGCGTCGTTGGTCAGGATGATGCCGCCGCGGGGACCGGCGAGGGTCTTGTGCGTGGTGGAGGTGGTGACGTGCGCGTGCGGCACCGGCGACGGGTGCAGCCCCGCAGCCACGAGGCCGGCGAAGTGCGCCATGTCCACCATCAGGTAGGCGCCCACCGAGTCGGCGATCCGGCGGAATTCGGCGAAGTCGAGCTGGCGGGCGTAGGCGGACCAGCCGGCCACGATCAGCGCGGGCTTGGTCTCCTGCGCCAGCCGCTCCACCTCGGCCATATCCACCGTGTGGGTGTCCTCGCGGACGCCGTACGGCACCACGTTGTACAGCTTGCCGGAGAAGTTGATCTTCATGCCGTGCGTGAGGTGGCCGCCGTGGGCCAGGTTCAGGCCCATGATGGTATCGCCCGGCTTGATCAGCGCGTGCATCACCGAGGCGTTGGCCTGCGCGCCGGAGTGCGGCTGCACGTTGGCGAACCCGGCACCGAAGAGTGCCTTGATCCGGTCGATCGCGAGCTGTTCAATGACGTCCACGTGCTCGCAGCCGCCGTAGTAGCGCTTGCCCGGGTAGCCCTCGGCGTACTTGTTGGTCAGCACCGAACCCTGTGCCTGCATCACGGCGACGGCGGTGTGGTTCTCGGAGGCGATCATCTCCAGGCCGTCACGCTGCCGGGTGAGTTCGTCGTCGATCTTTGCGGCGATTTGGGGATCCAGGGCGGACAGGTCCGCGTCCAGCGACGGCGACACGACCTGTTCGAAGGCGGTTACCCCTGCAGCGGCGCTCACAGTTCGCCGCCGTTGGCTGCCGCGTACTCTTCGGCGGACATGAGCGGGCCTTCTTCGGTGACGGCTACTTTGAAGAGCCAGCCGGCGCCGTAGGGATCGTTGTTGATCAGGGCGGGATCGGAGACCACGTCGTCGTTGATCTCCACCACTTCGCCCGTCACGGGCGCGTAAAGGTCGGAGACGGACTTGGTGGATTCCACCTCGCCGCAGGTCTCCCCCGCGGTCACCGTGGAGCCAACCTCGGGCAGGTCCACGTACACGATGTCGCCCAGGGCTTCGGCAGCCACAGCGGAGATTCCGACGCCGGTAGGCCCGGATCCGTCCGCAGCAACCCACTCGTGCTCGGCGGAGTACTTCAGTTCAGCAACAACTTTTGCCATGTGTATTTCCTTAGGTTCGTGTGTTAAAAGTGATGGGGGGTTTGGCCAAAACGTGCATTTAGTGATGGAGCGTTTCGTTAAACCCTGCGAAAGGTGATGGAGCGTTAATTTTGGCGCTTGTAGAAGGGCAGCGCGACGACTTCGAAGGGCTCTGCCTTGCCGCGGAGGTCGATGTCCAGTGCTGTACCGGGTTCTGAGTGTTCGACGTCGACATAGGCCAGGGCGATCGGGTAACCGAGGGTGGGGCTCGGCTGGCCCGAGGTCACCTCGCCCACCACGTTGCCGTCCTTGAGGACCGGGTAGTGGCTGCGGCCGGCCCGGCGGCCAAGGCCTTTGAGTCCCACGAGCTTCCGGCCGGACGTGGAACCGGCGCCCAGTTCCTTGAGCTCCGCGAGCACTGCCTTGCCCACGAAGTCCGACTCCTTCTTGAGTGAAACAACAGGACCCAACCCGGCAGCGTAGGGGTTGCCCTCGCGGGAGAGCTCGTTGCCGTAAAGCGGCATGCCGGCTTCGAGGCGTAGGGAGTCGCGGCAGGCCAGGCCTGCGGGAATGAGCCCGTGGCTGGCGCCGGCGTCCAGCAGGGCCTCCCACAAGCCGGCGGCGTCCTCGTTGGGGATGTAGATCTCGAACCCGTCCTCGCCGGTGTAGCCGGTGCGCGCCAGCAGCAACTCCTGGACAGTACCGTTGACGGCGATGCCTACCTCCACAGCAGCGTAGTACTTCAGCTCCGTCACCAGCGAGTGCTGCTCGGCCGGGACCAGTGCCAGGAGGATGGCCTCGGCGTTAGGGCCCTGCACGGCGATAAGGGACGTCTCGGCGGAAACGTCCTCCACGGTCACGTCAAAGTTGGCAGCCCGCTCAGCCAGGGCAGCAGCCACCACCGCGGCGTTTCCTGCGTTGGGCACCACCAGGTACTTCGCTGTTCCGTCCGCAGCCGCGGGAAGGCGGTAGGAGATGAGGTCGTCGATGATGCCGCCGTCTTCCTGACAGATCAGCGAGTACTTGGCCTTGCCCACGGCCACGGCGGAGAGTTTGCCGGCCAGGGCGTAGTCAAGGAAGGCGGCGGCGTCGGGGCCGGTGACCCAGACTTCGCCCATGTGGGAGAGGTCGAACAGGCCTGCGGCGTTGCGCACGGCGTGGTGCTCGGCCAGCTCGGAGACGTACTTCAGGGGCATCTGCCAGCCGCCGAAGTCGGTGAAGGAAGCGCCGGCAATCTTGTGCTGCTCGTACAGCGCGGTGTAATTCTCAGTCATCACGGAATCCTTAGTTCTCAAATTCGGAGAGCGGCGGGCAGGAGCAGATCAGGTTGCGGTCCCCTGCTGCGCCGTCGATGCGGCCCACGGGCGGGAAGTACTTGTCCTGCCGCAGTGACGAGACGGGGAAGGCTGCCTGCTCGCGCGGGTACGTCCGGTTCCAGTCAGAAGAGACGACGGCGGCGGCCGTGTGGGGTGCGTTGCGCAGCGGCGACTCTTCTACTGTGAAGTCACCGGCGGCCACCTGGTCGATTTCCTTGCGGATGATGATCATGGCTTCGATGAAGCGGTCGATCTCGGCGAGGTCCTCGGACTCGGTGGGCTCCACCATGAGGGTCCCTGCCACCGGGAAGGACAGGGTGGGGGCGTGGAAGCCGAAGTCGATCAGGCGCTTGGCCACGTCCTCGGCAGTCACGCCGGTCTTCGCCGTCAGGTCGCGCAGGTCCAGGATGCACTCGTGCGCCACCAGGCCGCTCTCACCGGTGTAGAGGACGGGGAAGTACTCGTCCAGGCGAGCGGCAACATAGTTCGCAGCGAGCAGCGCGGACTTGGTGGCCTCGGTCAGGCCCTGCCCGCCCATCAGCTTCACATAAGCCCAGGAAATCGGCAGCACACCGGCGGAACCGAAACGCGACGCCGAGATGGCAACGCCGTGGCCGTCCTCATGGGCCGCCTTGTTGGCATCGCCCGGCATAAACGGGGCCAGGTGCGCCTTGGCCGCAACCGGGCCGACGCCGGGTCCGCCACCGCCGTGCGGGATGCAGAAGGTCTTGTGCAGGTTCAGGTGCGAGACGTCGCCACCGAACTTGCCCGGCTGGGCCAGGCCGACCAGGGCGTTCAGGTTTGCCCCGTCAACGTACACCTGGCCGCCGGCTGCATGAACCGCGTCGCAGACTTCGCGGACGTCAGAGTCGTACACACCGTGGGTGGAGGGGTAAGTGATCATGATGGCCGAGAGGACGTCCTTGTGCGCCTCGATCTTGGCCTGCAGGTCGGCGTGATCAATCGTGCCGTCGGCAGCCGTGGCCACCACAACAACCTTCATGCCCGCAAGCACGGCGGAGGCGGCGTTGGTTCCGTGAGCTGAGGCCGGGATGAGGCAGATGTTGCGCTGCGCCTCACCGCGGGAGTGGTGGTAGCCACGGATCGCCAGCAGTCCGGCCAGCTCGCCCTGGGAACCGGCGTTGGGCTGGATGGATACCTGGTCGTACCCGGTGATCTCGGCGAGGTCAGCTTCCAGGCCGCTGATCAGTTCACGCCAGCCGGCAGTCTGGGAGTCGGGCGCGAAGGGGTGGATCGAGGCGAACTCGGGCCAGGAGATGGCTTCCATCTCGGCCGTGGCATTCAGCTTCATGGTGCAGGAACCCAGCGGGATCATGGTGCGGTCCAGCGCCAGGTCCCGGTCGGAAAGGCGGCGGATGTAGCGCAGCAGCTGGGTTTCTGAGCGGTGGGTGTTGAACACCGGGTGCTGCAGGTAGGTGGAGGTGCGCAGCACGGACTCGGGCAGTTCGAACCCGGCGGCTTCCACAACGGGACCGGCGCCGAAGGCGACGACCACCGCGGAGAGGACCTCCGGCGTCGTGGTTTCATCGACTGACACGCCGACGGTGTCCGCGTCGATCAGGCGCAAGTTGATGCCGCGGGCTTCGGCGGCGGTGATCACCTTGTGTGCCTTGCCGGGCACGCGGACGGTGATGGTGTCGAAGAAGGTGTCGGATACCAGTTCGCGGCCGGCGATTTTCAGCGTGGTGGCCAGGGCGCGGGCGTTGTTGTGTACGGTCTCGGCGATTGCCTTGAGGCCGTCGGGGCCGTGGTAGACGGCGTAGAAGGACGAGACGATAGCCAGCAGCGCCTGCGCGGTGCAGATGTTGGAGGTGGCCTTCTCGCGGCGGATGTGCTGCTCGCGGGTCTGGAGGGCCAGGCGGTAGGCGGGGACACCGGCGTTGTCCTTGGAAACGCCCACGATGCGGCCGGGGAGTGTGCGCTCCATGCCTTCACGGACGGCCATGTAGGCGGCGTGCGGGCCACCGAAGAACAACGGCACGCCCAGGCGCTGGGTGGAGCCGACGGCGATGTCCGCGCCCTGCTCGCCCGGCGGGGTGATCAGGGTGAGGGCCAGGAGGTCGGCGGCCACGGTGACCAGGGCGCCGCGGTCCTTAGCCTCGGCGATGACGGCGGACTGGTCCCAGACGCGGCCGGAGACGCCGGGCTGCTGGAGAACCACCCCGTTGATGTCGCCCTCGGGCAAGCCGTTGGTGAGGTCCGCGATCTCCACCTCGAAGCCGAGGGCTTCGGCGCGTCCCAGCACGATGGCGATGGTCTGCGGGAGCAGGTCGGCGTCCAGGACAGTCTTGCCGTCCTTGGCCGTTTTGTTCTTGTTGGCCCGGCGCATCAGCAGCACAGCCTCGGCCACGGCGGTGGCTTCGTCCAGCAGGGAAGCGTTGGCCACCGGGAGGGCCGTGAGGTCCTGCACCATGGTCTGGAAGTTCAGCAGCGCCTCGAGCCGGCCCTGCGAAATCTCGGGCTGGTAGGGCGTGTAGGCGGTGTACCAGGCGGGGGATTCGAGGATGTTGCGGCGGATCACCGGCGGGGTCACAGTGTCGTAGTAGCCCTGGCCGATCATCTGCACGGCCATCTTGTTCTTGCCGGCCAGCTTGCGGAGCTCGGCGAGGACCTGGACTTCGCTCAGGGCGCTCTCGAGGGTAAGCGGCTTGTCCTGGCGGATGGAGTCGGGGACTGCGCTGTCGACGAGGCCGTCAACGCTGTCATAGCCGACGGCCTTGAGCATGGTGTCGATGTCAGCCTGGCGGCGCGCGCCGATATGGCGGTCAGCGAAGGTGGTTGGGGACGATTGAACCGTCATGAGAGGAACTCCATAATTCAGGTGGCATACATCGCCACTTTGATTCGGGTTCCTCCCCGCTCTGTATTGGACCTGAGAGTTTTGCTTTGCCCTGCTGTTCAGCGGGACGCCACTTGCACCGTCGGTGAGCCCGGTTGCCCGGACTGCTTTCCAGAGTTGCCTTGCCGCGGCGGTACGTGGGCCTGAGAGATTCCTGGGGAGGATTTGCTCCTACGGCGCCTGCAGAACGTACCGGCAGGACTCTCCCGCCGCAGATCATTAGCATGTGCCACTGGTGGGTGACACGGCTCACACCATACAGGATTCGGCGCCGGGATGCCAAATCCGCACCGTTTTAGGGCGGGCGTACGACGGCGGGACGCCGGCCGTCGGCCCCTTCCCAAGGCGTCACGGGGGAACCGCGGTGGTCACCGGGCGCTCCCGGCCTGAGAGAATAGCCCCATGGAAATCGCCCTGGGCCTTCTGGTTCTGGTTGCGGTGGTCTGCGCCGGAAGCGCGCTGGGCCGGAAACTCAATATTTCGGTTCCCTTGCTGCTGGTGCTGGCCGGTGTTGCCGGTTCCTTCCTCCCGTTCGTTCCGCGGATTGAGCTGAACCCCGAGCTGGTCCTGATTGGCCTGTTGCCGCCGTTGCTCTACGCGGCGGCCCTGCGGACTTCACTGTTCGATTTCAGCTCCAACCGCCGTTCCATCGGGCTGCTCTCGGTGGGCTATGTCATCTTCGGCACGATTGCCGTGGGATTGGTGGTTTCGTGGCTGTTCCCTGAGATTCCGCTGGCCGCCGCGTTCGCGCTCGGCGCCGTCCTGGCGCCGCCGGATGCGGTGGCGGCAACCGCCATCGCCCGGAAGGTGGGGATGCCGCGCAGGATCGTCACTATCCTGGAGGGCGAATCCCTGGTCAACGACGCGACGGCGCTGATCTGCCTGCGGGCAGCGATCGCCGCCATCTCAGGGTCCGTGTCCGCAGTGGAGATCGCCGGGGACTTCCTGCTCGCGGTGGGCGGCGGGCTGGTGGTAGGCATCGCTGCGGCCTACGTTTTGACCGAACTACGCAAGCGCATCCGGAACGTGGCGATCAACACCTCCACATCGCTGGTGGCCCCCTTGGTGGCGTACCTCCCGGCGGAAGCGATCCACGCGTCGGGTGTCCTCGCCGTCGTCGTGACCGGGTTGGTGATGGGCACCAAGGCGCCGTCCATGCCCAACGGCGCCGCCCGGCTGAGCCAGCGCAGCAACTGGAACACGCTGCAGTTCCTGCTCGAAAACTCGGTCTTCCTGCTGATCGGGCTGCAGGTGCGGACCATCATCGAGGGCGTCCAGGATGATTCCCTTGGTGCCGCACGGATCTGGGCCGGCTGCGCGGTGATCCTCGCGGCGGTGCTGGTGCTCCGGCCGGTGTGGGTGTTCCCGGCGACGTACCTGCCCCGACTGATTCCGGCCGTCCGGCGCAACGATCCGAACCCGCCCTGGCAGTTCCCGGCCATTGTCTCCTGGGCCGGGATGCGGGGCGTTGTCACCCTGGCGGCGGTGCTGGTGCTGCCTCCCGACCTGGAGCACCGTTCAGTGCTGATCCTCGCTGCCTTGGTGGTGGTGGGCGGCACCCTAGCACTGCAGGGCCTCACCCTCCCGGGGCTGGTCCGCGTCCTGCGGGTGCAGGGTCCGGACCAGCGCGAGGATGCCCTGAACAAGGCGTCGCTGATGCAGCTGGCCACTGCTGCTGGTGTGGCCCGCCTGCAGGAGCTGCGGACGGAGGACGATCCGCCGGAGGTGGTGGCCATGCTGAAACGGCGCACGCAGGAGCGCGGTTTGGCAGCATGGGAACGGCTGGGCCGCCCGTCGGCGGAAACGGCGACGCCCAGCGAGCGCTATGCCCGGTTACGGCTTGCCATGCTGGAAGCCGAACGGTCAAAGGTGCTGGAGCTGCGGCGCGGCGGCGAGTACGCGCAGGAAGTCCTGAGCGACGTCCTGGAGCGGCTGGACGTTGAGGAATCCATGCTCGACGTGGCCCTGGACGAGGTGGATACCTCCGGCGAGGGCGGCGGGGAAGGAATCGCGAGGCCAGGCGGGGTGTGCGGCCACCTCGAGTCCGCAGGGTCGCGGGACGTGCCGAAGGATGCCTTCTGCGCGGACTGCCGCAGGGAAGGTACGGTGCCGGTCCACCTGCGGATGTGCCTCGCGTGCGGCCAGGTGGGGTGCTGCGATTCCTCCCCCGCAACCCACTCTTCCAGGCACTTTGAAACGACGGGGCATCCGGTCATGCGAAGCATCGAGCCGGGCGAAGACTGGCGCTGGTGCTACCAGGACGACCTGCTGGGTTAAGGGCCCGCTGCGTGATCGCCCGCTGAGGTGACAGGACGACGGCGGAACGTCCCGCCGTCGTCCGCTTGCTTACCGTCAGGAAACTCCAGCGAGAACCCCGTCGATCCGCGCAAGCAGGCCGGGCCAGCCGTTGCCCATGCCCTCAATGGCCTGCTTGCCCATCGGGGTGTCGAGGCGGAAGCCGGCGTGTTCGTGGTGCAGGACGGTGCCGCCGTCCACCGGTTCCAGCCGCCAGGTGATGGTGGTGTCCAGTATGCCTTCCGAGAAGAGGAAGCTGATGGATGTGCCCGGGTCCACGGTGAGGACTTCGCACTGCTGCTGGCCCCAGGAGCCCATGTCCATGGTGAAGCGGTGGCCCACCACCGGCGCGATATCCCCCGGCGCCCACCAGCGCGCGAGGAGTTCGGGTGTGGTCAGCGCAGCCCAAACAGCGTCGGCGGGGTGCGCGAAGCGGCGTTCGAGCCGGATGGCGTTCTCGGTCATGATGGTTTCTCCTCGTTTAGAAGGTCGGCCAGCGCGTCGAGCCGCTGGTTCCAGTAGTGCTCAAAGTGCTTCACCCAGCCGCCGATCTCGGCGAGGCCCCCGGGCTGGAGGTGGTACAGCCGGTTGCGGCCGTGCCGTTCCTCCCGGACCAGCCCGGCTTCCCGGAGTACAGCGAGGTGCTCGGAGGCCGCCGAGCGGCTGAGGTTCAGCAGCCCGGTGAGCTCGCCGGCAGTCCGGGGACCCTGGCGGAGCTCGTCGAGAATGACGCGCCGTGCCCGGTTGGAGACGGCGCCGAAGACATCAGGAAGCACCAGATCAGTATATGTCGGAAATTTCCGACATATCTAGTAGGGCCTGGTGGGCGGCGAGGATTTTGGCACGTTTGGACGCGTTCCGACTGCCCGGCAGCGTTGTTTTCCCCCATGGAGGCGAGTCTGGTCCGGCCGCCGGGGACGGGTTTAGGCTGGGCTGATGTTGACCATCGGCAGTACCGTCCTCGGCGTCAATGACGTCGCCCGCGCAACCGCTTTTTGGCACGACGCCCTGGGTTACGTCCCGCGGGAGCCCGGCGACGAGACCTGGGTGATTTTGGTGCCGGCGTCGGGGCCGGGAGCGCAGCTGGCACTGATGCGGAGCGAGACGCCAGTCCAGGAGCACCCGCGCACCCACCTGGATTTGTACGCGGATGATCAGGCTGCCGAGGTGGAGAGGCTCGTTTCACTCGGCGCCCAACGGGTGGACTGGGACCTGTACCCGGCGGACCCCGACTTTGTGGTCCTGGCGGATCCTGACGGGAACCGGTTCTGCGTCATCGACAAAAGCCCGCGGTAGCACCGCCGTCGGCCGCCTATGGAGACTCCCGTCCAACACATTCGGGGAACAATCGCGGCCGCCAGGCCGTTTGCATCCCTACGAGCGCGCATTCTGAATGCGGCGGCACCTACCGAAGGGAACCACATGGTCCGGGCTATCTGGAACGGAAAAGTCATCGCCGAATCCACGGACACCGTGGTGGTGGAGGGCAACCACTACTTCCCGCGCGACGCAGTCAATGCAGGCTACCTCCGGGACAGCGATCTGTATTCCATCTGCCCGTGGAAGGGCAAGGCTAGCTACCACTCGCTGGAGGTGGACGGAAAACTGAACGTGGACGCAGCCTGGTACTACCCGGACCCCAAGGCCCGCGCGAAGCAGATCGAGGACCGGATCGCCTTTTGGCGCGGGGTCACCATCGAGGCCTAGCAGGCCCTCGCCTCGGGCGGGACATACGTAAAGCAAGCGGACGACGGCGGGACTTTCCCGCCGTCGTCCGCTTGCTGTGAGGAGGTGCTGCAGGTTTTGGCCTACCTGGCTCGCCTGCCCGTTAGCCAAGCGGCATTCCGAGACTTCACTTGAGTCCAGGCAGCTCGGCTACGAGTGCATCGAGCAGCCGCCGGTCATATCGATCGGCGTAGGAGGCAGTTCCGCTGATTGATTCGACGCCGTCTGCAGGCAGCTCCCACACGACGTGACCGGGTTTCAGCCTATCCAGGCACTGGTACCACTCAATAAGGGGCTCGCGCAGCTTCGTATGCAGCTCGAATGAGCGCCGGGACCGGGCCGGATCTCCTGCCTTCTGCAGGCGCAAAGTTTTCTCATCGGGCACTGTTACCAGCACGGCATCCGCAAATCCGAGCCTCTTGCGGCTCATTGCCTCGCGCACGCATTCCAACTCGTAAGCAAACCGCGAAGCCGGGGCGGCGCCGATCCGCGCCAAGCACCAGGAGTAGTGCAGTTTCATCGGATCCGCGTCGCAGACCGCCACCAGAACCCGGTTTTCAAGGTCCAGTGCTTGCGACCAGCGCGCCGAATTAACGTCGGTCCAGTAACGCGCCTGGATCATGGCCTCACTTCCGTCCGGCTCGGTACCTGTTGGAGCGTATTCAGCCACGAATTCGACGGCTGCCGTCCTGCACCACGTCGTTTTTCCGGCCGCACTGGGACCTTCAACTGCCACAATCACCAGGCGATGCTATAACGCTGAACCATGCCCTGCTGCGGCCGTCCCTCAACGTGGGCGCATAGTGGGGGCAAACCGATTCTTACCGACCGTCCAGAAAGCCATTGAGCGCTTCTATCCACACTCCATATCCTCTACCCACGCACGCTGTAACGGACCGTCCCATAGGAACTTTGCCGCCGCTCGCCAGTCGGATATGGCGGCCGGAAATTAGCTGAGGCTCTCGAACACCAGCGTCGCCTGAATGCGGTCACCGCCGCCGATCATTCCCTTGCTCCCGCTGCTCGCGGTTGTGATGGTGTGGAGTCGGTAGCCTTTCGCGGCCTGATCGTTGATGGTCTTCTCCAAGGAGGTCAGGTTGCCCGAACCGGTTCCCCACATTTTCTCTTTGAGGATTACCTGCAAAACGACGTACTGCATGACACGACTCCCTTCCGTTGATGGCCGATTGGGAGCCATGCTACTGGATGCGCGGAGCGCCTCTCCGGACGTGAGCGACGGCGCCTCGGGGGTGCCAACGATGCCGGTCCGGTTCAACGTCACTCCAGCAATGCTGAACGAGTAGCGTCTGGACAGATCTGGACGCACACCAACGTTCGGGGAACGAAGGTGGAGCTCGGAGCCTCTGTTTTCGATGCCGCACCTGTACCGCGATAGATGAAGGGTTCACTTTTACGCAGCATCCGCTGGCTGCGGTGATTCACCGACCCTCCGTGTGATCTCACTGAAGAGTTCCCCTGTTTGTCTGTACGCCGAATACGGACTCATGGGAAGCTGACGCCATGCGGAAATTGGCCTTCGCCATGAACCTGAGTCTGGACGGCTACATCGCCGCGCCCGGCGATGACCTTGGCTGGAGCGTGCCGAGCGACGAGTTGTTCCAGTGGTGGTCCGACCGGGTGGCGGCGACGGGCCTGGCGCTGTACGGGCGCAAGCTGTGGGAGACGATGAGCTCCCACTGGCCGACTGCCGACCAGCAGCCCGGTGCCACACCGGCGCAGATCGAGTACGCGCGGCGTTGGCGGGACATGCCGAAGGTGGTGTTCTCCTCGACCACCAGCGGGGTCGATTGGAACAGTCGCCTGGTCAGCGGCGACGCGGTCACCAAGATCACCCGGCTCAAGACCGACGACGGCGGCCCCATGGACATCGGCGGTGCCACCCTCGCGGCGGCAGCCATGCGGGCAGGGTTGATCGATGAGTACACACTCGTTACCCACCCGGTCCTGGTGGGCGGTGGCACTCCGTTCTTCACAGCACTGGACAACTGGGTGAATCTGAACCTGATGGAGACCCGGACGTTCCCCGACGGTGTGGTCCTCACTAGTTACCAGACCAGGAGCTGAGCACCCGACGTCGAATCAGGCTTCGGGCCATCCAAGGATCTCGTGGCGAGGTGTTTTGAGGCGACTGTCTGGTCCCTATCACTCGGCAGTACCTCTGAATGTGCTTTTACGCGCCCGCAAATCGTCAGCGCGGGGAGGCTTGACGCCGCACTTGCATTTTGCAAGTATGGCCGCATGAGCCTTTTCATTACCTGCCCGGTTGAGAGCGTCGAGCGTGCGACCGCCTTCTACACCGCCCTCGGCTGGACCCTCAACCCCGAGATGTCCGATCACAACGTGTCATGCTTCGCGATCGCGCCCGAGCAGTACGTCATGCTCGGCAGCCGCGAGATGTATGCGAGCGTCGGGGGCGCAGAGGAGCTGGTCGGCGGCCCCGACACCCCGTCGAAGGTCACCGTCTCCTTCGACCTCGGCAGCCGTGAGGCGGTCGATGAGCTCACCGAGCGCGCCGGTGCCGCCGGCGGACGCATCGGTGATATCGACGACTACCCCTTCATGTACCAGCGCCAGTTCGACGACCCTGACGGCTACCACTACTCGCCGTTTTGGATGAAGCCGGACGCCGATCCGACCGTGTGAGCGACCTCGCCGCGGCCCTCGACATCGTCGGAGCACGGTGGGCCCTGCTTGTCGTGGAGCGGCTGCTCGACGGGCCGCAGCGCTACGGCGATCTGCAGCGCGACCTGGGAGTGCCGACGAACATTCTCGCGACCCGCCTGCGCGAGCTCGAGGCCGCCGGGGTACTGTTCCGTCTGCCACTCCGGCACAACACCCGGGCCTACGCGCTGACCGATCGCGGGCTCGCCTTGCGAGAGGCGATCGTCGCGCTAGGACGCTGGGGCGGCGAGGAGACCTAGGCGTGGCGCGGAATCGCGATGCGCTCCGCTGAGCTCCTACGCAGCTCCCGCAGGAGGATCTAGTACCGGTAGCTGGCGCCCAGGTCGCTGAATGCGCCGCCCAGGGAGATGAGGCACACGCCAGAGCCCACGATGCTGCGCAATAGTCGAACATGCGCTGCAGGCGGTGGCACGGCCTTGCCGCGAGCTGCCCCACTAGAGACCAGGCGAAACGTCAAGGAGCGGCCAACAGGATGCCACTGACGGACAGAAGCTGTCAGACCGTAGCCGATCACTGCAGCCTAAAGGCCTGGCTTGTTGATGGGCTTGCAACAGATGCTCACCAGACGCAGTCTCCCGAGTATTCGATGAGCCCACTGGGCACCCCCGGACTCAGGCAGATGTGCCCGGCTAGGGCCCGTTCAACCTTCGTCTTGCGCGCGGTGCAATCGGCGATCAGTCATTATATGAGGCCTTTCGGCTACCCTTCGCAGGCGGTAGCCTTTTGCCCCCTGAAGCATTTGGATTGTCCACGTGGGTTCCCCTGAAGGCTCAATCCGTACCTCAAGGTATTCCATCTCATAGTTAGACGCTAGTGACTTACGAAACGCGCGCGTAAAAACTTCGTTGCTCAGAGTCTCGTACAGAGCGTGTTCGAACGCATTGCTTTGTACAAGTGAAGTGGTGATGTACTTCGCCATCTCACGGTTAGCGTTAGCCATGAACCTTTTGGTCATGGGCTTCCCGAACACTGCCAACCCAGCCATTGATCCTACAAGCAGAATGAGAAGCAGTATGTGGTTCTGCGTCGCTAACAGGACAATTCCAACGACTGCTATCGCCAGTAATATCAGCAATGTCGGGATGTGGGATGCGTTGCGCTTATTGATGATGTCATCAGGAAGTATCAGAGTGACACCACTGCTGTCTGCACCGCCCGTGCTAGATGGTTCTGACGCTGAGTCCGTCATCTCTACTGCCCCGATCTTTGAGGTCGTCTCCGGGCTTCGCGAAGAACCGCCTGACCACATGGGCAGGCGATTTTCGCTCATCCATAGTTTAGTGGTCAAGTGTCGATCCTATCGACGGGCTTGATCGATGGGGCGGTAGGCGCGGGGCGTCAGTCCGCCAAGTGCCGCCCGTAGGCCGGTCCCCCACCCGCCTGCTCACCACTTTAGTGACTTTTTCGAGACGACCGTCGCACCGGCCGTCGCTGATTCCCATAAGACCCGCCCGCAATTGCCCGGTGAACGTGCCCTAAACGCTTCACATCGCTCCCGCCGTCGTCGTACGCTGCCTTTGGCAGGGCCCTCCATCGCGCCCCTTGCCTGCCACCCGATTAGGCGGCGAGGGGCAGGTCGAACAGTCGCTCCGCGAGCCTGATCAGATGGCTCGGAGCGTCGGCCTCTTCACCGGGGATGCCGTGGCCCAGAAAGAGGGCGGTGCCGTGGAGGGCTTCCCCGACATTGATGCCGGCTTCGCGGATGAGGACTTCCGCCCGGGGGTTCTCGGGGAATTTGATCCCCTCGCTGTCCAGGTAGACGTGCCAGTCCCGGCCGGCGATAACGCCGACGTCCCCGGCGGCCACCCGCTGAAGTGCTGTCACGTCCAGTTCAACAGCTTTCATGTGCACCGGGTGGACGAGGCGGGCCGGGACAACGAGTGCGTTGCAGGAGGTGTTCATGATCAAGTCCTTGAAACATGGTTCGGGTGTGGAGCGGGCGGCCGGGCCGCGGGCTAGGAGTCCCGAAGCCGGCCGCCCGCCGGCTCAGCGCTGGTTTTTGCGCGGTTTTACAAAAGCGAGTTCACTATTTTCGTTTTTGGCTCTTTTTTCGGCCCGTTTTTCCAGAATGGACTTGCCGACTTTTTTAGCGGCGCCGCTTTTGGGAGATTTTCCGGACATCGGAATCACGCCTTTCTTTGCTTGCGTTACCCGATACCATACCCACTTTTAATTTTTAAGCCAGTCGCGGGAAAGTCGGGCTTTTGACTTTTCCATCAAAAGCGATTTACAGCAAACTTAATACAATAAAGGGCTGCGGAATCAAAGGAACTGCTTCGTTCGCTCAAGGTTGTGAAAGTTCCTACAGGCCAACAAGGCAGGGGAAAACCCGCCCCAGGAACCGCAAGTCAGCGAAATCCACAGCGAAGGACAGTAGATTTGAGGGTGATGATGCAGATTGACCGGGATGACCCCGTCCGCAGTGATGTCCACCAACTCCTGAGCGAGCACCTGGCCGACATGTTCGCCACGTCGCCCGCGGAAAGCGTCCATGCCCTGGACCACTCAGCGCTGTCCGCGCCTTCCATCACGTTCTGGACCGCTCGCGAGGACGGCACCCTGCTGGGATGCGGCGCACTCAAGCTCCTGGATTCCACATCCGGCCCGGCCAGCCATGGCGAGATCAAGTCGATGCGCACCACTGAAAGCGCCCGGGGACGGGGCGTGGCCACCCTGATGCTCCGGCACCTCCTCGACGAGGCCCGGATTCGAAACCTCGAGCGCATCTACCTGGAGACAGGAACCGAGGACTACTTCGCCCCTGCTCGCCGCCTCTATTCACGGCACGGCTTCACCGAATGCCCGCCTTTTGCCGACTACACCCTCGATCCAAACAGCGTCTTTATGGAACTTCACCTCTAGAAGGGTCGGCCTGGCGGAAGGAAGCGGACGACGGCGGATGGCAGCTTGAGGCAGAGGGGCGCCAGCCAGCGGCGTGGGCTGGTGCCCGTCACGCTGGATAGCTCGCAATCCAGGATCTTTCTAAGCCGTGTGGAATACAGCGGGCCGACGTAGGGTACTGAAGAGGCTGAACACCAACGCAGGCGTCGGCCCCGAAGGGAACATCGAGTGGACAGTAATCCTGGTACCTGGTTCTTGAGCGGTGTTGAGCGGGGGAACGTGGCCACCGGCGTGCACGCCGAAAGAGACGGATCGGGGTCCTGGTCCGAGGGCAACCTCGTGCGCCCCCTGATTCACGGCGCCGCCTACTTCGCCCGGCTGCATGAGGAACTCACCGCGCTCAAAGCGGGAGACCGCGTGTGGTTCACCGACTGGCGCGGCGACGGCGACGAGCGGCTCACAGCGGACGGACCCACCGTCGGTGAGCTGCTCGCGAAGTTAGCCGGAGCGGGAGTGGAAGTGCGCGGGCTGATTTGGAGATCCCATGGCGAGCGCATCTCGTCCCCGATGAGCAACCGGTCCAACGAGCTCCTCAGCCGCCAGATCAATGACGCCGGCGGCGAGGTGCTTTTGGATCAGCGGGTGCGCCTCTTCGGCTGCCACCACCAGAAACTGGTGGTCATCCGCCGTCGTGACGACCCCTCGCGGGACGTGGCATTCGTGGGCGGCATCGACCTTTCGCACGGCCGCCGGGACGATGCCGATCACGAGGGAGACCCGCAGGCGGTGGATATGGATCCCCGGTACGGGGAACAACCCCCTTGGCACGATGCCGCACTGGAACTGCGTGGCCCGGTGGTGGCGGATGTGCTCGAGTTGTTCGCGGAACGGTGGAATGACCCCCATCCCCTGGACCGGCGCACACCGTACCGGATGCTGCTGCAGCGCCTGGCCGACATGCCACGGCATCCCAAACCCCTGCCCGAGACTGCGCCGCCGCCGCCACCGGCCGGACCGCACGCCGTGCAGCTGCTGCGCACCTACGGCGTGAAACATCCGCCGTTCCCGTTCGCACCCGGCGGCGAGCGGAGCATCGCCCGGGCCTACACAAAGGCTTTCACCCAGGCCCGGTCGCTCATCTACATCGAAGACCAGTACCTGTGGTCCGAAGAGGTGGCCGACGGAATCGCTGCGGCCCTCGAACAGAACCCCGCGTTGAACGTGATCGCCGTCGTGCCCCGGTACCCAGACTCGGACGGTCGCCTCGGAGGGCCGCCCAAGCGGGTGGGGCAACTGCGCGCCATCGAAAGGATGCGCCGCGTCGCCCCGGACCGGTTTGGCGTTTTCAACCTGGAGAACAAAGCCGGAACCCCGATCTATGTCCATGCCAAGATCTGCATTATCGACGACACCTGGTTCACCATCGGGTCGGACAACTTCAACCGCCGGTCCTGGACCACGGACAGCGAGCTCACCTGCGCGGTCATCGACACCAGCGCTGGTTCTGATGCTTCCCGTTCTTTGGCGCACTCGCTCCGGCTCCAGCTCTGGGCCGAACACCTGGGACTGGACCAGGATGACCCCCGGCTCCACGATCCCGCAGCAGCGCTCGGCCTGTGGAAAGCCAGCGCCGACTGCCTGGACCAATGGCACAAAACCGGTGGCAGCCCGCCCCGCCCGAAGGGACAGGTGCGGCACCACAATCCGGAACCGGTACCGCGCCTGCAGCGCCTCTGGGCGAACCCCGTCAACCGTCTCCTGGTGGACCCGGACGGCCGCCCCCGGAAACTGCGCGGCACCACAGAGTTCTAGCAAGGAATAACCACGACGCTCGGCTAGGGGGTCATGCGGTAGCCGACGCCCCGTACTGTCTCTACCCAGCGGGGATGCCGCGAGCTGTCCCCCAGCCGCTTGCGCAAGTTGCCCATGTGCACTTCGACGGCACGCTCCTCGTCGACGCTGACGAACGAGCCGGTGTTATATGGCTCGTTACGAAGCCGCCGGACCAGGTCCGCTTTTGTCTGGACGGTCCGGCCGTTCTCCATCAGGACCAGGAGGATGTCGAACTGCGTCCGGGTCAGGTCCACCGCAACCCCGTCAATGGCCGCCTGCCGGGATGCTTCGTGGAGCGTCAACCCCTTATGGGCAAAGTCGCAGCAGGCGGGGCTCACCGCTGCCAAAGCATCGCCCTCCGGAACCTCGGCGTGAACTCGAGGGTGGCCGACGTCGTATGGCTGCTTCTGGGGCAACCCGTTGTGCCGGTGCTGCGGCACCCGTTCGGCCGGTAGGGCCTGCATGGCCCGCGGCCGCCGGAGCATGGCAGCAATGCGGGCTCGCAGTTCCCGGGGGCGGAAGGGCTTGGTGAGGTAATCGTCGGCGCCGGCTTCAAAGCCCATCAACGCATCGGCCTCGTCCACCCTGCCAGTAATGATGATGAGATAGGCGTCGCTGAAGGTCCGGATCCGCCGTGAGGCTTCAATGCCGTCGAAATCCGGGAGGCCCACGTCCATGGTGACGATGTCCGGCCTGTGTTCACGAACAGCCTCAACTCCGTCGAAGCCCGAGGATGCTGTGTGGACAGCAAAACCTGACTGCTGGAGCACCTCCGTCAGGGCCAGCCTGATGTCGTCGTCGTCCTCCACCACCACGGCAACACCGCGCTCCACCATTTCCCCCAGGCCTCTCTGTAATTGTCTGCTCCTGGCCGTTTCCTCAAGCACCGTCGTGGAGTATTCGGAGAACCAGGACAAATGGATTGCTACTACTTGCCCAGCGTTACGGCCATCCTGAGCCTAACAATGAACAAGACAGCACACGTATTTCTTTGGCACAGTTTGAGTTATTCTTGAGCTTTCGGAAATGTTGCGTATTTTCTGAGGTTGGGATTAGACCAAGAATTACGGTGCCCGGCTATTGCCTTTGTCCATCGTTGTGGCCGAAGATCAAGCTGTGCTCAATGGGGGCGCATATTGCTCGCTGGGAGCAGATGAGAAGGGGCGTTGCATGCCTAATATTCGCTTTTCTGTCTTACATCGCACCCGCAGGATCCGGCCAATGGCGTTTCTGGCGGCCTTTGGCGTAGTGCTCGCTTGTGTGGCACCGGCCCAGGCCGCTGACACCACGCCGCTTGATCCGAATCCGGGACCCGCCGGTAGTTTCACGTGGAAAGGTTTCAACTGGGAGAAACGGTCCTGGGGCGGCGCCCCGCAGTACAACAAGGCCTTCTCGGGTGCCAATGTCGGCAACCCGGACGGCAACGGGTACGTCACCCTGAACCTCACCAACCCCACCGGGGAAGCCCCGGTGGGGGCGGAGTTCCAGTCCACGCGGCAAGGCTTCGGCTACGGCACATACAGCACCACCGTTGAAAAAGACCTCTCCGCGCTTCAAAAGGAAGTGGTGTGGGGCTGCCTGTTCACCTACGATCCTCTGGCCGCACCGGGCTATAACGAGATCGATTTGTGTGAGGCCTCGGCGTGGGGCGGAGGAGCCAGCTACGGTGAGTCCTGGCCCGTGACACAGGGCCATGGTTACTGGTTCGATGCCACCAAGCCCCCGGGCGAAGGCAACAACACCACCGTCTTCGACGTAACACCGGCACCGATCACAACGCACAGGATGCTGTGGGAGCCCGGCAAAATAACGTTCGAAACCTTCGCGGGCGAAGGCTTTACCGGGCCCCTGCTGAAGCGGACTGTCCTGGAAGGGGCCACTGTTCCGGTTCCCGCCAAGGAGCAGATCCACTTCAACCTCTGGGTTACGGGCGGAGGCGGAGGAGATCCCGCGCATGTCAGGCCTGAAAGCGTGGTCATCCGGGACTTCTCGTTTGTTCCTGCCACCGCTCCGGCGCCCGCTGTCCCTGTTTCGACCATCAAGCTGACTACTACCACCACCAAGGCTAAATCCGTCAGCACCACTACCCTCAAGTGGACCGGCGCCACCGGCAGCAACGTGACCCTGTGGATCAACGGAACGCAGAAGACCGTTGCCAATACCGGCAGCTACGTCAACTCCATCAAAGGCGGAAGCACCACGGCTTACAAGATCTGTGATGCCGCCGGCTGTTCAAATGTGGTCAGCGTGGTGACGTGACTAGGACTTCGCGCCGCGGACGGGGACGATCCTCTTGATGGCCAGGCCCAAGGCCAAGAGGGCAAACGCGGCAAGGGCGAACCAAAACAGGTCACCGGCGCCCGTCATGGCAAGGGTTCCCGAACCGGCGCCCGCTGCTGCCGGCACTGCTGGATTGTTGTACATGTCTGTTACCAGGCTTTCTTCTTGTTGAATGCTGCATCTAGGTACGCCTTCGCGTGGACCATTTGGAGGAACAGGTCGATCACCAGTTCGTACATGGTGGCGGCTGCGAGCATGTACTTCCATCCCCGCAGCCGCACAGTCACCACTCGTTCGATCACGAAGACACCGGTCACGGCAAGCCAGAACGGCTGCATGTGCAGCCCTTCCCCCGTGCCCAGTGCGATCGCCACCGTACTGAGATAGCCCAGAGTCACCAGGACGCCGACGACGGACAGTGCCTGCCGTCCCCAATACGGCCGGGTAACCCGGGTCCAGCCGTACTGGACGCAGTTCTCCACCGCTCCACGCTTCCAGCGCAGGCGCTGCGCCCACAGCTCACGCCAGGAAGGCATGACCTCGGTGACCAGGGTGCAGTCAGCGGGAGACTTGATCCTGTACTTGAGGGTCAGCAAAGCGAAGGAGAGCTCGTTGTCTTCAGTAAGGACGGAGGTGTCATAGACACCGCCACGGCCGTTCCCGGGCGGGAGGGTCCCATCCAGCCGTCCGGCCACCACGTCCTGGAGTGTCCGCACGCGGAACAGCGCAGCAGTGCCTGTAACAACAAGGCACTTTCCGTGCAGTCTGCGGACATCCCTGGCGTACCGGGCATACTCGTTCCGCTGAAGGTGCCCCACGAAGCCGCCGCCGTCACCGCCCCGGAATATGCCACCGACCGCACCGAGCCGTGAGTCGGCTCGCAGGTGACTGACGGAACGCTCGATGAAGTCGTGCGAGAGCTGCGAGTCTGCGTCCTGTACCAGGATCATGTCCTCGGGTCCGGCTTGGGGCAGCAGACCGGCAAGGACGTAGTTGAGGGCTCCGGCCTTCTTATCTTTGTTGCCCACGGTCCTGACAACCTCGGCACCTGCAGCAAGTGAAATCGCCTCCGTAGCGTCGGTGCAATTATCCGCGATGACAATGACGCGGTGCGGCACAATTGTCTGGTTGCGCAGCGAGTGCAGCGTTTCGCCAATTCCGGCGGCCTCGTTATGTGCGGGAATTAGGACAAATATCACAGGAGTCCCATGGCATCCGGGCGTGGCCGGGCAGCACTGTAGAACTGCGATGTGCAACACATTTTCTTTCTTACTCCCGCCAAAAGCTCCCAAAGTCCTATTGGCTTCGAGTTTTTCAAAGGGAACTCAAATGAATGGCAAAGAAATAGCAAAAAAGCTACAAGCTTTTATCAAGTTAAACGCAAACCCTCAGGCTCAAGAGTTGAGATGGGGAGTCTCAAGATCCGGACACTGCACCCGCTGGTTGAGGGCATCCACCTCAGGAGATACCTGACGTCACACAACGCGACAGCATCCGCATCCGGGCAAGCAACGCCCTACCCTTGACACGTGACTTTGACTAAGATGCGCAACGCCGCCGCGAGCTCCCTCGCCGCCGCCGGTCTCCTGTTTACCCTCGCCGCCTGTTCCACCCCTGCGGCCACCCAGCCCACCACCTCCGCCCCCGCGTCTACCGCAGCGGCAACGTCCAGTGCTTCCTCCAGCGCCGCCGACGGACCCTGCACCGGCGTGAAGGTCGTCGTCGATTCCGGCGCCCTAAAGCAGGCTGCCGCGGACAAGTCCGTGTGTGTGCCCGTGGACGCACCCACGCCCGCTTCCAAGGTGCTCGAACAAGCCGATGTAAAGACCGTTGGCACCACCCAGTACCCCAATGAACTGGTGTGCCGCGTGAACGGCGTGCCCGCCGCAGACTTCGAGATCACCCACAAGGGCGGCACGTACAAGGAAGAATGCGCCGGCATGCCTGCTGCCTTCGCCTACTGGTCCCTGTGGACCAAGCCGGCCTCGGGTGAGTGGGCCTACGCGCAGGAAGGCCTCGCCACCCTGAAGCTAAGCCCGGGAGAGAGCCTGGAACTGCTCTTCACGGTCGACGGCGAACCGGCCGCTCCCAAGGCATGACCTTCCGACCCGCGCCGTTGCGCGCCGGCGCTGTTCTGGCCGTCGTGTTCATCGCGGCGCGGGTCATCTACCGCGTCCTTTTCAACGGCGCGGGCATTGGCGCCCCGGTTCTGCTGGATCTCCCGGCCGTCCGGCTGCCTGCCCCGTACGCCCATGTGGTTTTCCTCGGTCCGGTTACTGCGCCCGGGCTGTGGGCGGCGGTCCTGTCCGCCCTGCCGATTGCCGCGATGTTCCTCGCGTTCGGCCTGCTCAACGCCTGGGTGGACGTGGCCCGCGGCTTCGTGCACCTGGCCCGGCGCGGTCCCCTGCAGGGCCTTGCCCGGACGCTGGTGGTCGCGTGGGCTGCACTTCCGGCACTGGCCGACGCCGTGACCTCCGTACGCCTGGCGTTCCGGTTGCGGGGTGAACGCTTTGGTCCCCGCGCCCTGGTGCCCGTGCTGGAGCGCACCCTTGAGCACGCCGCCAGGGTTGCCGCGGCCCTGGAGTTGCGGGGCTTCGGGAGCAGGGCAACTAACCAGCCCGGCAGCGGTAACGGAGCGCCGGTCCTCGTCCGGGATGCACAATTCCGGATCGCTGACGCTCAGGTGCGCGTCGCCGGGTTCGCGCCGTCGAGCGGGTCCATCACAGTGATTACGGGGCCCACGGGCTCCGGCAAGTCCACCATCCTGCGGGGCATCGCCGGGCTCCTTTCACACGTTGACGGCGGAGAAATTACCGGCACAGTCCGCGTCGGCGGAACCGACCGTGCTGCCACGCCGCCGCGCGATTCCGCCCGCTTCATCGGCGTTGTCCTGCAGAATCCCCGCGCCGCCTTCGCCGCTACCAGGGTCCGGGATGAAATCTCCCTCGCGCTGGAGCTGCGCGGCGTCGCATCAGGCATCGCCAAGGCGCGGGTGCTGGAGGTCGCGGAGCACATCGGGGTGTCGGCTCTGCTGGACCGGAACGTCAGCACCCTCTCGGCGGGTGAGGCAACGCTCGTGGCCATCGCCGCCGCGGTGGTGGATCAGCCGTCCCTGCTCCTGGTTGATGAGCCCCTGGCCGACCTTGACACCGCAGCCCGCGGACGTGTCATCGCGGTACTCCATTCCCTCGCCCGCGACGCCGGTGTCTGCGTCATCGTGGCGGAGCACCGGGCGGAAGCGCTCGCACCCGTTGCTGATTCATGGTGGACCATTGACGACGGCGCCCTGGTACCGGGTGCCGCGCCGTCCCCTTCGGTCCCGGCTATCGCGCCGCCAATTCCAGTTCCAGCCAACCTCCCGCCCGTGCTGACAGCAGCAAAGCTCGCGGTGCACCGCAAGGCCACGCCACTCGTGCGCGAAGCATCCCTGGCCCTGCACCGCGGCAAAGTGGTGGCGTTGGTGGGCCCGAACGGCGCCGGCAAGTCCTCCCTCCTGGTGGCTCTCGCCCTCGGTGAGGGCATCGGTGATGGGACGGGGAGCCTAAAAACGTACGACGGCGGTCGGGTCGCCCTGGTGCCGGACGCGTCAGACGACCTCTTCACGAGGGATACGGTTGCGGCTGAGCTTCGCGCCGCGGAGCGGCGACTCTCGCGCCGAAAGGATGCGGCGCATCCTTCGCCCGGCTTCGCAGCTGCACGCCTGGCCCGGCTGCGGGGGGACGCCCAGATTCCCGTCGGGCACGTGCATCCCCGGGACCTCTCGGCGGGAGAGCGCAGGATCCTTGCCATCGCACTGCAGACCATGGACGATCCGCAGGTGCTCCTGATCGATGAGCCCACCCGCGGCCTCGATCCGGCGGCGCGCACAGCAGTCGCGGCTGCACTTCGGGCAGCAGCGGACTCCGGCACGGCCGTCCTGATCGCCACCCACGACATCAACTTTGCCCACGGCCTCGGTGCCCGGATCCTACCGATGCGGGACGGCGTCGCGCCCGCGTCGGAGGCAGAAGCCGCCCCGGTTGATGCCGCCGCTGAACTACCCCTCCCAGCACCACGGATGCCGGCACTACGGTTCACCGACGAACTAGCTGCTCACGGCAAAAAGAAGCCGAGCCCCATCCGCATACCGAGGCCCGTGGAACTCGCAGTCCTCGCAGCGGCAAACCTTCTGGCCCTCGGCGCATTCTGCTGGCCGTTGCTGGCAGCCGCGCTTCCGCAGGATGCCGCCGCGGCCCTCCCCTACGCGGCGCTGGCCATTGCGCCGGTGGCCGCGGTCGCCGTCGTCGTGTCCCTTGACGGCTCAGTCCGCTCGGCACACACCGTGGCGCTGCTGGGAGTCCTGGCCGCGGTGGGTTCCGCGGTGCGGGTGGCGAGCACCGGCGTCGGGGGCGTGGAGGCGGTGTTTATCCTGCTCATCCTGGCCGGGCGGGCGTTCGGTGCCCGGTTCGGCCTGCTCCTCGGCGCCGCCACCATCGCCCTCTCCAGCGCGCTGTGGGGCGGCATCGGGCCGTGGACACCGTTCCAGATCTTCGCCTGTGCGTGGGTGGGAGCGGGAGCCGGCCTGCTTCCCAAGCGCATTCGCGGGAAGGCCGAACTGTGGATGCTGTCCGGCTACGGGATCGTGGCGTCCTACCTGTTCGGCCTGCTGACCAACCTGTGGTTCTGGCCCTTCGCGGTGGGCGCCGGCACCGGCATTTCCTACCATCCTGGCGCACCCTTGGGCACCAACCTCAGCAGCTTCCTGCTGTACTCGCTGGTGACGTCGACGGCGGGCTGGGACACCCTGCGCGCCATCACAACCATCATCGGGATTGCCGTAGTGGGCCGGGCGATCCTCGCCGCACTCCGGCGGGTTAAGCCGGTCGCCGGCAGCCCGGAACGGAACGCACAGGAGGCAAGTTGCCTTCAGCTAACGAATTTGTGACACTGTTGTCCTCTGTTCCCCAGTGTTAGGCAATGTTTTGACGGGCATTTCAGGTTTCGCCGCAGTCCGCGCGCTGATACTTTCCTGATGCCCTAAGGGCCGGCGGGTCTCAGCGCTTCTTCCGCTGAAACCACCCGGAGCCCGATGCCACTCCATGGCCTTCTTTTTCCTGCACTGATTTCCCGCCACGCTGCACGGCCTGGTGCTCGCCCCTGCCTGCCCATGCCGCGCACCGTCATGTCCCGTGCGCCGTAGGACCTCACCCGCGTGACGGACCTGACCTTGCGGACCGCGGCTGCGGCCGCCCAGCAATTTCTCTTGGGAGCACCATGCCTACAGCAAAGAATCCATCCATCGTCCTCACGGACGTGCATTTCCGGTGGCCGGACGGCTCACCAGCACTGTCCGGGATTACCGGCAGCATTGGGCCGGGCAAAACCGGCCTGGTGGGAACCAATGGTTCCGGAAAGTCCACCCTGCTTCGTCTCGTGGGGCGAGCCCTCACTCCGACGGCCGGCAGCATCACCACGGGAGGCGACGTCGGCTACCTTCCACAGACCCTGACGCTGCACAACGAGGCCACCCTGATGGAGCTTTTGGGCATCAAGGACAAAGTCCTTGCCCTGCGGGCCATCGAGTCCGGTGACGCAGCCGTGCAGCACTTCGATATCCTGGACGACGACTGGGACATCGAGAGCCGTGCGGATGAGGCGCTGCAGGAGATCGGTCTGACCGGCGTCAGCCTGGACCGGCGCGTGGGTCAGCTGTCCGGCGGGGAAGCCATGCTGGCAGCCATCTCCGGGCTGCGGCTCCGGCGCACGCCTATCACCCTGCTGGACGAACCGACGAACAACCTGGACCGCGAAGCCCGCTCGGCACTCGGCCGCATGCTGGCTGACTGGCCTGGCAGCCTGGTGGTGGTCAGCCACGACCTGGCACTCCTGGAACTTATGGACAGCACGGCAGAACTGTACGAGGGGGGGCTTACGGTGTTCGGCGGCCCCTACAGCCAGTGGCAGGCCTACCTGGAGGAGCAGCAGGACGCGGCCGTGCAGGCAGCCCGTGCCGCGGAGCAGCTGGTGAAGAAGGAGAAACGCCAAAAGCAGGAGGCGGAATCAAAGCTCGCTCAACGGGCCAGGACGGGCCAGGCCAGCTACGACAACAAGAAGGGATCCAAGATCCTGATGAACCAACGGGCCTCTGACGCCCAGGTCTCAGCAGGAAAAATGCGTTCCGGCATGGACTCCAAAGTGCAGGCGGCCAAGGCGGCCCTGGACGCCGCCGCATCCAGGGTGCGGGAACAGGAACGGATCTCCCTGAACCTTCCGGATCCACGCGTGCCGCGAAGCCGGAGGATCGCCGAACTATGGGGCACCAACCGCTCCTTCGTGGTGCAAGGCCCCGAGAGGGTGGCGATCGTCGGGCCCAACGGTGCCGGCAAGACCACGCTCCTGGAGCGGCTGGTGGGCGGCGCGCCATGCGCCGGGGGCGAAGCCGGGGGAAGCCTGCTGACGGACCGTGCGGGCTACCTGCGCCAGCGGCTCGACGGGCTGCGGGAACAGGCAACAACACTCGAAAATGTGCAGGAAGCGGCGCCGGATGTGCCGCCCGGTGACATCCGCAACCAGCTGGCCCGGTTCCTCCTCCGCGGGGACAGCATGAACCGGCCGGTGCAGACGCTCTCGGGCGGTGAGCGGTTCAGGGTTTCCCTGGCCCGGCTGCTCTTCGCCGACCCTCCGCCGCAAGTCCTGATCCTGGATGAGCCAACCAACAACCTGGACATCAGCAGCGTCGACCAGCTGGTGGAGTCACTCCGGGCGTACGGCGGCGCCGTCATCGTGGTCAGCCACGATGACGCGTTCCTGAACCGACTGGACCTGGACCTCATCCTCAGCATGGGCCGCGACGGGTCATTGACCGAGCTGGCCTCACTGCCTGGCGCGACCCCGGAGTGACGCTTCCTCCACCCGGGGGCTTCAACTCACACCTTGAAGTACTTCGCCTCCGGGTGGTGGAACACAAACGCGTCGGTGGACTGCTCGGGGTGCAGCATCAGCTCGTCGCTGAGGATCACGCCCATCCGCTCGGGCTTCAGCAGCTCCGTCACCTTGCGGCGGTCCTCCATGTCCGGGCACGCGGGGTAGCCGAGCGAGAACCGCGCACCGCGGTAATCGAGCTTGAAATACCCTGCCGTGTCCTTCGGCTCCTCGGCCGCGAAGCCCAGCTCCTTGCGGATGCGGGCGTGCCAGAACTCTGCCAGCGCCTCGGTGAGCTGCATGACCAGGCCGTTGAGTTCGTAGTAGTCGCGGTACTGGTTGGCGGCGAACATCTTTGAGGTGAAATCTTCGATCTTCGAGCCGGCGGTGACCAGCTGGACCGGCAGCACGTCGATCTGTCCGGACTCGCGGGACTTCACGAAGTCGGCAAGGCACAGGTGCCGGTCACGGCGCTGGCGCGGGAAGTCGAAGCGCAGCCGGTCGGTGCCGATCGGGCCGCCTGAACCACCGTCGGGGGCGAGGAGTCCCGCCGTGCCGAGGACGCCGTCGCGATCCTCCCCGTGGTGCAGCACCACCACCTGTTCCCCTTCGGAGACCACCGGGAAGTAGCCGTAGGCGACGGACGCGTCCAGCATGCCCTCGCCCAGGATGCGGTCCAGCCAGTAGCGCAGGCGCGGCCGGCCCTCGCGTTCCACCAGTTCCTCGTAGGAGGCGCCGTCCTCGCCGCGGCCAGGCTTGAGCCCCCACTGCCCCATGAACGTGGCGCGCTCATCGAGGAACGCCGAGTAGTCGTGGAGCGAGACGCCGCGAACGATGCGCGTGCCCCAGAACGGCGGGGAAGGAACCGGGTTGTCGGAGACGACGTCGGACCGGCCGGGCATTGCCTCGGGCTCGGTCACCGTGAACTTGGCACCGCCCTTGTGGATGCGCTTCTTCAGCGGCGGCAGGCCGACGTCATCCGGTGACTCGCCGCGGGCCACGCGCACCAGCGGTTCCATGAGGGCAAGGCCTTCGAAGGCGTCCTTGGCGTAGCGCACCACGCCGTCGAACTGCTCGGCCAGGTCCTGCTCCACGTAGGCGCGGGTCAGGGCTGCGCCGCCGAGGATCACTGGCCACTTCTTCGCCAGGCCGCGGGACTGCAGCTCCGCGAGGTTCTCCTTCATCACCACGGTGGACTTCACGAGCAGCCCGGACATGCCGATCACGTCCGCGTTGTGCTCCTCCGCCGCGGCCATGATCTCGGCGATGCCCTGCTTGATGCCGATGTTGATGACTTTGTAGCCGTTGTTGGTGAGGATGATGTCCACCAGGTTCTTGCCGATGTCGTGCACGTCGCCGCGCACGGTGGCGATCACCATGGTGCCCTTGCCGGAGGAATCCGATTTCTCCATATGCGGCTCGAGCAGGGCGACGGCGTTCTTCATCACCTCGGCGGACTGGAGCACGAACGGCAGTTGCATCTCACCGGCACCGAAGCGCTCGCCCACCACCTTCATGCCCTCAAGCAGGTGGTCGTTGATGATGCCGAGCGGGGTCATGCCCTCGCTGCGCGCCAGGTCGAGGTCCGCTTCAAGGCCCTTGCCTTCGCCGTCGATGATGCGCCGTTCCAGGCGCGCGCCGGTGGGCAGCGCCGCGAGTTCCGCGGCGCGCTGGTCCTTGAGCGCTGCGGTGTCGACGCCGGCGAACATGTCCAGCATGATGGCCAAGGGATCGTAGGTGGTGTTGCCGTCCGCGTCGTATTCGCGCCGGTCATAGACGAGGTCCAGGGCCACCTTGCGCTGCTCTTCGGGCAGGGAGGCGAGCGGCACGATCTTGGCGGCGTCGATGATACCGCTGGTCAGGCCCGCCTGCACGGCCTCGTGCAGGAACACCGAGTTCAGGACGATGCGCGCGGCCGGGTTCAGGCCGAAGGACACGTTGGAGACGCCGAGGGTGGTGTTGATGCCGGGGTACTTAGTGGTGATCTGGCGGATGGCCTCGATGGTTTCGATGCCGTCGCGGCGGGTTTCTTCCTGGCCGGTGGCGACGGGGAAGGTGAGGCAGTCCACGATGATGTCCTCGACCCGCATCCCCCATTCGCCCACCAGGGCGTCGACGAGGCGGGAGGCGATGGCCACCTTGCCGTCGGTGGTGCGGGCCTGGCCCTGTTCGTCGATGGTCAGGGCGATCACGGCGGTGCCGTGCTCCTTCACGAGCGGCATAATGCGAGCGAAGCGGCTGTTGGGGCCGTCGCCGTCCTCGTAGTTGACGGAGTTGACCACCGGGCGGCCGCCGATGTGCTCCAGGCCGGCCTGCAGCACGGGAGGCTCGGTGGAGTCGATGACGAGCGGGAGGGTGGAGGCCGACGCGAAACGGGAGACGATCTCCTTGATGTCCGCGACGCCGTCGCGCCCCACGTAGTCGATGCAGACGTCCAGCAGGTGCGCGCCGACGCGGATCTGTTCGCGGGCGATGTCCACGCAGTCGTCCCAGCGCTCTTCGAGCATGGCCTGGCGGAACGCCTTGGAGCCGTTGGCGTTGGTGCGCTCACCGATGGCGAGGTAGGAGGCGTCCTGGTCGAAGTTCACGTGTTGGTAGAGGGAGGCGACGCCGGCTTCGCGCTCGCTGGGGACGCGGGCTGGTTTTGCACTGTCGGTAACCACGGCTTTGGTGCGGAAGGGCGCCAGACGTTCGACGACGGCGGCCATGTGCTCCGGCGTCGTACCGCAGCAGCCACCCACCAGGCCCAGGCCGAATTCGCGCACGAACTGCTCGTGCGCGGTGGCGAGTTCGGTTGGGGTGAGCGGGTAATGCGCGCCGTTGGCGCCGAGGATGGGCAGGCCGGCGTTGGGCATGCAGGCGATGGCAACGGAGGACTGCTTGGAGAGGTGGCGCAGGTGCTCGCTCATCTCGTCCGGGCCGGTGGCGCAGTTCAGGCCGATGGCGTCGACGCCGAGCGGTTCCAGGGCGGTGAGTGCGGCGCCGATTTCGGAGCCCATGAGCATGGTTCCGGTGGTCTCGACGGTGACCTCGACGAAGATGGGGAGGCGGATGCCGCGGGAGACGATGGCCTGCTTGCAGCCGTTGACCGCGGCTTTGGTTTGCAGGAGGTCCTGGCTGGTTTCGATGAGGAAGGCGTCCGCACCGCCGTCGATGAGGCCCTCGGCCTGCAGTGCGAAGGTCTGCTTGAGGTAGTCGTAGCTGGTGTGGCCGAGGCTGGGGAGCTTGGTGCCCGGGCCCATCGAGCCAAGGACCCAGCGCATGCGGCCGTCTGTTTCTTCTGCCGCTTCCGCGCGTTTTCGGGCGATCTTCGCGCCCTTGAGGGCGAGCTCGGTGATGCGGTCGTCGATGCCGTAGTCCGAGAGGTTGGACCAGTTGGCGCCGAAGGTGTTGGTTTCGACGGCGTCGATGCCCGTGGCGAAGTACGCGTCGTGGATGTCCGCGATGACATCCGGGCGCGTGTCGTTGAGGATCTCGTTGCAGCCCTCGAGGTTCTGGAAGTCCGTTTCAAGCGACAGTTCCCGGCCCTGCAGCATGGTACCCATCGCGCCATCGGCAATGACGACGCGGTGGTTCACGGCGTCCAGGAGCTCCTGCGCACGGACAGGGCGGGGCACGGACTCAATATCAAGCGCAAAACGAGGCATCTAAACAGGTTACGGGCGACACGCCGAAACATTGCTTCGTATGTCAGTGTGCTACGGCGGGGGGTGGGTGGGTGGGCTTCCTAGTCACAGTTCGCTGGCGCTTGGGTCGGCGGCTGGCCGACGACGGGCTCGGCCCGGGAGCTTCGCCTTGGCAGTTGTAGCGGCTGCACAACCCACGAGGATGGTTATGCCCTTTTTCGACATGGAGTCATACCTGCCCGCCAGATGAGTGGTATTCGGGACAATCACATGTAGTTTGTTGCTTCATCAGCTTGGATCTTTGCTGCACTGCGTTGTGCAGCATCGACTGTACTTGTAGGGGGACAAATGGAGTTCGCAGAGAAGCTTTCAGCGTTGGCAGCAAAGGTGCGCCAGCAGCGCGGCGTTATTCAGACGGAAGAGGCAACAAAAAACGCGTTCGTGATGCCGTTCATTTCGACGATTCTTGGCTACGACGTCTTCAATCCGATGGAAGTCGTTCCGGAATTCATCGCAGACGTGGGGCTCAAAAAGGGCGAAAAGATCGACTATGCCATCGTCAAGGACGGCGAAGTCCAGATCCTGATCGAGTGCAAGAAGTCCAGCGAACCCGTCAAAATCGAGCATGCGTCACAGCTTTTCCGATACTTCGCCGTGACCAACGCTCGGATTGCGATCCTTACCAACGGGGAAATGTATCAATTCTTTACGGACCTTGATGCCCCTAACCGTATGGATGCAAAGCCGTTCCTCGTGCTCGATTTGAACGACATCGACCAAATGCTTATCCCTGAACTGCAGAAGCTGTCCAAGGATGTTTTTGATCTTGATTCAATCATCAGCGCGGCCGGCGAGTTAAAGTACATCGGCGAGCTAAAGCGGACCCTAGCCGCGCAGTTTAAAGCGCCAGAAGATGAATGGGTCAAGTTCCTGACCGGGCGAGTGTATTCTGGTCCCTACACCCAGAAAGTACGCGAACAGTTCACAGCCCTGGTTACCAAAGCCTCGAAGCAGTTCTTGAATGACCAGGTGAACGAGCGTCTCAAGAAGGCCCTCGGCAACCCCGGCTTCCCGCAAACTGAAGAAGCCGCAGTCGCGGCAAGTGTAACCAGCGCTCCGGTAGCCGAAGCGGACTTGGCAGAAGCTGATGGGCTAGAGACAACACTTGAGGAAATCGAGGGCTACCAAATTGTTCGGGCCATCGTCTGCAGCGAGGTCAAGCCTGCTCGTGTGGTGCAAAGGGACGCCAAGTCCTACTTCGCAGTACTGCTGGACGATAACAACCGCAAGCCCATCGCACGCCTGCATTTCAACCGGACGCAGAAGTACATCGGGCTCTTCGACGTCAACAAAGAAGAGACTCGAATGCCGATCAGCTCACTTGAGGAAATTTACGAGCACACCGAAGCGCTGCGCGCGAGCGTCAAGAGTTACCTGTGACAGCACCCCCAACAGATGTGGATCTGCTTCTCGGCGCGATTGCGGAAATCCCCACGCCGTGGAAGAAGTGGCCCGGCGGATACCCTGACCGCCTGGACCTCGCATTGGTAGACGCCGTCATGTCCATCCGATTTCGTTATGGTCGGGAACGCAGCGATGGCACTTGGACGGGTGCGCCCGGGCCATGTTGCGCTACCAGAGTCATTCCGAGCATGTGATTCGCACGGAGAAGATGAAGCACCTAGCGGGCCAGGACCCAGTCGCCTTAGAACGGATTCCCAACACACAAAAGGTGCACGCAGGGAAGACCAAGGCGTATGCAATCGTGAAAGCGGCTCAGAACTTCACATCAGCGCGAGTGACTTTGCCTGAGCACTTCAATCCCGCCAGCGATGCTCATAGGAAGCCATACACCACCGTTTCAGGTCTCGGCCCAGTCACTTGGGAGTACTTAACGATGCTCCTTAGCCATGTAGGGGTGAAGGCAGACACCTGGATTACGGCTTTTGTCAGGCGCGCGCTGCAGCGCCAGGTGTCGTCGGAAGAGGCAGGGGTGCTCGTCAAGGAGGCCGCTGACAAGTTGGGTGTAGCCAAGAGGACCCTCGACCGTGCAATTTGGGGATACGCCAGCACCACTGGGCTAAAGGATATGTCTGCCCAGTTGTCCTGATTCTGCCCAAACATAGGGGGCAACTGGCGGGAGGTCTGGCACGCTTCCCCCACCTTCCGGCAGTCCGCTGACGATTGACACACTCGAAGAATGGCGACTCTCAACATATACAGCTCGACGCTATTGTTCCGAGGCCTGCGGAGAATCCACCAGCAAGCACGCCGAATACCAGCGGCACCCCGTCGTGCAGTACTTACAGTGGTGGGTTCGCGTTGTAGCCGCTCCAGAAGCTGGCGGGGGTTTGGTGGCCCGGCCAGCGACAGCCCGTGTCAGTGCTGCCCAGTAGGATCGGATCATGATGGGTGGAGAGGCCGCGGCAGCGGCAATGGTCGGCAAAGTGGTTACTCACGCGGGTAAGGAAGTAGCGGAGGAGAGCAAGTCCATAAAAAAGGAACTTCTCGAGCACGCTAAGCAAACTCCAGAGTTCGACAAGGCGGCGAGGAATTACGCCAAGCGCGTTGCAATCCGACAAGAAATCTTGACCAGCATGTACAAGCCGATCGCAAAGATGCTCGGCTTCGCTAATCAGTATTTCGAAGATGCCTTTGAAAAAGACATGGCTGAGAAGCTTGCCGATGTGCCAGAGGAGAACATCACTGCGCCGAAGCCTTCTCTCGCTGCCCCAGCCATGCAGCAACTTGGTTTCAGCCTTGACGAAGCCGATCTCAAAGAGATGTACCTAAATTTGTTGGCGACTGCGTCCGACAACAGGAAATCAGTCTCCGCCCACCCCTCCTTCGTCGAGATAATCAAACAACTCAGTGCCGCCGAACTGCCCACCTTGAATCAGGTCCTATTGAAAAAGGGGCGACACACCCCGATCGTCCAGCTCAAGCTTCTGACCGCGAATCAAGACGGTTGGAACTTGCTAGCTCAGCACATTATCGACGACCGGGACCAAGCGACTGGTGGCATAATATTGCGCCCGCTCCTCCCTACGTATATCGACAACTGGATTCGTCTTGGCCTAGTTGAAGTCAGTTATGCGTCCTTCGTTACAGAGGACGGTGCTTACTCTTGGGTTGACACCCGGCCTGAACTGATCATGTGGAAACAGCGCTTTGAATCCGACGACGACAAGACGGTGGACTTCGACAAGGGCATCATCAGCCCAACCGCCTTCGGACAGTCGTTCGCCCAGGTAGTCGGCATAGCTCAGCAGGCTGAAGCGTGAAAATCTTTATAAGTTGGTCAGGCGAGGAGAGTAAGCAGGTAGCACTGTTGCTCAAGGGCTGGTTGAAGAAACTCCTGCAAGCCACTGAGCCATGGATGAGCGACCTGGACATAGTGCCTGGTACTCGGTGGTCACAAACAATCGCGCGTGAACTGCAGACCTCTGATTTCGGCATCATCTGCGTGACTCAGGAAAATAGGAATGCTGAGTGGATAAATTTCGAAGCCGGAGCGCTGTCTATTGCTATCAGCGACACGGAGCGAAAAGTAGTCCCGCTCCTTGTTGGTTTCGATAACCGTGGCGGGCTAAAACAAGGGCCACTCAGTGCGTTCAATTCACTACTCTTTGATCGCGACGACATGTGGAAGCTTGTACTCACCCTAAACGCAGAGCTTTCGGACAGCGTAGATGCTGACGATTTGGGAGAGTTGTTTGAAATCTTATGGCCCAAGCTTGATGCTCAGGTCAAGGACATGAGGAAAAAACTCGATGCTGCACCACCGCCGCCCCCGCCGGGCGAGAAGGAGATGTTGAGCGAAATTCTAAGCACCGTCCGGGAACTTCAGCGAGGACAGGTCAGTCAGCTTGAGCACGGCGCTCCCGCTAATTCAGTTCGGCTGTCCCACGCTACAGTTGGCGTCCCCACTTCTAGCCGCCACTTGACGGAAAGGGAACTTGCGATTGCCGGCCTCGCCGCGGAAGGAGCCACGGACCGTGACATAGCACGTGAGTTAGGGCTTTCAGTGCGTACGGTTGAGGGTCATCTTTATCGTGTTTACAGCAAGTTCGGCGTCGCAACCAGGATAGAACTTAGGCAAGCGTTCTACCGATACATCGAGGCTGCCCGGGACTTTAGCGCACCGCTTGAACCCGACGCTGAGCGGCCGACGGAAGGGTGACGAGTAACTCCGTGGGAGGTAAGCACGTCCGATTGACCGTTCCTGTCTCGCTTGCTGGCCTTGGTGCCGTCTACTACGGCATCAGCATGCTAAGTCTTGCCAACGGCAATATGACAACGGCCCTTGCTGTTGCCGCAAATATAGAGTTCTTGCCAGCACTCGCAGCTATGTCGTTAACGGCAGCTCCGGCAATCCTCTTGCCCCTTGTGCTGTACGGCTTATATCGAATAAGTAAGTACCAGACCGATGACCTGGACTTTCAGGTTGTTGTCGTGCTTGCGGTCCTGGCATCGCTAGTTGCGGTGATGTATTCGTCAGTGGTGGTGTTGTCGGTATGTATATTGCTGCTCGCACTTCACCTTATTCATTTGCGGAGCCACAAAAAGAACTGGAAACGGAAGTTTGAGCGGGGACGCTTTGATCCAGAACTAGCACGAGTACTCCTGGTATCGATACTTATGACCTCAGTAATTTGGGGTCCTTCATGGCTGGTGCGGGAAACAGCGACTGTGCACGATAGGAAACATCTGATTTCCGTCGTCAGAGAAACGGACGAGCTGATCTACTACCTAGACCGAAAAACGGATCGGGTGGTATATGCAAAGCCATCGGATTTATCCGAACGTGCATTCTGCGGCTCCGCCGAAATCACGACGCTAAACTCACTGATGATTTTCATAACTGACGGCCCTACTTATCCAAGTTGCCCTAGCACTAGAGACCTGTAAGGCAAAGTGTGGGTTAAAAGCAAACGGGAAAGGCAAGGCCCGCGGCTCCGTGGGGTGGTGTTCCACGGTAACGGCGGGCCTTTCTCAATCGGGCGCTGGTCGGGTCACTGGGAGCCGAAAGGAGAAGCCCCTGACCGGCCATCGGTCCGCTGCCGCCGGAAACAAGCGCAAACCGGGCAGCGGTGGCGTTGACGCCCTTCGCTCAACTGCCTTTCACCGGCCGCTTGCCTTCAGTTTTCGCGTCGTCCAGCGGCAGCAGGTCCAGCTTCGCCATTTGGGCAACCGCGACACCCGTCGGGTCCCCCACATCCAGGGAGAAGCCATGCACGCGAATGTTGACACGGTGCGCCTGCCCCGCTTAGATGATGCGGGTCAAGTCCTTCATCGAGCGCGTCAACCGGTCAAGGTGCCAAACCACAACGGCCGACACTGCACCGGATTCAACGGCTGCAAGGAGCTGTTCGAAGGCGGGCCTTGTCTTGCCCGTGGTGGCGCTGATGGAGTTGTCAGCGTATAGGTGCGGGCTATCCCAGCCCTTGGCCTCTGCTAGTAAACGGCAGGCGGCCTCCTGCCGCTGGAAGGCTGCTTCCGCTCCGGTCTTATCCTCGGACTGGCGAACATAAACGGCGGTGGTGCTCATGCCTCGAAGAGTACCCCCAACGTTTAACTACCGGTACCACCGTTGTTACCTGCTAACGTCTCAATGCCTTCTTGGAAATCCTACGCATGTCCCTGTAGGGAGCCCCTCGCACGGAGAGGTCCCCGGACAGGAGATACTATGAAGCGCTTTTGGAACACACTTGCAGCATTGGCAATCGCCGGGGGTTCCGCCTTGGCGTCAACCGCCGCGACCAAGGTCCTTCACGCTCTGCCGAAGGCAGTCCTCGAATTGTACGGCACGATGCCGACTCCGTACCTGGTCGTCTACGCCATGTTCCTGGCCGCCTGGGGCGTCATGTGCCGCTGGGCGGCCAGGAAGTACCGCACTGCCCTGATATCAGTTGTAATGCGCATGTTTGACTGGCTAACGGACTGGTTGGGTTAGTGCTGCGGGGGTAGGGAGTATCAAACCTCTACCCCCGCTTCACCCACGACCCCTTGCCGGTGAGTAGTCCCCCTCCCCCCGCCTCGCAAGGGGGGTACCTGTCTCCTGCTAGTTTTGAACAGCCAACAGGTAATCCAGCAATTCGTTCATTGAACTTGATGGATTTTTCCCTACGGATCCAACGTGGCAATTGGGATCAGCCTGAACTGCACGAGCCGACGCCTTTTCGAAGTCGTGAATCGGAAACTTCATAGTGATTGACTTTCCCGGATTGCCGAGTGTCTTGAATACCTCTTGGATTCCGGGGGTTGTTTCTGGTCGTCGGTGGTCTTGGAGATGCCAGACCAGCCATATTTCAAAACACGGGTTTGAAACGACGACGGAGATGTCCTCTTTTGCTGCAGCCGCAATGCAGCTATCGAGAGTGGTGTGTTCGTCCACGTCAACCACTACCCACACGGAATCAAACGAGTCCGCATCCTCGTCTCGCCTAGCGACAGCAGCTTTCAAAACCCGGAAAGGATCCCGCCCGACGCCGTGGCGCGTCATGGGCCAATGGTTAACACCGGTCGCCTTCAGGTGCTGTACAAGAAGACCAAAATACTGATTTTCGGTTTCCTTACCTTCGGTTACGACCAGAACACGGGTTCTCTCCTTACGAGTCTTTCGTTTGCGCTCAAGGCTAGCACCCCGCTTTACCAACTAATTTTCTCCGCCGCCGAGCTGTCCTCCGATACCCCAAGGTCCGACGCCTTCTCTTTATCGGCTCGGATCAGAGGCCCTACTAGGGAAGGAACGACGGCAGGGATGGCGCCATAGCGACCAGCTAGGTATCTGCGGGCCACATTTTCATTTTTCCTGGTACCGAAGTCCGCAAGGGAATAGATGTCTGTCACTCCCTTAGTCTTCTCCGCAAACCAAACTTCGTCATCCGTCAGAGGAGTGGTGGAAGTTGGTGAGAGATAGTAAGTGTCGTGAGTAGTGAATATTAGCTGTGCACTATTCCTATTTATCTCTGGGTCTCTAAACATCTGAATCAAAGCCAGACCCAGTTGGGGGTGGAGACTGGCATCGATTTCGTCAACGAGTAAGACCCTCCCCTTACGAAGGCACTCTAAAGCTGGAACCGCTAAACCCAACCAGGACATCGTGCCAGTGCTCTGGACATTCTCACCCAAAACGTAGCTAGAGCCGTCCACACCGACGTGGTAAAACTCCAAGTTACGTTGAAGCGTTTCGTCCAGGGATAGCTTGACCTCCGCACGACGCTCTAGGCTTTGCTCAACCTCATCCCTATCGAGTTGCGCCTTCTCGCCATCAAGCTCCGCCTGCCTTCTTCTGCGTGCGCCTTCAAAGATTAGCCTCATTACCTCCTTGATGTCGTCATCCATTTCTCGCGTAGAGACCTCGACATTGGCAATTCCCACGTCGGCCATGCGCAAGAGAGCGATTATGTCCTCAAACTCAATTTCACCAGACAGCAGCCCAGCGCTTATTCGGGATATGCGAGTGTTACGGTCCATATCATCGAAGCGCGTAACCACAAGACCATCAACGATGGCTGCGTGAATTTCTGTGAGGAAGGGGTGTTGGGTCGCCGCAGCACGCGAGAGGAACAGTTCAGTTCGACGAGTTGCCCGAACAATGGCCGCCGATCCCCCTTTGAACGTGGGACCGAACTTGTATCCTCTGTCGAATTCATTTCCGCGTTCAAAAAGAAGGCGCGAACGCCCTTCTGGAAACGAATACAGCCACTCCGCGCCGACGCGCCCCTTCAGGATTGAAAAACCATATTCATACCGAACGTTGTTTACCACTATGTCGGCGGCGTACACCGAAGGATGTCCCTCCGACTCACCATCCAACGCAAACGGCATGTAAGGCAGTAACCCACCGCTCCACAGCGTGGCGGAGTTCGCAACGGCGTCACGGAAGAAGCCTAAGGCATGGATCACCGTTGATTTCCCCGAGGCATTGGCTCCGTAGATGCCGGCAACCCTGAGACTTGAGGACTTCCAATCACCCGACTCGGGCATCGTCCCTTTGTGCCTTGATGGGATAAGCGACAACTCAACCTCGTCGCGGAGGCTTCTATGATTTTCGACCCTGAATCGGAGTAGTAACACAACCTGAGTATGTGTCCTGAGGCTAATTTTGTCCATTTTTGACCAAATCAGACCTGAAATTTGATCTCGCATCCTTCCAAGCGTCGCTCGTGCCAGGACGGCTAGCGTGCAAAAGGCACACCCGTCGCGTTCTCTATTCTTGCCGAGGCAGTAGGTGGGTCCCCGTTCGGAACGGCCCGGATCCCCGGGCCACAGTCTAAAGCGGTGCCGCTAGGTGTGCGCGCCGTACACAATCAAACGCGACCCCTATACCTCCGCCGCAGGAGCCGCGAACTGCGCCTCATACAGCCGCGCGTAAGCCCCGCCAGCAGCCAGGAGTGAAGCGTGGGTCCCCTGCTCGACGATCTGGCCAGCTTCCATCACCAGGATGAGGTCGGCGTCGCGGATGGTGGACAGCCGGTGCGCGATGACAAAAGAAGTCCGGTCGGAACGCAAAGCACTCATCGCCTTCTGCACCAGGACCTCTGTCCGGGTGTCTACCGAAGACGTCGCCTCATCCAGAATCAACACCGACGGCCGGGCCAGGAACGCCCGCGCAATCGTCAGCAGCTGCTTCTCCCCCGCGGACACGTTCCCACCTTCATCTTCAAGAACAGTGTCGTACCCCTCGGGCAGCGACCGCACGAACCGGTCCACATACGTCGCCCTCGCCGCCTCCAGGATCTCGTCCTCAGTAGCAGTAGGCCGCCCGTATGCAATGTTGTCCCGGATGGTCCCGCCGAACAGCCACGTATCCTGCAGCACCATCCCCAGCCGCGAGCGCAGCTCGCGCCGCGGCACCGAGGTGACGTCCACGCCGTCGAGCGTTATCCGCCCGGCGTCCAGCTCGTAGAACCGCATCATCAGGTTCACCAGCGTGGTCTTGCCCGCCCCGGTGGGCCCCACGATCGCCACCGTCTGCCCCGGCTCCGCCACCAACGAAAGCCCGGAAATCAGCGGCTTGTCCGGCGTATACGAGAACGAAACGTCCTCGAACACTAGCCGCCCGCGCCCAAACACAGGCCCAGAGGAAGGAGCAGGCTCCACAGACTCCTCGTCCTCATCCAGCAGCGAGAAAACCCGCTCAGCCGAGGCAACCCCGGATTGCAGCAGGTTGGCCATGGACCCCAGCTGCGCCAGCGGCATGGTGAACTGCCGCGAGTACTGGATGAACGCCTGCACATCGCCCAGCTGCATCGCCCCGGACGCCACCTGCAGTCCGCCCACCACGGCGATCCCCACGTACACCAGGTTCCCGATAAACGTCATGGCCGGCATGATCAGCCCGGAAATGAACTGTGCCCCGAAGCTCGCGTCATACAGCTCCGCGTTCTTCTGCCGGAACCGCTCCTCCACCTCGCGCTGCCGGCCGAACACCTTCACCAGCGCATGCCCGGTGTACGTCTCCTCGATCTGCCCGTTCAGCTCCCCCGTGTTCTTCCACTGCGCCACAAACAGCTTCTGCGAGCGCTTGGCAATCAGCGCCGTGATCCCCAGCGTGAGCGGAATGGTCACCAGCGCAATCAGCGCCAGTGTGGGCGAGAGGATCACCATCATCACCAGCACGCCCACCACGGACAGCACCGACGTGACTGCCTGGCTTATGCTCTGCTGCAGGCTCTGGGAGATGTTGTCCACATCGTTGGTGACCCGGCTGAGCAGCTCGCCGCGCTGGATCGAGTCGAAATACCGCAGCGGCAGCCGGTGGATCTTCGCCTCGATCTCCTCACGCAGCCCGAACACCGTCCGCTGCACCACCCCGTTCAGCACATACGCCTGCACCCACATGAACCCCGATGCCAGCACATACAGCACCAGCGCCCACGTCAGCACACTGCCCAGCGCGGCAAAGTCGATCCCCTGCCCCGGCGTCAGCGCCATGGGCGTCAGCATGTCCGCCTTCTGGTTCTCCCCCGCGGCCCGCAGCTGGGCCACCAACTGCTCCTTGCTCACCCCGGCGGGCAGCTGCTTGGACACCACCCCGGCGAAGATCAGGTTGGTGCCCTCCCCCAGCAGCCGCGGCCCGATCACCTGCAGCGCCACGCTGATCACCGACGCCGCCAGCACCAGCAGCAGCCACGCCCGCTCCGGCCGCAGCTTCCCCAGCAGCCGTTTGGCCGACGGCCAGAAGTTCATCGCCTTCTCCGCCGGCACATTCATCCCGGCGAAGGGTCCGCCGCGTCCCGGCCCGCCTGCCGGACGGGGAATGCGTACGACGTCGGCACTTGCAGTTTTGGAGGCGGGTGCGGCTTTGGTGCCGGCTGAGGGGGTGGGTTCGGGGCTCATACCGTCTCCTCCGCCGCCAGCTGGGAGTTCACGATTTCGCGGTACGTCTCCGACGTCTCCAGCAGCTCACTGTGCGTTCCGCGCCCCACGATCCTGCCGTCGTCGAGCACTAAGATCTGGTCCGCGTCTGTGATGCTGGAGACGCGCTGGGCGATGATCACCAGCGTGGCGCCGGCGGTGCTGCGCTTGAGGGCCTGGCGCAGCCGGGCATCGGTGCCGGTGTCCAGGGATGAGAACGAATCGTCGAAGATGTACAGCTCGGGCCGCTTCACCAACGCCCGGGCGATAGCCAGCCGCTGCCGCTGCCCGCCGGACACGTTGGTGCCGCCCTGGCTGATGGGCGCATCCAGCCCGCCCTCCATTTCCTCCACGAAGCCGCGCGCCTGGGCGATCTCCAGCGCTTCCCAGCACTCGTCATCGGTGGCGTCCGGTTTGCCGTACTGCAGGTTGCTGCGGACGGTGCCGGTGAAGAGGTAGGGCCGCTGCGGGACCAGGCCGATGTGCCCCCAGAGCAGGTCGGGGTGCAGCTCGCGCACGTCCACGCCGTCAATGCGGACGGCACCGGTGGTGGCATCGAACAGCCGGGGCATGAGGTTTACCAGGGTGGTCTTGCCGGCGCCGGTGCTGCCGATGATGGCCGTGGTCTGCCCGGCCGTGGCGGTGAAGCTGATCCCGGAGAGGACGGGCTGGTCGGCACCCGGGTAGGCGAATCCGGCGTTGACCATCTCCAGCTCGCCGCGCCGCACCTTGCTGCTCAGGGGCTTCAAAGGTGGCCGGACGCTCGACTTCGTGCCCAGCACCGCGCCGATCCTGTCCGCGGAGACGGACGCGCGCGGGATCATCACGGCCATGAAGGTGGCCATCATGACGGACATGAGGATCTGCATCAGGTAGCTCAGGAACGCGATGAGGGTGCCCACCTGCATGGATCCGTCCTCGATCCGGAACGAGCCGAACCAGATCACCGCCACGCTGGACACGTTCATCACCAGCATCACCACAGGGAAGGCGAGCGCCATCAGCCGGCCGGCCCTGAGCGCGGTGTCCGTGACGTCCTCGTTGGCCTGGGCGAAACGGGCGCTCTCGATGTCCTCGCGGACGAACGCGCGGACCACACGGATGCCGGTCAGTTGCTCACGCAGGACCCGGTTCACGGTGTCGATCCGGTTCTGCATCTTCCGGAACAGCGGCACCATCCGGAAGATGATGAGCCCCACGCCGGCCAGCAGCACCGGGACGGCTACGGCGATCAGCCAGGACAGCTGCAGGTCCTGCCGGACGGCCATGATCACCCCGCCGATGGCGAGCATGGGCGCGGCCACCATCATGGTGCAGCCCATCAGCACCAGCTGCTGGACCTGCTGGACGTCGTTGGTGGAGCGGGTGATCAGGCTGGGGGCGCCGAACTTGGTGACCTCCTGCTCGGAGAACTCCCCCACCCTGGAGAAGATGGCGCCGCGCAGGTCCCGGCCGGTGCCCATGGCTGCCTTCGCCCCGAAGTACACGGCGATCACGGCGCAGGCGATCTGCAGCAGGGTGATGCCCAGCATCAGGCCGCCCAGGTTGAGGATGACCCCGGTGTCCCCCTTGGCCACGCCCTCATCGATGATGTCCGCATTGAGCGTAGGCAGGTACAGCGACGCGATGGACTGCGCCAGCTGGAAGATCACGACGGCGATCAGCAGCGTGCGGTGCGGCCGCAGGTATTCAACGAGTAACTTCCAGAGCATGCGCAGCTCCCCTGACACAGTGTCCACAAGTGGTGGTGCGAAGGTCAGTTTACGACCGGAAGCTGGGAACGATCCGTGCCTTGGGAGGAGAAGTTGGGCAGGTTCACGCAGGGCGTATTTGGAGCCTCAAGTGCCGCCCAATCGTGAGCTGGCGGCTGCTCCTACGCCAGGGACAACAGGAATGAGGCCACGAATCCGGCCGCCGTGCTCAATGCCACTGCCGGTCCCCCGTGTTCGAATGCCTCAGGCATGATGGTGTCAGCGAGGGCGGCGATCACCGCTCCAGCCGCGAAGGCCAGCGGCAACGAAATCGTCTCGGGGCTGCTGCCGGAGAGCGGGCCGGCACCGAGCACTACGGCAAGGATGAGTACCACTGAGCACACGCCCCAGAGCCTGATGATGGCGGCCGTGGACATCCCCTGGCTGCGCATCGATGCTGCGCCTACGAGAGCCTCGGGCAGATTGGAGACGAAGATCGCGGCCAGCAGCGCCAGGCCGCCGGTCCCCTCACCCAGCGAAACGCCCAGAGCGAGGTTCTCAGGCACTCCATCCAGCGTGGCGGCAGCCAGCAAAGCCAGGCCCGCCGTACCCCGGGTGGACGCGGCGGACGGCGCACGCCCCTCGGCGGCGGCGTCCGTGTCGAGCTTGGGGCTGCCCCGGTATTCATCCGCGGGAACCGGCTTCGACCCGGCCTGGGCCCACCGGTCGAGCAACGCGCTTAACGCCGTGAAGACCACGGCACCAACGAACAGGCCAATCCCGGCGCGCCACGCTCCGCCGCGTTCGTAGGCATCCTCGAACAACTCGAAAGTCAGTGCAGTGATCAGGGCGCCCGCCGCAAAGGACAACACCATGGCCAGGACGCGCTTCGGCAGTTCAAAACGCACGCCCGCGAAGGCCCCCAGCACCAAAGCACTGGCAGTCACCACGCCGAAAAGCAGCGACATCCCCACAGCCACATTATGGATGGCCGCGAAATGGACCACAACAACCAAAAAAGCCTGCGAAGCGGGGTGCCCCCACGATCAGTGTCCCGGCGTCAGCCGGGCGTCAAAGCGCCGCCGGTATTCGGTAGGCGTCGTGGAAAAGGCGGCCGCGAAATTCTGCCGCAGGGTCACGGCGTTGCCGAAGCCGCAGTCGGAGGAGATCTGGTCTATGGACAGGTCCGTGGTTTCCAGCAACCGCCGGGCTGCATCAAGGCGGCGGGCGCGGATCCAGGCCGCCGGCGTTGTCCCCGTCGCTGCGCGGAAGGCCCGTACGAAAGTGCGGCGGCTCAGGTGTGCCTGGGCAGCGAGCCGGTCGATGGTGAGGGGTTCAGCCAGGCGGGCCAACGCCCATTCGAGCAGGCGCGAGATCGGATCATCCGTAGCGCGCTTCGGCACCGGGTGTTCAATGTACTGCGCCTGGCCGCCCTCCCGGTGCGGAGCGATCACAAGGCTGCGTGCCACCCGGTTCGCTGCGTCCGCTCCAAGCCGGGAGCGGACCAGGTGCAGGCAGGCGTCCAGGGCGGAGGCAGTGCCGGCCGAGGTTAGTACGTCACCGTGGTCGATATAGAGCACGGTCTGGTCGAGCGGGACATCCGGATGCCGTGCGGCAAGGGAATCGAACGCCTGCCAGTGGGTGACGGCCGGGCGCCCAGCGAGCAGGCCTGCGTCGGCTACGGGGATTGCTCCCAAGCACAACCCGAGGATCGGCACCCCACGCCCATGTGCGCCTTGGAGCACCCGCCGCAGCGCATCGCCGGGGACGCGTCCGTCGTCGAACCACGAGGGCACCACCACCACGTCCGCTTCTTCCGCGGCCGTCGGGCCCTTCACCCCACCCAGCCGATAGCCCTCCGCGGTTGTAATCCCGCCTTCATGGTCGGAAAAGAGCACCGTCTTCCACTTGGCAAGACCCTGGCGGGCAACCTCGTCAAACACCATTTGCGGAACGGCAAGGTGGAACATCGTGGCGCCCGTGAAGGCGTAGACCGCGACTCTCATAGTGCCCCTTCTACCGTATGGCCCGAATTCATCGTATATGCGCCTTCGTGCCACTGTCGCCATGCACCGGCAGCGGGAAAACTGGAAAAGTCGCCAAAAGGCAATCAAAATCATCAGGGAGAAACAAGAACATGAGCACCCCCCGCCGCGCCCTCATCCTCATTGACGTGCAGCAGCAGTACTTCAGCGGCCCTTTTGAAATTCAGTACCCGCCGCACCAGGAGTCCCTGCCCATGATCGCGAAGGCCGTTGATGCCGCCACCGCCGCGGGCATTCCCGTCGCGGTGATTCAGCACTCAGCGGGCGAAGGGGCGCCGGTCTTTGCGCCCGGCACACCCGAATTCGACCTGCACCCCGAGATTGCCCGCCGCAAGACCGCCGAATGGAAGGCGCTGGTGAAGCAGTATGGCTCCGTCTACGCCGGTACCGGCCTCGCCGAATGGCTGCGTCAGCACGACGTCGACACGGTCACCTTGGCGGGCTACATGACGAACAACTGCGTGCTCGCCTCCGCCGTGGAGGCAGAGTTCCTGGGTTTCACCACCGAAGTCCTGTCAGACGCCACCGGTGCCGTCAATCTGGCCAACGACGCAGGTTTCGCGGACGCGAAGACAGTGCACACCACACTGCTCGCACTGCTGAATTCGAACTGGGCAGCCGTGGCCGATACTGATACCTGGACCACAGCCCTGGCCGGACGGCAGGCCCTCCCAAAGAGCGACCTCGGAAGCTCAGCGGTCGCCGGCGCGGTACTGGTCCCGCAAACGTAGCCAGGCGCCCTGGGCTTCCCACCTGCTTGCCTTGTGGGAGACCAGGGAACACCACCAGCGTCCTTGCCGTTGCATACACGGGACCAAGCCCTCACGACTCTCAAGGACTGTTTACATGAAGTGGATTCTTCTGGCCGGCGCGATCCTGAGTGAGGTGACGGCGTCCCTCTCCTTGAAAGCCGCCCTGGATAATCCTGCCTTCTTCGTGGTGGTGGTTGTTGGTTACACCGCGTCCTTCGGTTTCCTGGCCGGAGTCCTCCGCAAAGGCCTGGGCCTGGGCGTTGCTTACGGCATCTGGTCTGCGCTGGGAGTAACTCTCACAGTGTTGCTGGCCGCGCTCTTCTTTGGTGAAGCGCTGACCCCCGTCATGATGATCGGCGTTGCCATGGTCATTGGCGGCGTGCTCTGCGTGGAACTCGGGTCGCACAAAGCCCCGGCAACGGAACCTGAACAGGAAATGGTCAATTCATGATGTGGCTGTTCCTGGCAGGGGCAATCCTCACCGAGGTGACCGCCACCCTGTTCCTCCGCGTCGCTTCCAGCGGTAAGCGACGCTGGTACGTACCGGTCGCCGTCGGGTACTTCCTGGCGTTCAGCCTCCTCACCCTGACCCTGGACTCCGGGATGAGCCTGGGAGTGGCCTACGGCATCTGGGCCGCTGTCGGCGTGGCACTGACCGCGCTCGCCAGCCGTATCTTCTTCAAGGAGACCATCACTCCCGTCATGATGCTCGGGCTCGGCCTCATCATCGGCGGCGTCCTGCTGATCGAACTCGGTGCAGCCCACTAGAGCGCCGCTGAACGCTTGAAGTGAGCAGTGAGCCCCCGCCTGCGGGGGGCAGGCAGGGGCTCAACCGGTCGTCGTCGTCAGGCCTTCTGGTTCTCGAGGTCCTCGAGGGACTTGCCCTTGGTATCGGAGGACAGGAAGGTGGCCACTGCCGCCGCGGCGCAAATGCCGAAGGTGATCAGCCCGATCACCAGCGGAACATTGGCCGAGCCCGGGGGCGCCACTGCCGTGAAGACGCTCGGGAAGAACGAGGCGAGCATCAGGCCGATGTTCTGTGACACGGCAAACCCGGTCACCCGGATCCGCATGGGGAACTGTTCCTGGAAGAAGGTGGCGAACGTCGCGTTCCACATCTGGAAGAAGATTCCCTGCACGATCAGGACGCACACAAAGACGAGGACCAGGCTCCGCTGGTCGATGGCCCACAGGTAGACCCACGTCAGCAGGCCGCCGCCCAGCCCGCCGGCGAGCATGAGGGCCTTGCGTCCGATCCGGTCCGACAAGGCGCCGAAGACGGGGATGGTGATGACGGCAGCGATGTTGGCCACGAGCGTCACCCAGAGGAATTCGCTGCTGGAGAATCCGATGCCGTAGCCCTTCTGGGTGGCGTAGGAGACGCCGAAAATCAGGGTGGCCATGCCGATCACGTTGGTGAAGGTCATGATGATGCAGCGGATCAGGACCCGCGGGTGGGTGCGCATGAGCTCGACGAGCGGGAACCGGCGCTTTTCCTTGCCGGCGTTGGACTGCGCGAGGTATGCCGGGGGTTCGTGGACCCGGCGGCGGATAATGTAGCCCGCCAGGATCACCAGGGCGCTGAGCAGGAACGGGATACGCCAGCCCCACGTCTCGAACTGGTCCTTGGGGAGAAGCGCGGACAGCGGAAGCAGCACGGCAGTGGCCAGGATGGAGCCCACCTGCGTTCCCTGAAGGCTGAAGCTGGCAAAGAAGCCGCGCTTGGCGTCAGGGGAATGCTCCACGATCATTGCGCTCGCACCGCCCAGCTCACCGGCGACGGCGAATCCTTGGATCAGTCGGAGGATCACCAGCAGGGCAGGGGCGAGGATGCCCACCTGGCCGTAGGTTGGCAGGAGCCCCACCGCGAAGGTGGCGAAACCCATGAGCAGCATCGCGAAGACGAGGACGTTCTTGCGGCCGTGCTTGTCGCCGATCGCGCCCAGGACGATCGCGCCCACCGGGCGGGAGACGTAGCCCACGGCATAGGTGGCCAGCGACGCGATGATCGCGACGGTGGGGTTCCCGGAAGGGAAGAAGATGGCCGGGAAGATGAGGGTTGCGGCGAGGGAATACAGCGCAAAGTCGTAGTACTCAAGGGCGCCTCCGATCCAGCCGCTCATCGCGGCCTTCTTCGGATCCCTGCCCGGGTGGGCTGCATCGAGTTTGGGACGGATATGCCCGGCGGGAGTGACGGTCATTCTCTGGCTTCCTTCGGCGTCATTGGCTAGGAACCGGAACTCTTCCATTCCGGCGTGGCTTTTTCACGGTGAGTGCTGCGGGGTCTCAAGAGCAGGCAGGATATTTGCTGTTTCTTGAATCGTTTCACAAATTCTACTCAGTGACGGACGCCACGTCAAAGCCCAACGTGACGAGAGCCTGCGAACTAAATCCAACCCGAAAACAAAACGTCCGGGCCAGCCGCAAACAGCGGCCAGCCCGGACGTTTCTCTGCTGAAGCTCAGTACCGGCGGTGGGCACGGGCTGGGTCAGGTCACTTAGGCCGCGATGTGAAGGACCTCGTGTGATTTCCCAGGTCAACCCGCCGCCGACCACGCGCCGGATGGTGGTGTTCCAGAGTTTCGTGCTTGTAATGGAGCAGAAACTCGTGTCGGTAGTGGAGTCCTACCCACGATGACGTAACTAGTTCGTCGATGAAATGGGCAGGCTGCAACGGTGCTTGTTCGGTGCTGGGGATTTGCTCCGGTTCACTCGGCCCCGTCGCGCTGCTCGGAGTTCCGATGCGGAATATTCGGGACAAGATCATGGTCTCTCCTCTCGTTTTTGTTAGGTGATTGAGCCGGGATGCCCGAACCAGCCCCGTCAACGACGTTGCGGGAGGAAGAGGGGCCGGCGCGTCAGAAGGCTTTGAGGATGTCTTCGACGCGTTGTTTTGCGTCGCCGAAGAGCATTTGGGAGTTGTCGCGGTAGAAGAGCGGGTTTTGGACGCCGGCGTAGCCGGCGGCCATGGAGCGTTTGAAGACGATGACGTTTTCGGCTTCCCAGACTTTGAGGACGGGCATCCCGGCGATGGGGCTGCCTGGGTCTTCTGCCGCGGCGGGGTTGACGGTGTCGTTGGCGCCGATGACCAGGACTACGGAGGTGTCGCCGAGGTCGTCGTTGATTTCGTCCATTTCCAGGACGATGTCGTAGGGGACTTTGGCTTCGGCGAGCAGGACGTTCATGTGGCCTGGGAGGCGGCCTGCGACCGGGTGGATGCCGAACCTGACGTTCACGCCGCGTTCGCGCAGCTGGTGGGCGAGTTCGGCGACCGGGTATTGGGCCTGTGCTACGGCCATGCCGTAGCCCGGGGTGATGACCACGGACGAGGCGTTGGTGAGCATTTCCGCTGTTGCCTCGGCAGTGATTTCGCGGTGCTCGCCCTGGTCTGTGTCCCCTTTGCTGGCGGGGGCGGCGATGCCGAAGCCGCCGGCGATGACGGAGATGAAGGACCGGTTCATGGCCTTGCACATGATGTAGGACAGGTACGCGCCCGAGGAGCCGACGAGGGCGCCGGTGATGATGAGCAGGTCGTTGTTCAGCAGGAAGCCTGCCGCGGCCGCTGCCCAGCCGGAGTAGCTGTTGAGCATGGAGACGACGACGGGCATGTCGCCGCCGCCGATGGAGGCCACCAGGTGCCAGCCCAGCCCGAGGGCGAGGACGGTGACGAGGATCAGGAGCCAGAGCTGGGAGTCATTGACGTACCAGACGGTCAGGGCGATGAACGCGGCGAGGGCGCCGAGGTTGATGGCGTTCTTGCCCGGCAGCATCAGCGGTGAGGATTTCATCCGGGCCGAGAGCTTCAGGAACGCCACGATGGAGCCGGTGAAGGTGACCGCGCCGATGAAGACGCCGATGAAGACTTCGGCGTGGTGGACGTCCTTTAGGGCTCCGGTCAGTTCCGGGGCTTGAAGGTGGCCGTTCCAGCCGACGAGCACCGCGGCGAGTCCCACGAAGCTGTGCAGCAGGGCGATGAGTTCGGGCATGCCGGTCATCTCGACCACCCGGGCACGCCAGAGCCCGATTGCACCGCCCACCAGCACGGCAGCGACGAGCAGCCCCAGGCCGGTCAGGCCATGGTTTGTTCCCCATGCACCCTGAAGGGTCAGCCAGACCGTGGCCGCCAACGCGATCACCATGCCGGTGATGCCGTAGACGACACCGGCCTTGGCTTTTTCGTGCTTGCTCAGCCCGGCGAGGGACAGGATGAACAGCAGGGCCGCGACGACGTAGGCCGCCCCTGCAATGGATTCCGCGGTCAAGGGACCGGAGACGGTGTCAGACACGGTTAAGCTCCTTGTAAATGTTCCTGCTGCTTCGATGACGGCGCTCATCCGTGGGCCCTATTTCCGCGGGAGAACATGGCGAGCATGCGCCGGGTGACAGCGAAACCGCCGAAGATGTTGATGCTGGCCAGCAGCACCGCGACAGCGGCGAGCACCTGCACCACCGGGTTCTCCGAGGTGACCTGCAGCAGGGCCCCGACGACGATGATCCCTGAAATCGCGTTCGTGACAGACATCAGCGGCGTGTGCAGTGCGTGGTGGACTTTTCCAATGACGTAGAAGCCGACTACGACCGAAAGCATCAGCACCGTGAAGTGCTGCGGCAGCGGCGCCGGGGCCACCGCATTGACCAGGAACAGGGCAGCGATACCCGCGGCGAAAAGCCCAGCCTTACCGGCGGCGCTCAGGCCAGTCTTCTTCTTGGGCGCGGTGCCCTGGGCGGGCGTTGCAGCGTCGCTTTTTACCACCGGTGCGGCGGAGACCTGCACCGGGGGCGGTGGCCAGGTCTTCTCACCGTCCCGCACCACGGTCACTGACCGCTGCACAACGTCCTCGAAATCGATCCGCAGAACCCCGTCCTTGCCAGGGGTGAGCAGCTTGAGCAGGTTCAAAAGGTTCGTCCCGTACAGCTGCGAGGCCTGGGCCGGCAGCCGGGCCGGCAGATCCGTGTAGCCAAGGATCACCACACCGTTCTCCGTCACGATCCGTTCCCCGGCCACGGAGCCTTCCACGTTTCCGCCCTGCCCGGCAGCCATGTCAACAATCACACTGCCCGGCTTCATGTCGGCGACGTCATCGGCCGTGAGCAGCTTCGGCGCAGGGCGTCCCGGGATCAGGGCCGTGGTGATGATGATGTCCACATCGCGGGCCTGCTCGGTGTAAATCTCAGCCGCGCGCCGGTTGTACGCCTCCGACGTCGCTTTCGCGTACCCGTCAGAGGACTTCATCTCCTCCTCCACCTCAACCTTGAGGTAGGTCCCGCCAATGGACTTCACCTGGTCAGCGACCTCCGGCCGCGGATCCGTCGCACGCACAATCGCGCCCAAGCTCGAGGCCGCACCAATCGCCGCCAACCCGGCAACACCGGCACCCGCGACCAGGACCTTCGCCGGCGGGACCTTGCCCGCCGCGGTCACCTGACCTGTGAAGAACCTGCCGAACTCATGGGCGGCTTCGATCACGGCACGGTACCCGGCGATGTTGGCCATCGAGCTGAGCACATCCATCGACTGCGCCCGTGAAATGCGGGGAACAGCATCCAACGCCAGCGCCGTAATAGGCCGTGACGCAAGTGCCTCCACGAGTTCCGGCCGCAATCCCGGGGCCAACATTCCAATCAACGTCGCACCCTCAGCCAAACGGCCGATCTCCTCTTCGGAGGGTGGATTGATACGCAGCACCACCTCACTGCCCCACGCCTCATCGGCGCCCACCACCAGGGCACCTGCAGCTTCATAGTCCTCATCACGGAAAGCCGAGGACTCCCCCGCGCCCTTCTCGACCACAACGTCGTAGCCCAACTCCGCTATCTTCCTGACGGTGGCAGGCGTCGCTGCCACCCTTGACTCATTACCCAGCTCGGCCACGATGCCAATACGTGTCACTATGATCTCTCTCTAAGGTGTGATGCCCCGGTAAATACTGTTGCCGCGAGGCAGTAGGGATCTGTCCTGCATGTGAAGAACAGCCGCCGCGGAGACGGACGACGCCGGCGGCTGTGTAGCCCCGCCCCATCCCTTGGGACGGGGCTACTACGCGGCCGGGTTTGTCGTCCCGCGGGCGCCAGCCCCCTCTAGTTGATCGGTGCGGGCGGCGGTCCGTCGTTGAGCACTGCCAGTACGTTGTCGGCGGCGAGCATTGCCATCGCGGTACGGGTCTCAACGGTGGCGGAGCCGAGGTGCGGCACGAGCACGACGTTCTCCAGCTCGAGCAATCCGGGGTGCACTGTGGGCTCGTTTTCAAAGACGTCGAGCCCGGCACCCGCGATCTGCCCATCGCGCAGCGCGGCGGCGAGTGCTGCTTCGTCGATGATAGGGCCCCGCGCGGTATTGATGAGGTATGCCGAATCCTTCATAGCCGCCAGTTCCCCGGCACCGATCAGGTGGTGGGTGGCCGGTGCGTAGGGGCAGTGCAGCGAGACGACGTCAGAGTTGGCCAGCAACTCGTCGAGTTCAACCCTCCTGGCGCCAAGTTCAGCTGCGACCTCGGGGGCGATCTCACGGCGGGACTGGTAGAGGATTTCCATGCCGAAGGCCTTGGCCCGGCGTGCGGTCGCCTGGCCGATGCCGCCCATACCGACGATGCCGAGGGTCTTGCCTTGCAGGCTGCTGCCGAGCAGGAAGAACATGCCCCACTTCCAGTCCTGGCCTGAGCGGATGAGCCGTTCCCCCTCGCCGAGCCGGCGCGTCGCCGAAAGGATGAGGCCGAACGCGATGTCGGCCGTGGCCTCCGTGAGCACGCCCGGTGTGTTGGTGGCGACGACGCCCCGTTCGGTGCACGCGGGCACGTCGATGTTGTCATAGCCGACGGCGACGTTCGCGACGACCTTGAGCTGCGGTCCGGCGGCGTCGAGCAGCTCGGCGTCCATGCGTTCGGTGAGCAGGCTCACCACTGCATCTGCCCCTGCTACCCGGCGCAGGAGCTCCTCGCGGCCTATCGACTCCGGACCCGTCCAGGCGTCGACTTCATGCTCGGTACGCAGTTTTTCGAGTGCGGCTTCGGGTATACGTCCCGTGACGACGACCCGGCTCATGCCGTCTCGATCCACTTGCGCAAGCGGCCTAGGCCGTCGTGAATATCGGCGACGTCGATGCCCGAGTAGGCGAGGCGGATGTACTGCCGGTCTTCGCCGGGCTGGCGGCGACCGAAGTGCTCACGGGTGCAGAAGGAGACGCCCGTTTCGTACAGCGCTGCGGAGGCGAAATCGCCGACTGCCGTGTAACCCATGCGCTCCATGGCCTCGGTGACGTCGGGGAACAGGTAGAACGTCGACTGGGGCACGGCGACGTGCATGCCGGCGATGTCATTCACCAGTTCGCAGGCGGCGTCCCGGCGCGCGCGCAGGATGTCGAGCATCTGCTGTACGGGTTCCTGGGTGCCGCGGAGCGCTTCAATACCGGCCCATTGCACGTAGTGCGTCGTGCACGACTCGTCGTTGGTGTTGAGTGTGCTGAGGATTTTGGCAATCTCGACGGGGGCGACCGCGCAGCCGAGGCGGGATCCGGTCATGGCGAACTTCTTGCTGAAGGTGTAGAGGATGACCGTGCGCTCCGCCATGCCGGGAATCGACGCGATTGAGTTCGAGACACCCTCGTAGCGCGTCTCGAAGTACGCCTCATCCGAGAGCACCCAGAGGTCGTGCTCCTGCGCGAGCTGTGCGATTGCCTCCCGCTCAGCCGCCGTCGACTCAGCCGAGATGGGGTTCTGCAGGTCGTTGTAGATGATCGCGGCAGTATTCGGGGTGATCGATGCCCGCACCTGGTCGAGGTCAATCGCGAAGCCCTCGCTCGTGGGCAGGTAACGGTAGGGTACAGCCGTTCCACCGAGGTACTCGATCTGCGATTCGTAGATCGGGAATCCGGGGTTCGGGTAGAGCACTTCCTGGCCCGGGTTCATGACCGCCTGCAGGAACTTCGTGATAACAGGCTTGCCTCCCGTCATCACCACGACGTTTTCCGGTGAGAATTCAATACCCCGGCGGCCCCCGATGTCTTCGGCAAGGGCCTCGCGCAACTGCGGAATGCCGGGGCCGGGGCAATAACCGGTATAACCGTCCGCGATGGCCCGGTTCATCGCTTCGACGATATTCGGGGCCGTCGGGATATTGATGTCGCCCAGATGGAAGGGGTACACGCGGTTCCCCTTCGCCTTCCAGGCGGCGGCCGCTTGGGCGACACTGAAGGCGGTTTCCGTGCCCAGGCGTTCGAGCCGGTGCGCGAGTTGCTTCATGCTGTTCCACTCCTCATTGAGTTGGCGATCGATCCGGGGACGGACCCGGTCTAGTATAGAACTTATATATCAGATTAGTAATAGATATATGTCAATAATCTTCGGCGAAACGGGCTAAAGCCGTCAGCCTTACGGATGCTCCCTTAGGGCTGCACCTGCCGGACGGACGAGCCCGTCCACAGGCCGGAGCCGGCTACATGGCCCGCAAGAAATCTCTGGACACCTATCCCGTCCTGCCATACCATAGCACTGATATATCTCTACTGATGGTTGAAAATATCAGCTGCGTTTGGTGTCCCAGCACCAGTTTTCTTGACGTCAACATCATGATCATCGATCGGGCGAGGCCCCCCAACCTTCCGCCCGGTCTGACCCCCAAGGGCCATGCCTAACGGCAGGCCCATGATTCGCCGAGCAAAGGACCCGCTCATGGCTATTAATAGTGATCTAAAACCGCTCACACCTGAGGAGTTGCCTGCCGGGAACGGCCGGGCAGGAACTCATCCAAGTGAGGAGCCCGAAAGTGTGGGCAGTACCGTAGAAGTCCTCAGTGTCTCTACCGACGAGACCGAGGAGTATCAGCAGATTCTTGAGGAGTTGCGCAGCGCCAAGACCGAGCAGGCGGTTTCGGAACGCCGGAACCACAGCCTCACGCTCGATAAGGTGACTTTCGGGATCACGGGCGCTATCGCTATCGCTTTTGTGGTGTGGGGTTTTGTGGGCCGGGACAGCCTGGCTTCGAGCTCAACGCTGGCCCTGAACTGGGTGATGGAGTACACGGGCTGGCTCTTTATGGTCCTGGCCTCCCTGTTCGTGGTTTTTGTGTTGTGGCTGGCCCTGGGCAAGTTCGGGAACATCCCGCTGGGCAAGGACGGCGAGAAACCCGAATTCCGGACCGTGTCCTGGGTGTCCATGATGTTCGCCGCGGGTATGGGCATCGGGCTGATGTTCTACGGGGTGGCCGAGCCGCTCTACCACTACATCTCCCCGCCGCCGGGCACCGTGGACGGACGGACCCCCGCAGCGATCCAGACCGCGATGGCCACCTCGATCTTCCACTGGACCCTGCACCCCTGGGCCATGTACGCGGTCGTGGGCATCGCGATGGCCTACGGCACGTACCGGCTGGGCCGCAGGCAGTTGGTATCGGCGATGTTCACCTCGCTGTTCGGCATCCGGATGGTCGAAGGCCCGATCGGGAAACTCATTAACATCCTGGCCATCTTCGCCACCCTCTTCGGCACGGCCGCGTCGCTGGGCCTGGGTGCGCTGCAGATCGGCTCCGGCATGACCTCCAACGGCTGGTTCGGCGAAGTCGGAACCCCTGTCCTGGTGGTCATCGTCGCGGTCCTGACCTTCTGCTTCGTCGCCTCCGCGGTCTCCGGCATCAGCCGCGGCATCCAGTGGCTCTCCAACATCAACATGGTCCTGGCCGTGGTGCTGGCACTGATCGTCTTCATCGCCGGTCCCACCCTCTTCATCCTGAACCTGATCCCGTCCGCCGTCGGCGACTACGCCCGCGACCTGGCCGAGATGTCCTCCCGGACCGAAGCGGTCGGCGACGAGGCCCTGCGGAGCTGGATGACCAGCTGGACCATCTTCTACTGGGCCTGGTGGATCTCCTGGACGCCCTTCGTGGGCCTGTTCATCGCCCGCATCAGCCGCGGCCGGACCATCCGCCAGTTCGTCACCGGCGTCCTGCTGGTCCCCAGCATCGTGAGCATCATCTGGTTCGGCATCTTCGGCGGCGCCGCCTTCCACGTCCAGCAGGAAGCCGACCAGGCCGGCACCCCGGGCCTGGTCACCATGACCAACGGCGTCCCGTCGGTCAACTTCGACGGTGCCCTCTTTGACCTCGTCAAAAACCTCGGCATGCCCGGCTGGCTCACCGCCGCAGTCATCGTCCTGGCCATGGTCCTCGTAGCGATCTTCTTCATCACCGGCGCCGACGCCGCCTCCATCGTCATGGGATCACTGAGCTCCAACGGCGCCGAACACCCCCGCCGCGGCGTCGTGATCTTCTGGGGCAGCCTCACCGGCGCCGTCGCAGCCGTCATGCTCCTGGCCGGCGGCGACGAACCATCCGAAGCCCTCACAGGGCTCCAACGGATCACCATCGTCGCGGCCCTGCCATTCGTCATCGTGATGTTCCTGCTCTGCTTCGCCCTGGCCAAAGACCTCCGCCGCGACCCCCTGTCCCTGCGTAAACGCCTGGCAACATCAGTGGTGGAACGGGCCATCCGCACCGGCGTGGAACAACACGGCGGCGTCCAATTCGACCTCGTCACCAAACACGACTGCGGCGAAACATGCCCCGACCCCGACTCCCACCACGGCAGCACCCACACCGGCAGCATCCCGACCGTCCAAGGCCGGCACGCGGACCCGGACAGCAAATAACCCGTCCACCCCTAAAGCAGCACCCGCCCCGGTGGCACGCGGCCTCCCACCCCGCGCCACCGGGGCACCCTCACCCCCCAACGCATCAGGAAAAGGTAATGACATGACTTACCGCAACGACCAAGCACAGACCCTCCGGATCAGCAGCGAAGGGAAGGACACCGTGGACATCCAGCTGGAGTCCTCAACCCCAGTGACCGTCCGGCTCCAGGTCGACGGCGGCTGCAACTGCCAGCACGGCACCGCAACCCGCCCCGGCTCCTACATCGACAGCGACCCCGGACACCGCTGACGGGCAGCGTCCGCGTCTTATAATTCACCATCCGCCCGGCTGGGCGGCCTCTGTAAAGGAACCAACTGCCTGGGTCCGTTTGTGGCGTGGGCTTTAGGGAAGGAAGCATATGACCGATTCACAGGACCATCCTCCGGTTCCCACTCCGGGAAGCGCTCAGGGCCTTGATGGTAAGGCTGGGGGCGGGTGCCCGGTGGCTCATGGCAGTGTCACCTCGCATGGCAGTGAGAGTGAGAACCCGGCGATTGATTCGCCCCAGCCCAAGGGGCATCGGCCCCGGACGGTCGCGGACTGGTGGCCCAACCAGCTGGACCTTTCGGTGCTCCACGCCCACGGCCAGGCGAGCAACCCCTTGGGCGCATCGTTCAGCTACCGGGAGGAGTTCGCGAAGCTCGACGTCGAGGCCCTGAAGCGGGACATCACCGAGGTCCTCACCACCTCCCAGGACTGGTGGCCGGCGGACTTTGGCCACTACGGCGGGTTGATGATCCGGATGAGCTGGCACGCGGCCGGGACCTACCGCATCCAGGACGGCCGCGGCGGTGCCGGCGACGGCGGGCAGCGGTTCGCGCCGCTGAACAGCTGGCCGGACAACGCGAACCTGGACAAGGCCCGGCGGCTGCTGTGGCCGGTCAAGCAGAAGTACGGCCAGAAGCTCTCCTGGGCCGACCTGCTGGTCCTCGCCGGCAACGTGGCCCTCGAATCGATGGGCTTCAAAACCTTCGGCTTCGCGTTCGGCCGAGAGGACGTCTGGGAGCCCGAGGAAATCTTCTGGGGACCCGAAGACGCCTGGCTCGGCGATGAACGCTACATCGGCGAAGGCCAGATGTCCGAAGACGTCGGCTCCACCGAGATGGGCCTGATCTACGTCAACCCCGAAGGACCCATGGGCAACCCGGACCCTGTCGCCGCGGCCGCGTTCATCCGGGAAACCTTCAAGCGCATGGCCATGAACGATGAAGAGACCTTCGCACTGATCGCCGGCGGCCACACCTTCGGCAAGACCCACGGCGCCGGGCCCGCCGACGCCCACGTCGGTCCCGAACCCGAAGGCGCCGACCTCGAAGCCCAGGGCCTGGGCTGGCTCAGCACCTACGGCACCGGCAAGGGCGCAGACACCATCACCTCCGGCCTCGAAGTGACCTGGACGGACAAGCCCACCCAATGGAGCAACCGCTTCCTGGAAATCCTCTTCGAGTACGAATGGGAACTCGTCCAAAGCCCCGGCGGCGCCAAGCAGTGGGTGGCCAAGGACGCCCCCGAAATCATCCCGGACGCCCACGACCCGGACAAAAAGCACCGCCCCACGATGCTGACCACCGACCTGTCCCTGCGCTTCGACCCCGCCTACGAAAAAATCGGGCGCCGCTTCCTGGACAACCCGGACGAATTCGCCCTCGCGTTCGCCAAGGCCTGGTACAAGCTCCTGCACCGCGACATGGGCCCGGTCGGCCCGCACATGCTCGGCCCGTGGGTTCCCGAAGCCCAGCTCTGGCAGGACCCCGTCCCGGCCGTGGACCACGAACTGATCGGCGAGGAAGACATCGCCGCGCTCAAAACCCGGCTCCTGGACTCCGGCCTGACCATCCCGCAGCTCGCCGGCACCGCCTGGGCTTCGGCCGCAACCTACCGCAAGACCGACCGGCGCGGCGGAGCCAACGGCGCCCGGATCCGCCTCGAACCCCAGCGCAGCTGGGAAGCGAACGAACCCGAACAGCTCTCCACCGTCCTCCCCGTCCTTGAACGGGTCCAGGAAGAATTCAACACCGCCCAGACCGGCGGCAAGAAAGTCTCCCTGGCTGACCTTATCGTCCTGGGAGGCACCGCCGCCGTCGAAAAGGCAGCAGCCGACGCCGGGTTCCCCGTCACCGTGCCGTTCCGTCCCGGACGCACCGACGCCACCCAGGACCAGACCGACGTCGAGTCCTTCCAATACCTCAAGCCCCGCGCCGACGGGTTCCGCAACTACCTGCGCCCCGGCCAGAAACTCCCACCCGAAACCCTCCTGCTGGACAAGGCCTACATGCTGGACCTCTCCGCCCCGGAAATGACCGCCCTCATCGGCGGCATGCGCGCCCTGGGCACCAACACCGGCGGCACCAGCCACGGCGTCCTCACCGACAAACCCCACGTCCTCACGAACGACTTCTTCATCAACTTGCTCTCCCCCGGCACCAAATGGAAAGCCTCCGAGACCGAGGAAAACATCTACGACATCACCGACATCACCACCGGCGAACTCAAATGGACCGCCACCCCAGTAGACCTCGTCTTCGGATCCAACTCCCAACTCCGCGCCCTCGCCGAGGTCTACGCCAGCAACGACGCCAAAGAAAAATTCATCAACGACTTCACCGCAGCATGGACAAAAGTCATGGAACTGGACCGCTTCGACCTCAACTAAATCCGGTCCCAAAATAAAACGTCCGGGCCAGCCGCAAACAGCGGCCGGCCCGGACGTTCCTCTGTCCCCTCAACATCTCCCCCTCGCCCCGGTGGAGGAAGCACGCTAGCCTGACGCTCATGGCGCACTCAGCCTCTACAGCCCGCGCATGGCTCGGCACCATCGTGTTCCTGTTCCTGGCGCCCGGCATCGTCGCGGGCTTTATCCCGTGGCTCATTTCCGGCTGGCGTCCGTATGCCTGGGGAGGTGCTGCCTGGGTGGCGCCGGTCGCCTGGCTCGCGATCGCCGTCGGGGTGGCCTTCCTCCTGCACGCCTTCGCACTGTTCGCCATGCACCGCGGCACACCCGCGCCGGTCGCCCCGACCGAGACGCTCGTGGTCACGGGCGTCTACCGGTTCGTACGTAACCCTATGTACCTTGCGGTGCTCACCATCATCCTCGGCCAGGCGCTGGTGTTCGGCAGCTTGTGGCTGGTGTTGTACGCCGCAATCGCCCTCACCGCGGTGGTCGCCTTCGTGAAGGGCTACGAGGAGCCGACGCTCACCAGCACCTACGGCCAGCAGTACCTGGACTACAAACGCAATGTCCCGGGGTGGTTGCCACGGCTCACCCCGTGGCGGAAGTGACGGAGCCTAACGGGCAGGCCACCCCCGCCGCCCCCGGCTTACTCAGGACGCTTGGGTGAGTTGTTAAGAACCATCGACGCGAGTTCCTTCGCCAACCGGGCCGAATCAGTATGCGCATCAAGCTGTGCGTTGGCCACCGCCCCGTCGTAGAGCAGGCCGAGGCGGGCCGCCACGCCGGCGGCATCAGCGAACCCGGCTTCCCCGCACAGTTCCAGGAGCATGGTGCTGAGCCACTCCCGGAATGTTCGCAGCGCTTTGGCCTCCACGCTCCCCGGCAGGGCTTCCGCGTTCGCGTTGGCGAAGGCGCAGCCTTTGTAGCCGGGCTCACTGACGGCTTCCTGCAGAGCGTCGAACATGGCGAGCAGTTTCTCCACGGGGTCTTCCAGCCCTTGCTGGTACCGGAAAATCCGGTCTCGCCGGCGCTGGTCCCGGCCGGCGAGATAGGCGGCTACGAGTTCTTCCTTGCCCGAGAAGTTGTAGAAGAGGGACCCTTTCGCAACTCCGGCCTCTTCGATGACCCTGTCAATCCCGACGGTGTGGACGCCCTCCGCATAAAACAATCTGTCCGCCGCGTCCAGGAGACGCTGGCGTGCTGGAACCCGGATGGAAGTCATAAGCCAAGACTATCAGACAGATCTGTCTAAAAAGGCTTGACTTCATTGAACCGATCTGTCTAACTGGTTTCTTGTTAGACCGATCTGTCTAAGGAGACCTCAATCTTGTCCCGTATACCCTCAGCCCGTTCCTCATTTGTCGGATTGGCCGCGGTTTTCGCGGCGTTCTTTCTAGCCGCCGGCGCCCCGACGCCGCTCCTCTCGCTCCGCCAGCAAGAATGGGGCTTCTCGGCGGGCACCCTCACCCTCGCCTTCTCGATTTATGCCTTGACCCTTCTGGCCGCGCTCCTGGTGGGCGGCTCGCTCTCTGACCACCTTGGCCGCCGCCCGGTCATGCTCGCCGCCCTCTACGGCGAGTTGATGTCAATGATCGCCTTCCTGTTGGCGCCGACCATCACCTGGGTGATCATCGCACGGGCCCTGCAGGGCGTCGCCACCGGGCTGGCCACCAGCGCTTTCAACGCAGCGATCATCGAGCACGCCCCGGCCCACCTGAAAAAGTTCGGCGGAGCCCTGGCAGGAGCGTCCGTGGCGGGCGGCCTTGGCATCGGTGCGCTCCTGGCCGGGGTTGCAGTCCAGTTCACCCCGGACGCCAATACGCTCATCTTTTCGGTTCTCAGCGGGGCCATGGTGCTTGCGATCGGCTTCGTGGCTTCCACTGCCGAGACGGCCGGCAGGCGGCCCGGCGCGCTCCGTTCACTGACCCCGCGCCTTGAAATTCCGGCGGGCATCCGCGGCGAGTTCTTCGCAGGCATCCCGGTGCACATCGCCGGCTGGATGTTCCCGGCCCTCTTCCTTGGGCTTTCACCGGCGGTGCTCCGGCTCCATTTCGGTCTGGATGGCGGCCTGGTTGCCGGTTTCACTTCATTCCTCGGCCCATTTGCAGCCGCGGTCTCGAGTTTCGTGTTCGCCCGGCACCCCGCGCGGCGCAGCACCCTCCTGGGTGTGATCCTTATCCTCGCCGGGATCATCCTGGTCCTCCTCGGCGTCAATGAAACCTGGCTCCCCGCCGTCTGGGCCGGTGCGGTGCTGGGAGGCAGTGGCTTCGGTGCCGCGTTCGGCGGACAGCTTCGGCTGATCGGCCCGCACATCCAGCCGAACCAGCGCGCAGGCGTCTTCTCCGGCATCTACGCCGCTGCGTACCTGGCATTCAGCGTCCCCCTGATCATTGCCGGCCAGCTTGTGCCCCTCCTCGGCCTGGTTCCCACCCTCCAGTCCTACGCGGCAGTCATCATTGCCTTCGCCGCAATGGGCATCATCATTCAGGCCGGACGGCTGCGGCGTGAGCTCGCGCCGAAAGCTGTTCCCGCGAATTCAGCCGCCTGATTCGCGGCCCGGTTTCCGTTGACAGCGCCACCGGGCGAATTTAGGCTCCTTGCCATCGCGGCCTCAAGGCACTCCGAATCGAAGGAGCAGGAATGGACCAGGACAACGCACAGTTGCGGGATCGGCTTGGGAGCCTTGGCTTTGGCGGGACCGGAGTAGGAAACCTGTACCGCGCCATCCCGGATGAGCAGGCGGCCGCAACGGTGGAAGCCGCCTGGGACTCCGGGATCCGCTACTTTGACACGGCACCGCACTACGGGCTGGGCCTGTCCGAGCGGCGGATGGGCAAGGTCCTTGCCGGCAGGCCGCGCAACGAGTTCGTCCTCTCCACGAAGGTGGGCCGGGTGCTCGTCCCGTCGCCGGCGACCAAGGACAACAAGGATCCGGAGGGATTCGACGTGCCTGCCGAGTTCCGGCGCGAATGGGACCCCTCAGAAGCAGGAGTGCGGCGCAGCATCGAGCAGTCATTGGAGCGGCTGGGCCTGGACTACATCGATGTCGCCTACCTGCACGATCCCGACGTGTACAGCATGGAAGACGCCGTGAAGTCCGCACTGCCGGCACTCGAGAAAGTCCGGGCCGAAGGCCTGGTGCAGGCCATCGGGGTGGGCACCAACACCGCCGGCGCAGCCTTGCAGTGCGTGGAAGCGGCGAACCTGGATTTCCTGATGCTGGCAGGCAGGTTCACCATGCTGGAACAGCCGGGCTCGGACGGCCGCCCAGGCGAGGGGCTGCTGGACAGGTGCCTCGAGCTGGGGACGGGAGTGGTGAGCGTGGGCGTCTACAACTCCGGCATCCTCGCCAAGGCTGAGCTGTCTTCGGACGCGCACTACAACTACTCACAGGCCCCAAAGGAAATTCTGGATCGGGCCCGGCAGCTGGCAAGCATCTGCAAAGAGCATGGCGTCGAACTGCCCACCGCCGCCATCCAGTTCCCCTTCCGCCACCCCGCCGTCGTCAACGTCACTGTGGGAGCCAGCCGGCGGGAGCAGATCAGCGAAAGCGCGGACCGCATGTCCGCTGGGGTTCCGGATGAACTGTGGCAGGACCTGCAGGAGCAGGGACTGATTCCGGGCTGACCAGCGCCTGGGCTATGCGTTTCTAAAGCCGCTTTGCTTGTTTAAAGATCCCGCTCCTTCTAAAATTAGAGAACCTACTTTTAGAAGGAGTCCACGATGCTGTGGCGGAGTCGGACGCTCACGTTCCTGCGCAGGCAGGGTATGGGCGCCAAGGCCAGGTGACCTGGAATGGACTGGCAAGGCTGGGCCGTATTCGGGCTGCTGGCGACCGCCGTCCTGACGGCTGTGATGATCGCCGCCCAGATGGCCGGGTTGACCCGCCTGGACCTCCCCCTGGTGCTCGGAACCCTGGTCACCCCTGATCCGGATAAAGCCCGGGCGGCTGGCTTCTTCATCCACCTCGCCGCCGGGCAGGGGTTCGCGTTGGGATACGCTGCGGTGTTCGCGCTGCTGGGGCAGGCAACATGGTGGCTCGGCGCGCTGCTGGGATTGCTTCACGTCACAATCGCACTGACGGTCATCCTTTCCCTGCTGCCCGGCGTCCATCCTCGAATGGCGTCCACCCGGGCAGGACTCTTGACGACGGCCTCACTGGAACCTCCGGGCCTGTTGGGGCTGAACTACGGCATCCAGACACCCGCCGTCGCAGTGGTTGCCCACGTGGCATACGGCACTGTGCTTGGCCTGCTCCTGGGGGCGCCATTAGCCTTGACCACCGCGCTCCGGCCCCGCCTCAGCAGGAGCATCCCGCTCCCCTCCAGGCCCGGCGGGAGGGCGTCACACCGATTGCGGATTACGGGCTCCTCGGTGACACTCGGACTGCCGCCCTTGTCTCCTCCACGGGCTCCGTTGACTGGCTCTGCGCTCCCGCGTTCGACGGCGAGCCTCTCTTTGGTGCCTTGCTGGGCGGCCCGGAGGCGGGCAGCTTCCTCGCAGGACCGGCGCAGCCTGCCCACGTGATTTCGCGGCGGTACCGCGACAACACTGCCACCCTGGAAACGGTATGGGCGGCCGGCGATGGCCGGCTCACCCTGACAGAGGCGATGATCGCGGAAGTCCAGGGACAGCTGCTGCCCACAACCCTCCTGGTGCGGCGCCTCGCCGCCGAAGGCGCACCCGTGCCCGCCACTGTGCTGTTCGACCCGCGGCTCGGCGAACAGCACCTCCTCCCGCGGGTCCGCCGTGGGCCCGGGCTGATCTGCGACTGGGGCCGGCTGGCGACCTCCCTCGAAATGACCCCCCGCCTGGACCTTGAGCCAGGGTACCCACTGACCTTCGACGTCGTTCCAGGGAATCCCCTGACGCTTGTCCTGGCGCTGGCCTACGGTGAACCCCTGATCCATGTAGAAACCGGGGCAGCGTGGGACCTTGTCCAGCGGGACGAGGGCCGCTGGCAGGCGTGGACGGAGGAGGTGGACATCGCCCTCCCGTACCGGCCCGCGGTTGTGCGCAGCCTGCTCACGCTCCGGCTGCTCACCTACTCCCCTTCCGGTGCTCCGGTGGCTGCCCCCACCACCTCGCTGCCCGAGGCCCCCGGCGGCATCCGCAACTGGGACTACAGGTACGCCTGGCCCCGCGACGCCAGCATCGGCGTCGGCGCTTTCCTGCGGGCAGGAAAGACACAGGAGGCGGAGGGCTTCCTGGGCTGGCTGCTTCATGCCAGCCGGTTGCAGCGGCCCCATCTTCCGGCACTGCTCACCTTGATGGGAGGACACGTGCCGGCGGAGCGGAACCTGTCCCGCTGGCCCGGTTACGCAGGCAGCAGTCCTGTGAGGACGGGGAATCTCGCTGCCACCCAGCACCAGTTGGACGGCTACGGCTGGGTGCTGGACGCTTCCTGGGCATTCGTGGAAAGGGGGCGCAAGCTCACCTCGGAAACCTGGCGGGCCATGCGTGGCTTCGCTGACCTGGTTGCCGCCACCTGGCGGGAGCCCGACGCCGGGATCTGGGAAGTACGTGGCGACGCGGCCCAGCACGTCCACTCCAAAGTCATGGCGTGGCTCGCGCTGGACCGGGCCCTTCGCATCGCCGCTACCCACCACTTAGGAAAACGACGCCGCCTTAGCTGGGAAACGGCGCGAAGCCACATCACGGCAGAGCTGCGCACCAATGGCTACAACGCGGCGCGGAACTCCTACACCCGCACGTACGGCTCCGACGATCTGGACGCCGCCCTGCTGGTCCTTCCGCTCACGAGCCTGGAGGAAACGGACTCGTCCCGCCTCCGGGGAACCATCGACGCTGTCCAGTCGGAACTCTCCGCCGGCTTCCCGCTGCTCTACCGGTATCCGCCGGGGCGGGACGGCCTCCCCGGGACGGAGGGGGCGTTCCTCCCCTGCTCGTTCTGGCTTGCCCAAGCCCTGGCAACCACCGGCCGGCATCAGGAAGCCACGGCACTGTTTGAGGCGCTGCTGCAGAAGAGCTCGCCGCTGGGGCTCTACAGCGAGGAGATGGACCCGTCCTCCGGCATGTTCCTCGGCAACTTCCCCCAAGCCCTGACGCACTCCGCCCTGGTCCAGGCGGCACTGGCCCTCCGCGACAACCAGCCCGGAAGCCCACCGAATAACGCACCCTCAACGGAATAAGGAGCAATCATGGCTGACCTCACTGCCCACCAACGGTCAAAGCACCCCAGAACCCCACTGGCCGGACCCTACGGGCACCCGCTCCACCCCACCCTGGTGACCATCCCGATCGGCGCCTGGACAGCGAGCCTGGTTTTCGACGTCGTGGCATTGCTTGGAAGCGACGACGCTCCCTTCCTCATCGGGGCTCAGTGGCTCGTGGGGATTGGCATCCTTGGTGCACTCGCCGCCGCCTTGTTTGGCCTGATGGATTTTATGACGCTTACCGCGGGAACACCGGCCCACCGGACAGGGCTCATCCACATGTCGCTGAACCTGACTGCCGTGGCCCTGTTCATCATCGGCTTCTTCCTCCGCCTTGGCGCTGATAAGCAGGACTTCACCCTGATTCCGTTCATCCTCAGCCTCATGGGCTACCTGGTGGTCGGCGCCTCCGGCTACCTCGGCGGAAAGCTTGCCTACCACTACGGAGTACGGGTGGCGGATGAAAAGACGCAGAGTGAAGGTTTCGTGTAGGCGCGTATCAGCGGATGAGGCGTTGATGCGGTTGGTATTTTGTGGCGAAAGCCCCCGCGCGAGTCATGCTCCAGCGCGGGGGCTTTCCATGCTTCCGTGTTGGGGAATTAACGTGGAAACAGAGAAGAATCTACCGGCAGGGAATCACGCAAAATGCCGATTTGGGCATGACTGCGGCATTCTTGATTGAACCTTGAGCCAGCGCGCTGCCGGCATCAAATTCGTCCCGCCGTTCAGTCGCTTTCCGGCCCCTCGGTTGCGTCCGGATCTTCTTCGGGCTCGAAGGTGTTTGGTTCTCCATCGGCGCCGATTCCCACACCGTCTTCCCTGCCGGGGATACCGCCGTCGTTGTTGCCCTGAGAGCCCTTGGCGCCGCTTTGCTGCTCGTCGTCAGGCAGTGAATCAGGTGAGTTGATCGTCATCGCTCCTCCTTCAATGGCCGGGCCTCCACGCTAACAGCCCCCGGGAAGAAAGGCGCCTGGCCAAGCCGAAAAAGTTGGGCCGGAACCCCTGGAAGTTGCCTAGCCCCCGACGTGGTGCACCGTGAATGCGGTCAGGAACCCGACCGAGGCAGTGAGCCCCGTGAGATTGTGGTGCTGCTCGAAGGCCTCCGGGATCATGGTGTCCGCGAGCATCGCCAGGATTCCCCCTGCCGCCACCGCGGTAATAAGTGCAACCACTTCTCCGGGTGCGTTTTCCAGGGCTGCGTAGCCGATGAGGGACGCGACTCCACAAAGCAGCGCGATCCCGCCCCACAGGCCGAAGACATATTTGGCGCTCCGGCCGGCCTTCTTCATGCCTGCGGTCCCGGAGAGCCCCTCGGGAACGTTGGAGATGAACACGGCAGCCATCATGGCCGGGCTAACCACTCCGCCTGCGAGCATGCTCACACCAAGCACCACCGACTCCGGGACACCGTCCAGCAGCGCACCCACGGCAATGGCAGTGCCGCTGCCGGGATCGTCCGATTCGGAGGGCTGCTGGTCACCCGAGCGCTTGCGGTGCTTGGCCCCCGCCCGGGAGAGCAGCATGTTGGCCCCGACGTACACCACGGCGCCAGCCAGGAACCCGACCACGGTGGGCCACAATCCCCCGCCCTGCACGGCCTCGTCCACCAGTTCGAAAGCCAGCGCGGAGATCAGGACGCCCGCGCCGAAGGACATGATGGATGAGACCAGCTTGGGCGGCAGCGACCACCGCCAGGACATCGCTGCCCCGAGGACCAGCGCCGCCCCGGCAACAGTTCCCCACAGCAGCGCCTGAATCCATACCGGCATGACTTCCCGCTTCCCGGCCGATCCAGCCCGTCTCACCCAACCGCCGGCCCCGCAAGCCGGCCTAGCCTCAAAGACCCCAGCGTAATACAGGCGTGTCAGTGAGCCCGGGAACCACGCAAGCAATCCAGGCGGCACGTGGCGGCGGGCTTCTACAGGGCCGGCCACCTGTCGTCGGACGCAAATCCGGCGCCCGCCCTCCGCCGCGCAGAATTGATCGGATCTTGCGGGAAACCTTGCTGCCCGTTGACGTTCCGGGTCCACGCTGGAGCCATAGGACCAACCAGCTTGTGGGGAGCAGGAAGTCATGGGAAACAAAGTGGTTTTTGATGAAGTTAAAACCGTAGGAGGAGTGCTTACGGATCAGCATCCGCTCGACTTCTACGCACTGGGGCTGGCCGGCTGCATCGACCGGCTCACCGGGCCCCTCCGCCAGCAGGGCACCGCGGTCCGCTGGGATACTCCGCACTGGGGCATCGAGATTCCAGCGAACTGCGCCACGCTTCTGTACCAGTCGGCGCGCGAGGCCCTCAGCAACGCCTTCAAGTACTCAGACGCCTCGCAGCTCAATCTCCAGCTCGCCGCAGTGGACCACGGCATCCGCCTGGTGGTGTCCGACGACGGCACAGGCTTTGACAGCAAACTCGCCACGTGCGGCCGGCACCACGGTTATGGCCTGCGGCTGATGTCCGTGGCCGTCCACGAAGCCGGCGGCACCGTGGACATCAGCTCCGCCCCCGGCCGGGGCACCAGCGTGACGGTCACCTTGCCGCTGGACTGAAAGCCCCGGATACCCGGCAAAAGACTCGGATGCCCGCCGTCGCTGGGCCGGCGGGCATCCGTACGCCTGGACTGCCGGGTTACCGGGAGAGCTTGGCGGTGTCCGGCTCCATGTCGCCGATGTGGCCGGGTGCGTTCGCGGCCAGGACGCGGGCAACAAAAGCGCTGTACTCATCCATGTAGTGACGCAGGAATTTGGCGGACGCCTCGTCCTTGACCTCGCCGTCCTCGCCGAACGCGGCGGGGTCGTAGTGGAAGTAGACCTCAGGGGCGTTCAGCTGCGGCGCATCCAGGAAGCTCAGCACGCTGCGCATGGAGGACTGCATCACCGCGGTCCCGATGCTGCCAGGGGATGCTCCGATAATGCCGGTGGGCTTGCGGGCAAAGGAGTTGCTCCCCCAGGGCCGGGACCCCCAGTCGATGGCGTTCTTGAGGGCACCGGGGATGGAGCGGTTGTATTCGGGTGAGATGAACAGGATGCCGTCGGAGCCCTCGATGGCCTCCTTAAGGGCTCGTCCTTCAGGCGGGAAATCGGCATCGTAGTCGTAGCTGTACAGGGGTAGGTCCTTGATGGGGATCTCCGTGAACTCCAGGTCCTCGGGAGCCAGTTTGATCAACGCGTTGGCCAGGACGCGGTTGATGGAGCCGGTAGCCAGGCTCCCCACGAAGTATCCGATCTTGAACGGTGCCATGAGTGTTCCTTCCAATGGCCAGTCAGCGCCGGCCGTCCATGTTCTGTTTGGAAAAGGTGCCGCCCGTGCTGGACGGCGATTGCTGCCCACTGCCTCACCAGTCCAACACAGAAGACCCGGCTCGGCCAGAGGTTCACCGCTCCTTGACAGGCCGTGCCGGGGAGCGCTGAATGATCTGTAGCGAAGTCCCCGGCGCGGTGAGGAGCAGGCATGAGCGAGAATCCATTACAGGATGAGCGGGTCCATACAGAGGCGCCCGCCGAGGGCGATCCCGATGCGGACGCCACAGAAATCCGGGCGCACTCGCAGGACCCGGCCGAGGGACCGGACACGCCGGACGCCACGTCTCCTGACCACAAGCAATAACTGACGGCTTTTCGCCTCCCCTGAACGCACTCGTACGCCTTGGAACAGCGGCGACGCGCCGACGTCGTACATCCCGCTCTGGAAACCAGCCCGCCCAAAAGGTATGTTGGTAAGCATGCTGATGATTTTTACCGACTCATCAGTTCCGGTTACACAGCGAAGGAGACGTTATGAGCACGAAGGTGGAAAAACGCATTCTGGTGAACGTACCGGTGAGTACCGCTTACAACCAGTGGACGCAGTTCGAGGAATTCCCGCACTTCATGGGCGGCGTCAAGAGCGTTACGCAGCTCAGCGACGACCGCCTGCAGTGGGTTGCCGAGATCGGCGGCGTCCGCAGGCAGTGGGAAGCCAAGATTTTGGAACAGATTCCGGACCGCAAGGTTGCATGGGCCGCCACTGAAGGCGCCACCAACGCCGGCTCGGTTGATTTCGAGGACGTGGGCGGCGGGCAGACCTCCATCCAGCTGACGCTCGAATACGAGCCCGAAGGCCTCATCGAAAAAGTGGGTGACAAGCTCAACGTGGTGGACCGCCAGGCCGAGGCAGACCTGAAGCGGTTCAAGGAATTCATCGAGGACGAGGGCTACGCCAGCGGCGCGTGGCGCGGCAGTGTCAGCTCCGGGGCGCCGGTGGGCACGCCGGGCGTCGAGGATGCTGCAGGATCCCGCGGCGACTCGGGCAGGGCAGGCGTATCCGGCAAGGTCGCAGCAGGCGTTGGCCTTGCAGCGGCGGCAGGCGCGGCGGCAGCCATGGCATCCGGCGGCAACAAGGAGACAGCAGAGGGTGGTGCGGACGTCACGGTAACTCCAGTGGATTCCGCAGAGCCGGTCATTGTCACGCCGGTTCCGACGGACATCACCACCGATACCACCGGCACCGCAGGAATGGGGACTGCGGGAATGGGCACCACGGGAACAGGCACCACTGCAGGCACGACGTCGGCAGCAGGCTCCACCGGCTCGGTCGCCGACCTGGGTGATGACAGGATCGGACACGCCTTTGACCAGACCAACGGGCTGGTGGACACCACCGGCGAGTCGGACGAGACGCTTGAGGGCGAGAACCGCAGCGCCGGCGAACGCCGCGATGACGAGCGGCGGCCCGACGGCGGCCTGCCTCCTGTTGGCGGCAACCTCGGCCAGCACTGACCGCAACCTGACCGCCTGAGGATCGTCCCGGCGTCGGACATGCCGGCACCGGACGGACGTTCCCGCAAAGCAAAGCGCCGCCCGCCTCTCCCCCGAGGCGGGCGGCGCTTGGCGTTGCTGCGTTGCTGCTGCTACTTGCCGGCGCCTGCGTAGAACACAGACGGTGCTGCCGGGGCCTCCATGCCCTCCCCGATGAAGAAGCTCGGGTGCGGTGGCTGGTTGTAGGCCACGGCCTCGCGGGCAACGCCGGTGCGGTACATCGGGTCATGCATCAGGGTGCGGAGCCGGACCTCGGTGGGCGAGGTGCTGGTGTAGATCCGCAGTTCCGTGCTGTCCGACGACGGGAAGACCAGTTCCTCGCGCCAGTCGCCCAGGAGGTCCGCCTGGAGCGACGGGTTGCCCTTGGTGCCGTTGTTGGTCCGCGCGCCCGTGGCGGTCAGGAGCCTGTCGCTGGTTTCGGTTTCCCAGTTCCACTTCGAAATGGTGGGAACGCCCACCTGCGTGGCGGCATCGAAGTCGTGGTCGACGATTTCGCGGAGCGGGTCACCGTCCCACCAGGCCAGGAAGTTGGCTGCCGGGATCTTTTCAGCAATCAGCTCACCCTTGGCTGAACGCAGCTGGCCTACCGGGGAGTTCCAGGCGGCGTCTCCGCCAACGGCCCAGCCTTCGGCTCCGGCGTAGCGCGGGTCGATGTCCCCTGCAGCGCCGCGGCCGGTGTCCCGCGTGGCCGGGATGCTCCAGAGGATCTCGCCGGTGGCGGCGTCACGGAAGGTGGCGCCGCGGTTGCCGCTCTGGCTCATGCTCTCGTGCACGGCGAAGGTCTCCAGGCCCGGGCGCGACGGGTCCAGGTCGCCTGTGTGGATGGCGTCGCCGTGGCCCAGCTTGGTGTTGTACAGGGGCTTGCCGTCGTCGTCGATGGTCATGGAGCCGAATACAAACTCGTCCTTGCCGTCCTGGTCAACGTCAGCCACAGAGAGGTTGTGGTTGCCCTGGCCCTTGTACTCGGCACCGGCGATGTCCGAATCGAAGGTCCAGCGCTTCACCAGCTTGCCGTCCACCAGGTCATAGGTGACCAGGACGGCGCGGGTGTAGTAGCCGCGGCTGAACATCATGGAGGGGTGTTCGCCGTCCACATAGGCGACGGCGGCGAGGAAGCGGTCCACGCGGTTGCCGTAGTTGTCACCCCAGGCAGCGACGGAGCCGCGGGGCGGGTCGTAGGGCACGGTGTCCATGATCGCTCCGGTAGCGCCGTTGAACACGGTAAGGAATTCCGGGCCGGACAGGACATAGCCGGCGCTGTTCCGGTAATCGGCTGCGGGGTCGCCGATCACGGTTCCGGCGCCGTCCGTGGTGCCGTCCGCCGTCTTCATGGACACCTCGGCCTTGCCGTCGCCGTCAAAGTCGTAGGCAAGGATCTGGGTGTAGTGGGCGCCGGCGCGGATGTTGCGGCCCAGGTCGATGCGCCACAGCTTGGTGCCGTCCATCTTGTAGGCGTCCACAAACACGTTGCCGGTGTAGCCGGACTTTGAGTTGTCTTGCGCGTTGGTGGGATTCCAGAGCTGGATGATCTCGTAGGTGCCGTCGCCGTCCAGGTCCGCGACGCTCGAGTCATTGGCCGTGTAGCTGTAGGGTTTTCCGTCCTTGCTGACGCCATCGGCCGGCTTATCCAGCTTGATGGGAAGGTAATTCTGGGCCAGCGGCGTGAACTCGGCGCTGAGCTTGTCCTGCCCATTGCCGTTACCCACGGTCTTGATGACGTACTTCGACGTTGCCGTACCCGCCGGGTCAACGTAGGTGGTGGTATCGCGGATGGGCTCGTCGGTGAGCTGGACGCCGTCTCGGATCACGTGGAATCCAACACTGTCCTGGTCCAGGCCCAACATGCGCCAGCCCAGGGTAACGCCCTGGTCCGTGAGCACTGCCACGGGCGCCCGGTCCAGGTTTTCCACCTGGCGCTTGAGCTCTGCCTGCTTTGATTGCCCGGGCGCGGTGCTGCTGTCCGCTTGTGCCAGGGGGAGGCCGGTGAAAGCAAGTGCTGCGGCCGTCAGGGAAGCTGCTGCAGCGAGGGGAGCCGCTTTCCAGGCGCGGCCGCCCCGGGATGAGGGGGAACATTTTGAGTGGTAAACCAAAAGAACATCTCCTTTGATGCGCCGGCAGCTGAGTCCGCCGGACGACAGTTGGAACGTTTCACTCCTCGGCTGACGAACCTGTCTGGGCGGTTCGGGCGGTGGTGCAGGAGGGAGGGAAATCGCTTTCTGCCCTTAACGTTTATCAGCGGCAGGAGCGAGGGGTCAAGGCTTCTCCGTTACTAACTGGGCGAATTTGTTCTATTGCGTTTTGTTATTGGCAGGACCTGCCCCTCCTGCGCTGGAGGAACCACGACGACGACCTGCCGCGCCATGCGGAGGCGGCAGGACGGCATCGTACGCGTTTCCTGCGGCATTTATTCCCGGAACGCTGTTGAAATATCTGCGCGGAAGCGGTGGTTGGGGGCGATATGACAACTATTGGAATCATCGGTGCAGGACATATTGGAAGCGCGATCGCCAGGAAGGCGGTGGAGCTGGGCTACGACGTGGTGATCAGCAACTCCCGCGGCCCGGAAACCCTGGCCGGGCTGGTGGCGGAACTCGGCCCTAAGGCGCGGGCCGCCACGGCTCCGGAAGCGGCGGAAGCAGGAGATTTCGCCGTGGTGACCGTGCCGCTCAAGAACTACAAGGACATCCCGGTGGTACCCCTGGCCGGCAAGATCGTCATCGACACGAACAACTACTACTGGGAGCGGGATGGCCACATCCCGGCACTGGATAACGGCGAGGCCACTACCTCGGGACTGCTCCAGGAACACCTGCCTGAATCGAAGGTGGCGAAGGGCTTCAACCACATCGCGGCCGCCCAGATCGCCACGGACGGGACACCCGCCGGCACCGAAAACCGCCGTGCATTGGCAACAGCCAGCGACTACCCGGAAGCTGCCGAACTTGTCACCCGCCTGTACGACGAATTTGGTTTCGACACTGTGAACATCGGTCTCCTCGAGGACAGCTGGCGTGTGGAGCGCGACCGGCCCGCGTACGTGGTGCGGCAGAACGCCCAGGAACTGAAGGACAACCTAGGCAAGGCTCCTCGGACCATCTAGCAGCCGATTATGCAGTTGGGGTTTTAGCTAGTCACGTGCGGGCACCAACACCACTTCATACTGCGTAGCCTGCTTTCCAAACTTCGCGTTGACCGCGGCGAGGGTGTTGCCAAACCTGGCTACCGTCGTCGGAATGTCGAACTGCTTACTGGTGATCACGTCCTGCACCGTGAAGCAGGACAGGTCGCCGGACAGCTTGAGCCTGCTGATCTGGTTGGACATGTTCTGGACCGCCCACAGGGTGCGGCCCTTGACCAGGATCCCGTCGACGTTGGGCAGGCTGACCCCTTTGATCACGGCACTTTCGCCGCTGGTCGGGTCAACGGTGTAGAGCTGGGAGTTGCCCGAGTGGGCCACAATCAGGACTTCGCCGCCCTTGGCGGCAGCGATGCCGTTGAGATTGAAGGCATCACCGGCGTCGCCGGCCGGGCCAGTAAGCGGCAGAATCTTGAGGTCCCCCAGCTTCCCGTGCCTGCCCACCGGGATGAAGTAGAGTTCCGCAGCGGCGGAGTTGGTAAACCAGGCACCGTGGTCGGTGAGGGTCACGTCATTGATGAACCCGGAGCCCAGAACGTATTCCTTTACGGTCTTGCGGGTTTCGGTGTTGTAGACGAAAGCCTTGCCGGTAGCCCCGCCCGCCACGAAGAGCAGGTGGTTGCTGACATCTGCCTTCATCCCCACGGCCATCCTGCCGTCGGGCGCATCGATGAAGAGCCTGGCAGTATCCTCCCGGATGTCGCCGCGGAAAATGTCGCCGGTCATCAGGTCGCCGGCATAGAAAGTCCTGCCCTCCCCAGCCGCGATGCCCTCGGCGGAGGTGGCGCCGTCGAGCATAATGACGTCGTCACTGTTGGGTGGCGAGGCCGCCGCCGGAAGGGCAGAGGGCAGGAAAAGGGCCAGAAGGGCGATGACCCCGGCGGCTGCGTGGCGTTTCGCTGTTCGGCCCTGAACTGTTCGACGTTGTACTGTTCGGCGCATGATGCTTCCTCGATGGGATGGGAACGCACGGGGCCGATCTGCGGCAGCTCCGCACGATGGTGGTGCCATTTTAAGCACCGGCAGGAAGCCCCGCCAGAACTTGGTGCCCCCTTCATAAGGAAGGGGGCAAGGTCCACGGACCGGCAATCGTGCCCCGGTTCTGCTTACAATCGAAACCTCAATCAACTACTGAGGGACCCATGAAGAAACTCGCCACAGCCTTGATCGCCGCCGGACTCGTTGTCTCCGCCACGGCCTGCACCGCCTCCAACCAGCTCACCACCGCGGAAACCTGCGAGCGGATCCAGAGCGTGGTATCCAACCCGGCCAACAACGCCGGCAAAACGGGCATGAACCGCCTCGCCAACCAGATCCGGCCCATTCACGAGGTTGCCTCCGATGACCTCAAGCCCGCCCTCGAGTCCATCCTCGAATACACGGATGAGCAGGCCAAGGAGACGCCGGACGAGGCCAGGATTGCCGAACTGCAGGCCAGCTACGAGGAAGCCGGGAGCACCTACCAGAAGTTCTGCAGCTAGCCTTTACTGCTGGTTGACCGCGCACCGGACCCGGCTGCCCTACAAGGTGGCCGGGTCCGTGTTAGCTCCGCAGAGGATGACCGCCACGCGCTCCCCCGGCCTTGGCACGTAGCGGCCGGAGCTCAGGGCAGCGTACGCAGCCGCGGCGCCGTGTTCCACCACCAGCCGGTAGTCGTCCCACAGGAGTGAGCGTGCGGTGACGATGTCGTCGTCGGACACCAGGACGCTCTCGACGCCGGTGCTGACCGCGACGGAGAAGCCGATGTCACCGATGCGGCGGGCCCCCAGGGAGTCCGAGGCGACGCCCGATACTGCGACGTCGACGGGTTCTTTCGCGGCGAGGGCGGCGTGAAGCGTGGGCGCGTTGTCGGGCTCCACGCCCACCACGTGGGCATGGCGTTCCACCGCTGCAGCGATTCCGGCCATCAGCCCGCCGCCGCCCACCGCCACCAGCACGGTGTCCACTCCGGCGATCTGCTCCAGCACTTCCGTTCCCACCGTTCCGGCTCCGGCTGCGATCTCGGGCTGGTCGTAAGCGTGGCAGTAGACGGCCCCGGACTGTTGCGCATGCGCCACGGCGGCCTGGTACGCCTCAGCGTATTCAGCTCCGCCCTGGATCACAGTGGCACCGATGGCCCGGAGCTTTTTTACCTTCACGGCCGGCGCAGCAGCCGGAACGAATACCGTTGCCGGTACTCCCAGTTGGGCTGCCGCGTACGCGTTGGCCAGACCGGCGTTTCCGCCGGAAGCGACCACAACACCCACGGCGGGATCCAGCTCACCGCGCTCCTTGCTGGCCAGGATGCGGTTCAGTGCACCGCGGACCTTGAAGGTGCCGGTGTGCTGCATGAATTCGCACTTGAACCACACCTCCCCGGGGAACGCATCTGCATCCGCCTGCAGGACGGGCGTTATCCGGGTGAGCCCGGCCGTGCGCCTGGCCGCATCCTCAACATCGGCGCGGGTGATCATATCAGACGTCGTCGTCCCAGTTTCCCGGCTCGTCCAGGGCTTCCTCGGGCTTGTGTTCCTGCGGCGGTGCACCGCTCCCTGAGTACGACGCCGGCACTGTTCCCGCAGCATGCGCCTGCTGCTCCTCGCGGATGTTGCCCGCGCCGGGGAGCTCCGGGTGCTGGCCGCTCTGCGGGGCCTGCGTCGGCTTTTTGGCTTCGTCCGGATCGCCGGGACCGCGAAGGTCGGCGGTGTTGCGGGGCTCTTCACTGGACGTGGTCATGATTCTGCCTTTCACCTGGGTTCCGGCTGCTCTCCCCCCGGTGGTGCCCGGGGTCAAGACTCCAGCCTACGGTCACTGCTGCTACAGATTGCGGTCAAGCCAACGCCGGCGCCGTCAGCAACCCCGGCTGGCTTAACCGGCTGTGTACAGAAAGGCGGGCAGGAATATCCTGCCCGCCTTTGTGCTGCCCTTGGGGTTACCGTGAAGCGGAAGGCGATGCGGAGGACATGCTGCTGTCTTCACTCTCCGTTGACGTGGCCGTAGCCGACGCGGAACCGGTCGGTGAGGATGTGCGCGTGGAACCCGAGGTGCTGGTGGACGTGGGGCTGGAAGTCCCGCTGCCGCCGTCGGCCTTCTCCAGGACCTCATTGATCAGGTCCTCAAGTTCCTTCTGGTCTGTGTCACCCAGATCTGCACCGCTCTTGGTGGCAACCACCAGGAGCTTGCCCTCGGCAGCGGATACCTGCATCAGCTTCTGCTGGTTCTCGCCCGTGCGGGTGCTGAGGGTGGCGAAAGTCTTCTCGGCGTCAGTGTCGGCCTGGAGTTCCTCGCTGTTGACCTCATAGGTCTGACCCAGCGCGGTCACCGAGAACTTGTCGCACTGGTCCATTTTGCCGCTGATCTTATCGAGGACTTCGACGGCGTCCGGCCCCTCGCTGCCCGACTGGGCGGACAAGGTGCGCGGCTGGTCGCCCTCGGAAAGCGCAACGGCAACGTCACCGCTTTCCACCTTGTCCAGGAGCCCAGCGGTGGCGATGTCCTTGCAGTCCGATGGGTCCACGGTTGCCGTGCTCAGGAGCAGGTTGGCGATGTTGCCGCCCTGGTCCACCTGCTCCTTGGAATAAAGCTTCAGCTCGTTGCCGTCCTCGTCCTTCATTCCCGAGATCAGGTCGCGGAGCTCATCCTCGGTGTACACCTTGGCCTCCGCTGACGCACTGGCGCTCTGGGTAGCCGTTTGGGTGGACGTTGGGCTTGCCGCACCGCCGCCGCCGCCGCCCGTGCAGCCAGCCAGTGCAATCATCGCTGCCGCCAAAACTCCCAGCGCAGGTACTTTTCGCATAGGTACAACCCCCTCGAAATAGAAAGCATGCTTAGTGTTTCTAACACTAAGGGTATGTCCGGAGCTTGGCAAAGAACTGAGCCTAACTTTTAATTTCGGCTTCGTCATGGGCGGGCCAGTAGCCTCGCCTTCCCCTTGCCCCGGCGGTGGCGTGTGGAATAATCCGAGGAAGTGGTCCTCACCGGACCGCTCCAGGATCGAAGGGGCCTTCCGTGCCAGCCACAGCACCATCAAGGAGCAGCGCTCCGGCGGCGAGCGCGCCCATCAACAACACGCAGGTCCCCAAGCATGAGCAGTTGCGCCTGATCATCCTCAAGCTGGCAAAAGAGGAACTGGAGCCGGGCGCCCGGCTCCCCAGCGAGCGCACCCTGATGGACTCCTACGGCGTCAGCCGCATCACGGTACGTGCCGCCATTGGCCGGCTGGTCAACGAAGGGCACCTGGTCCGCGTTCCCGCTAAGGGCACATTCGTGGCGGACTCCCCCGTGCAGTCCACCCTGCACCTGGCCTCCTTCACCCAGGAAATGGAGGCCATGGGGCACGTTCCCAGCACCGTAGTGCTGGTGGCGGAGGCCGCCGCGGTCCCTGACGACACCGCCGAGGCGCTGAGCTTGAATCCGGGTTCCGAGGCCTTCCATCTCAAGCGCCTCCGGCTGGCGGACGGCCGTCCGGTCAGCGTTGATGATGCCTGGTACAACCCGGAGCACGCACCAGGGCTGCTGGACATCGACCTCACCGGATCCGTATACAAAGCCCTCGCAGCGCAGTTCGGGCACCAGATCGACAGGGCCCGCCAAAGCGTGAAGTCCGAGGGCGCCCCTGCAGACGTCGGGGCGCTCCTCGGCACTGGAACAGGAGCGCCGGTCTTGGCATTCGACCGGGTCTCCTATTCAGGCCACCTGGCCATCGAGCATTCACGCTCCTGGTACCGCTCCGACCGCTACTCCCTGAATATGGAAGTCCGGCTCTAGGAGCAGGCCCGTCAGTCCAGCGAGAACAGCTCCTGCCCTGCGGTGACAGTGCCGCTTCCGATAAGGGTTGCCATGTCCGGCTTGGTGTCGAGGACGACGACGGGACTCACCATCGAGTAACCGGCCGCGAGGGCGGCGCTGGGATCGACGCGCATGACGGCGGCACCGGCGTCGACAGTGTCGCCTTGGGCGATGAGCAGCTTGAAGCCTTCGCCCTTGAGCTTGACCGTATCGATGCCCACATGGGTGAGGACGCCGCGCCCGGAGGACTCAACCACCACAAAGGCGTGCGGCAGGAGCTTGATCACCTTTCCCGCCACGGGGGACACGACGTCGAACATCTCGCCTGCCGGCGGTTCCACGGCGGCGCCGGAACCCACCATCTGGCCGGCGAAAACAGGGTCCGGGACGTCGGCAAGGGGAACCACGGTACCGGCGATGGGCGCGAGGACCACGAGGGACTGCGCCACTAGAGGAGGTCCTCGATGTCTTCGGCCAGGGTGTCGGCCTCGGGGCCAACGATGACCTGGACGGCCGTGCCGGAGGCCAGCACGCCGTGGGCTCCGGCGGCTTTCAGCGACGCCTCATTCACGAGGGCACCATCCTTGACCTCAGTGCGGAGGCGGGTAATGCAGGCTTCAATCTCCACAATGTTGCCGGCTCCGCCCAGGCCTTCGATGATCTTTTCTGCTTTGGACATGGTTGCCCTTTCTGACGGTGCCCGCTCGGAGCACAGCTTCATCACCGGGGCCGGCGGCCCAAGTGCGACCAATTATGTCTTCCACCGCCGGCTATTTGAATGGTCCGGCTGGCTTTCCCCTTGCCTTGACAGGCGCTCGTGGGATGGATCACACTGAACTGGTCATAACCAGACAGTACCGGCTGGAACCCCTCCTTTACAAGCCCCACCCGAACCCGCAGAGGTGCAACCATGTCAACATCCGAGACCGCCGCCTTGGCTCCCGAAAAGAAGCCAAACAAGGCGTTTGCCACCCTGCAGCACCTGGGCCGCACCCTGATGCTGCCCATCGCTGTCCTTCCCGCCGCAGGCATCCTCCTGCGTATCGGCCAGGCCGACCTGCTCGGCGCCATCCCTGGATTCGAAGGCGGCGCCGCCGTCATCTCCGCCGCCGGCAATGCCGTCTTCACTTGGCTGCCGCTCATCTTCGCCGTGGGCATTGCCATCGGCTGGGCCAAGAAGGCCGACGGTTCCACGGCACTGGCCGCCGTAGTTGGCTACATGGTGATCGACGGAGTCTTCAAGGCCATGTCCCCGCTGGTCTTGGCCGGACAGGTTGATCCGGCCGGCAAGCCCGCCATGATCAACTACGGCGTGCTCGCCGGCATTGTGGTGGGCCTGCTCTCCGCATCGCTATGGCAGCGGTTCTACCGCACAAAACTGCCCGACTTCCTCGGATTCTTCAGCGGCCGCCGCTTGGTGCCCATCCTGACCTCCGTTACCAGCCTGGTGGCCGGCGTCGTCCTTGCCCTGGCCTACCCGCTCTTCAACGCTGGCCTTTCCGCAGTGGGCCAGGCCGTGGCCAGCAACGCTGTAGTGGGCGGGGGCATCTACGGCTTCGCCAACCGCATGCTGATCCCCGCCGGACTCCACCACATCCTGAACTCGGGCGTCTGGTTCCTCATCGGCGACTACACCGACGCTTCCGGCCACCTGGTCCGCGGTGACCTCAACCGCTTCTTCGCCGGTGACCCCAGCGCGGGTATCTTCATGACCGGATTCTTCCCCATCATGATGTTCGGCCTGCCGGCAGCAGCACTTGCCATCTGGCGCCACGCGAAACCCTCGCAGAAGAAGATCGTGGGCGGCATCATGCTCTCCACCGCCCTGACCGCTTTCTTCACTGGCATCACCGAACCGCTTGAGTACGCCTTTATGTTCGTGGCGTTCCCGCTCTACATCGTCCACGCCGCCCTGACCGGAACGTCCATGGCCCTGGTCAACGCGCTGGGTATCCATCACGGCTTCACGTTCTCTGCCGGCCTGATCGACTTTGTCCTGAACTTCGGCAAATCACAGAACGGCTGGCTGCTCATTCCCATCGGGCTCGGTTACGCGGTGATTTACTACTTCCTCTTCTCCTTCGTGATCAAGCGCTGGAACCTTCGCACCCCCGGCCGCGAGGATGACGAGGTCACCGTGGAGACGGACGCCGCGAAGTAACCCGCACCGCCACTGCCCCCGTACTGCTCACTCCGCAGGCACACCGACACCGAAAGCATCTTCATCTATGGAAATCGTCATCCTTCCCACACCCGCAGACGTGGCCCGCACGGCCGCAGACGCCATCGAGCAGCAGGTCCGCAGCGGCCCGTCCGTCCTTGGCCTGGCCACGGGGTCCACACCCCTCGGCACGTACCGGGAACTCATCGCACGGCACCGGAATGACGGGCTGAGCTTTGCCGGGGCGCAGGCTTTCCTCCTCGATGAGTATGTGGGCCTGCCCAGTGCACACCCGCAGTCCTACCACTCGGTGATCCGGGAGGAATTCGTGGACAGCGTGGACTTTGCGGCCGGGGCAGTGCATGGGCTGGATGGTGTGGCGGAGGACCTCGAGGGCGAGACACAGCGGTATGAGGCCGCTATTGCGGCGGCAGGCGGAGTGGACATCCAGATCCTGGGGATCGGCACGGACGGCCACGTGGGCTTCAACGAGCCAATGTCCTCGCTTTCATCCCGGACCCGTATCAAGACGCTGACACAGCAGACCCGTAAGGACAACGCGCGCTTTTTCGCGGATCCCGCGGCTGTTCCGGACCATGTCCTCACCCAAGGCCTGGGCACCATCCGGGAGGCCCGGCACCTGTTGCTGCTGGCGATGGGCGAGGCCAAGGCAGAGGCGATCGCGGTGGCCGTGGAGGGTCCGGTTGCCGCGATCTGCCCGGCCTCCGCGCTGCAGCTTCATCCGCACGTCACGGTCCTGGTGGATGAGGCAGCGGCATCCAGGCTGGCTCACCGGGAGTACTACCAGGACACGTTTGGGCGCAAGCCCGCCTGGCAGGGGCTCTGAGGGTGGCAGGGATTCAAAGGGTCCTGGGGCTGCCGCACCTTGAGCTGGCCGTGGAGAGTGCCGACGGCGTCCGGTTGGCGGAGTCAGTGGGCGCAGCACGGGTGGAACTGTGCGCTGCCCTCGCCGAGACGGACGGCATCACGCCGAGCATTGCCACGGTGGAGCAGGCGTGCCTCGTGGGACTGCCCGTCCACGTCCTGGTCCGCCCGCGCACCGGCAGCTTCACCTATACCGCCGCCGAGCTTGAGGTGCTGGAGAGGGACGTGGAGGCGGCATTGGATGCAGGTGCCGCTGGCGTCGTCGTGGGGGTTTTGGCGGCCGACGGCGGACCGGACGTTCCCGCCCTCCTGCGCCTTTCTGAGGTGGCCCGCCGTCGCCATCCCACTGCTGAAGTAACCTTCCACCGCGCGTTCGACGCCGCCCTCGCTGCCGGCGCGGACCCTGCTGATGCCTTGGCGAGGCTGGAACGCGCCGGCGTCAACCGCGTGCTGACCAGCGGCGGAAGCGCCGACTGCACCGCCGGGCTCCCCATGCTGGCGCGGTTGGTGGAGCTGGGACGGAACCACGCGCCGTCGGTACAGATCATGGCCGGCGGCGGAGTACGCCTGGAACTGATGCCGGAACTGGTCCGCGCCGGCGTCCATGCCGTTCACACGTCAGCCCGCGGACTGGACCCTTCCACCGGGTCCAGGGCGCGTGTTGCAGATCCCATACTCGCTGCCGGCATGGCGGCGGCTCTGCGAAAGGCTGCGTGATGGGCGGGGAATTGATACTTCGGGGGCGCGTGGTGTCCTCAAGCATGGATGTCGACGACGGACTCGTCGCGGTGGCTGGCGGCCGGATTACCTACGCCGGGCCGGCGTCGGGATTTCCTGGCGAGGCCGGTGGTGCAGTTGCTGCCGGGGACTCTGCCCGCATACTGTTGCCCGGCCTGGTGGACCTCCACTGCCACGGCGCCCATGGCACTGACTTCGCCGAAGGATCGGAGGAGGGCTCCCGCGCTGCTGCCCGCTACCTTCACAGCCGGGGCACCACAACACTGCTGGCCAGTTTGGTCACCGGAGCGCCGGCGGACCTGGTCCGGAACCTGAAGGTGCTGCGGTCGCTGACTAAGGAGGGGCTGGTGGCCGGATCGCATCTTGAAGGCCCGTTCCTGTCCGGCCAACAGTGCGGGGCGCATGACCCCGCGCTGCTGCTGGAACCCGACGCCGAACTCCTGACTGAACTCTTCGAGGCGGCTGGTCCTTCCCTGGCTTCGATGACCCTGGCGGCCGAACTGCCGGGTGCGTCGGGCCTGGTGGACCTGCTCACATCACGTGGGGCCATCCCTTCGTTGGGGCACACTGCAGCCGAACATTCCGGTGCGGCTGCCTTCCTGGAGCGGGCCGCCGTCGGACTTGCCGATTCTTCCGGCGCTGGCCGGAGACCCACCGTGACCCACCTCTTTAATGCCATGCCCACCATGCACCATCGCTCCCCTGGTCCGGTCTCCGCCTGCCTGAGTGCAGCGCGGGGCGGGACTGCGGTGGTGGAACTTATTGCTGACGGCGTCCACCTCGCCCCGGAAACCGTCAAGACAGTCTTCGAGCTGGTGGGAGCGGAGAACATCGCGCTGGTAACGGATTCCATGGCCGCTACGGGTCTGGCTGATGGCCAATACCGGCTGGGGCCCCTGGCCGTCACGGTTGGGGGAGGCGTGGCGCGCGTGGACAACACTGGTGCCATCGCCGGCGGAACTGCCACATTGCTGGACGTTGTCCGATCCACCGTTGCCGCCGGCGTCCCCTTGCGGGAGGCGGTCACGTCGGCCACCGCAGTCCCGGCGGGGGTCTTGGGACTGTCGGGGAAGGCAGGTGACCTTGGCGTGGGGATGCCTGCCGACGTCGTTGTGGTTGACCGTGAACTGAAGCTGGCAGGAGTTCTGCGCCGGGGCGAGTGGGTGGCTGCACCCGCATAGTCGGCCGGGCTTGCCCGCCAGCCGCACCCGGACCTGGGCCAGCCCGAATTGTCAGACCCCCGTTAGATGATGTTCGTATGGGAAACGGCGAGGGCATGGCAGCGGCGATGGAGGGCATTTATGCCTCCGTCGCGGGCCTCGATGCGCTGTTCCTCGAAGATGACCGGCTGGAAGCTGGCACTGCAGCCGGCGCCGGTGCCGGTGGTAGTCGCGATGCTGGTGTGGATGTGCTGCAGCGCCAGTATGAGATCCGGCTGGAACGGATGTCGGTAGTGTCTCGGTTGGAGGCCCAACTGGCCGCGGTGAAAGCCCGGGACGCAGCCGAGGCGATCGAAATTCAGCACGCGATGACCCCACCGGACGCGCCCGCACATGAACGGACCTACGCCGAGATGTCCGCGGTCGAGGAAATCGCCGGGGTCGCTGACCATCAGCTCCGCCGCCGCCGGAGCACTCGTCACCCAATCCCGCCAACTCACCGCCCTGCCACTTGCCATGGACGCCCTGTCCGCCGGGACCATCTCCTGGATGCACGCCCGGATCATCGCCGACGAAACAGACAGCCTCGACCCCACCGGCGCGGCCGCCCTCGTCGCCCATGTCCTGAACCCGAACCCGGCCCGCGGAGCCGCCGCCGGCGAACTGATACCGTCCCGCTTCCGGTCCCGAGTCCGTAGCTGGAACGCCACCACCCCGAATCCCTCGAAAAACGCCACACCAAAAGCGCCGCGGACCGGCGGATGGAATGCACCCCGGACCGCGACGGCATGGCCTGGGTGTCGCTCTACCTCCCCGCCGGCCAGGCATCAGCCATCTGGAACCGCACCACCGCCCTCGCCCGCGGCCTCCAAGGCCCCGACGAACCGCGCACCCTCACCCAACTAAAAGCCGACATCGCCGCCAGCCTCCTGCTCCGCGCCCCCGCTGCAACCGGCACCGCCGACCACGAACCCGCCAGCGGCAATAGATACCCGGAGGTGGGCAAAGTCCCGGCACCCAAGGTCGACGTGCTCGTCACCGTCCCGGTCCTCGCACTGTTCGGCGCCACCGACGAACCCGCCACCCTCGACGGGTTTGGCCCGATCCCGGCCTCCATGGCCCGCAAACTCGTCACCGACGGTGCCACCTCGTTCTACCGGGTCCTGGTCGATCCCCGCGACGGGGCGCCACTGGAAATCGGCCGCACCAACTACCGCCTCACCACAGCCATGAAAAAAGCCCTGCACCTCAGGGACGGCAAATGCACCTTCCCCGGCTGCAACAACCCATCCCCGGACAACGACACCGACCACCTCACAGCCTGGCACCACGGCGGAACCACCGGCATCAGCAACCTCGCCCAACTCTGCCCCAAACACCACCGCCTCAAACACAACACCCGCTGGAACCCCACCCCAGCAACCCACACCGAACCACCCGGCTGGACCTCACCCACCGGCCGCCACTACAAAGCCGAACAACCCGACCGGGAACCACCACACTGGCCACCCGGACTCCTGACCCGCGCAACCGACACAGCCGGGCTTCCGACCGGTGTACCACAGCGGCCATCCGGGCTCCCGACCGGTGCACCACAGCGGCCACCCGAACAACCCGACCGGGAACCACCACAATGGCCACCCGGACTCCTGACCCCTGCAACGGAACCAACCGGGCATTTGACCCAAGCAACGGAAACGCCGGGATTCATGGACTTCCCGAACGTTGACCCGCCCTTTGAAGAACCAGTCGATGACAACCTTGAAGATCCCCACGACTTCCCGCCGGACGACCCCATCTGGGCCGACTTCTACGCCCACCCACCGAAACTGCCGAAAGACCCGCTCAAAGAGTGGGAGCGGGAGTGGAACATGGTGAAGTCCTGAAGCCGCCTGAAAACTTGAGCTGCGCCAAAAGAGTCAGTCTGCGCCGGGAAGGTTCACTTCCACGAGTCCGCCAGTGACCCGTGATTCGAACCGCGGCTGCCGGGAAGTTGCCGGTCCGGCCTGCACCTCGCCGGTACGCAACGAGAAGGTGCTGCCGTGCCAGGGACACACGACGCAGGGGTCGCCGCCGTCGTTACCTGAACCACCAGCCCGGTTGCCGCCCTTAAGCTTGCCCTCGTGCAGAGGTCCGGAGAGGTGGCTGCAGACGTCGGACAGAACACTCACAGACTCCCCCTCCCGAAACACGAGCAGCGGAAGCCCCGCCACGACGCGCTGGTGGAGCTTCCCGTCCGGCAGGTCCTCCAATGGCGCAAGCTGCTGCCAGCCGCTGGGAAAACGGTGCGGGACATCCTCGCTGTGGTTCACGCCGGCTGCCTGCCGGTAGCTCAGGTGACCGCCCAGGAAGCCGCCGAAGCTGACTACGCCCAGGCCCAGATAGGCGAGCACCTTCCCTGCCCCCTGCCGTCCCTGCCCACGCGCCACCAGTGACGCGGTGTAGAGGCTGACGGCCGTGATGTTGGCTGTTGCATGGACAAGTCCCACCCGCTGCTGCTGGCTGTGGAGCTGCGACCAATCCATAAAACCGGCCACGGCGGAAGGCACAGCGGTTGCGCTGCCCACGCCGATCAGGACGGTTGCCGCCTTGTCGTTGCCGGGTAGTGCGTCCAGGACTGCGGCTGAAATCCAGGAACCCAGCGGAACCTGGACTGCCAGCGGATGAACCGGGTGCCCGATGGGAACTCCATGCAGGATGTCGCGGGCCCACTGCGGGCGGATGGTGCGTTTGACGAACTTCCGGACCTTTTTGGCCACAGGATCCAGCCAGTCGGCGTCTTCCAGTCGGGCAACAAGCTCAAGTGCAGGCAGCGGTTTCATGTGTCTCCCTTACCCCGTTCGTGGGTCTGCATTGGTACAGTGCAGTCGATGCCGGTCAGCCTAGCGGCTGAGGGGCAGAAGGCACAGGGGTGAGCAGCACACCATCCGCGGGCTGATTCCGCGGTCAGTGCAGCGGAGACCCCAGCACCCTGAACTGGTTGCCGCCCATCTCACCGGACAGCAGGGGCATGGCCTCGGCAATGGCTGCCCGTACGCTGTCCAACTGCAGCGACGCCCGGTGCGCCTCCGGCGATTCCCACAGCTCGCACACGAACACCGTATCCGCCGACTCGTCGTTCACGCCCACCTCGTAGAGCAGGCAACCGGCTTCCTTCAATCCCGGCATGGGGCGGAGGAGGATGGAGACCACGGCGTCGCGCCGGCCGGGTTTGGTTCCGAGACTTCCCACATTCGCAAAGGTCATGGGGATAGTGTGCGGCACGGGCACGACAGAACGGGGAAGCTAGGGCACGGTGGCGGTGAGGGCAGGCGCTGTTGGTCCCTCACTAGCCGTGCTCTCTCCGGCCGTGTCCTCTCCCGCAGTGCTCTGTCGGGCCGTGCTCTCACCGGCAAAGGCGCGGAGCATCGCGGCCCTGTCAAACTGGCCCTCCCACTTGGCCACAACAAATGTGGCCACGCAGTTCCCCAGCAGGTTCACCACCACGCGCATGGAGTCCATGAGCCGGTCCGCGCCAAGGAGGAGCGCGACGCCGGCGACGGGAAAAATCCCCAGGGCACCCGCCGTCGCGGAGAGCGCCAGGAACGCCGAACCGGGCACGCCGGCCATACCCTTCGAGGTCAGCATCAGGACACCCAGGGCGGCGAGCTGCTGCCCAAGATCCAGGTTGTGGCCGAAAGCTTGCGCCAGGAACAGCAGCGAAATGGACAGGTACAGGGCTGCACCGTCCAGGTTGAAGGAGTAGCCGGTGGGGACCACCAGGCCGGTGGTGGCCCGAGAACAGCCGGCATTGGTCAGCTTGCTCATGATGCGCGGAAGCACGGACTCGGTGGAGGCGGTACCGAGGGCCAGGAGGAATTCTTCCCGCGTGTACTTCATGAACTGCCAAAGCGGCACCCGCGGATACACCCATGCCACCACGAACAGCAGTGCAATGAATACGAGGGCAGCACCGTAGCAGGCAGCTATGAGCAGGGCGTACGTGCCGAGCGATTCCAGTCCGTACTGTCCGATGATGAACGCCATGGCCCCGAAGGCACCGACGGGAGCCACCCGCATCACCCAGGCCATGATCTTGAAGAACAGCTCCAGCACAGTTTCCATCAGCGTGATCACCGGAAGGCACCGGTCGCGCCCCACCGCAATGATGGCGGCCCCGAAGAACACCGCAAAGCACAGCACCTGCAGGAGGCTGTTGCTGGCAAAGGCACCCACCACGCTGGCGGGGATGATCCCGAGGAGGAATGTGCCTGCATCCGTGGGCGGCGCTGTGGTGGTCTTCGCGTTAAGGGCATCCTGGGACAGCGACGCCGGATCGATGTTCAGTCCCGCCCCCGGCTGGACCAGGTTTCCCACCACAAGCCCGAACACCAGGGCGAAGAGCGTTGCTGCCGTGAAATAAGCGAGCGCTTTGATCCCCACCCGCCCCACAGCCTTGACGTCGCTGACCGCCGCAATCCCGGTAACGATCACAAGGAAGATCAGCGGCGCGATGATCATCTTGATGAGCTGGATGAACCCGTCCCCGAGGGGCCGGAGCCCGGCGCCGATATTGGGCCAGAAGTGGCCTATCAGGATCCCGACGAGTACCGCAACCAGGATTTGGAAGAAGAGTGATTTATACAGCGGTTTCCTGCTGGCCCGGGTATCCGGTTGCGGTGAGGGTGCTGCCGTGGCGCTGATGTTCATGGCGGTGCCTGTTCGTTGAAGACGGCCGGCACACGGGATGCCGCTGGGTCATGAGCAACGGTAGAAAAATGATGTTTCCGGAAAGATAAATCCGTGATGCGGAAGTATTAAGCGGCGGTTGAAGGCCTAAAGGGTGTGGCAGAGGCGGCAATTCCGGCCGAAAATAGTCCTAGGAACGTGATGCACTAGCTCGCCGCAGCCCAAGCGCAGCAAATCGATCGAAAGGAGTACTTGGGATGAACAACAGCATTCTTCGGCGGACCGGTTCCGACATCACCGAACCCCTTCGGCGCTTCTTCGAAGGGGACATGGACACCTGGCTCCGGACCGAGGAGTACCGGGAAGATGGGACGCTGGTGGTTAAGGCCGAGGTCCCCGGCATCGACCCCGAGAAGGACGTAGACATCACCCTGACCGGCGACCAGCTGCGGATCACTGTCCGGCGGGAAGAGAAGTCGGAACACAAGGGCAAGGACGGATACCGGTCCGAATTCCGTTACGGCACGTTCTCGCGCTCCATCACGCTCCCCGGCCCCACAGACCAAAATGACGTGAAGGCCACCTACCGCGACGGTGTGCTTGAGGTCCGTGTGCCGGCGCCCGACCCCGAAACTACTGAACGCCGCAGGATCCCTATCATCAGGGGTTAATCACAGGGAGGTACGACGGCGACGGCGGAGTCCCGCTGCCGTCGCGCCTCTTTCCACCCTGCCGCAGGTCCTTCCGCCCTCCCCCAAGCCGGACGCTCCTGTTTCCACCGGAAACACGGTTAATCCAGTCGGTGTATTATTCTGCTGTCCTCTTACGCAGCCATCACCAGCACTGCCCTGTGCTCACACAACGGGCAAAGGAGCCTTCATGAGCCATGCCAACCCGACCGGGCCACGGTCAGTCGCTGCACCGTTAGCAACACCCGCCCTGGAGCGGGAGCGCAGGATGAGCCTGTGGACGTGCGCTCTCATCGGAGTGCTGGCGGGTTTGCTGGGCCTGGCGCCTTGGCTGGTTTCCGGCGCACAGCTGCCGCTGCAGAACCTGTGGGCGAGGGACGTCCTTCCGGAGCAGATGCCGCTATCGCTCCTGCCGCTGAGCCAGTACGAACTCACCACACTCGTCGCGCTGATGACGGTGGGCGGAGCAGTTGCGGGTGTCGCCGTCCGGTTGTGCAAGCCAGAACGACGCCGTGCGGCCACCTGGACCACCGCAGCAGGGGTCCTCGCCGTGCAGTGTGGGGCCACCGTTCAGTCTTTCAGTATTGTCCGCGCTGGACTGGCTCCGGGATCGGCATCCGGTCTTTACTTCGGGGGCCTGCTCGCCGGGGTGGTTGCCGCCATCGCTGCAAGCCTGGTGGCGCTCCTCCTCCTCGCGTCGCGGCCCAAGCCACGCGTTGCCCTCGGCGCAGGACTTATGGCCGTACCCTTTGCGTCCTGGGTGGTCGAGTGGTTCGTAAACCTCAGCGGCGTCGGCAATGTTCCTGACGTGGTCCTCGTGCTGGGGCACTGGCTACCGCCGGTCCTGGTGGGCGTGGCGCTGGCCTGGTGCGGCCTTCGGCCTCCCGGCCGGGTGCTGGTGTGGGTTGCGGACCTGGTCCTGCTGTGGGTGGTTCCGGCATTGTTCACCTCGGTCAATTACGTCTTCGGCACCCGGGTGTACTTGGGCGACTTTGACGAGATGGCCCTGATGGCGCGCCAAATCCTGGCCGCTACCCTCGGGCCTGCGGGCGGAGCCGGATCCATCGTTATGCTCGCCATCGCCATGGCCTTGGTGGGCGCCGGCGCACTGGAAGTCCAGCGTCGGCGGCAGGCACTGCCCGCCGGGTGACTCGGCGGCTTTCAGCGACTGATCAGGTCAGCAGGAAAAGCTTAGAGCAGGGCGTGCATCCCAAAGCTGCGGGGCCTGCCCAGCGAGGCAGCGCCGAGAAACTCGACGGCGACGAAGGGCTCATCGCCCACCACCCATTCATCATGGCCGGGAGGAAGCGCATAGGAATCATTGGTGCGGATGGTTGACCTCCCGCCGTCGGCCGTTTCAACCTCAAGCTGCCCGGAAATGCAGTAGCCGAGGTGGTGATGCTCGCAGTAGTCAGTTTGCTCGGCAGGCTTGGCCGACTCGGACCACCGCCAGCCGGGGGCGAGGATCAGCCGCGCCACCGAGTAGTCATCAACAGTGACGAGGTCGAACTCCGCCTTGTCCGGGCAACGCTTCCTATCAGGATCATCAAACGACTTAACTGCCAATGCTCTGATGAAATTCGCGGTCATGTGGACACAGCCTATTGATCAGAAGAGGACGCCTGGTTGCGAACCAGACGATGGGTTCGGATACCGACGAGCGGTGAAGTATATCGAGACCTGGCCATACACGCCTCTGCCCCGGCGCATACGTGTTCGCCAAACAGTGCCAGCGTATCTATAACCGTAGTCCCACCACCCCTGAAGTCAATGGCTCACCGGACCTACTGGAGGGTGAGGGCTTGCAGCATCCTTCCGCATCCGGGCCCCCTTGACTCCCCCCACCCTCCTTCCCTACACTTTTCATAAAGCAGAATCTAAATTCCACAAAGCGGAAACCGACCGAGAGGCCGGGGAAGCAGGGGAATATGGATCAAAGCCCTCCCCGGAAGGACCTACGATGACGTACACAGTGAACTGCTCCATCCTCCTTACGGAGCTGCCCCTGCTCGAGCGCCCTGCCGCCGCCAAGGCAGCGGGCTTCGATGCCGTCGAGTTCTGGTGGCCCTTCGAAAGCTCCGTACCCTCCGACACCCAGGTCACCGAATTCGAGAACGCCATCACGGACGCCGGCGTCCAGCTCACCGGCCTGAACTTCAACGCCGGCAACATGCCCGGCGGTGACCGCGGCCTGGTGTCCTGGAAGGGACGCTGCTCCGAGTTCAAGGACAACATCGACGTTGTCGCCGGCATCGGCGAGCGCCTGGGCTGCAAAGCCTTCAACGCCCTCTACGGCAACTGCCAGGACGACTTCACCCCCGAAGAGCAGGACGAGCTCGCCGTCAAGAACCTCGCCGCAGCAGCAGAAGGCGTGGCCCGGATCGGCGGCACCGTCCTCCTCGAACCCGTCAGCGGCGCACCCAGGTACCCGCTCCTCACAGCCGACGACGCACTCCAGGTCATCGCCCGCGTCAAGGCCGAGGCCGGCGCAACCAACGTCAGGCTCCTCGCGGACTTCTACCACCTGTCCGTCAACGGCGACGACGTCGAATCCGTCATCGAGAACCACGCCAAGGACTTCGGCCACATCCAGATCGCGGACAACCCCGGCCGCGGCGCCCCGGGCACCGGCACCCTCCCGCTCGGCGAATGGATCGCCCGCAGCCGCGAACTCGGGTTCGAGGGCTACATCGGCCTCGAGTACAAGGAACCGCAGGAAACGGCCTTCAGCTGGGCCATCCGCCAGCGGATCTCCCAGTAACGGTCCCACCCCCGGGCTCGACCACCGCACCACCACACAGACTTTCCAGAAAGAGAACATCATGAGCAACGTTGCAGTTATTGGACTCGGAATCATGGGCCTGCCCATGGCCATCAACCTGGTCAAGGCCGGCCACACCGTCACCGGCTTCAACCGCAGCCAGGACAAGATCGACAAGCTCGTCTCCGAAGGCGGAAAGGGTGCCACCAGCATCGCCGACGCCGTCAAGGAGGCCGACGTCGTCATCACCATGGTGCCGGACTCCCCCGACGTGGAAGGCGTCGTCAGCGGCGAAGAAGGCGTGTTCGCCCACGCCAAAAAGGGCACGCTCTGGATCGACGCGTCAAGCATCCGCCCCGACGTCGCCAAGCGCCTTTCGGACGAAGCGCGCGAAGCCGGCATCCGCCCGCTCGACGCCCCGGTTTCCGGCGGCGAACAGGGCGCCATCGACGCCGTCCTCTCCATCATGGTCGGCGGCGACAAGGAAGACTTCGACGCCGCCGCCGAGGTGCTGAACGCCGTCGGCAAGACCATCGTCCACGTCGGCCCCTCCGGCTCCGGCCAGACCGTCAAGGCAGCCAACCAGCTCATCGTCGCCGTCAACATCGAGGTCCTCGGCGAGGCCATCGCCTTCCTCGAGGCCTACGGCGTGGACACCGACGCCGCCCTCAAGGTCCTTGGCGGCGGCCTGGCCGGCTCCAAGGTCCTGGATCAGAAGGGCCAGAAGATGCTGGACCGCAACTTCGACCCCGGCTTCCGCCTCGCCCTGCACCACAAGGACCTGGGCATCGTCACCTCCGCCGCCCGCGAAGCCAACGTCGCCGTCCCCCTCGGCGCCGTCGTCGCACAGCTCGTCGCCGCCACCGTCAACCAGGGCGACGGCGCACTGGACCACTCGGGACTCTTCAAGCAGGTCCTCCAGCTCAGCGGCCGGGAGTAACCCCGGCGCCAAGGCGCAATAACAAGCACAACCAGGGCAGCCGCCGTCGTGGATCACGACGGCGGCTCCCCCACTACACCCAAAAACAGACTTTCAAGCTTCCAAGGAGCACACCATGAGCAAGATGCGTACCGTTGATGCAGCGGTTGCCATCCTGGAAAAGGAAGGCGCCATCGAGGCGTTCGGCCTGCCAGGCGCGGCAATCAACCCCTTCTACTCCGCCATGCGCGCCCACGGCGGCATCCGCCACACCCTGGCCCGCCATGTTGAAGGCGCCAGCCACATGGCCGACGGCTTCAGCCGCGCCAAGGACGGCAACATCGGCATCTGCATCGGCACCTCCGGCCCCGCCGGCACCGACATGATCACCGGCCTCTACGCCGCCTGGGCCGATTCCATCCCCATGCTCTGCATCACTGGCCAGGCCCCGGTGGCCAAGCTGCACAAGGAAGACTTCCAGGCCGTGGACATCGAGTCCATCGCCAAGCCCGTCACCAAGATGGCCATGACCATCCTGGAGCCCGGCCAGGTTCCCGGCGCCTTCCAGAAGGCCTTCCAGCTGATGCGCTCCGGCCGCCCCGGCCCCGTGCTGCTGGACCTGCCCATCGACGTGCAGCTGGCCGAGATCGAATTCGACATCGACACGTACGAGCCGCTGCCGATCGAGAAGCCCAAGGCATCCCGCAAGCAGCTGGAAAAGGCCCTGGACATGCTGACGGCAGCCCAGCACCCGCTGATCGTGGCGGGCGGCGGCATCATCAACGCCGGCGCCTCCGCACAGCTGGTGGAACTGGCCGAAATCCTGAACGTTCCGGTCATCCCAACCCTGATGGGCTGGGGCACCATCCCCGACGACCACCAGCTCATGGCCGGCATGGTGGGCCTGCAGACCTCGCACCGCTACGGCAACGAGAACTACCTGCACAGCGACTTCGTGATCGGCATCGGCAACCGCTGGGCCAACCGCCACACCGGCGGCCTGGAGACCTACACGGCCGGTCGGAAGTTCGTTCACATCGACATCGAGCCCACGCAGATCGGCCGCGTGTTCTCGCCGGACCTGGGCATCGCGTCCGACGCCGGCGCGGCGCTGGCAGGGCTGGTTGAGCTCGCCAAGGAGCGCAAGGCGGCCGGGTCCCTGCCGGACTACAGCGGCTGGGTTGCCGAATGCCAGGAGCGCAAGGCCTCACTGCACCGCAAGACGCACTTCGAGAACATCCCCATCAAGCCGCAGCGGGTGTACGAGGAGATGAACAAGGCCTTCGGCCGCGACACCATCTACGTGTCCACCATCGGCCTGTCCCAGATCGCCGGTGCCCAGATGCTGCACGTCTTCGGCCCGCGCAAGTGGATCAACGCCGGCCAGGCAGGACCCCTGGGCTGGACCGCTCCGGCCGCGCTCGGCGTCGCACGTTCCAACCCGGACGAGACCGTGGTGGCCCTCTCCGGCGATTACGACTTCCAGTTCATGATCGAGGAACTGGCCGTGGGCGCGCAGTTCAACCTGCCGTACATCCACGTGGTGGTGAACAACTCCTACCTGGGCCTCATCCGCCAGTCGCAGCGCGGGTTCAACATGGAGCAGAACGTGTCCCTGGCGTTCGACAACATCAACTCACCCGAGACCAACGGCTACGGCGTGGACCACCTGAAGGTGGCCGAGGGCCTGGGGTGCAAGGCAGTGCGCGTGGAGGACCCCAACGACCTCGCCGCCGCCTTCGACAAAGCCAAGGCACTGATGGGCGAGTTCCAGGTTCCCGTGGTGGTGGAAGTGATCCTGGAAAAGATCACCAACATCTCCATGGGTGTGGAAATCAACGCGGTGAACGAGTTCGAGGATCTTGCCGAGTCCGCCGCCGACGCCCCCACCGCCATCCTGGCCCTGCAGGCGTGAACCTGCAGGCCTGAAAGAGGAAAGACAGCCATGCGGATCGTCATTGCCCCGGACAAGTTCAAGGGATCCCTGTCCGCTCCGGACGTCTGCAAGCACCTGGAAAAGGGCTTGCAGCGCGGAGCGGGCGGGAACCTTGAGGTCCTCCGGATTCCCGTAGCCGACGGCGGTGAGGGCACCCTGGATGCCGCCGTCGGCTCCGGATTCACCCGCCGGAGTGCCGAAGTGGCGGGACCCGTCGGCGAACCGGTCACGGCCGACTTCGCCGTCCGGGGCAATGAGGCGGTCATCGAAATGGCGGCCGCCTCGGGCCTGGCCCTGCTCCCCGCCGGAGCGTTGGTTGGGGGACGGCCGGGCCCGGCAGCGGCGCGCACGGCCACGAGCCTTGGGACGGGCCAGCTCATCCGCGCCGCCTTGGACGCAGGCTGCAACCGCATCATCCTCGGCGTGGGCGGCAGCGCCAACACCGATGGCGGCGCCGGAGTCCTCCAGGGGCTCGGCGCACGGTTCCTCGATGCGGATGGCAATGAACTTCCGCCAGGTGGTGCTGCTTTGGCGCACCTGGACCGGATCAACTTCAGCGGGTTCGAACCCCGGCTGAGGAACACACGCTTTGTGCTGGCGTCCGACGTCGACAATCCCCTGCTGGGCGCCCAGGGCGCCGCTGCGATTTTCGGCCCGCAGAAGGGCGCAGCACAACAGGACGTCGACTTGCTCGACGCCGCCCTGGCCAGGTTTGTCGAAGTCCTGGCCAGGGAAATCGGTCCTCGCGCACAAAAGGCGGCGGAAGCCCCGGGCGCCGGGGCAGCCGGAGGCGTTGGCTACGCAGCCATCGCCGTACTGGCCGCCACCCGCCGCCCGGGCATCGACGTCGTCCTCGAATTCACGGGGCTGGCTGACCGGCTGGGCGGCGCCGACCTGGTGATCACCGGCGAAGGCAGCCTGGACGAGCAAAGCCTGCTGGGCAAAACGCCCATGGGCGTTGCGCGGGCAGCCGCGGCCCAAGGCGTACCCGTGATCGCCGTCTGCGGCCGGACCACGCTTGGGGCGGGCCAGGCGAACGCCGCAGGATTCGAAGATGTTTACGCTTTGACCGAACTCGAAAGCAATGTAGACAGGTGCATAGCAGAGGCTTCGCAGCTTCTGGAGCAGCTGGGCACGCAGATCAGCGGACGGCTGGCGGCCAACACGCCGGCCGGCACCGCTACCACCAAGGAGGACCTCCATGTCTGAAGAACGTTTTGACCTGGTCATCCGCGGCCAGCGCATCCTCACCACCGCCGGCCTGGCACCCCGGGAAGTGGGTGTCCGCGGCGGAAAGATCGTGGCCCTCGAGCCGCTGGGCAACGGCCTGGCCGGCGCCGAGGTCATCGAACTGGCCGACGACGAAACCCTGATCCCGGGTCTCGTGGACACCCACGTCCACGTCAATGAGCCCGGCCGCACCGAGTGGGAGGGCTTCGCCTCCGCCACCCGGGCCGCGGCAGCGGGCGGCGTGACCACCATCATCGACATGCCGCTGAACTCCGTGCCGCCCACCACCACCGTGGAAAACCTCAAGCTCAAGCGCGAAGTTGCCGAGGACCAAGCCTTCATCGACGTCGGATTCTGGGGCGGCGCGATCCCCGGCAACAAGGGAGACCTGCGCGCGCTGCACGATGAGGGCGTATTCGGCTTCAAATGCTTCCTGCTGCACTCCGGCGTGGACGAGTTCCCGCACCTGGACGCGGACGAAATGGAGGAGGACATGGCGGAGCTGAAGTCCTTCGATTCGCTGATGATCGTGCACGCCGAGGACTCGCACGCCATCGACCGCGCCCCGCACCCGGGCGGCGACCACTACTCCACCTTCCTGGCCTCCCGCCCCCGCGGCGCCGAGAACAAGGCCATCGCCGAGGTCATCGAACGGGCCCGCTGGACCGGTGCGCGTGCGCACATCCTGCACCTCTCGTCGTCGGACGCCCTGCCCATGATCGCCTCAGCCAAGCGCGACGGCGTGAAGCTCACCGTGGAGACCTGCCCGCACTACCTCACGCTGATGGCGGAAGAAATCCCCGACGGCGCCACCGCCTACAAGTGCTGCCCGCCCATCCGTGAGGCCTCCAACCGGGAGCTGCTGTGGCAGGGCCTGCTGGACGGCACCATCGACTGCATCGTCTCGGACCACTCCCCCTCCACCCTGGACCTGAAGGACCTGGAGAACGGCGACTTCGCCGTGGCCTGGGGCGGCGTCTCATCGCTGCAGCTGGGGCTGTCCCTGATCTGGACCGAGGCCCGGCACCGCGGCATCCCGCTGGAGCAGGTTGTCAGCTGGATGGGCGCGAAGCCCGCCGCGCTGGCCCGGCTCACCAACAAGGGCCAGCTGGCGCTGGGCTACGACGCGGACTTCGCCGTCTTCGCCCCGGACGAGGCGTTTGTGGTGGACGTGTCCAAGCTCAAGCACAAGAACCCGATCACCCCCTACGACGGCAAGGCCCTCTCCGGCGTGGTCCGCAAGACCTTCCTGCGCGGCACCCCAGTGGACGGCCAGACCCCCACGGGCAAGCTGATCCGCCGCGGCGGAGTCTAAGGACGCGCCATGGCAGTGGAAGCTCACTATCCGGGGGCGGGGGCGCGGCCAGGATTGCATTCACGGAAGGCCGCTGCCCGCGGCCTCGCTGTGTGGGTGGTTCCCGAAGAAGGCACCAGCCCCGAACTGCTGGCCCGCGCCGCCCAACTGGTCCTGGCCCGGGCCCTACAAACTGCTCCGGAGGCGGAAGTCCACTGGCCTGCCGCCGGAGCCCCCACGTCCGGGGTCTCCGCTGAAACGGAAGGCGCTGCAGACGACTCCTCTCGCAGTACTTCCGCAGCGGAGAACCCCGGCACTCCCGGCGAGGCACCTGGCGGGCTGCTCAACGGGTCCCTCGACGGGTCCCTCAACGGGTCCCTGGAGGAGGCACGTCGTGGGGCACCTGCAGAGGCACCGGGCGAGGACGACGGCGGCACGCGGCTGCCGCCGTCGGCCGGACCTGTCAGCCGGGTGGCCGTAGACCTGGCCGCCGACCAGGTCCTGCTCGACGGCGCACCCGTGGCGCTGACCGGCGTCGAGTTCAAAGTGCTCCGGTACCTGGTGACGCACCTGTCCCGGACCGTGGGGCGGGAGGAACTCCAGGAGTTCCTCGACTCCTTCGAAACCCCCGGCGCCTCAGCCCGGTCCATCGACGTCTACGTGGGCCGCATCCGCCGGAAACTTGGCAATGCCCGCCATGCCGTGGCCACCGTCCGGGGCGGCGGCTACCGGTTTATGCCGGGCGCCTGCGCAACTGTGCGGGGTCCGGCGGAATACTGCATATGACGCAGGAGTTGTACGACTAAGCGGGAACCCGCTTCACTTGATGTTTTGCCATTACCTGACAAAGACTTCCAAAGGAACGCCATGAGCCAGACCCTGACCACCAAGCTTCAGCCCGGAACCCAGGCCCCTGATTTCACCCTTCAGGACGCCCAGGGCCGCCAGACTGCGTTGGCCGACTACCGTGGCAAGAACGTCATCGTGTACTTCTACCCCAAGGCCGCCACCCCCGGCTGCACCACCGAGGCCTGCGACTTCCGCGACAGCCTGGCCTCCCTGCAGGGCAAGGGCTACGAAGTCATTGGCATCTCCCCCGACGCCCCCGAGGCACTGGCCGGCTTCACCGGCGACTTCTCCCTCACCTTCCCCCTGCTCTCCGACGAGGACCACTCGGTTGCCCTGGCCTACGGCGCCTGGGGCGAGAAGCTGGTGGACGGCGAGATCGTCGAGGGCATCGTCCGCTCCACTGTTGTGGTGGACCCCGAAGGCAAGGTCACGCTCGCCCAGTACCAGGTGCAGGCCCAGGGCCACGTGGCAGCGCTGAAAGACGCCCTGGGAATCTAGCCCTCCCCCCGGACGCCCCATCACGTCCTGCGGCTTTCCCCCGGGCGCCCCATCACGTCCTGCGGCTTTCGCCCGGACGCCCCATCACGTCCCGCAGCTTTCCCCCGGGCGTTTAACCCTCCGGGTGCGCGGTCCCCGCCGCCTCCGCATATTCTGCCGACACCCGGCGGTACACCGGGGTCAGGAACGCCAGCAGGGCAGCGGCAATCATGATGATCCCCGCGATCAGGAACACCAGGGCTATACCGCGCGAGGTGCCCTCGCCCAAGAGCGGCTCCAACTGGGCCGCGCCCTCGGCGGACCGCGCGTAGGGGATGATCCAGAACTGGGCAATCGGGGCAATGAGGAATGACGTGATGGGCGCTGCCGCAGACTCAAACGCCATGCCGAATCCGAACACCCTCCCCTGCCGCTCCAGCGGCACCACCCGCTGGATGACGGTCTGTTCGGCGGCCTCCACCACCGGGATCAGCACCAGGTACAGCCAGATCCCCGCGATATACAGCCATGCCCATTCGCGCAGGGTGAAGACCGCGCCGAGGAGCCCCATGGCCGCTACCGCCAGGAGCAGGCTGCGCAGCGGGTTGGACCCCAGGCCGAACTTGCCGATCAACGCCCCGCCAATGATGAAGCCGGTGGAGCCGAGCGCGAAGACCATCCCCCACACTTCCACGGGGAACATCTCCAGGCCGTAAGGGTCCATAAGCGCCATGTAGACGCCGCCGATGAAGTTGTTGAACGTGGAGAAAAGGATCAGCGCGAACAGCCCGGAAATGGCCAGCACTGCGGCGAGGGAGCCGCGGAAGTCGAAGCTGCCGTGTGCGTCTGTTGCCGCCGCACGCACTTCCTCAGGCATGCGGAGGGTGAGCAGGTGCGCGAAGGCGAGCGCCGTGAGGACGAGTGCGACGACGATGGTCCAGCCCATGCCCAGCAGTCCCACCGACAGCCCCGAAAGCAGCGAGGTGACGATAAACGCGAGCCCCTGCACCATGCCCACCACCCCGTTCGCGTTGGCGCGCCGGTCCGGCTCGATGAGGATGGTGACAGTGGTGGACAGTGCGATATTGCGCATGTTCTCCACCACCGCGCCCACCAGGATGACCACCATAAAGACCCAGAACCACGGCCCTGCCAGGTCCAGCAACGCGGCGGCAGGCGTGAGCAGGAACATCACTCCGGACAGCACAAACATCACCAGGGTGAAACCGGCGGCGAAACGCATCACGGCGAGCTTGCGGTAGCGGTCCACGAAGGTGCCGAAGCTGATGCTGGACAGGGCAATCAGCAGCATATACGCGCCACCCACCACCCCGGTGGCAATCACGTTGCGGGTCTCCAGGTACACCCAGAAGGTCAGCGCAAACCACAGATAGCTGGTGGTGACATTGGCAAGGGCAGTGTTCACCAAAATCCCCGCGAAGGTGCGGGACCGTTCGGCCGGGGTGCGCAGGGAAGTGTCAACGGCGTCAGGCTCGGCCAGGCGCAAAGCGTCGCCGTCGTCGGGCGGTGTGGAGGTGCCGGTGATGTCCTCGCGAAGGCTTTTCCCGCCGTCGGGAACCGCAGCGGCCCTGCCTGGGGCCGGGTCCTGCTCGGTCATGGGTTCCAGTGTAGTGACCACCAGGAGGAGCCGACAGGGTCCGGCCCGGAATTAGGGAGGCCACACCGCCCCTCCGTTGCCTGGCTTTCAGGCCAGTGACAGGATGGCCGCATGGTGATCGAGGTCCGTCCGGCTACCGACTTTGAGGACGTCCGGGCGCTGGTGGGGCCCAAGCGGCCCGACGCCAACGTCTGCTGGTGCCTGAGCTACCGCATCCCGTCCAGACAGAACCAGGCCTTGCGCGGCACCGACCGCGGAGACCTGGTGAGGGAGTTGGTGGCCCAGGATCCCCCGCCGGGCGTTGTGGCGTACGACGACGGCGAACCCGTGGGGTGGGCAGCGGTCCACCCGCGTTCGGACACGAGCTTCGCCGGCAACCGGAAAATCCCGCACGTGGACGGCCTGGACGTGTGGTCGGTGTGGTGCATCCGGGTGCGTCCCGGGCATCGGGGCCAGGGCATTTCACACCAGCTGTTGAAGGGCGCCATAGACATGGCCCGTAGCTACGGGGCACCGGCCATCGAGGGCTACCCGGTGGACAACCAGGGGCAGAAAGTCGATCTCACCATGGCCTACGTCGGCACCCGGAAACTCTTCGAGGACGCGGGCTTCGCCAAAGCGGCGGACACGGAATCGGTACTCAACGGCTTCCCGCGCGTGCTGATGCGGCTGAAGCTGGGAAGTTAGGCAAGTGTCAGGGTTTCTTCCGCCAGTTATTCGGCCAGTCCTCGTCGATGGCCCAGAGAGCCAGGAGCAGGGCATCCATTGTCATGAGTCCGGCGATGAGGTACGCCCACCCCGTATACCAAGCCATTGCAATCTCCTGACTGTATCCCCCAGCCACTCGATTGCTCCTAAGTGTGGCACCTAAACCACCGCTGCGGAACGCCCCAAACCCACACTCTTGAAAAGGGCCTCCAGCCTGTTTTGCGCCTCGGTCTCCACCTTGAGGCGGCGCGTCAGCTTCTCCACCTGGGCGGACATCTCCTCACCCACCGGAAGCCGGTCACCCGGCCAGCTTGACGCCTCCCGCGACTCCGCAAGTGCCTGCGCAAGCGCGTTGGCCGCGGCACGCACCTTCCGTGAGTGGAAGTAAACGCGCAGCAACGCCCTGCCCTTGTCCAGGCCCGCACGCAGCACGTCACGTGGTACCGGCCTGCCCGGCTTTGGGCCGGACGCCGGCTCGCCCGGCTGTTGCCCTGATGCCGGCGCGGTGGCAGGTGCCGCCGCAATCCAGTCCTTGATGTTGGTGTTTTCCATGGCTGCTTCGCCTTCCCGCAAGCCGTCCAGCCCCCGGGCGGTCGCCGTCGACCTCACCCGGGGAACCTGCTGTCTGCTTTGAGTGTGGCGGGCCTTCCTCAACGTCCAGGCAAGCCGGTCCAAAGATTTACGCAAGATCCGGCAAGGAGGCCCGAGGGCGAGCGCAAGACGGCTCGCCGGCAACAGCAAAGGCAGGGCCGATCGGCGCAAATCCGCAGGAGTCAATTCAGGGCTGTGAAGCCCGCGACATGCCCTGATGCGGTTAATACTGTAGAAGTAGACGTATGGTCTCTGCCCCCGAAATCCGTCGCGCCGTTGTCATCGAGGATGACCCGGACATCCGCGGGCTCCTGGTCCGTGTCCTGGTAAAGCAAGGCTTCGACGTGACCGAAGCCGGCGCCGGCTTGCCGGGCGTGGAGGAAGTCCGCCGCCGCCAGCCTGACCTGGTCACACTGGACCTGAACCTGCCGGACATTGACGGCCTCGAAGTGTGCAAGCTGCTCCGTGAATTCTCCGACGCCTTCATCGTGATGCTCACAGCACGCGCCGACGAACTGGACAAGCTGACCGGCCTGGACAACGGGGCGGACGAGTACATCAGCAAGCCGTTTAGCCCTCGGGAGCTCCAGTCGCGCATCAACGCACTCTTCCGCCGACGGCCCTCCCCCGCCGCCGATTCCGCCACCCGCAGCGAACTGGAACGCGCCACGGAGGTCCAGCAAAGCCTCCTCCCCAAGGAGGACATCCGCGTGGACGGCTACGACGTTGCCGGCGCCTTCCGCCCCTCCCGCAGCGTGGGCGGGGACTTCTACGACTGGTACCAGACATCCGACGGACTCCACCTGACCTTCGCGGACGCCATGGGCAAGGGCATGGGCGCGGCACTCATCGCGGCAACGGTCCGGGCGGTCATGCGCTCCCGGGGGCACCGGACGGACCTCGACAACGCCTTCGCTTCGGCCAGCAAGGCGATCGCTGCGGACCTGGACTCCTCCAACTCATTCGTCACCTTGTTCCATGCGCGGCTGGACGCAGCGTCGGGAACAGTGAGCTATGTGGACGCCGGGCATGGACTTGCGCTGCACGTCCGCTCCGCCGGGGCTGCTGACCGGCTCCCCTCAGCCGGTCCCCCGGTGGGCGCCTGGTCCGGCTCACAGTGGCCGCAATCCACCCTGGAACTCGCCCCCGGAGATTCCCTGGTGGTGGTCAGCGACGGCGTGCTGGACGTCTTCGATTCGGTAGAGGACTTCACCGAAGCAGTCCGCCGCGCCACCCAGGGCCAGCCTTCGGCGCAAGCCGTGAGCAGCGCCATCCTTGCCCTGGCCCCTGCCGAGACTGCCGAGGATGACGTGACAGTCGTCGTCGTCCGCCGGCTGGCGGTAGAGTCCGCGGCATGACCCGCTTCTGGACCCGGCTGGTTGTGGTGCTTACGGTCATCACCGGACTCAACTACGTCGCCTGGCGCTGGGCCGCGTCCCTCAACTGGGAGGCCTGGTGGATAGCCCTGCCCCTGGTGATCGCCGAGACCTACAGCCTGATCGACGTCATGCTCTTCGGCATGACGGTGTGGAAGCTCAAAGTCCGCAAGGCCGCTCCACAGCCACCGCATGATGCCACTGTCGACGTCTTCATCACCACCTACAACGAAGACCTGGACATGGTGATGACCACCGCCCTGGCCGCCCAGAAGATCCGGCACCCGCACAGCACCTGGATCCTGGACGACGGCGCACGCCCCGAGCTGAAGGCACTCGCCGAACAGCACGGCCTGGGCTACGTTACCCGCAGTGAGGATTGGACCAAGGACCTTCCCCGGCACGCCAAGGCCGGCAACCTGAACAACGCCCTGATGCAGACCCACGGCGAATTCCTCCTGATCCTGGACGCGGACCAGATCCCCGAGCCCGACATCCTGGAAAAAACCCTCGGCTACTTCAACAACCGCCGCGTCGCGCTGGTCCAGACGCCGCAGTACTTCAGCAACGTCCCCGCCAGCGATCCGCTCGGCAGCCAGGCACCCCTCTTCTACGGCCCCATCCAGCAGGGCAAGGACGGCTGGAACGCCGCCTTCTTCTGCGGCTCCAACGCCATCCTGCGCCGCGAAGCCCTGATGCAGCTGGGCCTGGTGGGCTACGTGAAGGAAACCGAGAAAAGCATCCGCCGGGCGCTGGCCGCCTCCCGCTCGGCCATCAAGCAGGCCCGGAAGTCCGCGGACGTGGAGACTCCCCTGGTTGCCCAGGTGCTCGACGAAGTGGAGGCCGCCACCCGGGAAGCCCAGCAGGAGCTGGACGACGGCGGAGCACTGAGCGAGATCACCTACCGGGTCCGCCGCCGCGTGGACGCCGCCGTGCAGACCCTGGTGATGGCCGACGTCGAAGCCCTCCAGGCAGACCTCGAGGAAATCGCCGCCATGGAACTGGCCCACGTGGGCGAGTCCGGCGTTCCCGTGGTTGCGGACGATGCCGTCCAGCGCATGTCCGCCCGCGACTGGTCGCCACTGGGTGCCCTGGAGTCCGTCCAGGCCGTCCTGGACGCGCTGTCCGTGGAACGCAATGACGAAGCCCAGCCCGTAATGCCGCTGGCCACCATCTCCGTGACCGAGGACATGGCCACGGCCATGCGCATGCACGCCATGGGCTGGGAGAGCGTCTACCACCACGAGATCCTGGCCTACGGGCTGGCCCCCGAGGACCTGAAGACCATGCTCACGCAGCGCCTGCGCTGGGCCCAGGGCACCATCCAGGTGCTGCTGCGGGAGAACCCGCTGGTGCAGAAGGGCCTCAAGCTCGGCCAGCGGCTCATGTACTTCGCCACCATGTGGACCTACCTCAGCGGCTACGCGGCGGTCATCTACTTCGCGGCGCCCATCATCTACCTGCTCCTGGGCATCCTGCCGGTGACGAGCCTGAGCGGGGACTTCTTCGTCCGGTTCATCCCGTTCATGGTGGCCAACCAGTTACTGTTCGCCGTTGCCGGCCGGGGCATCCCCACCTGGCGCGGCCAGCAGTACAGCCTTGCCCTGTTCCCCACCTGGATCAAGGCGTGCTCGACGGCGGCCCGCAACGTATGGTTCGGCCGTCCCCTCGGCTTTGCCGTCACCCCTAAAGCGCGCCAGAGCGGCGGGCCCAGCTGGAGCCTCGTCCAGCCACAGATTGTGGTGTCCGTGCTGCTGGCCGTGGCCGCCGTCGTCGGCCTCATCCGCCTGGCCACGGGCCTCGCGGAACCGCTGGGCACCCTGGTGAATGTTGCCTGGGTCATCTTCGACCTGGTGGTGATGAGCATCCTGGTGCGCGCAGTGCTTTACAAGGGTTATGAGCCGGCCGCAGAACCGGCGGTTGTTACAGAGAGGAATCCAGATGGAGCTTAGCTATGAGGTCAAGGACTCGTATGCGGAGGTCAAGGCGGACGGGCGGCTGAACATGGTCTCCGCGCCGAAGCTTCGCGAGTTTGTTACCGACGTAATCGCAGGCGGGTCCAACCGGATCGTGGTGAACCTGGAAAATACGGCGTTTATGGACTCCTCGGGCCTCGGGGCGCTCATCGGCTGCCTGAAGGCGGCCCGGCAGGCGGGCGGGGACCTGCGGATCGCCGCTGTGCAGCCGCAGGTGAAGATGGTTTTGCAGCTCACCAGCATGGACAAGGTCCTGACGGCCTACGGTACCGCCGAGGAGGCGTTCGGCGATGACTGAGGTCCTTGCGTCCCGCAGCTTCCGCGGGCTGGCGGCCGAGCACGCGATCGAGGCCGTCCACAATGATCTGGACAGCCTCTGGCTGGACGTTCCGTTCGTGCAGGACATGGACCAGATGACGTTTACCACCGCCGTGATTGAGTCCGCCTCCAACATCATCCAGCACGCGGAGCCCGCCGGGCAGGATCCGGTGGAGCTGGGCGTGGACATCACAGTCCGGCCTACGCTCCTGCAGGCCCGCGTGAGCGCCTACCACGCCAAGCCGCCCTTCGGGCCGATGGAACCCACCGCGCAGGATGAGGAGGCGGAGTCCGGCCGTGGCCTGGCGTTGATCCAGGCGCTGGTCACCACCGTTATCTTCGAGCGGCAGGACGGCACCAATACCTGGGTCCTGACCCGGACGTCCCAGGGCTGACCAGCCTGCGCAGGACTTCTAGGCTTCGGACGGGAACAACACCGATACCGTGGTACCGCCTCCAGGGGTATCCGTGATGGCCAGTTCTCCGCCGTGCGCCTGGGCAATCCTGCGGCAGGTCGCCAGGCCCAGCCCCGTCCCGGGGCCGTCGCCGGCCCGGTGCAGCCGCACCAGGGGCTCCACCACCTTGGCGCGGTCCTCCGGGAGGATGCCCTTGCCGTTGTCGGCCACCTGGACAGTGACTCCCCTGGGGCAACGGGTGGCAGTAACCGTCACTTTGAGGTCCCGCTGCCCATCCCGGTAGTTCAGTGAGTTGGCGAGCAGGTTCTGCACCATGGTGCGCAGCTGGCCCTGGTCGGCGTACAGCTTGGAGTCCTCGCACAGGATGCCGCTGCCCAGGCCGAGGTCCAACCCGAGGTCCTGCACCGCCTCGGCGGTCACTGCCAACAGGGATACCTGTTCCCGGTTCAGCTGTCCGTCGGCCCGGGAGTAGTCGAGAACGTCGTCCAAGGTGCTCAACATGCGCTGGCCTCCGCTGCCGATGTGCTCCAGGTACTCCTTGGCCGGGTGGCTATGGGGAATCCCGGGATCATCTTCCGCCAACTCCACGTATCCAAGGATGGTGGTGAGCGGAGTGCGAAGGTCGTGGCTGACCCGGCCGGCAAACTCGGCCAGCATGGCGTTGCTGCGCTGGAGTTCCGCAAGGGCCTCGTTGAGCTGCAGCGTCCGGTGCTGCAGCTCAAGAAGCTCCACCACCTGATGCGCCAATACTTCCACCAGCTCGATCTGCTCACGCGTGGGAAGCCCGGCGGCATCGGAAAACACGCAGAGAGAGCCCAAAACCAGCCCGCTGGAAGTCTTGAGAGGTACGGAGGCATAGAAGCGGACTTCCGCGGTCTCCCCCGTCACAAACGGGTTGGAGGCAAAGCGCGGATCCCGGGAGGCGTCCCGCACCACGGTTGTCCCGGGATCGAGGAACACGCTGGCGCACATGGAATCCTCGCGGGAGCAGATGCCCGCATCAATGCCCGAGGCGGCAATCTGCAGCTGTTGGTCAGAGGTGATGATGTTGACCACGCTGTACGGGACCGAGCACAATGACGCAGCCAGCCGCACCAGGTTGTTCAGGGCCGCACGGGCCCGTTCGTCAGGCAGCTCCGGAAGCTGCCCCGCAGCGGCAGGCAACAGCCCGTACTCCCGCAGGTCAAGGTCCCGCGCGTACTCCCGATCGGTCAGCATTTGCATAGCCGTCCCGTCCATCTTCATCTTGTGTCCCCAGCGTTACCGGCCGAGCCCGCGGCTCTCCCGTGATGATACCGGCTGGGTCTCGGGTGCTGCTGTAATCTCTTGACACGACCACCGGGTTCAACTTCAATATTACGTATGCTGAAATAACAGTTCCATGATGCGGAAGCCTTGTTGGCCGTTTTCGGTGACAGGGCGCCGGACATTCCGGCCTCCGCATAGCCGTCACCGTGGATGCCAGCATTTGTCACCGAGGAAGCAGCCAGCATGAAGCTTGCCGAATTCAACACTGCGGATCCCGAGCGGGCCGCGGAAACACTTAAGCCCTGCATCGACGTCCAGCGCTGGGTGGACACCGTAGCGGCCGCCCGGCCCTTTTCCAGCCGGGAAGCGCTCCTGGCATTCGCCACTGAAGCCGCGAATCCGTTCACTTCGGCGGAGGTTGAGTCCGCCATGGTGCATCATCCACGGATCGGCGAACGCCCGACGGCGGCCAGCACCGAAGCGTCCATGTCCCGTTCCGAGCAGGCTGGCGTAGACCCCGCGGACGCCGGCATTGCGCAGGCTCTGGCCCAGGGCAACAGGGATTACGAGGAGAAGTTCGGCCGGGTCTTCCTGATCCGGGCTGCCGGACGCACCGCCCCCGAGATCCTGCAGGCCCTGAAGGAGCGGCTGGAAAACTCCCCTGCCGAAGAAGACAGCATCGTGGCCCAGCAGCTGCGCGAAATTGCCGTTCTGCGGCTCGAAGGACTGATCACCGAATGAGCGTTTCGCACGTCACCACCCATATCCTCGACACCGGTGCCGGACGCCCGGCGGCGGGAGTCGCCGTCGTACTGTTCAAAAACGACGGCGGCACCTGGCAGGAGCTGGCCGGCTCCACCACCGACGCGGATGGCCGCGCGAAGGACCTGGGCCCCGAGCAGCTGGAGCCCGGGCACTACAAACTCAACTTCGCCACCGGAAGCTACTACGCGGGGCTGCAGACCCCCACCTTCTTCCCGGAGGTGGACCTTGTGTTCGAAGTCACGGGCTCCGAGCATTACCACGTCCCCCTGCTGCTCAGCCCGTTCGCCTACTCGACGTACCGCGGCAGCTAACCCCCGTTGCCCTATCACATACGGTCCCCAAACCGGGGTTTTCGTAGCCGTAACTGATAGGGCAACCGCGGAAATGTAGGCTTGATGCATGCCTTCTGAACAACCCGCCGCCGAGCGCCGCGAGGTCACCGTCCGCCGCGCCCCCAAGTATGTGCCGTTCCTCATCCTGGGCGCACTGGTGGGCGTAGCAGTGGCGGCCGCCGTGGCTTACGGCCTGCCCGCAACCCCGGAGTTCGACCCCGGCTCGGTGTTCGGATTCTTCCTGGTGCTGTTCGCCGGCGCGGGAGCGATCCTGGGCGCCGCCCTGGCACTGGTTCTGGACCGCCGGAGCGTCAAGCGGCAGCAGCGGGCAGTGGTGGAAGCGGTTCCCGACTCCGAACCCGATCCGGACAACCAGCAGTAGCCGGTCACAAACGGGCGGCCGGAAAAGTCATAGCGCATATCGTGAGATAATCGACCAGTGGCACGCGGCGATGGAAAACTTTCCCATGATCTTCTCCCTGGCGAAAAAGGCCCGCAGGACGCCTGTGGCGTTTTCGGAGTCTGGGCACCAGGTGAAGAAGTAGCAAAACTTACCTATTACGGGCTGTATGCACTGCAGCACCGCGGTCAGGAGTCGGCTGGTATAGCCACCAGCGACGGCAACCGGATCAACGTCTACAAGGACATGGGCCTCGTCTCCCAGGTCTTCGACGAGACCACCCTGAACACCCTCACCGGCCACCTCGCCGTGGGGCACTGCCGCTACTCCACCACCGGGGCCAGCCACTGGGCCAACGCCCAGCCCACCCTTGGCGCCACCAGCACCGGCACGGTGGCCCTGGCGCACAACGGCAACCTCACCAACACCGCCGAGCTCAACGCCATGATCCAGGAACGCAACGGCGGCCAGCTCACCGGCGAAATGAAGCAGGGCAACACCTCGGACACCGCCCTGGTCACGGCCCTGCTGGAGGGCGAGCCGGGCAAGTCCCTCGAAGACACGGCCATCGAACTCCTGCCCAAAATCAAGGGCGGCTTCTGCTTCGTCTTTATGGACGAGGGCACCCTCTACGCTGCACGCGACACCTTCGGTATCCGCCCGCTGGTCCTGGGCAGGCTGGAGCGCGGCTGGGTTGTGGCCTCCGAGCAGTCCGCACTCGCCACCGTGGGCGCAAGCTACATCCGCGAGATCGAGCCCGGCGAGTTCATCGCCATCGACGAGCAGGGTGTCCGGTCCCAGCGCTTCGCGGAGCCGACGCCGGCGGGCTGCGTTTTCGAGTACGTCTACCTTGCGCGTCCGGACGCCGCCATCGCAGGACGCTCCGTCTACGAGTCCCGTGTGGAGATGGGCCGCCAGCTGGCCCGGGAAAACACGCAGGTGGCGGACATTGTGATCCCCGTTCCGGAATCCGGCACCCCCGCCGCCGTAGGCTACGCCGAAGAATCCGGCATCCCGTTCGCCCACGGCTTCGTGAAGAACTCCTACGTGGGCCGCACCTTCATCCAGCCCTCGCAGACGCTGCGCCAGCTGGGCATCCGGCTCAAGCTCAACGCGCTCGAATCCGTGATCCGCGGCAAGCGCGTGGTGGTGGTGGATGACTCGATCGTCCGCGGCAACACCCAGCGCGCCATCGTCCGGATGCTCCGTGAAGCCGGTGCGGCCGCCGTCCACGTCAAGATTTCCTCCCCGCCCGTGCAGTGGCCCTGCTTCTACGGCATCGACTTCGCCTCGCGTGCGGAGCTGATCGCCAACGGCGCCACCATCGAAGAGATTTCCCAGGCGATCGGCGCGGATTCGCTGGCCTACATCTCTGAGGACGGCATGATCGGCGCCACCCGCCAGCCGCGGGAGCGCCTCTGCACCGCCTGCTTCACGGGCAAGTACCCCATCGAGCTCCCAGGCTCGGACAAGCTGGGCAAGAACCTCCTCGAACGCACGGACCTCGGCGGCCTGAAGCCCTCGCCGTCGTCCCTTCCGGGCGAAACGGCCGCACTCGCGGTGGACTCCGAGGAGGACCCCTCGGAGAAGCCCGGCGCCACAGGCTGCGATCCGGGGCCAGACTCCGAATTCGAGAATTTGCTGACCGAAGCCGACCTTGTGCCAGACGTGCACGCCGCCACCACCGGCGCTGACAAGAAAGAGTCCGTATGACTTCCGCTGCCCCCGCCTCCGGCAACTCCGCCGGCATCACTTACGCGTCCGCAGGCGTGGATGTCGAAGCCGGCGACCGCGCCGTCGAGCTGATGAAGGGTGCCGTCAAGGCAACCCACAACTCCTCGGTGATCGGCGGGGTGGGCGGCTTCGCCGGCCTCTACGACGTCTCCCGGCTCCTGACCTACAAGAAGCCGCTGCTGGCCACTTCCACCGACGGCGTGGGCACCAAGGTAGCCATCGCCCAGGCCATGAACATCCACGACACCATCGGCTTCGACCTCGTGGGCATGGTGGTGGACGACATCGTGGTGGTTGGCGCAGAGCCGCTGTACATGACGGACTACATCGCCTGCGGCAAGGTAGTCCCCGAGCGCATCGCCGATATTGTCCGCGGCATCGCCGCCGCCTGCTCCGTAGCCGGCACGGCATTGGTGGGCGGGGAAACCGCCGAGCACCCCGGCCTGCTGGGCGAGCACGAATACGACGTCGCCGGTGCTGCCACCGGTGTGGTTGAAGCTGATCTGCTCCTGGGACCGGACCGTGTCCGCGCCGGGGACGTTGTGATCGGCATGGCTTCTTCCGGCCTCCACTCCAACGGCTATTCCCTGGTCCGCCGCGTGATCAACCACGCCGGCTGGGCACTGGACCGCCAGGTCTCCGAACTCGGCCGCACCCTGGGCGAGGAGCTCCTCGAGCCCACCCGCGTCTACGCTGCTGACTGCCTGGACCTGGCCCGCGCCTTCCCCGTCACCGGAACTTCCGCTGTGCACGGCTTCAGCCACGTCACCGGCGGCGGCCTCGCCGCCAACCTGGCCCGCGTACTCCCCCAGGGCCTCGTGGCCACCGTGGACCGCGCCACCTGGGAGCTGCCGGCCATCTTCAAGCTGGTCTCCGAGCTGGGCAACGTGCCGCTGGCAGACCTGGAGCGCACCCTCAACCTGGGCGTGGGCATGGTGGCCATCGTGTCCGCCGACGCCGCCGACGCCGCGGTTGCCCGCCTCAACGAGCGGGGCCTTCCGTCCTGGATCATGGGCACCGTCACCGAGGATTCGGAATCGATCCTGAAGTCCGGCCCGGACTACGTTCAGGGCGCCAAGGGCGTGGACGGCGGCGCAGTCCGGCTGGTCAACGCCTACGCCTAAACCTGGCTGTCCCTCGAGTCCATCGAGTGCTGCGTCACCGCCCTTTTGAAGCTCCAATAGGGCGGTGACGGAGCACTCGATGCTTTAACCCGGCACCGCGACTTGTGAATCCGGCATCGATGGACCCGCGCGAGCACTTGCGTTAATGCGAATGATTATTGTTAGTATGAGGACCGATCCATGAGTCCTGCTACGAAACGATGTCCTGATGCCTGCATGCGCCCTATCGGTGAAGAACCTCGCACTTACGTATGCCGGGCGCCGGATAATCCATGACCTGACGTTTTCCCTCCAAGCCGGCGAGAGTGTTGCGCTGCTCGGGGCCTCGGGATCGGGAAAGTCGCTGACTGCTTCTGCCCTGATGGGTACCGTGCCGGACGGGATCCCCGTGAATGGGCAGATCTCCTTTGGGGGCGGCGCCGGCGAGAGGCTGGCATCGGGCGCTGCGCCAGCCGCGCTCATCAGCCAGGACCCGCAGACTTCCCTAAATCCGCTGGTACCGGTCGGTCAACAATTGATGATTCCCCTGCGAAGGTCCGGAGTGAGCCGGCGTGAAGCGCGGCGTTCGGCGGCGCTGATGCTGGCGCGGGCCGGGTTGGAAAACCCGGAGGAGATCATGCTGCGCTACACCGGTGAACTCTCGGGCGGGCAGCTGCAGCGGGTCTGTATCGCCCTGGCCCTGGCATGCCGCAGCACCATCCTGATAGCAGACGAACCCACCACAGCCCTGGACGCCGTCACCCGGCACACCGTTCTTGCGGCCCTCGCCGCATGGGGTGCCGGGGGCCGCAGCCTCCTCTTCATCACCCACGACCTTCCCGCCGTAGCTTCCCTGTGCAGCCGTGCACTGGTGATGGAAGGCGGGCGGATCGTGGAAGCGGCCCCGATGGCAGAGCTGCTGCTTAGTCCCCGCCATCCCTACACGAAGCGGCTCCTCCGGGCGGCCACGGCTGACTCGCTTTCACTGGCAGCTGCCGGAACAGGGGCATCGGCAGTATCGCGGGCAACTGCGGGAAAGCTGACGGGCGCCGCAAACCCGGCACATCCTGGAACGGCCGTGGCAGCATGACCGGGGCCCTGGTCGCGGACAACATCTCCTTCAGGTACAGCAGGCGAGGCCTTCCCGGCCGGAAACCAGCGGACGCCATGAGGAACGTCACCCTGCGCCTGACACCCGGAACCGGCACCGCGCTGGTGGGAAGCTCCGGCTCCGGCAAATCCACACTGGTGCGGATCATGCTGGCCCTGGCAAAACCAAGCACCGGTACGGTCACTCTTGGCGAGCAGGCAATACTGCCCGGACCTGCCCGCCGCCTCCGCTGGTACCGCCGGGCAGTCCAGTACATTCCGCAGAATCCGGCCGGGAGCCTGGACCCTCGGATGACCGTTTCGCAGCTGCTGCTGGAACCGCTGCGGCAACTGCGGGTGGAAGGTAACCACAGGGAGCTGGCGGGCCAGGCCCTGGAGCGGGTGGAGTTGCCGGCTTCGATGATGCAAAGCAGGCCGGGCGAGCTGTCCGGCGGCCAGAACCAAAGGGTGGCCATCGCCCGCGCCCTGGCAGTGAAACCCGCCTATCTGTTGGCAGACGAACCCGTCAGCGGCCTGGACCTGCCCTTGCGCGATTCCGTCCTCGAACTCCTGGACCGGCTGGTGCACGAGGAAGGCCTCGGATTGCTCCTGGTAACCCACGATCTTGCCACCGCCGCGAGGATGTGCGGCAGCACCGCCGTCTTGTCCGAAGGCCGCATCGTGGAACAAGGACCAACGAACTTGGTGCTGGCAGCTCCCGTCAGCCCGGCCGCCGTCGCCCTGGTCCAGGCGGCAGCTGCCGCGCGCCTTCCACACGCAGTCCCGGCGGCTGCCCCCTAGCACCCTCACTCCTGCTGGAGAGCCAGCACACCAACCCGTTCTCCCCTACCTGACCAGCGCCCGGCGCCGGCCACCTCCCACAACCTCACATCTGCCGAACAGGAAATCACCGTGCCCAAAAACCGACTTAGCACAGGGGTGGCCACACTTTCAGCCCTGCTGCTCGCCACCAGTCTGACCGGATGCTTCGCGGGGACCCCACAGGCGGACAGCGGCGAGGGTGCCGGCCGGATCAAACTGGCCATGCTCCAACCTCCCCGGTCCGGGTTGTCGCCGCTGAGCGATGACGCCTATAAGCTCTCACGCTGGAAGACGGCCGAGACCCTGGTGGAGCTGGACAATCTGGGCGAAGCGCGGCCCGCCTTGGCCACCGGGTGGCAGCAGGTGGATCAGACGTCGTGGCGCTTCGCTTTGCGCGACGGCGTGACGTTCCATGATGGAACCGCCATGACGTCTGCCGAGGTTGTTGCCTCCCTCATGGCCGCAGCAAAGGCCAGCCCCAAGCCAAGGATCCTGGACGGTGTGGAGCTGACTGCCCGGGCGGACGGCCCGGCTGCCCTAACCGTGACCACCGCGACGCCCGACCCCCTTTTGCCGCAGCGGCTGTCCGGTCCACAGCTGGCCATCCTTGCAGGCTCGGCGTACCAGCAGGGCGGTGTGGTTGACCCCGTGAACGCCGGGACGGGGCCCTTCCGGCTGGTTTCGGTCCAGGGCACTTCGTCGGCGAGATTGGACCGTTTCGACGGGTATTGGGGCGAACGGGCGGAAGCCGACGGCGTGGACGTGCAATTCGTTCCGGATGGAACCGCCAGGGCAGCCGCGCTGCGGACCGGGGATGCGGACATCGTGGAAGCCATCCCCGTGGGCCAAACCGCCGGGATCGACCCCGCACTGGTGCATGAGGTCCCCATGCCGCGGACCAACACCCTCTACCTGAACACGGCATCCGGTCCCTTTGCTGATCCGGCCATGCGCGCCGCGGCCCGGGAAGCGATCGACGCCGGCACCATCGTGGACCGGGTCTATGAGGGCCGGGCAGACAAAGCCGCCGGCCTGCTGGGCCCCGCACTGCCCTGGGCAGCGGAGGAGCGGAACAGCAGCGACTATGCCGCAACCTTGGCCACCCGGGCCCGGGCCAATGCAGCCAACGCAGCCACCGGGAAGACCATCCGGCTCGGCACCTTCACGGACCGCGCTGAACTGCCCGAGGTTGCCGTCCAGCTCGAGCAGCAGCTGGAAGCCGCCGGATTCATCGTGGAGCAGGACGTCCGCGAGTACCAGCACATCGAGGCGGACGCGCTGGCCGGCAAGTTCGACGCCTTCATCCTTTCCCGGGCTACGGTGCTCGATTCGGGCGATCCTGTTGCTTACCTCTACAGCGACTTCTCCTGCACCGGCTCCTTCAACATCTCGCAGTTCTGTGATCCAGAAGTGGACGCCGCCCTCGCCAAAGCCGCCGGCATTCCCGCCGGCCCCGAGCGCCGCGCCGCCACCGCGGCAGTTGAAAGCCTCATCCTGGCCCGCGATGCCGCCATGCCGCTCCTGCACGAACGCGTCATCCAAGGGGAGTCCAGCCGGGTGCGCGGGGCGGAGCGGGATCCGCGGGAGCGGGCCCTGATTAGCAGCAGGACCGGGATCAGCAGTCCCACGGAGGACGCCGGCAGCACGGGCGCCACAAAATGATGCTCGCCGGCAGGGACTTCCTGATAACCACCGCCTCGCGGACCGGGGCCCTGCTGGGGCTGGTGGTGCTGATCGGAATGCTGCCGTGGCTCTCCGGCCGCGGCGCCGAATACACCATCCTCCGCGCCCGGTACTCGGACAGGGAACCCACACCGGAGGCCCTGGCCGCCATCCGCAATGAGCTCGGCCTCGACCAGGGTCCTATCGCCATGTTGCTGTCCTGGATCCAAGGGGTTTTCGCCGGCGACCTCGGGACGTCGTGGATCAGCAACACTGCTGTTGGGCCCGGGGTAGCGGCCGCATTGGGCGTTTCGGTGACGCTGATGGGATTCGCCATCGCGGCGGGGATGTTCATTGCGCTGCTGATCTGTATACCGGCCGTGGTGGATGGCGTCCGGCAACAACGCAGGCCCGCGTCCGGAGCCCTGGCCGCCGCCCTCACCTCCCTGCCGGAGTTCCTCCTCGCCGCCATGCTGCTCGTGGCAGGTTCCATCTGGCTCCGGTGGTTCCCCCCTTTCGGTTGGCAGGGACCGGAGTACGCCGTCCTGCCGGCCCTCTCGCTCGGGATACCTGCGGGCGGCCTTGTCGGACTGCTCCTGTCCGATGCCCTCCGTTCCGGATTCGGTGAAAAATGGATGGCCACGTGGCGCTTGGCAGGCGCGGGCCCCGTGAAACTCATGGCGGCCGTGCTCCGGCGCGCGCTGCCGTCCGTGTTGCCGCAGGTGGGGCTGGTCCTTATCGGCCTGACCGGTGGGGCCGTCGCGGTGGAAAAGGTGTACGCCATCCCGGGGCTTGGACGCGCACTCCTGGGGGCAGCCAGCGCCCAGGACATCCCCACTCTCCAAGCTGGAATGCTGGCTCTGCTGGGTCTGGCACTGCTGGTGGGAACGCTGACGACGGCGGCCCGGTACCTTCTGATCGGCCCTGCGGTCCGCTTCGGCACACTTCCGCTGCCGGCACCGTCACGAGCCGGGAACCGCCGCCATCTGGCCGGACCGGTAGTTGCTGCAGCCACACTGCTGCTGATGATCGGAGCGGGGCTGCTCCGCGACCCCTACACTTCTGCCCACGCAAGGCTGGCCGCACCTACGTGGGCGCTGCCGTTCGGGGCGGACGCGGCCGGCCGGGATCTGCTGGCCCGGGTGGGGCATGGGGTGCTGGGAACACTGGGGACCGCCTTGGCAGTGGTCCTCGTGTGCCTGGCCGTGGGAATCGCCGTCGGCTTGTTCCCGCGCGCCGCCGCCGGGCCCCTCGAGGTGACCAACGCGGCGCCGCCAATCCTCGCCGGATTAGTCGTCGCGGCCATCACCGGTCCGTCTGCCCAAGGCGCGGCGCTGGCCGTGGCCGCCGTCAGCTGGGCCCCTTTGGCTGCGCACACGGCCGCCCTTGCGCACGAGGCGCGGGCGCAGCCGTACATGCAGATCCTTCCGGTACTGGGAGTGGGCCGGGCCCGTATAGTGCTCCGTTATATCCTGCCCGCGGTAGCCAGGCCCCTGGTTCGCCATGCGATGCTTCGGCTGCCGGGCATCGCCCTTGCCCTTGCCGCACTCGGGTTCCTTGGCCTGGGCCCGCAGCAACCCTCACCCGAGTGGGGGCTCATCCTGGCGGAGGGCATCGGCTACGTGGAACGGGCCCCGTGGGCCGTCTTGGCTCCGGCGTCAGCACTGGTCCTGGCATCGGTACTGGCGGTAGGACTGGCCGAAGCGGATGCCAACCCACGGCATCAAGCAAGGACCCGGAGCTCAGAGGGTAGCGTTACCAACTCAATCACAAGGAATGTGAGATAGAGCACTCCTATCCCTTGACTGCTAAGCATACTTAGCTTTAGGCTCGGAGTTATGGAAGAGCAGTACCGGAGCCGGTATGGGGGTTCTTCTCCAAGGTCAGTGACAGTGGACCTTGACGGGGCAACTACGGCCCGCCTGGCCGAACTTCGGCTGCTTCCCACCGCCGTCGGCGGACAGTAAGAAACCAGAAAAGTCCGTGTTTCCACACGGCCATGCAACACGACGCTGGGGCGTTCAGCCGGTCGCGACTCACCAAGGATGTGCGGGTCAAAACTAGGGAGCAACAATGTCCATCATGCGCAAAATCACTGCAGCTGCAGCAGGATCACTTTTCATCGTTGGAGCGGTCGCAGGCCCCTCTCAGGCTCAGCAGGAAGGCCTTGTCAATGTGAATGTCGGTGACGTCACTATTCTTGAGGACGTTAACGTGGCCGTGGCCGCAAACCTGGTTGCCAACATCTGCAATATCGATGTCGATGTCGTCGTACTCGCCGACAATGGAGAGGGCGCGAAGAACTTCGTTTGTACTACTGGCCGCGGGCACGGCCAAGAAATCGAAATCATCCAAGTGTAGTTGACGATCGGCTCGAACTGCCCCGGTCCCCGGAAGGGGCCGGGGCACTCGCTGAATGGGGTCGGTTGTCGCGCTCCACAAGAACCTTCAAGGACTCCAAGTCTTCAAAACGCAGCAAAAAGCCCGCCTGCCTGCGCCGATAATACGGCGCGGGCAGACGGGCTTTATAACTGAGGTCAGCACCCAGGGTCCGGCCGGATCCGGGTGCCGAAAAAGAAGCGCTGCACTGGTCCGGTCAATAGACCCGGATCCGTTCGTGCGGCGGCGTCACAGGGCTGCCAGGTAAGGCAGGAACCTAGCGACAACTAGCCGATCCGACGGGTGTCTACCTCGTCGTCGTCTTCTTCCAAATCATCCGCGTACTTATCCACATAAGCCGAATAGTCCGGTTCAACCGGTTCGTTCGCATAATGGCTCGTGGCACGACTGCTTGGGCCCGTCAGCTCACGCTGAAGTGCCGAATAGTCAGTGTTCGGGGAGTAGTACTTGATATCCCGAGCCTGCTTGGTAGCTTTTGCCTTTTGACGGCCGCGCCCCATGGCGTGACCCCCTTTTGTACTTGGACCGGAGGTGGTCACCTTGGCGTAGGTGAGGCCCCGGAATGTTTGGTCAATTTGTCGTACACCTAGATTACATGCTTTCTACTGCCCCTGCGTGCCAGTTGGGGCCCGGTATCGCCACATGCAGTACCATTCCGGCCCAATCAGCGCGGGAATCCGGTTTTTTTCTTCGGTAGAGTCGCATATGCAACCGCTGGTACCGGCCGGCAAAAACAGCTGCCCGAGCGGATAAACGCAGGAGGATGCACCCGTGGACCACCAGGACGTCCCGCCCAAGCCCAGCTCTCCGCCCACCGCCGGCCTCCCTCAGATCCCGGCCGCGGAGTACGGCCCGCCACCCGCCGAGCCGCCCGTGCGGAAGCAAGGCCAAGGCGACCTTCCCCGCGGTCCGGTGGCCGGGCAAAGCCATGGAAACAGCCGGACGTTCTGGAAGGTGTTTTTCGTTGTGGTCCTGCTCGCCGTCATCGGATCCCTGGTGTGGCTCGCCACGTGGCTGAACTCCAACGGGCCCCAGAACGAGTCAAATCCCGCCGTCCGGGGAACGCTGGAGACCACCGTCACGCCCCCGGCAACTCCACTGCCCCTGCCGCGCGAGGTAGAGCCCGCCGCTTATGCCCTGGGCGACTGCTTCACGGATTTTCACCCCGAAGCCCTGAGATCCACCGTAGTGCCTTGCGATACAGGCCATTCCGCCCAGCTGGTGGCAGTGTTCCGCTACCCCGAAAATGACGATTATCCGGGCGCGGAGGCACTCAAGGCGAAAGCCCTGGAAGCATGCCAGGCGGCAAAACTGGGGCCTGCTGCAGACCAGTTCACGCTGAATTACGAGCGGAGCTTTCCCAGCTCCACCAGCTGGGACTCAGGGGATCGAAGGGTGGACTGCTACGTGACGTCGCCGGCCGGGAACAACGTCAACGCAAGCGTGCTGCCCTAGCGCTTTTGCAGCACCAGGGCAACAGCGCCGCGTTTCGGCGGGACTGAGCCTACCCGCGAGACTGACCCTTCCGGCGGCGTGAGCCTGCCGGCGGGCCAGTCTTTCGGAAGCCCTAATCCTTCCGGCGGACCACCAGTCCGGTCCCCGGAGCCGCGCCGGCCCCGGCTGTGGACAGCGCCTCGAGGCGCTCGATGGTGAGCTCATCGACGTCGGTTGCCGTGTCCACCAGCACAGTATCCCCGTCGGCGATTTCGCCGGAGAGGATTGCCTTGGCCAGGCGGTCGCCGATCTCCCGCTGGACCAGCCGGCGCAGCGGACGCGCACCGTAAGCGGAGTCGAAGCCGGACATCGCCAGCCAGGCGCGGGCGCCATCTGTGACGTCGAGGGTGAGCCGCCGGTCGTGCAGCCTCTTGCCGAGTTCGGCCACCTGCAGTTCAACGATGCGGGCCAGATCCTCCACTGACAGCGGGTCGAACAGCACCACTTCGTCCAGCCGGTTCAGGAACTCCGGCTTGAACGAGGCGTTCACTGTAGCCATGACTGCATTCCGCTTGGCCTCCGCGTCCAGCGACGGGTCCACCAGGAACTGGCTGCCCAGGTTGGAGGTCAGCACCAGGATGGCATTGCGGAAGTCCACGGTGCGGCCCTGGCCGTCGGTGAGGCGGCCGTCGTCGAGCACCTGCAGGAGGATGTCGAAGACCTCCGGGTGGGCCTTCTCCACCTCGTCCAGCAGAATGACCGAGTAGGGGCGCCGGCGGACCGCTTCAGTCAGCTGGCCGCCTTCCTCGTAGCCCACGTATCCCGGAGGCGCACCCACAAGCCGGGCCACCGAGTGCTTCTCGCCGTACTCGGACATATCGATCCGCACCATGGCGTGGTCGTCGTCGAACAGGAAGTCCGCCAGGGCCTTGGCCAGCTCGGTCTTACCGACGCCGGTGGGGCCCAGGAACAGGAACGAACCCGTGGGGCGGTTGGGGTCGCTGATGCCCGCGCGGGCGCGCCGTACGGCATCGGACACCGCCGTCACGGCCTTCTTCTGGCCGATGAGCCGCTTCCCGAGCTCCTCCTCCATGTGGAGCAGCTTCTGGCTTTCCCCCTGCAGCATCCGGCCGGCGGGGATGCCGGTCCAGGCGGAGATGACTTCGGCAATGTCGTCCGCGGTCACCTGCTCGGCCACCATCTGTGAGGATTTATCGGCGACGGCGGCCTCAGCTTCCGCGGCGGCGTTCAGCTCGCGCTCCAGCGCCGGGATCTCGCCGTAGAGAATGCGTGACGCCGTCTCCAGGTCACCTTCGCGCTGTGCCTTGTCCGCGGTGGAGCGGAGTTCGTCCAGCTTTGCCTTGAGGTCGCCTACCCGGTTGAGGCCGGCCTTTTCGGCCTCCCAGCGGGCGTTTAGGGCTGCGAGCTCCTCTTCCTTGTCCGCCTTGTCCGCGCGGAGCGCCGCGAGGCGTTCCACGGATGCTGCGTCCGACTCGCCTTCCAGGGCCAGCTCCTCCATGGTGAGCCGGTCCACGGCGCGGCGAAGCTGGTCGATTTCCTCGGGGGCCGAGTCGATCTCCATCCGCAACCGGGATGCGGCCTCATCCACGAGGTCGATGGCCTTGTCCGGCAATTGACGGCCCGAAATATAGCGGTTGGACAGTGCGGCGGCAGCTACCAGGGCTGAGTCGGCGATAGCCACCTTGTGGTGCGCCTCGTAGCGCTCCTTCAGGCCGCGGAGGATACCGATGGTGTCCTCGACGCTGGGCTCCCCCACGTATACCTGCTGGAAGCGGCGCTCCAGCGCCGGGTCCTTTTCGATGTTCTCGCGGTACTCATCCAGCGTGGTGGCGCCGATAAGCCGCAGCTCGCCGCGAGCCAGCATGGGCTTTAGCATGTTGCCGGCGTCCATGGAGGACTCCCCGGTTGCGCCGGCGCCCACCACCGTGTGGATCTCGTCGATGAACGTGACGATCTGGCCTTCGGAGTTCTTGATCTCCTCCAGCACAGCCTTGAGGCGCTCCTCGAACTCGCCGCGGTATTTGGCACCGGCCACCATGGAGGCAAGGTCCAGGGCGATCAGCGTTTTGCCACGCAGGCTTTCGGGAACGTCGCCGGCCACAATGCGCTGGGCCAGGCCTTCCACCACGGCAGTCTTGCCGACGCCGGGCTCGCCGATGATCACCGGGTTGTTCTTGGTGCGGCGGCTCAGGACCTGGACGATCCGGCGGATTTCCGTATCGCGGCCGATAACGGGATCGAGCTTCCCGGCACGGGCCATGGCGGTGAGGTCGGTGCCGAACTTCTCGAGGGACTGGAAGGTGTTCTCCGGGTCAGGGCTCGTGACCTTCCGGTCTCCGCGGACACCCGGCAGCGCGGCGAGCAATGCCTCATGGGAGGCACCGGCGTCGCGCAGTAAACGCGCTGCAGCGTCATTCCCGGCCGAGAGGCCCAGGAGGAGCACCTCGGTGGAGACGAACGTATCGCCCAGCCGGTCCGCCTCCTCCTTGGCATTCTGGATGGCCTGCAGGGCCGGCCGTGACAGCTGGGCCTGCTGGCTGGAACCGCCGGAGGTGGCGGGCAGGGCCTTGATGGCGCTGCTCGCCTGGACGCTGACGGCATCCGGGTCGGCGCCGGTGGCACGAAGAAGCGCCACGGCAACGCCTTCGCGCTGGTCCATCAGCGCCTTGAGCAGGTGGGCGGGCTCCACCTGGGGGTTACCGATAGTGGAGGCGTTCATGGCGGCAGCCGACAGAGCCTCCTGGCTCTTGGTGGTGAATTTGACGTCCAAAGAGAGCTCCTTTCCGGGGCAGTTGATCTAGGTTGAGTCTACTACGCTCAACTTTGCTTGGCATGCTTTTTATTTCCTGTTTGCCCACAGCGAACCGGCGTGCCGCGGCCACGGTCTATTTTCGTTTCCAACGCGTCCGGTTCACTTTAGGATCACCGTGTGACCGGCGGAAGGTGCCGCCGGCTAACGGGAGACGGGACAGGCAATGAAAAAGTTTGTTGTTCTCTACATCGCGCCTCAGTCAGCACAAGCGCAAATGGCGGAGAGCTCGCAGGAAGCCGCCCAGGAGGGAATGAAGGCCTGGATGACTTGGGCCGAGCGGGTCGGCGACGGCATGGTGGACCTGGGCACTCCGTTAGGGGCCGGAAAGGAGCTCATGGCAACCGGCTCGACCAATACCAACACCGGAGTAGCCGGCTACACAATCCTCCAGGCTGAGGACCTGGAAGGCGCGCAGGCACTGCTTGATGGCCACCCGCATCTGATGATGCCCGACGCCAGCATCCAGGTGTATGAATCGCTCGATCTGCCGGGCATGTAGACCGGCTGCAGCACGTCCAGCAGCGCCGGTACGGCCAAAAGAAAGAGCGTGCAAAGCAACCGGCGGGCGGCTCCCCCCAGAAGTCGCCCGCCGGTTGCTTTCACCCGCCCACGGGCAACTTTACCGGCTCTTGTGATACTTGTCACCAGATGTGACTAACCTGTAATTTCTCCCGCAGGTACCGGGTTAAGCCGGGTATACCGCCACTGCGGTCGCTTTCACTACGAAGTGCACGGACAGCCCGGGAGCCAACCCCAGGTCTGCTGAAGCAGCCGGAGTGACGTCGGCCGCGAGGTTTCCTGCCCTGACCCGGACGACGTCGCCGTACGGTTCAAGCTCGGTCAGGGTCACCTCGAACGAATTGCGCGGGCTCCCGTGGGCATCGTCGAGGAACACGGAAACAGCCGACGGCGGGAACGCGGCTACGGCTTCATCGTTCCCTTCGCCGGGAGGCCAGGGGTCCTCCACGTGGCCCGCAACGGACCAGCCCTCGGCGGTCCTGATCCCGTCACCGGCCAGGGTCCCGGCCATCAGGTTCAACCCCGCCAGCCCTGCCGCGAACGCGCTGCGCGGACGCTGGAGCACGTCCCGGGTGGGACCCTCCTCGGTAATCCGGCCGTTCTCCAGGATGATGACCCGGTCGGCCAGCATCAGGGCGTCCAGGACGTCATGGGTGATGATGATCGCCTGCCGGCCGGCCAGGACCCGCTTGAGCAGGCGCCGCAGGAGGGGCGCCGAGTGGATGTCCAGCGCTGCCATGGGTTCGTCCAGGAGAAGGAGCCCGGGGTCGGCAGCGAGCGCCCGGGCAACGGCAACACGTTGGGCCTGGCCGCCGGACAGCTCCGCGGGGCGGCGGGCCTGGAGATCCAGCGCGCCCACTTCGGCGAGCCAGCGCAGCGCGTCAGCCTTGGCCCGCTGCCTGGATACACCCGCGCTGCGGGGCCCGAACGCCACGTTGTCCAGCGCGCTCAGGTGCGGGAACAGCAGGGGTTCCTGGGCGAGCAACGCAGTGCCCCGGTGATGTGGCGGTGTCCATGTTCCGCTGCCCGCTGAGAGTTCAAACAGCGTCCGGCTGTTGAGCTCCGCCCGGCCACTGTCCGGCCGGAGCAGGCCCGCGGCGACGGACAGCAGGGTGGACTTTCCGGCCCCGTTCGGACCCATCACGGCCACCGTCTCCGTGGGTCCCACCTGGAGGGCCACGTCGAATCCCCGCCCGGCCACTGCTGCCTCGAGGGTGAACGTCACGGGACATCCCTGCCCTGCGCGGGAGCCGTCGTCGTCCGTTGCTTCCAGAAAGCCAGGCCGCCTCCCGAAGGCTGCCGGTAGGCGAGCGCCACTACGGCAACTGCCACGGCCACGAGCACCAGGGAAAGTGCGACGGCGGCGTCCGGGTCAGATTCACGCTGCAGGTAGATTTCCAGCGGCAGGGTCCGTGTCACCCCTTGCAGGCTGCCCGCGAAAGTCAGCGTGGCGCCAAATTCACCAAGGCTGCGGGCAAAGGACAGTACCGCCCCGGAGGCCAGCCCGGGCAGCACCAGCGGGAGCGTGACGCGGCGGAAAACCCGGCCGGGTGACGCGCCAAGGGTTGCCGCCACGGCCTCGTACCGTTCGCCGCCGGTCCGCAACGCACCCTCCAGGCTGACCACGAGGAACGGCAGGGCCACAAACGTCTGGGCAAGGACCACGGCGGTGGTGGAGAAGGCGATCTGCAGGCCGAGAACCTCGAGTGACCGCCCCAGAAGGCCCTGGCGGCCAAAGGTGTAGAGCAGTGCCAGGCCGCCCACCACCGGCGGCAGCACCAGCGGGAGCAGCACCAGCGAGCGCAGGAGGCCCTGCAGCCGGAACCTTCCGCGGGCCAGGACCAGGGCCAGCGGCACGCCGAGCACGATGCACAGGACTGTACTGGCGGCGGACGTGCGCAGGCTGAGGCCGAGTGCGGACAGGGCCGATTCGGAGGTGACCAGGGGAAGGAAATCCGTCCAGTTGACCCTGGCTGCCATGGCGAACAGCGGCAGGATCACCACCACTGCGGCCAGGACCGCCACAAGGTAGGTCCAGCGCGGAACACTTCGGTAGGCGTGGCTCATTGTGTGGCGCTCACTGTGGACTGCTCTCACCTTGGGGCTGCCTCACTGCTGGCCGCGGCCAAACCCGGCTTCGGCCAGCACGTGTTGGCCTTCGGTGCTGGCCACAAGATCGAGGAATGCCCGCGAAGCCTGGCTGTTCCCGCTGTTGGCCAGCACAGCGATCGGATAGCTGTTGCTGGCAGCCGCAGCTTCCGGAAAGGCCACGCCTTCCACTTTTCCTGCCGCCGCCTTAAGGTCCGTGATGTATACCAGTCCGGCGTCCGCTTCCCCGGAGATGACCTTTCCGAGCACATCCGTCACGGAGTTTTCCTCGCTGACGGGACGCAGTTGCGTTCCCGTCTTCTGTGCAACGGCGGCGGCAGCAGCTCCGCAGGGGACCTGCTGCGCACACTGGACCAGCCGGGTTCCCGGTTTGGCGAGGTCGGTGAAGGAACGGATGCCTGCCGGGTTGCCGGGCGGGACGGCAATGGCGAGGGTGTTGGTGGCGAAAATCCGGGGTTGACCGTCCACCAGCCCTGCCTGCTGCAGCTTGTCCATGTTCCTGGTGTCCGCTGACGCGAACACGTCTGCCGGGGCACCCTGGCTGATCTGGGTGGCGAGGTCTGCCGAGCCGGCGAAACTGAGGGTGACGGTGGAGCCCGGATGCCCGGCTTCGTAGGACTTTGCCAGCTCCGTGAAGCTGGCTTTGAGGGAGGCGGCGGCGAACACGGTCAGGGTATTCTTTCCGTCGCTTGCGGCAGATGAACCATCGGCAGCCGAACCAGTGGAACATCCTGCCAATCCCAGCAATAAGGCGATGGCGGCCGACAATCCGCTGAGCCTTGTCACAGGGCCTTCCCCTGGGGTGTCTCAATGATCACGGTGGTGGCTTTGACCACGGCGGTGGCCACCGAGCCGGGTTCCAGGCCCAGGTCACGGACGGCCTCGCTGCTCATCAGGGATACCACCCGGAAGGGTCCGCACTGCAGCTCCACCTGCGCCATCACCTTGTCCATGGTGATGCCGGTGACCAGTCCCACGAACCGGTTCCGCGCGGAACTGCCGGTCCGGTGGGGATCATCGGGCAGTTGGGCAAGTTTCCGTGCGTGCCGGGCCAGCTCCAGGCCATCCACGGCCAACCGGCCGCCGTCATCCCTTATGGGTGTGAGCGAGCCGTTGTCCAGCCACCGCCGCACCGTATCGTCGCTGACGCCGAGGAACCGGGCTGCCTCCGAAACGCGGATGATCGTCATCCCCTCAGCATAAGGGCGCAGGTGCGGTTCAAAAAGCACTGTTACTCCCGCATCTTCGACTTGTTGGCGTTGAGGTGGTTACGGCCGGATCGCAAACTAGACTTCCTGCATGGCCGTCTACATAGATCCGCCGCTCTGGCCTGCCCATGGAACGCACTTTTCGCACCTCGTCTCGGACTCATCGCTGGCTGAACTGCACACTTTCGCAGCTGCAGCAGGCATTCCGGAGCGCGCGTTTGACGGTGACCACTACGACGTTCCGGAGCGACGCTACGACGAGCTGGTGGCTTCCGGCGCGGTTCCGGTCGAGGCCCGCGTCCTGGTCCGCAAACTGATCGCCAGCGGCCTGCGCATCCCCGCCCGCCAGCGGAACAAGTCCCTCAAGGTGCCGCTGTTCAACCGGTGGGATGCCATCATGCCCGGCCAGGACGCGCTCTTCCTGGACCTCCTGGACCGCTGGAGCGAGCCGCACCGCCGGTACCACCGCTGCACCCACCTGCTCTCGGTACTGGAAGCCCTGGATCTGCTCACCGACCCCGCCGACGCGCCCCGCACCGTGCTGCTGGCCGCCTGGTTCCATGACGCCGTGTACCGCGGTGTGGCGGGCCAGGATGAGGAGGAGTCGGCCCGCCTCGCGGAAGCGCGGCTGTATGCCGCCGGCCTTCCGGAGGCGGAGGTTGCCGAGGTGGCACGGCTGGTGCGGCTGACGTCGGACCACCGCCCGGAGCCAGGGGACGACGACGGCGCCCTCCTCTGTGACGCGGACCTTTCCGTCCTGGGCGGGGAACCAGGCGCGTATGCCCGCTACGTAGCGGACGTCCGCCACGACTATGCGCACATCGGGGACGCCGACTTCGCTGCCGGACGCGCCGCCGTCGTACGCCATCTGCTGGAACTTGACCCGCTGTTCCACACCCGGCGGGCCAAACAGTTGTGGCAGGATGCCGCACACCGCAACCTGTTGGGAGAACTGGCGTGAACGCATCCACCTCAAGCCCGCGCCACACCCTGACCGCGAGCGCCGCGCACCGGCAGCTGCCCTACGCAGTCCGGTTCGACTGGGGGCTCGACGGCGCCAGGACCATCACCTCCGGGGCCGATCTCGCCGTGGTGGTGGACATCCTGTCCTTCAGCACCTGCGTCAGCATCGCCCTCGACCGGGGTGCCGAGGTTTTCCCATTTCCTTGGAAGGACACCCGGGCGGAGGACTTCGCCGCCCACCACCAGGCCGACCTCGCAGGTCCCCGCAATGGCGGCGGGCTCAGCCTCTCGCCTGCGAGCTTCCGGGCCGCGCAGTCACTCAGGCGCGTGGTGCTGCCCTCCCCCAACGGTTCGGCGCTCTGCCACGAGCTGGCGGACCACGTCCCGGTGGTGGCCGCCGCCTGCCTGCGCAATGCGGGGGCAACAGCGGACTGGGTGGCTGCCAATCTGCCGCCGGATGCGGTGATCGCCGTGGTTGCCGCCGGCGAACGCTGGCCGGAAGGCACCCTCCGCCCGGCCGTGGAGGACCAGATCGGGGCGGGAGCCTTTATTGCCGGCCTCGCGGCTGCCGGCAAGGGCGGTTATGAGGCGGAGGTTGGCCGGCACGGCTATTCCCCGGAGGCCATCGCCGCCGCGGCAGTGTTCGAGGCTGCGGAACCGAGGCTCCGCGAGATGCTGCACGGCTGTTCCAGCGGACTCGAATTGTCCGGTGCGGGGTACGGGGGCGACGTGGATATCGCTGCGGAGCTGGATGACAGTGACGCCGTAGCAATCCTGGCGAATGGAGTATTCAGGCCGCGTTGAACGTCCGTGACCGTTAATTGGCCTGCGGGGGACGGCGCTGGTGCCCGCCAGCTTTACCCTTTACGGCCACCGCCCGGGAATGCAACACTGCTCGGATGACCTTGCGCATCCAAGCCATCAGCATCGATTCAACCGATCCGAAAGTGCCCGCGGACTTCTGGGAAAAGGCGCTGGGATGGCGCCGCACCTACGAGGCAGAGGACGAGATTGTCCTTGAACCGCCGGCCGGCAGCCCTGAAGACGGCGTGTCCCCGGACCTGCTCTTCCTCAAAGTGCCCGAGCGCAAGGAACTCAAGAACCGGGTCCACCTGGACCTGCGGCCCCAGGACAGGGACGCAGAAGTCGCCCGGCTGGAAGCCCTTGGCGCCAGCCGCGTTTCAGTCGGCCAGGGCCCGGACGTCACCTGGGTGGTGATGGCGGACCCGGACGGGAACGAGTTTTGCATCCTGCGCGCGCTGCGGCCGGATGAACGGGCAGGGTAAACCCGCCGGCTCGCCCATCTGCCGGATCCCGACTAAGCCTGCCAGCAGGCCTAACGGTACGTGGGCACAAACGGCGCGCTGGTGGGAACAATCTGCTTGCCCAGCGGCATCAAAGACACCGGAATAAGCTTCAGGTTGGCGATGGCCAGCGGGATGCCGACGATGGTGACAGCCATGGCGAACGCGGTGACCACGTGGCCGATCGCGATCCAGATGCCGGCCACCAGCAGCCAGATCACGTTGCCCAGCAGTGAGAACACGCCGGTGCCACCGGGCTTGTCCACCACCGTCCGGCCGAACGGCCACAAAGTGTAGGACGCAATCCTGAACGAGGCGATGCCCCACGGGATGGTGACAATCAGCAGGCAGCAGATCACCCCCGCGGCGAAATAGCCCAGCGCAAGCCAGAAGCCGCCAAAAACCAGCCAGATGATATTGAGCAGTGTCTTCATTTACCCATTGTGCCCCGGAGGCACTGACAAAAGGATGGGGGTCTGCCCAGAGCGGCCCCTGAACCAAAGCTGCACGGCGGCTAACCCGCGGCCATACCGGGGCTACACCGGGGCGGCTGCGCCTTTGGCCGCGCGGACAAAGGCGCGGATCTTGGCCAGGTCCTTGACCCCCCGGGACGCTTCCACCCCGGAGGAGACGTCCACACCCCATGCATGGGCTGCTGTGGTGGCCTCGCCCACGTTGACCGGGTTCAACCCTCCGGCCAGGAGCCAGTGGCGTCCTTGAAGCACAGGAAGCGCGGCAACTGAGGCGTAGTCCCAGGCTTCACCCGAGCCGGGCACGGCGGCGTCGATCAGCAGCAGGTCCTCGCCCCAGTCCTCAAGCTCCTCTGGAGTGGCACCCATGGTGACTGCCCTGATCAGCTTCATGCCGGCGTCGTGCACCGTTGCCACGTCCTCGCGGGACCGGGGGCCGTGCAGCTGGATCCATTCCAGCCCCGCGGCCCGGGCGATAGCCACAGCATCGGCCACCGGTTCATCACGGAACACCCCGATCGGCGCTACGCCTGCCGGGACCCCTGCACGCAAGGAGGACGCCTGCGAGGGCGACACCACGCGGGGACTGGCCGTGAGGACGAAACCGACGGCGTCCGCCCCGGCATCGACTGCTTCGCGGACTGATTCAGGCGTGCTGAGACCACACACTTTAACGAACATTCCCGGCTCCTTCAGGCTGCTTTCGTGTTGTCCCCCCGGAGGAGAGTAGCAGGGAAGGGCCCAACCCGCGACGGCGGGACACCGGCGCGGGAACTAGGCTGAGCGCATGGAGATTATCCGCTTTGCAGACCTTAAACCGGAGCCCTGGCGCAATGGTGGCGGCGTCACCCGCCAGTTGGCCAGCAAACCCGCGGCCGGATCGGCGCAGGACGGCAGCTGGGACTGGCGGGTCAGCATCGCGGATGTCAGCAAGGCCGGCGATTTCTCCCCTTTTCCGGGCATGGAGCGCGTGCTGACAGTGGTGGAGGGCGAGCTGCTGCTGCTGACCGTGGATGGCGCGGAACACCCCCTGGAGAAGTACCGTCCATTTCGTTTCCCGGGCGGGGCCGCCACCCAGGCATCCCTTCCAACCGGCGATATCCGGGACCTCAACGTCATTACGCGCGCCGGAAGCTTCAAGGGCTACACCTCCATCATTGAACTTTCGAAGAAGCGCGCAAAGCCGCTCTTTCAAGACTCGATCGGGATCCTGCTGCAGGGGCAAGCCACGGTTGCCGTTGGAGCGGGCGAACCCGAACCCCTGGCGCGATACGACGCCGTGGTGGGCTCCGACGCCGACACCCCCGAGGTTCTGGGCCGCGGATTCCTGGCAGTGGTCTCGATCGACCCCACCGAGGACGGACCCGGCCGGCAGTAGGCCAGCCTCGCCTTCAGTAGCAGAGCCTTTCCACACTGGTCACTCCCTGCAGCCGTCCCTAGACTCGGCCTATGACCACTTCATCCTTCAATGCGCTCCTGTCCACCCAGATCGGCAACGAATTCACGGCATCGCAGCAGTACATTGCGGTGGCCACCTGGTTTGCCAACCAGGATCTCCCCCAGCTGGCCCGCTACTTCTACAGGCAGTCGGTTGAGGAGCGGAACCACGCCATGATGATGGTGCAGTACATGCTGGACCGGGACATCGCCTTCACCATCCCGGGCGTTCCTGCCGTCCGCAACGACTTCGCCTCCGTCACCGAGCCGCTGGCCCTCGCCCTGCAGCAGGAAAAGGAAGTCACCAAGAACATCGAGGACCTGTTCAGGGCCGCACGCGGTGAGAATGACGCCTTGGGCGAGCAGTTTATGCTCTGGTTCCTAAAGGAGCAGGTGGAGGAAGTCGCCTCCATGACCACGCTCCTGAACATCGCCGAGCGGGCGGACAACCTGTTCGACATTGAGAACTTCATCGCCCGGGAAACCGTGGGTGACGGCGGCCGCGATGCTGCCGCTCCCGTTGCTGCCGGCGGCACCCTCTAAGTTCCACACCGGGGTGATGTGGTGAGGTTGGGCACCACTGCTGGCTGCCCGGCGTCGGGTGTTGCTACGCTGGAAGCCAAGGCTCCGCACGGGAGCCTCCGGACGACGGTTCAGTACCCGGTATGCGACAAGACTGGCCAAAGGATCTGTCATGTCGTGGGTAATCCTTCTTCTCTCCGGCGCACTTGAAGCGGTGTGGGCCGCTTCCCTGCACCGCGCGTCCCAGGTTTCCGGCCGTCGCCGCATCGCCCCCGCTGCCTTGTTCCTGGTCTCCGTCGCGGCCAGCACCGGCGGCCTGGCCATCGCCATGCAGTCCATCCCCACCGGCACGGCCTACGCCGTTTGGGTGGGCGTGGGCGTGGTGCTCACCTCGGCGTACGCCATAGTCACGCGGGTGGAGCGCCCGACGGCGGCGCGCCTCCTCCTGCTGTCCGGCATCGCCGTGTGCGTGGTCGGGCTGAAGGTGGTGGCGTGATGCTGCGGCGTTCGGTTCCCTGGCTGGTTCTGTTGGCCTCGGCCGTGCTGGAGGCAGTGTGGGCAACAGCCCTGGGCCTGTCCGACGGCTTCAGCAAACCCCTGCCCACCCTGGTTTTCGCCCTCACCGCCACCCTGAGCATGCTGGGCCTTGGCATGGCCATCCGGCACATCCCGCTGGGCACCGCGTATGCCGTCTGGGTGGGGATTGGGGCAGCACTGACCGTTGGCTGGGCCATGGCCACCGGAGTGGAACCCTTCAGCGTGCTCAAGGTGGTATTCATTGCCGGCATCGTGGGCTGCGCCGCCGGGCTCAAGGCGCTGCCCGGCGGAGCCGACAGCCCCGAGCCTGAACCTGCCGCCACCTCCGCCTCCACCCGCTGAGTCTCGCCACCTGAGTCTCCCCACCTTTGTCTCCCCACCTTTCAGGACGGCCGACGGCGCGTCCCGGCAAAACGCCGTCGGCCACGGCTTCCCGCGTGCGATAGGTGGGGTGAGTCAGCCCTCGAAATCTGGGCGGTCTAGGATTTTGCCATGGACTCCCCCGAGATCACCCAGGCGATGGACGCCCTCCGCGCCAGGCTGGCTGCCGGCACCCGGACCGTGCTTGGCATCACCGGCGCGCCCGGGTCCGGAAAATCCACCTTCGCGGAATGGATCCGGCAGCAGTTGGGCCCGGGCACGGCCGTCGTGGTTCCCATGGACGGCTTCCACCTGGGCAACGCCATCATTGACGGCACGCCACTGCGGCAGCGGAAGGGCGCCATCGACACGTTCGACGTCGGCGGGTACCTTTCGCTGCTCCGCCGCCTGGTGCGCCGGGACGAGCCAGTGGTCTACGCCCCGGAATTCCGGCGCACCATCGACGAACCGGTAGCTGCCTCCATCGCAGTTCCCGCCGACGTTCCGCTGGTGATCACGGAAGGCAATTACCTGCTGGCGGAACAGGAACCGTGGAAGGAAGTCCGGGCGCAGCTGGATGAAGTATGGTTCGTGGACACTCCCCCGGCCCTGCGGCTCCAGCGCCTCGTGGAACGGCACGTCTCATTCGGGATGGACCAGGCCGCCGCCGTCGCTTGGGCCACCGGCCCGGACGAGGTAAACGCAATGCTTATCCAAGCAACCCGGCCGGCAGCAGACCGCATCATCCCTTGGGATTAGGCCCGACGGAATACAGCAGGCCCGGACGAGGTTCTTGGCTTGGACAACTCGAATGATGGGAGCATGTTCATGGCAGCAACGGTCCGGCTCGGCGACGGCCTCGATGTCAGCCCGCTCGGTTTCGGCGGAATGGCCCTCACACCCGTGTACGGGGAGGTGGATCCCGAAGACGCACTCCGGACGCTGCATCACGCCGTCGACTCCGGTGTCAGCTTTATTGACACCGCGGACATCTACGGCGGAGGCAGCAATGAGGAGCTGATTTCGCGGCTGCTGAAAGAGCGGCGGGACGAGATCCAGCTGGCCACCAAGTTCGGCCTGGTGGGAACGCCGGCGGACGGGTACACGGACATCCGCGGCGACGCCGGGTACATCCGGCAGGCCGTTGACCGCAGCCTGCAACGGCTGGGCACTGACGTGATCGACCTCTACTACATGCACCGCCGTGACCTCCGCGTTCCGATTGTGGAAACCGTGGAGGCCATGGCGGAGCTTGTGCAGCAGGGCAAGGTCAAGCACCTGGGGCTCTCCGAGGTGACAGCGCAGGAGCTCCAGGAAGCGTCCGCTGTACACCCCATTGCGGCGGTCCAGAGTGAATGGTCCATCTGGAGCCGCGACGTGGAACGCAACGTTGTTCCTGCCGCGGCCGCCCTGGGAGTCGGCTTTGTGCCGTACTCGCCGCTGGGCCGGGGATTCCTCACCGGCACCGTTGACGCTGCCAGCCTGGGCGAGAAGGACTTCCGACGCCGGATCCCCCGTTTCGCCCTCGACGCTGCCGATGCCAACCGGGCGGTGGTGGCCACCGTCCAGTCCGTGGCGGACGAACTGGATGCCACACCTGCCCAGGTGGCCCTGGCCTGGCTGCTCACGCAAGGCAAGCACCTGGGCCTGCCAGTGGTCCCCATCCCCGGCACGCGCAAAACGCACCGGATCGACGAAAACCTTGGCGCACTCGACCTGGAACTGACCCCGGCGCAACGGGACGCACTGGGCGAAGCCTCGGACGCCGTCGTCGGCTCCCGCTCGGCGGACGCCAACTGGGTATCTGAAGGCCGGGAGTAACCAGGCCGCGAACAGGCGTCCCTAGACTGAAGCCCATGGACTCACTTGTTTACGACCTGCCCGCGCTGACCATCCGCCGGATCTCGGTCAGCGGGATGGACAACAACGTGTACCTGCTGACCGCCAAAGCCAGCGGTGCGCAGGTGTTGATCGACGCCGCCGACGACCTTCCGGCCATCCAGCAGCTGCTGCGGGACGGTGCCGCGGACTCGTCGGCCACCCCACGGCTCGCGCTGATCGCCACCACCCACCAGCACTGGGACCACATCCGGGCGCTGAAGGAGCTGGTGGACGCCACGGGAGCGCCCGCAGCTGCAGGAGAGGACGACGCCGAGGCGTTGCCTGTTCCGGTGGACCGCCGCCTTGGGCACGGGGACCGGGTTGCCGTGGACGGCTTTGATCTAAAGGCTGTCCACTTGCGCGGGCACACCCCGGGTTCCATCGCGTTGGTGTACGAGGACCCTGAAGGGCGAACGCACATCTTCTCCGGCGACTCGCTGTTTCCCGGCGGCGTGGGCAATACGCAGAAGGATCCGGCGCGGTTCAACCAGCTTTTGGCTGACGTGACCGAGCGGCTGTTTGGCGCCTACCAGGATTCAACAATCGTCCACCCGGGCCACGGCAAACCCACCACGCTTGGTGCTGAGCGCCCGCATCTGGACGAGTGGCGCGCCCGCGGCTGGTAAGCCCGTCTGGAATCCGCCGCGAAGCTGGACGGCCGCTGGAGGATCCCCGAAGCGGCCGTCCATTCACGCAGCTAAAATCTGAATACCTTAGCGGCCGCGGCGTTCGTTCGATGCCGGAGCGGAAGCACGGCGCGGACCGCTGCGCGCGGGACGGCCGGAACCGCCACCGTTGCCCGCACTGAAGGACCCGCCGGACGTCCCACCGGTGTTCGAGGACCAGACGGCCTTGCTGCCGCCGGTTGCGGCGGCACCTGCGGAGCGCTGGCCACCCGTGCGGGCACCTGCACCGGCTGCTGCTGCACGCTGCCCGGTGGCGGGACGGCCGCTGCGCTGCCCGCCTGAGGTAGCCGGACGGCCGGAGGAAGCCGGACGGCCGGTTCCGCCGCGGGGAGCGTCGCTGCGGGTCACGCGGGACTCTGCACGACCGTCTGAACCGCGGCCAGCCGATGCACGGCCACCTGCTGCGGGGACGTCGTTGCGGTGAGTCGAAGCGGTGCCGCGGCCACGGGCGTTGCGGCGTGCCGCTGCTGCGGCAATGGCGCGGTCCTCGTTCTGCTCGGCAACTTTGTCGAACGCTGCACGGGCTTCCGTGCGGCCTTCAAAAGCTGCTGCCCGACGCTCAGCACGGGGAACATCGGTGCGGGGAGCTTCAGCAGAAACTTTGCCGCGCCCACCACGGCCGCCGCGGCCACCGGCAGACGGCGCAGCCTGGCGGCGTGCGCGCTTACGCTCGGCGTTGGCGCCGGTGGAGGTGCCGCCGCCCTGCTGTGCGGCCTTCTTGGCCAGCAGTGCTGCGCGGGTCCGCGGATCGATCTTGTCGGCCATTTCGCCCACGAGTTCGGCAACCAGCGGGGAGGTTGCGGTGACGCGCTCGAAGTTCACGTCTACGCCGGCGGCCTTCATGAGCTTCTTCACGTCGGTCTGCTGCTCCGGCAGGGTGATGGTCACCACGGTGCCATCGGAACCGGCGCGGGCGGTACGGCCTGAACGGTGCAGGTAGGCCTTGTGCTCGGTGGGCGGATCAACGTGGATGACCAGTTCGACGTCGTCCACATGCACACCGCGGGCGGCGACGTCGGTGGCCACCAGGACGCGCACGTCGCCGGAGGAGAACTCGGCGAGGTTGCGGTCACGGGCATTCTGGGAGAGGTTGCCGTGCAGGTCCACGGCGGGGATCCCGGCGTCGGTCAGGGTTTTGGCCAGCTTGCGGGCGTGGTGCTTGGTCCGCATAAAGAGGACGCGGCGGCCGGCGCCCGAGGCGAGCTCAACAATCAGCTGCTTCTTGACGGTCTGGTCGTTGACCACCAGCACGTGGTGCTCCATAGTGGTGACCGCTGCCTGCGGATCGTCCACCGAGTGGGTGAGCGGGTTGGACAGGTAGCGCTCGACGATCTTGTCCACGCCGTTGTCCAGGGTGGCGGAGAAGAGCAGACGCTGGCCCTGGCTGGGGGTCATGTCCATGAGCTTCTTCACCACGGGCAGGAAGCCGAGGTCGGCCATGTGGTCGGCCTCGTCCAGGACAGTGATTTCCACTGCCTCGAGGGTGAGGATGCGCTGGCGGATCAGGTCCTCCAGGCGGCCGGGGCAGGCGATGACGATGTCGACGCCGGCGCGCAGGGCCTTCTCCTGGCGCGCCTGGGAGATGCCGCCGTAGATCACGGTGGTGTTCAGGCCGGCAGCCTTGGCCAGCGGCTCGATGGTGGCGTTGATCTGGGTAGCCAGCTCACGCGTGGGTGCAAGGACCAGTCCCATGGGGCGGCCGGGCTTGCGGAAGTACGGGGCTTCCCGCTCGGCCAGGCGCGCCACCAGCGGGATGGCGAACGCAATGGTCTTGCCGGAGCCGGTGCGGCCGCGGCCCAGGACGTCGCGTCCTGCCAGCGTGTCCGGGAGGGTCTTCACCTGGATGGGGAACGGGGTTTCGATTCCCTGGGCGGTGAGGGTGTCGGCAAGGGCCTTGGGCGTGCCGAGGGCAGCAAAAGTAGTCAAAGTCAAAGGTCTTTCAGGCGGTATCCGTGCGGATATCGGCCCCAACGCCGGTTGGCCCAGGGGTTCGCCGAAGAAAATTCAGGTGATCAACCAGCCTGCTGCCGCTTATGCAAAGCGGCGGCCGGGACCAAATGGAACGCGTTCATCGACGCAGGATGTGCCTCTCACATGAAAAAAGCCCCGCCCCCTAAATGAAGGGGTACATGGGCATCACTGCACATCAAGTTCCACCAGTCTACCATCCCGGGCTCCCTCCCCTTTCCGGCCCTGCCTTTCTCCAGCCCTCCCGTTGCCAACACCGTGGCCGCAGGGCAGGGTTGAGTCATGACGGAACACGCGGCCCACCAGCACGAACACCAGGCAACGCACGACGCCGGCCCCGGCCTTTCGGATGACGGCAGCGGTCAGGGATTGGGCGGTCAGGGATTGGGCGGCGAGGAAGCGGGCAGCCAGGGTATCCGGGACGCGGCATCCCTGTGGGACGAGCGGTACCGCACCAAACCCCAGATCTGGAGCGGCAAGCCGAACCCCCAGCTGGTCCGGGAAGCCGGGGGTCTCCGCCCTGGACATGCGCTGGACCTCGGCTGCGGGGAAGGCGCGGACGCCATTTGGCTTGCCCAGCACGGCTGGACCGTCACCGCCGTCGACGTCTCCGCGGTGGCACTGGAACGTGCCCACGGCCACGAGAAGGCGGCGCTGGCGCGCGAAAGCGTGCATGCCGCGGAGGGCGCCATCGCCAGCCGGATCCATTGGCAGCAGGCCGACCTTGAGGAGTGGCAGCCCCAGGACTCGTATGATCTTGTGACCTCGCAGTTCCTGCACTCCCAGGAGCTGGCCTGGCAGGGACCGCTCCGGACAGCCGCGGCGGCCGTCAAGCCAGGCGGAACCCTGCTGGTGGTGGGCCACCACCCGGACCGGCTGCCGCCATGGGGTGGGGCCCACACCCACCACACCATGTTCTACACCGCCGATGAACTGGTCCGGGAGCTGGGACTGGACGGCCCCGACTGGCAGCTCGAAGTGCAGACCAGCCGGGAACGGCCTGTGACCGGGCCCGAGGGCCAGCAGGCCACCATCGCGGATGTGGTGGTCCGGGCCAGCAGGCTCCCCTGAGTGCTTCGTCGAGGAGTCCTGCATTGAGGAGTCCTGACTGCGGGTTACTCCACCGCCGCCCGGCTGGTGACTCTCGGCGCGACGGCAACCGCGGCTGCGGCGAGCACGGCGGTCAGTGCAAAAACCCCGGCGAAGGATTCCATCGTCGTCGTGAATGCCGCAAACACGATGCCCGTGGTGGCCAGGGCCAGCGCCCCGCCCAGGGAGTCCGAGATGGACATGGCTGAACTGTTGAAGCCCTCGTTCTCCTTGCTTGAAAGCGCCAGGGTCATGACGCTCAGCCGCGGGTAGAGGAGGCCCATGCCGCCGCCGGCCAGCATCCATCCGGCGATGACGACGACGGGTGGCCAGTGCAGCCCGGCGGTTGCCAGTGCCAGGAGCACGGCGCCCAGGACCATGAAGGAGCCGATGCGGACGGCGCGGCTGTGGGACAACCGGGTGCCCAGCCGGCCCTGGACGGCCGACGCTCCCGCCCACGACAGGGCCCCGCCGGTGAGGGTAAGGCCCGCAAAGGTGGGCGAAAAGGCGTACTGCTCAATCAGCAGGTACGGCAGGTAAACCTCCGCGCCGAAGAACCCGGCGGATGCCAGCCCGCGCACCAGGATGACGCTGGGCAGGCCGCGCCGGGCGGCAAGCGTTCCCAGCGGCACCAGTGGCCGCACGGCCACCAGCGCAATTACGACGGCGGCCACCGCCAACAGTGCCGGCGCTGCCGCGAAGCCGGGGAGGCGGACCTCCCGCGAGAGGTTGAGTCCCAGCACGGCCAGCGCGGCCAGGATCGCCCAGGCGAGCCGGCCCGGCGCCCACGGGGTGGGAGGCTGCTCCGGGGCCGTGCCCTGTTCCTGGGCGGGCACCAGATTCCGCAGCACCGGGACGATCATTACGAGCGCTGGAATGACCAGGCCCACCACGCCCAGGAAGACCCAGTGCCAGCTCAACACCTGCGCCACGATGCCGGCGGCAAAGGGCCCCACCAGGGACGGGACCACCCAGGCCGCGGAGAAGGCTGCGAAGATTTTCGGGTGCAGCAGGCCGGGGTAGATGCGCGCCACCAACACGTACAGCGCTACCGTCAGGGCGCCGCCACCAAGCCCCTGCACCAGCCTGCCGGCCACGAGCAGCGGCATGGACACGGCGGTGCCGGCGATCAGCAGGCCCATGACGAACAGCGCCACGGAGGCATACAGGGGAACGGTGGGGCCACGCCGGTCGGACCAGTTTCCCGCCGCCACCATGCCGATCACGCCGGTGGCCAGCGGGCCGGCGAAGGCCAGGGCGTAAAGGTCCGCGCCGTGCAGTTCACGGCTCACCACGGGCATGATGGTGGTCACCGCGAGGGACTCGAAGGCAGCCAGGAACACCAAGGCACACGTGCCGATAGTCACCCACAGGTATGGCCGCTGCAGGATGCCGGCACGGGTATCTGCCGGTGGAAGGGTTGTGTCGCGCACGCTTCTGCCCGATCGCTTGTTCTTGGACGTGCACCACAGCTTAGCTGCCGGGTACGACAGGCCTACCCGGCGCCCGCCACGGCGGCAGGAACAATGACCCGGCCGGTGGCCGTGGAGTCCCGGTTCAGCATCCAACCCACCCGCTTAACGGTGCTGAGCATCACCACGCTTTCCACCAGCTCGATCCCCGGGATCCGCTGCTGCAGGGCAAGCTCGGCATTCATTACATCGGCCAGTGACTGAAGCCACATCACGATCACAAAGTTGGTGCGGCCCGTGGTCGAGGCACTGAGCCGGAGGTTACGGAGACCCCTGAGCTCGGCGGCGGCAGCCTCATGCTGGCCAGGGGGCACGTTGGCGAACCACTGGCACGTTACGGGATAGCCGGAAAACTTCTGCGCCACCTCGCAGCGGAAGGACAGCATCCTGCTGGCGAGGACCCGGTTCAGCTGGCGCTGGACGGTTGCGGGGTTGCGTCCCAGCCCTCGGGCGATATCGGCCGCCGTCGCACGCCCATCCCGCGCGAGGAAGGGAAGGAGCGCCAGATGGCTTTCCGGCAATGGCTCCACGATCGATTCCGGCGGCGCCGATCCGGCCGCTTCAGGGCCCGCCTTTGCCTGCAGCGCCGCGATCTGGGCACGGGAAAGGACGTTCAACCGCCAGGCGTAGCCGCCCGAATGCAGCCTGGTGCAGAGGGCGGTCTGGTACTTCAGCAGGCCCGCAATCTCCTGGAGCCGGGAGGCCACGGCCGAGGTGAAATCCTCCAGCGACTGGGTGAGGACGGTCAGCATCAGGTCCCGGTTGCTGGCGGCCTCCTCGATGGTGACAATCTCCGGGACCGCGGCCAGGGCTTCGGTCACCTCGGCGCGCCGGTGCATATCGCAGTCCACGTCCACAAGTGCCAGGCACATCTGCTTGGGGTCGCCCATCAGGTGGGCTGTTACCCACGCCGCTCCCGAGCCATGAATCCGTTCCCACCGGGCCGCAAGCGTGGTGGCGTGAACGCCCAGGATTTCGCCTGCATCCGCCCAGCTGATCCTTGGCGCAATCTCGAGGGCGTTGACGAGCGCGAGGTCCTCCTCACTCAGTTCCATGCCCTCATTCTTCCGCACCGCTGCATAAAACGTGGAAGAGAAGAAGGGCTCCTGCATTTTTCGAGCAGTTCGGGAACATGTGAACCGAGTCACCCCACACTTGATTCAACTGATTCTTTGGAGGAGCATCAATGACCATCACATCCGCGGCCAGGGAGCTGCAACCCGAACTGACCCGGTTCCGCCACGCCATGCACCAGGAGCCGGAAATCGGCCTTGACCTGCCGCAGACCCAGGAGAAAGTCCTCCAGGCGCTGGACGGGCTCCCTTACGAAATCACTCTGGGCAAGGAGACGACGTCGGTCACCGCCGTACTGCGGGGCACCGGCAGCACAGCCGCCGGCAAGACTGCCGAAGCCGGGCAGGATCTCCCAGCGAGGCCATCCGTCCTCCTCCGCGCGGACATGGACGGCCTCCCCGTCCAGGAAAAAACCGGCGTCGACTACACCTCCCGCGTCGACGGGGCCATGCACGCCTGCGGCCACGACCTGCACACGGCCATGCTGACCGGCGCCGCAACGCTGCTGGCCGAGAACCGGCACCGGCTGGCCGGCGACGTCGTCCTGATGTTCCAGCCCGGCGAGGAAGGGTACGACGGCGCCAGCTACATGATCCGCGAAGGGGTCCTGGATGCGCCCGGCCGCCGGGTGGACGCCGCGTACGGCATGCACGTGTTCTCCGCACTCGAACCGCACGGCACCTTCGCCACCAAACCGGGCGTAATGCTCAGTGCTTCCGACGGCCTCGTAGTCACGGTTCTCGGCGCTGGCGGCCACGGCTCCGCACCACACGCCGCGAAGGATCCCGTGACGGCTGCGGCGGAAATGGTCACCGCGCTGCAGGTCATGGTCACGCGCCAGTTCAACATGTTCGATCCCGTAGTCCTGTCCGTCGGCGTCCTCCACGCCGGCACCAAGCGGAACGTCATCCCGGAAACGGCCCGGATCGAAGCCACCATCCGCACATTCTCCGAAGCCTCCCGCCGGAAGCTGATGGACTCGATTCCGCGCCTGCTCCAGGGGATCGCCTCCGCGCACGGTCTGGAGGTGGACGTTGACTACCAGCAGGAATACCCGCTCACCATCACGGACGAGGATGAAACGCACACTGCCGAGAACGTCATCACCGAAATGTTCAGCGACTCCCGGCTGTCCCGCTGGGCCACTCCCCTGAGCGGCTCGGAGGACTTCTCCAGGGTACTGGCCGAAGTACCCGGCACCTTCATCGGCCTTAGCGCTGTCCCGCGCGGCGCTGACCACGCGGCCTCGCCGTTTAACCACTCACCCTATGCAACGTTCGACGACGGCGTGCTGGCTGACGGCGCCGCCCTCTATGCGGAACTCGCCATGCAGCGCCTGGCCGCACTTTCCACCACCAGCACCAACTCCTGATCCACCCTTCCAGGAAGAGAACTGAGATGACCACTATCGCCAACCCGCAGCGCACCGCGCGCACAGCATTGCGGAAAACCATCGTTGGTACCGGCATCGGCAACGCCGTGGAATGGTACGACTGGGCGATCTACGCCACCTTTACCCCCTTCATAGCCAGCCAGTTGTTCAGCAAGGCGGACCCGGCGTCGGCTGTGCTGTCCACCCTGGCGATCTTCGCCGTCGGCTTCGTTGCCCGGCCCTTCGGCGGTTTCCTGTTCGGCTGGATCGGCGACCGCGTGGGCCGCAAGACGTCCATGACCCTGGCGGTGGGGTTGGCGTCGCTCGGCAGCCTCATGATCGGCATCGCCCCCACCTTCGCGAGCATCGGCGCCTGGGCGTCCCTGATGCTGCTGGTGGCGCGGCTGATCCAGGGCCTGGCGCACGGCGGTGAGCTGCCGTCGTCGCAGACGTATCTGTCCGAGATGGCGCCGAAGGAAAAGCGCGGCTTCTGGGCCACTCTGATCTACACCTCGGGCACCATGGGGATCCTGTTCGGCACGCTGCTGGGCGCAGTCCTGAACATGGCGCTGAGCACTGACGCCATGAACGCCTGGGGCTCGCGGATCCCGTTCCTGATCGGCGCGGCACTGGGCCTGTACGCACTGATCATGCGGTCCCGGCTGCACGAGACCCAGGCGTTCGAGAGCGAATCCGTCCGGGAGAAGCGCGCTCCGATCTGGCCGCAGGTTGTCCGCCACCGGAAGCAGGCCCTGCAGGTCATCGGCCTGACGGTCGGGCTCACGGTGATCTACTACATCTGGGGCGTCGTGGCCCCCAGCTACGCCACCACTGCACTGAAGATCGACCGGGGTGAAGCCCTCTGGGCCGGCGTCATCGGCAACATTGTGTTCATCGCGGCACTGCCGGTGTGGGGCAAACTCTCGGACCGCATTGGGCGCAAGAAGGTGCTCTGGTCCGGTGCCATCGGGTCAGCCGTGATGCACTTCCCCATGACCTGGCTGCTGAAGGACTCCGCCTGGCAGCTGGCCGTCAGTATGTCCGTGATGCTGATCTTCATCGCCGCGAGCGCGGCGATTGTGCCGGCCGTGTACGCCGAACTCTTCCCCACCAGCATCCGGACCGTGGGTGTGGGTGTCCCGTACTCCATCTGCGTGGCGCTCTTCGGCGGCACCGCCCCGTACCTGCAGCAGTGGCTGGGTACCACCCTCCACATGCCGGACCTGTTCAACGTCTACGCCGTGCTGCTGCTGGCGGTCAGCGCAGCGTTTGTCTTCACCATCCCGGAGACGAAGGGCAAGGATCTCACCCACTGATTCTCCCAAGTATGTAGCAGCAAGTGTCGTTATGTGCGCGGTCATGACGACACTTGCTGCTACCCAGTTGGATCACCGACGAAGCGGTCCCGTCCGGCCCGGTAACCGAACACGGCCGCGAGCAGGCCCACGGCCAGGAAGAGGATGCCGCCGGCGGTGAACGCGCCGGTGGACTGGTGCAACTGGCCCACCATCAAGGTTCCTGTTGAACCCAGGCCGTAGCCCACGCCCTGCATCATTCCCGAAAGGTGGGCTGCCGTGTGCCCGTCGCGGGTGCGCAGCATGATCATGGTCAGAGCCACCGCCGTGAGGCTGCCCTGGCCCAGTCCCAAAAGTCCGGCCCACACCCAGATCAGCTCCAGCGGGCCGAAAATGCTCAGCGCAAAGCCGCCGCCGGTCATCAGCGCCACCACAGTGTTGATGGCCCGTTGGTCCCGGAACCCCGCCGCAAGCGCCGGCGCAAACAGCGAGCCGAGCATCTGCAGCACAATACTCACGGACACGATCAGCCCCGCCGTAGCGCCATCCACACCGCGTTCCCGCAGGATGGGCGCCAGCCAGGCGAACACGCTGAAGGACATCATCGCCTGCAGCACCATGAAGATGGTGACCTGCCAGGCCACCGGCGAGCGCCACACGTTCACGCCGTCCTTCACTGCCTGGTGCCGCACGGCCCGTTGCCGGACAGCCACGGGCAGGAACAGGAAAAGGACGACGGCGGCGGGCAGCGCCCAGAACCACAGGGCCTGCGTCCACTCCCCCGTCGCCGTGTAGACGGGGTAAGTGAAGCCGGCTCCGAGGGCTGCGGAGGCACAGATAGCTGTGGTGTAGAGCCCGCCCATCAGGCCCAGACGATGAGGGAAGTCGCGTTTAACGAGCCCGGGAAGCAGCACATTGCACAGGGCGATGGCCGCGCCGCAGGCAGCGGTTCCGGCCAATAGGGCCGGCAGGTGCGGCGGTCCGGCCGGGCGGAGCAGGAGCCCCGCCGTGAGGACGGCCATCGCACCGAGGAGGACGCGTTCGGCGCCGAACCGGCGCGCGAGGACCGGGGCGAGGGGCGCGAAGACGCCCAGCAGTGTCACCGGGACGGTGGTCAGCACTACAACCGCCCACCCGGGCAGCGCCGTCTGGGACGTGACCTCCGGAAGGACCGCCGAAAAACTGGAGAAGAGCGTCCGCAGGTTCAGGCCGATCAGGACCAGGCACAGGCCCAGATAGACGAGGGCCCTTCGGCTTCCCGTCCGGGTTGGTTCCGGCGCAGGCAGTTCATCAATCCCGGCATCCACCAGGTTGTCCGGCCGGGCCTGTTGTGCCTGCCGGGGCCCCGGCACGCGATCCCCGGACCGCCGCTTTTTCGCCGCTGCGTCTGTAGCTTCCGTCACCCGCCCATTCTTGCAGGACGACCCGAGCGACGAAGTTATCCACATAGGGCAACCGGCACCGGCCGGCCTAGCAGCCCGGGTCATAGGTTGGAAGGTATGAGCGACGTCGAACAACCCAGCCCGGACCCGCCCCTGCAGGATCAGCTACCGCCGACCGGGACGGACCGCGGGGCGATCGGAAGTCTGGTCCTTGCTTTCCTTGCACCTGTCAGCATCGGGATCACAGGACCCATCGGCATGTTCACCATGCTGCTGACTGCGGGCCCCTCTGCGCATACCGAACTGACTTGGCTGGCACCTGTAATCTTCTGGAGCCTCCCCCTGCTTGTCGGTATCAGCTCCGTCTCGCTCGGCCGTTCGACCCTTCGGAAGTGCCGGCCACGGTCCAGCAGCTGGGTGGTGGCCGTGATATCTCTGTCGTGGATGACGGTCTTCTTCGCCGTGAGTGCGATTTGCACGCTGCAATTCCTCCTTGGAGCAGGCTTCTTTTGACACACCCACGGTTGACTCCCCGACGCCTTCCTTACTTTCCGTCCTCCGGCCGCCGGTATTCTGGAGGGGATGAGTGAATCCCCAGAAACCCCCCAGCCGCAGCATGTCCCGAGGCCGGTGACCCCCGGCACGCAGGCTTCCTATGGCACATACGGCGGCCGGCCGGTCAGCTTCGTCCGCCGCGGAACCCGCCTTCAGGGACGCCGCCAGGCGGCCTGGGAACTGCATGCCGAGCGGTGGGCCGTGAACGTCCCCCGCCATGTAGCCAACACCTCCGTCCACCCCGACTACACCTTTGACGCCGAGGCGGAATTCGGCCGCAAGGCACCCCTCATCGTCGAAATCGGCTCCGGCCTGGGTGACGCCATTTGCCACGCCGCCGAGCAGAACCCGGACACGGACTTCCTCGCCGTGGAGGTCTACACCCCCGGGCTCGCAAACACCCTCATCAAGATCAACAGCCGCGGCCTTAGCAACGTCCGGGTAGTTGAGGCCAACGCGCCGGAAGTGTTGGCCACCATGCTGCCGGAGGGCTCGGTCAGCGAACTGTGGGTTTTCTTTCCCGACCCCTGGCACAAGTCACGGCACCACAAACGGCGCCTCATCCAGCCCGAGTTCGCCGAACTCGCGGCGCGGGCGCTCAAAAAAGGCGGGCTCTGGCGGATCGCCACGGACTGGTCCAACTACGCGGTCCACGTCCGCGACGTGCTGGCGGACTCGAAGGACTTCGAAAACCTGCACACCGGCGAACGCCGCGGACCCGAAAGCCCGCTGACGCAGGTGTGGCAGTCCGGTGTGGAGTCAGTGGTGGGAGGAGCCCCGGTCCGGGAAGGCCGCGCCCCGGTCAGCACCGAGCACACCGGGCCCAACGAGGGCGTGGATGAGACCGGCGGCTGGGCGCCGCGTTTCGAGGGCCGGATCCGGACGAGCTTCGAGGCCAAAGCGCATGAAGCAGGACGGCTGATCTTCGACCTCTGCTACCGCCGGCGGTAACCCCGGCGCAGGCAAACAGTTGCCGAAAGCCAGCGCCGGTACCCCCCGGGCGATAGTTCACGGGTCAGCCCACGCTGATGGAGCCCACAATCTCTTTCAGCATGCCCAGTCTCGGCTCCATCTCCGGGTTGCTGTAAGGCCAGATGACCACCACACCAATGAAGCGCCCCCGTTCCCACACGCCTACTGTGGCCGCCACCTTTCCCTGCCCTTCGGCGTCGTCGTAGCCCACCACGACGGCGTACGCGGCTTTGCCGGGAAGGCCCAGTTCGCCTTCGGTGAGCAGCGTGCCGCCCTTGTCCTCAAGGTAGAAGACGGCCATAAGGTGCGCCCAGCCGTTGGCCTGCGACGGCCCTTGGACGGAGGTGTCGTCCTTGATGACGGTGACCAGGATGTCCCCCAGCAGCCCGTACTGTTCGGTGTTGGGGCCGGCCGTGGAGTCTTCCAGGACCTGCGTGTGCTCCGGGAAATCTGCTGTGAACCCCAGCGGGGACTCGATGTGGACTGTCATGGTTGCTCCTTGTACAGGGTAAGGCGGTAGGCAGGTACGGCAGGGCCGGGTTGCGGGGCTGCGGTAGGTGGCCGCCCTTACAGCCTCTCCAGACGGGTGTCGTTGGGGACCTTGTAGTAGGTGGAGACGTTGGTGGTGGCCTGGTTCTCGGTCTTGATTTCGACCTCGCCCAGTTTGACATCGAAGCCTGCCTCGTTGGAGGCGGTGACCACGCTGTTGACCTGGACCGTGGCCGAGCCGGCCTCATAAAGCTTCGCCGCATCACGCGCTGCTCCCGAGTCATTCCCCTGCGCGACGTTCCGCAGGTAGCTGTCGATCACGGCTTTGTTCTCCGCTGAATAGTCCACGTCGATCTTGACGGTGCCTTGGGTCCCGACGCTGATGGAGGACTCAACCTTGGCCGCCTTCACGTCCGTGCCTGTGGTGGCACCCTGGGCAACCGTCCCGTCCATGGATACTGAGACGGAGTCGATCTTGTTGTCCTTGTCCATGGTCAGCTCAAGCCCGCCCTTGCCGGACGCTTCGAAGGTGCGGCCATCCAGGTTGAGCTTGCCCTGCGCGGACACCTCTCCGCTGGCGGTGGAGGTTCCGTCGGTCAGGTTCCGCTCGTAGGCGAGGTCCAGCTTTGCCGAGCCTGATGCGGCGCCGGCCTCACCCTCGGCTTCCAGGGAAAGGGTGCCTTTGGCCTTGTCCGTCTGGCCGGTGGACCCGTTGTCGCCGGCTGCCTCGTTAGTGGTGTCCAGGATGTAGCCGGGCGGGTTGCCGGCCACGTCCTTGATCTCGCCCACGCTGTCCGGCGGCAGGTCCCGGTACATCTGCTCACGTGCGGCCTTGGCCTCCTCCACACTGCCGAAGGTGTACTCGCGGGAGACCTGCCCGTTCAAGGTCACGCCAGCGGTTCCGGAGGTGTCGTTGACGCCGAGCCCCATGTTTCCGTAAACCTTCATGGTGGCCGAGCCGTCAGCGTTCTCCACCACTTCGGTCCCCACTTCCGCGCCCCCGTGCACCCAGGCCACGCGTGCGTCGATGGACGCCTTGCCCGTCTCGGAATAGACCGGGATGTCGGCCCTGGCGAGGTCCTGGAGATGCTCTTTCGCCAGCTCCTGCGCTGACTGCGGGATACCGCCGTCCATCCGCATGAGGTCCTCGGCGAACGGGCCGTCCGGGCCTTCACCCTCGATGAGGTACTGCCGGTCGGCAGCGGAAAGGCCGGCCCACCATTCCGCCTGCTGTTCCGGGCCGGCGTCCAGCATCCGCTCCAGCCCGGCTTCCAGCTCCCGGCGGCGCTCCGCCGCAGCGGCGGCTGCGGCAGCCTGCTTCTCCAGCCAGGCCTCAGCCCGGCTGGCCATGGAACTGATCCGGTCCCGGAAACCAGTGCCGCCGCCTCCGCCGGATTGGTTCGAAGCCTTCTCCTGCTCTTCCGCCTGCCGCAGCAGAAGCCGGGAATTTTCCCGCAGGCTGGACACCACCTTGTCCAACCCGGGTCGGTGGCTTCCGGCCCACTCCTGCCGGAACCGGTCGCCGTCCCGCCCCTTCCACGGCGCCGACTGGATCTGGCTCTGCAGGGAAGTCGCCCGGGTGCTCAGCACTGATGCAGCCTTGTCAGCCGCTTTCGCCAAGGCACGCAGCTGGCTAACGTCAGCGCCGTAAAAGGTCATGGTTGTTCCCCCGGGGTCCGTGCCTCGTCAATCGATGGCCTTATCGTGGCATACCGGACCGGACCGGGCGATGGGGATCGCTCCCCATCCGGCCGCAGAGTCCGGCCGTTCAAGACCCGGACCGCATGCTCCACACGTATTCCACATAGTCGTCCCGCCGGCTGGCCCGGACCTCCTCCGCGTGGCACGATGGCGGTGTGCGGGGTACCGTTCGCGCTTTGGCGCCGGCATAAAGGAACAGCGATCAAAAGAGAACTGAAGCAGGCTGCGGACGCGGCAGAGAATGTCACCAACTCCCGCACCCTTGAGCTGCTGGCGAGGGGCGGGTTTGCGGCCGGTGGCCTCCTTCATCTGCTGGTGGGGGCCATCGCCATACGGCTGGCCATGGGCGGCACCGGGAATGCCGATTTCAGCGGCGCCGTAGCTGAGCTCGCTACCCAGCCCGCAGGGCCCTTCCTGTTGTGGGCCAGCTTCGCCGCCTGCGCTGCCCTTGCCCTGTGGCAGGCCGGCGACGCCATCTTCGACTACAACCATCTCCCAACCAAGAAAAAGGCTGGGAAGAAGGCCAAAGCAGCCGCGCAGGCTCTCGTGTACGCGGGTCTTGCCCTGACGTTGGTGTCCTTCGCGCGCGGCACGGGCACAAGCGGGGACAACCAGGAGACGGCCAGCGATCTTACCGCCTCGTTGATGAAGACTCCCGGCGGCATTGCACTGCTGGTCCTGCTGGGCGCCGGCATCGCGATAACCGGGGTGGCCTACGGCATCCGCGGCGTGCGGAAGTCCTTCGAGAAGCAGCTGGTGATGCCCGCCTCCCCCGCCGCACGGAACGCCGTCACTGCGCTGGGCGTGAGCGGGTACGTGGCCAAGGGAACAGTGCTGCTGCTGACCGGGCTGCTCATTGCCATCGCCACCCTTGAGGCGCATCCTGAGGAATCCACCGGACTGGACGGCGCCCTGCGGGCACTGCGCGACCAGCCCTTTGGCCTGTACGTCCTGGCGGCCGTGGGCGCGGGACTGATCTGTTACGGCGCCTACATGGTGGTCCGGGCGCGCCTGGCAAAGATGATCAACTAACGGGACGGCTGGCCTGCGGGTCGCCAGCCGTTGGCCCGCATGGGTGAACGTCTAGGGTTGGACCATGCCCCAGGTACGCGCAGAACGCCTCATCCGCATCGACCCGGACACCGCATTCGCGTTTTCCCAGACCACCGGCGGGTTCCGGCTGAAGTGGGACCCGTTCATCTCCGGCCAACATTTCCTGGGCGGAGCTGTGAGCGCGGGCAAGGGCGTGCGCACGCGAACCCGCTCCCGCCTGGGCCTGGGGATGGTCAGCGAATACGTCTCCTACACCCCGCCCAGGAACGTGGGCATGACCATGGTGTCCGGCCCCTGGTTCTTCGAAAACTTCGGCGGCGGCTGGCGGTTCACGGCGGACGACGGCGGCACGCGGGCAGTCTGGAAGTACACGTTCTCCTGCCGCCCTGCAGTGTTGCGGCCGGTGATGGAGCGGATGGGCGCCTGGCTGCTGGGGCGGGAAATCGAGAAAAGGATCGAAGCGTTTGCCCGCGCCTGCGAGAACCCGGCCCTGGTGGCAGAGTTCCGCCTGCTGGAACAGGGCAGCGTGAACGGGAAGCAGCAGCAGGCTACGGAACGGTAATCACGGCAACGGCATGCTGGGTGCCGTCCCGCAGTTCCACGCTGGAGATGCTGCCCAGCTGGATGGGTGTTGCCCCGGTGACCCTGACCCGGCCGCTGGGCGTAGCTGTCCACGCGCAGGCGCGGTCCTCGCTTCCGGACCGGTCACGGACCCACAGTGACAAGGTGCCGTCAGCCGGGAGGCTGCTGCCGTTCACTGCCAGTTCTGTCCCCCAGGTTTTCCGGGCCAGGTCGATGCTGAACTGCAGCCCGCCGCCTGACTGGACCGAATAGGTAGCGTCGGGCCGCGGCGCCCGGCCCAGCACCGGACCCACGGCGAGTCCTACGGCAAGGCACGCAGCGGCGACTGCGCCCGCCAGGGCCGCCCACCGCCGTCGTACTTTACGACGGCGCCGCGCCAGTTCGGACAGGAGTGCCACCGGGGCAGTTGCTGGTGCAGCGGCGACCGGGGCGTGCGGACCCGCGGTCAGGGCCACTGCATCGGGTACGGGCAGGGCGTCCAGCAGCACGGGCACCTTCTCCAGCCGGCCCAGCTCCTCCCGGCACTGTGCGCACCCACGGAGATGGTCCTCGAAACTCTTCAGGTCCACGGCATCGAGCCCGCCCAGCAGGTAGGCACCCAGGAGTTGATGGAGCCCGTTCACCGTTCCACCCCCATTTCGTCCAGGATGGTCCGCAGCGCGCGGACGGCGTAGTAGGCGCGCGATTTCACCGTTCCGCTGGGGATGTTCAACTGCACGGCGGCCTCGTTGACGGTGAAGCGGCGGTAATGGAGGGCCACCAGGACATCCCGGTGCTCCGAGCTGAGGCGAAGAAGTGCCTCCTCCACCAGCACCCGGTTCAACAGTTCGTCCACCCGCTCCACGGCTTCGGCGTGATCGTTGAGCCCATCATCCAGCGCCTCCGCCGGACGCCGCTGGGCACGGCGGTAGTTGTCGATCATGATGTTCCTGGCTGTCCGGAACAGGTAGCTGCGCAGGCTGCCGGTTATCTGGGGAGCATGCTGCCAGACGCGGAGCACCGTTTCCTGGACCACGTCCTCGGCAAGCTGCGGGTCGCGGGAGGCGCTGAGCACAAAGCGGCGGAGGGCCGCACCATGTTCCCGGTAGATGGACTTCACCACCTCCTCATCAAGCGGCATCCCAGGACCTCCTGTCCCAGCCTCCGGCACGGCTGTTCCGCGCTTCCCGGCTGTTACGACGCCGCCAGCCGGGATTTGGTTCATCCTGAACCATTCTTCACCCTGGCGCGTCGTACTGGTTAGCGTCCGGCGACCGGCGCCGGGCACCATCAAAGGAGCAACCCATGAAACAGCATGTGGGGGCAGGTTTCGCCATCCTGGCCCTGACGGCGGCCCTGAGCGGATGCGCCGGCGGCAGCGGAAACTCTCCAGCTGCCAGCCCACCTGTCACAGCCGGCTCACCTGCCGCTTCGGCAACCGCCCCGGCTGCCTCTGTGTCCCCGCCCTCCGCATCGTCATCCTCAACGGCGAGTGCAGGCGTAGACCTGAAGACCGCATCCTCAAGCGCGGGCACCATCGTGGTGGACGCTAAAGGCAAAAGCCTCTATTTCTTCACCAAGGACGTGAAGGACTCGGGCACCAGCGCTTGCACCGGCGCATGCCTGACCGCGTGGCCGCCGCTCATCACCACCTCTGATACACCCAAGGTGGAAGGGGTCACCGGGAAGGTTGGCACCATCCCCACGCCGGAAGGCGCCAAACAGGTAACCCTGAACGGCATGCCGCTGTACTACTTCGCCAAAGACACCAAGGCCGGCGACGTGCTGGGCCAAGGCGTCAACGATGTCTGGTATCTCGCGGATCCGTCCGGCGAAATGATCAAGAAGATGGCCGCCTCCGGCTACTGACGGAACCGTCCCTCCAGGTTGATATCAGGGCACGGGGACGGCAGGCAGCGTCACCGGCAGGGGAACCTGCGGAGTGGCAGGCACCTCCGGTGACTTGCCCAGGCCGTTCTCGATGTGCTCGGGGAGTGCCCCGGGCAGGGTTTTGGAAGCGGGAACTTCCCCGGGCTTTCCCGGGGAAGTTCGCTGGCCCTTGCCGGTCGACGCAGCAGCGGGACTGTCCGACGGCGGGGCGGCCGGCGAATGCGCGGCCGCAGGGTCCGCGGGGATTGACGCCGGGTCCCCGGGGGCAGCTCCGGCCGGCACCGTTCGGGCGGGAACCGCCCCGGCGGGAGCCGTGGGCATTGGCGTGGCAGGCTGCCCTGCCTGATCGCTGGCGGGAGTTGCGGCGGAGCCGCTGATAAAGGCTGTGACAGCCCGGTTGAGCTGGGTAAACGAGTCGCGGATGCCCTGGTCCGATGCGGCGGCAACAGCGCTGCCGGCTCCGAGCGAAACCGCCACGGACAAGGTGGTGAGGGCAATCCGGCGCTTGGCCCTGCGGCGGGCTGCGAGCTCGTCAAGGGGAGCCGGGGATGCACCCGCTGCGGGTGCCGCCGTTGTTCCGGCAGGGGCGGCAGTCATCAGTGCCAGCAGCTCCGCGGAAGGCCCCGGTGCTGCGGTGCCCAGTGCCTGGAGTTCCAGGAGGACGGGGCGGAGTTGGCTGTCGCCGCCGAAGTCCGCTTCCAGCAGCAGCTGGTCTACTGCCCCGTCGCGGCGGGGTCCTGCGGTGTCACTCATGGTTTGCCTGGTTTCTTTTGACCGTCTGTGCTTTGAGGTTTTGAAGGGCCCTGCGTTGAAGCTGTTTGATGGCTCCCTCACTTTTGCCCATGATGCCGGCCACCTGTTCGATGGACAGGTCCGCCACGACGCGCAAGGCCAGCACTTCCTGGTGTTCGTCGCTGAGCCCCTCCAGCAGGGCTGCGGCGGCACCGTTCAGCTCCACCGCCTGTTCTTCCGCGGAGGGTGTGCTGCGGCGGTCCTCCAGCGGATCGTAGGGAGTCAGCTGCGGCCTGCGTTCCAGCCGCCGGTAGTGGTCCACCATACGGGCGTGGGCGATGGAGAAAAGCAGCGACTTTGCGCCCTGCAGGCCACCGGTGAGGCCGTTGATCTTCGGAAAGAAGGCCAGGAAGACGTCCTGGGTGACCGCTTCGGGATCGTCCACGCCGCGTGCCTTGAGATACCCCAGTACAGGGCCGGCGAAGGTCCGGTAGGCAACGCCGAACAGCGCCGCCGGGTCGGTTCCGGCGGCGTCGTCGAATATGTCGGTCTCTTTTTGGGCCAAAGTGTCTAGCACCAGCGGCTCCTCCATCCCGGGACGCGGCCATGCGCGTCCCGGTTTAGGCTGCGGTCTGCGGGTCCCTCCCGACCTGCCCGGCTGCCTCCGGGCGGCCTCCCCGGACATGGATTCCGGGCCGCGGGTGATGATCGTCAAGATCGGGACAGCCGTACTGCGGGAAAACGGAATCTGACCGGTTTCCCGCAGTACACACTAGCTAAGGCCGCTTAGCGGACCGAAACGGAGGGCGCGTCCACGGCTGCGCTGCCGCCGTCGACGGATGCACCGGGAACGCCGGGAACTGCAGGCACGGCGGGCACTGCGCGCTCGCCGTCGGCACCCGGAACAGCGGGGACTGCCGGAACGGCAGGCAGTTCAGGGCGCTTCACGTCAACAGCGGCGGAACCGGTTGCTTCGGGGCCGGCCTTTGCGGCTGCGTCAGCCTGCGCTACGACGTCGGTGCAGAAGCTTTCGATGTTCGCCTCACCCTGCGCGGCAATGGCCAGCGAGGAGAAGCCTTCGGAGGAAGCGTTCAGGCCACCGTTGGTGAAGGCGGTGCAGAGACCGAAGGAAGCGGCACCGGCAGCATCCACGGCGGTGCCGGCTGCGGCGGAGGCAGAGGCCTGGGCAGCGACGTTTTCGTCGGAAACGGCGGCGTCCCCGGTGGCTTCTGCATCAGCATCGGCCTTGGCATCGGCGGCCACATCCGCAGCGGACGCGGCGGTTGCCTGTGCTTCAGCGGCAGCTTCTGCTGCAAGCTTCGGGGCCGGGGCACCGAAAAGGTCGTGGGCGGTCTGCTGTGCTTCGGTGGGGAGGACACCGGACACAGCGGCGGCTCCGGTTCCGCCCACGGCGATGGTGCCGGCGGCCAGTACTCCGGCGGCGACTTTGCTGGTGGCGAGAACGGTGAACAACGACATAAGACACTCCAAAACCTAGACAACACGTTGCATTCAGACCCGGCGTGCGGGCCCATCACCTCCTACATCGCAGGGGCCGGCGGAAAGGTTACGGGCGGGCAGAATCTTTTTTCGGGGGGCCCTTCCAGGAGGCGCTGCCGGACCAGGCAGGGAGGCCGCTGCGGCGGCGTTACGATCGAGGCATGCCCGCAAACCCTGAGCCACAAAAGAAGCCCGGCACCTGGCAGCTGATGGTGGACAACAACAAGGCCCTCCTGCTCCGGAAGACCGGCAAGGACACCACGCATTGGGCTGGGAAGGCCCGCGCTGCCGGAATACGGGACGACGGCGGGCTCCGCCGCTGGATGCGCGAGGAATTCGGCGTCACCGGATATGCGCAGTACGCGGTGTCCTGGGAAATGTTCGGGTACCCGGACTTCATGCTGCGGGACGCCGACGAACTGATCGACGGCCAGTACGCGAACCATCCGCAGCTGCGGCCCATCGCGGACGCAATCCTGGCGTGGGCGGCTGCCACCGACGGCGTGGGGATCCAGATGCGGAAGGGCTATGTGTCGCTCCACAGCCGGCGTCGGAAGTTCGCCCAGGTCACCAGGACCACCAACAACGCCGTGGACGTGACACTCCGCTTTGAGGCACCTGCGCCCCGCGCGGCTGGCGCTCCTGAAAAGGGCAGGATCGAGCCCATCAAAACCCGGGCCGATGATCCGTTCACCCGCCGGGTCCGGATCACCTCCGTAGACCAGGTGGACGACGAACTGGTGGAAATCCTGGCAACGGCCCTGGACCAGAACAGCTGACGGTGCCTTCTATGCCGGACTACCGGCCGCCAGCTGCAGCACCCGGGCCGGGGCGGGCACCCACGGAGCCGCGCCGGACCAGGGTTGCGGTAAATTCCGGCTTGGCAGCGGGGGCTTTCCTGCCTTGGATCTGGCGAATGAGGGCATCAGCTGCGGCAACGCCCATCTCGTAGACGGGCTGGGCTATGACCGTCAGCGGCGGGGTGGTGAGCCGGGTCCAGGCGAAGTCGTCGTACATCAGGAACGACACATCGTCCGGGATCGAGAGGCCCAGGTCCTGGATTGCCTCGACCACGCTGAGTCCGATGAGCCCGTCAGAGGCAATGATGGCAGTGGCCGGATCGGGCTGTTGCAGCAGCTCCCGGGTGATTTTCTTGATGGACTCAGGACCGCCGGCGTTGAGCCTGACCAGGTCCTCGGGCTGGGAAAGTCCTGCTTCCTCGAAGGCGCGCTTCATGCCGTCCCGCCGGTCCGAGATCTGCGAAGAGTCCAACGGCAAGCCGGCGAAGTAGGGCTCTTCTGTTCGAATGGTGGAGATGAAGGCTATTCGGCGGTGCCCCTCCTGGATCAGGTACTTGGTGGACTCGTAGGAAATTCCCTCCATTTCCACCGCTACCGTGTCAACATCCACCCCCGAGGCTTTGCGGTCCAGGAGCACCAACGGCCGCCCCGATGTGTGAACGTTTTCCAGATGCCCGGTATCAACTGACGACGCCGGAGCGATGATCAGGCCATCTACACGCTTGTCCAGCAGCACCTTGACTGCTTCGACTTCTGCCGCGGTGTCCTCGTCCGTATTGACCAGGATGACGTTGAAGCCGCTTTTCTTCGCAGTATCGGTGATCCCCCTGGTGGCGAGGCCGAAGTGCGGGTTTTCGATGTCGCCAACCACCACGCCGATGGTGTTTGATTTCCCCGTGTTCATGCTGCGGGCGAGTTCGTTTGGGCGGTAGTTCAGCTCCTCGGCCGCTGCCAGTACACGCTCCCGCACGTCATCGCTGACGGCGCCGTAATTTCCCAGGGCGCGGGCCGCCTGGGCCTTCGACACCTGTGCGGCCTTGGCGACGTCGGCGACGGTTACGTCCCGCCGCCGTGAAGCGTCAGTACTCATTTCGGCCTTTCCCGATGGGCGCTTGACGCCCTTTTGTGGCTTGGGTTACATTTCTATCAATCGTGTGAGTCCGGTCTCAATCGTAGGGACTGAGACCGGACTCAGCAAGAGGTACCAGCAAAGCAATACCGCTACGGCGGATCACGATCTCCATCTCCCGCTCCTCCCGATTGGAAAACTCGCTGTGTTTACTCGAAAAACTTTCCGTCCTGCGACAGCCGTCGCAGCGGCCGTTGCCGCGGTCCTGGCACTCTCCGCCTGCGGATCCTCCACCCCCGCCTCATCCACGTCAGCGGACAACCCCTACGGCCTGATTCAGCCCGGCTCCATCCGGGTAGCCAGCCTGGGCGATTCGAAGCCCTACACCTTCACCGACGCCCAAGGTAAGTTCACGGGCTTCGACGTCGAACTTTTTACGGATGTGGCCCATCGGGCCGGTGTAGACAACGTGGTCTTCACGGGCCAGGACTTCTCCGGCCTGCTGGCCGCAGTGGCGAACGGCCAGTTCGATGCCGGCGTCGCTGCCATCGGCATCACGGACAAGCGCAAGGAGACCGTGGACTTCTCCAACGGCTATCTCGCCGGATACCTGACCATCATCACTACTAAATCTTCCGGCATCAGCGGCCCGGAAGGGCTTTCCGGGAAGCGCCTGGGCGTCGTCCAGGGAACCCTCCAGGAAGCCTACGCCGTAAAGAACTTCACCAATGCCAGCCTCGTCCGGTTCCCGGACAACAACACCGCAGTCTCCGCGGTCAACAGTGGAGCAGTGGACGCCCACTTCCTGGACTACGAGGCCGCCAAGTCCTACCAGGAACAGTTTGGGCTGGTGAGCGCCGCGGACATCCCGTCCTTTGATGCTCCAGCCGGCTTCGCCATCGCCAAGGGCAAGACCGAGTTCAAGGAGGCCCTGAACAAGGGCCTGGCCGAAGCCATGGAGGACGGCACCTGGAAGAAGCTTTACCAGAAGTGGTTCCCGGGCTCCCCGATGCCCGAGCAGTACCTCCCCAAAGCCGAGCAAACAGCAAGCCCGGCCCCCAGCAAGTAACCCTCCCAAGGTTGCGGGGGCGGCCGGCCACCGGACCACCGCCCGGCATGCCGCCCCCGTTCCACCAGCTAACCTCCATCAGCCAACAACCGTCTGAGAGCAACCATGGACTGGCTCAACACCATCATCCGCACCTTCTTCGACTTCGGGGCAATGGCCGAAGTCCTGCCCCAGCTTCTGGCCGTGGGCCTCCTTAATACCCTCATCATCTCCGTCGCCGCGACCGTTATCGGCCTTGTGCTTGGCATGATCGTGGCCGTTATGGGCATCTCGCCATCGCGGTGGCTGCGGGTCCCGGCCCGGATTTACACCGACCTGTTCCGTGGACTGCCGGCCATCCTGACCATCCTGCTGATCGGCCAGGGCTTCGCCCGGCTCAGCCAGTCCATCTTCGGCCCGTCACCCTACCCGCTGGGCATTATCGCGCTGAGCCTGATCGCCAGTGCCTACATCGGCGAGATCTTCCGCGCCGGTATCCAAAGCGTGGACAAGGGCCAGGGCGAGGCATGCCGCGCCCTGGGCATGAGCTACGGCAAATCCATGGCCCTGGTGGTCATTCCCCAAGGCATCCGCCGGGTACTCCCGGCCCTGGTGAACCAGTTCATCGCGATCGTCAAAGACTCCTCACTGGTCTATTTCCTCGGGCTGCTGGTCAGCGAGCGCGAACTCTTCCGCGTCGGCCAGGACGCGGCGGTTCTCTCGGGGAACCTCTCCCCGTTGGTCATGGCCGGGGTCTTCTACCTCATCATCACGGTGCCGCTCACGCACCTGGTGAACTACTTTGACAGCCGCTTCCGGGCAGGAAAGCGGCGTCCGACGGCTCCGTCCAGCGGCCTGAACGAAGTCAAGGAACTCGACGCGGCCTCGCCGCTCACTACCGGGAGCAACACATGATCACCAGCACCAGCACCACCCCAGCAGCCGGTATCCAGACCTTCCACGGCTCGAGCCTGGAACTGAAAAACCTGACCATGGCGTACGGGGACATCGAGGTCCTGCGCAACGTCAGCCTCACAGTGGCCCCCGGCACCACCACCTGCATTATCGGGCCATCCGGTTCCGGTAAGTCCACCCTTCTTCGGGGTGTCAACAGGCTGCATGAACCCAAAAGCGGGGACGTGCTCCTGGCCGGCGAAAGTGCTCTGAAGGTCAACCCGGACGTCCTGCGCGCCCGGATCGGGATGGTGTTCCAGCACTTCAACCTCTTCCCGGACCACACTGCCCTGGAGAACGTGGCCCTGGCCCTGTGGAGTGTGAAGAAAATGTCCAAGGCAGAGGCCCGGGAACACGCCCGCCGCCGGCTGGCCGAAGTGGGCCTCGCCGAACGCGCCGACCACCGCCCCCGCGACCTCTCCGGCGGGCAGCAGCAGCGCGTAGCCATCGCCCGCGCCCTCGCCATGGAACCGGAAGTGATGCTCTTCGATGAGGCAACCAGCGCCCTGGACCCCGAGCTCGTCAAGGGTGTCCTGACCCTCATGGCGTCGCTCGCCAAACGCGGCATGACCATGGTCGTCGTCACCCATGAAATGGGCTTCGCCCGCAAAGTCGCCGACCAAGTGGTCTTTATGGACGAAGGGGAAGTAGTCGAAGCAGGCACGCCAGCGGAGATCTTCGACAACCCCAAGAGTGAGCGCCTCCAACGCTTCCTCTCCGAGGTGCTGTGATGGGAACCGCAGCGAGCGCCCCCATCCGTACCGCCGTCGTCGGTTTCGGGATTTCCGGACGGGTCTTTCACGCACCCCTGATCGAGGCAGACCCCTCCTTTTCACTTGAGGTGATTGTCACCGCAGATCCACAGCGTGCTGCCGCAGCCGCGGCCCGGTACCCGAAGGCAAAGATCATCCCAACGCCCGAGGCCCTGTTCGCGCTGGCCGCGGACCTTGACCTGGTGGTCCTGGGCACCCCTCCTGTCACCCACTTCGACCTGGCCGCCCGCGCAATGGCTCATGGGCTCCACGTCGTAGTGGATAAGCCTTTCGTCACCGCATCAGGCCACGGGGAGGAACTCGTGGCCAAAGCAGCCGACGCCGGCGTGCAGCTGACAGTCTTCCAGAACCGCCGCTGGGACGCTGATTTCCTGACCCTCAAAAAGCTCCTGGACGCAGGCGCGCTCGGCGAAGTGCGGAGTTTCGAGTCGAGGTTCGAGTGGTGGCGTCCGGAGGGTTTCGGAAACTGGCGCGACTCCGCCACCACATCCGAAGGTGGCGGCATCCTTCACGACCTCGGCGCCCACCTCATTGACCAGGCGGTCCAACTGTTCGGGCCGGTGGCACACAGCTACGGCGAAACGGGCCACCACGCGCCGCACCCCGAGGCGGCGGAGACGGAAGCCTTCGTGTCGCTGCTTCATGAATCCGGGGTCCGCACGCGGTTGTGGATGAACGGCATGGCCGCCCAGGTGGGCCCCCGCTTCCATGTCCTCGGCTCGAAAGCCGGCTACACAAAGTGGGGCCTGGACGGCCAGGAAGCAGCGCTAAGCGCCGGGCTGACGCCGTCGGATACGGCCTATGGGGTGGACCCCCAGGAGTCTTGGGGGCTCCTGGGCGTCGACGGCCAATCATCAGCCGTGCCTGCCGGGCGCGGGGCGTATCCGGAGTTCTACCGGCTCCTGGCCGGTGCGATCCTGACCGGTTCCCCGCTCCCGGTCGACCCGGCCGACGCCGTCGAAGTTTTGAAAGTCATTGAAGAAGTCCATGCCCTTGCCTGACGCACCGCGTCACGGCAGATCTTCCAACCCAGGAAAGCGAGTCTCCATGTCCTCCGCAAGCCCCGCCACCAAGGTCGTCGTCATCGGCGGCGGAATTCTTGGTGCTTCGACCTCCGCGCACCTCGCCCAGGGCGGCGCGCAGGTAACACTTGTCACAGCCGGCCCGCTCGCGAACGGGGCCTCCGGCCGCTCCATCGCATGGCTGAACTCCTCTGGTGCCCGCTCCGCGGAATACCACTACCTTCGGATGCTTGCCATTGACCGCTACCGCACCTGGAGCGCCCGCCATCCCGAGAGCAGCGCCTACCTGCGGTTTGATGGCGCACTGAAGTGGGCGGGCCCTGAGGAAACCTTCCGCGAGACCTTCGCCTTCGAGCGCTCCGGCGGGTACCACTCCCTCTGGGTGGACCGTACCGACGTTGCCCGGATCGCACCGGATGTCAACGCCGATGCCGTGGCCGAAGAAGGAGCCATCTACAACCCGGGTGAAGGCTGGATCAACATGCCCGACTTCATCCCCGCGCTGGTGGCCGGGGCGGTAGCCCAAGGCGCGGAGGTCATCGAAAATGCCGGCGAGGTGCGGGTTGACGTGCAGGACGGCGCCGCGACCGGTGTAGTACTTGGCGACGGGACGCGGTTGGCCGCCGACCAGGTGGTGCTGGCAACCGGCGGCGAAGTTCCCGCTCAGCTCGCCGCCCTGGGCGTGACTGTTCCGGATGCAACCCCCGGCGCCTTCGTGGTGTTCACCGAACCGGTCGACGTGAAAGTAACAACCGTGCTCAACACCCCCCGCGTCGCGGTGCGGCCCACGCCTGATGGCAGGCTGGTACTCGATGCGGATTGGGCAGAGCAGTCGGTCATCATCGAGGACGACGGCTCGTTCACGGTTCCCGAGGAGTCCGTGCAGGGCCTGCTCGATGAGGCATCGAAGGTGCTCGCCGGAAATCCCCGGCTGACCGCCCAGCGGGTGGCTGCAGGCCTGAAACCCATTCCCGGTGACGGCGAACCCGTGGTTGGCCCGGTGCCATCGATATCAGGACTGCACACGGTATTCACCCATTCCGGAGCAACGCTTGGGCTTATCCTCGGTGAACTCCTCGCCGAGGAGATCCTCACCGGAACCCCTTCTCCTGTGCTCAGGTCCTTCCGCCTTGACCGCTTCGACTCCGGCACCGCCACCCCGGAGACCGTGGGCACGGGCGCCTGGGCGCCGGTGCACCACAGCTAGCAGGTGCACCACAGCTAGCAGGCCGGGAAGTGGTGCAGGCCGGGGCCTCCGCCACTTCCCGGACCAGGTGCGGCTTCCCGGTGCCTGCGGTGGCGCCCGGAGTGCCGTACCAGCCCCAGTTCGTTGCCTGATCACATCGCGCCGACGGTAATAAGCCCGCGGCACGCCCTCCCCCGCGGGCGAACTAAGATGGATCAGATAACCAACCACCGGCTCCGCCCCGCCGCGGCCTGTTGAAAGTAGCGCGCACCATTCCATCCCAACCGGACGAAAGTACGGCACTGGCAATACAGACCCCCGCCATTAACGACCGTTCCCTGGCGGCCGGACTGGCGTATGCCATGGGCAGCCGCGTGTCCGGCATCACGTTCGACCCCGGCACGGGCCTCATGCTGGGCAAGGTCCGCGGCGGCGCGGACGTACCCTATTCCACCACCGCCAAACTGGTCCGCAAGGGCGGTGGCTGGAGCTGCACTGTGGGGGTGTGCAGCTGCCCGGTCCGGAAGGACTGCAAGCACGTGGCGGCGCTGCTTTTCGCGGCGGAGGACAATCCGGCTACCCGCGTCCAGCTGCTGTCGCCGGGCACCGCCACCCAGGTTTCGCGCGAGCCATCGGCTGCTGTCTCCGATTGGGAGAAGGCGCTCAGCCCCCTGATCTCCCAGCCCGGCGCCACACCCTCAACCAGCGGTGTCCCGCTGGCACTCCAGTTCGAGATAGAGGAGCCGGCCCCGCACTTCTCCTATACAGGACGGCGGGATCCCCTGCGCGGCGTCCGGCAGCTGAAGGCCCGCCCGGTGATCATGGGCGCGAAGGGCAAGTGGATCCGTGGTGACGTCTCCTGGAACACCCTGAGCTACCTGAACTTCCGGCGCGAGTGCAATGAATCGCACGTGGAGTGGATGCAGGAGTTCCTCGCTGCCCACTCCGCCTCGGCCAGCCGGATGCAGAACTCCTCCGGCTTGTGGCTGGGCCTGAACACCTACTCCGGAAAGAACGTGTGGAGCCTGCTCTCGGACGCCGGGAAGATCGGGCTGGCACTCGTTAACTCCAAGGGCAGCGAACCTGTGCGGCTCGCGGAGTCTCCCGCCGCCGTCGGCCTTAACCTGGGGCGTTACGGCACTTCCGCTACTGACAGCGCCGACGCCGGGCAAGGCACCCGCGCCCAGGAGCAGGCGTCCGACGCCGGCCTGGAGCTCGCGCCCACCATCACCGTTGAGGGGGAGGACATCGATCCCGCCTCCGTGGGAACAATCGGCCGCCCCGCCCACGGCATCTTCTTCACCTCCGGGGAGGCCGCCCTGCCCGGGGTTCCCGACCCTGACGGCAGCATTACGCTTGCACCCCTGGAAGGCGGCCTGAGCGAGGAGCTGCTGGCGTTCGTCACCGCCGGCAGCACCCTGCACATCCCCGCCAAGGACGAGACCCGCTTCCTCACCGGCTTCTATCCCAAGCTCAAGCAGACCGCCCGGGTCACCGCCCGTGATGAATCCGTTTCGCTGCCTGCCCTGGCCGTCCCCACGCTCTCGCTGCTCGCCAACTACGGCGCCGACCACAGGGTGCGGCTGCACTGGGAGTGGCACTACAAGACCGGAAACCTCGTAACAGCCCAGCCCCTGTGGCGGCACCCCGGCGACCACGGTTACCGCGACGACACTGCCGAAGCCCGCATCTTGGAGGGCGTCGGCCGGCCGTGGGAAGTGGTTCCGGCCTTGGGCGAATCCGCCCCCGGCGGCTGGGGCACTCCCCGGCTCGCGGCATCCGTGGAGCTGAAGGGCCTGGACACACTCGCCTTCACCGAAGAGGTGCTCCCCCGCCTGCGGCAGGCTCCGGACGTGGACGTGGATACAGCCGGCCAGATCGCGGACTACCGCGAGGCCGAGGAAGCGCCGGTGGTTTCGATTTCCACCAAGGCCACCGAACAGCGCGACTGGTTCGACCTCGGCATCCAGATTTCGCTGGAGGGCCAGCCGGTGTCCTTCGCGGCGGTGTTTTCCGCGCTGGCCGCGGGGCAGACCAAGATGCTGCTGCCCAGCGGCGCCTACTTCTCCCTGGACCTGCCCGAGCTGCACCAGCTGCGCGCTCTGATCGAGGAAGCCCGCTCGCTGCAGGACAACAAGGATGCGCCGCTGCAGATCAGCCGCTTCCAGGCCGGGCTCTGGGATGAGCTGGCGCAGCTTGGGATCGTGGACGAGCAGGCCGCGGCCTGGCGCTCGGCAGTGGGCGGATTGCTGGAGGGCGGCGTGGAGGGATTGCCCCTGCCGGCCACGCTCAACGCGGACCTGCGCCCTTATCAGCTGGAGGGCTTCAATTGGCTCACCTTCCTGTATAAGCACAGCCTGGGTGGGATTCTCGCCGATGACATGGGCCTGGGCAAGACGGTGCAGGCCCTCGCGCTGATGTGCGCGGCGAAGGAACTGGCCCTGTCCGGCGCTGAAAGCAACAGCGCCTCCGACGGCGTCGGCCCCACTGGCGATAACCTCGCCGACGCCATCGCAACAGCGAGCCAGCCCGACGCCGGCGCTCCCTTTTTGGTGGTGGCGCCCACCAGCGTCGTGGGCAACTGGGCGCTGGAGGCAGCGCGGTTCGCTCCCGGCCTGAAGGTGCACGCCGTCAGCGAGACCTTCGCCAAGAGCAGCCAGGTTCCGGCCGAGGCACTTGCCGGCGCGGACATCGTGATCACGTCCTACGCGCTGTTCCGGATTGACTACGAAGCTTACGCCTCCCGGAAATGGGCGGGCCTGGTGCTGGACGAGGCCCAGTTCGTGAAGAACCACCAGTCCAAGGCATACCAGTGCGCGCGGAAACTCCCGGCCGCTTTCAAGCTGGCCATCACGGGCACGCCGCTGGAGAACAACCTCATGGAGTTTTGGGCCCTCACGTCCATCGTGGCGCCGGGCCTGTTTTCCAGTCCAAAGCGCTTCGCGGAGTACTACCAGAAGCCCGTGGAGAAAAACGGCGACAAGGGGCAGCTGGACAAGCTCCGACGTCGGGTCCGTCCGCTGATGATGCGCCGCACCAAGGACCAGGTGATCAAGGACCTGCCGCCCAAGCAGGAGCAGATCCTCGAGGTGGTGCTGAATCCGCGCCACCAGAAGGTGTACCAGACGCACCTGCAGCGGGAACGGCAGAAGATCCTGGGGCTGATCGAGGACGTCAACAAGAACCGCTTCACCATTTTCCAGTCGCTGACCCTGCTGCGGCAGCTCAGCCTTGACGCCTCGCTGGTGGACCCGGCACTGACTGCGGTCCGGTCCAGCAAGCTGGACGTGCTGTTCGAGCAGCTGGAGGACCTGGTGGCGGAGGGTCACCGCGCCCTGATCTTCAGCCAGTTCACCGGGTTCCTCGGGAAGGTCCGCGAGCGGCTGGACGAGGAGAAGATCGAATACTGCTACCTCGACGGCGGCACCCGCAACCGTGCCGACGTGGTGAGTGAGTTCAAGAACGGCACCGCGCCGGTGTTCCTGATTTCCCTGAAGGCCGGCGGTTTTGGCCTCAACCTCACCGAGGCCGACTACGTGTTCCTGCTGGATCCGTGGTGGAACCCTGCCTCCGAGGCGCAGGCCGTGGACCGGACCCACCGGATCGGGCAGGCCCGGAACGTGATGGTCTACCGGCTCGTAGCCAAGGACACGATCGAAGAAAAGGTCATGGCGCTGAAGGCCCGGAAGTCGCAGCTGTTCGCCGATGTCATGGAGGGCGACGCCCTGGCCGGGGGTGCCATCACGGCCGAAGACCTGGCGGGGCTGTTCCAGGAGTAGGGCCGCATCCCCTTCCAGTCTCGACGCGGTAGTGGAGGTCCGCGACGGGAACCTGGTCTGCAGCGAGCCGTGGGGATCAAGGCAGGCACGACAAAAGGGCCAAGCCTTGAAACTATAAGCCAGCGGCTGCTGGCACCGGTCCAAGGTTTGGCCCTCTGCCTGACTCGTATTCCGGGCGCCCCCACCCGGAATTCTTTTAGTGCGCGCTAGGCGCGCTGCGGCGAACCGAGCTCCACCGGATCTTCGTCTGTCAGGTAGGCCAGCTCCGAGTGGGCAGCGAGGTCGATGCCGCGCATCTCGTCCTCCGGCTTGATGCGCAGCCCAACGGTTTTGTCCAGGACCTTGGCCAGGACCCAGGTGATACCGAAGGAGTAAACCAGGACGGAGACGGTTGCCAGCGCCTGGACCCCCAGCAGTTCGACGCCGCCGCCATAGAAGAGGCCGCTGACACCGTTGGGTGCAGCATCCGTGGCGAACAGGCCGATCAGCAGGGTTCCGAGGATGCCGCCCACGAGGTGGACGCCGACCACGTCGAGCGAATCGTCAAAGCCGAGCCGGAACTTCAATTCGATGGCGAGGGAGCAGACGGCCCCGGCAATCAGACCGATGGCGACTGCGCCGAGCGGGCTGACTGCACCACAGGCGGGCGTGATGGCTACCAGGGCCGAAATCAGGCCGGAAGCCGCCCCCATGCTGGTGGCCGCTCCGTGGCGGATCCGCTCAACAAGTGCCCAGGCGAGGAGCCCGGCGGAGGCCGCAACAGCGGTGTTCAGGAAGACGACCGACGCCGACTGGCCAGCGGAAAGTGCGGAACCGGCGTTGAAGCCGAACCAGCCCACCCACAGCAGCCCTGCCCCGATGAGGACCAGTGGCCGGCTGTGCGGCTTGGTGTGTTCCATCTTCGGCCAGCCCGAGCTCTTGCCGAGGACCAGTGCCAGGGCCAGGGCGGCAGCGCCGGCGTTCATGTGCACCGCCGTGCCGCCGGCGAAGTCGATGGCCTTGATGCCGTTGGCGATCCAGCCGCCCGTCACGCTGCCGTCGGCCGAGGAGAAGGCGAATACCCAGTGCGCGATGGGGAAGTAGACAATGGTGGCCCAGATGCCGGCGAACAGCATCCACGCGCCGAACTTCATGCGGCCGGCAGCGGCTCCCGCAACCAGGGCCGTGGTGACACAGGCGAAGAAGAGCTGGAAGGCTGCGAACAGGATCACCGGGATGGACGCCTCGTCATCCGCGGCCAGCAGCTGCCCCATGCCCGGGAATTCCGTAACGTCACCGATCAGTCCCATCCCGGATACGGAGTTTCCGAAGGCCATTGAGTAGCCGAAGAGAGCCCAGAGGACGGCCACCAGGCTGGCACCGCCAAAGCACATCATCATCATGTTGAGGATGCGGCGCGAGCCCACCATTCCCCCGTAAAACAGGGCCAGGGCGGGAATCATCATGCAGACCAGCGCGGAGCTGGCCAAAATCCAAGCGACATTTCCCGAATCCATGGGAAACCCCTTTCGTGATGCGAAGAGAGAACGGTAAGTTGCCGTCAGAGCCGCTCCGAAGGAGGGACGCGGGGTAGATTCCACGTTCAAGGAGGGCGGCTTTTGCCGTCGTGCTCCCACTGTATGGCGCCCACTTTTGGCTAGGTTTCGGGGGTGTTAAATGATGGTTTAAGTTATTCACGCCTGAGTTTCAGCAGTCCCACTGATTGCAGCGCAGGTGGGTGGAGTACGACAGCCGCGGGGCAAGCGCCGCTTCCATCGCGGGCACGCGGCTATGCTGGGGAAAACCCGGAGGCAGCACGGCACGGGCATGGGACGGGGCCTGGTCATTGGCCGCGGAAGGACAGGGGCATGGCGCGAGCGACAGTGCAGGACGTCGCCAAAACGGCAGGAGTATCTGTCGGGACGGTGTCACGCGTCCTGAATGGCAGTCCTGCCGTCAGCGCCGCGAGCAAAGAAAAGGTGGCGGGGGCCATCCGAAAGCTGAATTACCGCCCCCTCGCTTCTGCGCGGGACCTGCGCCGCGACCGGACCATGCGTATTTTGGCCCTCGCCAAAAACCTTAACTCCCCCGTGATCAGCGAAGCGTTCCGCGGGTTCGGTGACGCCGCCGCGATGTCCGGCTACGTCAGCCTCATTGCACCCACGTCCGGGGACCTGGAACGTGAACAGCAGTTGGTGGACATGCTGCGCAACGGCTCGGTGGATGGCTTGGTCCTGTTTTCGCCCACCATGCCCGATGCCGAGGTGGAAGCCCTGGCGGGGCAGTTGAGCGTAGTTCAGGTCTGCGAAATCGTTGATTCCGAGGCGGCGTTTGGTGTTTCCATCGACGACCGGCAGGCCGCCTTCGACATCACGCAGCACCTCATCCGAACGGGTGGCCGCCGCTTGGCGATGATTGGCAACAGGCTGGCCCGGTCCGGACGGCTGCGGGAGGAAGGCTTCCACCAGGCATTGGCCCAAGCAGGCTTGTCACCGGACCATCTGTTGTTCGGAGAGGGCGAGTTCGACTTCCACGCCGGGCGCCATCTCGCAAAGCGGCTCCTGCAGCTGGACCCGCTGCCGGATGCCGTATTCTGCGGCAGCGATACCGTGGCCGCCGGATGCGTCCGGGAAATCACCGACGCAGGTTTCAGGGTTCCGGGGGACATCGCGGTGGCGGGTTTTGACGATTCCATCCAGGCGGAGATGTGCGTCCCCGAACTGACCACCATCAGGCAGCCGGCCTACGACATGGGCAAAGTGGCCTTTGCGGCGCTCTTCGAACGGATGACGGAGCCGGGCGAGCACCGCCGCGGCCGCACGTTCCTCCCGCATGAGCTCGTGGTCCGCGATTCAACAAGGGGTTAGCACAGGGGGTTGACAGCCCTCGGGGACGGCTGACAGACTTTTTGGAATCGATTCCACGGGCGCGGCCGAGAGGCTGCCGCCACATGGCACACCTCTCCCTGCTAACGAATAAGGATCATTTTGGACAACGAGCAGCATTCGTCAGCGCAGCCCGCCGGCCTCCCGGAAGGAGCACCGGCAGAGGAGCTGCGGGTAGGCGTCGTTGGTATCGGCTGGGCGGGCCAGCAGCACCTGAAGGCCTACGCTGACATGGATGGTGTCCGCATCGTGTCGCTGGCCGGGATGGAACAGGAACTCCGCGACTCCCTCCAGGCCGAATACTCCATTCCCAACGCCTTCGCCGACTGGAAGGACATGCTGGACAACGGCGGCCTGGACGCCATCAGCGTGGCAGTGCCCACCTTCCTGCACGCACCCATCGCCGTCGCCGCCCTGGAACGGGGAATCCACGTGCTGAGCGAAAAGCCCATTGCACGCAACGCGGTCGAGGGCCAGGCCATGGTTGACGCGGCCCGCAAAGCCGGACGCGTCCTCGATGTCGCCTTCAACCACCGCCGGCGCGGCGACATCCAGGCCCTCAAGGGCGTCATCGACGCGGGCGGGCTGGGCCGTCCGTACTACGCCAAGGCATCCTGGCTGCGCCGGTCCGGCATCCCCACCCTGGGCAGTTGGTTCACCAACCCGGAGCTAGCCGGCGGCGGACCGCTGGCGGATATCGGGGTCCACGCCCTGGACTACGCCCTGCACCTGCTGGGCGAACCGAAAGTCGTGGCCGTCTCGGCTGCCACCCACTCGGAGCTGGGCCCGCAAGGAAGGGGCGGCGGGAAGGCGTACTCCGCCCTGGCCTCCAGCCACGCGTTCGAGGTGGAAGACTTCGCCTCCGCGTTCCTCCGGCTGGAAGGCGGCGGAACGCTCCTGATCGAGGCGAGCTGGGCCACTTATCGGGAAACGGACGACCTCCTGGAGTTCACCGTCTACGGGACCGACGGCGGCGCCGAACTCAAGGTGCAGGGCGCGCCCTTCCCGGCCGTGGGCCAGCTGCGGGTGTTCACGGACAAGGACGGCGAAAGTGCCGATTACGTGCCGCCGGTGCTGCCGGGGCGCGCCCACGACGCCGTGGTGGAAGACTTCGTCACGGCAGTGCGCGGCGGTGAGGCAGTGTGGGGCGGGCATGACGGCTCCCTGGCGCTCTACCGCGCACAGATCATCGACGCGTGCTACCAGTCCGCGCTGGAGCAGAAGGAGGTCCGACTCTAATGAACGGCAAATTGAGGATCCGGGTGTGGAACGAAGGTGTCCATGAGGCCATCAACGAGCCATCCCACATCGGTGACATCTATCCGGACGGCATCCACGGCGCCATCGCCGCGGGCCTCCGCTCCCACTACCCTGACGCGGACATCACGACGGCGGTGCTGGCCACCGATGATGAGCATGGCCTGGACGAGGAGGTGCTCGCCGAGACGGATGTCCTGCTCTGGTGGGGGCACATGGCCCACCATGAGGTGAGCGACGCCGTCGTCGAACGCGTCCACCGGCACGTCCTGGGCGGCATGGGACTGATCGTGCTCCACTCGGGGCACTTCGCGAAGGTGTTTACCAAACTGCTGGGCACCAGCTGCTCGCTGGCCTGGCGGAACGACGGCGAGCGCGAACTGGTGTGGACCGTGAAGCCGTCGCACCCCATCGCCGAGGGTGTGGACAGCCCCATCGTCATTCCCGAGCAGGAGATGTACGGCGAGCTCTTCGACATCCCCGACCCGGACGACCTGATCTTCATCAGCTCGTTCGCCGGCGGCGAGGTGTTCCGCTCCGGCGTTACCTTCACCCGGGGCAAGGGCCGCATCTTCTACTTCAGCCCGGGAGACCAGGAGTACCCGGTGTACCACCACCCGCAGATCCAGCGGGTCCTCGCCAACGGTGTGAAGTGGGCGGCCCAACCCGGGCTGCGCCGCGCGGCGCCGGAAGTCACCAACCCTGCCCGGGACTGGTTCGGCCAGGGCTAGGAAAGGTCGGGTGCGGCAGGGCGGTGCGCCTCCCGCAGCCGCGCCACGAGTGAGGCAGCCAGCAGCGCCGTGGCCAGTTCCAGTCCGATGACGAGCAGCAGCTGGCCGCTGCCCGTCTGGCTTGCAAGAGCGGACGACGCCGGCCTGCCGCCGTGGACGTGCCCGGCACCTCCCGCGCCGAGCAGCAGCACCGTATGCAGGGCCACCATCGCCAACGCAGAGAGGGCCACCTGATGCAGCGCGTCCACCCTGCTGTGCCGCCAGATATGGACCGTGCACGGCACGCAGACTGCCGCGAGCGCCACCATCAGGACGCCCAGCCACATGCCATGGCGTCCGGTTGCGGCCAACCACAGGTGCGCAGCGCACGAAGCTGCGGTGACCACGGCGCAGGCGCGGGGATGCAGTACGGGACCGCCGGCACGTACCCGTCCCGCCGTCGTCGGCCCTCCCCGCACGCTGGAGACGATGCCTGCCGCGGTGCTAATGGCAGGAGCCACCGGCGCTGCCCTCGCTGTGGCAGGCGGCGGCCTGCTGGTTCGGATTGGCGGGCACGTCCAGCACCGGACTGCGGTCGAAGAAGCCTTCCGGGCGCAGCTTGAAGCCCACCGTGTCCACGGGCATGATGGGCCAGTCCTCCACCCGGGGGAAGTGGGTGAGGCCGAAGGTGTGCCAGAGCACGATGTCCTGGCCGTCGATTGCGCGGTCCTGCGCCACATACGCGGGCAGGCCAGCTCCGCCGGAGTGCTGGTTGACGAAGTCGCCGGTGGGGTAGAGCTCGTTTTCCGCGTACCGGGTGACCCACAGGTCCTTGGTGGCGAAGGCTGCGCGCCGTGCGATGGACGATTCCGGGTCCGCGAGCAGCGTGGGCTGGTTCTGGGAATGGAGCTTGTAACCCACAGGCTCGCCCAGCCGGTTGCGGGATTCTGGGTTGGAAATGATCCAGGTGCGGCCCGCCCTTGCGTCAGCTTCGCGGACTGCTTCGGATTCACGGGCCAGCACAGTGCGCTTGCGGGAGAAGGCGTTGCCGCGCTCATTCCCTGGTCCCATCGGCTGCCGGACCACGTCCTCTTCTTCCACGCGGTTGGTGAACCCGTCGACGGCCATGTCCAGCCGGGCGCTGAAGAGGTGCTGGTGGAAGGGCGCGCCCAGGCCCGGGGCGAGCTGGGAGATGTTGTCCGAGCCACCCTCGGGGAAGGCGGATGTGAAGACCACGCCGGTTGCCTTCGCCTCGAACTCGATGGTGCCGTCCAGGTAGAGGTACCAGTAGAAGCCGTAGTCGTAGTTGCCGATGGTGGTGAAGAAGGAGATGACCAGCCTGCGGTTGCGTCGGGTGTAGTTGATTCCGGTCCAGAGGTCGGAGTGTTTGGAGAGGATGCCCCAGTCCTCCTCGTGCATGCAGATGCCGTTGCGGATTTCCCGAGGGTTGCCGAAGGCGTCGGAGATGACGGGGCTGAGGTAGGTGATATCGCCCAGGCAGTCACAGCCCAGTTCAAGCGAGTTGGCGTACTGGCCCACGAGGTATTCGCCGGTGTCGAAGTAGTTCTGCCAGGACCGGATGGGCGACGGGTCGCCGTACGGAACCACCATCTCCGCGATCGACGCGCGGTTGATGATGGGACGCAGCCGGTCGCCGTCGCGAAAGGACAGGTTATGCAGCACCACACCCTCGCGGACATCAAAACCCACGTCCACGCTCCACTTCTCCCACTCCACATGGTTGCCGCCGGTGACGGCGAAGCTTGGACCTTCGGGCTGGGTGATGCTGAGGGGCTTCTGCGTGGTCCGCAGCGGGCCGGTCAGTTCCGGGTCCGTGTAGTTGCCGTGCTCCGCCGGGATGGGCATCACACCGAGGTCGATCACCTGGGTGACTTCCCTGCCCACCACATCCACGTACGCCACCAGCCCGTCCACAGGGTGGGCCCAGGCACTGTCCTCGGGAAAATCCTGGACGAAAGCCAGGCCGCGGAGGATGCGCCGGCCCTTCTCCCCTGCGTATTCGAACACCCCGGCGGACAGGGGCGCCACCCGCACCTTTGCCACGTCGAGTTCCCTGGCGCCAAGGGCGTCCAGCCAGCGCTGGTCGGTGGCGAGCAGCGCCTCCACCACCTCGAACTCCTCCTCAAGGACGGGAAGTTCGCCGGTCACCGCGGTGTCGAGTACGACGGCGGATTCCACCTTTTGGTGCGTAAGGGAGACGATGAGGTCGCGTGGCGCAGCCCCGGAGACGTCGTGGAGAAAGACGCGGAAGCGCCGGTCCTCCTGCTGGTTCGTGCCGGCTTCGGCCACCACTGCTCCCCTGGGCGGATCCAGCAGGCCCAGGTAGGCAATCCGGTGCTGCGGGCCAAGGAGGCCTTCGGACTGCAGGAGGGACCGGACCTCGAGGATCTCGGCTGCGGTGGCAAGGCGGAAGGCTGATGCTGTGTCAACGGGGGCAGTCGTCATGGTGGAACCTTTGGTCGGACCGTTTCGGGTCAGCCGGTTTATTTTCTATAGGTGTAGAGAATAAGCTGAACGTAAGATGGCTCACAAGGGGTTTGGGCAAAATATTTCCGGGGAGAAGCTGCGGTGCCAAAGATTGTCGACCATAACGAGCGGCGCCTGGAACTGGTGGATGCCACGTGGCGGATCATCGCCCGCAATGGCCTGGAAGGTGCCACGATGCGCGAGATTGCAATGGAAGCGGGCTTCGCCAACGGCGCCCTCAAGCCCTACTTTCCCACCAAGGACACCTTGCTCGAATTTGCCTTCAGCCACGTCTTCAACCGGACCAACCAGCGGATTGCCGGGGTTACCGCCGGCCAGACCGGCATGAGGGCGCTGCGCTCGTTTTGCCTTGAGGTGCTTCCCCTCGATGAGGAGCGCATCAACGAGGCGCGGATCGTGATCCCCTTCTGGCAGAGAGCCGTCAACGATGCGCAAAAGGCTTTGATCCATCAGCAGTCGATGGAGGAGTGGCTCCACTCCATCCGGCGCTACCTCGCGGAGGCGCGGGACGCAGGCGACGTGAGTACCGCCGTCGACGACGACGACCTGGCCGGCCAGCTCCTGAACATGCTGCTGGGCGCGCAGATCGAGGCAGCCCTGGCTCCTGCAGGCCGTACGGAGTTCGGACACCGCCGACAGCTCGAGGGCTTCCTCGCCCTGCTGAGCCAGCCGCCGCGCCGATGAGGAACATTCCCCTGGCCATTCCCGCCGGCATCGACACCCCGGACGTCCTGGTGGACGTTGACATCCTGGACCGGAACATCGCGCGGATGGCCGCAGCCGTACAGGAGAAGGGGCTCGTCCTGCGCCCGCATGCCAAGACCCACAAGATCCCGGAGATCGCCGCCCGCCAGCTTGCGGCGGGGGCGGCTGGGCTGACCGTGGCCTCCATCGGCGAGGCGGAAGTGTTCGCCGCGGCCGGAGTGGAAGACCTCTTCATCGCTTACCCCTTGTGGGCCTCGCCGCACAAGGCCGGGCGCCTGCGGCGGCTGGCGGCAACCGCGAAAATTTCAGTAGGGGTGGACTCGGCGGCCGGAGCCTCAGCGCTGGGTGCAGGCCTTGGCGGCGCGGCCGGGGAGTTCAACGTGCTGGTGGAGATCGACAGCGGCCACCACCGCAGCGGCGTGCGCCCCGAAGCGGCAGCAGCCGTTGCCCGGGCCGCATCCGGCGCCGGCCTCAAGGTGGCAGGGGTCTTCACCTTTCCCGGTCACAGCTATGCCCCCGGGATGCCTGCCGAAGCCGCGGCCCAGGAGCAGGATGCCCTGAAGCAGGCAGCTGAAGCGCTGGGCGCGGCAGGCTTCGAGGCAGCCGTGCGAAGCGGAGGGTCCACTCCGACGGCACTCCTCACCGCATCCTCCGCCGCCACCGAAGTACGCCCCGGCGTCTACGTGTTCGGCGATGCCCAGCAGCTGGAGCTGGGCCGTTGCGCACTGGAAGAGATCGCACTGACCGTTGCAGCCACCGTGGTCAGCCACCACAGCACCGCTCCGGGTACCCTGCCGCGTTTTATCCTCGACGCCGGGAGCAAGATCCTGGGCAGCGACCGGCCCGCCTGGGCCACCGGATTCGGCCGCCTGCCGGACCACCTCGGCGCAAGGATCACAGCACTGTCCGAACACCACGCCACGGTGGAATGGCACGACGACGGTCCACCGCCCCCAGTGGGCACGAGGCTCCGGGTGGTCCCCAACCACGTATGCCTTGCCGTCAACCTCGTGGACGACGTCGCCGTGGTAAGCCAGGGGGAGCTTGTGGACCGCTGGGTTGTGGCAGCCCGGGGGAAGAACAAGTAGCGAGGGAAATTCTTTTTTCGCCAACCGTTGAAAAAAGATGCCGCCCGGCGCTACCCTTTGAGGACTGTGTTCCCGGACACAGTCCCGGGGAACGTCAGATGGCCGCCGTCGACAGGAACACCATGCCAGCAGCAACCGCTCCCGCAGCACACCGCACCTCGGCACACCCCACCTCGGTACACCGTGCAGCAAGCAGTCCGTCAGTCCACGATCCCCGCGCCGGCCAGGACGTCACCACCAGCGTTGCCCGGACCTTTGATGACTGGAAGCACCTGGTTGCCGAGTCCTTTGTGCCGCTCACGGCCCGCACGGCAGACGTGGATGGGTTCCGCGGTCAGCTGCGCTCGAGGGTGCTGGACCGGATGTCCATTGTAGAAGTCACTGCCACATCCCATGATGTCCATCGCACCCCGGCACTCATTGCCCAGGCCGGCCAGCGCTACTTTAAGCTCAACCTCCAGCTCGAGGGCACCGGCCTGTTAATCCAGGACAACCGCGAAGCGCTCCTCCAGCCCGGCGATCTGGCCATCTATGACACCAACCGCCCCTATACCCTGGCCTTCGAAGAACGGGCCCGGATGATGGTGGTGATGTTCCCCTGCGATGCCCTCGCGCTGCCTACGGACTACGTTGGCCAGCTCTCCGCCGTGAGGATGGCCGGCAATACAGGCCTCAGCGGCATCGTGGGACAGTTCATCCGCCAGCTCTCCCAAAACCTTGACGTCCTCAGCGGCCCCAGCGGTTCACGGCTGGCCGCCAACGCCCTGGACCTGGTGTCCACCATGCTGCATTCTGAAATGGACATCGCCCCGGACCGGATGAAGCCGCAGGCATTGCTGGCTGCGTCGGTCCGCGAATACATCGAGGCCAATCTATCCGATCCGCTGCTGTCTCCGGCGAGCATCGCGGCCGCACATTTCATTTCAACGAGGCACCTCCACAACGTCTTCCACGAATCCGGCATCACCGTGGCCAGCTGGATCCGGAGCCAGCGCCTTGATGGCGCACGCCGCGACCTGCGGGATCCCCTGCACGCCGGAAAGTCCGTCAGCGCGGTGGCTGCGGCCTGGGGCTTCCTTGATGCAGCCCACTTCAGCCGCACCTTCCGTGACGCTTTCGGTTTGTCCCCCACTGACTGGCGCCGCCAGGCCTGACATCAGCTACGCGGGGGCCAGGGGCGTACGACGGCGGGCGGCTTAGATCAGTCCCTGCGCCAGCATGGCGTCGGCAACTTTTACAAAGCCTCCGATGTTGGCGCCGAGGACGTAGTCGCCGGGTGCGCCGTATTCCTCCGCGGTGGCCGCGCACAGGTCATGGATTCCCACCATGATGTCCGTCAGCCGCTGTTCGGTGTGTTCAAAGGACCAGGAGTCCCGGCTGGCATTCTGCTGCATCTCCAGTGCGGAGGTGGCAACTCCCCCGGCGTTGGCTGCCTTGCCCGGGGCGAAAAGGACGCCTGCCTGCTGGAAGACGGCGACGGCGTCGGGAGTGCTCGGCATATTGGCCCCTTCACCCACGGCGAGCAGGCCGCCCCGCACCAGGGCGGCGGCAGCGGCGCCGTCGAGCTCGTTCTGGGTGGCGCACGGCAGTGCCACGGTGGCGCCGGCATCCCAGACGGAACCGCCGTCGATATAGCTGGCGCCCGGCCTGCGGACGCCGTACTCCTTGAGCCGGGCGCGCTCCACTTCCTTGACCTGGCGCAGCAGCGGAACGTCGATCCCGGCTTCGTCCACGATGTAGCCGCTGGAGTCCGAGCAGGCCACCACCGTGGCGCCCAGGGCCTCAGCTTTGGCGATGGCATTGATGGCCACATTTCCGGAACCGGACACCACCACGCGCTGCCCATCAAAGGAGAGCCCGCGGGTCTTGAGCATCTCGCTGGTGAAGATGACTGTCCCGAACCCGGTGGCTTCCGGCCGCACCAGGGAGCCGCCCCAGGAGATCCCCTTGCCGGTGAGCACGCCGGATTCATAGCGGTTGGTGATGCGCTTGTACTGGCCGAAGAGGTAGCCGATTTCGCGGCCGCCCACGCCGATGTCCCCGGCTGGAACGTCGGTGTACTCGCCAATATGGCGGTAGAGCTCTGTCATAAAGGACTGGCAGAACCGCATCACCTCGGCGTCGCTGCGTCCGCGGGGGTCGAAGTCCGAGCCGCCCTTGCCGCCGCCGATGGGCATGCCGGTCAGTGCGTTTTTGAAGATCTGTTCAAAGCCGAGGAACTTTACGATGCCCAGGTTCACTGAGGGGTGGAACCGCAGCCCGCCTTTGTACGGCCCCAGCGCCGAGTTGAATTCCACCCGGAAGCCGCGGTTGATCTGCACCCTGCCGTAATCATCAGTCCAGGGGACGCGGAAAATGATCTGCCGCTCGGGTTCGCAGAGCCGTTCAAGGATGGCTGCTTCGAGGAATTCGGGGTGGCGGTCGTGGACCGGTCCGAGGCTTTCGAAGACCTCAGTGATGGCTTGGTGGAATTCCGCCTCACCAGGGTTCCGGGCGAGGACTGTATCCCTGATGGCCGTCAACCGTGCATCCATGAATTCTTCCTTACGTGGCCGGGCATGGGGCGGCCACGGAGGCGGCAGTCCCAGAAGGTTTACATTTCAACTTATCCGATTGCGACTGCAGACTGTTAGAAGAGCATGTCCGCTTCCGCTATTCTCCGTATTGTGACAGCAAAATTTCACTTTACGGAAGCGGTAGTGGATGCTTCCCACTGCCGGGAGGCCTCCTGATGCCGTATATCTGCCTCCTTCTCTCTGGCGCCCCGCTCCTGGTCAACGGCCTGGCAACGCTGGGGCATCTACCCCGTCGGGACGCCGGGGTACTTAGCCTGCTGGTGGGATGCGTCCAGCTCGCACTCGCCACGGGATACCTCATGAGTGCGGGAGGCGGCACCACCATACTGATGGGTGCGGCCGGCATGGTCCTGTTTGGCCTGACATACGCGTATGTGGGACTGGACACCGTGCTTGGCCTCGGCTCCAGGGGGCTGGGCTGGTTCTGCGGCATGGTGGCGGTTGTCGGGCTGCTCCTTTCAGCGGCATGGCTTCGGGACGACCCCGTGCTGTCCGTCCTTTGGCTGTGCTGGTCGGCACTGTGGGCGCTGCTTTTCGTATCGATGGCCCTGGGCCTGGCCCACGTGGACCGGTTCACCGGCTGGGCGCTTGTCCTCGCCAGCCAGGTGACCGCCACGGTTCCGGCCTTTTTGGGGCTGGCCGGGCTATGGCCGCGCAGCCCCCCGGTTGCTGCCGGTGCGGCAGTGTTACTGGCGGGGTTGTTCGTCGCCGCCAGCGTCCTGGCCCGGCGGACCCGGGCCCCACGCGGAACGGCCTGCCCGGATGCAGGTGCATCCGGCCAGGCCGCCGGTGGTTCTCCCGCCGGTTTGGCTGAGTACCCGGCAGAGGAAGTTGCGCGTTAGCGGGCGTGCCCCAGGCTGTGGAACCGCTGCCGCCGCTCGATTCGGGCCTCCACGAGGACCCCGGCGGCGAACATCACCGGGACAGCCGCCAGCAGGGCCGCGGCCGTTTCCGCGCTGCCTCCGATCAATGCAGTGAAGTTGCTGATCACCAGGGACAGCACCCACGCCAGCAGCAGGGTGGCAAGGGCGGGCGCCAGGAGGGTCTGCCACACCTGGCCTGCCACCCGTTCGCGCCGGAAAAAGCCCACTACAGCCACCGAACAGAGGATGTACAGCACCAGGAGCGCGGCCACAGCGACTCCGCTGAACCAGGAAAACAGGGTGAGGACGGGGTCCAGTGCGAGCAGGGCGAAGGGAACCACCAGTCCGACGGCGGTGGCGGTCTGGATCCGGGCAGCTGCAGCAGGTGCACGGTGCCGGTTGGTCCGGGCCAGGACGGCCGGCATGGAGCCTTGGAGCGCCAGCGAGTGGAGGTAGCGGTTGATGCCGTTGTGGAAGGCGATGATGCCCGCGAGCAGGGATGTCACCAGCAGGATGCCTGTGGCGATACCGGCCCATGGTCCGAACAGTTCCACCATGGGAGCCAGCACAAAGCTGGTGGAGTCGCCTGATTCCAGTGCTGCACCGGCGGCGTCCATGACCCGGGTGGCGCCGTAGTAGCTGACCAACATCCAGGAGATAAAGGAGAAAAAGACGGCGATCACGGCCACTGAAAGGTAGGTGGCCCGCGCTACGGTGCGGTCGGCGTCCTTGGCTTCGGCCGAATAGATGGCCGTGGACTCGAAGCCGAACATGGAGGCCACGGCAAACATGATGGCTACGCCCGGGGCCCCCGCAGCGATGGCTTCAGGGGAGAAGGACGCCGCGATGCTGATTCCCTCCGGACCGCCGCCGCTGAACAGCACCGTGAAGCCGAACATCAGCAGGACAGCCACTTCGAGCCCCACGAGCAGGGCCAGGACCTTCGCGCCGACCTCAATATTAAGCGAACCCAGCACCCGGACACCCGCCATCGTGGCCAGCGCCAGCAGCCACCAGGGGACGCCGACGCCAACCGAAGCCAACAACCCGGAGAATGCCGCACCATACAGCCCGTACATCGCGGCCTGCACCGTGCTGTAGGCCAGCAGGGCAAGCCAGGCTGCGCCCGCTCCGGTCTTTCGGCCGAACGCCGCCGTCACGTATGCATAAAATGCGCCGTTGGCCTGGATCCTGCGGCTCATGGCCACGAATCCCACGGCGAAGATGACAATAATGACGCCGACAATCAGGTAGGCGCCCGGGGCGCCGGCACCGTTGCCGAGCGCAGCAGCCAGGGGTGACGCACCGGCGATCCCCGTCAGGGGCGCCTGGGCGGACAGAACGAAGAACAGGATTCCCATAACGCCGATGCTGCCGGCACGGAGGGCGGTGGAGTGCTCCTTTGCGGGGCTTGCGTCGGCGGTCCGGGACTCGGAACTCGAAATACTCATTGGATCCTTCTTAACGGTCATGAGCGTTGGAAGAGGTGGGGGTGATCAGTCCGTGCACCATTGAAATCAGCATGGCAGCAGGCGGGCCTGATGGTTTTGTCTGGCAGCGATCAGTTGTTGTCCGTGAGCGCAACGTGGCGGTCAGGCGGGAAGAACCCTGACGCGATCCCGGCCCGGCACGGGCTGGCGCCGCCACCTGACATGCCCCCTCCGTGGCATACTGCCGTAACAGTCACTGCCGGATCCGCCGGCCGAAGGTCGGGAGGGGTCCCTTCATGCAGGAATTCGTCGGTGTGGATGAAACGGCGCGGCAGCACGTCGTCGAGGCCCTTGCCAAGGCTGGCATGGACGCCGGACCTGACTTTCGGCGTCGGCTCGACCGGCATCTTCCGGACCTCGTCCGCCTCTTCCATTCCCTCTACGGCTCACGCGAGGACTGGCTGGACCAGCTCACCGCACTGGTCCTGCAGAGCGCCCGCTTCTGGCAGGAACGCCCGGCCGGGTTGAAGGCGATCGACGCGGAGCGGGAAGCGGACTCCGGCTGGTTCCTGGCCGGCAACATGCTGGGCGGGGTCTGCTACGTGGACCGGTACGCCGAAAGCCTGGAAGGAGTACGCAGCCGCATTCCGTACTTCAAAGAATTGGGCCTGACGTACCTGCACCTCATGCCGCTGTTCCTGGCACCGGAGCCCCACTCCGACGGTGGCTATGCGGTCTCCAGCTACCGGGAGGTCAACCCGAAACTGGGCACTATGGAGCAATTGCGCGACCTCGCCGCCGAACTGAAAGCCAACGGGATCAGCCTGGTGGTGGACTTCATCTTCAACCACACCTCCGATGAGCACGAGTGGGCGCGTAAGGCGGCCGCCGGAGATCCGGAGTACAGCGGCTACTACTGGATTTTCCCGGACCGCACCATGCCGGACGCCTTCGAGCAGGACGTCCGGGAGATTTTCCCCGAGAACCACGCGGGGTCCTTCATCCAGATGGAGGACGGCCGCTGGGTCTGGGCAACATTCCACACCTACCAATGGGACCTGAACTACTCCAACCCGGAAGTTTTCCGCGCCATGGCCGGGGAGATGCTGTTCCTGGCCAACCAAGGTGTGGACATCCTGCGCATGGACGCCGTGGCCTTCATCTGGAAACAGCTGGGAACGCCCTGCGAAAACCTGCCCGAGGCCCATACGCTGCTGCAGGCCTTCAACGCGGTGTGCCGGCTGGCGGCGCCGTCCCTGCTGTTCAAGTCCGAAGCCATCGTGCACCCGGACGAGGTGGCCCGCTACATCGATCCGGCTGAGTGCCAGATCTCCTACAACCCGCTGCAGATGGCGCTCATTTGGGAGTCGTTGGCCACCCGCGATGTTTCGCTCCTGGCCCAGGCGCTGCAGCGCCGGCACAACATCCCGGACGGCACTTCCTGGGTGAACTACGTCCGCAGCCATGACGACATCGGCTGGACCTTCGCCGACGAGGACGCGGCCGAGCTGGGCATTGACGGCTTCAACCACCGCCGCTTCCTGAACTCCTTTTACGTCAACCGGTTCCCCGGCAGCTTCGCCCGCGGCGTGCCTTTCCAGGACAATCCCAAGACGGGTGACTGCAGGATTTCCGGCACGACAGCGTCCCTGTGCGGCATGGAGGTTGAACCCGCAGAGGCTGTGGAGCGGATCCTCCTGGCCCACTCGGTGGCCTTCAGCACCGGAGGCATTCCCCTGCTGTACCTGGGCGACGAGGTGGGCCAGGTCAACGACTACAGCTATGCCTCGGAACCGGGACACGAGGCGGACAGCCGCTGGGTCCACCGGCCGCGCTATCCTGTCGAACAGTATGCCCGCCGCCATGATCCTTCCACTCCCGAAGGCGCCGTCTATGCGGGGCTGAAGCGGATGATCGACGTCCGTGGAGCCACTCCCGAACTGGCGGGCACCAGGCTGGTGGACTTTGCCACCAACAACCGCGGCGTCCTGGCCTACCAGCGGCCCGGCAGGCGCGATCCATCAGGCCCGGAATCAACGGTCCTGGCGCTGGCCAACTTCAGCGACCATCCCCAGACCCTGCCCGCCGGAACCTTCTCCGGATACGCAACCGCCGCCGTCGACCTCCTCTCCGAAGCGGCGCTGCAGCTGCATGAGGGCGTGACGCTGCTCCCGCGCCAGTACCTCTGGCTGCGCGTCACGCCGGTGTAGCATCGGAGGTCCGTTTTCCCAACGGACCTCCGCGCATGAAACCATACGGATCATGGCCTCGAAGATTGCGTACCAGGGTGAGCCCGGCGCCAACTCCAATATCGCGTGTCAGCAGATGTTCCCGGGCATGGAAAGCGTGCCCTGTGCCAGCTTTGAGGACGCTTTCGAGCTCGTGGCCAGCGGCGAGGCTGAGCTGGCCATGATCCCCATCGAGAACTCGATCGCCGGCCGGGTGGCGGACATCCACATCCTGCTGCCGCAGTCCAACCTGCAGATTGTGGGCGAGTTCTTCCTGCCCATCCATTTCGACCTGCTGGGCATCCCGGGCAGCAGCATCGAGGATGCCACCGAGGTCCACAGCCATATCCATGCCCTGGGCCAGTGCCGGAAGCTGATCCGCGAGCACGGGCTCAAGCCGGTCATTGCCGGTGATACCGCAGGGTCGGCCCGCGAAGTGGCCGAGTGGAATGATCCGCGCAAGCTCTCCCTCGCTCCCCCGCTGGCCGCGCAGATCTACGGCCTGGAGGTGCTGGCATCCCGGGTTGAGGACGATCCTTCCAACACCACCCGCTTTGTGGTCCTGGCACGGGAAACCGAGCCGCCGGCCCGGGACGAACTGCCCGGACCGGCGGTCACCAGCTTTGTGTTCCGCGTCCGCAACGTCCCCTCGGCGCTGTACAAGGCCCTGGGCGGCTTCGCGACCAACGGTGTGAACATGACCCGGCTGGAAAGCTACATGGTGGGCAATGAGTTCGCCGCCACCATGTTTATGGCGGACGTCGAAGGACACCCCGAGGACCTGCCGCTGAAGCTGGCCCTCGAGGAACTGGACTTCTTCACCACCGAGGTGCGGATCCTCGGCGTCTACGCGGCCGCGGAGTACAGGACGGCTCAGACCGTCAACGGCTGACCTGTGGCCTTGCCCGGCTTCAGCAGGGCAGCGAAGAATTCTCCGAGTTCACCGGTTGCGGTGAGCGGCAGGACATTAGCCACGTACTGGTCCGGGCGCACCACCACCACCACGCCGCCACGGTCCAGGCCGCGGAGATCGAAGATGTCTGCGCCGGGATCGGTGGCATATACCTTCTCGTAGTCCGTCAGCTTGAACGGGCCCACCTGCGGCTTGAAGACGGCGGGAACCTTCCCGATGTCCGTGGCGGTGTGCGGCTGCTGGTAAATCACCTTTACATCGAACCAGGCGTCCGGATCCGCGTCCGACGGCGTCGCAGCCAAGGGTGAGTCCGGCGAGTTTGCGATCCACTCGGCAAAGTCCGCCACGCCTGAGTGGGCACCCGCCGGTGCGGCATCCGCAAAGACGTAGATGCGCCAGCGGCCGTCCGCCGTGGCATGGTGCCCAAGGTGGATCGGGTTGGTGTCGCCAACACGGACCACGGGCGCCGACTTGAAGCGCTTTCCTACCGGAAAGCCCGTGGCCAGGTCCTGGTGCTTGGCCGGGGCCACCAGCATGGAGGGCGCGTATTCCGTCATGAACCCGGCCGGGAACTCAGCGGTGCGCACGTAGAAGTCCTCGAGGTCCGAGGGGTTTTCGAATTCCTCGGGCTTCTTGGCCATCATGGTGGACCATTCCTTATCGAAGTCGATGAGGTTCTTTGCCACCACCTGGCGTTCTGCCGAGTAGGTGGAGAGCAGGCTCTCCGGGCTGCGGCCTTCCAGCACGTGGCCCAGCTTCCAGGCGATGTTGAAGCCGTCCTGCATGGAAACGTTCATGCCCTGGCCGGCCTTGGCGCTGTGGGTGTGGCAGGCGTCGCCGGTGATGAACACCCTCGGCGTCCGCGTACCGCGCTCTTCCGGCAGGACGTCGTCGAACCTGTCCGTGAGCCGGTGCCCCACTTCGTAGACGCTGTGCCACGCCACGTTCCGTACGTCCAGGGTGTAGGGATGGAGGATCTCGTTGGCCTTGTGGATGATCTGCTCGATGCTGGTGTTGCGCACGGCGTGGTGGGTGGCCGGGTCCACCTCGCCCAGGTCCACGTACATACGGAACAGATGTCCGCCTTCCCGTGGAATCAGCAGGATGCTGCCCTTTTCGCCCTGGATGGCACACTTGGTGCGGATATCGGGGAAGTCGGTGACGGCGAGGGTGTCCATCACACCCCAGGCGTGGTTGGCCTGGTCCCCGGCGAGGGTGCAGCCGATCGCTGCCCGTACTTTGCTCCGGGCGCCGTCGGCTCCGACCACATATTTGGCCCGCACTACGCGTTCCTGCCCTTCGTTTGGCCCGGCGGTGTGCAGGAGCGTCACGCTCACCGGGTATGCGCCCTGGTCCGCGATGCTGAGGGACTGGAATTCGTAGCCGAAGTCGGGCTTCAGGCGGGTGGGCGAGTTGGCGGCAAACTCGGCGAAGTAGTCCAGGACGCGGGCCTGGTTGACAATGAGGTGCGGGAATTCGCTGACGCCCGTCGCGTCGTCCACGGCGCGGGCGGCCCGGACGATGTTGGAGTGGTTGGCGGGGTCCGGCTTCCAGAACGCCATCTCGGTGATGCGGTAGGCCTCGGCGATAATCCGTTCCGCGAACCCGAAGGCCTGGAAGGTCTCGACGCTGCGCGCCTGGATGCCGTCGGCCTGACCGATGGCGAGCCGCCCCGGACGGCGCTCGATGATCCGCGTGGTGACGTTCGGGAACATGGAGAGCTGCGCTGCGGCGAGCATGCCCGCAGGTCCGGTGCCGACAATCAGGACGTCAACTTCTTCAGGGAGTTCATCAGGCCTGTTGAGGCCGACGCCGGCTGCCGGCTTTACCCGCGGGTCTCCGGATACGTAACCGTGGTGATGAAACTGCACGGGATTCCTCACTTCGTTGTGTGGCTGGTCGGCCAAATTGATGTTCGATAATAGAACTCGGGTTTCCATATGAGAAAAACCAGCTGTGGAGCACCACTGTACGCCACGTGTGACGAAGACGACAAGGGCGGAAAATTGCGCGGCACCAAGGGGTTGACAAAGGTGTAGACCCGGGGCGACAGTGATCGTATACGATTTCGTACTTCAGTAGGAGGCGCTTTGGAGCAGGTCAACGGGGACACCCTCGCAGCGGCAAGGAAGGTGATTGCGGTGCATATCAACTACCCCAGCCGCGCTGCCCAGCGGGGACGCACGCCGGCCCAGCCGTCCTACTTCCTTAAGCCGTCCTCATCGCTGTCCCTGACGGGTAGCGGCGTGGAACGCCCTGCGGGATGCGAGCTGCTGGGCTACGAGGGCGAGATTGCACTGGTGATCGGCAAGGCCGCCCGCCGCGTCGGCATCGAGGACGCGTGGAGCCACGTTGCCGCCGTCACCGCCAGCAACGACCTCGGCGTGTACGACCTTCGCTACGCGGACAAGGGCTCCAACCTCCGCTCCAAGGGCGGGGACGGGTTCACTCCCGTGGGCCCGGCGCTGATCCCGGCAGACGCCCTCGACCCTTCCAGGCTTCGGATCCGCACCTGGCACAACGGCGAACTCGTCCAGGATGACACCACGGAGGACCTGCTGTTCCCGTTCCCCCGGCTCGTGGCGGACCTCTCCCAGCTGCTCACTCTCGAAGAGGGGGACATCATCCTCACCGGTACCCCGGCCGGCGCCTCCGTGGCCAGGCCCGGCGACGTACTGGAGGTGGAGGTCTCGGCCGGTGACCTCACCACTGGCCGTCTGGTCACCATGGTGGAGGAAGGCACCACGCCGTTCGCCGACTTTGGTGCCGGGCCCCAGGTTGATGACGTGCAGCGTGAGGAGGCATGGGGTTCGCGCGAAGCCGCCGGCCTCCCGGCCGTCGAAGAGGCTGAGGCGGGGGCCGCCGTCGTTCCCGCCCTCTCCCCCGAACTGAAGGCCAAGCTGGAGTCCGTTGCCACGGCCACCCTGTCGTCCCAGATGCGCAAGCGTGGCCTTAACAACGTCAGCATCGACGGGTTGCAGGCCACCCGCCCGGACCGCCGCGTGGTGGGCCTGGCCCGGACCCTCCGGTATGTCCCCAACCGTGAAGACCTGTTCCAAACCCATGGCGGCGGGTTCAACGCCCAGAAGCGTGCCATCGATTCCGTGAACGAGGGCGAAATCCTGGTTATGGAAGCCCGCGGCGAAAAGGGCACCGGAACCGTAGGGGACATCCTGGCCCTGCGCGCCCAGGTCCGCGGCGCCGCGGCCATCATTACCGACGGCGGCGTCCGCGACTACACCGCCGTGGCCGGGCTGGAAATGCCCACCTACTTCGCCAACCCGCACCCGGCAGTGCTGGGCCGCCGCCACATCCCGTGGGACACGGACATCACCATCGCCTGCGGCGGCGCCACTGTCCAGCCGGGGGACATTATCGTGGCCGACTCCGATGGCATCCTGGTGATTCCGCCCGCCATCGCCGAAGAACTCGTGGACGACTGCATCACCCAGGAACAGGAAGAAACCTTCATCTTCGAGATGGTCAAGCAGGGCAACAGCGTGGACGGCCTCTACCCGATGAACGCCGACTGGCAGGCCAAGTACCAGGAATGGAAGGCAGGCACCATGAAACCAGAAGCAGGCCAGCCCGATGACTGAAACAGGGCTGCTTGCCGACAGTAAGTCAGAACAGGCTTACCGGGCCGTCAAGGCGCGGATCATCGAGGGGACCTACACCCCCGGGTACCGCCTGGTCCTGGGCACTATCGCCAAGGACCTGGGATTCAGCGTGGTTCCGGTCCGCGAAGCCATCCGCCGGCTCGAGGCCGAAGGCCTGGTGACGTTCGAACGCAATGTCGGCGCCACCGTGGCCGGGATCGATCCCACCGAATACCTCTACACCATGCAGACATTGAGCATCGTGGAAGGCGCCGCCACGGCTTTGTCCGCTCCCCTGATCGATTCGGTGGCCATTGCCCGGGCCCGCGCCGTGAACGAGGAGATGCGAGAGTGCCTGGAGCACTTTGACCCCGTCCGCTTCACGCAGCTCAACCAGGACTTCCACAGCGTCCTGTTCGAGCACTGCCCCAACCCGCACATCCTGGACCTGGTGCACCGCGGCTGGAACCGGCTGGCATCCTTGCGGTCCTCCACGTTCCGCTTCGTTCCCGGACGCGCCCACGATTCTGTGGACGAGCACGAGGCACTGCTCCAGCTCATCGAAACCGGAGCAGACGCCGACTCGATCGAAAAAGCAGCCCGCCTGCACCGTTCCGCCACCCTGGACGCCTACCTCGCCCAGGCCAAGCACTAGTAAGGACTTCAACGATGACGACCTCTGCAGAAACCGCCCAGCACTACGTGCCGCAGGACCTCCCCACCCACATCCAGCACTACATCAACGGCCAGTTCGTTGACTCCGTGGGCGGCAAGACCTTCGACGTGCTTGATCCGGTGTCCAACCAAAACTACGCCACCGCCGCTGCCGGCCAGAAGGAGGACATCGACCTCGCCGTCGCCGCTGCCCGCGAAGCGTTCACCAACGGCCCGTGGCCGAAAATGAAGCCGCGCGAGCGTGCCCGCATCCTGAACAGGATCGCCGACGCCGTCGAGGCCCAGGAAGCCCGGCTCGCCGAACTGGAAACTTTCGACACCGGCCTGCCCATCACGCAGGCCAAGGGCCAGGCCCTGCGCGCCGCGGAGAACTTCCGTTTTTTCGCGGACCTCATCGTGGCCCAGTTTGACGACGCCATGAAGGTCCCGGGTTCGCAGATCAACTACGTGAACCGCAAGCCCATCGGCGTCGCCGGGCTTATCACCCCGTGGAACACCCCGTTCATGCTGGAGTCCTGGAAGCTGGCCCCGGCGCTGGCCACCGGCAACACCGTGGTCCTCAAGCCCGCGGAGTTCACCCCTCTCTCGGCCTCGTTGTGGGCCACCATCTTCAAGGAAGCGGGCCTGCCGGACGGCGTCTTCAACCTGGTCAACGGCCTGGGCGAGGAAGCCGGGGACGCCCTGGTCAAGCACCCGGACGTCCCGCTGATCTCCTTCACCGGTGAGACCACCACGGGCCAGACGATCTTCCGCAACGCCGCCGCCAACCTCAAGGGCCTGTCCATGGAGCTCGGCGGCAAGTCCCCCTGCGTCGTGTTCGCCGACGCCGACGTGGACGCCGCCATCGATTCCGCACTGTTCGGGGTCTTCTCCCTCAACGGCGAGCGCTGCACCGCCGGCTCCCGCATCCTGGTGGAACGCGCCATCTACGACGAGTTCTGCGACAAGTACGCCGCCCGGGCAAAGAACATCGTGGTGGGCGATCCCCACGACCCCAAGACCGAGGTGGGCGCCCTGGTCCACCCGGAGCACTACGAGAAGGTGGCCTCCTACGTGGAGATCGGAAAGTCCGAGGGCCGGCTGCTGGCCGGCGGCGGACGGCCCGAAGGCCTCCCGGAAGGCAACTACATCGCACCCACGGTGTTTGCCGACGTCGCGCCTGACGCCCGGATCTTCCAGGAGGAGATCTTCGGCCCCGTCGTGGCCATCACCCCGTTCGAGAACGACGAGGAGGCCCTCGCCCTGGCCAACAACACCAAATACGGGCTGGCCGCATACATCTGGACCCAGAACCTCACCCGGGCCCACAACTTCTCGCAGAACGTGGAGGCCGGCATGGTGTGGCTGAACAGCCATAACGTCCGCGACCTGCGCACCCCGTTCGGCGGCGTCAAGGCCTCCGGGCTGGGCCATGAGGGCGGCTACCGCTCCATCGACTTCTACACCGACCAGCAGGCCGTGCACATCACACTCGGTTCCGTCCACACTCCCAAGTTCGGCAGCGTCGAAGACTCGGCCGCCAACGAAGGCTAGTCGCCGGCACCCACGCCGACCAGCCGCCGTCGTACCTTCCCGAAACCTGCTCAAAGAAGAGAGACCATCATGACCAACTTCGTTCCCACACCTTCTGTCCCTGCTCCGGACATCGTCCGCTGCGCCTACATGGAAATCGTGGTCACCGACCTCGCCAAGTCCCGTGAGTTCTACGTTGACGTCCTGGGCCTGCACGTCACCGAAGAAGACGAGAACGCGATCTACCTGCGTTCCCTGGAGGAGTTCATCCACCACAACCTTGTGCTCCGCAAGGGACCCACCGCCGCCGTTGCCGCCTTCGCCTACCGGGTGAAGTCCCCCGCCGAAGTGGACGCCGCCGAGGCCTACTACAAGGAACTCGGCTGCCGGGTGGAGCGCCGCAAGGAAGGTTTCACAAGGGGCATCGGCGATTCCGTCCGCGTCGAGGACCCGCTGGGCTTCCCCTACGAGTTCTTCTACGACGTGGAGCACGTGGAGCGCCTCACCCAGCGCTACGACCTCTACTCCGCCGGGGAACTGGTCCGCCTCGACCACTTCAACCAGGTCACCCCCGACGTCCCCCGCGGCCGCGCCTACCTCGAAGACCTCGGCTTCCGCGTCTCAGAAGACATCAAGGACTCCGACGGCGTCACCTACGCGGCCTGGATGCACCGCAAGCAGACCGTCCACGACACCGCCCTCACCGGCGGCAACGGACCCCGCATGCACCACGTCGCGTTCGCCACCCACGAGAAGCACAACATCATCCAGATTTGCGACAAGATGGGCGCCCTGCGCATCAGCGACCGCATCGAACGCGGCCCCGGCCGGCACGGCGTGTCCAATGCGTTCTACCTCTACATCCTGGACCCGGACGGGCACCGCATCGAGATCTACACCCAGGACTACTACACCGGCGACCCGGACAACCCCACCATCACCTGGGACGTCCACGACAACCAGCGCCGCGACTGGTGGGGCAACCCCGTGGTCCCGTCCTGGTACACCGAGGCCTCCCTGGTCCTGGACCTGGACGGCAACCCCCAGCCGGTCATCGAACGCGAGGAAAAGAGCGAAATGGCGGTCACTGTCGGTGCCGACGGCTTCTCCTACACCCGCAAGGACGGGGCCCCGGAAGAGGACCGGACCGGTTTTAAGCTGGGGGCGCAGCTGTAGCCATGCTGGATGCCAAGACGATCGAGGCCATCGCCGACGAACTGCTCGAAGCCGGCCGTTCCCGGACGCCCGTTCCCCGCCTGACAGCCCGCTACCCCCACATGACCGTGGAGGACTCCTACGCGGTGCAGCAGTTGTGGCGGCGCCGGAACGAGGAAGCGGGCCGGACCCTGGTGGGCCGCAAGATCGGCCTCACGTCCAAGGCAATGCAGGATGCCACCGGCATCACAGAACCGGATTACGGGGCCATCTTCGATGACATGGTGCTGGAAACCGGCTGCTCGGTGCAGTGGGACCAGTACACCCACCCGCGGGTGGAAGTGGAGCTCGCGTTCGTTTTGAAGGACGGGCTCAAGGGTCCGGGCGTGACCATCTTCGATGTCCTGAAGGCCACCGACTACGTGGTTCCGGCCCTCGAAATCCTGGATTCCAGGATCGAGATGGAGGGCCGGACCATCGTTGACACCATCTCGGACAACGCCGCGATGGGCGCCATGGTGATCGGCGGCAACCCGGTCAAACCCGACGCGATCGACCTGCGCTGGGTTTCGGCGATTCTCTACAAGAACCAGACCGTCGAGGAAACCGGGGTAGCCGCCGGCGTCCTTGACCACCCCGCCAACGGCGTGCACTGGCTGGCCAACAAGATCGCCGCCCACGGCGATTCGCTCAAGGCCGGGGACATCATCCTCGCCGGCTCGTTCACCCGCCCGATGTGGTGCTACAAGGGCGACACCGTCCACGCCGACTACGGACCCCTCGGGAGTGTCACATGCCGTTTCGAATAGAAGACACTTTCCGGTCAGCGCTCGCTGCGCAAAAGCAAAAGGGCAAGGCAGGCCGGCCGCTGGCCGGGATGTGGGTCTGCTCCGGCAGCCCGCTGATCGCCGAACTCTGCGCCGGGTCGGGCATGGACTGGCTGTTGGTGGATGCCGAGCACAGCCCCAACGGGCTTGAATCCATCCTCGCCCAGCTCCAGGCCACCTACGGTTACCCGGTCCACACCCTCGTCCGGCCGCCCGTCAACGACACCGTGATCATCAAGCAGTACCTGGACCTGGGCGTCCAGAACCTGCTCATCCCCATGGTCAATTCCGTTGCTGAAGCGGAGGCAGCAGTGGCCGCCACCCGTTACCCGCCCCAGGGCGTCCGCGGTGTGGGCTCGGCGCTGGCCCGGGCCGCCCGGTGGAGCCGGGTCCCCGACTACCTTGCCCGGGCCGGCGACACCATCAGCGTGACGGTACAGATCGAATCGACGGCAGCCGTCGAGGCGGTCGAGGACATCCTCAAGGTGGACGGCGTGGACGCCGTCTTCATCGGCCCCTCCGACCTCGCCGCGTCCATGGGCCTGCTGGGACAGCAGGAACACCCCGAGGTGCGCGCCGCCGTCGAACAGTGCCTGTCCGCCGCCCGCGCTGCGGGGAAGCCCGCCGGCGTGAACGCCTTCAACCCGGACACCGCCCAGCACTACCTCGCCAAGGGCGCCAACTTCATCCTGGTGGGCGCCGACGTCGCCATCCTCGCCCGCGGCTCCGAAGCCCTCGCGGCGAAGTACATCCCGCAGGACCCGGTGGTTAAGCCCGTCGAAACCCCCACCAGCTACTGACCTGGTCAGCAACTGCGGCGCCGGCCACGGCGCGCTTCTGGCCCATGATTGGCGGCGGGACCTCGGCAACTCCGGGGTCCCGCCGCCGTTTGTGCCGCAAAAGTGGGCCAGTTCTGACGAGGCTGTTCCCTCCACAACAAGGGTCCTGCGCTGAATAACCAGAGCCGGGCCGGGGTCCTCGCGCACACTGAGGAGTAACACGTTTTGCCATCTAGCAATCGCCTGACTACTCGAAGTGGAGTACACCTTGGAAACTTATGACGCGCTTCTGGCGTCCATCAGCCCCGTGGCCGGCACCGGCCGGGCCATCCTGGACCCGGCCACCGGCGAAACCGTTGGCGAGGCGCCCATCCACACCCTCGAATACCTGGAACAGGCCGTTGCCGGGGCGCAGGCAACGCAGCCGGCCTGGGCTGCCTTGGGCCACGACGGCAGGTCCGCTGCCCTGCTCAAAGCAGCCGACGCCGTCGAACGGTCCGCGGAAGAACTCGCCCGCCTGCTCTCCCGCGAGCAGGGCAAGCCGCTGAACGGCCCCAACGCCCGCTTCGAAGTCGGCGCCTGCGCTGCCTGGCTCCGCGCCGCAGCCACCATCGCACTGGAGCCCGAAACGCTCGTGGACGACGGCGAAACCTACGCGGAGCTGCACTACAAGCCCATCGGCGTGGTCGGTGCCATCGGCCCCTGGAACTGGCCCATGATGATCACCGTCTGGCAGATCGCCCCCGCCCTGCGCATGGGCAACGCCGTGGTGGTCAAGCCGTCCGGCAACACCCCGCTCAGCGTCCTGGCCCTGATCAAAGTCATCAACGAGGAACTGCCGGAAGGCGTCCTGTCAGCAGTTTCCTGCGGCCGCGAGGTGGGGGCCCGCCTCACCAACCACCCCGCCATCGGTAAGATCATGTTCACCGGCTCCACCGCCGCGGGAAAGGCGATCATCAAGTCCTCCGCGGACACGGTCAAGCGGCTCACCCTGGAACTGGGCGGCAACGACGCCGGCATCGTCCTGCCCGACGCCGACCCCAAAGCCATCGCCCAGGACCTCTTCTGGGGCGCCTTCATCAACACCGGCCAGACCTGCGCCGCCCTCAAACGCCTCTACGTTCATACGGACATCTATGACGCGGTCTGCGAAGAACTCACCAACGTCGCCGCGGCGATGCCCATGGGCAACGGCCTGGACGAGGACAGCGTCCTGGGCCCGCTGCAGAACAAGTCACAGTTCGACGTCGTGGCGAACCTCGTGGAGGCGGCGAGGGCTTCCGGCGCCCGCATCCTGCTCGGCGGCAACCCGGACACCACCCAGCCCGGCTACTTCTACCCCACCACGCTGGTGGCGGACATCGACAACGGCAATCCGCTGGTGGCCGAGGAACAGTTCGGCCCCGCCCTGCCCATCATCCGCTACAGCACCGTGGACGAGGCCGTGGGGATGGCGAACGCGCTCGACGTCGGGCTGGGCGCCTCAGTCTGGTCCTCCGACCTTCCCGCGGCCCGGGAGGTAGCCTCCCGCATCCAGGCCGGCACCGTCTGGATCAACAAGCACGGCGTGGTGGACCCGCGGATCCCGTTCGGCGGTGCCAAGCAGTCCGGCTATGGCCTGGAGTTCGGCGTCGAAGGCCTCAAGGCCCTGGGAGTGCCGCAGGTCATCAACGGCTAAGCCTCCGCCCGGCCGCCCCCGCCCTGCTCAAAGCGCTACCCCATCGCCGGAGCGGCGGCGGTCCGGCCGGAGAGCTGACGGCGCGCCCAGCGTGCCAGCTTCTTGCCCTTGCCTTTCCACCAGTTGTCCTCATCCTTGTCGTGGTGCAGGCGGAAGATGATGGCCATCAGCACGAACATCCCCATCACGACATCGATCCAGGACGCCAGCACCAAGGCGATCAGCACGGTCACGCCGTTGGCAATGATGGACGGAACGGCCAACGTCCGGAAAACGGTGCTGGCCACGTAGCGCCGGTGGGACCGCGGGACGGACAGGGCACGCACCATATCGAAGCACACGCACACCACCACCACGGTCTGGCCGAGGGCCAGCAGGATCTGGCCCGGAAGTGAACCGCTGAACGCTGCCACAGCTTCCATGCCCGGGCTCATCGGACATCCCCGGCGCCGTCACGGCAGGGAACCTGCCCATGGGTACCAAACATAAAAACCCCCAGAAACTTGGAACCACTGCCGCTGGTCCAGCGGCAGTGGTTCCATTCAAGTTTCCGGAGGTGGAAGCGTCACGAGTAGTAGGTACTCTATTTTCGGCCGGCTCCCCTAGGTGGCTTACCTACTGGCCGATGGCACGCGGCCGCCAAACCACCACGGCCTGGGACCTCGGGCGCGGACGCTGGCCACGGGCAAGGGTCACCACATCACCCGCCGCGCCCGCCGCGAAGATCCGTGAGTCGAAGGACTGCTGGCGCCGGCTGAGTTCTTCGGCGAGCTCGGAAACCCGTCGCTGCAGGGCGGCCACCTGGTTCTCAAGTTCCAGGATCCGTTTGATGCCTTCGAGCGAGACGCCCTCCTGGGACAGCCGCTGAACCTCGCGCAGCATATTGACGTCCCGCTGCGAGTACCGGCGGGACTTCCCGGGCGCACGGCTGGGCGAAACGATGCCCAGCCGGTCGTACTGCCGCAGCGTCTGGGGGTGCATGTCCGCCAGTTCAGCCGCCACCGAGATCACGAAGATGGGCTGGTCTGAGTTGATGTCCACGGCTCACCCCGCTGCTAAAGCCGGGCCTTGGCGGCCAAGCCCTCACGGACGTCGGCTCCGGACGTGGCCTCGGCAAACGCCTTGACCGCGGCTTCGGCTTCCTTGTTCAGGTTCTTGGGAACGGCGACGTCGATGGTCACCAGCAGGTCGCCGGTCCCCTTCGACGTCTTCACGCCTTTGCCCTTCACCCGCAGCGTACGGCCCGACGGCGTCCCGGCCGGAACGCGGACCCGCACCTTTTCGCCCTCGATGGTGGGCACCTCGACGTCTGCGCCCAAAGCCGCCTCCGGGAAGGTGACCGGGACGTGGATGCGCAGGTTGTCGCCGTCGCGCGTGTAGAAGGGGTGCGGCTGGACCGCAACGGTCACCACCAGGTCACCGTTGCCCGCAGGACCGGGCTGGCCCTTTCCGCGGACCCGAACCTTCTGGCCGTCCTTGATGCCGGCCGGGACACGGACGTCGATGACCTCACCGCTCGGCTCGCGCAGGCCGATCTGGGTGCCGCGGATGGAACCGGCAAACGAAATGCTGGTGGAGGCGGTGCGGTCCGCGCCCTTCTGCGGGGCACGCTGGAATCCGGTCTGGCCGAAGCCGCCACCAAACAGGTCGGCGAACTCGGGCGGGATGCCGCCGGAGGACGGGTTGAAGCCGCCCGCATGCCTGCCGGTGTTGCCCGTAAAGAGGCCGCCGAACAGGTCCTCGAACCCGCCGTTGGTGGCACCGCCGCCGCCTGGAGCGAAGCGGGCACCGCCTCCCATCGCCCGGATGGCGTCGTACTGCTGGCGCTCGTCCGGATCGGAAAGGACAGAATAAGCCTCGGAGATGTCCTTGAACTTCTTCTCGGAAGCAGTGTTCCCCGAGTTCGTATCAGGGTGGTGCTGCCGCGCAAGCTTCCGGTAGGCCTTCTTGATGTCGGCGTCGGAAGCGTCCTTGGCAACACCAAGGATCTTGTAAAAGTCCTTGTCCACCCAATCCTGGCTAGCCAATGGCGTTTCCTTTCGAAGTCTTCTAACTAGCAGCTCTCCGCGGTACAGGGGCCCCCGCCCCTTCGCGTGGCGGCTGGTCCTTGCGGACCTCAGCCGCCACGCTCCGGCAGGCCCGATGCCACTCCCGGGGCCCCTGTACCGCTGCGAGCTTTGTGGTTACCTCACCTTAGGCGAGATGACCGCCGGCGCGGAGGCCGGATAGGGGGCGGCGGTGTGGAGGGCACCGCGGAGCGGGCACCGCCCCCTATCCGGCGTAGCGCCGGAAGTACCCCGACTACGCAGGGACCGCGACGATGACCTGGGCTGCGCGGAGGACTCGTTCGCCGGACTTGTAGCCGGACCGGAGTACCTGGCTGACCGTGTCCACTTCGAGGTCCTCGCCCGGCTGCTGGATGAGGGCCTCGTGGATGGTGGGATCGAACTCCACTCCGGTCTCATCGATGCGTACCAGCCCGTACGTCTTCAGCGCGTTCTCCAGCTTCATGGCGATCGCGGCGAAGGGTCCGTCCGTGAGGTCACCGTGCTGGCGGGCGGCGTCGATATCGTCCAATACCGGCAGCAGTGAGTTCAGGACGCCGATGACGGCCATCTCCCCTGCCACGGCCCGGTCGCGTTCAACGCGCTTGCGGTAGTTGACGTACTCGGCCTGCAGGCGGAGGAGGTCGTTCTTCAGCTCGGCCGCCTCGGTGCTGCCGGCACTTGCCGGGACGCCCTGGGCTACGGATTCCTCCGCCGGCACCTCGATGCCGTTGAGGATTTCCTCAGCCTGGGCCAGCGCGTCGCCATCGTCACCGGAACCCGCAGGACCGGCGCCGGGGGCAGTGTTTCCGCCGTCAGCGTGACCGTCCTCGGGGTGCCGGGCCTTGCCGGTCACCGGGTCAACCTTGCGGTTGTCCCGGATGACCGGTTCGCCGTTGCCCTGCTTGGCCTCCTGGAGGTGCTCTTCACGGGGTGACGTGTTGTGCTCTTCCTCGTTACCGTGATGCGGCATGGTTACTTCTTCGCTTCGTCTTCGTCGATGATTTCGGCGTCAACGATGTCCTCGTCGGCAGCTTTGTCCCCGCCTGCGGCACCAGCGGCTCCTTCAGCACCTGCGGAGGCGCCTGCGCCGTCCGGCGAACCGGCCTGGGCGTAGATGGCCTCGCCCAGCTTGGTCTGCGAGGCCTGCAGCTTCTCGAAGGCGGACTTCACCGCGGCGTCGTCGGTGCCTTCGAGCGCCTTCTTGAGATCGTCGACGTCGGTCTGAACCTCGGTCTTGACCTCTTCAGGCAGCTTGTCCGCGTTGTCGGCGATGAGCTTGTCCACGGAGTAGGCGAGCTGCTCGGCGGAGTTGCGGGTATCGGTTGCCTCGCGGCGGGCCTTGTCCTCGGCTGCGTGCTCCTCGGCGTCACGGACCATGCGGTCGATGTCCTCCTTGGACAGCGCGGTGCCGCCGGTGATGGTCATGGACTGTTCCTTGCCGGTGCCCTTGTCCTTTGCGGAGACGTGGACGATGCCGTTGGCGTCGATGTCGAAGGTGACCTCGATCTGCGGGATGCCGCGCGGCGCGGGGGCGATGCCCGTCAATTCGAACGTACCCAGCGGCTTGTTGTCGCGGGTGAACTCACGCTCGCCCTGGAAGACCTGGATTGCCACGGACGGCTGGTTGTCGTCAGCGGTGGTGAAGGTCTCGGACCGCTTGGTGGGGATGGCGGTGTTGCGTTCGATCAGGTGCGTCATCACGCCACCCTTGGTTTCGATGCCGAGGGACAGCGGGGTGACGTCGATCAGCAGGACGTCCTTGCGCTCACCCTTGAGGACACCGGCCTGGAGGGCTGCGCCAACGGCCACAACCTCATCCGGGTTCACGCCCTTGTTCGGCTCCTTGCCGCCGGCGAGTTCCTTGACCAGGTCGTAGACGGCCGGCATACGGGTGGAGCCACCCACGAGGACGATGTGGTTGATGTCGGAGAGCTTGATGCCCGCTTCCTTGATCACATCGTGGAACGGCTTCTTGGTGCGCTCGAGCAGGTCCTTGGTGAGGTCCTGGAACTTGGCGCGGGTCAGCTGCTCATCCAGGTGGACCGGGCCGTCGGGGGTGACGGACAGGTACTGGAGGGAGACGTTGGTGCTGGTGGAGGAGGAAAGTTCCTTCTTCGCCTGCTCAGCTGCTTCGCGGAGGCGCTGCAGGGCGATCTTGTCCTTGGACAGGTCGATGCCCTTGACCTTGAGCTGGTTCAGCAGGTAGTCAACGACGCGCTGGTCCCAGTCGTCGCCGCCCAGGCGGTTGTCACCGGCGGTGGCGCGGACCTGGATGGTGGAGAAGTTGTCTTCGTCCTTGCCGACTTCCAGCAGGGAGACGTCGAAGGTACCGCCACCGAGGTCGAAGACCAGGATGAGTTCGTCTTCCTTGCCCTTGTCCAGGCCGTAGGCGAGTGCCGCGGCGGTGGGCTCGTTGACGATGCGCAGGACGTTCAGGCCTGCGATTTCGCCGGCTTCCTTGGTGGCCTGGCGCTCGGCGTCGTTGAAGTAGGCGGGGACGGTGATCACAGCGTCGGTGACCTTTTCGCCCAGGTAGGACTCGGCGTCGTTCTTCAGCTTCATGAGGATACGCGCGGAGATTTCCTGCGGGGTGTACTTCTTGCCATCGATGTCCACTTTCCAGTCAGTGCCCATGTGGCGCTTGACCGAAGCGATGGTTCGCTCGATGTTGTTGACGGCCTGGCGCTTGGCGATCTCGCCGACCAGCACCTCGCCGGACTTGGAAAATGCAACGACGGACGGCGTGGTGCGGCCACCCTCGGCGTTGGCAATAACGGTGGGCTCGCCACCTTCGAGAACGGAGACGACGGAGTTGGTGGTTCCGAGGTCGATACCTACTGCACGTGACATGTGTTGCTTCCTTCTTTCCTTGGAAACTTGCTGGCGCCCCAAATGATTGAGCGTTCTGCACTCAACTCTACTCAGGGCGCCGACGATGTCAATCCAAAGTTGAGCGGACCACGCTCAAGTTTGGATTTTAAGCAAGTGAAGGACCTGCTCTTTACGTGCAATTCCAGGGTTGAAGGCCGACGGCGGCCCTCCGTTCGCTGTTGGAGAACCGCCGTCACCCGGCTGCTTTACTTGAGGATCGCCTGCTGCTGCTACCTCTCCGTGTCCGTATCGCCGTGCAGGGGTCCCCGCTCCTCGGCGGTGGTGTTCACCTGCCCGTCCGTGAGCCGCTCGCGGACGCCGTCCGCTTCGCGCGCCATACCGGAGGCACCGGCGTCGCCGTAGTCGCCGTCCTCGTATTCGCCACCTTCAAGGTCTTCCGCGGGTGCACCGGCAGTGCCCGCGTCGCCGTAGTCGCCGGAAACATACTGCCCGCCCTCGCCCTCAAGGCCGGGGGCAGTGCTTCCCTTACGTGCCTCCTCGCCGGGAATTTCCGGGTTTTCAGTCATGGTGCATCTCTCCTTTGAGTTCCGCGTCCATGCGGGCGCACTTGCAGTCTAGTCAGCGCGAACTTCCCCCAACAGAGGCCGGCTCCCGGTTCCCGCCCGCCTCACGCTTCACGGCCGCATCCAGTTCGGGGCGCCCCAGCTTGCCGGGCCACCAGATGCGCGGGCCAATGTCGTAGGCGAGTGCGGGAACCAGCAGCGAGCGCACCAGGACGGTGTCCAGCAGCACCCCGAGGGCCACGATGAAGGCGAGCTGCACCAGGAACATGATCGGGATGACGCCGAGTGCGGCGAACGTGGCCGCCAGGACAACTCCGGCCGACGTAATGACGCCGCCGGTCACGCCGAGCCCCCGAAGGATCCCGGGGCGGGTACCGTGCTTCAGGGATTCCTCGCGGACCCGGCTCATCAGGAAGATGTTGTAGTCCACGCCGAGCGCCACCAGGAACACAAAGCCGAACAGCGGAACCGTGGCATCCGCGCCAGGAAAACCAAGGATGTTGTTGAAGACAAAGGCTGAAACGCCCATGGCCGCCCCGTAGGAGAGCACCACCGAGAGCACCAGCAGGACCGGGGCCACGATCGAGCGCAGCAACAGCATCAGGATAAAGAGGATCACCACCAGGACCACCGGGATGATGATCACCAGGTCGCGCTGGGCCGTGGTGTTGGTGTCCAGCGCTGTCGCAGTCACGCCGCCTACGAGCGCTCCGGGATCCACCGCCTTGACATCGGAACGGAGCGCCTTGACTGCCTCCTCGGCCTCCAGGGAGTCCGCGGCACTGTTCAGCGTGGCGTTGACCAGCACCTTCCCTTCCCGGACGTCCGGGGCGCTGGGAGCACCGGGGGTTCCGGTGATGGGCACCGAACCTTGAGCCAGCAGATAGGCGTCGCCCACGCCGTCGGCCGCCTTTACCGCGTCAAGTACCGCCTGCGCCTTCCCCTGGTCGGCAACCACGACGGCGGGGCTGCCGCTGCCGGCGTCGAAATGGCGCGCCAGCGCGTCCTGGCCGTCCACGGCGTTGGAAGCGGTGAGGATAACGTCAGTCTGCGGGACGCCGTTGGCTTTGAGCTGGAGCAGTCCCCCTGCGGCAACCACGAGCAGCAGGACCGAAGCCACCCAGACCGTCCGCGGGCGCCTGGACACCAGGGAGCCGGTGGCACGCCACAAGCCCTTCTGGCCCTCCAGCCCGGTCACGAGTTCGGGTTCCCGCTGGTCAGCCGGGACGAGAGTGGGCCGGAACGGCCAGAAGGCGGCCCTGCCGAGGAGCGCCATCAGGGCGGGAAGCAGGGTGAGGGCGGCAAACAGCGAGCACAGGATGCCGGCCGCCGCCACGGGGCCCAACGCCTTGTTGGAGTTCAGGTCCGAGAAGAGCAGGCACAGGAGCGCGATGATCACGGTGGCGCCGGAGGCCAGGATGGGCTCGAACGAGGCCTTCCAGGCTGTCAGCACGCCGGCGGTGCGGTTGGTGGTGTGGGTCAGGGCCTCCCGGAACCTGGCCACGAACAGCAGGGCGTAGTCCGTAGCAGCACCGATCACCAGGATGGACAGGATGCCCTGGCTCTGCCCGTTGAGCTGGATCCACCCGGCCTTGGCCATCCCGAAGACCAGCAGGATGGCGGCGCAGAGGGCGAAGACGGAGGTCAGCAGCACCACTATGGGCAGCAGGAGCGAGCGGTAAACAACCAGCAGGATCACGAACACAGCGCCCAGCGCCACCAGCAGGAGGATGCCGTCGATGCCGGCGAACGCCGCCGTGAGGTCAGCTGCGAGTCCCGCCGGACCGGTCACGTACGTTCGAACGCCCTCCGGGGCTGCTGCGGCAACCGTATCCCGGAGTTCCTGGACAACCTCCTTCACCTCCTTTGAAGAGTCGATCGGGACAATGAACTGCACGGCTTTGCCATCCTCTGCGGGGATGGGTCCAATCACCGCGCTCCCCGCCTGCAGCCCTTCCAGCTCGGAACGGAGGCTTGCCAAGCCGCCAAGCTGCCCAGGGCTCAGGGCTTCGTCGGCTTCCAGGACGATGACGCCGGGAACCTCGTCTGAATCCCGGAACTTGGCCTGCCAGTCCCGGGCGGCCGTGGCTTCGGCGCTGGCGGGCAGGAAAGATGCCTGGTCGTTTGACGAGACTTCGTCCACGCGCCCGAAGGTGGGTCCACCGACGCCCGCGAGCGCCAGCCAGGTCAGCACCAGGATGACGGGGATAAGCCAGCGCAGCCAGAACGGGACGCGTTCCTTGGCGGAGGAATGGGTTTTCATGATGCCTTCCGGACAGCGACGGGAGTAGGATTGATTCCATCCTAGAGTATCTCCACGATAGAGATAAGTGTTGGCCTAGCTTTTTCTTCCCCTCGCCGATACCAAGGGCTCCCCGCTGCTGAAGTAATATCCGTCAGGACGGCCGGGAGCAGGAGGCGCTCTGGCGCGGCCATACCTATGCAGCAGGAATTGGAGGTGGACGTGGCAGGCAACGATGTTCCGGGAACGCCGGCCCCTGCCCCCGGCCCTCCACCTCCGCGGCTTCAGGGGGGTGACGGCCCGCATCCGCTGATACGGCTCCTTCAGGAGTTCACGCTCGAGGCCAACCGATATGTTGACGCAGCCGGCGGCCGGAAGGACATGCACCGGACGGACCTGAATGCGCTGGCAGTGATCATGCGCCATACGGCAAACGGGGGCACCGTCACGCCCGGGCTGCTCCGGAAGGAACTGAACCTCAGTTCCCCCGCCACCACCGCCCTGATCGACCGGCTGGACAGCTCCGGGCATGTGGTGCGCGAGCGGGACAGTGCCGACCGCCGGCAGGTGCACCTTCGAATGACGCCCAAGGCCTTCGAAGACGGTGGCGCCATCTTCGCTCCGCTCTCGCGCCAGATGGGCGGGGCAATGGCCAACTTCTCCGCGGAGGAGCTGGAAACGGTCACCCGGTTCATGGCGGCAATGGTGGAAGCCACGGTGGCGGCGCGGGAAGAATCCTCGAGCGCACCCGGCTCCCCACCCAAGTAGGTAGCTCTAACTGTCGTTTTGAGGAGTCAAAACGACAGTTAGAGCTACTTGGTTGGGGGTAGCGTTTGCTTATGAGTGCGCAGCAGCCCGAAGACGACGTTTATACGCACGGCCACCACGAGTCGGTGGTCCGTGCCCATGCCGCCAGGACTGCCGAGAATTCGGCCGCGTTTGTCCTGCCGCACCTCACGCCTGGAACAGGCCTGCTCGATGTCGGCTGCGGCCCGGGCAGCATCACCTGCGATTTCGCCGGACTGGTCAGCCCCGGCAAGGTCATCGGCCTGGACCGCTCGCCGGACATCATTGCCCAAGCCCAGGCCCTCGCCGTCGAGCGCGAGGTGGCGAACGTTGAATTCGTAGCGGGCAACATCTACGACCTCCCCTTCGAGGACGAGTCGTTCGACGTCGTGCACGCCCACCAGGTGCTCCAGCACCTGACCGACCCGGTGGAGGCGCTGCGGGAGATGCGCAGGGTGGCCAAGCCCGGCGGGATCGTCGCCGTCCGGGAAGCAGACTTCCACGGCATGAGCTGGTACCCAGCCATCCCCGAGCTGGACGAGTGGATGGAGTTATACCAGCGCATTGCACGCAGGAACGGAGCAGAGCCCGACGCCGGGCGGCGGCTCGTGAGCTGGGCGCAGTCAGCAGGCTTCACCGATGTCGCGCCCACCAGCAGCAACTGGCTCTACGCCACGGGTCAGCAACGCCGCTGGCAGGCGCGCGTGTGGGGCGAGCGGGTCCTCCATTCTGCGTTCGCTGAGCAGGCACTGGAATACGGCTTCGCGAACCCGGCGGACCTGGCCAGGATCTCCGCCGGCTGGCACCGCTGGGGATCCACGGATGACGGCTGGTTCCTGATCCCCAACGGCGAGGTCATCGCGCGGGCTTAGGAACTCAGAAGGAGGCTCAGGGTTTTCCACACAGGCTCTTTCCGAATGCCAGGTCTGCCATCCGACCAAATATCGTCGGGCCATGGACTACTACGGCGACAACGAATACTGGGCGGAGCCTTATCAGGTCGAGGTTGACCAACTAGACTTGGTCAACATGGGACAGTACAACGTCCAGGAAGCAAAGACGCGCTTGTCCGAGCTGTTGAACCAGGTGGAGAACGGCGAGGATGTGGTCATCGCCAAAGCAGGCAGGCCGGTTGCCAGGCTGGTGAAAATCGAGCGCCCCCACAAGCGGGAACTTGGCTTCCTGGGGCCTCTTCACATCCCTGATGAGTTCTACGAGCCCTGGAACGACGAGGAGATGGGAACCACGGAATGACGCGGCTTCTCCTCGACACGCATGTTTTCCTGTGGGCAGTCGCCGAACCGAAGCGGCTCTCAAGCAAGGCTCGGAGCTCGATCACCAAGCTGGAAAACCAAGTGTACGTTTCGCCGGTGACGGCCTACGAGCTTTCATATAAGCATCACCAGGGAAAACTGCCGTCAGGGGCGGCCATCATCACGAGCTTTGGGCGGCAGATCGCCCACCTTTACGCTTCAGAACTTGCAATCTCGTCCCCCCATACCTTGGCCGCGGGGCAACTGGACTGGGACCACAAGGATCCCTTTGACCGGATGCTCGCGGCGCAGGCCATGGTGGAGGGGCTCACCCTCGTTACCGCGGATGAAAACCTCCAGGCTTTCGGGCCGGTGGCAACCCTCTGGTAATTGCTGGCACTAAGCTTGGCTGGTGCAATTTTCCCTTTGGCTCGCCCTGGCGGGTGCCGGCGTCCTAATCAGCTTCACACCCGGCGCCGGAGCCATCAACACGATGAGCAACTCGTTGAACGCCGGGTTCCGGCGCTCCATGTGGGGAATCCTCGGCCAGCAGGCAGCCCTGGTAGTCCATGTGGCGATCGTGGCCCTTGGGGTGGGAGTCCTGGTGGCAAGCTCGCCCATCGCCTTCAACGTCATCCGCTACTCCGGCGCAGCCTACCTGGTTTATCTGGGCGTCCGGCAGTTCCTCGCCAAGCCGGACCTCGAGCAGGAGAAGATTGCAGGGCTCCGGAACGAGCCCGCCTGGTCCATCTTCCGGCGCGGATTCTGGGTAAACCTGCTGAACCCTAAGGCAATCATCTTCTTCCTCGCCTTTATGCCCCAGTTCATCCGGCCCGAGCAACCCCTCCTGGCGCAGTATGCAGTCCTGACGGCGACGATCGTTGCCATCGACATCCTAGTGATGTGGTTCTTCTTCGCGGCGGCCGCCAGATCGTTCGAGAAATTCACCCACAGCGCCCGCGGCCAGCTGGTCCTCAACCGGTCCTTCGGCACGCTGTTTGTGGCAGTGGGAATCCTGCTGGCCCTCCTCCACTGAGCCTCCTCTGAGCGCCCTCCCCCTGCAACCCAGAAGGGAAATGACGAACAGCACAGCTTCTTTACAAGACAGTTAACCTTCATGAACCCATGGCTAGCCAACAGGCCTGTTAGCGCTCATGCTTGGGTCTATGAACTCAACGTCGAGCCCATACCGTGTTATTGCCGTCTGCACCGGAAACATCTGCCGTTCCCCCATGGCTGAGCTGATGCTTGCCGCTGAGCTGGAACGCGAAGGGCTGGGCGGCCTGGTATCCGTTGATTCGGCAGGCACCACCGGCTACGAGGCCGGACGGCCCATAGATCCGCGGGCCGCGCGGCGCCTGGGGGCCATCCAGCTCGCGCGGGGCAAACACATTGCCCGCGAGTGGCAGCACTCCTGGTTCCGCGAACGCGACCTGATCCTTGCCCTGGACATTGACCACCACGCCTGGCTAAGCGAGTCCGCCCCGGACCAGGAATCGCGGAACAAGATCCGCATGCTGCGCAGCTTTGATCCGCGGCTGGCGGACAAGCACCTGCTGGACCAAGGGATTGAGGATCCCTGGTACGGCGGGCAGGCTGACTTCGACGTCGTCTGGCACCAGGTCCATAACGCCCTGCCCGGGCTGGTCGAATACATCAAAGGGGCCGTCCTGGAAAACGCGCAGCTACAGCGGCAGCGCTGACAGGAAACGCAGCACCGGCCCACAACATCAACAGTCAAGGGAGCGCGCATCGCCGCGCACTACCCGAATCCCGCGCTAAAATCCCGGGCGCCCAGATTGTCCGGCGGCGCGGAAAGACGTTCGTCATCAACAAAAAGAACCCCCGGATGAAAGCCCGGCAGGGATAACGGTACGCTCTAATTCATGAGCCCAGCCCCCGTCATCATTGCCATCGACGGGCGCTCGGGCGCAGGGAAGACCACCCTCGCCGTCGAACTGGCTGCACGGCTGCGTGCCCACCACAAGGTTTCACTGTTCCACCTCGAGGACATCTACCCGGGCTGGAACGGGCTGCTGGCGGGCATCGACCGCTACGTCGCCACGGTTCTGGAACCCCTGAGCCTTGGCGACGCCGCCACCTGGACTAGCTGGGATTGGGAAAGACATTACGACGGCGACCCCCGGGTCACGCTGCCCGCCGAGATTGTGATCGTTGAGGGCGTGGGCGCGGCGGCCGCCACGGCACGGCCCCTGCTCAGTGCTGTCATCTGGGCGGACTCCGCCGATGAGGTCCGGCGGTCCCGCGCCCTGGCCCGCGACGGAGGAACCTACGAACCCTACTGGGACCAGTGGGCTGCACAGGAAGAGGAGTGGCTGGGCGCCGACGACGTTCCGCAGCACGCAGACGTGCGCGTGCTGAACCGCGCCGACGGGTCTGCCCCATCCGACGTGCTGCAGCTTCTCCCCTACCTGCCCGCGCTGGCTCCGGTGCTGGCCCCCGAACTCTCGGCCCGGCGCGCCCTCAGCCTCCACGCCGAACGCCTGAACGGACGCCCGAACGCCGCCGCCTTGTTCAGTTCCCTCTATGGCGCCTCGGCGAATGCTGTCTGGCTGGATTCTTCCAACGCGGGCGCTTCCGGTGCAGACTTTTCCAGCGGTGTCCCTGGGGGAGAGGGCTCTCCCCGGGAGGAACAGGCCGGCTCTGCGGCCGCTGAGCGCAGCAGCTTCAGCATCATGGCGGACGACGGCGGGCTGTTGGGCCAGTCCGTCACGCACCGTTCCGGCCGCAGCAGGATGCAGGCGGGATGCGCCTCAGCCACGGTGGAAGGCCCATTCTTCCGCTGGCTCAACGCCGTCTGGGGAGACCAGGCCGTCAGCACCCCGGAGGGATACGCTGGCGAATTCACGCTGGGCTGGCTCGGGTGCCTGGGCTACGAACTCAAGCGGGAAACCGGCGGATCCGATCAAACTGTTCCCACCCCGGACGCGGCCCTGATCTTCGCAGCACGGGCGGTGGTCCTGGACCACGCCAACGGCACTGTATGGCTCCTGGCACTGGACGCCCCGGACGCCGATGATTGGCTCCTGAAGGCGCGAACCGCCGTCGAATCGGCCTCCGGCCCGGCAACCCGGGCGGCCGTGGCAGCTCCGGGCGGCGGCAGCAACGGCGTCGTGCTTCCGGCGGCGCCCACCTTCCGCAGCCGCGACACCGCCGCGGGGTACAAAGGGAAAGTCCGGGCCGCGCAGAACGAAATCACCGAAGGAAACACCTACGAGGTCTGCCTGACCACCGCCCTCTCAGCCCGTCTTCCCGCAACCGCGCTTGACCCCTGGCAGGCGTATCTGGCCTTACGGCGCAGAAACCCCGCCCCCTTTGCCAGCTACCTCCGCTTCGGCGGCCTGGCCGTGGCCAGCACTTCGCCGGAGCGTTTCCTCAAGATAGCCTCCGACGGCGGCATGCGCGCCGAGCCCATCAAGGGAACCCGCGGCCGTTCCTCCGATCCGGCCGAGGACGCAGCGTTGCGCGCCGACCTTGAGACGTCCCTGAAGGACCGCGCCGAGAACATCATGATTGTGGACCTGTTGCGGAACGACCTCAGCCACTTCGCGGTCCCGGGCTCCGTGACCGTCAGCAGGCTCTGCGCCATCGAAACCTACGCCACGGTCCATCAGATGGTGAGCACCATCGACGCCACGCTGCAGCGCGGATCGTCACGGGCCGAGGCCGTGGCAGCGTGCTTCCCTGCCGGGTCCATGACCGGGGCGCCGAAAATCAGCACCATGGCGATTTTGGACCGGCTCGAAGGCGAGGGCCGCGGCCTCTATTCGGGCGCCATCGGCTACTTCTCGTTGAATGGGGCCACGGACCTCGCCGTCGCCATCCGGACCCTGGTGATCAACACCGGAGGCGACGGAACCACGGAACTGACCCTCGGCGTCGGCGGCGCCATCACCGCAGACTCCGTGCCCGACGAGGAATACGAGGAAATCCGCACCAAGGCTTACGGAGTCCTCTCAACACTGGGCACGAAGTTCCCCGAAAGCTAGCTACTGGACCGTGGCGGTCAGCCGTGCCACGTTGTCCACGTATCGGGTGGCCAGGGGCCGCTGGACCCAGTCGGCCAGCCGCAGCTCATGTGAGATGTCCCGGTAGGTGTCTTCCACGGCGCGCATCTTGGTGACGATGTCTGCGCCGAGCAGCATCACGGACACTTCAAGGTTGAGCGAGAAGGAGCGCATGTCCATGTTGCTCGAGCCAAGCACCGCAACCTCGTCGTCGATCGTGAAGTGCTTGGCGTGGAGCACGAAGGGGGCCTTGTAGAGGAAGATCCGGACGCCGGCTTCCAGCAGGGCCTCATAGTAGGAGCTCTGGGCGTGGTGGACCAGGAACTGATCGCCCTTCTCCGAGACGAACAACTCCACCTCCACACCCCGCTGGGCGGCAGTGGTGATGGCGTAGAGCAGCGAATCGTCCGGCACGAAGTACGGGCTGCATATGGAAATCCGGTGCTGCGCCGAGTAGATGAGGGTGTTGAACAGCCGCAGGTTGTTTTCGGTGATGAAACCCGGGCCGCTCGGCACCACCTGGGCCGTGACGTTGCCGGGGTGCGGGTTGGACGGGAGCTGCAGCTGGTGTTCCAACGACTCGTCGGTTTCGGTCAGCCAGTCAGTGGCAAAAACGACGTTCAGGGTGGTGACGATGGGCCCGCGCAGGCAGGCCATCAGCTCCACCCATTCGCGGCCGGCCTTCCGGTGGCGGGGGTTGTTGTAGGAGGGCTCGATGAGGTTCTGCGAGCCGGTGAAGGCGATTTCGCCGTCGATCACCATGATCTTGCGGTGGTTGCGCAGATCCGGCCGGCGCCATTGGCCGTGGATGGGCAGGAGCGGAAGCATGCGCTTCCATTGGATCTTGCCGGCCCGCAGCCGCTTGAGCAGCTTGCGGTAGCCCTTCACGCGGAGGGTGCCGATGTGGTCAAACAGCACGCGGACTTCAACCCCGCGCTCGGCGGCTTCCTCCAGCGCGGTCATCAGGTCGTTGGTGATGTGGTCCGTGCTCATGATGTAGAACTCGGCATTGACGAACTTCTTCGCCTTCCGCACGGCCTTGGTCATCTCAAGGATCGAGTCCGGATACCCCTGGAGGAGATCCACCGAGTTGCCGTCCACCATGGGCAATGAGCCCAGCCGCCGGTTCAACTCCGCCGCAGACCGCACCCATTCCGGGCCGGGATAGTCACTCTCGACGTCAGCGAGCGAGGAAATACCGGCCCGCACCCTGTCATTGACCTGTTGCTGCTGCTGCCGCCGGCGGCTGGAGAGCTTGAAGTTGCCGAACAGCAGGAACAGGATGATGCCCAGGAACGGGACGAAGAAAATCCCCAGCAGCCATGCCATGGCGGTCGTGGGGCGCCGGTTGCCCGGGATGATCCCCAAGGCCAGCACCCTGATCACCAGGTCGGCGACTGCCAGCAGCACCACCACCCACGTCGGCGCGGTGCCGGCAAGCGAAAATGGCCACAACACGTGAATAACCCCCGGAGGACAGGCTCCCGGCGGACGGATTCGGCCAGGGCACTCTGCCCAGCCTACTGGGGGCGGCGCACTAAGCTGGACCCATGACCTCTCCAGCCAACGTGGTTCTCGTTTTCCTCGATCCTGCCTTCCCTGACGGCCGGCTTGCTGATGCTTCCCAGCCCCAGCTGCTGGTGACGGACCAGGGCGCCACGCGGGGCGACGGGATTTTCGAGACCATGCTCGCCGTCGACGGTTCCGTCCGAAAGATCCAGGCGCACCTGGACCGCCTTGCCGGTTCAGCAGAGGCGCTGGATTTGGTCATTCCCAGCGAGGACGAGTGGCGCCGCGCCGTTACGGCGGCCGTATCTGAGCACCGGGGCCAGCACCCGCCCACCGCTGCCGGCGACGAACTGGTAGTGAAGCTGGTGGTGACCCGGGGGGTGGAGGGCGCGTCGACGCCCACGTCCTGGGTCCAGGTGTCCCCTGCCAGTGCCGTCGGACGCCGCCAGCGTGAAACCGGCATCGACGTCATCCTGCTGGACCGCGGTTACGACAGCGATGCTGCCGAGCGCGCCCCCTGGCTGCTGCTCGGCGCCAAAACCCTCTCCTACGCCGTCAACATGGCCGCGTTGCGCCATGCCCAGAAACAGGGCGCCGACGACGTCATCTTCATCTCCTCGGACGGGCGCGTCCTGGAGGGCCCCACGTCTACCGTGCTGATGGCACACGTGGAAACGTCCGACGACGGCACGTCCCTTAAGCGCCTTGTCACGCCGCAGCTGGACAGCGGCATCCTCGCGGGCACCTCCCAAGGTGCGCTCTTCGCGGCTGCCAAGGCCGCGGGCTGGGAGTTGGGCTACGGCCCCCTGGAGCCGCAGGACCTGTTGGACGCCGATGCTGTCTGGCTGATTTCAAGTGTGCGGATGCTTGCGCCGGTGAACCGGATCGACGGCAAGGAAGTGGGCACCCCCTCTGTGCAGAAGGAACTGACGGCCGAACTGAACGAGCTCTTCGCCGGTATTAATTAGCAGGAGCATCGTCTTTGGCACCTCCGGCGTTCGGCGGCGTTCGGATCAGGCAGGCGAGCGGAACTCCTTGGTGAGCTGGCTCTCGAGGCCCGTGAGGAGGATGGTCAGGCCCTGGTCCAGCTCTGCTTCGCCGTCATAGTCGGAGAGGTCCGCAGCCAGCGCCCTCAGCCGGGGAAATTCTTTCGGTGGCAGCCTGTGCAGGCCGAGGCGCAGCAGCGCTTCATTTTCCGCCGGATCCACCACGAACTCCTGCAGTTCATTGAGGATGTGACCGTAGAGGAAGCCGTAGTAGGCGCGGTAAACGTGCAAGGCGCCGGCCGGATCAAACCCCGCGCCAATCAGCAGGGCAAGGATTTGTTCAAGTGGACGCAAAGTGCCCAGTGGCCTGAGCCCGAGCGGTGTGGAGAGCGGCCTGGTCACCAGCAGCGGCACCACATTCGGGTGCTCGAGCGCAAGGAGCCGGAGGCTGTGCCCGATGTGCCTGAGCTGTTCTTTCCAGTCCGGGTCCTCGGCCTCGATGGCGAGTTGGTTGAGGACAAGTTCGGAAACTCCGTCAAGCAAGGCCGCCCGGTTTTCCGCGTAACGATAAAGGCTCATTGGATCACGGCCCAGTTCCTGGCCCAGACGGCGCATGGTCAGCGCGTCCAAGCCTTCGGCGTCGACCAGTTCGAGCGCTTTGGCCAGCACCAGTTCGCGGCTGAGCGGAGCTTTCCGGGTGCGGCCTTCACTGCCTGAGGTCTTCGGCGAGGACATTTGGTTTTCCCGTTCCTGGATCCGCAAGCAGGTACTGCCTGAATGTAATTCCAGACGCTTGCTGTATTGGTGGTCTACGGGTAAAGTCTACAGTGTAGATGAGGTGTTAGCGTCACCTTGCGCCATCGATTCGCAAAGAATCGATCACACTCCATAGCCCTGTGCACGGCTGTGAGGTTCCCGCTGCTGTAGCCGAACGGCGGCACCACGCACGTAGCGAAGGGACGCCGTCATGGCACATTCGCAGTTCGACCTTTTTCTCCAAGAAGCCACCCAATCCGACCACGCGGCAGAATCAACCCTCGACGACGACAGGCTTTACGGCCTCTACACCAGCTGGTGCTTCATCAACCAGCAGAAGCCGGGCAAAGAGTCAGTTTTCTGGGCAGCCATGAAGCACCGTTTTCCCGCAGGCCCCAGCGGCCTGCGCATGAAGGGACCGGCAGCTGCCGATTACATCCTGACAAGTTATCCCGGGCTCGTGTAAGAACCGGGACATCAAAGGCGTGGAGCCCTGCCAGGAAGGCAGGGCTCCACGCCTTTCGCGTTGGTTTTCCGAATTGCTTTAGCTTTTCGTATGCGGCAACAGACCAGAGGACCACTCAGGTGGGAATGATGCGGAAGAGGAACCTCGTCCGGACCATCACCCACAGCAGTCCCAGGACCAGCGCGTAGGCAGCCGTGTTGATCCAGATATCACCCTGGCGGAGTGCAGGGATGTTGGAGATCGCTGCAATCAGCATCACATGGAGGATGAAGACGTACAGGGTTGCCCGGCCCAGGGGAATCAGGAACCAGCCCAGGGCGCGTGCCACCGGCTTCCAGTAGGCAGTCAGGAACGCGTAGGCGGCCACCACCAGAACCAGGACATTAAGCAGCCGGCCGGGGGCAAGGTACGTGCGGCCAAAGAAGAGTTCGTACATGCCCCGGTACAGGCTGTCGGGAAGAATGGCGAGCCTGAGGTCCAAGCCGTTGGCCAGGTACGGGTTGCCCCAGGACAGGAATGCGAAGGCGAACGCGGCCGCTGTGCAGACGGCGACGATCCACATGTGGTCCGCAAGCCAGGAAATGATGCGCTGCCGGTGGAACCCAGCCACCATGCCGATGACGAACAGCACCTGCCACACGAGCAGCGGGAATGCGTCCTCAAACTGTGAGGGAAGGACCCGGAACCGCGTCACGGCGCCCGTTGCGTAAACGGCCAGGCTGGCGGCGAGTACCCATATGGCCCTGCCCCGGTTAAGCGCAGCCAGGATCAGCGGGCTGACAAGCAGCAGCACCACGTACAGGCCCATCACATTGAACTGCCACGGGCCGAACTGCAACAGCAGGATGGCCGGAAGGACCTGCGGCGGTACAGGGAACTGGAAAAGCGCGTCCATCCCGGCGTAGAGGTCGTAGGCGCGGCCGGCGCCGTTCTGGCCTGTGCCGCCGGTTCGCTGGTCGACGAAGGTGGTGAGCGCATCAGTCTGGAATATGGGCAGCAGGGACACCAGGAAGACGCTGATGAGCACCACGAGCGCCACCACGTAGAGCTTGCCCGCGCGGCGTGCAGTCAGGTCTACCACGGTCCCGAAGTCCTCGCTGACCTTGGGCCCGTAAACCATGCCCACTACCAGGCCCGAGAAGAGGACAAAGAGCTCGGCCCCGGAGACGAAACCTACCGCCTCCTGGGTAACCAGCTGGAACAGTGAGGTCATCCCCAGGTGGTTCACCACCACAAATACGATGGCCAACCCGCGCAGCAAATCCACCCGGGAATCCCTCATTGAGGGATCCGCGTAGCTCCACGCTGTTGCGGCGTTGACCCGTCGCGGTACCTGCCACAGCGCAATCAGGACGATGACCAGCGCTGCGCCCACCGTCCAGGCAGCTGCCCCCGCGAGGGTATTCGCGGGCATGTACCCACTGCCGGCGCTGACGTCGGTGGCAGGACCTGTGACAACGGGCGAGGCCTCGAGCCGGCCCCGCGCAGCGTCGGCGACCACAGGGTTTCCGGTGAGCAGCCAGTCGATGCTTGCCACACCGGTGTCCCTGGTGCTTGTCCGCTCATCCCAGACCACAGCCGCCGTCTTGGCGAAGTCCGCAGACGTGGCATCATCAATGACCTGGTCCCACCAGCCCACCTTGAGGTCCACATCAGAAGCACCTCCGGAAGCGGGGCTGTAGAACGCGGAGGTCTCCAGCAGGAACGGCTTGTCCTTCCCCGCTGCATATGCCCCATAGAAGTTTTCCCCGCCGGAAACGGTGAGCATCTCCTGGAGTTCGTTCGGCCGGGGCACGCTGTTGACGGGGCCGCCGCCGCCTGTGTCGTCGTGGACGGCGGTCAGGCCCACCCAATCCACGGCGTCGTCCCCTGGATAGTAGGGGGCATACGCCGCATCAAAGGTGTTCCAGGCGCCGTCACCGTTGGTATCGAGCAGGGCGAACCCGTCACTTCCGGGGGCGGGTGCGTTCCGGTTCCGGTCGAACGGGTAATCCTTGCCCAGGTATGGTTCCCACACCATCTCCGTGCGTCCTCCAGTGCCGGCCTCCCGGAAGGCTGCAGTCACCGTCTGGAACGCGGCGCGGTAGGCGTCAGGTTGCTGCCCCCACTCCACCCAACTGGCATTCATGTCGGGGGCAAACCTGATCAGTACTTGGCCCTTGAAATTCACCGTCAGCCGCTCCACCTCCCCGGCGAATGAGGCGGCAGTTTGATCAGTGACCTGGTTTAGCGGCACCGTCGGGTTCACGGTGAGCATCGCGTGGGCTCCCTGCCGGGATGCCTGCTCCAGGAATCCCCGGATGTCATTCTCCTCCGAGCCGCGGAAAGGGATGGCAATGTCATGTCCAAAAAGGGCAGGGGACGCTCCGAGCCGGTCAGCGAAACCGGCGGCGGTGTCCTCGCCCCATTCCAGGACTGCCCCCAGCAGCGGCTTGCCGTCCTCAGGAAAGCTCCTTGCCGCCTGCGCCGAACCGGCGGGCAGTATGACTGCCAGGACGGTAATCATCATTGCGGCTATGAGGGCAGCACCGGTGCGGGCAAAGGATGCGCGGGAGCGGTACCGACCCCAGGGATGAAGCGGGCGGAGCTCCCCTGCCCGGCAGTGAAGCGAGGCAGCTGTTGGCGTGCTGATAGGGACCCCCATAAACTCTCCTCTGACCAGGGGGCGACGCCCCGATAGAACTCTATCCGCCGGAATACCGCCGCATGGGACACCCCCGTTTCCGCACCCAAGGCGGCCCCCGCCGTCGTACGACTCCAAATCTTCCAGGAACCGCCCCCGAATGCTTCAGGCGCCTTGCGGGCGCTTCGGTTACGGAACATGACGACGGCGGCGGTGCGGCCCCGGGCGCCAAGTGTTACGTTTTTGGGGAGTAATGAGTACCGGCGCCAAGCCCTGACTGGCCGGTCGGCAACCCTCCTTCCGCGGCGGGGTGCCTCAGGTGAATACTCGGCATATCGACCGATTCGAGCTGCAAGCGTGAGAGAAGGAGATCCGTCGTGTCTGACGCACCTGCCCCTGAAGAAAAGTTGTCCTACCGCCTCATCAGCGGCCCGGACGACCGTGCATTTTGCGAGCGGATCTCCGCAGCCCTGGCGGAGGGCTATGTGCTGCACGGCAGCCCAGCAGCAACGTTCAACGGCAGCAGCGTCATCGTGGCCCAGGCCGTGATACTGCCGGCAGCAATCGCGTCCGCCGATGCCGCCGTTGCCACCGCCGTGGACAACCTGGAAGCGGCCTCCGAGGACCTCGAATTCGACGGCGAGGGCCACGCATGAGCTACGCAGGAGACCTCACCCCGCAGGAAGCATGGGAAAAGCTTGAACAGGGCGCCATCTTGGTGGACGTGCGCACGGAGGGCGAATGGGCCCACATTGGCATCCCGGACACCAAGGCCACGGAGAACGATCCGCTGTTCATCCAGTGGACCTTTCCCGGGGGCATCCCCAACCCGGATTTCCTCAAGGACCTGAGCCAGCAGGCGCCGGAGGACTCCTCCACTGAACTGATTTTCCTGTGCCGCTCCGGCCAGCGGTCCATCGCTGCCGCCATCGCCGCCACACAGGCCGGTTTCACCTCCTATAACGTCCTGGAGGGCTTTGAAGGTGAGCCGGACCGCTACGGCGAACGCACCGTGAACGGCTGGAAAAACCGCGGCCTGCCCACCAACCTCGGAAAGAACTAAGTGACCTTCAACGAAGACGCAGCGGGCTGGAGCCCTGATACCCAGGCCGTCCGCGGCGGGCTGGACCGCACCAACTTCCAGGAAACCAGCGAGGCCGTGTTCCTGAACTCGGGCTTCGTGTACGAATCCGCTGCCGCCGCCGAGCGGGCCTTCACCGGCGAGGACGAACGGTTCGTCTATTCCCGTTACGGCAACCCCTCCGTTGCCACCTTCCAGGAGCGGCTCCGCCTCCTCGAGGGGACCGAGGCGTGCTTTGCAACGGCGTCCGGCATGTCCGCCGTTTTCACCGCTCTGGGAGCCTTGCTTGCTGCCGGTGACCGCGTGGTTGCCGCCCGCTCCCTGTTCGGCTCCTGCTTTGTGATCCTGAACGAAATCCTGCCGCGGTGGGGCGTAGAGACGGTATTCGTGGATGGCCCTGACCTGGACCAGTGGCGCGATGCCCTGTCCCAGCCAACCACCGCTGTTTTCTTCGAATCGCCGTCCAACCCCATGCAGGAAATTGTGGACATTGCCGCGGTCAGCGAACTGGCGCACGCGGCAGGTGCCACCGTCGTCGTCGACAACGTCTTTGCGACTCCCCTGCTGCAGCGCTGCGGCCAACTGGGCGCCGACGTCATTGTCTACTCCGGCACCAAGCACATCGACGGCCAGGGCCGGGTCCTGGGCGGCGCCATCCTGGGCACCAAGGACTTTATCGAGGGGCCAGTAAAGCAGCTGATGCGCCACACCGGCCCGTCGCTGTCCGCGTTCAACGCCTGGGTCCTCACCAAGGGCCTGGAGACCATGGCGCTGCGCGTCAACCACTCCTCCGCCTCCGCCCTGCGGATCGCCGAGTGGCTGGAGCAGCAGCCTGCCGTGAGCTGGGTGAAGTACCCTCTGCTGAAGTCGCACCCACAGTACGAACTGGCCGCGAAGCAGATGAGTGCCGGCGGAACTGTTCTCACGCTGGAACTTGCCCCCTCCGGCGGCGGTTCCGGCAAGGAGGCCGCGTTTGCGCTGCTCGACGCCTTGCGGATCATCGATATCTCCAACAACCTCGGCGATGCCAAGTCGCTCATCACCCACCCGGCCACCACCACCCACCGGGCGATGGGACCCGAGGGCAGGGCTGCGATCGGCCTGAGCGACGGAGTTGTCCGGCTTTCCGTTGGGCTGGAGGACGTGGACGACCTCATTAGCGACCTGGAACAGGCTCTCAAGCAGATTTAGCTTTTTGCCTACTACACGTCAGGGATGGCGAGGTGGACCTCTACTTCGTCGCCTTCACTGAGGTGCGCTTTGTCCCTGATGTCCTTCTTAACGGGCAGCAGGTATGAGCCGCTCTTCTTGTCCCGGAAGAGCGATGTCTGCCCGGAGTGTCCCTCCACCTCGGCGGAGACTTTGATGGAGCCGAACGCCTTGCTGGCCCCTGCCGTGAGAACGCGAAGTTCGTCCGCAACCTCTGCCGGCAGGGTCACGAAATGCCAGCCAGCCTCCCCGGGATAGAGCGATAGTTCAGCTTTGAAGGAATACGACGCCGTCACGCGCCGAGTATGGCACGCCGCCTTCGGCTGACGCCACAGTCAGTTCTACGGACCCGGACATCGCCCCGGAAAATGTCAGACCCCGGTTGGATGATGTTTGTATGGGACACGGGACGGGCACGGCAGCGGCGATGGAGGGTATTTATGCCTCCGTCGCGGGCCTCGATGCGCTCTTCCTCGAAGATGCCGCCCTGAGTGACGGCGCCACTGCAGGTGCTGGTGTGGATGTGCTGCAGCGCCAGTATGAGATCCGGCTGGAACGGATGTCGGTAGTGTCTCGGTTGGAGGCCCAGCTGGCCGCGGTGAAAGCCCGGGACGCCGCCGAGGCGATCGAAATTCAGCACGCGATGACCCCGCCTGACGCGCCCGTGCACGAACGGACCTACGCCGAGATGTCCGCGGTCGAGGAAATCGCCGGGGTCCTGACCATCAGCGCCGCCGCCGCCGGAGCACTCGTCACCCAATCCCGACAACTCACCGCCCTCCCCCAAGCTTTCGACGCGTTATCCACTGGCGCCATCTCCTGGATGCACGCCAGGATCATCGCCGACGAAACAGACAACCTCGACCCCACCGGCGCAGCCGCCCTGGCCGCCCATATTCTGAACCCGAACCCGGCCCGCGGAGCCGCCGCGGGTGAACTGATACCCTCCCGGTTCCGGTGCCGAGTCCGTAGCTGGCGTGAACGCCACCACCCCGAATCCCTCGAAAAACGCCACACCAAAAGCGCCGCGGACCGGCGGATGGAATGCACCCCGGACCGCGACGGCATGGCCTGGGTCTCGCTCTACCTCCCCGCCGGCCAGGCCTCGGCCATCTGGAACCGCACCACGGCCCTCGCCCGCGGCCTTCAAGGCCCCGACGAACCCCGGACAATGACACAACTCCGGCCCGACATCGCCGCCAGCCTCCTGCTCGGCGCCCCCGCTGCAGCCGGCAGGGCGGGCGCCCCCGCAGAGGACATCCGTGACGGGGATTCTGCAGAAGGGGCCACCTCAAGGCAGGACACCGCGGCAGGAGAAATCCCAACAACCGGGAAAGTCTCGGCACCCAGGGCCGACGTGCTCGTCACCGTCCCGGTCTTCGCACTGCTCGGCCTCACCGACGAACCCGCCACCCTCGACGGGTTTGGCCCGATCCCGGCCTCGATGGCCCGCAAACTCGTCACCGACGGGGCGAGCTCGTTCTACCGGGTACTCGTTGATCCCCGGGACGGGGCACCACTGGAAATCGGCCGCACCAACTACCGCCTCACCACAGCCATGAAAAAAGCCCTGCACCTCAGGGACGGCAAATGCACCTTCCCCGGCTGCAACAACCCATCCCCGGACAACGACACCGACCACCTCACAGCCTGGCAGCACGGCGGAACCACCGGCATCAGCAACCTCGCCCAACTCTGCCCCAAACACCACCGCCTCAAACACAACAGCCGCTGGACACCCGCCCCAGCCACCCAAAACGAGCCACCCGGCTGGACCTCACCCACCGGCCGCCACTACAAAGCCGAACAACCCGACCGGGAACCACCACAATGGCCACCCGGACTCCTGACTGGTGCAACCGACACAGCCGGATTCCTCACGCCTGCGCAGGATCCACCCACAACCGAAGCACCCGGATTAGACTTCCCCAACGTTGACCCGCCCTTTGAAGAACCAGTCGAGGACAACCTGGAAAATCCGTACGACTATGCGCCCGACGATCCCATCTGGGCCGACTTCTACGCCCACCCACCGAAACTGCCCGAAGACCCTTTTCCGGGCTGGCCCCTCTGGCTGAGCGAATCCTTTTGGGTGCCCTGAGGTCTCCCGTTGGGGCTGCCATGGGGCCTGCCGTGAGGACAGCAACTAAGACTGCCTGACCCGCAGCAGTTCGGGAGCGCCATCGACTTTGGAAAGATCCAGTGAGCCCCTCATGGTGACGTCCACAGCGTGCCGGACCACAGCGCCGAAACCGAGGTCGTCAGGTTCTGAAGCTGCCAGGGCCCTGTCCCGGACAATCCGCTGTTCGGCTGCCCCTGTTCCACGCGCAATAATGTCCTCCACCCCTTGCCGGGCCAAGGCAAGTTCGCCTTGCTCCTCAAGCACCGGGGCGAGGTAATCCACCAGGCTGCGCACCACGTCTGCTGCACGTGCCGGCCGGAAAGTCCCAAAGTCGAGCAGTTCCCCGCCAAGTCCAGCACTGCTCGCCTGCCAGGAAGCCATACGCAAGAGGACGGTAGGCACCGGAGCCGGTTCCACGCCGTCGTTCCACTCGCGGCTCGCAGTCTCCACAAGCGCCCGCACCAATACGGCAATAAGCGCCGCATCCTCGCCCCGAAGGCAGACGTCTGCCACCCTGACCTCAACGGTGGGATGGTTCCGCGACAGCCGCGCGTCGAAGTAAAGCATCCCTTCATCGAGCATTACACCGCTATCCAGGAGCCGGGCAACCACCCGCCGGTAAGCGGAGTAGTTCCCGTAGATTCCGGAAGGACCGGCAGTTGGCCACCGGTTCCACGCCTGCGTACGGTAGCTCTCGAAGCCGGTCTGCAAGCCGTTCCAGAAGGGTGAATTGGCACTGAGGGCCGTCAGGACGGCGAGCTTGTCGCGGATCCGGTCCAGCACCGCCACGCCTTCGTCGTGCGACTCGATATAGGTGTGGACGTGGAAGCCGCAGGTCAGTTGCTCCTGGGCGGTGAGGCCGAACCGCTCCAGCATCCTAGCATAACGGGGATCAGGAGTGGTGTGGCTAGACAAACCCAAAGGCGAGGTGGCCAGCGCCGCCACCCGCGCATCGTTTTTCCTGGCAGCCCTGTCCGCCAGCGCCCGCCCGGCCCGGATCTGCTCCAGCAACTCCTGGTAGTCCAGGCACGGCCGCGTCTGCGTCTCAATCTGCTCCAGCTTGAGTTCAGCACTCAGGCCCATCTCATCGTCGTCGAAAACGGTTTTGTCTTCATTTTCCGGAGCATGAGGGTCGGCCGGAGAATCATCGGCCGCCATCCGCCGTCCGGCCAGCAGCGCATCAGCCAGGGCCAACGGTTCACCGCTCTCCGGATCAACGATCAGGAGTTCTTCCTCCACGCCGAATGTACGCATACTCACATTCTGCGACAGGGCAGGGACTTTTGAGGGCCATCGGCACTTCATGACGAAGCGTTAATGGTCAGTCCTGGAAGTACTCCACCTTGGCCCCAATAGTGTTCAGCCGCTCAGCCAGGTCCTCGTAACCGCGCTCGATGACGTAAATGTTCCGCAGCTCGGATACTCCCCTCGCTGCCAGCATGGCCAGCAACAGGCAGGCGGCTGGGCGGAGAGCCGGCGGGCAGCCAACTTCTGCAGCACGCCATTTGGTGGGGCCGTTGACGTAGATTCGGTGGGGGTCCAGCAGTTGCACCTGTGCCCCTAACCGGTTGAGCTCCGTGAGATAGATGGCACGGTTCTCGTACACCCAGTCGTGGATCATGGTTTGCCCGCTCGCGTTTGCGGCGATCACCGCAAAAAACGGCAGGTTATCGATGTTCAGGCCGGGGAACGGCATGGGGTGGATCTTGTCCTCAGGCGCGCTCAGCTCGGACGGTTTGGTGGTTACGTCCACCAGCCGGGTCTGGCCGTTGCGGGCCATGTACTCGCCGGATATCTCCAGCTGCTGGCCCATCTGCTCGAGCGTGGCGAGTTCGATCTCCATGAACTCGATGGGCACGCGGCGGATGGTCACCTCTGAATTGGTGACGATACCCGCGGTGATGAGGCTCATGGCCTCGATGGGGTCCTCGGAAGGGAAGTACTCGATCTCGGCGTTGATCACGGGGCGGCCGGTGATCTTCAACGTGGTGGTGCCCACGCCCTCAATGCTTACTCCGAGCATCTGCAGGTAGAAGCACAGATCCTGAACCATGTAATTGGGGCTGGCATTGCGGATCACGGTGGTTCCCTCGCGGTGCGCCGCTGCCATGATGGCGTTTTCAGTGACAGTATCGCCGCGCTCGGTCAGTACAAAGGACCGGGCGCGGGTATCGGCAGTGGGCGCCTGCACGGTGTAGAAGCCTTGGGTTGCTTCCACACTGAGACCGAACTGGCGCAGCGCCTGCATGTGCGGTTCGACAGTTCGGGTGCCCAGGTCGCAACCGCCGGCGTACGGCAGGCGGTATTCCGCGGACTCATCGAGCAGTGGCCCCAGCAGCATGATGACGCTGCGGGTGCGGCGGGCAGCCTCCACGTCCATGGCGCCAAGGTCCAGGACATCGGGCCTGCGGAGCTGGAGGTCAGTGTCGTTGAGCCACGTGCAATCCACACCGATGCTGGTAAGCACCTCGACAATGCGGTTGACTTCCTCGATGCGGGCAAGACGGCGAAGAACGGTGGTGCCGCGGTTGATGAGGCTGGCGCACAGCAGCGCCACGCCGGCGTTCTTGCTGCTGTTGACGTCCACTGCACCGGACAGGGTCCGCCCGCCCTCCACGCGCAGGTGGGTCATCTGGGGTTTACCCACATTGACGATGCTTCGGCCAAAAATAGTCTCGAGGCGCTGGATCATCTTGAGGCTCAGGTTCTGCTTGCCCTGCTCCATCCGGGCAATGGCACTTTGGCTGGTGCCAAGCTCAGCGGCCAGCTGGCCCTGGGTCCAGCCCTTCTCGCTCCGGGCATCCCGAAGCATAGCGGCAACGTGTTCCGTGGTCTCCTGCGTCATGCACAAAATATATCATAAATGAGTTATCAGCTCGCCATGCTGCCCGAACGCCGGGAAAACGGAGAGCGTTTACCCATTACGTGCGATAGAAGAACCCGTTTTCTCATTATCTTGACCCGCTTCTCTGTTGGGGAGGAAACTGGTCTGAGCTTCTCTTCAAAGACGATGGAGGCCCCCATGCGTCCGTTCCGAGACACCCGGCCCGCAGCCCGACTGGCTGCTTTGCTGCTGGCGGCCCTGCTACTGATACCTGCCTGGCCGGCTTCCGCAGCCCCGTCACCGGGAGAGGGCACGCAGTCCCTGCTTGGCAATGACATCTCCTGGCCGCAGTGCGGCAAGGACCTGCCGACGGGACAGGCATTCGGCATCGTGGGGGTCAACAACGGCCTCGCCAACACCACTAACCCCTGCCTCGCTGAACAGCTGAAGTGGGCTGCAACCTCGTCCGGCGGCACTCCACAACCAAAGGTCTCCCTTTACGTCAACACGGCCAATCCGGGCAGCGCCGGCTCATGGTGGCCCAGCAGTGACGAGTATCCCGTCGGCACCCCCGTCCACAACCCCTACGGCTCCTGCAAGGAAAGGGACTACGGTAAGGCCTGCGCCTACATGTACGGCTACGCCAAGGCCTATGACGACGCTTATATCCGCGGTATCAGCAACCCGTCACAGTACGTGTGGTGGCTGGACGTGGAAACCGGCAACAGCTGGTCCACCTCGGACAAAGTCGCCAACCGAGCTGTCCTGGAAGGCATGACGGACTTGTTCCGGAGCATCAAGGCCGCTGGTGTGGGAATCTATTCAACCGGCTCGCAATGGAGCCAGATCGTCGGACCTGTCGGCAGCTCCAGCAACCTTTACTCCTTGCCAAGCTGGCTGGCAGGGGCGCGCACCCTGACCAGCGCCAAGGGCAACTGCTCCAACCCGCCGCTGACGGCCGGCGGCAAGGTAACGCTCACTCAGTTCGTGTCACGGGGATTCGATTACGACTACTCCTGCCTTTGAGCCGCTTTCTGAAGAGGGTCCCTGGATCTGCTCCCTGCGCTGCTGCATCCGCCCGAAGACTGATGCCAAGACCCGCGGTTTGAGGGGCAGCAATTTAGGAGCGGGTCAGCTCCCCAGCCACACCATGTTCCAGGTCCCTGCCCACACAGCGGCAGCAAAGGCAGCCCCGGCCATCAGCAGGCCGCCGCCCAGCACCCACACATCCAGGCTGCTGTACGTCGACTCCCGCGCCCACGTCCGGGTTCCCCCGCCGAAGCCCCGGGCTTCCATGGTCACCGCGAGCCGTGACGCGCGCCGAATGGCCTGGACCAGGAGGCCGAAGCTCTGGCCCAGCGTCGCCCTCAACCGCTGCAGCGCGCTGCCCCGCGAGCCCACCCCGCGGGCACGGCGGGCCATCCCGATGGTCTGCCACTCTTCAGCCAGCAGCCCCACCAGGCGCATGGCTGCCAAGGTTCCCAGCACGAACCGGTGCGGGAGCCGCGCCTTTTGCGCCAGGGCATCTGCCAGGTCCGTGGGATCGGTGCAGCTCATCAGCAGCACCGCGGGCAGCGCAATCGCCAGCCCGCGCAGCATGAACCCGGCCCCCAGCTCCAGGGAGCCTTCACTCATGGTCCAGAGGCCGACGTCGATCAGCGTCCTTCCGCTGTCCGGCGCCAGGATGGAGGTGCTCCAGCCGCCCACGGCTGCGGCGATGATCAGCGGCCACCCGCGCTGCCACAGCAGCGTCAGGGTAAGTCCGGCCAGGGGAAACAGCAGGAGTTCGGCAGCGAGCGCAACCGAGGCGGACACCCAGTCGATGGACAGCGCCAGCACTGCGGTCACCAGGAAGACGGCGGCGAACTTGCTCAGCGGGTTGGCGCGGGTCAGCAGGGCGTGGTTTCCCCGCAGGTTCAGCTCCTGCCTCATGTCGCCACCGCCGGCGCCGCACCCATCCGCAGCTCGGCTCCGCCCAAGGCTGCCGTGAACTCGGCATCGTGGGTCACTGAGACCACTGCGGTGCCGGCATCGAGGAGCTCTGACAGGAACGAGGCCAGCTCAGCCCAGGTGTTGGCGTCCTGGCCAAACGTGGGCTCGTCCAGCACCAAAACCTGCGGGTGCGCGGCCAGGACCGTGGCCACCGAGAGCCGCCGTTTCTCGCCTCCCGAAAGCGTATACGGGTTGGCGTCAACGAGCTCCGTCAGCCGCAACCGCTCCAGCAGCTCATCGACCCGCTCCGTCCCATGGCCAAGGTGCCGCGGGCCGAACAGGAGTTCGTCGATCACTTTTCCCGTCACGAACTGGTGCTCTGGCTCCTGGAAAACGGTGCCTACGCGCTCAATCAGCTGTTCCGCCTTCCACTGGTAGGGATCGATGCCGGCACCACGGCTGAGGGCCAAGGTGGCGGAGACCTTGCCGGCGACGGGCTCCAGAAGACCGGCAAGGGTCAGGGCAAAAGTCGATTTTCCGGCGCCGTTGGGTCCCGTAATGGCCAGTGCCTGCCCCACCCGGACCTGGGCGGAGATCCCCTGTTGCACTGGTACCGGCGGGAACTTGCGGAAGCCCCTGCGGCGGGCCCGTTCCCGCGAAACCGCCAGTTCCTCGGCGGCAAGCAGGAGACCGCCTGCTCCGGGGGCAGGCTCCGCGGAACGCTGCCGGGTTTGCGGAACATAGCCGGGCACCCACACGCCGGCCGCGATGAGCATGCTCCGCGCCTCGCTAAGCACCTGGTCAGGCGCCCCGTCCAGGAGTACGGCTGAATCGGTGGATGAACCGGGCTGCAGCACCACGATCCGGTCCACCAGGTCTTTCCAGACGGACACGCGGTGTTCCACCACCACCAGGGTTGCCCCGGTCTTGGCCACGCAACGCGCCACCGCGTCCCGCACCTCCATCACGCCCGCGGGGTCCAGGTTGGCGGTCGGCTCGTCCAAGAGGATCAGCCCGGGCCGCATGGCAAGGATGCCGGCGAGCGCCAGGCGCTGTTTCTGCCCGCCGGACAGGGCCGATGTCGGGTGGTCCAGCGGCAGGTGGGACAGGCCGACGTCGTCCAGCGCCTCATGCACGCGGGTCCAGATCTCATCCCTGGGCACAGCGAGGTTCTCGGCGCCGAAGGCGACGTCGTCACCCACCCGGGACAGGACCACCTGCGTCTCCGGGTCCTGCTGCATCAGGCCGGCCCGGCCGCGCTGCTCACGGGGGAAGGCGCCGTCAACCAATAACGAACCGGACTCGTCGGAATCGCCGGCCTCGCCGCCGTCGTCGTTCACATCACCCAAAACACCTGCCAGGGCATGGAGGAGGGTGGACTTGCCCGCCCCGGACGGACCGAGGAGGAGTACCCGTTCGCCCGGTTGGATATCCAGGTCAAGGGCGCGGAGCGCAGGCTTGGCACGTCCGGCATGCCGCCAGCCCCAGCCGCGGGCGCTGATGGCTGCCGGACGCGCCGCAACCGGCGCTCCGTGGTGGGAGGTGGCCGGCATCAGGAGAAAACGGGCTCCGTTGCTGCCTTGCGCGAGGCGAAGGAGCTCAGGACGCCGGTCTTCGCCAGGCCACGCGTGGCGACCCATGACAGTGCGCCGGCGATGATGGCACCCGAGATCCCGGTGAAGATGATGTACGCCAGCTTGTCCCCGCCCGAGTAGGCGATGTTCCAGCCCCACGGCGCGAAGGAGTCGTTCAGTCCGCAGAACAGGCCCGCACCGGCACCGGCCAGCAGGGATACCGGCAGGTTGAACTTCCTGTACACGAAGATGGCGAAAATAATTTCGGCGCCCAAGCCCTGGACAAAACCGGAGAAGAGCACGGATGCGCCGTACTGGGACCCCATCAGCAGTTCACCGGTGGCGGCGACCGTCTCGCAGAACAGGGCGGCGCCCGGCTTGCGGATGATGAGCATGCCCAGCACGGCCGGGATCATCCAGCCGCCGGCGATCAGTCCGGTCAGGGGCGGATAGACGGCGTTCATGGGGGCCGAAACTGCGGCTGCTCCCTGGGACCAGGCCCAGAAGATGACGCCGCCGGCGATGGCGATCAGGGCCGCCACCACGATGTCCACCACGCGCCAGGACTTGCTGCTGGTCTTCTTTACTGCTGTTGTTGCCATGCGATCCTCCTGAGGAACAGGAGGGGAAAGTGGACGCGGCCGGCACTGCTGCGGCGGCCGGACACACTTCGAGAACTCGACTCCCTTGCGCCGGTACTAACCGGATCAGGTTCGAGGGTCTGCGGCTGTCCGCACTCTCAGCGCCCACCTGCGGATCCTGGCGTGGCCAGAACTGCCCGACGGCGGCGCTCCCCTGTCGTTGAATGATTCTGTGGGTAAATAAACAGCCCTGTTGGGCGTGGTCCAGTTTACACCGGAGTAGGGGTAGATTGTGGGCCATGACTGCCAATTCGCCGGATATGACCGAGTACGATCCCGACTCGGATAACACCCAGCCGGAGGGCTCCCTGCAAGTGCTCATCGCGCGGGTTGAGGGCGAAATCCGGGAACTGCAGTTCCCCCGGTTCTCCATGGATGATGCCCTGAACCTGGGGCTGCTGCTGGTGGAGCTGGGCAAAGAGGACCAGCTCCCCATCGCGATAGACATCACCAAGGGTGAACAGGTCCTGTTCCATGTGGCCCTGCCGGGAGCCACCCCGGACAACGAGCACTGGATCCGGGCCAAGCAGCGGACCGCCGCGCGTTACGAGGTGCCGTCCCTGCTGGTGGGACTGCGCGGCCGGCTCCGTGGCGGCAGCATCGAGGACCAGGGCTGGTTCGACCAGAGCTTGTACGCAGCCCACGGCGGCTCCTTTCCGGTGTACGTAGCAGGGGTGGGCGCGGTAGCAACGGTGACCGTTTCGGGGCTTCCGCAGGTCCAGGACCACAATCTGGTGGTGCAGGCCCTGCGGGAAGTCCTTGGCTCCATGGGCGCGGACTGACCCAGCGTTACTGGCACGGTTTCAGGTTGAGGAGGACGCCATGGGCGGTCCTGGGGAGGAAAACCAGGTGCGGGCGGCATTGGACAAGGCCGAGGACGAGATGATTTTCATTGGCCCCGACCACCCCTACTATTCCCTGCTCGCTGAACTTGTGGCCGCCGTCGGGAAGGCCTGGGAGCAGGGGTGTGAGCAAGGCCGCCACGGCGGGAAGCACCCGAACCCTTACCGATGGACCGCCCCGGATGAGTGAGCGCCTGCTGGTTTAAGCTCCACTGCCCGCGCTAACGAAAACAGAGCATGCCCGTGCCGTTCGCCAAAACAGGGTAAGGAAGCCTGCTTAGCTTTTATTAGTAATCATGCTTACTATGTTGTTCCCGGCTTTTGAGGAGAACAGGTATGGCGGTCAGCACCCGCGCCACAGCAGCGAGGACGGGCCTGCAGAAGGCCACCTTTGCCACGGGTGGCATCTTCCTCCTGATGGGCATCCTGGGATTCATCCCCGGTATCACCACGAACTACGGCTCCCTCGGGCTTGCCGGTCCCGGCTCCAAGGCAGAGCTGTTCGGCATCTTCCAGGTGTCGGTGCTGCACAACGCAGTCCATATCCTGTTCGGAGTTGCCGGCCTGGTGATGGCGCGAACCCACCGGCAGGGGCGGAACTACCTCATTTATGGCGGCGTCACTTACCTGTTCCTGTGGCTGTACGGCCTGCTGATCGGTGACGACCTGCCGGCCAACTTCCTTCCCGAAAACAACCCGGACAACTGGCTCCACCTGGCCCTGGGCTTGGCCATGATCGCGCTTGCCGTCCTGCTGTCCCCCAAGATCACCCCCGGCAGCCCGGCCCGGGAACCGGCCCCGCACCTGGACAGCGAGACCTGAACGCCGAACCGAAGCCGCTGTCAAAGACGCAGCACCGCCAGCACCGCCATCCCAGAAGGAGCACCATGAAGATCCCGGAACCTCGAGGCCCGCTCAGCAGTACGCTGTTCAAGGCCCTCGCGAACGCACCTGCCAGCACCGAGGGAGCAGCCGCCGTCGAGGAACTGCACCTGCTGGTTGCGGCCCACGCTGTAGCCTCCGCTGACATCGTCGAGGACGACGACGTCCAGCTGACCCTCTTCTGCCTCTACGAGCTCCACTACTCCGGGCTTGAGGGCGTCAGCGATGACTGGGAATGGGAACCGGGGCTGATCCAGGTCCGCCGCCTGCTTGAAGCGCCCTTCGAAGCAGCACTTCGGGCCGCCGCCGCGTCCGCTGCCGAAGGCATCACCCCGCCCGCCGCGGCGGAGCTCACCAGCGACGCCGTTGCAGACATTCTTTTCGGCCTGGCCGCCACCGACTCCGGGCCCAGCGTCTCCCGCTTCGTGGCCAAAAAGGCGACGCTGGACCAGCTCAAGGAATTCCTGATCCACAAGTCCATCTACCAGCTGAAGGAAGCCGACCCCCATACCTGGGCCATCCCCCGCCTGACGGGAAGGCCCAAGGCCGCGCTTGTGGAAATCCAGGCCGACGAGTACGGCGGCGGACGCCCCGAACGCATGCACAGCGCATTGTTTGCCCGGACCATGCGCGGATTGGGCATGGATGACCGGTACGGCGCGTACGCCGATGCCGTTCCCGCCGTCTCCCTCGCCGCCGTGAACATGATGTCCCTCTTCGGCTTGAACCGGCGGCTCCGCGGAGCCATCACCGGGCACCTGGCGATCTACGAAATGACCTCTTCCCAGCCGAACCGGCTGTATGGCAACGGCTTTCGGCGGCACGGGTTCGATGCTGACGTGACCCACTACTTCGACGAACACGTGGAAGCCGACGCAGTCCACGAGCAGATCGCCGGGCGCGACCTCGCAGGCGGCCTGGTGGAGGCTGAGCCCGGTCTGCTCGCGGACGTCCTGTTCGGGGCAACGGCGGTGATGGCCATCGACGGCCGGCTTTCCGCGCATCTGCTGGCCAGCTGGGAAAACGGAGCAACATCGTTGAGGGCGGCCCTGCCGGCGGCGGCATGAGCACCCCTCCCCCGGGTCCGTCCGCCGAGTACATCCTGCCGTTGCGCTGGACGGCGGAGTCGGCAGCGGATTCGGACCTGCAGGACCTGGCTGCCTACCTCGAGCGGCTTCTTGAATGGATCCCTGTCACTGTGGTGGACGGCTCTGCCCCTGAGTTGTTCGGCCAGCACCGGGCGGCTTTTCCGCCGGGCGTGCGGCACATCCGGCCCGAGCCGGCCGCGGGCCGCGGCAATGGCGGCAGTGGGGGCGCCAATGGCAAGGTGGCAGGCGTGATGACGGGTGTACGCGCCGCTCACGCAGAGCTGCTGGTGATAGCCGACGACGACGTCCGCTACACGCGCGAGTCCCTCGCCGCCGTCGTCCATCACCTCAACTCGGCGGACATTGTGCGGCCGCAGAACTACTTTGACCCGCTGCCCTGGCACGCCTGGTGGGACACCTCGCGGAGCCTGGTGAACCGGGCCTGGTCCGCGGACTTCCCCGGCACCCTGGCCGTCCGCCGGAGCGCGTTGCTGGCCACGGGCGGTTATGATCCAGTGCTTTTCGAGAACCTTGAGCTGATCCGCACCGTCAAAGCGGCCGGTGGCCGCGAGGAGATCGTGCCCGATCTCTTCGTGGCGCGCAGGCCGCCGAAGCTGCGGCACTTCCTCAAGCAGCGCACGCGCCAGGCTTACGACGATTTCGCCCAGCCCCGGCGCCTCGCCTTTGAACTTGCCCTGCTCCCGGCGCTTGCCTGCGCTGCCTGCCTTCCCGCCGGCCGCCGTCGCATGACCGCCCTCGTGGCCCTGGCGGCGGCGCCGATACTCATTGCGGAGGCCGGACGGCGGCGGCACTCCGGGGCCTCGGCCTTTCCCCTGCGAGCCGTATGGTTCGCCCCGCTGTGGACCATGGAGCGGGCCGTATGCATATGGTTGGCCCTCGCGCTCCGGCTGGCCGGCGGCGTGCCATACGCGGGAACCCGGCTCAAAACCGCCGCGCATTCTGAGACCGAACTCCGGCGCCGCCACCAGGGCAAGCTTGCAGCAATGCGGCGCCAGGGCCGGACAGCCACCACCACCAACCCGAACCAGGAGCTGCCATGAACCAGGAACCCGCCGAAAGCTCGATCGTGGTGTGCCCCGACGGCCCCCTGATTGTCCGGGGTGATTTCGAGATCGTCACTCCGTCCGGCAGCCCGGTCCCGCGCCAGCGCCAGACGGTGGCACTGTGCCGCTGCGGCGCGTCGGCCATCAAGCCGTACTGCGACGGGACGCACAAAATGATCAAGTTCCGGACCGAACCGCCTGCCGGCTGACCCCATTCCCGCCCGCGGCTGCTGTCCTTTTGCCGCAGAATGGGCGGTTAGGCTGGGTACAGCCCGTTTTTCCGCCCGCAAGGAGTACTCCGAATGAATCTCTTCATCAAGCTGCTCGGTACCGGTGTGAGCCTCGGCGCCGGCTTTATCGGGACCAAGCTGGTCAACACCGTCTGGGAGAAGTCCACCGGGCGGAAGCCGCCCACCGGCAAGCACGAGGACATCCCCACCAGCCTGCAGTCGGCGCTGACGTTCGCTTTGATCTCGGCCTCCGTCAGCACCATCATCCAGGTCCTGGCCAACCGCGGCACCCAGCGCGCCATCACCCGGTTCGCCAAGAGCCAGGACATCGTCTAACAACAGCCGGAGCTATTAGTTCAGCTGGCCGTCGCCGGAACCGTCCTCCCGGGCGGTTTTGGCGGCGGCCTTCTGTACTACAGCCTCAAGTTCGTCCGCCGTCAGCAATTCACGGTGCAGGTGCTTGGTGCGGTAACCGGCCCGGCCCACCATGTGCGCGGAAACCGGCACCGTCAGCAACTGGAAAATCCAGGCGACCACCAGCACCGGCCACACCCACCAGGTGCGCATCTGCAGCCCGATGGAGGCCAGCAGCAGGAACAGGCCCAGAACCTGCGGCTTGGTGGCGGCGTGCATGCGGCTCAAAAGGTCCGGGAACCGGAGCAGGCCGATCGCGGCGCCCAGCGACAGTACGGCCCCGGCCACCATAAACACGGCGGACAAAAGGTCGATCCAGAAATCCAGTCCAGTCGCGTCAGGACTCATCCGGCTGCTCCCTTCGGTCGGCCACGAACCGGGCAACGGTCACGGACCCGATGAAACCGATGATGGAGATGGCCACCACCAGCATCAGGTTGTTCAGGTGCCGGTTCACGGCCATGTCCACGCACAGGGCCCCGCCCAGGATGGCGAGCAGGACGTCCGCCGCGAGCACCCGGTCCAACAGCGACGGGCCGCGCGAGATCCTGATAATCGCCCCGGCCGCAGCGAGCGAGAAGATGACTGCTGTGAGAACCAGGACAATCTGCATCATGCGGCTGACTCCGTCCGGACGGCTTCGAGTTCTTCCCGGGTGCCCATAATGCGGATCAGGCCGGCCTCGATGGACCGGACCTCCTGGCGGAAGTTCTCCACGTCTTCAGCAGAGCTGATGTTCAGCGCGTGCAGGTAAAGGGTGGAGGTTGACCGGTCCACCTCCACCACGAGCGAGCCCGGAATCAGGGAAATGACGTGGCCGGTGGCGGTAACCAACAGATCCTGGTGGCTCCGCAGCGTCACCGCCACCAGCGCGTTCTTGACCTTGGGCCCGCGCATCACCGCCAGGTACAGGACCTGGGCACTGGCCATCGCCACCTTGGCCAGGAACATCAGTGCGAAGGGCACGGCGTGAAGGATGTTGAAGCGGCCGCTCAGCTCAACCGGCGGCAGGTAGAACAACCTGGCCACAGCAACGGCCAGCAAGGCACCGAAAAGGAGGTTCCCCGGGCTGAAATCCTGCCAGAGGGCGCCCCATACGATCACCAGCCAGACCAGGAGCGGGAGTTCCTGGCGCAGCGAAATACGGCGCCGGCTCATTTTCCTCCTCCGGCCGTGAGGATCATCGGAACCACGGTGTCCTCACCCAGGACCGCCTGGATGTAGGAGGACCTGTTGAGCATGTCGTGGGCCGCCTGGTCAGAAAGCGCAAACAGCGGGCCAGCGAAGACAGTCAGCGCGACGCCGAGGGCCACCAGCCCCAGCGTGGAGCCCACCATGGTGCGCGGCAGGAGCGTGACGGTGTTGAGCTTGGCCCCGGGCCCGGCAACCCTCACCCCGGGCGTTGCCAGCAGGACCGGATCCGGGTGCTCGGCGTCGGTGGGCCGGCGCCAGAAAGCCCGGTTCCACACCCTGGCGATGGCCAGCAGCGTCAGGAGGCTTGTGACCACGCCGCCGATCACCAGGGCGTACGCCAGGGGGGTGCCCAGCTCGATGCCTGCCTGCATCAGCCCCACCTTGCCGAGGAATCCGGAGAACGGCGGGATGCCGGCCAGGTTCATGGCGGGGACAAAGAAGAGCAGCGCCAGCAGGGGCGAGAGTTTGGCGAGCCCGCCCAGGCGGTCCACGGACGAGCTGCCGCCGCGCCGCTCGATCAGGCCGGTCACCAGGAACAGGCTGGTCTGGATGGTGATGTGGTGGGCCACGTAGAAGACCGCCGCCCCCAGCCCGGCGGTGGAGGACATGGCCAGGCCGAACACCATGTAGCCGATATGGCTGACCAGCGTGAACGAGAGCAGGCGCTTGATGTCGTTCTGGGCCAGCGCGCCGAGGATTCCCACCACCATGGTCAGCAGCGCGGCCACCATGAGGGGCGTGTTGAGGCTGTCCCCGGGGAAAAGCAGGGTCTCGGTGCGCACCATCGCGTACACGCCCACTTTGGTCAGCAGGCCCGCGAACACTGCGGTGACCGGCGCGGGCGCCGTGGGGTAGGAGTCCGGCAGCCAGAAGGACAGCGGGAAAACAGCGGCCTTGATGCCGAACGCCACCAGCAGCATCACGTGCAGGAGGGTTTTGGTGCCCTGGTCCAGTTCGCCGAGCTTGATGGCGAGGTCCGCCATGTTGACGGTTCCGGTGGCCCCATAGACCATGGCGATGGAGATCAGGAACAGCACCGATGACACCACGGACACCACCACGTACGTCACGCCCGCCCGGATGCGCGGCCCGGTCCCGCCGAGCGTCATGAGCACGTAGCTTGCCGTCAGGAGGATCTCGAAGCCCACATAGAGGTTGAAGAGGTCCCCGGACAGGAACGCGTTGGAAACCCCGGCCACCAGGATCAGGTACGTCGGGTGGAAGATCGAAACCGGCGCGTCCTGGTCGCCGTCGGCCATACCCTGCCCGGTGGCGTAGATGAGCACGGCCAGGCTGACCGCGGACGAAACCACCAGCATCAGTGAGGAGAACTGGTCCACCACCATCACGATGCCCCATGGCGGAAGCCAGCCGCCGATGGTCACCGCTGCCGTGCCGCCGTCCCATACCGAGGCCAGCAGCAGGCATTCGAGCAGGAGGGTGAGGGACAACAAGGCGATGCTGACCGCCCGCTGGGCGCGTGAGTGCCGGATCAGCAGGAACGTCAGGGCGGCGCCCAGGATGGGAAGTACGACGGCGAGCGGGGCAAAGCTTGCGATGTTCACTTTCCGCCTCCTTCCGGACCGAGGGCCACATTGATGGAGCCGGGTTTTTCTTCTGCAACTGCCAGTTCCGCGGGCATTTCCCGGCCGCCTGCCATTACCGTCGCCACCGGGAACTCGGACGTCTCGGCCGGGACCTCGGCGTCGTCCTCAGCATCGAAGCTCGGAGTTTCCGCCACGCGGAGGTCTTCCACGTCGTCCTGGATCTCGTCCTGGCGCGCCAGGACCCAGGTGCGGTAAATGATGCCGAGCATAAAAGCCGTCACGGCAAACGAGATGACAATGGACGTCAGGATCAGCGCCTGTGGAAGGGGATCGTTGTAGTCCTGCGCCGGCGTGTCCTTGGAATACAGGGGCGCCAGGCCGGCGTAGCCGCCGGTGGCCAGGATCAGCAGGTTGGTGGCGTTGGCGAGGAGCATCAGCCCCAGCAGCACGCGCGTCAGGCTGCGTTCCAGGATCAGGTAGATCCCGCAGGCGTACAGGGCACCCATCACGATCAGGAGGGTCAGGTTTACGCTCATGCTTGGCCCCTCGCGGTGCTCTCGGCGGGGAAGTCTTCGGGCTCGATATCGCTGGCGCGGCCCGTTGCCGCTGCCGCCTCCGAGGCGATGTCCTGTTCATCGGCGGCAAGGCCGGTGGCAAGGTCGTCGGCCAGGCCGTCACCCAGGCCGCCGGCGGGATCGGCGGCGCGCTGTTCGAAGTGCTCGTCGATCTCGGCTCCGAGGCTGCGCAGGACGTCCAGCACCAGGCCCACCACCACGATGTACACGCCGATGTCGAAGATGGTGGAGGTGACGAACTTGATGTCGCCGAACACCGGCAGCCAGAGTTCGATGATGGCCGACTGGAACACTTGGCCGCCCAAAAGCAGCGGCACCACGCCGGAGGCCGCGGCAACTGCCAGTCCAATCCCCAGCAGGGCGCCTGCACTGACGGGTGTGGCCTCGCGGAGTTCAAACCGTCCGCCGGCAAGGTAGCGGATGGTCAGGGCAAGGCCTGCGGTGAGGCCGCCGGCGAAACCACCGCCCGGCAGGTTGTGGCCGGCCAGGAGCAGGTAAAGCGAAAAGATGATCATGGAGTGGAAAACCAGCCTGGTGACCACTTCGAAGATGATGGAGCGGCGTTCGGGAGCCAAGGTTCGGCCCGCCACGATCCACGCGTCGCGTGCCGATGCGGCGAATTTCCGGCTGACGGCCAGCGCCGCGGCGGCCCGCGTGCCGGGATCGACTCCCCGAAGCCGGCCCACCGTACCTTCGGCCACGGTGGCGGAGTTCCTGATCCGGTCGCCGCGGCCGCGGACGAAGATCAGGCTCGCCACTCCCGTGGCGGCCAGGGCCAGGACGCTGATTTCGCCGAACGTGTCCCAGGCCCGGATGTCCACAAGCGTCACGTTGACGATGTTCAGGCCGCCGCCGCCTTCGTAGGCGAGGCGGGGGAATTCCAGCGACACCGGTATGGCGATCCGGGCTCCCATGGCCTGGATTCCGGCGAAGACCATGGTGACGCCGAAGCCCAGCCCGATGATCACGCGCACCACCCGGTATTTCCCGCCCGTACGGTCCCGCAGTTCGGGGGGCAGGCTGCGCATCGCCAGGACGAAGGCAACCAGGATGATGGTCTCCACGAGCATTTGGGTCAGGGCCAGGTCCGGGGCGCCCTGCAGCGCAAACATCAGGGCGATGCCGTAGCCGGTGACCGAAACCATCAGGACTGCCAGGAAGCGTTTGTTTGCCTTGACGGCGGCCAGGGCGCCGATCACGATGCCTGCTCCCACCACCAGTTGGAGCGGGGACCCCGGGTCCAGGAGGTAGATCCCGTCCGGAAGCGGTTTGCCCGCCAGCAGGATGGCCGAGAGGGGCAGTACAAAGGCGACGCTGAGGATGACCGCCAGGTAGTAGTACAGCGAACCGCGCTGGGTGCGGCCGGTGATCCACACCGCCACGTCGTCCAGCGCACCGATGGTCAGCTGGTAGGCCTTGTCCCCGTCCACCCACGGCGGCACCAGCGACTGCGCCCGCGAGACGGCGTTGCGGCCGAAGTACATTGCCGCGCCCAGCGCAAAGGTGAGGGCCGTCAGTCCGAGCGCCGGCGTAAAGCCATGCCACAGGGCAAGGTGACCGGCCTGCCCAGCCGCGGTGCCGGCGTCGGCCGCCGTAGAGGCAAACAGTGCGGCGTACGGCTGGATCCAGGCATCCACGGGGACCGGCCACAGGCCGTAGGCGATGGTCAGGAGGCTGAGGATGGCCGGCGCAGCCAGGAAGGAGGGGCTGATGGCCTTGAAAGGCGTGGGTTCCATGCCTGGTTTCGTGGCGAAAGCTCCCCACATAAACCGGGCGCTGTACGCGAAGGTGAGGACGGATCCCAGAACCAGCCCCGCAAGGATGCCCATGCCCCAGGCACCGGCGTCCGGGTCACCGGCGTGGTGGACGAACGCCTCGAGTACCGATTCCTTGGCGACGAACCCGCCCAGCAGCGGAACACCGGCCATGGAGGCGGCACCCACGGCCGCCACGATTCCCAAGGCGCGCGAGGATCGGAAAACGCCGGAGAGCTTGGTGACATCGCGGGTGCCGGATTGGTGGTCGATGATGCCCACCACCAGGAACAGGGTGGCTTTGAAGAGGCCGTGGGCCAGCAGCATGGCCAGGCCTGCGAGCGCTGCATCCGGCGTGCCGAGTCCTACCACCATGGTGAGGAAGCCGAGCTGGCTGACCGTGCCGTAGGCGAGGATGAGCTTGATGTCTGTCTGGCGCAGTGCCCGGTAGCCGCCCACGAGCATCGTCGCCAGTCCGAGGCCCAGCACCACGGGCTGCCAGTACGGCGTCCCCGCGAAGCCCGGGGCCAGCCGCGCTACCAGGTAAATGCCCGCCTTGACCATCGCTGCGGCGTGCAGGTACGCGCTCACCGGTGTGGGCGCAGCCATGGCTCCGGGTAGCCAGAAGTGGAAGGGCACCAGCGCGGATTTGGTGATGGCGCCCACCAGGATAAGTACGACGGCGGCGCTCACCATTGCCGCGGATGTTCCGTCCACCAGTTCCGGGGCCTGCTGGAGGATGGTTGAGATCCGGTAGGTGCCGGCGGCCTGCCCCAGCATGATCAGGCCCACCAGCATGGCAAGGCCGCCCGCAGTGGTGACCATCAGCGCCTGCAGCGCCGACCGGCGGGCCGCCAGCCTGGTCCGGGCGAACCCGATCAGGAGGTAGGACAGGATGGTGGTGAGTTCCCAGAAAATGAACAGGAGCAGGAGGTCGTCCGCCACCACGAGGCCGAACATGGCGCCGGCGAAGGCCAGGAGCTGGGCACCAAACGGGCCGAGGTCCTCGTCCTTTTCCTTGAAGTACCGGGCGCAGTAGACCAGGACCAGCGAGCCGACGCCGAGCACCAGCAGGGACATCACCCAGGCAAGGGCGTCCATCCGGAAGGCGAACTCAAGTTGGAGGCCCGGGATCCAGGGCACCACGTCCGCCACCGCTCCCGCGTCTGAATAAACAGGGGCGTGCTGGAAAAGCAGCCAGGTGAAGGACGCGGCAGGAACAGCTGCCAGTGCATAAAAGGCGTTTCGGCCCCACGCCCTGAAGAAGAACGGCGCCAGCACAGCCACCGTAAAGTGCACGGCAAGGACTGTTATCACTGGGATCTCCGCAACGTCAGGGATTCGATTGTCAAAAGTTGGAGCAGGCGGTTAATTCGTTAGGTTCGGGAGCAACCAGTTTATCAAGGCTTCGGTACCCATTCGGTCCCCGCTGCTGTATCCTCCGGCCACTGTCCCCGGTTTCACGGCCCCAGTTCCGCCGCCTGTTCGCCATGGGCGGATACGATGCATCGTATGAACAGCGCCAGCGCTCCAGGGGCAACGCAGCCCTCCTCCGAGCTTGAGTCGGGGAACCAGGCAACCAGCAAGGGCCGTGTCCTGGCCTGGGCATCCTGGGACTGGGGTTCGGCAGCCTTCAACGCCGTCATGACCACCTTCGTCTTTACCGTGTACCTCACCTCGAACGCCTTCGGAGGAGAGGACGAGGCCTCGGCCGTTCTTGGCGCTGCGCTTGCCATCGCCGGTTTTGCCATTGCGTTGCTGGCCCCGGTCACCGGGCAGCGCTCCGATGCCGGCGGGCGGCGCAAGCTGTGGCTGGGAGTCAACACAGCCGCAGTCGCGGTCCTCACGGCGCTGTGTTTCTTTGTGTTCCCGCGGCCCGAGTTCCTCCTGCTGGGCGTGTCCCTGATCGCTCTGGGCAACGTGTTCTTCGAGTTCGCCGGCGTGAACTACAACGCCATGCTGGCCCAGGTCTCCACACCGCGGAACATCGGCAAGGTCAGCGGCCTGGGCTGGGGCGCAGGCTACCTCGGCGGCATCGTCGCGCTGCTGATTGTCCTGCAGCTGTTCGTCCAGCCGCGTTTCGAATGGTTCGGCGCCTCAACCCAGGACAGCCTGAACATCCGGCTGGTAGCGGTTTTCTCGGCCCTCTGGTTCTTCGTCTTCGCCCTCCCGGTACTGTTTGCCGTTCCCGAGCTGCCCAGAACCCCGCAGGCCCAACGGCTGGGCATCATTGCCAGCTACGGGCTGCTGATCCGGCGGATCAAGGCGATCTACGCCACCAGCCCGCACACCATCTACTTTCTGTTGGCCAGCGCCGTTTTCCGGGACGGCCTGGCGGCAGTGTTTACCTTCGGTGGAATCATTGCCGCAGGCACGTTCGGCTTCGAGCTGTCCCAGGTGATCTTCTTCGCGATCTTCGGGAATGTGGTGGCCGCTTTGGGGGCGATCATGGGCGGCTTCCTCGACGACAAGGTGGGGCCCAAAGCCGTGATCCTCGGCTCGCTGGTGGGGCTCCTGGTTGCCGGGACCGTCATCTTGGTACTGGGCAACGGTGAATATTCCTTCTTCGGCATGCAATGGCACGGGTCAACCACCTTTTGGGTATTCGGGCTTTTCCTCTGCCTCTTCGTGGGGCCGGCCCAATCTTCATCCCGCGCCTACCTGGCACGCCTTGCGCCACACGGCGAATCCGGCGAGCTGTTCGGGCTTTATGCCACCACAGGCAGGGCCGTAAGTTTCCTGGCACCTGCCCTCTTTACGCTCTGCATCACCGTGGCCACGCCGCTGGTGGCACCGGGCCAGGCCCAGCGCTGGGGCATCCTTGGGATTATGGTGGTGCTCCTGGCCGGGCTCCTGGTGTTGCTGCCGGTGAAGTCCCCGGACAAGGCTCCCATCGCCGTGGTTCCGTCCGCCTGATGCCGCAGCGCTTCGTGGCGCCGCAGCTTCAGGTGCCGCACCCTCACGTTGCGGGCCTTCAACAGCTTTCCCTGGGGACTTCCGGATGCCCACACCACAGAGGCCCGCGCCAGACTAGGCTGGAATCATGAACGTGGACGAGACGGACCTTCCGGGCCTTGGCCGGCGGAAGGATTTCATGACAGCTTCCGGGCGTCGGATCGGCGTCGTGGAGCTGCGGGAAGGCCAGACGGAACTCATAGTTTCCACCTGGGACGATCCCGATACCTGCCAGGCTTCAATCCCGTTGACCGCGGACGAGGCAGCCACCCTCGGCAACCTGCTGGGCGGGCAGCACCTGGCCATGCGGCTGACGGAGGAGCACAAGGATGTTCCCGGCATCGTCACCCGGCAGTTTTCCATCGCCCCCGGCTCCCCGTTCCAGAACCAGCCCATGGGAAAGGCCTGCATCCGCACCCGATGCGGCGTTTCCATTGTGGCGATCATGCGCGAAGGCGAGGTGCTCCCGTCGCCGGGACCCGACGTCGTGCTCCACACCGGTGACCTACTTGTCGCCGTGGGTACCCAGGAAGGCCTCGATTCGGCGGCCGATATCCTTCGTAACGGATAAAGGCCATGGACCCGCTGGCCCTGACCCTCATCGAACTGGGGGCCGTTGTGTTCTGCCTCGGCCTTTTGGCCAGGCTGGCCGGACGGATCGGAATGTCACCCATCCCGCTGTACCTGCTCGGCGGGTTGGCCTTCGGGGCCGGCGGGATCGTCAAGCTCGAGGGTATGCACGAGTTCGCCCACCTTTCGGGCGAAATCGGCGTGATCCTGCTGCTGCTTATGCTCGGGCTGGAATACACGGCCGCCGAGCTCTTCACCGGACTGCGCCGCTCCTGGCAGGCCGGCGTCCTGGACCTCGTGCTGAACTTCCTCCCCGGGGCCGCCCTCGCCCTGATGCTGGGGTGGGGCGGCGTTGGGGCCATGGTGATGGGCGGGGTCACCTATATTTCCTCCTCGGGAATCGCCGCCAAGGTCATCACGGACCTGGGCCGGCTGGGTAACCGCGAGACGCCCGTGGTGCTGTCCATCCTCGTGTTCGAAGACCTGGCCATGGCCGTCTACCTGCCCATCCTGACAGCCACCCTCGCCGGGGTGAGCTTCCTGGGCGGGCTCACCACCGTTGGCATCGCATTGGCAGTAGTGAGTGTGGTGCTGATGGTGGCGCTGCGGCACGGCCACCATGTCTCAAAGGCCGTGCACAGCGAAAACTCCGAGGTCTTCCTCCTGAACGTCCTGGGCGCGGCCCTGCTGGTGGCGGGCGTGGCCTCGGCCATGCAGGTGTCCGCGGCGGTGGGGGCGTTTATGCTGGGCATCGCCATTTCCGGCGCCACAGCCCACAACGCAACCCGCATTCTCGAGCCGCTCAGGGACCTGTTCGCCGCGATTTTCTTTGTGGCCTTCGGCCTGAACACCGATCCCACGTCCATCCCGCCGGTGCTCGGTTGGGCCCTGGTGCTGGCCGTCATCACCGCCATCACCAAAATGGTGACGGGCATCTGGGCGGCGAAGCGTGCCGGTATTGCACGGCCCGGTCGCGTCCGCGCCGGAGCCGCGCTCGTTGCCCGCGGCGAATTCTCTATCGTGATCGCGGGACTGGCCGTGGCCTCCGGCGCCGTCACTGATGAACTTGCTGCCCTGGCCACTGCCTATGTGCTGCTGATGGCGGTCATGGGCCCGCTCGCAGCCCGTTACGTGGAGCCCCTGGTCAAGCCCTTGCTGCGGCCCGTAGCTGTGGCTGCGAAAACCTAAACCCGCCGCTGACCAGCCCTTGCTGCTGCTGGCTCCCGTGCCGGTGCAGGTTGCCCTGCGATCCTGGATTGTGCTGCTGGATTGCGGTGCTAGATCGCGGTGCGGTGGAAGTTCAGGTGGCTGCGGCTGGCTGTGGGTCCCCGCTGGCCCTGGTAGCGGTTCCCGTAGTCGCCCTGGCCATAGGGGTATGCGGCCGCGGAGGACAGCCGGAAGAAGCAGAGCTGGCCGATTTTCATGCCCGGCCACAGCTTGATGGGCAGGGTTGCCATGTTGGAGAGTTCCAGCGTGACGTGCCCTGAGAAGCCGGGGTCGATGAACCCGGCCGTGGAGTGCGTCAGCAGGCCGAGCCGGCCCAGCGAAGACTTACCTTCCAGCCGTGCCGCGATGTCATCGGGCAGGGTGACGGTCTCATAGGTTGAGCCGAGGACGAACTCGCCGGGGTGCAGGATGAAGGGCTCATTCTGTTCCACCTCAACCAGCCGCGTGAGTTCCGGCTGTTCTTCTGCAGGATCGATGTGCGCGTACTTGTGGTTGTCGAACAGGCGGAAGAATTTGTCGATCCGCACGTCCACGGACGACGGCTGGACCATCGCCGGATCGTACGGTTCAAGCACGATCCGCTGGGAGTCAATTTCGGCACGAATATCGCGGTCAGAGATCAGCACCGTCCCAAATTACCGTATCGGTTATCCACAGCCACATTCTTTCGTTGTTGCTGTGCCCTCGTGGGGCTAATGTTGCCTCAGTGATAAGGCGCCGGATGGTCTCCCGGATGGCCCAACAGAGCTGGGGATGTTGTGAATAAATTAGTGGCGCCTGCGTTTCTTGGCGTGCTCTGTTCTTTAGCGCTGGTCTCCTCTTCCGTGGGGGTCCTTCCCGCACCGCAGGCGGCAAGCCAATCTTCGTCCGCCGGTCCCCGCACCGTGGCGTTGGGCCCGGTGACGGTCGACGACGGCCGGGCGGCTCGGGGCGACGGCTCAGCGCTGTCCCGGCTCACCCCAGCCGTGGACCCGGACATCAAGCCGGCGTCGCCATCCCTTGTGGCGGGAACGTTGACCACCCAGCCGGCCGTGCTGGAGCCCGCGCCCGTGCAGCCGGCCGCTGTTGTGGCCTCAAGCGAGGCCTTGGTGGCCCCCGTGCCCTCCACAACGTCCCCGGCACCCACGCCCGAAGTTCCCTGGATCCCCCCGCTTTGGGCTCCGGACGGGGAACTGGCTTCTCCCCCAGCCACCCGGCTCGCAGCACCCGAGTCCGCTGCCGGACTGCCCTCGACGGAGGCCCTGGTACCGGACAGCAACGCGGCAGCGGTCCTCACAGTGTTCAACAGGATTAACGAGTACCGGGCGTCCAAGGGCCTGAACCCGGTGAAGTACCACCCCACCGTGGCAGGACTGGCTCAGGAGTGGTCGGACAGCATTGCCTCCCGAGAGGTGATTGAGCACCGCGCCAACTTCTGGACAGACCCCCGCGCCATGAATCCGAACAACGGCGCCGGTGAGGTCATCGCCATCCGCACTGATCGGGACGCCGCCCAGCTGGTGGAATGGTGGAAGGGATCCCCCGGCCACAACGCCATGCTGCTTGATCCGCGCTTCAACGTTATGGGCGCCGGCATCTCCTACACCAACTCCACCTACCAGATCTGGGGCGTGGTGAACTTCTTTGGCTACACCACCCTTCCCGCCGGCACCGTCAATTCCCCCGGCGGCACGGGCTCGGGCATTGCTTTCCCGCCGCCGGCCCCCAGCATGTGTGACGCCCCGGTGCGGCACATGCCACCTACGCTGGATCTCTCGGCCGCAGCCATCAAGGGCCCCGGCGACCTTGTCGCCGTTGACTCAGCCGGACAGCTCCTGGCCCGCCAGGCCACCGGTGGACGCACCTTCGCCCCCTCCAGGGTCATTGGGTCCGGCTTTGCCGGCGCCAAGGAAGTGTTCACCACCGATTGGGACCGTGACGGCGCCTTCGATCTCCTGACCCAGTGGACCAACGGAACCCTGACCCTGCACCGGGGCAACGCTGCCGGAGGCTTCCAGGCTCCGGCCACCCTGGGGAACGGAGGATGGGAGACGCTGACCCTCGCCGTGGGCGGCTGGTGCGCCAACAACAGGCTTCCCCAGATTCTTGCCCTCGACGGCGCGGGGAACCTGTACCTGTACCCCAACAAGGGCACCGGAGACCTCGCGGAACGCACCGCGGTAGGTACCATCGGCGCCGCGCGGAAGGTGTCCATGGTGGATTACGACGTGGACGGCTTCCAGGATGTGCTTGCCCTGCGCGCGGACGGCTCCGTACAGCTCTACCGCGGCTGGGGAACCACTGCGCTACGGGCCGAGACCAGGCCTACCGTCGCCACCGGATGGGGCGACGTTACAGGCGTTCGCCCGCTCAAGGACGTCACGGGGCTGAACTCCACAGGCCTTGCCCTGCGCAGGGCCAACGACGTGGTGCAGTACTGGGACCTGACCTCGGGAAGCCTGGCATCGCCGTCGAACATTGCCGGCCCCTGGACGGGGCAACGGCTGGCGCAGTAGGGGCCGTCCGCGTCGCGATCCGGGGCCGGCCAGTCTCAGCAAGGTCAGGCGGCCGGCTGGAATTCCAGGATGTCGTTGAGTCGCTCCAACTGGGCCACCTCCGAGCAGAGGTCCCGCTGGGCCATCCTGCTCAGGAAGCCGAACCGGTGAAGGACACCGAACCGCCCCTCCGGCTGGAATTCCAGAGCGAAGCGGACGCGGGTTCCCGATGCCTCGGAGCTGAGGTAGTAGCCGCCCGTCCGCTGGCCCAGCCCTGACCTGACCTGGAACTGGATTTCGGCCCCCGGCCTTGCCTCAGTGATCTCCAGATCGGCGGGAATACTCAGTCCGGACCGCCCTGCCACCATTTTCCTGTAAACGGCACCTTTGGTTCCCGCGGGACCCTGGAGCAGCTTGACGCTTCGCACCCCGTCCCGCCACCGCGGAAGGTTGGTGGGATCCAGCAGATACAGGTACACAGCCATGGCGTCACGCCGGATGAGGACCTCATGCTCTGCGAATGCCATTGGGATCTTTCGTGGTTGACGTCAGCCTGCCGCATAGCTGCACCCCCCGGCACCGCAGCTACCGGATCAGGTTAGCCAGCGCTCCATATCCCTACCTAGCCAGCGGCGGTGACGTTATTGAAGAGTTACTGGATGACGCCACGGTGACCGGACACGGCCCTCTTGCCCGCCGCTTGGCAGGCCCGCCACCACATCTGCGCTAAGCTATGTTCTGCCCCCGAAACGGGGGCATTGCGGCTGTAGCTCAATGGTAGAGCGCTAGCTTCCCAAGCTTGATACGCGGGTTCGATTCCCGTCAGCCGCTCCACTTCACCCTGGACTCTAGCCCTCCCTGCAGGCCGCGGGCCGGGGAGTGATCCGTACCAGGTGGCGCCGGTCCTTCAAATCAACCCTCAGCAGCAGCGAGCCCTTCCGGGCCAGAATGACGGCGACCGTCAGGGCGGCGAGGGCCGGGACTCCCCCGGCCACCAGCAGGGCTACGTGGGGGGTGGCGTGCTCGGAGAGCCAGCCGAGCATCGGCCCGCCGATAGCCTGGCCGCCGATCAGCACCATGATGTACAGGCTCATGACGCGGCCGCGGATCCTCATGTTCGAGCTCACCTGGACCAGCTGGTTCGATCCCGTCAGGAACATCAGGCACCAGAAACCGGACAGCACCATCACGGCGCCGAACACCGGCATGGACGGCGCAACAGCCGCGAGGCAAAGCATCACCCCGTACATGCCGGCACAGAACACCACGGACCGGAGCCGCAGTTGGCGCCGCCGAGTGGATGCCACTGCGCCGGCGAAGGCGCCGAGCGCGACGAGGGCGTTCAGCAGCCCATAGCCTCCAGCGCCAATGTGAAAGACGTGGTCCGCGAAAGCGGCCAGCACCACGGGCAGGCTCATCGCGAAAACCGCAATGAACCCCGCCATCAGCCAGGGCCAGTAGATGGTGGGCTTGCTGAGGGCGTAGCTCAGGCCTTCGCGGAGCATCCCCTTGCTCTTGGGGGCAGGGGCACTGACGAACAACTGGTCCTTCCGCAGGATCAGGAGCATGGCCACCGTGCAGCAGCAAGCCGCGGCGTTGCCGGCGAAGGCCCACCCTGCCCCCACGGCGGTCAGCAGCCAGCCGGCGAGGGCAGGACCGATCAGGCCTCCCAGCTGGAACGTCGTGGAGTTGACGCTGATCGCGTTGCGGAGGTACTTCGGGCCCACCAGTTCATTGACGAACACCTGCCGGGCCGGCTGGTCCAGCACGGTCACCAGGCCAAGGACCAGCGCAATAACGTAGACGTGCCAGACCTGGACCGCTCCTGTCAGTGCAAGAACGGCGAGGGCTGCGGCCAGGACCGCGGCCATGCTTTGGCACAGGATGAGGATCTTCCGCTTGGCGAACCGGTCCGCGATCATGCCGCCCCACGGTCCGAGCAGGAGGGAGGGCAGGAACTGCAGCGCCACGGTGATGCCCACAGCGGTCACGGATCCGGAAAGCTGCAGGACCATCCAGTCCTGCGCAATGCGCTGCATCCAGATGGCGATGACGGCAATGAAGTGCCCCATGGCGAAGATCCTGAAATTGGGGACCTTCAGCGAGATGAACGTGTGCTTCCACGGGAGCCGTTCAGGGACAACGCCGAGGGGCTGGGTCTGGTGGTCCCGCGGTGGGGAGCCGGCTGAGTCGATGACGGGCTGGGAGACGGTTGCCGATGACGGCGGTGGGGGTGCCACAGGAATGTCCTCAAATTGCGGTCGGTCCGGGATGACCTTAACGCTAAGCTGGGGCAACGGGATTATGGAGACGTATTGTCCCTATAACTCGTATTGCGAACCGCAATGTCTGCTACGCCCACACGGCCACTGGAGTCCCTCGTGTTTGAACCAGCCCAGCTGCGCTCCTTCCTCGCTGTGGCCGAAACCCTCAGCTTCACCAAGGCAGCCGAGCGGCTGGGACTGGCCCAACCCACCGTCAGCCAGCACGTCCGCAAACTTGAGACCGCGGCCAAGCGGGTGCTGATCACCAGGGACACGCGGGACGTGCGCCTGACCGATAACGGTGACGCCATGGCAGGTTTTGCCCGCAATATTTTGTCTGCGCATGACGCCGCCGCCCGGTATTTCTCGGGTTCAGCCATGCGTGGAAGGCTGCGCTTCGGTACCGCGGACGATCTTGCCATCACCGGCCTGCCCCGGATCCTTCGCGAATTCCGGCAGATCTACCCGCAGATCAACCTGGAACTGACGGTGGGCCAGAGTGACCAGCTCTACCGGAAGCTCAACGCAGGCCAGCTGGACCTGGTGTTTGTGAAGTGGGTGGCCGGGGCCAAGGACGGCACCGTGGTGCAGCATGACTCATTCTCCTGGGTGGGGCAGGAACAGACCATGCTTGAGCCCGGGGCACCGGTCCCGCTGATCGCCTACCCCTCGCCCAGCCTGAGCCGCAAGCTTGCCATCGACGCTTTGGAATCCCACGGCAGGACCTGGCGCATCACCTGCACCACCCGCCAGATCAGCGGGGTGCTTGCAGCGGTCCGCGCGGGAATCGGAGTAGCCGTTATGCCGTCATCCCTGGTACCCGAGGACCTGAAAATCATCACGCGCCGCTTCGACCTTCCGGCGGTGGGCGACGTTGACTTCACCCTGATCAGGAATCCGCTGGCCAACTCCGAGGTCATCGATGCCCTGACGCAGTCCATCGTGGGCAGGACCATCAACCGCCCGGCCTAGGGAACACCGAATCGGCCCGGGAAGGCCCGGGAAAACGGACAATAGCGGGGCATGGACGGCGGAAGACAACTCGTTCTCCGTTGATCCCGGAAGGTCGCATCACCTATGCTGGTTTTCCCATGGTCAAGCAGCTGGCCGGTTCACTAACACGAGCGCGCCCCTGCATGTCAGGTTCCGCTCGCTCGGGACAGGCAGCCAATGACGACAGCCAAGAACACCCACCTGAGCTCCTCCACCCATGCCCGCCCGCATAATTCCGCGCGTCCGCCGGCCACCCGGAATTCCAGCCTCGGCGCCGGCTTTGCCACCACGGACTCCGGATATGTTGGCAAGCCTACCTGCGATACCTGCCGGACCGACGAATTTGTCTACCTCGAGTCCTACATCCCGCCCACCTACCGGCGTGACGGCAACGTCGCCACTCTCGGCGAAGTCGCCTACACCTGCACCCACTGCGAACAGTTTTCCGCCCACAGCGTTCCCGTGACCTGGTCACCCCCGGGATGGTACCTGGGCTGATACCCCTGTTGGGGCCCTGTTTCCACAGGGTCCGGCACAGGAAGACAAAGAGGCCGGCGGCCACCGTATCAAGGTGGCCGCCGGCCTCTTCCCTGTGCCAGATGAACTAAATCAAGGCGTCCGAGAGGTGGTTCGGGGTCCCGAACCGGTGGGCGGTGATGCTGACAGCCTGTTCGTGCAGGAACGGCAGCAGCTCAACGCGTCCGGCTTCGGTGACCGGGTGCGCGTAGACGGCCAGGTCGGGGCGGCCTCCGGTGGCCTTCGCCAGCGCAGCGGCGTCCCCGCCTATCAGGCGGATCCGTGCCCCGGACAGCTTCCCCGCAGAGGCCAGTCGCTCAGCAGAAGCCATCCACTCGGCGTCGGACTCCACTGTCACATCAATGTCCAGCGCAGTCAGCACCGGGCGCAGCTGGGCGGGAAGCGCGACGGCGGTGGACACCGTCACTGCCGAGCCTGCCAGCACGCCGGCTGCTACCGTCCGGACCAGGTGCGCCAGCGGGGCACCCTCGGACAGGCGCACGGTGACCGGCAGGCTCCGGTACCGGAAGATGTTGCGCTCGGCACTCAGGCCGGAGACATCCTTGGCAGCGCCGAATTCCTCAGCCCAGGCCTGCGCATCCGAGGACAATGCCCTCTGGACAGACTCAAGTTCGGCAGGTTCCAGGGCAGCGCCGGCGGCGTTGATGATCCGGCGGACACCGGGGTGTGTGACAGGCGTGTCCACCGTGCTGACGGCGGGGGTCCAGTCGCCAAGTCCGGCAAGGTAGTTGGGCCCGCCGGCCTTGGTTCCGGCCCCAACGGCCGACTTCTTCCAGCCGCCGAACGGCTGGCGCTGCACAATGGCGCCGGTGATGCCGCGGTTCACGTAGAGGTTTCCGGCCTGAATGCTCTCGAGCCAGATCCCGAGCTCTTCCGAGTTCAGGGAGTGGAGGCCGGCGGTGAGGCCGTACTCGATCTGGTTCTGGATGGCGATGGCCTCTTCCAGCGTGTCAGCAGTCATCACGCCCAGGACCGGGCCGAAGAACTCGGTCAGGTGGAAGTAGGAGCCGCGCTTGACGCCGTAGCGAACGCCCGGGCTCCAGAGCCGTCCGGTGCTGTCCAGCTTCCTGGGTTCAACCGCCCAGTTTTCCCCTTCACCGAGAGTGGTGAGGGCGTTGAGGAGCTTGCCATTGGCCGGCTCAATGATGGGTCCCATCTGGCTGGTGGGGTCCTCCGGGTAGCCCACCTTCAAGGAGGTGACGGCGTCGATCAGCTGGTTGTGGAACCGCTTGGACTTGGCCACCGAGCCCACCAAGATCACCAGTGAGGCGGCGGAGCACTTCTGGCCGGCGTGGCCGAACGCGGAGTACGCCACGTCCTTGGCTGCCAGGTCCAGGTCGGCGCTGGGGGTGACGATGATGGCGTTCTTGCCGCTTGTTTCGGCAAGAAGCGGCAGGTCCTGGCGGAAGGAGCGGAACAGCTCCGCTGTTTCGTAGCCGCCGGTGAGGATCACGCGGTCCACTTCCGGGTGCGAAATCAGCTGCTTGCCAAGTTCCCGTTCGCCCAACTGCACCATCGTCAGCACATCGCGGGGCACGCCGGCTTCCCACAGCGCTTCCACCATCACCGCGCCGCTGCGGGCGGCCTGCTTGGCGGGTTTGATGACGACGGCGGAGCCGGCGGCGAGTGCCGCGAGGGTGGACCCTGCCGGGATGGCAACCGGGAAGTTCCACGGCGGGGTCACAACGGTGAGCTTGGCTGGGACGAACGTGGCGCCGTCGACCTTGTCCAGCTTCCGTGCGGACTCGGCGTAGTAGTGGGCGAAGTCCACGGCCTCGCTGACCTCGGGGTCGCCCTGGTCGATGGTCTTGCCGGTTTCGCTGGCCATGACTTCCAACAGGTCGGCACGGCGGGCCTCCAGGACGTCGCCGGCGCGGTGCAGGATTTCGGCGCGCTCGGCTCCGGACAGCTCCCCCCAGGCCTTGCCCTTGTCCAAGGCAGTCTGGATGACATTGTTCAGCGTGGCTTCGTCCGTGATGGATGCCGCGGCGACGGAAGCGTTGCCCAGGGTGGAGGACGGGACGCGTTCCAGGATGGCCCGGCCCCAGTCACGGTTGGCCGGCAGGGACGGATCGGTGTCCGGGGTGTTCTCGAAGCCTTGGTGGGGCATCGGGAGCGGCGGCAGGCTGCGGTTCTGCCGCCGGTTCGGCAACGGGACGCTGTTGTCCAGTGCGGCGAGCGAGGCAAGGAAGCGCTGCTTCTCGCGCTCGAACAGGGCCTCGTTTTCGCTCAGCTCGAACACCGCGGACATGAAGTTGTCCTGGCTCGCACCCTCTTCGAGGCGGCGGATCAGGTAGGCGATGGCGACGTCGAACTCGGCCGGGTGCACCACGGGGGTGTAAAGCAGGAGGGATCCGACGTCCTTCTTGACGGCCTCGGCCTGGCCCTGGGCCATGCCCAGCAGCATCTCGAACTCGATACCGGATTCAACTCCCCGCTGCTTGGCCAGGAGCCAGGCGAACGCGATATCGAACAGGTTGTGGCCGGCGACGCCGATGCGGATGTTCTGGATTCGGTCGGGGTGCAGCGAGTAGTTGATGACGCTCTTGTAGCTGGTGTCGGAGTCCTGCTTGCTGCCCCAGGTGGCCAGCGGCCAGTCGTGCAGGGATGCTTCCACCTGCTCCATGGGCAGGTTGGCGCCCTTGACCACGCGGACCTTGATGGCGGCGCCGCCGTGGGCACGGCGTTCGGCGGCCCAGTCCTGCAGGCGGATCATCGCGGAGAGCGCGTCGGGGAGGTAGGCCTGGAGCACGATGCCGGCCTCCATGTCCTTGAACTCGGGCTTGTCCAGGATCCTAGTGAAGACCGCAATGGTCATGTCCAGGTCCTTGTACTCCTCCATGTCCAGGTTGATGAACTTGGCCTTCCCGCCGTTCCGGGCAAAGGAAGCGGCGCGCTGGAACAGCGGCGTGAGCTTCTCGACGACGTGCTCCACGGCTTCGTCGAAAGCCCAGGCGGAGTGCGGAGCAACGGTGGAGGAAACCTTGATGGAGACGTAGTCGACGTCGGGACGGGCCAGCAGGGTGTGCGTGCCTTCGAGCCGGCGGGATGCCTCGTGCTCGCCGAGGACTGCTTCGCCCAGGAGGTTGACGTTGAGCTTGATGCCGTCCTTGCGGATCTTGGCGATAGCCGGGCCCAGCTTGGCGTCGGTTGCGTCCACGATCAGGTGGCCCACCATTTCGCGCAGCACTTTGCGGGCGATGGGGATAACAACCTGCGGCATGACCGGGGCCATGGTGCCGCCGAGCTGGACTGCGCGGCGCATGTACCAGGGCAGGAATGCGGGCACCTTGGGGGCGAGTGCTGCCAGGTTCCGGGCGGCAACATTCAGGTCCTCGGGGCGGACCACGCCGTCCACGAACCCCACCGTGAACTCCAGTCCGTTGGGATCCTTGAGGACTCCTGCCAGCTGCTGGGCGGAGGCATCCACCGGGACCTTGGAGGCTTCGGTGAGCCAGTGCCGGACGAGGGCTACGGCCTCGTTAGCAAGAGCCTTGGCCTGGGGCACATCAACGTCAACGGTGGGGACAGATCCGGAGGCGACTCCGGGCTCCATTGCAATGTGGGTCATGGCTTTTCCCGTTCTTTCCTGTGGTTCGAGGAGGTCTTATCCATCAGTATGAGCCTCGAATCACATAAGATAAAGCGATGTTTTCTAAGCAATACAGGTTAGAAAAACCGATGGTTTACCTGAGCCTTAAACGGCAATCGGCAGACCTCCCACCCTCTCCCCTTGCCCTATCACTTTTGGTCCCCAAAACAGCTGTTTAGGGACCAAAAGTGATAGGGCAACGGGTGTTGAGGGGGAAGGCCTGCCGATGAGAAAGGCTCAGCTTTGAGTAGCCTGCTCCGGGAGGGTCAGCGGAGGGGGCGGTGCATCTCCACGATCTCCTCGTGCCGCGGGCTGTTCGGGTTCATCAGCGAGTTCTTCTTCCCATAGAAGAAGTAGATGGCCAGGCCGATGACCAGCCAGACGCCGAACCGGAGCCAGGTTTCCCAGTGCAGCTGGAACATCAGGAAGGCTGACGCCAGGACGCCGAAGGCGGGAACCAGCGGCATCAGCGGCAGGCGGAAGGTGCGCGGGGCGTCCGGGCGCTTGTAGCGGAAAATGATCACGGACAGGCAGACGACAACGAACGCGGCCAGGATGCCGATGTTGGTCAGGTCAGCCACCGCCTTGATCGGGAACACACCGGCCAGCAGGGCTGAGGCAATGCCGGCGATCCAGGTGACCCTTTGCGGGGTGCCGTGGTGGTCGGTCTTGGCGAACCAGCCGGGCAGGAGGCCGTCACGGCTCATGGAGAACCAGACGCGCGTGACACCCAGGAGGAAGGTCAGCATCACGGTAAGGATGGACAGCACGGCAAACACCGAGATGATGGTGGCAATGATCGGCAGGCCAACACCGGTGAACGCTGAGGCGAAGCCGGCCTTCGGGTCGATGTCTTTGTAGTTCTGCATGCCCGTCAGGACCAGGGTTGCCGCTACGTACAGGAGCATCGCGATGATCAGCGACAGCACAATCGCCTTGGGCATGTGCTTCTTGCCGTCAGTGGCCTCCTCCGCCGCCGTACTCATGGCGTCGTAACCGAACACCGCGAAGAACACGGTGGCCGAGCCGGCCAGCACGGGGCCAAAACCGCTGGGCATGAACGGGTTGTAGTTGTTGGTGTCGATGTAGAAGACGCCCAGGCCGATGATGAAGAGGATCAGGACCACCTTGATGGCAACAGCCACAAGTTCGAAGCGGCCAAAGGCCTTGGTGCCGCGGGACAGGATCCACGTGACGAGCAGGCAAACCACAATGGCGGGAATGTTGACGATGCCGCCCTTGCCTTCATCGGGAGTGGAGGTCATCCAGACAGGCATGTGGATGCCGATACCCGAGAGGAACGCGTCAAAGTAGCCGGAGATGCCGATGGCCACAACGGCCACGATGGCGATGTATTCGAGCAGCAGGTCCCAGCCGATGAACCAGCCGATCACCTCGCCGAGCGCAACATATCCGTAGGTGTAGGCGGAGCCGGCCCGCGGAATCATGCCGGCGAATTCTGCGTAGGACAGGGCGGCGGCCGCGGAGGCAAGACCGGCGATCAGGAAGGAGAACAGCACGGCGGGCCCCACCCCGGGTGTGCTTTCACTTCCGGCTGCCACCAGTCCGGCAAGGGAGAAGATGCCGACGCCGATGATGCCGCCCACTCCGATTGCCGTCAGCTGCCACAGCCCGAGTGACTTGAAGAGGCCACTGTGCTTGTTTTCTTCCTCGATGTCGTCGATCGGCTTCCGCCGCATGATCGATTGGGTCATGTCTCTAGTACTCATCAGGAACTCCTGCTTGGGGTGCGACCCCGCCGCGGCACGCCAGGAAATGGCTGTGACGGGGGTAACTCGGTCCCAACAGTATGCAAGGGTGCTTGCGTTAGATAAAGTGACTACTTCTAACCTATATTCATTAGTTTCGGTAAGGATTTCCTCATGCTCGACGTCCGCCGGCTCCGACTGCTCCGGGAACTAAGCATCCGGGGAACCCTTGCGGAGGTGGCCGAGGCACTCCAGTACAGCCCGTCGTCAGTATCACAGCAGCTTGCCCTGCTCGAGAAGGAAGTGGGCGTGGAGCTGCTCCGGAAAACCGGGCGGCGGGTCCAGCTCACCCCGCAGGCCGAGGTGCTGGTGGCGCACACGGCGAACCTCCTCGAAACCATGGAGCAGGCGGAGGCGGACCTTGCTGCTTCCCTGACCACTGTCACGGGCACGGTCCGGATCGCGGTTTTCCAGTCGGCGGCCCTGGCCCTGATGCCGGACACCCTGACGAGGATGGCCAAGGCCTACCCGGAGGTCCGGATCGAAATGATCCAGCGCGAGCCGGAAACTGCGCTCCATGAGACCTGGGCGCGGGACTTCGACCTTGTCATTGCCGAACAGTATCCGGGCCACGCGGCCCCGCGCTACCCCCAATTGGACCGCGTCCGCCTGACCACCGATGCGATCAGGCTGGCCGTTCCGCCGGCGTCCGACGGCGGGCCCTCCATCCGTTCGCTGGAGGACACCGCGGAACTCGCCTGGGTCATGGAACCGCGGGGTGCGGCATCCCGCCACTGGGCGGAGCAGGCGTGCCGCAGCGCCGGCTTTGAGCCCGATGTGCGCTTTGAAACCGCTGACCTGCAGGCCCAGATCCGGCTGATCGAATCGGGCAACGCGGTGGCCCTGATGCCGGACCTGGTGTGGACCGGCCGCGGCACCACGGCGGAGTTGCTGGAGCTTCCGGGAAAGCCGCACCGCACCGTTTTTACGTCCGTCCGGCGCTCCAGTGCGCAGCGGCCGGCCATCCTGGCTGCGAGGGAAACCCTGGCTGCAGCAGCCGCGGCGGTGGCGGGGAACGACGGCGGGTGACCGGCCGGCGTCGTACGCCCTTCTAAGACAGGCAACGAGGGCCGTCGCACGTCACCAGCCGCTGCGCCCGTAACATCCGCCCGTCACTGTTCCCTGCGTCACTGCGCCGTTGAGCCCCCGCGCTAGACTGATGCAGTTATGAATCGAACAATGTTCAAGTCCAAAATCCACCGGGCCACCGTCACGCACGCCGACCTGCACTACGTCGGTTCCGTCACCGTGGACCTGGACCTGCTCGAGGCCGCCGACATCCTTCCCGGCGAGCTCGTGTCCATTGTGGACGTCACCAACGGCGCCCGGCTTGAGACTTACACCATCGCCGGCGAGCGCGGTTCCGGCGTCATCGGCATCAACGGTGCAGCGGCGCACCTCATGCACGAGAACGATATTGTCATCCTGATTACTTACGCCGCAATGACCACCGAAGAGGCCAAGGCCTACGAGCCGCGGGTGGTCCACGTGGACGAAAACAACCGGATGATCCAGCTGGGCAACGACCCCGCCGAGGGCCTCACTCCTGGGATGATGCGCCCCCCTTTCGCACTTAATAACGCCACCGTCTAACCGGATCCGGCCGTCCGGGACTCCTGATTGATGGAAAAGATGCTGGACACCGTGGTGATCGGCGGCGGAGCCATGGGCTCGGCCACCGCCTGGGAACTGTCCCGCCGCGGACGGCAGGTGACGCTGGTAGAGCAGTTTGGTCCGGGCCACAAGATCGGCGCCTCGCACGGCACTACCCGCAACCTGAACCCCGGTTACCACCGGCCCGAATACGTGGCCATGCTGGCCGAGGGGCTGGCCCTGTGGGACGAGCTGGAGCAGGAGAGCGGCGAAACGCTGCTTGCCCGCACGGGCGTCGTCAACCACGGCCCGGACCCGAGGCTTCAGGACGTCGCCGCCGCGCTGACCCAGGCCGGCATCCGCGCCAAATTCCTGTCCGCCGCAGAGGCAGGCGAACGATGGCGAGGCATCCGGTTCGACCAGCAGGCACTGCACATGCCCGACGGCGGCCAGCTCAACCCGGAGGCAGCCCTTCCCGCTTTCCAGCGGCTCGCCGCAGCCCGCGGCGCCGAGATCCGCCACCACACCACAGTGGTTGAACTGCAGGTAATGGACGACGGCGTCCGGCTGGCTTTCGAGTCCGAGGCCGGTGCCGAGGTGGTAACCGCAGCCCAGGTGGTGGTGACGGCCGGCGGCTGGACCGAGAAGCTCCTAGGCGCCCGTGGTGCCGGGTTCCGGCTGCCAAAGCTCCGGGTTACGCAGGAGCAGCCGCTGCATTTCCGGGTGGCGGATGCGGACGCGGTATGGCCCGGGTTCAACCACACGCCGGGCAACAGTGCGGAATACAAGAACTGGTACTCCCCCGTCTATGGGATGCAAACCCCGGGCGAGGGCATCAAGGCCGGCTGGCACGGCGTGGGTCCGCTGGTCGACCCGGACCGGCGGTCCTTCCAGCCCGAACCAGCGCAGCTCGCCGCCCTGCAGGATTATGCCCGCACCTGGCTTCCCGGCGTGGACGCCGATTCGTTCGAGGCCATCAGCTGCACCTACACCACCACTCCGGATGAGGATTTCATCCTGGACCGGATCGGCCCGGTGGTGATCGGCGCCGGCTTCTCCGGGCACGGGTTCAAGTTCACCCCCGTGGTGGGCCGGATCCTCGCCGACCTGGCAACGGGCACCCGGCCTGCGCCGGCGATTTTCCGCGCTTCCCGGTAAGTACCCGCACTACGTGTCGGCGCCGCTCCGGCTGCTTTCCTCGTCCAGGTCCGGCTCAGCGTCGTCCCCTGAACTGCCCTGGGCCTCCTCGTCCACTGCGCCTGGCTTTACCGCGGGCATGGCCAGCACCGCGGCGACGGTGAGGATGCCGCCCACCAGCGCCGCGAGGAAGACTGCGCCGGAAGCGGCCACCACAGCGGGCGCATCGCCTTTCGCGGCCGCGCCTGCGTGAACCGCATTGGCCACGGCGCCGAAGACCGCCACGCCCAGGGCGCTCCCAATGGACCTGGCGAACATGTTGGTGCTGGTCACCACGCCGCGCTCATTCCACGAGACGCTGGATTGGGCAGAGATCAGGGTGGGCGTGGCCACGAGCCCCAGACCTAGTCCCACCACGAAGCAACTGGTTGCCACGAGTGCCACGTTGGGAGTGGCTGCGGTCAGTGACAGGACCAGCAGGCCTGCCACGGTGACGGAGATACCGATCAATGCCGTGGCCTTGAACCCGATCCGCAGGTACAACCGGCCGGCCTGCGAGGCACTGATCGGCCAGCCGAGGGTGAGTGCTGCGAGCGCCAGGCCGGCAACGAGGGGCGAGGCGTCCAGCGCTCCTTCCAGGAACGTTGGCACGTAGGAGGTCAACCCGATCATCACGGCCCCGACCCCGAAGGAGACCAGTGCCGTGGTGCCAAGAAGCCGCCGCGACACCACCCATGACGGCAGGACCGGTTCCGCTGCCCGCCGCTCCACCATCAGGAACGCGGCCAGCAGCACCACGCCAACCGTAAAGATTCCGATGCTGATCGGAGAGTTCCACTCCCACCCTTGTCCGCCCTGAAGGGCGCCAAGGATCAGCAGGCCAAGCGAAACCGCCAGCAGGGCCGCGCCGGCGTAGTCCACCCGGTGTTTGGCGCGTTCAACGTTCTCGTGCAGGGTCCGGAGCAGCATCCACCCGGCCAGCAGGCACAGCGGAACATTGACAAGGAAGATACCGCGCCAAATGCCCAGCGAAGAGAAGATCCCGCCGAGGCTAGGGCCCACCACCGAGGAGACAGCCCAGACGCTGGCAAGGTAGCCCTGGACCTTGGCGCGCTCCTCCAGGGAGTAGATATCCCCGGCGATGGTGATGGATACCGGCAGGACGGCCCCTGCTCCGAGTCCTTGCAGGGCGCGGAACGCGATCAGGGCGGGCATGCTCCATGCAATACCGCACAATACTGACCCGAGCAGGAACAGCCCGATGCCCGCCAGGATGATCGGCTTGCGGCCCACCATGTCGGACAGCTTGCCGTAGATGGGTACCGATACGGCCTGGGCCAGCAGGTAGGCCGAAAACAGCCAGGGGAACGACTCGAACCCGCCTACATCCCGGACGATCGACGGCACGGCAGTGGCCACGATGGTGGAATCAATGGCCACCAGTCCGGTGGACAGCATCAGGGCGATCAGGATGGGGCCGCGTTCAGAACGGAACCCCACTCCCTGGGCACGGGCGGTCATCATCAGTCTCGTTTCGGTTTGGGTCCCTGTTACCTCCACTCTAGGTACCCACGACTGGCACCGGCTATCTTCTGCCCTGGTGTTCGTCCAGGAGCCGGGCGCAGCGGATGAACCCCAAGTGCGAATAGGCCTGTGGGTGGTTCCCCAGGTGGGTCTCCGTGCCGGGGTCGTACTCTTCGGGCAGCAGCCCGGTGGGGCCGAAAAGGTTTACCAACTGGTCGAACAGGTCCCAGGCCTCGTCGATGCGTCCCACGGCCACATAGGCTTCGATCAGCCAGGTGGTGCAGATGTGGAACCCGCCTTCCAGGCCCGGCAGGCCGTCGTCGTACCTGTACCGGAAGACGGTGGGCCCCACCCGCAGCTCCCGCTCCACGGCACTGACGGTGTCCAGGAAGCGCTGGTCCGCAACGTCCAGCAGTCCGGAGAGGCCAATGTGCAGGACCGCCGCATCAAGGTCGGGGCTGTCGTAGGCCACGGTGTAGGACTTCGCCGACTCATCCCAGCCCTCCCGCAGCACCTCCTCACGGATAGTGGCGGCGGTCGGCGCCCAGGCCGCATCCGGCTCCCGGCCGTGGCGGGCCGCTGTCCGCAGCGCGCGGTCCAGGGTCACCCAGCACATCACCTTCGAATAGACGTGGTGGCGCGCTGCCCGCCTCGCCTCCCAGATGCCGTGGTCGGGCTCGTGCCAGCGGGCCAGGACGGCTGAGGCCATTTGGACCAGCAGCTCCCAGTGGTCATCGGCGAGCGCGCCCTCCTTCTCGCTCACGGCATGGATCAACTCAGCAACGGGGCCAAAAACGTCCAGCTGCACCTGATGGTCCGCTGCGTTGCCGATCCTCACGGGCCGGGATCCCGCATATCCCGGAAGGCTGTCGACGACGGCTTCCGTGGAGAGCGGCGCGCCGGTCACCGAGTACAAGGGGTGCAGCCACTCGGGGCCGGGAGCGTGTTCGAGGATACGGCCAAGCCAGCCGAGGAATCCGGCGGCCTCCGCCGTGGAGCCCAGGTCCACCAGCGCGTTGACCGTCATGGACCCGTCCCGCAGCCAGCAGTACCGGTAGTCCCAGTTCCTTGTCCCGCCGATTCCCTCGGGCAGGGACGTGGTGGGGGCCGCAAGGACGGCGCCGGTGGGCTGGTGCACCAGGGCGCGCAGTACCAGGGCTGACCGCCGCACCAAGGAGGGTTTGACGGATGGCAGGACGAGCTTTTGCACCCACTGGCGGGCGTGAAGGGCCACCCCGGCGCGCCGCTCCGTCTCCCCATCCGGGTCCGCGGCCTGCGGTTCGGTATCGCCGCAGCGCAGGTTGAGCACCACGGGCCCGTCCTGCAGGTTCACGGATGCAGTGGCTGTGGCATGGCGTCCGTCGGAGGTAATGCTGAAGCTGGCTCCTGGAGCGAACAGGATGATCGGTTCGGACGTCCCCACCACATGGAGCTCGTCACCGCGGGCTTCCATGGCGAACGGGGCGTTGGCGTAGTCCGGCCGGGGAGCAAAGACGATCCTGGCCGCTCCGGTGCCCGAGAGTACCCGGACCAGGCTGGTGATGCCGTCCGGGGCAGGCTCAAGGTAATCGGTGACCGTGACGTCGGCCCAGCGGGTTTCGACGATCATGGTGCTGTCCACGTAGCGCTGCCCCAGCACCTGGGAAGCCTTGACCGGCTCCACGGAGAAGTGGCCGGCAGCGTCACCGCCCAGGATGTGGGCAAACAGGGACCCGGAATCCGGCAGCGGGTGGCTCATCCAGCAGATCTTCGCGTCCGGTGTCAGCAGCGCCGTGGAGGATCCGTTGCCGATCATCGAGTGCCGTTCCAGTCCCACCGCATCCTCGCCGAAGAGCCAGGCCCGCCGCAGTTCGAAGAGGAGCGCCAGTACCCTGGCGAAAGACTGGGGGTCTCGGACGCGGTGCGCGGCGGTGGTCTCACCGGGGCCCACCCGAAGGCCAAGGTCGGGCCCGCGCAGGGTGGCGATGGCCAGTTCGTCGCTGTAGGCGTCCCCGGCGAACATGGCGGCGCTGGCTCCGAGCCGGGACCGAAGGCTCTCCAGCGCCTCCGCTTTGGCGGGTTCCTGCACGGACAGGTCCAGCACTGAACCGTCCACGATGAAGAACAGGCCATGGGCCCGGGCAATCTCACGGGCGGTTTCGGTCACGGACTCCACAATGTCCGGCGGAGCGGACCGGGTATGGACAGACACGGCCACAGGTTTGCGTTCAATCCAGATGCCTTTTTGGAAACCCACGGCCTCATTGAGCGCTGCGTTGACCTTCTGCAGGACGGATTCCGTGGCCAGTGTCTGGGCGTGCGCGAAGCCCATGTCCGATTCCGCGCCATGCGAACCGATGAGGTGAACCTCCACGGGAAGGCGCGAGACGGCCGCAAGGTCACGGAGCGAGCGCCCGGAAATGATGGCTGCATGGGTGTTGGGCAGCGCGGCAAGGGCGCGCAACGCTATGGCCGCACTGCCCAGCGGGAGGATCTCGGTGGAGATGCCCTCGGCGTCGCACAGGGTGCCCCCATAGTTGCAGGCCACCAGCAGCCCGGGGACGCGGGCCAGAACTTTGAGCTCCGCGAGCAGCGCAGGCGTCAGGCCGTCGTCCGCCGCGTCCGAGTGCACGAAGGAGCGGAGCATGTCCAGCGGAAGTGAGCGGGTGAGCAAGGCGGAATCCGCCACGCTTTGGTTCAAGGGCGTCGGCATCCGTGTACCCCTCTGAGGCGGGACCAGGCCGGGAACTCAGCCGCTGGATTGCCTGCGGACTACCGGTTGGTGCCCCACCCGCGAATCCCAGCGATTCAGCGAGGGGGCACTCCCATGGTCAACCTCAGCCGTTTCCCCCGAAAGTCCCCTTCATTGCGTATGTGTAAAAGTCCGCCGGCCGCGCACAGCCTAGACCCGCGCCAGCCCGGCGGCCTGGGCCAGGAGCTCCACTGAGCGCAGCCGCTCCTGGGTGCCGTTGCTTTGGTGGGCCACGATCAGTTCATCGGCATCGGCGTGCTTGCCGAAGCCGTCCAGGTAATCGATCACGGCTTCGGGCGTGCCCACCGCGGAGTAGGTCATCATCTGCGAGACGTGCTGGCCCTGCGGGGAGTCGAGGATCATGTCCGCTTCGTCGTCGGTGAAGTCGCGGCCGCCGCCGAAGAACAGGGACACCCTGGCCCGCATGGTGGCGCGCAGCATGGCCTGCGCTTCAGAGGCGGAATCGGCGGCCACCACGTTCACGCCGGCGATGACGTGCGGCGCATCCAGCTGTGCCGAGGGCTTGAATTCGCGGCGGTAAAGGGCCACGGCGTCCTGCAGTGCGTTGGGCGCAAAGTGGGAAGCGAACGCGTACGGCAACCCCAGCTGGGCGGCCAGCCGCGCCCCGAACAGGGAGGATCCCAGGATGTAAAGCGGAACGTTGGTGCCCTTGCCCGGGGTGGCCTCCACACCCTGGATCCGGGTGGGGCCGGTCAGGTAGCCCTGCAGCTCCAAGACGTCCTGCGGAAAGCTGTCCGCGGACATGGGGTCCCGCCGCAGTGCGCGCATGGTGTTCTGGTCGCTGCCCGGCGCGCGGCCCAGTCCCAGGTCGATCCGGCCCGGGTGCAGGGTCTCCAGGGTGCCGAACTGTTCGGCGATGGTGAGCGGCGAGTGGTTAGGCAGCATCACGCCGCCGGCACCGAGGCGGATGCTTTCGGTGTGCGCGGCCACGTGGGCGATGAGCACGCTCGTTGCGGAGGAGGCGATGGAGGACATGTTGTGGTGCTCGGCGTACCAAACGCGCCGGTATCCCAGCCGCTCGGCGCTCTGCGCCATGGCCACGCTGCCCGCGAAGCTCTCCGCCGCCGTCTGGCCCTTGCCGATTGTTGCGAGGTCAAGGATGGAGAGGGGAAGAGTCACGGTGAGTGCCGGCCTTTCGGGACGTTTCGCAGGAAGGTGCCGGCCGGGATGGCGGCGGGCACCAAAGGCATAACGACGGCGGCGGCCGGCTTATTTCTGTGACCTTCGGAATACTCAGCAGGCTGATGATGTTGCCGCCCCTATGAGCCTAGAGACGACGAACCAGTTGGAACTGTCCGAAACGATTGACCTGAAGGACCTCGGGACCGTGCACCGGCTCGGCTTCGGTGCCATGCGCATCGTGGGCGACGGCGTCTGGGGCGAGCCCGCGGACCGCCAGGCCGCCGTGGACGTGGTACGCCGCGCCGTCGACCTCGGTGTGGACTTCATCGATACCGCAGACTCTTACGGCCCGAACATCAGCGAAGAGATCCTTGCCGAGGCCCTGCACCCATACAAGGACGGGCTGAAGATCGCCACGAAGGTGGGTTTCACACGCACCGGGCCCAACAGGTGGATCCCCGTTGGCCGTCCGGAATACCTGCGCCAGCAGACGGAACTGAGCCTGCGGAAGCTGAAGGTGGACACGTTGGACCTGCTGCAGCTGCACCGGATCGACCCCAAGGTGGACGCCGAGGAGCAGTTTGGCGTGCTCCGCGAACTTCAGGACGAGGGCAAGGTGCGGGCGTTGGGCCTCTCGCAGGTCAGTGTTGCCGAGCTGGAAGCCGCGGGGAAGTACTTCACCGTTTCCACTGTGCAGAACCGGTACAACCTGACGGACCGGAGCTCGGAGGACGTGCTGCGGTACTCGGAGGAGAACGGGATCGGCTTCATTCCGTGGGCGCCGATTTCGGCCGGTGAACTCGCGCTGCCGGGCGGGCCGCTGGATGAGGCTGCGAAGCGCCTCCGTGCCACCGCTTCGCAGGTTGCGCTGGCCTGGCTGCTGCGCCGCTCCCCCGTGATGATGCCTATCCCCGGCACCGGTTCCGTGAAGCACCTCGAGGAGAACATGGCGGCGGCGGGCCTCACGCTCGACGACGACACGTACGCCGAGCTCGAAGCCGCCGGCAAGTAGCCCCTTCGGGAAACAGACAGGAGAAACACGATGGCAAACATCCTGATGGTTGTATCAGCCGCCGATTCCCTCACCATGAAGGACGGCAGCGAGCACCCCACGGGTTTCTGGACGGAGGAGCTGGTGGTGGCCCACCAGTCGCTGGCCGACGCCGGACACACCGTCCGTATTGCGACGCCCGGCGGGGCCCAGCCCACGGTGGACCAGGTTAGCCTGGCCGCTGAATCGGCAGGTGGCGAGGAGAGGGCGAACGGATTCCGGGACTACCTGGCTGCCGTCGATGCCGAGCTCTCGCACCCTCTGGTGCTGGCCGACGTAGACCTCTCCGCCTACGACGCCATGGTGATGCCCGGCGGGCACGGGCCCATGGCCGACCTGTACAAGGACGCAGACCTTGGCCGGCTGCTGGTGGCGGCGGACAGGGACGGGAAGATCATTGCGCCGTTCTGCCACGGTCCCGCCGGGCTGCTGAGCGCAACGGACGACGACGGCACGTTCGTTTTCGAGGGACGTCGCCTCACCGTCTTCACCAACGAAGAGGAACTGGGCGGCGGCACCGGCGAGAACACGCCGTGGCTGGTGGAGGATGCGCTAAAGGAGAAGGGCGCGGTGGTGGACAACGCCGCCGCGTGGACGTCCCACGTGGTCCGGGACGGTAACCTCATCAGCGGGCAGAACCCGCAGTCCAGTGAAGACGTGGCCAAGGAAGTCATCAAGGCGCTGGGCTGACGCACCCTCGCATTGCGGTGTTGAACACAGAGAAGCGGCCCGGTCTGGTGACCGGGCCGCTTCTCTGTGGCGCACGTCGTTGGGCGCTCCCGCTGTCAGGATCAGACGGCGCAACCTCCCAAGGCGATGGTTCCGTCGATGGCGGCGATCTGCTTTTGGACGTCGCCCAGTTTGGTCGTCAGGGCGTTGACGACCAGCCTCTGTGCCGCAACTGCATCCTTGTTTGCCCCTTTCTTGGCTTCCAGATTCCTCAGGGTTGTCTGGGCCGCCGTGATCTGCTGGTCCAGGGTGGTCAGCTGGCCCTGCAGGGTTTTCAGGTTCGCCTCCGCGGCGGTGATTTCACCGTTGAGCTGGTCGAGCTGGTCGAGAAGGGGCTTCACCCGGTTCTGCAGGGACAGGATCTCGTTTTCCTTGATAATGACCTGGCTGTTGATCGCTGACACGTCCGCTGCCAGGCTTTCGGCCAGCCGGTCCAGGGACTCGACCTGCACCGTTTGGTCGGTCACGGCACCGTTCGCGGACTCCAGGGCCGACTGCAGACGCTTGAGCTGGTCCTGCAGCGTTGCAAGTTCGGTCTTCTTGCCCTCCACCGCCTGGTCGGCCGCGGCCAGTTCTTCCTGTGCCGTCCCCAGCGCGGACTTCTTGCTTTCCAGCACAGTTTCCTGGTCGGCGACGGCCTGCTCTGCCTGAGTGGCGCCGGACTCCAGTCCCGGAAGGGCGTTTTTCAGATCCGTGACCACAGTTTGCTGGGCCGCCACGGCTTTGGCTGCGTCGGTGGTGGCCTGCTCGAGGGCGGACAGGCCGCCCTGCAGGTCCGCCAGTTCGGTCTGCTTGGCGGTCACCGCGGCGGTGGCCTTGTCGACAGCGCCCTGCAGGGCGGAAATCCCGACCTTGAGCGACGCGATCTGGGTTTCCTTGGCCGTAACGCCCTCATTGGCTGCTGTCAGAGCCGCCTGCAGCGGTGCTGCCTGCTGCTGGAGGGTACTGCTCTCCGTCTGTTTGGCGAGGAGTTGGGCGTTGAGGGTGTTCACTTGGTTCTGGAGTGTTGCCAGGTTGCCCTGCAGCCCGGAGATCTGCGCGGTTTTGTCGGTGATCTGGCCAGTGACAATACCCAGCTCGTCCTGCTTCGCCTTGCGCTGGGCCTGCAGCACAGTCTTCTCGTCCGAATTTCCCTTGATGGCGGCAATTTGCCTTGTCAGATCGTTGATTTGGGTTTGCAGGGATGCAGCTTTGTTCTCCAGCGCCGTGAGCTCGTTCGTGGCGGCAGTCAGTTCAGCCCGTTTTGCGGTGATGCTGGCGTTCAGCGTGGTGACCTGGCCCTGAAGGGTTGTGGTCTCGGCGCCCAGGGTGCTGGCCCGGTCATTGTTATCCTCCACCGCTTTCGCGGCAGCCGCCGCAGCAGCCTGCAGGGTGATCAGCTCGGCCTCAGCCGCTGCGATGGCATCGTTCTGTGCGTTAAGGGCGTTCGTCGCGGCGGTAGACGTGGCCTCAAGTGTGGTCAGTTGAGTCCCGGCGCCGGCGATCTGCGCTTTCTTGTCCGCGACGGCCGCATCTGCGGCTGTCGCTAGGGTTTGGAAGTCAACCAACGTCTGTTCCTCGGTGGCCAGCTGATCCTTCGCGGCCTCCAACGTCCCGGTGGCCCAGGCACTGTCCGTTACGAGGCTGTCCAGGTGCTCCTGAGCCTTGGTGACTTCCAGCCGAGCAGCGTCGACGGTGGTGGCTGCGTCGGCAGCCGCGGCCATCAGGATTGCCAATTCGCCGTCGGCCTGCTGGATTTGGCCTTCCTTGGCCGAGACGGCACCCGCCGCGTCAGCCGCCGCCGTCTGCAGCGTTTCGAGCTCCGTCCGGGCGTCGGTGAGTTCCTGTTCGTTGGCTGCCTTGCGGGCTTCGAGCCGGGCAGCCTCCGCCTCAAGGTCTGCGGTTGCGCCCTCGGCGGCCGCCAGTTCTTCCTGAAGGGGTGAAAGCTCGCTGACGACGGCCGCTTGCTTCGCCTCAAGGTCAGAGATGGCAGCCTCAGTTTCCTTTACCTGTGCCGCCTTGCCGGCCCTATCCTCAGTTAGCCGGGCTAGTTCCTGCACTGCGGCAGCCTCGTTATCCACGAGTTGTTTCTCCTCAGCCGCAAGTTCCGCGAGGGCTATGTCTGCAGCCTGGATCCCGGCCTTCAGTTCAGCTTCCTGCGCCTGCAGCTGCGCCTTTTCGGCCTCCAGCTTGGCGATGACATCCGCGTTCTTCTTCGCCGCCGCCCTCAGCAGGTTCTCCTGCACTGTTCCGCGATGCGCGAACTGGTTCACCACGCCGTTGCACATCCCGGTCGTGGACGTCGTTGCCGCCGTGGCGGGCTGGACCAGCACCAGGCTTGTGGTGAGGAGACCCGGCAGGACAACAGCTGCGGCGAGACGGCGGGAAAGGACAGACCTTGATGCTGCAGTGCGCATGTGAACTCCTGTTGAGACCAAAAGCGACTCACCCGAGCCGCTGCCTTAGCCAACGGTAGGTCCCGCTGAGGGGCCAGCACACGCGTAATCGCCCACCTGTCTTTACCCGTGAGTACTCGTTTTCTGAAGCCGTTGCCCAGATTGGCTACTTGGTTTTGGTTTTACTACGCGGTCTCCAAATATGACCGCCGCGGTCGCCCGGTTAACCGCCGTTACTCCCTGTATCCCAGCGTTTCAGCCCCTTTGGTTCCCCCGGCGGCGCTCACGCATAGTTGCTGCAACGAGCACACTCCGATGCATCCGCGACCCACCTCCGAGGAGGAAAAATGGCCATTATCAAGGCGAAACCGGCTGCTGCCGTGGCCCTCACCATCACCGCGCTGCTGGGGCTGGCAGCATGCGCAGACCCAGGCGCCACGGCGGCGACAGCACCGACGTCGGGATCCTCCACCACTGCTGCCGGCAAGACCTTCAACCTGTCCCCGCAGCAGGACCGCTTTAAAGTTTCCGTGGACTCCGACGCCGCCGCACTGGTCCCTGAAGCCATCAAGGCCGATGGCAAGCTCACGGTAGTCAGCACCGGGGGCACGGCGCCGCTGAGCTTTTTCGCAACCGACAATAAGACCCTCATCGGCAGTGAACTTGATATTGCCTACGCGGTCGGCGAGACGCTCGGGCTGGAGGTTGAGGCTCTTCCCGTGGCTTGGGCAGACTGGCCGCTGGGGGTTGAGTCCGGCAAGTATGAGGCCGTGCTCTCCAACGTCACGGTCACCGAGGCGCGCAAGGAGAAGTTCGACTTCGCCACCTACCGGAACGATCTCCTGGGCTTTTACGCGAAGAGCGATTCCGATATCGGCGAAATCAAGGAGGCCAAGGACGTTGCCGGCAAACGCGTCATCGTCGGGTCCGGCACCAACCAGGAAGCCATCCTGGTGCGCTGGGACGAGGAGAACAAGAAGAACGGCCTGAAGCCGGTCGAGTTCCAGTATTACGACGACGACTCCGCCTCCACCCTGGCGCTTCAGTCGGGCCGCGCGGACCTGACGTTCGGGCCTAACGCCGGCGCGGCCTACAAGGCCGCCCTGGACGGCAAGAGCAAGCAGGTGGGCACCCTCAACGGAGGGTGGCCACTGACAGCGGAGATCGCGTTCACCACCAAGAAGGACAACGGCCTGGCAGTGGCCGCCCAGGCGGCGCTGAACGAACTGATCGAAAACGGCACCTACGCCAAGATCCTGGACCGCTGGGGCCTGTCTTCCGAGGCCATCAAAAAGTCCGAGCTGAACCCGGCAGGCCTGCCCAAGAAGTAAGCGGCCCGCCGACGAAGGAATCCCCGCCGGGTACAGACCCGGCGGGGATTCTTCGTGGGGGGGTACCCGCCCCTTACCTTGCCGGGGCTACTCGGTAGGAGCTGCTGATCGCTATCCGATTGAAGGCATTGATGGCCATCGCCACCCAGATAACAGCTGACACTTGACCTGGGGTCAGCTCCCCGGCCGCAGACTCGTACAGGCCCCTGTTCGAGTGTGAATCCTTGATCAGCGTGACGTATTCGGCCAGTGCCAGGGCGGCGCTTTCCTGCGCGTCGAAGTACTTGGTCTCCCTCCACGCTGACAGGACGCTCAGGCGCTCGGGACTCTCCCCCTTAGCGAGTGAATCTGCGCTGTGTATGCGAAGGCAGTAGGCGCATCCGTTGATTTGGGATACCCGGATCTTGATGAGTTCAATGAGCAGCGGGGAGATGCCCTCGCCCAAGGCCGCCTGCTCGGCCATCTGGGCCATAGAGCCTACGGTCGCGTAAAGATCCGGATGCCGGGTGCCGATGTTGGTGCGCGCGGGTGTGGCGGTGACGGTCATGGTGCGCCTTCTTGCTGGATGGGTGCCTGTTAGGGCCTTGGTCCAACCTTCGGCCCTGGGGCTTGCCCGGGACTAAGAAATGGGACGAAGTGGCACCAAACGTCCCACTCAGTCCGGTCGCGCCCCGGCAAGGACCTGGAGGTAGGAAGGCGTCCCGCATCCGAGGACGGCAAGGCGAGTGAGGCCGTCCAGGAACGCCGGGTCAACGGCCTCTCCTGTCGAGATGAGCCGGTGGTGGATGGCTCCATACAACGCATCAACAATGGTTCCCAGATCGGCGTCCGGACGTATCTGACCGTGGCCGCGCCCCCGTTCCAACACATCAAGGAAGCCTTGGCGCCGGTCCCGCAACAGGGTCTGGCGGTACAGGAGCGCGAACTCAACACTGCGGACCGCTTCCGCGAGCAGGTTCGCCACTGTCGAAGCGGTTTGGCCATCATCAAGGCACCTGGTCAACGCCACAAGGTAGGCGTACAGGTCGCGGGAAACGTCGCCCGTGTCCTTGACCTGCGTTTGGAGGTTGGTTGTGTAGGTGAAGGCCTCCAGCACCAGTACTTGTCGCGAGGGCCAGTACCGGTACAGCGTGGACTTGCTCACCCCCGAGGCGCGGGCCACGGCGTCGATGGTGACGTCGTCATAACTGAGGCGGTCAATCAGCTCCCCCGCAGCCTGCAAAACCTGCAGGCGCACCTCAGATTTGCGCGACGCCGGTGGATGGGCGGGATCCGCAGCCCTGCGCCCGGCAGCGGAAACCGTCCGTCGGGCATGGCGGGCATCGCCGGACTGCACTTCCCCTGTTCCCACAGAAACTCCTCACGGACCGCAGCGGACTGACCCGGCAAGTCTCCCACGGACCTGGAAAGTGCGCTCTTGGCCTGTTTGGCAATAGTGTGGCCAGATGGGGACAAACACCGTCAACGGCGAACAGATCGACAGGCAGACGCGGATTCTCGAAGCGGCGCTGGATCTGCTGTCCCGCCACGGCATCTCAGGCGTGAGCATGCGGGCCGTGGCACGCGAAGCCGGTGTTGCCCTGGGGCTCGTGAACTACTACTACGAGGACAAACTGAGCCTGATCCGGGCCGCGTTGCACCGGGTGGACGAGCACGACCTCAGGCTGGTGGCCCCCGACCCCTCGTCATCCCCGGACGAACAACTGCGTAAAGCCCTGCGCCGGGTTGCCGGCGCGGAGCTGCTGACCACCCGGTACCTCTCCCTGCGGCTGCACCTCTGGGCCCTGGCCCAAGCGCATGAAGACTTCGCGGAGATCAACGCTGCCGCCTTCGACCGGTACCTCGACCGGCTCGCGGCACTCGTCTCCAACGCCAACCCCGACCTCTCCCCCGAGGAATGCAGGGAACGGGCAGCTGACATCGTCGTCGTTCAGAACGGCATGTGGCTGACGGCGCTCCTTGGCGTGGACAAGGAGTCCATCCAGCGAAGCATTGCCCGCACGGAAGAGATCGCTTTCGCGCCGCCGCAGGGCAAGGACACCGGCAAGAACAGCGGTAAAGACACCAGCCAGGACGCCCTTCAGGAGCGCTAAGCCTCCACAGCGTCACCCGCTGCGGCGTCGGTCCCGTCATCTTGAACGAATGTTCAAGATTTCTATTGAACACTCGTTCAACTTGCCCTAATCTCTTCCTATGACTTACGCCACACCGTCCAACGACGCGTCAGCATCCACCCTCTTCATCAACGGCTCCTGGGAGCCGGCCGCCTCCGGCGCCGTCCGTGAAATCCGCAACCCGGCCGACGGCGAGCTGGCAGCCACCGTGTCCGAGGCAGGCCGGGAAGACGCCGAGCGCGCCATTACCGCCGCCCGAATTGCCTTCGACTCCGGAGTCTGGTCAAGTGTTCCCGCGCCGGAACGCGGGACCTTCCTGCTCAAGGTCGCCGCGGAACTGCGCGAGCGCCGGGAAAAATTCGCCCGCGCCGAGTCGCTGGACACCGGAAAGCGGATCGCCGAAAGCCGCATCGACATGGATGACATCGCCGCCTGCTTTGAGTATTTCGGCAGGCTTGCCGGCCAGCAGGCGGGCCGCATGGTCGATGCCGGGGATCCCGCCGTCGTCAGCAGGATCGTTTACGAGCCGGTGGGCGTCTGCGGCCTGATTACGCCGTGGAACTACCCCCTGCTCCAGGCCGCGTGGAAGATCGCCCCCGCACTGGCCGCCGGCTGCACCTTCGTCCTCAAGCCCTCCGAACTCACCCCGTCCACCGCCATCCTCGCCATGCAACTGCTGAAGGACCTCGGCCTGCCGGACGGCGTCGCCAACCTCGTGACCGGACCCGGCGCGGAGGCGGGCGCACCGCTCTCGGAACACCCCGCCGTCGACCTCGTCTCCTTCACCGGCGGCCTCGAAACCGGCAAGCGCATCGCCGCAGCCGCCGCCGGAACCGTCAAGAAGGTGGCGCTGGAGCTAGGCGGCAAAAACCCGAATGTGGTCTTTGCGGACGCAGACTTCGACGCGGCCGTGGACAATGCCCTGAACGGCGCCTTCGTCCACTCCGGCCAGGTTTGCTCCGCCGGGGCACGGCTGCTGGTGGAGGAATCCATCGCCGAACGCTTCGTTGACGAACTGGTCCGCCGGGCGCAGGACATCCGGCTCGGTGGCCCGTTCGATGAAGCCGCGGAAACCGGCCCCCTCATCTCCGCCGCCCACCGGGACAAAGTCCACGCCTACGTCCAGCGCGGCATCCAGGAGGGTGCGCGGCTGAGGGTTGGCGGCGAGGCGCCTGCCGGAGGGAAGTACGACGGCGGGTTCTACTACCAGCCCACCATCCTGGACCAGGTGCAACGCGGCATGTCCGTGGTCACCGATGAGGCGTTCGGCCCCGTCGTGACCGTCGAAACCTTCCGTACCGAGGACGAGGCCGTGGCCACCGCCAACGACACCATCTACGGACTGGCGGGCGCGGTCTGGACCCAGGACGCAGGCAAGGCGCAGCGCGTGGCAGCCCGGCTGCGGCACGGCACCATCTGGATCAACGACTACCACCCCTACCTGCCCCAGGCGGAGTGGGGCGGCTTCGGCCAGTCCGGCGTCGGCCGCGAGCTTGGCCCCACCGGGCTGGGCGAATACCAGGAAGCCAAGCACATCTACCAGAACACCAGCCCCCAGGTGACCGGCTGGTTCGCTGACCACGGCAAGGAGAACTAGATGCACTTCGACAACATCGAGGACCTCACTGACCGCGCCTTTGACTACATCGTCATCGGCGGCGGATCCGCCGGAGCGGCGGTCGCCTCACGCCTGAGCGAGGACCCGGACGTGACCGTGGCCCTGGTGGAAGCCGGCCCGGACGACCGCGGGCTGCCTGAGATACTGCAGCTTGACCGCTGGATGGAACTGCTGGAATCAGGCTACGACTGGGACTACCCGGTGGAACCGCAGGAAAACGGCAACTCCTTTATGCGCCACGCCCGCGCCAAAGTCATGGGCGGCTGCTCCAGCCACAACTCCTGCATCGCCTTCTGGGCTCCGCGCGAGGACCTGGACGAGTGGGAAGCCAAGTACGGTGCCACAGGCTGGAATGCTGACGCCGCCTGGCCGCTGTACAAGCGGCTGGAAACCAACGAGGACGCCGGCCCGGACGCACCCCACCACGGGGACTCAGGCCCCGTGCACCTGATGAACGTGCCCCCGGCGGATCCTGCCGGCGTCGCCCTCCTGGACGCCTGCGAACAGGCCGGAATCCCGCGCGCAAAGTTCAACACCGGAACCACCGTGGTGAACGGCGCCAACTTCTTCCAGATCAACCGCCGCGCGGACGGCACCCGCTCCTCCAGCTCGGTCTCCTACATCCACCCGATCATGGAGCGCAGCAACTTCACGCTGCTGACCGGCCTCCGCGCCCGCCAGCTCGTGTTCGATGCGGACAAGCGCTGCACCGGTGTGGACGTGGTTGACTCGGCCTTCGGCCGCACCCACCGGCTCACCGCCCGCCAGGAAGTCATTCTGTCCACAGGCGCCATCGACTCACCCAAGCTGCTGATGCTCTCCGGCATTGGCCCGGCAGCCCACCTCGCCCAGCACGGCATCGAGGTCCTGGTGGACTCCCCCGGCGTGGGCGAGCACCTGCAGGACCACCCCGAAGGCGTGGTGCAGTTCGAGGCCAGGCAGCCCATGGTGCAGACCTCGACGCAGTGGTGGGAGATCGGCATCTTCACTCCCACCGAGGACGGCCTGGACCGCCCCGACTTGATGATGCACTATGGCTCGGTCCCGTTTGATATGAACACCCTGCGGCACGGCTACCCCACCACCGAAAACGGCTTCAGCCTCACCCCGAACGTCACGCACGCGCGCTCCCGCGGCACGGTGCGGCTGCGCAGCCGCGACTTCCGGGACAAGCCCATGGTGGATCCGCGCTACTTCACCGATCCGGACGGCCACGACATGCGGGTGATGGTAGCCGGAATCCGCAAGGCCCGGGAAATAGCCGCCCAGCCCGCTATGGCGGAATGGACCGGACGCGAGCTGTCGCCCGGCATCGAGGCGCAGACCGACGAGGAACTGCGGGACTACATCCGGAAGACTCACAACACGGTGTACCACCCGGTGGGCACCGTCCGGATGGGACCGGCCGACGACGTGATGTCGCCGCTGGATCCCGAGCTGCGAGTGAAGGGCGTCACCGGCCTGCGCGTCGCCGACGCCTCCGTGATGCCTGAACACGTCACCGTCAACCCCAACATCACCGTCATGATGATCGGCGAGCGCTGTGCTGATTTGGTCCGGGCGGACCTCATCCGCGCCGACCGGGCCGGCGAAACCATGGCCACGGAAGAAATGGAGCTCACCGCTTCCCTCGCCTGACAGGCAAGGCGCCGGCGGCAGGACATCAGCACTTCCATGTGCCATGCCGGCCGGTCATCAGTTATCGTGCTTTTCTGAACTAGGAGTCCACATGGCGGAACCCAGCAAGAGTATTGATTCAAGCGGCATGGACGAGTTTGGCTATACGCAGACCCTGGACCGCAGCATCGGCAAGTTTGCCAGCTTCGCGGCAGGGGTCAGCTACATCTCCATCCTCACAGGTGTTTTTCAACTGTTCTACTTTGGTTTTTCCATGGCCGGCCCTGCTTACGCATGGTCCTGGCCCCTCGTTTTCGCCGGCCAGCTCATGGTGGCGCTGTGCTTCGCTGAACTGGCGGGACGCTACCCGGTGGCCGGCTCCGTATACAACTGGGCCAAACGGCTGACCTCCGGGACATGGTCCTGGCTTGCCGGCTGGCTGCTGCTCATCTCCTCCATCGTGGCGCTCGGGGCGGTGGCCCTGGCCCTGCAGCTCACCCTGCCGCAGCTCTGGTCCGGCTTCCAGATCATCGGAGACGGAACGGGCACCTACGACTTCGCCCTCAACGGCGTGCTGCTCGCGAGCATCATGATCGGCATTTCCACCATGATCAACGCCTTCGGCGTGAAGCTCATGACCAGGATCAACAGCATCGGCGTCTTCGTGGAGCTGATCGCGGCGGTCCTGCTCATCCTGGCCCTGGGCTGGCATGTGGTCCGCGGCCCCGAGGTCCTTTTCGACACCGCCGGGTTCGGCACCGAGCACCCGCTGGGCTTCTTCGGGGTGTTCATGATCGGCGCGATGGCGTCCGGCTATGTCATGTACGGCTTTGATACGGCAAGCTCACTGGGCGAGGAAACCAAGGATCCCAAGCGCACGGCACCCAAGGCGATCATCCGCGCGGTCACGGCGTCCTTCCTGCTGGGCGGCCTCATCCTGTTCTTCGCGCTCCTGGCAGCCCCGGACCTGGATGACCCCAAGCTCGGCGCTGCCGACGGCGGCCTGCAGTACCTGGTGCTCTCGGTGCTCGGCGGCCCCTTCGGCAAGGCCTTCCTGGTGTGCATCGTGGTGGCCGTGGTGGTGTGCACCCTGGCCGTCCATGCCGCAGCCATCCGGATGATGTTCGCCATGGCCCGGGACAACAACCTGCCCTTCAGCCGCCAGCTCAGCAAGGTGGACCCGGTCCGCAGGACCCCTGCCGTTGCTGCAATCGTCATCGGAATCCTGGCCGTGATCCCGCTGCTGGTCAACGTGATGCAGCCGGCCATCTTCACCATCCTGTCCAGCATCAGCATCGTCCTGATCTACCTGTCCTACCTGCTGGTCACCGTCCCGCTGCTCCGCAACCGGCTGCTGAAGAAGTGGCCGATCGCGGACGACGGTTCCGAGCCCGGCTTCAGCCTGGGCAAGTGGGGGCTGCCGGTGAACATCCTCGCGGTCCTGTGGGGCGGGGCCATGACACTGAACCTGGTGTGGCCGCGGCCGGAGATTTACAACTCGGTGCCGCCGTTCGAGTGGTACCTGCAGTGGGGCGGGGTGCTCTTTGTGGGCGCCGTCGCCGGCGGCGGAGCGCTGCTCTACCGCCTGAAGATCCGCCATCAGACGGGCGTGCTGGCCGAGCATGCAGCGGCCGTCGCCGCGCACCCGTCCACAGGACCCGCCGACCCGGCCACGCCTGCGGAGCCCCGTGGGGTGAACGCGACCGTGGCCTAGGTCCACTGCCCGCACACTGTCAGCTACAGCTTTCACAGCCCCGCAGAAGGGCCGACGGCGGCACTCACCCGAGTGCCGCCGTCGGCCCTTCTTCTATGTCCAAGTGCCAGTTGGCGAAGGGCCGTTACCGGCTCCTTAGGGTCACCCTCTGGCCGGAGTCACCCCACCAAGTCCTGAGGAGCCGGCGTGCGGGTCCCCGTTGCGGAAGCTGCGGCGGGCGCGGGAAGTTGAGCGAGAACCCGGTCAACAATGCTGTCGATGGGGTGACCAGCGGGCACGATGAATCCCGCTTCATCTGCTTGCAAAGGCTCAAGTGTCTCCAGTTGTGAATGGAGGAGGGATGAGGGCATGAAGTGCCCGGGCCGCTGGGAGACGCGGTCTTGCAGGACCGGGAGCTCGACGTCCAGCTGGACGAATCTTGCGGAGGGTGCTTTGACCCGGATTGCGTCCCTGTAGGCGCGCTTCAGTGCTGAGCATGCCACGACGATTCCATCGGGGTGGTGCGCAGCCAATTCGGTGCCTACCCGTCCAAGCCAGGGCCACCGGTCCTCGTCTGTCAGTGGGTTGCCGGCGGACATTTTGTCGACATTCGCCTGGGGATGAAGGGAATCGGCATCAACAAACTCGGCACCGATGCGCAGTGCAAGAGCCGCGCCGACGGTTGATTTTCCTGCCCCCGAGACGCCCATGACCACTATGACCGGGTTCACTAGAGCATTCCCTGGTGGGGTCTTCCGGCGGGGATGGGGGACAGCCTGGTGACTGCTACGGGCTCCTCCAGGAGGCCCTCGAGTGAGGCGTTGAGACGTTTGACCGGCTCTCCTCCGCCGTGCGCGTCGAGCAGTTCCGCATTGTCCCATTTTTCGATCATGACGATCTGGCCGTTGGGGGCTTCATGGATGGCGTAGAGCTGGCATCCACGTTCCTCGTGGACTTCCGCGATGGCGGGGGCAAGGGCGGCAGCAACCTGGTTAAAGGCGCCTTCCTTGGGCGTGAAGACGGCGGTAACGATCACGGTCATGCTGGTTTTCCTTATCTGGTTGGTGACAGCAGGAGCGGGGAGCAGCTGCTGCGCGGGACAAAGTCCGCTTTGACTTCGATGGTGCGGGGGGTGTCCGGGAGCCGGCCCTGCATCCGTCCGAGCACCAGGTCCAGGGAATGCACGGCGAGCATGCTGATGGGCTGGCGGATCACGCTCAACGGAGGGCTCGTCATTTCGGTCCAGGGGTTGTCATCAAAAACAATGACCGACAGATCCTCGGGGATACGTTCGCCCATCTGGACGAGGCGCCGGACCGAGCTTTGAACCTGAGCGGTGTTGGCCACGATGAGCCCGCTGGGGCGATTGGGCATGGCGAGCAGGGATCCCACTGCGTCGCCGCCGCCATCTCCGCGAAAGGGGACATCGCGGATCAGCTGGGGGTCAACACTGATCGAGCGGTTTTCATGGGCGGCCTGGTATCCCTGAATCCTGGCCCGGCCGGTTGAGGTGCTGACCGGCCCGGAAATGAGGCCGATCCGGGTATGTCCGAGACTGAGCATGTACTCGGTGGCCTGCCGGGCCGAATCCACGTTTTCGATACTCACCACATCGACGTCCCCAAGATCTGCAATGGTGCGGTCGACAAAGACAACGTTCACTCCCAGGGCCTGCAGGCGGGCCCATTTTTCGACATTCGCGCCGGTGGGCGTAGCGATCACTCCCCCGACCGAGCGGTCAAGGAGGGTGTCAAGGGAATCGGCTTCAAGGTGGGGGTCTTCCTGGGTGGTCATGACCACCACCTGCACCCCATGGCTGCGGGCTTCCCAAACGATGCGGTCCGCAAGCTGTGCGAAGAAGGGGTTCGCCAGGTCCGCGACCACCAACCCGACCGTCGGAGCCTGCCCGACGCTCAGTTCGCGTGCTGCGGCGCGCGGGCGGTACCCCAGCTCCTCGATGACCCGCAGCACCATGTCACGCTTGGCGGGCGCAACAGGGCCTGACTCCGGATTCAGGACCCGGGACACCACGGAAACTGATACGCCCGCCGCCGACGCGACATCGCGAATAGTTGGCGCCTTCTTCACTTCTCCTCCTCATGGAAGTCCTGTATGCGGAGCAGGTTACCCGCAGGCATCACAGTGTCGTTGATGCCTACAAGCGGTGCGAGCCCGAAACCGGACTTCCGCTGTGACTGTTGACACAGCCTAACACTGACTGGTACAAAAGTGGAACCGGTTCCACTCCGGTCCTAATTCCAGAAAGCGACGAAGAAGTTGCTCCGCCATTTCCGGTGGAGGGTCCTTCCGACGCTCAACGCAACCAGAGAGATCCCCATGAACCTCCACAAGCTTCTTAGCGACCGCGAGCAGCAGGGCCGCCCCGTTCGAGTCGGGCTCATCGGAGCCGGCCGCTACGGAACGATGTACCTGGCCCAGGCGAACAACATCCCCGGGATCCACGTGGTGGCCATTGCCGACATCAACGTCAAGCGCGCCGAGGGTGCTTTTGATCTTGTCGGTTGGCCGAAGAACCAGATCGCCCCGGATATCGCCACGGCCCTCAGGGACCGCACAACCACTATTGTTGCGAACGCCGATGAGCTGTTTGACGTGGACATTGATGTCATTGTTGAGGCGACCGGCAACCCGATCGTCGGGGTGAAGCATGCCCTGCGCGCCATCGAGACCAAGAAGCACATCATCATGGTCACGGTCGAGGCCGACGCGCTGGCCGGTCCCGCCCTGGCACGCCGTGCCGAGGCGGCAGGCGTGGTGTACTCCATGGCCTACGGCGACCAGCCAGCACTGATCATGGAGTTGGTGGATTGGGCCCGTACGAGCGGCTTTGATGTTGTCTGTGCCGGCAAGGGCGCGAAGTACCTTGAGCACTATCACGAGATGAACCCGGACAACGTATGGGAGAACTGGGAGTTCTCCAAGGAGCTCACCGATTCCGGGCAGTTGAACCCCTACATGCACACTTCGTTCCGCGACGGCACCAAGGCAGCCATTGAAATGGCGGCTGTTGCCAACGGCGCCGGGCTGGTACCGGCCGACACCGGCCTCAGCTTCACACCCGGCGATGTCGAGGAAATCGCAACCGTCTGCCGCCCGAGCGACGTCGGCGGGGCCCTCGCCCACGAAGGCAGCGTGGACGTTATGTCCAGCGTCAACCGCGACGGCAGCTGGATCAGCCACAACACCCAGGAAGGCGTCTTCGTGGTGGTCAAGGCCACCAACGGCTACGTCTCCGGGTGCTTCACCGAATACCCCTGGCACCCGGACCCCACCGGGCAGTACGCCGCCCTTTACCGCCCCTACCACTACGTGGGCCTGGAACTGAACGTCTCCATCGCCAATGCTGCGATTCGCGGCATTGCCACCGGTTCCCCGGTGGGCTTCTTCGGCGACGTCGTAGCCACGGCCAAGAAGGACCTCAAAGCCGGGGAATTCCTTGACGGCGAAGGCGGGTTCACCGTCTGGGGCAAACTCGTCTCGGCAAAGCACTCCGTCTCAACCGGTGCCTTGCCGGTGGCTCTGGCCCACCACGTGGAACTGCGCAATGACGTGCCCAAGGGCGCAATCGTCGGCTGGGATGACGTCATCATGGACGACTCCCTGGCCCAGGCGCTCGAGCTGCGCCGGGAAACGGAAGCCCTCGTCGCGGAATCGGCCCTCACTGCCTGACCCGCCACACTCTCCTCCGGAGCGCGGCCATGAACTTCAGCCGATGCGGTTCACGCCTCCGAAAAAGACTCCTTCCAACGAAGAAAGGCATCACATGAAAACCAAGACCCGCGCCCTCACGGGAGTGCTGGCATGCACCCTCGCAGCCTCAGTCCTGGCAGGATGCGCCTCGGGCGCACCCGCCGCCGGCGGCGGCGGTGCCCCACCGGCCAAGATCCAGCTCTCCATCCCGGACCCGCTCACCTCCTCCGTCGGCGTCTCAGCACAGCATTTCGCTGACCAGGTCAAGAAGACATCCAACGGATCTGTGACCGTCACGGTGGTCCCCAACGGAACAAGCTTCAGCGGGGACCAGAACGCGGCCGTTACGCGCCTGCAGGGCGGCTCCCTGGATGCACTGATCCTCTCGACGTCCGTTTACGCATCCGTCGTGCCGGAAATGAACGCCATCAGCATCCCGTATCTCTTCAAGGACACCACCGAGGAAGCTGCCTTCCTCAGCGGGGAACCCGGTAAGGCGCTGAAAGACAAACTGGCGGAAAAAGACACCGTCGCGCTCAGCTTCCTGACCAGGACGGGCCGCGAGATCACCAACTCCGTTCGCCCCATCCAGCAGCCCTCCGATCTAAAAGGCCTGAAGATCCGTGTCCCGGGCAATACGCTGTGGACGGATTACTTCGGCAAGCTCGGCGCCAGCCCCACGACCATGGCCTTCTCGGAAGTGTTCACCGGCCTTCAGACCGGCACTATCGATGGGCAGGAAAACCCCATCGAAGTGCCCTGGACCAACAAGTTCTCTGAAGTCCAGAAGTACGTTTCGCTGACTAACCACATCAACGACGCCTGGGTCCTGGCGCTGTCATCCAAGAAGTGGGACAGCCTGTCCGAGGACCAAAAGAAGGTCCTCACCGATGCTTCCGCTGAGACCGCGACTTTCAAGACCGGGTACGACGAGGAGCAGTCCAAGAAGCAGCTGGACGAGCTGAAATCCAAGGGCATGCAGGCCAATGAAGTGAGTGCCGCGGGCTTGGAGGAATTCAAGGCCGTCTCGAAGAGCCTCTACCCGGAGTTCTCCAACCTGATCGGCAAGGAGTTCTTCGACCAGGCCATCGCCTTCAAGGCCAGCAAGTAGCACACTGGCCCGGGGAGCCTCGCTCCCCGGGCCAGTGCAACAAATCCCCACTCTCAACGTCGACAGTCTGGAAGAGAACACATGAAACACGTCACTACGCCCGAGGAAATTGAGGAGGTCCTCCCCTCAGACGCGGAAGAAATCCTTCACCATGATCACGTTCCACCACGCTGGAGTGGCGCGCTGTGGTTCGACAAAGCCCTCGAATCGCTGGTGGGCGCGGCCATCATCGCAGAGCTCGTGGTCATCCTGCTCAACATCATGGTCCGGGTCATTACCGGCGACTCGGTTCTCTGGACCCAGGAAGTCTCCGAGATCGCGCTTCTGACCATCGCATTCATCGGCGGGGCCATCGCCTACCCCAAGGGCGCGCACATGTCCGTCCAGGCTCTCATCATGCGGCTTCCCGCATCCTGGAAGCCTTATCTCGCAGCCCTCGTGGACTGGCTCGTCCTGGTCATGAGCGCCGGAACGTTCGCTCTCTTCGTTCCCACTTTGGTCCAGCAGCTCGAGGAGAAGACTCCCATCCTGCAGCTGCCGGTCTTCTGGGTCTCGCTGCCTTTCTCCCTGGGCATGGTCCTCATAGCCTGGTTCGCCCTGCTGAAACTCTGGCGCCAGGAGCGACGCCCAGTCCTGATTGCCGCCGGCATCACCGCCGTCCTCTTTGCCCTCGTCGTCATGGCCCAGCCGCTCTTCTACTACGCCTCCCCGAACCTCCTCCTCGGCGTCGTGCTGGCAGTCCTGTTCATCCTGCTGTTCCTCGGCCTGCCCATCGCTTTCGTACTCGCCCTGGCATCCGGAATCTACCTGTACCTGGGCGGCATCTCTGAGGTCAGCGCCATCCCGATCGGCATGGCCTCCGGCGCCAAAGGCTTCGTCCTTTTGGCCATCCCCTTCTTCATCCTCGCCGGAACCGTCATGAACTCGGCCGGCCTGACCCTCCCGCTGGCCAGGCTCGTCGACGCACTCATCGGACACCTCCGTGGCGGGCTCCTCCAGGTCGTCGTGGTCACCATGTACATCTTCTCGGGCATCTCCGGTTCGAAGGTCGCGGACGTCGCAGCAGTGGGAACAACCATGCGCGGCATGCTCGAAGAGCGGAAATACCCGCGCGGAGAAGTCGTGGCCGTCCTGTCCGCCTCGGCGATCATGGGCGAAACCATTCCACCGAGCATCGTGTTGCTCATCCTGGGATCCATCACCACTATCTCCACCACTACCCTCTTCCTGGCGGGCTTCGTGCCGGCCGCCTTCCTGGCCCTGGTGGTCATGGCGCTGGTCTTCCTCCGCGCCAAGAAACAGGGCGGCGTCGCGAGCCCCAAAGCTACCTGGCGGGCACGGGGAACAGCCACATTCTTCGCTATCCCCACCCTGCTGCTCCCGGTAGGCATGGTCGTCGGAATCCTCAGCGGTTTCGCCACCCCTACCGAAGTGTCTTCCGTCGCGGTCGCCTACGCCTTCGTCCTCGCCGCAGCGTACCGGCGCGGCAGCAGGAAGCTGCTGGGTGACACGCTGCGGGAAACCACGACGACGGCGGGCATGGTGCTGTTCATCATCGCCGCGGCCTCGCCCCTGGCCCAGACCCTCGCCGTCGCAGGGGTCTCGCAGCAGATCCACGACCTCATGTCAGGACTGGGCGATTCACCGCTGCTCTTTATGCTCTTCACCATCGTGCTGCTGGTCATCATGGGCCAGCTGCTCGAGGGCCTCCCGGCTGTCCTGATCTTCGCCCCGCTGCTCCTTCCCATCGCCGTCGACTTCGGCGTCAACCCCGTGCAGTACGCCATGGTCCTGATCATCTCCATGGGCATCGGATCATTCGCCCCGCCCGCCGGCGTCGGCTTCTACGTAGCCTGCGCCACCGGTCACGAAACTGTGGAACGAAGCCTCAAGCACTTCTGGCCATACCTGATCGCCGTGTTCTTTGGGCTGCTGGTGCTCGCCGCCGTCCCGTGGTTCAGCACCTTCCTGCCCGCCCTCGCCGGACTCATCCCCTTCTAAATAGATGACGACGCCGACAATTGGGCAGCAGGGCCTGCCCCAGAGCTATCCCTCCGTGGCCCTCCTGGGTACCGGCCCCATGGGCGCCCCCATCGCGCGAAATATCATCAAAGGCGGTGTTGCCCTCACGGTTTGGAACCGCAGCCTGGACAAGGCCCGGGCCATCAAAGGAGCGACTGTTGCCGCTTCTCCCGCCGCCGCAGCCAGCGACATTGTCCTCACGGTGCTGCCGGACCTGCCCCACGTTGAAGCCCTGCTCCTCGGCGAAGACGGGCTGCTGAACGGGTGGAGGAAGGCCGGAATTGGGCAGCCGATCCTCGTCATCCATGGGACAGTCTCACCAGTGGCGGTGGCAGAGTTTGCGGACCGGTGCCAGCGCAACTGGGGTGTAACGGTGGTCGACGCCCCTTTGAGCGGCGGAACCATCGGCGCTGAGGAGGGCCGCCTGAGCATCATGGCAGGCGGCCCCGGCGCCGCTGCCGAACGCGTCACGCCGCTGTTTGAGCTGTACAGCTCAACGGTGGTGTGGTTCGGTGAAACAGGGGCCGGATCAACCGTGAAAGCGTGCAACCAGATTGTCGTCGCTGCTACCGTCACAGCCCTGGCCGAAGCAATGGCCCTTGCCAGCGCTTCTGGGCTGGACCTCGAGAAGGTGCAAACCGTCCTGGCCGGAGGCCTTGCCAACTCCGAAGTCCTGCGGCAAAAAGGCCGGCGCTGGATCGACCAGGATTTTGCAGGTGGCGGATCCGCGAAAAACCAGCTCAAAGACCTCAACTTCATAGCAGAGATCGCTGCGGCATCGGGTCTGGGCCTGCCGCTCTCCACGAGCATCCACGAGGCCTTCGCGGTCATGATCGAGCGGGGAGACGGGGAACTGGACCACACCGGGATATACCGGACCATCTTCGCTGAGGCCCGGGCGGTTTAATCAGCTCACAGGGCTCCATGCGCCAGCGCCTCGACGGATTGCCGGTGGCAAGCCGTCGAGGCGCTGGGTTGGCTCTGCACCCCCCTTCCCGTACGGGGGTCCGCCAGGTTCAGGCCGGCGTTGGTTGCCTGCGGATGGCAAGGACAGTGACGTCGTCGGGGTTGCTTTTTTCGGTGGCCTTGGCGGTGATGGTGTCCACGATGTCCTGGGCGGAGGAGGCGGAGAGGGCCAGCTGGGCCACATTGTTGATCGAGGCAAGTGTTCCGTCGTAGAGGTCCAGGATTCCGTCGCTGAAGCTGACGAGCATATCTCCTGGGTTGAGGATCAGTTCGTGGGATTCCCAAAGCGTGTCCGGCATCAGGCCAACGGGAAGGTCCCTGGAGCTGAGGCGTTCCCACGTCCGGTTCGCTCGGATCAGGATGGTCAGGCCGTGCCCGGCGTCAGAGAACAGCACCCGCCCGTCTTCCGCCCGCAGCCTTGCGTGGAACAGGGTCGCGAAGGATGAGGCCTGGCCAAGATCGGTGGCGAAGCAGTCGGCAGTGAGGGTCAGCGCGGTAACGGGGTCTTGGCTGTTTTTGGCGCTGCGGATGACAGCCCTGGTTGTCGCCGCGATCATGCCGGCTCCCGCGCCCTTGCCCATGACATCTCCCAGGGTGAAGGCGAGGCCCCCGTCGATGAGGTACCAGTCGAAAAAGTCACCGCCCACGGCTTGGAGGGAAGGCACGCTCCTGCTGTCTCGTACCCGGGCAGGGGAGCGGCACCTTGTGGCAGGAGGAAACGCTGGATCTGCGCGGCCCGGCTCAATTCTTCTGTCGCCGTGGCGGCCTGCTTCCGAGCAGTGGCCAGCTTTTGCCGGGCCCTGCGGGCCAGTTCGTTCACGACAGCGGCGGCCAGCGCGAAAATCAGGGTGCTGTAAACGCCCCGCAAAAGCTCATTTGGGTTGTTTCCGATGCTTGAACCCATCGCGAAGGGAACAAGGATGGCGATGGCCGCTCCTGCGACCGCGTAACCTACGTACCGGCGCCCGTTGGTGGAGGCGAACCAGAGTACCGGCAGGAGAACCAGGGAGGCGTAGATGGACTGGCTTTCTCCTGTTCCGTGGCGCAGGGCTCCGGCAGCCAGAAAGTCCAGCGCGGGGACGATGAGAGCGAAACGGACCAGTCCCTGCCGCGTGAGAAGGACTGCCAGCCCCGTCGCGACGGTAATCAGCACCGCACCGGCAATGAGAGCGGGCCAACTGCTCACGGTCAGCGTTTTAATCGAGGCGCTCATGACTGCAGCCAAACCGAATAAAAGGAAGATCGGGATCTGCTTCAGGGCCGGTGACAGCTCGTCCAGTCCTGCCAATTTTTCCACCGGACTGAACGCTATTGCCATGTATTCTCTCCTAGCCATCACCGCCTGCAAGACTGCATCCCAGGGCCCTTGCTTGCGCCGTGCCCGGGCTACCGGGCCAGGGCGCATCGCACCAGGGTTCCCCGGACACTCTTGCGATCCTACCCATGTGTAGCCAATAAGCTCCCCACCGGGCCGGGGTCATTCCCATCTGCGGAATCGCAGAGGGAAAGGAAGGCGGCAAAAGCGGCGTCCTGGCAGCAACGCCGGTTCCGATGCAGGCACCATCTTCAGGCCGGTGAACGGGCAGGGCGTGCCCGCCCGCTTTCCAGCTTGAACGGGCGGGTACGGCTCATGATGCTTAGTTCCTCGCGGCCAGTGCGGTGGCCATGGCGGTGGTGGAGGTGGTGGTGCTGTTGATTCGCCAGTCGACTTCCTTGTTGTGGTGGAACCAGACGAAGCCGGTGACATCCGGTTGGGCTGCCAGGTAGGAGACCAGAGCGGTGTTCCAGTTGGCTTTGGACCCTCCTGCCTCGGCTGAGGCTGTCTCGGCAATGATGATGGGTTTGGCCGGTGCGAGGCTGCGGAGAGCGGACAGGCCTTCTCCGAACAATGCCGATGGTGAGCTCCATGAGCTCCATGACGTTGCAGTGCCCCAGTTGTAGCCGTCAAGTGCCACCACGTCGACATAGCCGGCGCCTGGGTAAAGCCCGGCCAAGGCGGTGGAGCCCCAGTACGGGACGTTGGGGCTCCAGACCCAGGAGACATTCGCGACGCCGGTGGCGGCAATCACGTCGTGGACGTGACGCCACGCTGCGACATAGTCGCCGGCGCCGTTTCCGTTGGCGGCCTCGGCCCACGGGTACCAGTTGCCGTTCATCTCATGGGCAAACCTGAGCATGACCGGTTTTCCCCACGCCTTCAGTGCTGTGCCCCACTGCTGGATGTAGGCGTCGAAGTCCCCGGCGGTGATCCGGTCCAGGGCGTAGGCCGGCTGGTTGGCGCCGTTACCGCTCCAAAGCCAAGGTTCCCAAGTGATGAGGCTGGTCGCGCCCCGCGCGGCCACGGCATTCAGGTCCGCGATCGGTGCTCCCTGGCTGAAGTCCTTGTATGACATCACGATAGAGGGGTTCTCATCGACTAGGGTGGCGACGGCGTTGAGCTCACTCGCCGCTTGAGGACCACCGGGGGTCGAGACGCCAAAACGCAGCTGATCGGTGCTGATTGGAGGCGTTGCTGTTGCCGCCGAGGTCTTGGTAGTGGTCGCCATGGCCAGCGGAGCGGGACCGGCGGCGGTCTCTTGCCCTGCTGTGAGGGATGCCGGGCTATACATCACGGTGTACCGCGCCGACGCCGAGACCTTCCCGGTCGCCGCCGTCACCAAAACCGATGCCGAAACCGTCGGTTCGATGATGACAGAGGCCCGGAAGGAGCCATCGGCGCCCACCGCGAAGGGAACAGCCGTCGATCCGGCCGTCAACGTGCCCGGGCTTCGCCGGGCAAAACCGGAACCGGTCACCGTAACGGAGGCACCGGCAGGACCGGCAACAGCACTCAAGCTGATATCCGCCCTGCCGGTGGCTTCCGCCGGCACGATGACACCCAACAACACAGCAAGGGACGCGACCACACCGGACACCAACAGTCGGACGAAACGGTTCTTAAACACACATACTCCCCAATAGCGCGGATATACCCTTGTGCAGGGCAAGTTGAGATTGGTCCCAGACGGGCTGAGACTAATGACCCCGGTCCAAAACTGACCAAGAGCTTCAAAGCCCGGCGTTACCGATAAACAAGCGGCCTGGGCTGCCAAAACAATGCTCGCAAACGGATACAGCCAAAAGACGGTTACCGCGGAAAACCTCGCCAAGTCCTGCGCTATTGCTGAGCTGGAGCCGTCCCCGGCTGGTCCGCCGTACGCGGACGGATGTAAAACGGGGGACTGTCCGTCATCTGCCCTCGCCGGGACGAACCAGCCTGTACCCGCTCCTCCACTCCCGCCAGGCAGCAATGCTCGCCCTGACCACTACGCCAGTCGGCGCCGTCCTCCGTCTTGAGCGTCCGGGCACCGGTAAACGGCCGATGCTGTTTACACACCACCGGTTAGAAGTGTGGTTGTAAGGTGACGGCCCGCACGCGTCTTCTTTCCACCGCAGGGGAGCACAACCGCCGCAACCTTCCCTGACCCAGCCGTGCGGTAGTAGTTCCAAGCTCAGGTGAAAACGAAAATACAGGCAGCTCCGGGCTTTCGACGCCCACGGCACTCGTTTCCGTGCTTATGGACGCGCTGCCCGAGGAGACCCTTTACAGATGGGTCTAACGGCAACTAAATTGTTGGAGGCCGATCCAGGGCGAGGAAACAAGGTCATCGATGTCGGCAGACAACTGGAGGGACGACGCCTAGCCTCCGCCAACTGCCGGCTGTGCTTCCCAACGTTCCCGATACTTTTTCGGCGCGGTCAGCCGTGATGCTCCAAGTAGGTCTCCCCGGCCAAAATCGGGAGCCGATAACCGACGTTATGTAAAGCTGAGCCTTACGTATCTCACTAGATGGATTAATTTCAGCCATTTTCTTATCTATTGAGACTGCAACCCACGCCGCGATAGAGTTTGCTCCCCCCGAGACTTACAGAACTCACGAGGACTCACCGCATGCCCGCCAGGACCGCAAAGGTCCTTGACGATCCTCCCGGATGCCCGGACACTCAATTCCACGCATCAAGGGTTGGAGGCGGGCATGGTTGGTCAACGGATCGGTTACGTTCGGGTCAGCACACTTGATCAGAATGAAAAGCGCCAACTTGAGGGACAGGTCCTCGACCGGGTCTTCACCGACAAGGCATCCGGCAGAGACACCACAAGGCCGGAACTCGCCGAACTGTTGCGCTTCGCCCGCGACGGTGACACAGTCGTTGTGCACAGCATGGACCGCCTGGCCCGAAACCTCGACGATCTACGCGCTCTCGTTCAGGGACTAACTCGGCGAGGGATCCGGGTTGAGTTCACCAAAGAGCAGCTTGTCTTCACCGGGGAGGACTCCCCCATGGCTAGCCTAATGCTCTCGGTTATGGGGGCCTTCGCTGAATTCGAACGCTCCCTCATACGAGAACGGCAGCGGGAAGGCATAGCCCTTGCCCAGCAGCGAGGCGTGTACAAGGGGCGGAAACGAACCCTAACGCCGGAACGCGCCGCCGAATTGGTTCAACGCGCCGGCGGCGGAACTCCGAAGGTTATCCTCGCCCGCGATTATGGGATTAGCCGAGAGACCGTCTACCAGTACATCCGCCACGCGAATGAAGTGACTCAAAAGCCCCTTCCGCCCTCAAAGCTTCTCTAGGCACCGAGGCAATAACTTCATGCCGGGCGGAAGGCATACCTCTAAGCTTGTGGGAAGGACTCTCTTCGGCCTCGTGTCGTACTAGCAACTTCTTGGGGGATTTTTGTCTTCAACCTGGCGCCCGAGAAAGCGTCGCGAATTCTCCCCGTGGCTTATCTTCCTAGCCGCTCTTTTCGCGGCAGGAACGGTCTTCATCAGTAAGGTCGGGTGGCCCGCTTGGGTGCTTGGTTCTTTCGCCATAACTTGCGTAGTGGGAGGTCTAATTGTTCAAGCCGCAAAGGACAGAGCGAAGGCAAAAGACACCAGCGACGGGATTCGCCACCAAGCTATCAGAACCATAAGCGCCAACGCCGCCGACGCCCCTCTCGCTAAGGACATCTCCCAAAGGACATGGGGAGTCCATGAGTCCTTGGTTGGGATTCCCTACCTAGACCGTGACGCGGAGAAGGAATTCCTAGCTGCCCTGGAAGATGATCAGCCCGTCCTCGTACTAGGTGATTCTATGGTTGGAAAAACGAGAATGGCGTCCAAGTTGATGGCTGAAGTCTTCCCTGCACGCCCAGTTGTTATGCCTGATATTCCGGACGGAATGGCAACGCTCATGAATGCGGGCGAAATCCCTCATGAATCAATAGTTTGGCTTGACGACCTAGAAAGATACCTTGCTGATCCAAAGAACTTGAAGACCAAGTGGATCGACCAACTCCAGACGAGTGGAAACGTTGTGGTTGCCACCATGCGCGAGAGCTTCTACGAGCGTTTTCAGCCCAGTGACGACATGCCCCGAACCCAATGGGACACCATCTGCAGGTTCCGAGTTGTGCGTCTCAAGAATGAGCCGGACGAACGCAAGAAGTTGGCTGCTTTAAGTCCCAGCGCACGGACTAAAGAGGGCATATTGAAGCACGGGTTGGGAGCATACGCAGGTGGGGGTTTTTTGGCGGTTGAGAGATTGGAAGGCGGACGTGTTACAAACCCACTCGGCGCAGCACTCGTATCAGTTGCAATCGATTGGCAGCGATCGGGCATCAGTGACGCCATATCAGAGGAAACGGCATCGAATCTAGTCGGGTTCTATCTTCCCGAGCCTCTTCCCCTGCCCAATCCTGAGGGACTGCAGTTAGGCCTTAATTGGGCTACCGGGACCTCCTCAGGGGGAAAAGGCTATCCGCTTATCTCCCGATCGAGCGACGGTTCCCTGCAGCCCTTTGACTATCTCGTAGACCACGTGGCCTTCTCCGGCAAGGAGATTCCACTAGAAGTATGGGAGGCCGCCGCGCAGAGTGATGCGTCTCCTGGGCGGCTGAACACTGCCGGAACCACGGCAAGCATGCTTGGGAAGGCGGAGGTCGCTGCTCAATTCTTCGCGCGAGCAGCAGACATGGGTGACCCCGAAGGAATGGCGAATTATGCAACGACACTTGAGCGGCAAAACCGCCTCGCTGAGGCAGAAGCCTTACACCGCAAGGCAGCTGAGGCGGGCAGCCCCCATGGCATGACAGGCCTAGCAGTCATCCTCTTACGGAGTGGCAAAATTCAGGAGGCCGAGCCACTCCTTCGGCAGGCCGCAGCAGAAGGTGACGCCGATGCCATGGCCAACCTAGGTTTTCTTCTGATGCGCCGCGGAGATGAAGACGGGGGCCGCGACTGGTACAGGCGGGCAGCCATGGCAGGCAGTGGTCTTGGCATGACAAATCATGGCATGCAGCTAGAGCGCGAAGGCCGGCACAAGGAAGCCGAGGCGCTCTATCGGGTTGCAGCAACTGGGGGCAACGGAGCCGGCATGTATCAACTGTCCCTCATCCTTTCTCGCCGGGGCGAACATGCAGAATCCGACGAACTCTTGCGCCGAGCAGTCCGGCACGGTAACCCAGCCGCGATGGCTGCCCTTGCCGCACAAATGGAGGCTGTGGGTAATCAAACTGAAGCTGAAAGGCTAGCCGAGATGGCGGCCGATCGAGGTGATGCCTACGGATTAGCCCTGCTCGGCAAGAGGATGGCCGAGCGTGGGGAGTTTGAAGGCGCCGAGAAGCTTCTCAGAATGTCAGCTGAACAAGGCTTCACCTTCGGAATACATTGCTTGGGAGTTCTCCTTGCCCGCAGCGGTCGAGTCGAAGAAGCAAAAGTCGAGTATAGAAAAGCGATTGCCGACGGTGATGCGCAGAGCATGGCTAATCTCGGTCTCCTTCTCGCAGAAGAGGACCGGAAGGAGGACGCCACGGTCCTTTACCAGCAGGCAGCCGCTCTAGGTGTACTGCCCAGGGACGTTGGTTCGGCGAATGTGATGACTCGCTGGAGTCGTTGAGCCAAAGGTGAGGACCTCCGGTTGCACAGTGGAGTTG